>NZ_JBVJNV010000008.1:0-248067 GCF_055583505.1 Kribbella sp. NPDC104740 | reverse complement strand
AGCCTGTACGCCGACCAGCCTGTACGCCGACCAGCCTGTACGCCGACCAGCCTGTACGCCGACCAGCCTGTACGCCGACCAGCCTGTACGCCGACCAGCCTGTACGCCGACCAGCCTGTACGCCGACCAGCCTGTACGCCGACCAACCTCGAGGAGGACGGATGGCTGCACCAACTGGTCGCTGGCGAATCATGGCGGCGACGAGTTGACCTTCCGCGCAACCCAATGGCCGGACCTGGCGGACTGGCGGATCTGCACCACTCACCAACCCGACCCGTTCGCGGACGACCCGCCGACGATCGATGCCCAAGGCGGACTTGGTGAGTGGTGCAGATCCGCCCTCGCCGCAACTGTGACTCACCATCACAGCCCGTGTTCCTCATCACCCAGGCCCCCGCCCGGAACCGATTTTTCTTCCAGGCCCCTCATCCGCTAAGCTTTCCGAGTCGCAAGGACGCGGGGCTTTGGCGCAGTTGGTAGCGCGCTTCCATGGCATGGAAGAGGTCAGGGGTTCGAATCCCCTAAGCTCCACACACAGCAAGGCCGGTCACCCAGGTGACCGGCCTTTTGCGTTGTCCGAGCTGGTGGGCAGCGAGTAGGCGTAGGTCGTGATCAGGATGAAGGTGATTGGCCGGCGCCCGCGCGGTGCACACGTGAGCTTGGGCGGCAGATGTCGGGGTGAGCTGGGCGGGCTGGCCACGGTTCGCACATGAGCGCCATTCTCAGTCGGTAGCGCGCCACTCCAGGGGTGTTGGCTCGGTGAGATCGTCGGTCCAGGAATCGCTTTCGCCAGGGAATCCGGTTGGGGGCCGATCTCCGGCGTAGTACGAGCGGTTCGGAGGCGGGCCAGCAGCGCCGATGCCGAAGACGAACCCCGTGATCGTCTCTCTCCATGTGTACCAGGCTTGACCGTCGCTGCGAACGACCATTCGAACGTTGTGCGGGACCGGAAGGCCTTTGAAAGCCTCGAAGAGGTCCAGCAGATCCGATCGGTAGCGAGAGTCTTTGTTGTGCCAACCCATCTGGGCGCTGTGCAGGCGGAACAGGGCGTCGCGTGTCGCTGTGAACTCGCGGCGATCAAGTCTGGTGCCGTCCTCTCGGGTGCCCTGCACTCCGGCGTACCGTTCCAGTCGCGCGTTCTGAATATCGGCATCGTCTTGTGCGTGAATCCATCGGGTTCTGAAATCGCAGGCGATCGCTCGCGCATCGGCGTACGTATCCGTGTAGAGGAGTTCCCGGGTTACGTTGGCTTTCCGGGTGAGCGCATCGACCATGCGCAGGTTGCCGCCCATGGTCAGCATGATGGCTGTCCTTGACGAGAGCTTCAGCTTCCGATTGTCGCCGCGCGCCTTCATGAGGGGCCAGAGTTGTCCGTAGGTCAGCCAGTACGCCAGAGCGTAGACGATGGGCAGAACGGCGAGTGGCATCCAGATCGAGAACGCGAAGACCTGCGCCACGTCGCGCCATGGGATCTGATCCCATCGTCGAACGATTCCCAGGATCGTGAAGAACAGCAACGCGATCCCTTGCAGCACGAGAATTCTCTCGAATGTTTTGTGGCCGGGCTTGCCCTTCGTCGTCACGCTCAGCCCAGCGAACAGGGCCCCAATCGGTACGAGTGTCATCTCGATCCAAAAAGGGAACGTGTAGACCTCGTTCAACCAGAATTCCATGAATGCTGTTATGCCAATTGCGCCGAGTGCAGAATTGCGGAAGAAGTGCTCTTCTTTTGCTACGTTCGATGCCGAGAGGCAGATGCCGAAGCCAGAGAACACGAGCCAAAAGATTGCATCTTTAAGCATTCCCGGGTTCCAGAATCCGAGTTTGCTCGCAACGTAGACTGCTAGCGCAACCCAGGCGATGAATGACCCGAAGAAGAAAACCAGTACGGATGTGAAAACTTGTCGCAGGAGGGTGCGGACGGTCGACCGTGCGCTCGATGATGCAACGAGAGCCCCGATGAGTAGCACCGCTATCCAGATCACCAAAGCTGCTTCACGCGTCGTCAGAGGACCCATCAGATACCTACTTGATCACGGGACGTGGTGTCGCTGGTTGTCGGTACTGCAGATCTCTGTCTGTCGGTGCCGGGTCGACACAGGGGACGGTCGGACCTGGGACGCACCAGCCCCAGCGGAGGTTGCACGCTCTGCTCCGTTTGATCTCTTGTCTGACCCGCTTGGACGGATCACTCCTGGGCGATCAGGGGATGGTCGGCGAGAGGCTGACCGTCGAGGGTCCATCTCCGGGCTTTGCCTTGGCTTACGCCGTACAGGCCGACGGATGCGAAGTAGGCAGCGAACGGTCGCAGCCAGGGGTCGTCGCCGGCGAGGGTTTGCAGCAGACAAGTGAGGAACCGGCCGACCGGCTCCGGGGTCTCTTCCGACGGGTCCGGTCCCATGTACCCGCCGAGGATGTGTGGGGGATAGAGGTCGTCGAAGTACATGCGGGCTTGAGTCATGTTCCAGGTGCCCAGGTCGGCGACGCACAGGAAGTCGAGGCACTCCCACGGGTCCTGGACGAGATCTTGATCCGCGGTGCGTAGCAGTCGGCCGATGGTCTCGGTTGCAGGGCTCTTCTTGGCTGGGACTTGAGCTGAGTGGGCCAAGAGGCCGAATGCGATGCGGCCGTTGACCGAGTTGTCGGGGCGCCCGAGCTGGGCGATCGCGGCAGCCGTTGCCACCGCCTTGCGGATGTGGGGCGGCCGTAACGTGGTTTTGCATTCAAAGGCTGCCAGGACTCCGGCGGCAAGGTACAGCTTCTTGTTGATCAGCCCGCGGGGGTAGGAGGGGCTCAGGACCAGAACGTCGACCTGCGGACTCGTCTGACCGTCGGATGCCAGGATCCTCCCTTTCGTCACAACGTGGTGGGTCGAGGGCAACCATCTCCGGAGGAGCTCGGCCCAGTTCTCCTCGCCCTGGTCTCCTGCTGTGCCCGGATCCTCGCGGGCTCGGACATAGATTCGCTGGTACTCCGAGGTCATCTCCTCTGCTGCTTGGCGGACGAAGTCGACCAGGTCGTGTCCAGATGTCATTTCGGTAGTCTCCTCGCCTCGACCATCAGCGGCGAACTTCTGGACCGTGGCCGCGCCGCGCCAAGGAAACGGTGTACGTCGTGATGAAGGTGAGCGTCACGAGTTCGCCGGCGTCCTCGATCAAGGGCAGGGACGCGGTGGAGAAAGTGGCGGCCAGCAGGTCGATGCCGATGGAGAAGAAGGCCCAGGTGAGTAGGAGGAGGGCGAGTTTTCGGTCGGTACGGCGGGTTGGTGGGGAGCCTCGGTGGTAGCTGGTGATGAGGAGGGCCAGGAGGGGGACTGCGGCGGCTAGGAGGATTGCCAGTTCGCCTAGGTCTTCGGTGCGGAGGCCGTGGAGGAGGTGGCGGTTGGGGTCGTCGATGAGGCGGATCAGGCCTTCGCCGAAGAACTCGTGGAGGCGGAGGACGTCGTCTAGGAGGAGGTAGGTGAAGACGACGGCCCAGGCGTGTCGGTGGGCGCGGAGGAGGAAGAGGACTGTGGCTAGGAGTTTCAGGTACGTGACGAACTCGGGGACGCTGTAGTCGCGGGAGATGTTGAGGGCCGGTACGTCGGGCGCTGCGAGCAGGTGGAGGGCGATCAGGAGCGCGTCGATGGTGAGCAGGAGGCCCAGCATCGGTTGTCGCTGCGAATCGGGGGTCACTTGAGCAGCATGCCTTGAAGAGGGCGCGAAAGGTGTCGATTCGAGGGGTGGTTGTTCGACCTTCTGGTGCGGGCGGTCAAGGGGGCCGTCGTACGGCGAAGGGATGAACGATGTCTACTGCAACGATCACGGACTCCAAGCTCACCGCGCTTGCGGTGGCGGGGCCGTTGTGGGCTGTTGTCGCGTTGGGGCAGGCGGCGACGCGGGAAGGGTTTGATCTGACGCGGCATCCGTTGAGCATGTTGTCGGCGGGGGCGGTCGGGTGGGTGCAGATCGCCAACTTCGTGGTCGCTGGGGTCTTGGCGATCGTCGGGGCGCGGGCGATCAAACAAGTAGTGCCGGGCAAGTGGGCGGCGCGCTGGGTGACGGTGTACGGCGTGGGGTATGTGCTCGCGGGGGTGTTCGTGCTCGATGCGGGGGACGGGTTTCCGGCGGGGACGCCGGTGGGGGCGCCGGCTTCGATCAGTTGGCATGCGATTGCGCATCTGCTCGCGGGGACGGTTGCGTTTGTGGCGTTGACGGCGGTGCTGATTGTGCTGGGGCGGTTCTTTGCTCGGCGGGGTGAGCGGGGGTGGGCCTGGACGGCGCGGGGTGGGGCTGCCGCGGTGGTGGTGGCGGATGTTGCGTCGATGGTTGGGGTGCCTGCGGCGTCTGCGGTGCTGGCGGCGGGGGTGATTTCGGCGATGGTGATTCTGTCGCTGGTGGCGGTCAAGCTCGGCACTCGTGCGTGACAAGATCAGCGGGTGCAGATCGGGATGCTGGGGCCGTTCGAGGTGCGGGTCGCGGGTGAGGTCGCCGACGTGCCGGGGGCTCGGTTGCGGGGGGTGTTGATCGCGCTCGCGTTGCGGCCGGGGCAGGTGGTGCCGAAGGGGGTGCTGGTCGACTGGGTGTGGGGAGAGAATCCGCCGGCTGAGGCGGGGAACGCGTTGCAGCGGTTGGTTTCGCGGTTGCGGAAGGTGTTGCCGGAGGGCGTGGTCGAGGGGCATCCGGAGGGGTATCGGCTGCGGGTTGCTCCGGACGATGTGGATGCCGTGGCGTTCGAGGGACTGGTGGCTCGGGCGCGGCAGAGCGGTGACCTCGGGGTGTTGCAGGAGGCGCTCGGGCTGTGGCGTGGGGCGGCGATGCAGGACGTGGGGTTGCAGGAGAGTTCGGCGTACGACGCTGCGGTTGTGAGGCTGGAAGGGCTTCGGCTGGGGGCGTTGGAGGAGTGGTACGACGCGGAGGTGCGGCTCGGGCGGGGGGCTGGGCTGGTTACTGAGCTGAGTGATCTGGTGGCGCTGCATCCGGTGCGGGAGCGGTTCGTGGCGGCGTTGATGCGGGCGCTGGCGGCGGCTGGGCGGAACGCTGAGGCGTTGCAGGTGTTCGAGCGGACTCGGCAGGCGCTGGGCGATGAGCTCGGGGTGGATCCTTCGGCGGAGTTGTCGGCGGTGCATGTGGCGTTGCTGCGGGGGGAGGTTGGGCGGGCGCCGGAGGAGCGGAGGACGAATCTTCGGGCGGAGTTGAGTAGTTACGTCGGGAAGGAAGACGACGTTGAGAAGGTCCGGGAGCTGACCACCGCGCACAGGCTGACCACGCTCGTGGGGCCAGGCGGTGCGGGGAAGACGAGACTGGCCAGCGAAACTGCTCGGTCGTTGGTTGAACAGTTTCCTGACGGTGTGTGGATGGTTGAGCTGGCGCCCGTTGGCATCGACAGCGATGTTGCTCAGGCAACGCTGACCGCGCTCAAGCTGCGCGACGGGCTGCTCAACGAGCCCTCCGAGCTTGAACCGACCGAGCGGTTCGTGAACGCCTTTCGCGACCGGGAGGCGCTGCTGATTCTCGACAACTGCGAGCACGTGATCGAGTCGGCCGCCGCGTTCGCACACCGCGTGCTGGGCGAGTGCCACCGGCTGCGGATCATTGCGACCAGTCGCGAAGCGCTCGGGATCACCGGGGAGGCGCTGTGGCGGGTGTTGCCGTTGGCGCTGCCGGCCGACGACGCGGACGCGCAGACGATTGAGGGCTCGGCTGCTGTTCAGCTGTTGCGGGACCGAGCAGGTGCCGTGGGCAAGGAGCTGGACGATCCGCAGACGATGGCTCGGGTCTGCCGGGCGCTCGACGGGATGCCGCTCGCGATCGAGCTGGCGGCGGCGCGGTTGCGGACGATGACGCTCGACCAGCTCGCGGACCGGCTGGATGACATCTTGCGGTTGCTCACCGGCGGGAGTCGTACGGCGCTGCCGCGGCAGCGCACGCTGAGGGCGGTGATCGACTGGAGCTGGGAGTTGCTCAGCCAGGAAGAGCGGAAGGTCCTGCGGAGGCTCGCGGTGTTCTCCGGCGGCGCGAGTCTGGAGGCCGCCGAGCGAGTGTGCGCCGACGAGGCCAACGTCGAGGCGACCGACCGGGCAAATGCCGACGACGCAAGCGTCGAGGCGACCGAGCGGGCGAGCACCGTCGAGCCCTGGCAGGTCGAGGAGTTGCTCACGGCCCTCACCGAGAAGTCGCTGGTCGTTGCCGACAGCGACAAGTACCGGTTGCTCGGGACAATCAAGGAGTACGGCGCGCAGCGCCTCGCCGAGGCGGGCGAAGACACGAAAGCCCGGCACGCCCACCTCAGCTACTTCATCGACCTCGCCGAGCAGGCCGCGCCGTACCTGCGTCGCAGAGAGCAGCTGGAGTGGCTTGCCACCCTCGCGGCCGATCACGACAACCTCAGCGCGGCGATGCGCGGCGCGATCGCCGCCCAGGAAGCCCAGCAAGCGATGCGACTCGCCGCCGCGGCCGGGCTGTACTGGTGGCTCAGCGGCAACAAGGCCGAGGGCAACGAACTCGTGATGGCCGCGACCAGGACGCCCGGTGAGGTCGCAGACGAGACCCGCGCGATGGTCTACGTCCTGGTCGTCACCTTCCTCAACACGGGCCCCGGCGACGAGCACCACGCCGAGGAGTGGATCCACGACGCGTACGAGATCAGTCAGCGCACCGCGCTCGTCGATCCGGTGCTCGCGCTGATCGCGCCGCTCGAGCACATGCTCAGGGCACCCGGCGACATCCTGTCCGCGTGGGAGCCGATGCTCGGCAGCGCTGACCCGTGGGTGCGCGCGATGGGCCGGCTGCAGCTCGGCAAGATGCGGATCGTGCTCGGCCAGGGCGGGTTCGAGGCCGACGCGCAGCTCGAGCTGGCGGTCACCGAGTTCCGGGCGATCGGCGAGCGGTTCGGGACGTCGTTCGCGATCACCGAGCTGGCCGAGCGGATCGCTGTTCGCGGCGAGTTCGCCCGGGCCTGTGAGTACTACGACGAGGCGGTTGCCGTCGTCACCGAGCTCGGGTCCGTCGACGACGCGATCCGGATGCGCTCGCGCCAGGCGCAGCTGTACTGGCTGCTCGGCCGGTCGGAGGCCGCCGAGACCGCGATGGCCGAGGCCCAGCGGTTCGCCGATCGGGTGAACTGGCCCGGATCGCTGGCGATGCTCGCGCTCTCGAAGGCCGAGCTGGCGCGCTGGGCCGGCGACGCCGACGAGGCGCACCGCCAGGTCCGGTACGTCGGCCAACTGCTCGGCGACGAGGCCGAGCAGCCCCACGTCAGCGCGACCACCGAGACCCTGCTCGGCTACCTCGCCGACGACCTCGGCGAGGCCCAACAGCACTTCGCGAAGGCTTGCCAAGCGGCGACCGCCTCCGGCCACGCCCCCGTGATCGCGACCGTCCTCGTCGGCCTGGCCGACCTCGCGCTGCGCCGTGGCCAGCACTACCTCGCCGTACGGTTGCTGGCGGCAAGTACCGCCGTACGGGGTCTGCCGGACCGGTCGCTGCCCGACGAGGCGAGGATCGAGCAGGCAGCGCGAAGCCGCCTCGGCGACGGTCGGTACGCCGAGGCGGCTCAGGAGGGCCGGGAGACCAGCTGGGATCAGCTGGTCGCGATCACGCTCGCTTCTTGAAGGTGGCCGACGCCCACAGGTAGCCGACCAGGGCGATCCCGACGCACCAGGCGACGGCGGTCAGCGCGTCACCGGTCTGCGGGTTGCCGTTCAGCAGCCCGCGCAGCGTCTCGATGATCGGCGTGAACGGCTGGTACTGCGCGAACTGCTTGATCCCCGGCCCCATCTTGTCGGCCGGCACGATCGCGCTGCTGAAGAACGGCAGCATGATCAGCGGTACGGCGGCGAACGCGGCCGTCTCCGGCGACTTCGAGGCCAGGCCGAGCGCGACCGTCAGCCAGCCGGTCGCGAACCCGAGCAGCAGGATCAGGCCGATCACCCCGAGCCAGTCCACGAAGCTCGCGGCCGGGCGGAACCCGAGCGCGAACGCGACGCCGACCAGGGCGACGATCGCGATCACGTTGGTCAGCACGCTGGCCACGACCTTGCCGGTCAGGACGGCGTCGCGCGGCACGTCCATCACCTTGAACCGGTTGATGATGCCCTTGGTCATGTCGGAGTTCACCGCGACGGCGGTGCCGCCGAGGCCGTAGCAGATCGCCAGCAGCATCATGCCCGGCGTCGCGTAGTTGATGTAGTCGACGCCGACGCTGAACGCGTCACCGAGCACGTAGACGAACATGAACAGCATCACGACCGGCATCAGGACGGCGTTGAAGACGGTGGTCGGGTTGCGGGCGATGTGCCGGAAGTCGCGGCGCAGCATCACCAGCGCGGGGGACTTGGTGCTCATGATGCGACTACCTCCGTGGTGTGGCCGGTCAGGGCGAGGAAAACGTCGTCGAGGTCGGGGGTGTGCACCGAGAACTCCTCGGCGCTGAGCGCGTACTCGTCGAGCCGGTCGAGCACCCCGCGCAACGACTTGGTGCCGCCGTCGCTGGGCACCCGCAGCGTGAGCGTCTCGTCGTCGCGGGTCGCGTCGGGGAAGAGGCCCGCGGCCGACTCCAGCTCGGCGACGGTGCCGAAGCGGAGCCGGACGTGCGTCCCGGGGAGCTGCCGCTTCAGCTCGTCAGGGGTGCCCTGGGCAACGATCCGGCCCTGGTCGAGGACCGCGATCCGGTCGGCCAGCTGGTCGGCCTCCTCCAGGTACTGCGTGGTGAGGAACACCGTGACGCCGTCGGCGACCAGCTCGCGGATGATCGTCCACATCGTCCGCCGCGACCGCGGGTCCAGCCCGGTGGTCGGCTCGTCGAGGAAGATGATCCGCGGGTTCCCGACCAGCGTCATCGCCAGGTCGAGCTTGCGCCGCATCCCACCCGAGTACGTCGACGCCGGCTTGCGCGCGGACTCGGTCAGCTCGAACCGCTCCAGCAGCGCCGCGACCATCGAGGCGTCGGCCGAGCGGGTCAGGTCGACCATCAGCTGCAGGTTCTCCTCGCCGGTCAGCAGCTCGTCGACCGCAGCGAACTGCCCGGTGACGCCGATCGCGGCCCGGACCGCCCGGGCGTCGGTGGCGACGTCGTACCCGGCGACCGTCGCCGTGCCGCCGTCGGCCTGCATCAGCGTCGTCAGCAGGTGCACCGTCGTCGTCTTGCCCGCGCCGTTCGGGCCGAGCAGGGAGAAGATCGTCCCGGCCGGCACCTCCAGGTCGATGCCGTCCAGCACGACCTTGTCCTTGAACGCCTTCCGCAACCCGGAAACCGCAATCGCTGTGCTTGTCATGCGAGAAGCTTCCGGCGAGCACCGGACACCGCCCTGACACCGGACTGACACGGCTAGGGTGGCTGCTGACATGCTGACCCTCGCGACGCTCAACACCCGTGGCCTGCCGCTGCCCGGGACCAGGATCGAGGAGCGGTTCGCGGCGATCGCCGCCGAGTTCGACTCGGGCGACGCGGACGTGGTCTGCCTGCAGGAGGTCTACACCTACCGGCTGCTCACCCTGCTCCGGCAGGGGCTGCGGTCGTTCCCGTACGCCGCCTACCGCCGCTCGTTCTCCGGACCGGCCGGTGGGTTGGTCGTCTTCTCACGACTGCCGATCAGCAGTACGACGTACCGGCGGTTGCCGGGATGGTCGAGAGGAACGATTCCCCTGCGAGCACGGGTGAACGCGCTGCACTGCGGGGTGCTCGGCGTCCAGGTCGCCGGATGCCGGGTCTACACGACTCATCCGGCCGCCAACACCGACGGCGACTGGTCGGAGCAGAACCGCTTCCGCCCGCTGCAGGCCGCCCAGTTCAACGCGCTCGCGACGATCGTGGGCGGAGATCCGGCGATCGTCTGCGGCGACTTCAACCTCCCGTCGTCGAGCACGCTGCACGCCGACCTGCTGCGGCGGACCGGGCTGCGCGACGCGTTCCAAGGCGACTGCCCGCCGACCTTCCACGCCGAGTTCCTGCCCGCGGGCCGGCCGGCGCACTGCATCGACTTCGTCCTGGTCAGCCCGTCGATCAGCGTCCGGACCAAGAAGCTGATGTTCGCGAGCAGCGGCCCGGAGTACGTCTCGGACCATCTCGGCTTACAGGTGACTACTGAGCTTCCTGCCGCCGGACCATCTCGTTGATCCAGGCCGGGGCGTACGGCGAGGTGCAGTTCGGGGGCGTCGGATAGGGCCCTCGGGCGACTTCACGCCGTGGTCGTCGCCGTGCTCTCGTTCACCGCGCGGATCTTCGGGTCCTCGAGCGCGGCCAGCTCGGTCAGCAGGGCGGGCACGGTTTCGTCAGGCACCTGAGGTCTCCTGTTCTGCGGCGAGTTGTTCCAAGGTGGCACGTTCGGCCTCGTTCGTGCAGTGCTCCGCCGCGTGAAGATAGGCGTCGCGGGCGTCCGCAGGGCGGTCGAGACGCGCCAGCAGACCGGCGCGTACGGCGTACAGGAGGTGCGACTTGCCCAGTACGCCGTCCGCGAGGTCGTCGACCAGCGCCAGCCCGGCGGCCGGGCCGGACGACATGCCGACCGCGGCGGCGTGGTTGAGGTCGACGACCGGGGACGGCGCGAGCTGGCGCAGCCCCTCGTACAGGGCGACGATGCGCGGCCAGTTGGTCTCGTCGACCGAGACGGCGGTGGCGTGGCACTCGGCGATCGCGGCCTGGAGGCCGTAGTACCCGAGGCCGCGGCCGACGGCGACGGCCTTCGCCAAAGCAGCGCGGCCGCGGCGGATCGCGGACTGGTCCCAGAGGTGGCGGTCCTGGTCCTCGAGCAGGACCGGGCGGCCGTCGGCGTCGACGCGGGCCGGGAAGCGCGCGGCGGTCAGCTCCATCAGCGCGAGCAGGCTCTGCGCTTCGTGCTCGGGCGTCAGGCGGGCGATGCTGCGGGCGAGCCGCAACGCCTCCTGCGCGAGATCGGTGCGGATCAGGGAGTCGCCGTGCGAGGCCGACGAGCCCTCGGTGAAGATCAGGTAGACCACGTTCAGCACCGAGCTGAGCCGCGCCGGGCGCTCGGCGGGTTCCGGTACGGCGAACGGGATCTGCGCCGCGGCGATCGACTTCTTCGCGCGGGTGATCCGGGCCTGCACGGTCGGGACCGGGACGAGCAGCGACTTCGCGATCTCGTCGGTGGTCAGACCGCCGACGACGCGCAGGGTGAGCGCGACCCGCGACTCCTTGGCCAGGATCGGGTGGCAGGAGGTGAAGATCAGCGCGAGCATGTCGTCGTCGATCGCGTCCGGGTCGAACAGGACGTCGGCGCCGGGCGTCGTGTCGTCGAGATCGCGGGCCAGTACGGCGTACCGCTCGTCGGCGCCCGCCCGCCGCCGGAACGCGTCGATCGCGCGCCGGCGGCCGACGGCGGTCAGCCAGTTCGCGGGCTTGTCCGGGATGCCGCTGGTCGACCAGCTGACCAGCGCCTCGGCGAGGGCCTCCTGGGCGACGTCCTCGGCGAGCGCGAAGTCGTGGGTGTAGCGGGCGAGCGCGCCGACGATGCGCGCGGACTCGCTCCGCCAGACCGCCTCGACGACGCGCCGGGCCTCACTCACGCCCGGCCCCGGTCGTACCGACCCTCATGCCGAGCCTCGGCAGGCCGATCCTCATGCCGAGCCTCGGCAGGCCGATCATGCCGAGCCTCGGCAGGCCGAGGTTCGTGCCGGGCCCGTGTCGTGGGGGACAGCCTCACAGCTGCCCGGTCGACTCGCGCCACTTGCGCTCGCTCTGGATCCACGGGTTGTCCTGCGGCAGCTCGTCGATCCGGGTCACCCGGCGGACCTCGATCTTCGAGTGCTGCGTGTACGGCATCCGCCGGGCCCACTCGACCGCCTCCTGCTGCGAGGAGACCTCCAGGATGTAGTAGCCGGTGAACAGCTCCTTCGTCTCGCCGTACGGGCCGTCGGAGACGACCGGCGTCTCACCGGTGAAGTCGACGACCACGCTCTCCTCGGGGTCGAGGCCTTCGGCGGCCAGCAGCACGCCGGCCCGGATCAGCTCGTCGTTGTACTTCCCGATCGTCGACACGATCTCGTTGAAGTCGAGATCGGCGAACAGCGCGTAGTTCTCGTCGGTCGGCCGCATGATCAGCATGTACTTGGTCATCGTCAGTCTTCCTCTCAGGTGGTGCGAGGGGGCCCCTCGCCACCCACAGGTCGAACGGTGCACGCACCGATCGACAGCATGCCCGAGAAAAGTTTCACCCGGTCAGGACGACGAGCTGCTGGGTCGCCCGCGTCATCGCGACGTACCGGTCGACGGCACCCTCGACCCCCGCCCCGAAAGCCTCCGGATTCACCAGGACGACGAGGTCGAACTCGAGGCCCTTGGCCAGCACCGGCGTCAGCGAACGGGCGGTCCCCTCGTACGACGGGTCGCCGATCACGCAGGCCGTGGAGTCGGGATGCTGCGCGGTCCAGTCGGCGATCACCGTGTCCAGGGAGTCGATGCTCCCGTGCACGACCGGCAGCCCGCTGTCGCGGATCGAGGTCGGCACGTTCGCGTCCGGCAGCACCGCGCGGATCACCGGCTCGGCCTCGGTCATGATCTCCGACGGTGTCCGGTAGTTCACCGTGAGCCCGGCCAGCTCGACCCGGTCGAGGCCGACGCGCCGCAGCCGCTCCTCCCACGACTCGGTGAACCCGTGCCGGGCCTGCGCCCGGTCGCCGACGATCGTGAAGCTGCGCGACGGGTTGCGCAGCAGCAGCATCTGCCACTCGGCGTCGGTCAGTTCCTGCGCCTCGTCGACGACGATGTGCGCGAACGGCCCGGCCAGCTCGTCGGGGTCCGGCGTCGGCAGCGCGCCCTCGTCGATCAGCGCCTCCTGGAGATCGCCGTGGACCAGGCTCTGGACGAGTCCTTCGCCGTCGTCGGCCTGGCGGAGCCGGTCGATCACCTCGGACATCCGCTCGCGCTCCGCCGCGGCGACCGCACGCTGGCGGCGCTTCCGCCGCGACGACTCGGGGTCGCCGAGCCGCTGCCGGGCCGCGTCGAGCAGCGGCAGGTCGGCCACCGTCCACGCGTACGGGTCGTCGCGCTGCAGCAGCTTCACCTCGTCGGGCTCCAGCCAGGGCGCGCAACGGCGCAGGTACGCCGGGACCGACCACAGGTCGGCGACCAGGTCGGTCGGCTCGATCAGCGGCCAGGCCCGGTCGAACGTGTCGCGCAGCGTCTCGTTGCGCTGCAGCGCCCGGCGTACCTGGTCGAGCGAGATCTCCTCGTCGTCCTCATCGAGCTTGTCCAGCAGGATCGTCAGCAGCTCGTCCCAGGCCTGGTCGCGGCCCTCGTTGTGCGGCGTACCGGCGTCGACCGAGCCGAACGCCTCGGCCCAGTCGGCGACGCTGAGGTAGAGGTCCGCCCACTCGGTCTCGACGACGAGCGGCTTGGTCGGCGGCTCCTCGTAGAGCGCGGCGGCCGGCTCAATCGCGCCGACCATCTGAGCGGTCGACTTGAGCCGCAGGGCATCCGGATCGGTTTCCGGACCGGCGGCCGCACCTTCGGGCAGCAAGTCCCGGAGCGTGCAGGTCTGGACGCCCTCCTCGCCGAGGCTCGGAAGCACGTCGGAGACGTAGGCCAGGTACGGCTGGTGCGGGCCGATGAACAGTACGCCGCCCCGCCGCTGCTCCAGCCGCGGATCGGAGTACAGCAGGTACGCCGACCGGTGCAGCGCCACGACGGTCTTGCCGGTGCCCGGCCCGCCGTCGACGACGAGCGCGCCGCGCGAGCTGGCCCGGATGATCGCGTCCTGGTCGGACTGGATGGTGCCGAGCACGTCGCGCATCCGGTCCGAGCGGTTGCTGCCCAGGCTCGCGATGAACGCCGACTGGTCGTCGAGCGCCGCCGCGTGCCCGGTGAAGGCGTCGGCGGTGAACACCTCGTCCCAGTAGTCGCTGATCCGGCCGCGGGTCCAGCGGTAGCGGCGGCGGAAGACCAGATCCATCGGCTGCGCGTGGGTCGCGCCGAAGAACGGCTCGGCCGCGGGGGAGCGCCAGTCGATCAGCAGCCGGCGGCCGTCGGTGTCGGTCAGACCCAGGCGGCCGACGTACACGGGTTCGCCGTCGGAGGCGACCATGTGGCCGAGGCAGAGATCGAGGCCGAAGCGGCGCAACGTCCGCAACCGCGAGGTCAGCCGGTGGATCTCCAGGTCGCGGTCCAGAGCTTCCTGGCCGGTGCCGCCGGGGGACTTGCGGATCTCCTCCAGCCGCTGGGTGAGGTCGGTGACGGATTTCTCCAGGCTCGCGGCGATCGCCGCGAAGTGCTGCTCGTCGCGCGCGATCAGCTCCGGGTCGTCCTTGGCGGGGTGGCCGGCGAGGTCGAAGGCGCTGGTCGTTCCCACAGACATGGGGCTCCGTTTCGTCCGAAATTGTGGTTCGGTCGACGATTGTGAGCCCTCCCCGGGGCCTTGCGGCAAGTCCCCCTGTGCGCTATAAATTGGTTGTGGCAAGGAAAACATTTCCTTGCCGCTTTTTTGTGCCCGCTGCTGTGATGGTCCGGTGAGCGACCAGGGATATCTGCTCGACAACCAGCAGGACGAGGCCGGACGCCGGTTCGCGGCGCTGTCGGAGCTGTTCGACCCGGTGACGTTCCGGCACCTCGCGGCGACCGGTGTGAGCGCGGGGTGGAGCTGCTGGGAGGTCGGCGCCGGCGGGCCCGGCGTACCGGAGTGGCTGGCGGAGCGGGTCGGGGCGACCGGGCGGGTCGTTGCCACGGACATCGATACGGCGTGGATGCCGGGCGGTGCGGCGTACGACGTACTGCGGCACGACGTCGGAGCCGATGCCGCGCCGGGGGAGTTCGATCTGATCCACGCCCGGCTGGTGCTGACGCATGTGCCGGAGCGTGCGGCCGCGCTGGCTTCGATGGTGGGGGCGTTGAAGCCGGGTGGGTGGCTGGTGCTGGAGGACGCGGATCCGGCGTTGCAGCCGCTGATCTGCCCGGACGAATTCGGGCCCGCGCAGGAATTGGCGAATCGATTGCGGCGGGGGTTTCGGACGTTGATGGCCGAGCGGGGTGCGGAGCTGGCGTTCGGGCGGACGTTGCCGCGGTTGCTGCGCGAAGCGGGTTTGCATCAGGTCGAGGCCGATGCGTATTTCCCGATCACTTCACCCGCTGGTACGACGCTCGAAATCGCTACGGTGCAACAGATCCGGGACCGGTTGATCGCGGCTGAGCTGGCGACCTCGGAGGAGATCGAGGAGCATCTGCAGAATGTTGCTTCCGGCACGCTCGATCTCGCCACCGCACCGTTGATTTCCGCTTGGGGACGCCGGGGATAGAGTCGCGACCATGGCGATCGACGTACGTGACGACCTGGCTCCCACCGGCGTGCTGCGCGCCTCGATCAACCTGGGCAACCCGGTGCTCGCACAGGGCACGCCCGAGCAGCCCGGCGGCGTGACCGTCGACATCGCCCGCGAGCTCGCGCGCCGGCTGGAGGTCCCGGTCGAGTTCGTCTGCTTCACCGCCGCCAAGCAGTCCTTCGAGGCGCTCACCGACGGCCGCGCCGACGTCGGCTTCCTGGCGATCGAGCCCGCCCGCGCCGACCAGGTCGCGTTCACGCCGCCGTACGTGATCATCGAGGGCGTGTACGCCGTGCCCGACGGCTCGCCGATCACCACCCCGGCCGAGGCCGACCGCGCGGGCGTCAGGATCGGCGTCAAGGAGGGCTCGGCGTACGACCTGTTCCTCACCCGGACCCTGCGGCACGCGACGCTGATCCGCAGCTCCGAAGGCGTCGACGTCTTCCGCGACGAGCAGCTCGACGCCGGCGCGGGCATCCGCAAGCCGGTCGAGGAGTTCGTCGCCCGAACCCCCGGCACCCGCGTCGTCCCCGACCGCTTCATGGAGATCCGCCAGGCCGTCGCCACCCCCAAGCGCCACCCCGACACCACCATCTGGCTCGCCGACCAGATCGAGACCCTCAAGGCGACCGGCTTCGTCGCCGCCTCCCTCAAAGCCTCCGGCCGCCTCGACGCGACGGTCGCACCGGCCAGCGACTGAACAGGAGCCAAGGGTCCTTCCGAGGGCAGTTCGGAAGGACCCTTGGCTGTCAGGGGATCAGCCCGGGAACTTCAGGCGGACGATGTAGTTGTCGATGGTGTTCGGGGAGCCGCCGTTCATGTCGTTGTTCGTCGAGGTGAGCCAGAGGGCGCCGTCGGGGGTCTTGGTGATGCTGCGCAGGCGGCCCCAGCGGCCGGAGAAGAGGGCTTGGGGGGTGCCGACGCCGTTGCCGGCGGCGTTGATCTGGGTGACCCAGAGCTGGCGGCCGGTGACGCCGGCGACGTAGATCCAGTCGTTGACGATCTCGACGCCGCTCGGGCCGGCCTGGGACGTCGACCAGGTGCGCTTCGGGGCGATGTAGCCGCCGCAGTCGCCGATCGTTCCCTCGCAGGCGGGCCAGCCGTAGTTGCCGCCCTTCTGGACGAGGTTCAGTTCGTCCTGGCTGTTCTCGCCGAACTCGGCTGCCCAGAGCTGGCCGCGGGAGTCCCAGGCGAGGCCCTGCGGGTTGCGGAAGCCCAGGCCCCACACGTAGCGGGCGTTGCCGCCGGTGCTGAAGAACGGGTTGTCGGTCGGCGGGGTGCCGTCGGGGTTGATCCGCAGGATCTTGCCGTTCAGCGAGCCGCGGTTCTGCGAGTTGCCGGAGTTCTTCGCGTCGCCGACGGCGGCGTACAGCTTGCCGTCGGGGCCGAAGCGGATCCGGCCGCCGTTGTGGTACCGGTTCTTGGCCAGCCCGGTCAGCACCGGCGAGGACGTCGTCGCCAGCACGCCGTTCTCGTACTTCATCCGCACGATCCGGTTGTCGTTCGCGGCCGTGTGGTAGAGGTACACCCAGTGGTCGGTGCTGAAGTTCGGCGACAGCGCGAGGCCGAGCAACCCACCCTCACCGGTCGTCGTGACAGCGCCAGGGACCTTGCCCAGCACGGTTTTCTGCCCGGTCGACGAGACCAGCAGCAGCTCGAACCGATCCCGTTCGGTGACCAGTGCCGAGCCTGACCCGTCCGGCAGGAACGCGACGCTCCAGCCGAGGTCGACGCGCGCGATGTCCCGCTCGTACTCCGGGATGCCGCCGGTCCCACCACCGCTCGTCCGGACCGTCACCGCGTTGCTCGGCCCGGACGCGTTACCGTCGGGGTCGCGCGCCTTGACCGTGAACGTGTACTGCGTGTTGGCGGTCAGGTTGGTCGCCGTCGCGGTCAGCGAGCCGGTGCTCGAGACCAGCGTGCTGCCCTGGTACACGTCGTACCCGGCGACGCTGCCGCTGTTGTCGGTCGACGCGTTCCACGCCAGCGAGACGCTGTTCGCCGTGACGCCGGTCGAGCGCAGGTTGCCCGGCACGGTCGGCGGCTGCGTGTCACCGCTGACCGGCGTGGTGAACGTGACCACGTTGCTCTGCTGCGAAGCGTTGCCCGCGGCATCGAACGCCCCGACCGAGATGTCGTACGCCGTGTTGGAGGTGAGCGTGTCGACGGTCGCGGTGAGCGTGTTCGCGTCGACCACCTTGAGCACGTTGCCGCCGCGGTTGATCTCGTACCGGACCACGCCCACGTTGTCGCTCGCCGCCGACCAGCTGAAGGTCGCCGCGTTCGACTTGATGTTGCTGACTCCCAAGTTGCTCGGGGCACCGGGTGGCTGGGTGTCGTCGCTGGTCGGGTTCACCGTCAGCTTGTCGGCGTTCGGGCCGCCGTCGGCGGTGGTCGCGCGGGCGCGGATCTTGTTGCTCCCGGCCACCAGCGACAGCCGGACCGTCTTGGTCTGCCAGGTGGTCCAGGCACCGGTGCCGGGGAAGGTGATCCCGACCGCTCCGGTGACGCCGTTCACGGTGAAGTCGAGCGGCCGGGCGGCCGCCGTACCGTTGGCGTAGCGCAGGGTGACGTCGGCCGGGCCGGTGGCCGGGGACTGGACGGTCCACTCGACGTAGCTGCCGACCAGGTTGTCGAAGTTCACGAACCCCCGCCCGGTGAACCCGGCGTGGTTGGACTCGACCAGGCCTTGGGAGATCAGCGCGTCCTCGGCCTGGTAGTCGGTGGGCGCGGCAGCGGCCGGTGGGGTGGCGAGCGCGAGCGCGACGGCGAGCGCGGTCAGACCCGCGGTCGCCGTACGCCGGGCAGAACGAAGTCTCATCGGGGCGGTCTCCTGACTTCCTGGGGCGGGAGGAGCAGCAGGGGAGCCGAACATTGATAGGCAGGAATGTTTCCTAACTATCAGCGCTGATCACACCACCGGCGGAGAACCGCTGTCAAGACATCGGGAATGCGCTTGCCTGGATCAGTCCGAGCGGACCACCGCGCCGATCACGTCGTTGAACGCCTCGGTCGACGACGGATGGGTGAAGATCGAGCTCTGCAGCGCGCTCGCCGTCATGCCCTGCCGCATCGCCAGCGCGACCACGTTCACCAGCTCCTGCGCGTCGACGCTGAGCAGTGCCGCACCGAGGATCTGGTCGGTCTCCAGGTCGATCACGAACTTCATCGCGCCGCGGGTCTCCTCGACGATGTAGGCCCGCGGCATCGCGACGATATCGGCGACCGGCTGGAACCCGACCTTGATCCGGTACCCGGCCTCGCGAGCTGCCTTCTCGGTCAGCCCTACCGTCGCCAGCGGCGGCGATATGAACAGCGTCTGCGGTACGGCGACCCGGTCGGTGGTGGCGCGCTTGCCCTCGCCGATCAGCTGGTCGAGCACGATCCGGCTGTCGTCGAGGGAGATGTAGGTGAACTGCGGACCGCCGTTCACGTCACCGAGCGCGTAGATGTGCGGCTGGCTGGTCCGCAGGTGCTCGTCGACCTCGACCGCGCCGCCCGCCGTCATCCGTACGCCGGCCTTGGCGAGGTCGAGCGCGGCCGTCGCCGGGCGGCGCCCGGTCGCGGACAGGATCGCGTCGGCGGTCAGCGTGTGCTCGCGCCCGTCCTTCTCGTACACGACGGTGTCGTCGCCACGGATCTCCAGCACGCGAGCGCCCGGGACGATCCGGATCCCTTCGCCGGTCAGGATCTGCTCGGCGACCGCGGCGATGTCGTCGTCCTCGCGGCCCAGGATCCGCGACGAGGCCTCGAGGACCGTCACCTGCGACCCGAACCGCCGGTAGATCGAGGCGAACTCGATGCCCAGGTAGCCGCCGCCGATCACCACCAGCCGGTCGGGGAGATGGGTGGTGTGGATCAGGTCGACGTTCGTCATCGTCAGCGGGCTGTCCCGCAACCCCGGGAGGTCCGGGATCACCGGCTCCGAGCCGGTGTTGATCAGGATCGTCTCGCCGTGCACCTCGATCCGGCCGGCGCCGGTCTCGACCGCGACCGTGTGCGGGTCGGTGAACGACGCCTCGCCGGTGATCACGGTGATCGTCTCGGCGCCGTCGAGAGCCTCGAAGTTGCCGGCCCGGAACGCAGACGTGATCGCCTGCACCTCACCGACCGAGCGCTCGAACCACTCCTGCGGCTCGTCGCCGGGACGGCGCTTGCCGGAGCGGTGCACCAGCGCCTTGGTCGGCACGCAGCCGACGTTCGGGCAGGTGCCGCCGTACATCTGGTCGGAGCGCTCGATCAGGACGACGCGGCGCCCGAGGCGGCCCAGGGTGCCGGCGGCAATCTTGCCGCCCTTGCCGAAGCCGATCACGACGACGTCGGCCCGGAGCAGGTTCGTGGAGGTCATGGTCGCTAGTGTCGGCCGCTACGCTTGAGCCGTACCAGTCGATTCCTGCTCAGATTCCGGTCGTATCGTCTCATGGACTCCATCACGCACCTGATCGCGCTGGCCAAGCCGACCGCCGTCCTCGACAAGCGCTGCCTGCTCGCCGGCGCCACCGAGATGACGGTTCCGGCGTACGGCGAGCACGACGCCACCTTCCACCTGCTGCTCGACGGCGAGTGCACGCTGGAACTGGCCGACGGGTCGTACCCGCTGCGCGCCGGCGATGCGGTGATCCTGCCGGGCAGCCCGTCCCATGTCGTCCGCACCCCGCGCTCCGCCCCGGCAGAGCCGGGCGCGCCCCGGGGGAGCGCCTGGTGGCAGGGCGTCGCCGACACCCCAGGACCCGCCTTCGGCACCCTCCGCAGCGACCTCGGTGGCGACCCCGTGATCGACCTCTTCTGCGGCTACTACTCGCCAGGCTCCTGGGCCGGCGCCATGCTCTTCGGCAGCTTGCCCGACCCCCTGATCGTCTCCGTCGCCCCCGACGACGACGCCGTCCGCGCACTGGCGACGATGATGCGCACCGAAGCCGGCGCGGCCAACCCCGGCGCGGGCGCCATCCTGACCAGCCTCTGCGGCGCCCTGCTCGCGATGATCCTCCGCCGCGCGGGCCTCACCGGCGCCCCGCTCTGGACCGCCGCCGGCGATCCGCGGATCGCGGCCGCGATCGACGCCGTACTGCAGGATCCCGGCGCGGACTGGTCGGTCGAGCGGCTCGCCCGCCTGGCATCGATGTCGCGAGCCACCTTCGTCCGCCACTTCGGCCGGCACACCGGTACGACGGTGAACGGGTTCGTCACCCGGATCCGGATGATGGTCGCGGCCGATCTGCTCACCCGCGAGGACCTGACCGTCGCCACCGTCGCGGCCAAGGTCGGCTACCAGTCGGAGTCGGCGTTCGCCCGCGCGTTCCAGCAGGCCACCGGCCGGACCCCAGGCCGTTTCCGGCGCTCTGGCGCGACCCCGTAACATCTCTCGGGGTAGCCGAGCGGTTGTATCCGGTATACCATCGGTACCCAATAGAATAGTTTCAGGAGGGGAGTATTCCCCCCGAGTCCGGCGGACGTCGTACCGGACTCGCAACGGCAGTGTCGTCATCACGGAAGGCCTGGGCGGCCGACCCGGTGCTGCCGGTCCGGGCACGTGCGTGCCCGGGCGGAAGAGACCTCCGGACCACCAGGTGCTGTCTGTCGTCGTCCGGAGGAACCGTCATGGTCTCTGTCATGTCCCCTGCCGTCTGGGTGCTCACGATCGTCGGGTTGCTGGCGATCGTCGCCTTCGACCTGATCGTGATCGCGCGCCGCAAACACACCGTCACGATCAAGGACGCCACCCGGTGGGTGCTGTTCTACATCGGTCTGGCGGCGCTGTTCGCGGTCGGCCTGTTCGTCCTCAGCCCGGGGGCCAGCGGTGGTGAGTTCGTCGCCGGCTACATCACCGAGTACAGCCTGAGCGTCGACAACCTGTTCGTCTTCGTGATCATCATGGCCCGGTTCGCGGTCCCGTCACTGGCCCAGGACAAGGTGCTCTACATCGGCATCGTGGTCTCGATGCTGCTCCGCGCGGTCTTCATCCTGGCCGGTGCCGCCGCGATCGCCGCGGCCAGCTGGGTGTTCTACATCTTCGGCGCGTTCCTGGTCTACACCGCGGTGAAGCTCGCGCTCGAGGGTGAGAACGACGAGGAGGACTTCCAGGAGAACGCCGTCATCCGCGGCATGCGCAAGATCCTCCCGCTGACCCACGACTACGACGGCGCCAAGCTGGTCACCCGCGTCGACGGCAAGCGGATGCTGACCCCGCTGGTGATCGTCATCTCGGCGATCGGGATGGCCAACGTGATCTTCGCGCTGGACTCGATCCCGGCCATCTTCGGGCTCACCCAGGACGCCTACATCGTGCTCACCGCGAACGCGTTCGCGCTGATGGGCCTGCGCCAGCTGTACTTCCTGATCGGCGGCCTGCTGGAGCGCGTCATCTACCTGAACGTCGGCCTGTCGGTGATCCTGGCCTTCATCGGCGTCAAGCTGATCATCGAGGCGCTGCACGGCTCGCACATCGACGACATCGGCGCCATCCACCTGCCGCACATCGGGATCGCCACCTCGCTCGGCTTCATCGCCGGCACCCTGTTCATCACCACCGTGGCCAGCCTGATCAAGTCCGGCTACGACCGGCGCCGGGTGGAGGCCGAGGTCGACTGACCGCTGACGCGGGGAAGGCGCGCTTTCCCCCGTGATTCGCCCGGTTGATCCCCGTCTCCAGGGGTACCATCGAAGTGCCTGGCCCGGCCGTTCCCCCGTGATGGTCGGGTCAGGTCTTTGTCCGGACGAGACCTGCCACCGCGAGGCCCGAAGCACCGATGAACACGACCGAGCCCGCCGCCGAGTGGTCGCGCTTTGTCGCCGCGTGGGGAGTGGATCCGGCGCTCGCGCACCGGGAGCTCCTGACCGGCGGCCTGATCAACGAGAACTCGCTGCTGACCGAGGGCGGCCGGCGGTTCGTCGTCCGGCGCTACCAGCGGACGAAGGAACCGGACGACATCGCGTACGAGCTGCTCGCGGTCGAGTTCCTGCGCGCCGCGGGCTTCCCGACGGCCGGTCCGGTGCGCTCGCGGTCGGGAGCGCTGTCCGGCGAGATCGCCGGCCGGCCGGCGGCCGTCTTCGAGTACGTCGACGGGAGCCGGCCGCCGTCGCGCGACGGCGGCTTCGGCTCGTTCGACCTGGCGCTGGGCTGCGAGGTCGCCGGCGCGGTCGCGCGCATGCATCGCCTGACCTGGGAGTTGCGGCTGCCGGTACGACGTACTGAACGCGCTGATCCGTTGCGCCGGGTCGAGGAGTTCCTGGACACGGTCCGGGGCTGGCACGGCCGGGAACTCGTTCCTGGGCTGGAAGAGCTCGTCACCGGACTGGCCGAGGCGGCTCCGCGGGTGCGGTCGATCCTGGACCGGGAGAAGGAGCTTCCGTCGGGGCTGGTGCACGCGGACCTCACCGAGACCAACGTCCTGGTGGATCGCGACGGGCACCTGCTGGCGCTGCTCGACTTCGACGACTGCGTTGACTCCTACCGTCTGTACGACGTGTGCTCGCTCGTGTCTTCGTGGGGGCTGGACGAACACCGACGGCTGGACGTCGAGCGAGCGACGCAGTTGATCTCGGCGTACACGGAAGCGAGGCCGCTCACGCAGGCCGAGCGGGAGGTGCTGCCGGGGTTGCTGCTGGTCTACGTCGCTGCCGGGGGTTGTGAGTTCCTCGCCGGGGTCTGGGACCGCAAGGCCTTCGTCGACGGCGTGAGCGACAGCTACGCGGCGACGACCTTCCTGTCGATGCTCGGGGACGTGGCGTGGCAGGAGACGTTGCAGGACGCGTGCGTCGTCGCCGACGAGCGGTGAGCGTCAGGTGACGGGCCGGATCGGCTTGCGGTAGCGCGGCTGGCGCTGGTCTTCCCGGTAGCCCAGGGACTCGTAGAGGGCGACACTGCCGCTCGGGTTCTCGGCCAGGGTCCAGATGCCGCTGGTGTGGATGCCGTGGTCGAGCAGTTGCGCGTGGTTGGTGCGCAGCAAAGCCGAGGCCAGGCCCTGCCGCCGGTACGCCGGGCGCACGCCGACCCAGGGCGTGTCGGCGACGCCTTCCTCGTCCTCGGCGCTGATCACCCAGCCGGCGAGCCGGCCGCCGTCGTACGCGAGGGTCCACAGCTCGTGATCGCCGAAGTCGTCCGCGGCCTCGCGCTCGAACTCCTCGAAGCTGTCCTGCACGTAGCCGAGGTCGCGGTCGGCGAACACCTCCGCGTTCGCCTCGAAGACCGCGCGGTGGTGGTCGGGAGAGGCCGCTCTGAGTTCCAACCCGCTCGGCAGGTCGACGAGCGGTGCGCCGTCGAGCTCCAGCGTGAGGTGGACCCGGGTGAAGGCGACCTGGTAGCCCGCCGCGCGCAGCAGCGCCTCGACCGACGGGTCGTGCTCGCGGGTGTTGCCGCCGTACAAGGCCTGGCCGTCGGTGGGATTGGCGGCGAGGTGGGCGCGGGCCTGCTCCTCCTGCCAGGCGAGCATCCGGCGGCCGTAGCCGCGGCCGCGGAAGACGGGCTCGACCCAGCCGAGCAGCAGGTACAGCCGGGTGCCGTCGGCCTCGTCCCACCAGCGCAGCGCCGTGCAGCCGACCAGCGTGTCGTTGTCGAGGGCAACGAATTCGGGGGTGAAGCCGGCCCGGACGGGCGTCCACGCCGTCGGTCACCGCGAGCGGGCGCAGGTCCATGGGCGCCGATTATCCCGGTGCGGTGAGCGGTCTGCACCTGGATAATGAGGCGGTGTCTCCCGCCCAGCGCACCGCGCCGTACGACGTCGCCGCCCAGCTCGGTCTCACCGTCGAGAGGCTGGAGGGGATCCAGGGCACCGATCCGGGCGATGCGTTCAACGGCGTGTGGATCGTGTGGACGTCCGGCGGCGACCGGGTGGTGCTGCGGCGGTACCACGTGCTGCGGACCCGGCAGGATCTGTTGTTCGAGGCGAACGTTCTCGCGCGCCTCACCGCGCGGGGCTGGTCGGTGCCGACCACGGTCGCCGGACCGGTCGAGTACGGCGAGCGGCTGTGGGCCGCGACGCGGTTCGTCGAGGGGACGGCGCGTCGCGAGGAGACACCGGAGCAGCGCGCGGAGCGCGGTGCCGTGCTCGCGCAGCTGCACACGGATCTCCAAGGTGTGGAGGATCCGCAGCGGGAGGGCTTCTTCCAGGGCTGCGACCTGGTGGCGATGGGCAACTTCCAGGGCTGGGACCTGGGCGTGACCGCGCTGCGCGACATCCGGCCCGACCTCGCGGACCGGGCCGACCGCGCGATGGCCGGTGGTCAGCAGCTCGTTGCCGAGCGCAACCTGCTCGGCCTGCCGCAGACCGTCGTGCACGGTGACTTCGCCGAGTGGAACGTGCACTTCGATCCGCTCGGCGTGATCGACTTCGACCTGGCCCACCAGGACAGCCGGAGCTGGGAGTTCGTGGTCGCGCGGGTGCACCGATCACCCGAGTTGCTCACCGGTTACCAGCAGAAGGCGACCGAGCTCGGCATCGCGTTGTCGGAGGAGGAGATCGCGGCGATCGAGCCGCTGGAGCGGATCTTCCGGATCAACATGGTGATGGCCGAGCTCTGGAACGGCCGGCACAACGGGCAGTTCAACCTGCGGGAGATCGAGCACCAGCTGACGCGGACGGGGTGGTGAGATGCCGAGACTGAGTGAGCCCGCGCTGGCGCACGGCGTACTGGGGGAGCAGCCGGTGCTGACGGGGCTGCGTCCCTGGCAGGTGGGAGACGCGCACGCGGTGCGGGAGGCGTTCGCCGACCCGGGGGTGCAGCAGTGGCACGTGCTGCGGATCGACGACGACGCCGAGGCGGTGGCGTGGATCGAGCAGTGGGCGGGCAGATGGGCTGCGGAGAAGGCGGCGAGCTGGGCCGTCGTGGGGGACGCGGGCGAGGTCCTGGGGCAGATCGGCCTGCGGCGTATCGAGCTGGACGAGGCGAAGGCGGACCTCTCGTACTGGATGTTGCCGGCGGCCCGTGGCCGAGGGGTCGCTGGGGGCGCCGTCCGGACGCTGACCGACTGGTGCTTCGGGACGCTCGGGCTGCACCGGCTGGTGATCGCGCACTCGGTGCGCAACGAGCAGTCCTGCCGGGTCGCGACCAAAGCCGGGTTCGCGCTCGAGGGGACGCACCGCGGCTCGATGCGGCACGCGGACGGGTGGCACGACGCGCACACCCATGCCCGGCTCAGTGGTGACTGACAAGTCCTGACATACTCTCCTCGTTTTGGCCGTTCACGAGTACGCCGGGAGAGTCATGCTGCGGATCATCCAGGTCGGGGCGGGGTCGATGGGCCGGACCTGGCTGCACACGCTCGCGAGCTCCGCCGACGTCGAGCTGGTCGGCCTGGTGGATCTCGATCTCGACCTGGCGCAGCGGGTCAGTGAGGACGAGCTCGCCGCGCTGGTCCCGGTGGCGCGCACGCTGACCGAGCTGAAGGACCTGACCGGCGCGGACGCCGTGGTCAACGTGACCGTGCCCGGCGCGCACAACGCGGTCAACGAGGAGGCGCTGCGGGCCGGCCTGCCGGTGCTCTGCGAGAAGCCGATCGCGCCGAGCGTCGCCGACGCGCAGTACATCGCGGGCGTCGCCGAGGAGACCGGGCAGTTGCTGATGATCAGCCAGTCCCGCCGGTACCTCAACCAGTTCACCGCGCTGCGGAAGGCGACCGCGGGGCTCGGCCGGATCGCCGGCGTCTCCTGCGAGTTCGCGAAGGCGCCGCACTTCGGTGGGTTCCGCGAGGAGATGCCGCATCCGCTGCTCGTGGACATGGCGATCCACCAGTTCGACTCGGCCCGGGCACTGCTCGGCGCCGATCCGGTCAGCGTGTACTGCGAGTCGTACAACCCGGGCTGGAGCTGGTTCGCCGGTGACGCCGCGGCGACCGCGATCTTCGAGTTCCCCGGCGGCGCGCGGTTCGTCTTCCACGGCAGCTGGGTGGCGCCAGGCCAGGAGACCTCCTGGAACAGCCGCTGGCGAGTGAGTGGCGAGCGCGGTACGGCGGTCTGGGACGGCGACGAGGCTCCGACGACCGGTGACCCGCTGCGCTCGGTGGAGGTCGGCGACGCCCCCGAGCAGACCGCCGGATCGCTGGCCGAGTTCGTGAACTGCGTGCGCACAGGTGCGTCTTCGCAAGCCGATGCGCGCAGCAACGTTCTTTCCTTGGCCATGGTCGAGGCCGCGGTCCGGTCGGCCGCCGAACGCCGCCGGGTCGAATTCAGCGAGGTGCTGACCGGTCGATCGACAAAGTCTTGACATAGTCGGGGAAAGCCAGTTGACTGCGACATAGTTAACACCAGAAACAAACTGGTACGGACCAGAGGCCGCCGCTCGGCAGCCTCTGCGGCGTGCTGCCCGCACGACCCGGGATCCCGCGGTGCCACCGCCGGATCCCTTCGGTGTTCCCGCCCTCTCAGTTGCCATCGGCAACTAGTGGATCGCTGACAAAGCAGGGCTTTGCGAGCCCTTGGTCAACATCGGATATCGACCCGCGTGATGGCTCTTCCACAATGCCGGGTTCTGTGTCATTCTCCCGGAGAAGAGTTCCGAGATCCTATCGGATATCGGTTCCGCTGCAAACGGTGTGCACGTCGTCACTGCCCGTGCAGGGCCCGGCGATGCATGACCAGGAAGGGATTTCGCGAGTGAGTGGAACGATCGAGGTGAACCCCTCACCACCGGCGCCGGTGGTGAAACAGGCGGTGAGCGCCGCCGTCCGGCGGCCGACCCGGCGGGCCGCCGCGAGCCGGAGCTTCCGCCGGCACTGGCAGCTCTACCTGCTGATGGTGCTCCCGATCGCGTACTTCGTGATCTTCAAGTACGTCCCGATCTCGAACGCGGTGATCGCGTTCAAGGACTACAGCCCGATCAAGGGGCCGTGGGGCAGCGAGTGGGTCGGCTTCAAGAACTTCGAACTGTTCTTCCAGAACCCGGTGTTCTGGACCCTGGTGAAGAACACGTTCTACCTGGCCGCCTACACCGTGCTGGCGAGCTTCCCGATCCCGATCATCCTGGCTGTCGCGCTGAACGAGATCCGGGTCGGGGTCTTCAAGAAGACCGTGCAGCTGGTCACCTACGCGCCGTACTTCATCTCCACCGTCGTCGTGGTGTCGATGACGATCCTGGTGCTGTCGCCGCAGCTGGGCTTCGTCAACGACGCGATCGGGCTGTTCGGCATCCCGAAGATCGACTTCCTCGGCAGCCCGGACTACTTCCGGCACATCTACGTCTGGTCCGACGTGTGGCAGACCACCGGGTACTCCGCGGTGATCTACCTGGCCGCGCTGGCCGGCATCGACCCGGCGCTGCACGAGTCGGCCCGGATCGACGGCGCCACCCGGCTGCAGCGGATCTGGAACGTCGACCTGCCCGGCATCATGCCGACCGCGGTGATCATCCTGATCCTCGGCGTCGGCAACATCATGTCGATCGGCTTCGAGAAGGCCTACCTGCTGCAGAACCCGCTGAACCAGTCGACCGCCGAGATCATCGCGACCTACGTCTACAAGACCGGTCTGCTGAACGCCGACTTCTCGATGGCGACCGCGATCGGGCTGTTCAACTCCGTCGTCAACCTCATCCTGCTGGTGATCGTGAACTTCGTCGCCAAGCGGATCACCGGGAACGGACTGTGGTCATGAGCGTCACGCTGCAAGGGGCCGGCCGGACCGGACGGAGCACCTCGGGATCGCGGCGGACCGCGATCGAGGAGACCCGGACCGACAAGATCTTCCTGATCGGCGTCAAGACCATGCTCTGGATCGCGCTGATCGCGGTCGCGGTGCCGCTGATCTACATCGTCGCCAACTCGTTCAGCAGCGCGTCGGCGGTGAGCGCCGGGCGGGTGCTGCTGTGGCCGATCGAGCCGAGCATCAAGGCCTACCAGGAGGCCTTCAGCGATCCCCTGATCATGAAGGGCTACCTGAACTCGTTCATCTACGCGATCGGCGGCACGCTGATCAGCGTCTCGCTGACGATCGCGATCGCCTACCCGCTGTCGCGCAAGTCGCTGTTCGGCCGCAACGTGATCATGAGCGCGCTGATCTTCACGATGCTGTTCTCCGGCGGCCTGATCCCGACGTACCTGGTGGTCCAGGACCTCGGGATGCTGAACACCCGCTGGGCGATGGTGATCCCGAGCGCGATCGGCGTCTGGCAGGTGATCATCGCGCGCACCTTCTTCCGCTCGACGATCCCCGACGAGCTGTACGAGGCGGCCACCCTGGACGGCGCGAGCGACCTGCGCTTCCTGTGGTCGGTGGTGCTGCCGCTGTCCAAGCCGGTGATCGCGGTGATCGCCCTGATGTACGCGATCTTCCAGTGGAACAGCTACTTCGACGCCCTGATCTACCTGAAGGATCCAGGTCTCTACCCGTTGCAGATCGTCCTGCGCAACGTGCTGATCCTGAACACGCTCTCCGGGTCGACCACCACCACGAACCTGGCCCAGCAGCTCGAACAGCAACAGCTGGCCAACGTCTTGAAGTACGCGCTCATCGTCATCTCGAGCCTGCCCGTACTGGTCATCTACCCCTTCGTCGCCCGCCACTTCACCAAGGGCGTGATGGTCGGCGCAGTCAAGGGCTGAAAAGCCCATCCAGAAAGGAAACACCGCAATGCGCTCATCAGTGCGCACGGTCACCGCACTCGTCGCGGCCGGCCTGCTCGCCACCCTGGCTGCGTGCAGCTCCGACAAGTCCGACGGAGCAGCCAACGAGACCACGGCCGACGGCAAGACGATCATCGACGTCTTCACCCCGGCCGACCAGACCATGAACCTGGACACCAACGCGGTGACCAAGATCATGAGCGAGAAGTTCAAGCTCCAGTTCCGCTGGCAGACCTCGACCTTCGACGCCGGGCCGGCCAAGGAGAAGCGGCAGATCTCGCTGGCCAGCGGCGACTACCCGGACCTGTTCTTCCTGATCCCGTGGGTCGACGGCTTCAGCAAGGCCGAGGTGCTCAAGCTCGGTCAGCAGGGCGTCGCGGTCCCGCTCGAGGACCTGATCAAGGAGAACGCGCCGAACATCCAGAAGTTCCTGGACGAGAACAAGGCGTACAAGGAGGAGTCGACGACTCCGGACGGGCACATCTACGCGCTGCCGCAGTGGGCCGAGTGCTACCACTGCAGCTTCCCGAACAAGCTGTGGATGAACTCGGCCTGGCTGAAGAAGCTGAACCTGCAGCAGCCGAAGACCCCCGAGGAGCTGCGCACCGTCCTCAAGGCGTTCAAGACCCAGGACCCGAACGGCAACGGCAAGGCCGACGAGATCCCGCTGACCGCGGACTCCCAGGACGGCACCCTGATCTCGTACCTGATGGGCGCCTACGCCTACCCGCCGGTCGGCGCGAACAACGGCGTCCAGGGCCTGATCACGCTGAACGGCGACAAGGCGGTCACCCCGCTGACCGACGCGAAGTGGCGTGAGGGCCTGAAGTACATCGCCTCGCTCTACAAGGAAGGCCTGATCGAGCAGGGCGCGTTCACCCAGAACGCGGCCGCGCTGCAGGCCCAGGGCAACGACCCGAAGGCGGTCCGGATCGGCTCCGCGTCGATGCTGCACCCGTACATCTTCGTCCAGTCCGACTCCAAGGACGGCCGGGACAAGCAGTACGACGCCGTCCCGCCGCTGACCGGCCCCGACGGCACCAGCTTCTCCGGCGAGCAGTACCTGCCGACGCTGAACTACACCTTCCTGCTGACCAACAAGGCCAGCAAGGAGGCCCAGGTCGCGGCGATCAAGATGCTCGACTACATCTTCACCGACGAGGGTCAGATCATCACCAACCTCGGTCCCGAGGGTGTCGGCTGGAAGAAGCCCGCCGCTGGTGACGTCGGGCTCGACAAGGACACCAAGCCGCTCTACAACCCGGTCCAGAACGCGCCGAAGAACCTGAGCTGGGGCGCGCTCGCGCAGTACCACAACGTGCTCGCGTTCCGGAACGCCCAGGTCACCCCGACCGACATGTACACCGGTGCCGGCTACGAGCGGCGGCTGTTCCAGGCCACCAAGCAGTACGACGGCCACGGCGACCGCGCGCAGGTCTACCCGCAGGCCGTGGTCTGGCCGGACCCGAGCCTGAGCGGTGAGCTGGCCACGCTGCAGACGAACCTGAACAACTACGTCACGCAGAACCAGCTGGCCTTCATCACCGGGTCGAAGAACATCGACACCGACTGGGACGCCTACGTCAAGGGTCTGGACAGCACCGGGATGCCGCGCTTCCTGGAGATCAACCAGCAGGCCTACGACAAGTACAAGTCCGGCTCCAAGTAATCGTTTCCGAAGCCCCCACCCGGCCGTGCCCGGGGAGCCACCGTTCTGGCTCCCCGGGTGCGGCCACCCCTGCGTAAGGCCCCGAAAGGAATTCCGAGCATGTCGCACGAGCTGTGGTTCCGTACCCCCGCACCGGACTGGTTCGAGGCGTTGCCGATCGGCAACGGGCACCTCGGCGGGATGGTCTTCGGCCGCGTCGCCGACGAGCGGATCGCGCTGAACCTCGACGACGTGTGGTCCGGTGACGGGCCGCGCACGCTGGACGTGCCGGACGGGCCCGCTGTGCTGGCCGACGTACGCTGGTTGCTGCTCGACCAGGGGGACCGACTCGCCGCCACCGAGCGGACGCGAGACTTGCAGGGGCCGCTGGTCGAGTCGTACCAGCCGCTGGGGGATCTGCTGATCACTGCTTCCGGGGCTGAGGTCGAGGACTACCGGCGCAGCCTAAATCTTCGGACCGGCATCGCCGCGATCGAGTACACGCAGGCCGGCGTACGGTTCCGGCGGTCGGCGTACGTGTCGACGCCGGATCAGGTGCTGGTCTGGACGGTCACCGCCGACGCGCCGGGCGCGGTCAGTCTGACCGCCGCGCTGGCCAGCGCGCACCCGGTCGAGCCGTCGGTGGTCGACACCCGGACGGTCGGGCTGACCGGCCGGGCGCCGTCCGACCTGACGATCGAGTACCGCGAGAGCCCGGACCCGATCCGCTACGAGGACGGCCGGGGGATCGGCTTCGGCGTCGTCCTGCGCGCGTACGCCGAAGGCGGCACGCTGAGCACCGGCCCTGAGGGGATCACCGTCGAAGGTGCTGACTCGGTGACGCTCGTGCTGGCCGCTGCGAGCAGCTTCCAGGGCTGGTCGGTGGCGCCGGGGCGCGAGCTGCCGCTGCCGGACGCCGTACAGCTGGTGGACGCTGTTGCCCCCGACAAGCTTCTGCAGCGGCACCTGGACGACCACACCGCTCTGTACGACCGCGCCGGGCTCACCCTCGGGACGCCGATCAACCTGCCCACCGACGAACGCGTTCGCGCGGTCGGTGCCGGTGGCAACGACCCTGACCTGGCCGGGCTGGTCTTCGCGTTCGGCCGGTACTTGCTGATGGCATCGTCGCGACCGGGCACGCAGGCGGCCAACCTGCAGGGGATCTGGAACGCCGAACGCCGCCCGATGTGGGCCAGCGACTGGACCAACAACATCAACACCCAGATGAACTACTGGCTCGCCGACGTCACCGGGCTGCGCGAGTGCTTCGACCCGCTGACCGACCTGATCGAGGGCCTGGCCGCCTCGGGGCACGAAACCGCCCGGATCCTGTACGACGCCCCCGGCTGGGTCTCCCACCACAACGCCGATCTCTGGCGCGCGACCTGGCCGGTCGGTGCCGGCGGCGACGACCCGGTGTGGGCGATGGCCGCGACCTGCGGCGTCTGGCTGTCGGCGCACCTGATGGAGCACCACCGCTTCCACCCGGACGAGGTGTGGCTGCGCGAGCGCGCGTACCCGATCCTGTCCGGCGCTGCCGAGTTCGTGCTGGCGATGCTGGTCGAGGACGGCGACGGCCGGTTGCAGTTCGTCCCGTCGACGGCGCCGGAGCACCACTTCCTGCTGCCGTCGGGGGAGAAGGCGTCGGTCGACCTGACCTCGACGTACGACCTGTGGCTGATCCGCGAGCTGTCGGCGAACCTGACCGAGGCGGAGACCGCGCTCGGGCTGTCGTCGGAGCTGGCTGCGGACTTCGTGAAGGCGGTCGAGCGGCTGCCCGGGATCGGGCTCACCGACGACGGCCGGCTGCTGGAGTGGCCGACCGACTGGCCGCCCTCGGAGTTTGACCACCGGCACCAGTCGCACCTGTACGGGCTGTACCCGGGCAACCAGATCGACCCGACCCGGACGCCGGAGTGGGCGGACGGCGTACGGAAGTCGCTCGCACTGCGGACGTCCGGGCGTCCGGCCGGTGGGTGGACGAGCGCTTGGCTGATCGCGTTGTACGCGCGGTTGTCGGAGCCGCAGAAGGCTGCTGACGTCGTGCGCGACTACACGACGCGCCTGGTCGCCGGGAACCTGCTGCACCGCGACGGCGACATCTTCCAGATCGACGCGAACTTCGGGCTGACCGGCGCGATCGCCGAGCTGCTGATCCAGAGCCACACGGACGTCGTACGGGTGCTGCCGGCGCTGCCTGCCGAGTGGCCGGACGGCTCGTACCGCGGGCTGCGGGCGCGCGGCGGGCTGTCGTTCGACGTCACGTGGAGAGACGGTCAGATCACCGAGGCGAACGTCCAGGCGGACCGGTCCGGCACGTTCCGGATCGCCTTGGGAGCAACGGCGGAAGCGGCCGCGATCGAGCTGGTCGCGGGTGACCGGCGGCGTTTGGTGTGATGCACAACCAGATGAGGGTTGCCTAACCAAACTCGTGTAATGTCCGCTACGGATCAACCGCCTGAGAAGAGGACATGACATGAGGAGCCGATGGACCGCGGCCGTCGCGGGACTGGCCGTGCTCGGCCTGGCACTGGCCGGCTGCGGCAGCGACGACAAGTCGGCCGACACCGGCGTCGGTGACACCGAGGTGGCGACCGGCGGACGGCTGTTCTCCACCGCCGACGCGGAGACCGCGAAGCTCGGGTCGGACGCCGCCGACGGTGTCTTCCCGCGGACGGTCAAGCACGCGCTCGGCGAGACCAAGCTGGACAAGAAGCCCGAGCGGGTCGTCGTGCTGGACAGCGGCGAGCTGGACGGCGTCCTCGCGCTCGGCATCACGCCGGTCGGCATGGCGACGACCGCCGGCCAGAACGGCGTACCGAGCTACCTGGCCGACAAGGCGCAGGGCATCCCGACCGTCGGCGGGGTCAGCGAGCTCAACCTCGAGGCGATCGCGGCGCTGAAGCCGGACCTGATCCTCGGCAGCAAGCTGCGCGCCAACGACCTGTACGCCAAGCTGTCGGCGATCGCGCCGACCGTGATGAGCATCCGCCCCGGCTTCCCGTGGAAGGAGGACTTCCTGCTCGTCGCCGACTCGCTCGGCGAGGAGGCCAAGGCGACCGGGCTGCTGAACGACTACCAGAAGCGCGCCACCGAGGTGAAGGGCAAGGTCCAGGGCTCGCCGACGATCTCGCTGGTCCGGTTCCGCCCGGCCGAGATCCGGCTCTACGGCAACCTGTCGTTCATCGGCGTGATCCTGAAGGACATCGGCCTGCCGCGGCCGAAGGTGCAGGACATCCAGGAGCTCGCGCTGGAGGTCTCCCAGGAGAACATCGGCCAGGCCGACGGCGACTGGATCTTCTACTCCAGCTACGGCAAGCCGGAGACGACCGCGGAGAACACCGTCGTCAACGGGACGCTGTGGAAGTCGCTGAGCGGCGTGAAGTCCGGGCACGTGCAGCGGGTCAACGACGAGGTCTGGTTCCTCGGCCTCGGGCCGATCGGCGCGCAGGCGACGCTCGACGACCTCGAGAAGTACCTGACCGCGAAGAGCTGATCCGTCAGTCCGGTACGCGCCCGCGGTCGTTCACCGCGACATGCGGCGCGTACCGGCGTACGGCGTTCTCGAGCTCCTCGAAGGACAGCGTCTTGGTGAGCAGGCTGCTGCCGGGCCAGTCGCAGGACGGGCCCCAGTTCTTCGAGAGCCGCGGCAGCTCGGCGTCCGGGACCTTCTGCACGATCAGGTACGACGACCAGGTCTCGTCGTCCTCGCCGTGCACCTCCCGGCGCTCGACCCGGCAGATGCCGTGCACCTGGTCCCAGGGCAGCTTCTGCGGCTGGTCGCCGCCGAGGTAGACCCCCTCGCTGTCGATCGCGAGCAGGATCTCGGTGCTGTCCGCCTCGTGCCGGGACTCCGCGGTGGTGACCCAGCCGACGCCGAGCAGCACCGGCAGGCCGACCGCGAAGATCAGCGGCATCCCGCCGAGCGACAGCCAGACGGTCTCCAGGGGTTCACGGATCGGCTCGTTCCGCGCGAGCGCGACGACGACGCAGCCGATCGTGAGCGCGATCATCAGCGCGAAGACCACCAGGCCGACGTACAGGAGTCCGGCGGTGCTCTCCCAGCGGCTCTTGCGCACCACGAAGGACGGTGGCGGCTCGGTCTTCGTCATAACCGCATTGTGTGCGTTGCCGGGGTCGCGCACCAGCCCCCAGGCGCGTCGCCCGAGCGGCCGGTACGCCGCCGCTCAGGACTTGCCGGGTCAGGCGGGGCGGGCGCGGACCAGCAGCGTGCTGGTGGCGGTCGCGACCAGGTCGCCGGCCGCGGTCTTGACGTTGCCTTCGGCAAAGATCACCGAGCGGCCGGGTTTCACCACCCAGCCGGTGCCGATCAGCTCGCCGGTGTCGGCGAGCACCGGGCGCAGGTAGTTCACCTTGATCTCGACCGAGGTGTAGCCGACGCCGGCCGGGAGCGTGGTGTGTGCGGCGCAGCCGGTCACCGTGTCCAGCAGCGTGCAGACCAGACCGCCGTGCACCATGCCGATCGGGTTGTAGACCGCGTGCGACGGCGTACAGCTGAAGGCGACCTTGCCGAGCTCGACGCTCACCGGGCCGAACTGCATCAGCACCGCGATCGGCGGCGGCGGGATCGTGCCGTCGGTCAGGCCCTGCATGAACTCGAGGCCGCTGAGGCCGGCGTGGTCGGCCAGCACCTGCTCGGGATCGGTCCACTGGAACGTCTGCTCACCCATGGTCTGAACAGTAGACTCAGCCCGGTCCTTTCGGTCGGGCGGTCCTCCGATCGGCGGCTCGTGGCGCGGTGTGCGGGTCGGGTGCGTCCTTCCAACGGATGAATTACCCGCGCCTTACGTGTCACGGACTTTGGTCCTGACCCGGTCTCCGTAAGAATCGACGCCATGTCCGACCGCCAGACAGCTCTTGCCAGCCGCCCGCCGCGCAGTGGTGCCCGCAAGCGGCCGCCCTCGCGGTCGCAGCGACGCTCCGGTGGGAAGTGGCGGCGCGGCATCGTGATCGCCGTCCTCGCGATCCTGTCGGCGGTGCCGCTGGTCTTCCACCGCTACGTCCCGAACTCGATCGGCAACCTGGGCAGCCTTCTCGACACGTTCCTGCCGTGGGTGGGCCTCGCGGTGCCGGTGCTCGCGGTTGCTGCCCTCGTACGGCGGTCGGCCACGGCTGGTGTCGCGTTGCTGGTGCCGGCGGTTGCGTGGGGGTTGATGTTCGGGCACCTGCTGATCCCGAACGGGTCGAGCGGCGGGCCGCACGACCTGCGGGTGCTGTCGCACAACGTCGACGCGGCGAACCCGGACCCGGAGAAGACCGCCGCGGACCTGCTGGCTGCGGACGCGGATGTGATCGCGCTGGAGGAGATCACGTCGGCGGACCTGAAGATCTACAAGCGCGAGTTCGCGAAGCAGTACCCGCATGTGGTGTCGCGGGGGACTGTCGCGCTGTGGTCGAAGTACCCGGTGGAGGAGGGGAAAGCGGTCGACGTCGGCTTCTCCTGGACGCGCGCTCTGCGGGCCGAGGTCAGTACGCCGGAGGGGAAGGTCGCGTTCTACGTGGCGCACCTGGCGTCGGTGCGGGTGGGGACGAGTGGGTTCACGTCGAACCAGCGCAACGAGACGATCAAGCAGCTCGCGCAGCAGATCGCTGCGGAGAAGCGCGCCGGGGTCGTGGTGATGGGCGACTTCAACGGTACGGCGAACGATCGGAGCCTGGCGCCGATCACCGCGGGTCTGCGGTCGGCGCAGGGGGCGGCCGGGCAGGGCTTCGGGTTCACGTGGCCGGCGAAGTTCCCGATGGCGAGGATCGACCACATCATGGTGCGCGGGGTGACGCCGACCAAGGCGTGGGTGATGGAGCCGACGGGGAGCGATCACCGTCCGGTTGTCGCCGAACTGACGATCTAAGCCTCAGCGATCCCGTGCCGGTACGCGTACCGGACCGCCTCCGCCCGGTGCCGGGCACCGATCTTCCCGAACGTGTTGTTGATGTGCGTCTTCACCGTCGCCTCCCCGATGAACAGCAACGCCGCGATCTCCGGATTGCTCAACCCCTGCGCGATCAACCGCAACACCTCGGTCTCCCGCGCCGTCAACCCGTCCGTCGCCTCGCCGGCCGGCTGCAGCCCCGCCACCAGCCGCCGCGAAACCTCCGCATCGAACGTCGCCTGCCCAGCAGCCGTCGCCCGCAACGCCGCCCCGATCTCCACCCGTCCCGCGTCCTTCGTCAAATACCCCCGCGCCCCTGCCTTCAACGCCCGAGCGATCGACGCGTCATCGGCGTACGTCGTCAACACCAGCACCGCCACCTCCGGATGCTCTCGTGTGATCCGCGCGGTCGCCTCCACCCCGTCGACGACCGGCATCTTCAAATCCATCAACACCACATCCACACCGCCGGTTGCAACGAGCTCCACAGCCTCACCCCCATGCGCCGCCGCCCCCACAACCTCCACCCCGTCCAGCAGCCCGAGCAACGCCACCAGCCCCTCCCGAACCACCTGCTGATCATCAGCCACCACCACCCGCACCACATCACTCATCCGCAACCTCCACGCTCACAACCCACTCCCCGTCCACAACCCCCGCACTGAGCGACCCACCCACCAACGCCACCCGCTCCCGCATCCCAGCCAGTCCGTAGCCCGCGGGGGAGGGCAGCCCCGAGCCGCCCACCCCGGCAGCCTCCGCCGCCGACGATCTCCCGGCCCCGGCCTGCTCCGCCGCCGACGGTGCCGCCGTACCAGCTGCCTCGCCCCCCTCGGGCCCACTCCGCCTTCCTTCCGGCCGGAGCGGCCTCAGCCCATGCGGTGTGTCCGGCCGCATGCCAGCCGGGCTCAGCCGGGGGAGTGGGTTGCGGATTTCCAAGCGGACTCCGGTGGGGTGGTAGATGAGGTGCGCCTCGACAGATTGGCCGGGGGCGTGGCGGGCTGCGTTGGTGAGGGACTCTCGGGCTGTGCCGAGGAGGGCTACCACCACGCCGGGGTCCAGAGGCCGGGGGGCGCCGGTGGTGGTGAAGTGGGCGGGGGCGGAGTGGTTCTCGGTGTGGTGGGTGGTGAGGGTGGACAGGGCCTCGGGGAGGGCGGGGACCTGGTCTTGGCGGAGGGTGGCGACGGCGTTGCGGGCTTCGGTGAGGCCCTGGACGGCCAGGCGGCGGGAGTGGCGGATCCTGTCGAGGGCTGCTTCGGCGTCGTGTTTCTCGGAGAGGAGGGCTTCGGCCAGTTCCAGCTGGACGCTCAGGGCGCCCAGCGAGTGAGCCAGTACGTCGTGGAGCTCGCGGGCGATTCTGGTGCGTTCGTCGAGGGCCGCGGCGCGGGCGTGTTCGCGTTGGGCCAGTCTCGTCTGGTCGAGCAGGGCGGTGGTCTGCTGGTTGCGGAGTTCGTCGTGGCGGCGGTTGAGGCCGAAGAGGATCAGGACGGCGGTCCACAGGAGCTGGCTGAGGAACCAGCTGCTGGTGCGGTCGAAGAGCGCGGCCGAGACGGCGTACGCGACCAAGCAGCCGATGCCGATGGCAATGATCGGCTGGTTGCGGCGCAGCCGCGGGGTCCGGGTGAAGGTCATCACGGCGACATCGGTGACCGGGACCAGGACGAGGATCAGCGCGTTGCTGCCGGGCATCCCGACCACGACCGCGGCGCTGAGCGCGGCGTACGAGAGCAGGCCGAGGGACCAGAGCTCGTGGCGGTGCATCAGGAACGTACCGGCCAGGAAGCCGAGCAGCGAGACGACGAGGATCGGCCAGGCCCACGACTCGGCGGGGTCCGCGGTGACCAGAACGCCGGCGACGACCGCGGTGATCAGCAGGCGGGCGAGGACGCCGGTCCAGCCGAGCAAGGGCTGCTTCCTGGTCAATGGGTCTCCTGTCCGAGGGTGTGTCGACGCTATCCCGGGTGGCGCCGCGCATGAGACCGGCCGCGGGTGGATATTGGGGTGGAGAAACGCCCGGACCCGTCCCAGCGGGATTGTGGTTGAGAGCAGGAGTAACGTTCCTCACCGGTAACAGCACTGTGTGTCACACGGACGAAGCGGAGGCCGGATGCTCACGTTGGAATCGGTCCTGAGGCTGGACGCCCAGGCGATCGACTACATCATCATTGCGTTGTACTTCGTCTTCGTGCTCGGCATCGGGTACCTGGCCAAACGCGCCGTCTCGAACTCCCTCGACTTCTTCCTGTCCGGCCGTTCGCTGCCGGCCTGGGTGACCGGGCTGGCCTTCATCTCGGCCAACCTCGGCGCGATCGAGATCATGGGCATGTCCGCCAACGGCGCGCAGTACGGGATGCCGACGGTGCACTACTTCTGGATCGGCGCGATCCCGGCGATGCTGTTCCTCGGTGTCGTGATGATGCCGTTCTACTACGGCTCGAAGGTGCGCAGCGTCCCGGAGTTCATGCTGCGCCGGTTCGGCAAGCCGGCGCACCTGGTGAACGCGATCAGCTTCGCGGTCGCCCAGGTGCTGATCGCGGGCGTGAACCTGTTCCTGCTGGCCACCATCGTGAACGTGCTGCTCGGCTGGCCGATCTGGGTCTCCACGATCGTCGCCGCGGTGATCGTGCTCAGCTACATCACCCTCGGCGGTCTGTCCGCGGCGATCTACAACGAGGTGCTGCAGTTCTTCGTGATCGTGGCCGCGCTGCTGCCGCTGACGATCGTCGGCCTGCACAAGGTCGGCGGCTGGCAGGGCCTGGTCGACAAGGTGACCGCCGCACCCAATGCGGGCGCCGAGCAGATGAGCGCCTGGCCCGGTAACCAGCTGAGCGGGTTCGACAACAGCTTCCTGTCGGTGATCGGCCTGGTCTTCGGTCTCGGTTTCGTGCTCTCCTTCGGCTACTGGACGACGAACTTCGTCGAGGTCCAGCGCGCGATGGCCAGCAAGAACATGTCGGCGGCCCGGCGGACCCCGATCATCGGCTCGTTCCCGAAGATGTTCATCCCGTTCATCGTGATCATCCCCGGCATCATCGCCGCCGTCGCCGTACCGGAACTGCAGGCGCTGAAGAGCGGCAGCGGCGGCGGCGAGGTCACCTACAACGACGCGTTGCTGCTGCTGATGCGCGACCTGCTGCCGAACGGCATGCTCGGTCTGGCCATCACCGGTCTGCTGGCCTCGTTCATGGCCGGGATGGCGGCCAACCTGAGCTCGTTCAACACCGTCATGACGTACGACCTGCTCGAGCGGTACGTGATCAAGGACCGCAGCGACGACTTCTACCTGCGGACCGGGCGCTGGGTGACGGTGGCCGGCACGCTGATCGCGGTCGGCACGGCGGCGATCGCCTCCGGCTACAGCAACCTGATGGACTACCTGCAGCAGCTGTTCTCGTTCTTCAACGCTCCGCTGTTCGCGACGTTCATCCTCGGTATGTTCTGGAAGCGGATGACGGCCACGGCGGGCTGGGTCGGCCTGGTCAGCGGTACGGCGACCGCCGTGCTGGTCTTCGTCCTGTCCGAGACCGGCGTGATCAACCTGCCGGGCCAGGGCGCCAGCTTCGTCGGCGCCGGTGCGGCGTTCGTCGTCGACATCCTGGTCAGTGTCGCGATCAGCATGGTCACCCGGCCGAAGGCGGACGAGGAGCTGAAGGGGCTGGTGTACTCGCTGACCCCGAAGGAGGACCGGACCGAGACCGCCCAGGAGGGCGACCACGGCTGGTACCGCAAGCCGACCCTGCTCGCCGGGATCTCGCTGGCGATGGTCGTCGTCCTGAACATCGTCTTCGGCTGACCCGGAAAGGAACGAGGAGATGGCAGACAAGCAGAAGGCCGGAGCGTTCGACATCCGGGTGGTGATCGCGGCCCTGATCGGCGTGTACGGCGTGGTGCTGACGATCCTGGGGATCATCGCCGACCCGGCCGAGGTGGACAAGGCCGACGGGCTGAACATCAACCTGTGGGGCGGGATCGGGATGCTCGTCTTCGCGGCGCTGTTCGTGGCGTGGTCGCGGCTGCGGCCGATCGCCGTACCGGCGGAATCGCCGCAGGAGTCGCCCGCGGAGTAGGCAGTGACCTCCGGCGCCAACGGTCGTTTAACAGACCACTAGCGCCGGTGGTCCTTTGCGGTGGGACGCCGGCATCGCCCCCGTTCCACCGCGAAGGACCACGTATGCCTGCTGCAGCTCCGTTGTCCCGCCGGGCCTTCCTGGCCCGGATCGGTGTGCTCGGCGCGGCCCTCGGCGGAGGCGGCCTGCTGGCCCGCGGCCTCCTCGCCCCGGCCGACGCCGCCACCGGTAACCCGCTCCTGCCACCCGCCGTCGACCTGATCCGGCCGGTGCTGGCCGAGCTGGCCCGCGACACCTTGAACGGCCTGACCGTCTTCGCGATGCCCGGCCCGGACGCCTACTCCCGCACCCAGGGCACCCCGAGCGGTACGCCGGGCGCGATGGAGTCGGGAGCCACCGACTTCATGATCGAGGCCCTGGACAACTTCGTCCCGTTCCCGGACGCGATCGCGCAACCGATCTCGGCCGCGCTGGTCACCGGCCTGGCCGACAGCGGCATCGCGCTGCCCGGCCTGGAGCTGCTCCCGCCGGAGCTGCGGCAGCTGGACCGCGCGCTGGCGTCGTACCTGCAGAGCGACGAGGCGATCCCGCTGTCGTTCCCGATCGCCGGCCTGCTGAACCTGATGGCGACGCAGGTCAACCCGCTCGCGGTGAGCGGCGTGCACCTGTCGCCGTTCGCCCGGCTCACGTACGCCGAGAAGGCGGCCGCGTTCGCGCTGATCGAGAAGACCGACTCCGACCTGGTCGCGCTGCTCGACGTGCACTTCCCCGAGCCGCTCAAGGAGTCGGTGTCGGGGCTGCTCAAGTTCGTCGGCGGTGCGCTGATCGAGTTCGCCACCTTCGGTGCGTACGGCGAGCACGCCGTACTGGACAAGACCACCAGGACCCTGCGCGCGCGGCCGGTCGGCTGGACCCTCGCGGGCTACCAGCCGAACGGGCCGGTCGAGGGCTGGGACGACTTCATCGGCTACTACCAGGGACGCAAAGAGGTGCACGACTGATGCGCGACGTGATCGTGATCGGAGCCGGCGGTGGCGGCCCGGTGGTCGCCAAGGAGCTGGCCGCGAAGGGGCTCGACGTCCTCGTCCTCGAGGCCGGTCCGCGGCACGCGAAACCGCGCGAGGAGTGGAGCACGTTCGAGGAGGACGCGAACAACCCGCTGTCGGGGTACTTCCGGCTCGGCCCGACCGACCGCTCGAAGCCCGCCTGGTACCGGGAGTGGCCGCAGAACTCGTTCGTCTGGCAGCTGTCCGGCGTCGGCGGCACCACGCAGCACTTCTACGGCAACTACCCGCGCGCGTACCCCGGCGTCTTCCGGGGGTACGACGGTGCCGACCGCAACGAGTACGACGTGAAGCACCGCTTCCCGTTCACGTACGCCGAGCTGGTGCCGTACTTCGAGTGGGTCGAGGCCACGATGCCGGTGATGACGGCGGCGATGGGCACCAAGGAGCAGGTGTTCTTCAAGGGTGCCGAGACGCTCGGGCTGCCGGTGCAGACCACCAAGACCACGCACCGGCCGTCGTACCGGCCGCAGGAGAACGCGATCCTGCAGCCGGGCGGGACGGCCGGCCGCACCTCGGACAAGAACCTGCTCAACTATCCGCAGGCGACGGGCTGCACCTTCTGCGGCTACTGCTTCCAGGGCTGCATGCGGCCGAACGGTGCCCCGCGCAACCAGTTCGCGAAGCGGTCGACGGACAACTCGTACGTGCCGATGGCGCTGACCGCGAACGTGTGGGCGCGCGGCGGGAAGCCGGTCGAGCTGATCGCGGACGCGTACGTGACGCGGGTGCACAGCGAACGGCGCAACGGCGTACTGACTGCTACCGGGGTGACGTGGCGGGACAACGTCTCCGGTGACGAGCACCGCGAGGACGCGCGCGTCGTCGTGATGGCCGGCGGCTGCACCGAGAACCCGCGGCTGTGGTTCAACAGCGGGCTCCCGAACCAGAACGGCTGGGTCGGCCGCGGCTACACCGACCACTTCTTCGACTGGATGATCGGCTCGTTCGACGACTACACCGGCAACCCGAAGGGCGTCGGGTCGAGCGCACGGCTGGACTACCCGGGGTACGGCGGGCTGGAGAACGTCGGGCTGCCGCCGGCGCTGAACGCGTTCTCCGGGGCGCTGTCGGACAGCGGGATCCGTGGCCACTACAAGAACGGGCGCGGCGCGACCGGGCCGTGGGACGGGCCGGCCGGGCGGGTGATGGGCCCGGAGATGAAGGAGTTGATGGCCGGCGGGATCGACCACCTGCTGACCGTGCTGGTGATCACCGACGACGACGTCGAGGCGCAGAACCGGGTCACGCTGTCGGCGCTGCCGGCGGACGAGAACGGGCCGATCCCGAAGGTCACCTTCAAGCAGCGCAAGCGGACGCGGCGGACACTGCGCAACCGGGAGTTCATGGCCCGGAAGGCGGCCGAGCTGCTGCGCGGTGCGGGGGCGAAGAAGGTGTACCGGATCGACTGGGCGCCGCTGATCCTGCACGTCCAGTCGTCGATGCGGATGGGGGAGTCGGAGCAGAACTCGGTGCTCGACGCGCGCGGTGAGGCGCGGGCGGTGAAGCGGCTGTTCGTCGCCGACAACTCCGCGCTCGCCAACGGGCTCGGCGGGCCGAACCCGACGCTGACCAGCCAGGCGGTGGCGACGCGGACGGCGGAGAAGATCTTCCAGACGTACTTCGACGGGGACCCGTGGGTGCGTTCGGAGGCGCCGGTGGTGTCGACCGATCCGCGGATCAGCGTGCGGCTGGGGCAGCTCGGGCTCTGAGATGTCCGTTTCGCGAACATCGGCGTCCGGTCGGGTCCTGCCGACCGGGCGCCGGCGTTCCTAGGCTCGAAGTACCCCGACCAGGAGGACTTCGAGATGACTGTGACTGTTGACCTGCCGACACTCGCCGAGCAGTACGCGACGCAGGGCTTCGTACTGGTGAAAGGCCTGCTCAGCAAGGAGGAGGCGGCGGCGTACCGGGAACGCAGCCACGCCCTGCTCGCCCAGCTGAACCGTAACGACGACCCGACCTGGAAGTCGGCGATGGGCCTGTCCGACGGCGCGACCCGGCTGCAGCACCTGCACGACGCGCAGTTCTACGACGGCGCGTTCTCGCGGCTGCTGGTGGACCCGCGGTTCACCGACGTGGCCGCCGCGGTGATGGGGGTGGACAACGTGCAGCTGCACCACACGAAGCTGTTCGTGAAGCCGCCGGAGAACGGCTCGCCGTTCCCGCTGCACCAGGACCACCCGTTCTTCCCGCACACCCACCACCGGGTCGGCGCGGCGATCTTCCACTTCGACGACGCGCCGGAGGAGAAGGGCTGCGTGCGGGTGATCCCGGGCAGCCACCTGGACGGGCCGCGCGAGCACGACCCGGAGGGGTCGTTCCACCTGCCCGACGTACCGTTCGAGTCGGCGGTGCCGCAGCCGGCCGAGGCGGGTGACGTGCTGTTCTTCACCTACCTGACCGTGCACGGGTCGGGCGTGAACGTGAGCGACGAGGCGCGGACGACCTGGCTGGTGCAGTACCGCGACGCGGGCGACCCGCCGTCGGTGAAGACCCACGACCACTCGCTCGGTCAGGGCATGATGCTGAAGGGGGTCGACCCGACCGGTAGGAGTGGTGCTTGAGCCTGGCGTCCGTAGCCGCGGCTGATCGCTTCGTCGACCTCGCGGGACTGCTCGAGTCCTGCGAGGTCGACGGCTTTCGCGCGGACTTCGTCAGCTGGGGGCACTACCGGCCGGAGTACTGGCGCAACTACTGGCACAGCCACTCGTTCCACGAGGTCTGCCTGGCGTACGCCGGGGAGGGGCGCTTCAACCTGGGCGCTGATGAGTACGCCGTGTCGCCGGGCACCGTGTTCATAGCGCGGCCCGGTGACACGCACGAGATCGAGTCGAGTCGGGTGGACCCGCTGGGGATCGCCTTCTGGGGCTTCACGTTCCGGCCGGTCCCCGCTGGGCCCTCCGCCGTCCCCACCCCCGCTCCGCCCGCCGGGCGGGGCGGGGGCGCAGTGGGCTGGTGGTCGGGGCTGACCCGTCCCGACGGTCCTGTGGTCTCCACCCGAACAGGTGGTCTGGCTGCGACTGTCGAGCGGCTTGCTGCTGAGGCTGCTGCGCCTCAGTCCGGCTACCAGGCGTCGCTGGCAGCGCTCGGCTCGGCGCTGGTGCTCGACACAGCCCGGGCGTTCGCACTGGACGAGGACCTCTCCGTGGAGGCCGCTCGCACGGGGTCCCGCGACCGGGTCGTGGTGGACGCCATGCAGCGCTTGCTGCTCGACAACCTGGCCCGGCCGATCACCGTGCGGGAGGTGGCGGCCGCCGTACACCTGTCCGAGCGCCACGCCGAGCGGCTCTTCCGCTCGGTCACCGGCGACTCCCTGATGGCCACGCTCCGCCGCCTCCGGCTGGAGCTCGCCGCACAGCTCCTGCTCGACCCCTCCTACACGGTGACGCAGGTGGCGCACGCAGCCGGCTACTCCGACGTCCGGCCGTTCTCGACGGCTTTCCGTCGCCAGTACGCGACCACGCCGACTGGCTACCGGCGTACGGGCGGTACGACGTTCGTCAGGTGAGTCGGCTCGCTTGAGCGACCGGCTGGCGCCAGAGGCCGACCACTGCGACCAGTCCGGCCAGCACGGGCAGCAGGCCGAGCAGGCCGTGCAGCAGCGGGACGATCGTCGAGTAGCCCTCGCCGCCGACGCTGACGTCGGTGAGCGCGATCAGCGCGCCGAGCGCGAAGAACGTCGTACCGACCCAGCGGGCCGAGCGCTTGCCGCGGCCGACGCCGGCCAGGGTCCACACCCATCCGACGATGCCGAGCACGCCGACGGCGACCAGGTAGGCGCTGATCGCGGTCCGGTCCTTGGCGACCTCCGAGGCCGGCCAGTCCGGGTACGCGGAGCGGACGTGGTCGCCGATCACGTCGACGGTGGCCAGGTCGATCAGCGGTGCGACGGTCGCGACCACGGTCAGGACGAGCCCGCCGGCCAGGACCTTCTGGGTGTTCACGGTGATTCCTCCTCATTCTTACAATGTAAGATTGAGCGTAAACTTACGCCGTAAGAACTTTCAAGTCGAGGAGGTTTCCGTGGCGGGTCGCCGAGCGCCGGGACAGCGGGTCGGGCTGACGCGGGAGGCGGTGCTGCGGGCGGCCGTCGTACTGGCTGACCGGGACGGGCTGAAGGCTCTGTCGATGCGACGGCTCGGTGCCGAGCTGGGTGTGGAGGCGATGACGCTGTACCACCACCTCCCCAGCAAGGACGCCCTGCTCGACGGCCTGGTCGAGCAGCTCGTCACACCGCTCACACCGCCTGACTTCAAGCAGTCGTGGCAGGAGGGCCTGCGTTCGTACGCCGTCGACCTGCGGACCGCACTGCTCGCCCACCCCAACCTGGTTCCACTGATCGCCTCCCGGCCGGCTGTCACCGGTCCGAACCTCCAGGTCATGGAGACGGCGCTACAAGGACTAGGAGCGGCCGGGCTGAGACCCGGTCGCGCGCTGGACGTCCTGTACGCCGTGACCGGCTTCGTCGTCGGCCAGGTCGTGACGGCCTCCGACGGCGATCCGGTCGACCACCTGTCCGCCATCGACGCCGCCGACTACCCGCTGCTCGCCGAAGCCGCGGCCGCCGGAGCTGACCGGGATGCGGACACGCGTTTCAGGTTCGCGCTCGACGCCCTGCTCAAAGGACTCGATGCGGGGCGCTAGTATGGACGTATGCGAGTGAGCCTGCTCCTTAGTTAGCCGTACTGGCAGATCCAGGTCAGTACGGCGTCCCCTCCTGCGCGAGGGGCTTTTTCATGTCTGGGATGCCTTTCTGGCACATTTGGGCTCAACCATCACGAAAGAATGCGGGAGTAGGACCGTGAGCGAGCAGGTGGAAGACACTCCGATCGACCGGGGCGGCTACGACTTCAACGCCATGCAGGCCAAGTGGCGGCCGGTGTGGGAGAAGCTGGACCCGTTCAAGGCCAAGGACGACGGCTCGGCCGAGCGGCGCTACGCGCTCACGATGTTCTCCTACCCCTCCGGTGACCTGCACATGGGTCACGGCGAGGTCTTCGCGCTGCACGACGTCCTGGCCCGGTACTGGTTCCAGCAGGGCTACGACGTGATGAACCCGATCGGCTGGGACTCCTTCGGGCTGCCCGCCGAGAACGCGGCGATCAAGCGCAACGAGCACCCGGCGACGTACACCTACGCCAACATCGAGACCCAGGCCGAGTCGATCCGCCGCTACGCGCTGAGCTTCGACTGGTCGCGCCGGCTGCACACGTCCGACCCGGAGTACTACAAGTGGACGCAGTGGCTGTTCCTGCAGTTCTTCGAGCGTGACCTGGCCTACCGCAAGGCGTCGTACGTCAACTGGTGCCCGCACGACCAGACCGTGCTGGCCAACGAGCAGGTCGTCCAGGGCCGCTGCGAGCGCTGCGGCCACGAGGTCACCAAGCGCGAGCTGACCCAGTGGTACTTCAAGACCACGGCGTACGCCCAGCGGCTGCTGGACGACATGGACCAGCTGCAGTGGCCCGAAGAGATCCTGCTGATGCAGCGGAACTGGATCGGCCGCTCGGAGGGCGCGTTCGCGTCGTTCCAGGTCGAGGGCCGCGACGAGCCGATCAAGGTCTTCACCACCCGCCCGGACACGCTGTTCGGCGCCACCTTCATGGTCGTCGCGCCGGACGCCAAGCTGGCCGAGGAGCTGGTCACGCCCGAGCAGCGCGACGCGTTCGACGAGTACCTGAAGGCGGTCAAGGCCTCCACCGAGATCGAGCGGCTGAGCACCGAGCGCGAGAAGACCGGCGTCTTCCTGGGCTCGTACGCCGTCAACCCGGTCACCGGCGAGCGGATCCAGATCTGGGCCGCCGACTACGTGCTGGCCGACTACGGCACCGGCGCGATCATGGCGGTGCCCGGCCAGGACACCCGCGACTGGGAGTTCGCCGAGAAGTTCGGCCTGCCGATCGTGCGGACCGTGCAGCCCGAGGAGGGCTTCGACGGCAAGGCGTACACCGGTGAGGGCCCGGCGATCAACAGCGCCAACGCCGAGATCAGCCTGGACGGGCTGCCGATCGACGAGGCGAAGACCAAGATCATCGACTGGCTGCAGGACAAGCAGCTGGGCGAGCGCACGATCAACTACCGGCTGCGCGACTGGCTGCTGAGCCGCCAGCGGTACTGGGGTGCCCCGATCCCGATCATCCACTGCCCCTCGTGCGGCGAGGTCCCGGTGCCCGAGGACCAGCTGCCCGTCGAGCTGCCGGACCTGCGTGGCGCGGCGCTGCAGCCGAAGGGCGTCTCGCCGCTGGCGTCGGTCCGCGAGTGGGTCGAGGTGGCCTGCCCGAAGTGTGGTGGCGACGCCGAGCGCGACACCGATACGATGGACACGTTCGTCGACTCCTCCTGGTACTTCCTGCGCTACTGCTCGCCGGGCTACACCGAGGGTGCCTTCGACCGCGACGCCGTCGACCGGTGGATGCCGACGTACCAGTACGTCGGTGGCAAGGAGCACGCCGTCCTGCACCTGCTGTACGCGCGCTTCTTCACCAAGGCGCTGCACGACATGGGCCTGCTGAACGCCACCGAGCCCTTCACCCGGCTGCTGAACCAGGGCCAGGTGATCAACGAGGGCAAGGCGATGAGCAAGTCGCTGGGCAACGGCGTGAACCTGGGCGACCAGCTGGATGAGTTCGGCGTCGACGCGATCCGGCTGACGATGGTCTTCGCCGGCCCGCCGGACGACGACATCGACTGGGCCGACCTGTCGCCCGGTGGTTCGCTGCGCTTCCTGCAGCGCGCGTGGCGGCTGGCCGGTTCGGTGGAGTCCGCTGTGGGTGTTGACTTCTCGGCCGGCGACTTGGCGCTGCGGAAGCTGACCCACCGGACGGTGGCCGACGCGAGCGAGCTGATCGACTCGTACCGGTTCAACGTGATGGTCGCGCGCGTGATGGAGCTGGTGAACGCGACGCGCAAGGCGATCGACTCCGGGCCGGGCGCGGCCGACCCGGCGGTGCGCGAGGCGACCGAGGCGGTGGCGATCCTGCTGAGCCTGGTCGCGCCGTACACGGCCGAGGACATGTGGGAGAACCTGGGCCACCAGCCCACGGTCGCCAAGGCCGGCTGGCCGACGGTCGACCCGGCGCTACTGGTCGAGGACTCGGTCACCTGCGTCGTCCAGATCGCGGGCAAGGTGAAGGACCGGCTGGAGGTCGCCCCCGACATCAGCGACGCCGACCTGGAGAAGCTGGCCCTGGACTCCGAGGCCGTGCAGAAGGCCCTGGACGGCCGCGGGGTGCGCAAGGTGATCGTGCGCGCGCCGAAGCTGGTCAACATCGTCCCGGCCTGATGCGCTCCGAACTGATCGACGTACGGACCGGTGCTGGTGAGGTCGTCTTCGACCTCACCAGCCGGTGCGAGTCGTTCGTCGCGGAGGCGGGCGACGGGCTGCTGCATGTCTTCGTGCCGCACGCGACGGCCGGTGTCGCGGTTCTGGAGACCGGCGCCGGCAGCGACACCGACCTGCTCGCCGTACTGGAGGAGCTGCTCCCGCGCGACTTCCGCTGGCAGCACCGCCACGGGTCCTTCGGCCACGGCCGCGACCACGTGCTGCCGGCGCTGATCGCGCCGTACGCGTCGATCCCGGTCCTCGACGGCCGGCTGATGCTCGGCACCTGGCAGTCGATCTGCCTGGTCGACACCAACGTCGACAATCCCCAACGCCAGGTCCGGCTTTCCTGGCTGCCGTCGTGAATCACTTCCGCTGATTGTTTGCCGGCCGGTTTTTGCTGACGTATCGCGATGTTGCCGGACGTGTTACCTCGGCGAAACACGTCTTCGCTTGAATATCCGCATGGCAGCCCTTGACTCCCTGCTCAGCGCGGGCACCGAGCTGATCGAACGCGCGACGCGGAACATCTGCGCGGGGAGCGTTCTGAACGCCGACGAGGGGCGTGCGGTCACGTCGGCCCGGCTGACGGAGTGGACCGAGGTGCTTTCCCTGTACGCCGAGGAAAAGCCGGTGCGGGTCAGCGCGTGAATCCGGATTTCTGCTCGCTCAGTTGATTATTGGATTTCCTGCCGAGTAGCGTCCTGAGTTCGTCCGCTCGAGGATCGGCCCGTCGTTCGTAGAGCATCAACGCACGATTCCACGCCGTGAGGGCCGATTCCTGGCTCCCGCTTGCTGCACACACCTTGCCGAGGACCTGGAGCAGCGGTGCCTCGCGGTGCTCCATCGGGTGACGGGCGGCGATCTCGACACCGGCTCGCAGCGCCGCTTCGGCGGACGACAGGTCTCCGATCTCCAGCAACGAGGCGCCGAGCTCCTGGAGGGCGTCAGCTTCGATCACCTCCGCGCCGAGCTCCTTGGCTCGCGCTGCCGCCTGCCGCAGGATCGCGATCGCCTCGTCGTACTGGCCGGACTTGCGCAGGAACTCTCCGATCACGGTGAGAAAGACCGCCCTCGTCCCAGGCGCGGTGCGCTCCGGCATCAGCGCCACGGCGTGCGAGTTGAGTTCGCGTTGCCGGTCGAGGTCGCCGAGCAGGCCGGCCACGCCACCGAGCACGATGCTGCCGCCGACCTCGAACCGTTCCAGCCCTTCGCTGTGGACGATGGCGAGTCCCTCGTCAGCGCACGCGAGCGCCTCCGCGAGCTGCCCGAGGTTCGCGAGGCCCTGCCCGAGGTCGATCAGACAGACCGCGACGTCTTTCGGAGTACCCAACCGGCGGGCGATCGGGAGTGCCTGCTTCAGCACGTCGACAGCCTGTTCGGAGAGCCCGAGGCTTCCGGTCACGTGGCCGGCTTGGTACAGCCTGCCGATCTCCATCGAGGCGGGCAGCGCGACGTCGATCGTCCTGACCGCGTTCAGCGCTGCGAAGGCGTCGGCGAAGCGCTGGAGATTGGCCGCCAGCCGCGGCATCCCGAGTGCGAGTTGGACGGCCGGCAGCCGGTACTCCGCGTCGCCGGCGGCCGCCGTACGGACGAGCCGATTCAGGTTCGGCAGTTCTGCCTCGAGCCATCTCAACGTTTCGCTGACGTCGTACAGGTCCTCGGCGCCGGTGGACCAGCTGACCCCTGTGCGGGACCCGTACTCTTCTGGGCTCCCCGTCAGCTCGCTCCATCGCCAGAGGATCGACCGGTAGCAGTCCAGTTCCCGGCGACGCGCGGCTCTACGGCTCTCGGCTGTGAGCTCTTGCTGTGCGAGAGCGCGTCCGACGTCGCGGACCAGGTCGTGCATTCGGTAGTGGTGCGCGCCCGGTGTCTCCAGCAAGTGCACGTCGACCAGTCGTTCCAGGAGGTCTTCCGCATCGTCGACTGAGATCTGCAGAACGTGGGCCGCTACCCGGAGCGGGAAGCGAAAGCCGTCGAACAAGGCGAGAATCGGGAAGGCCCGAACAGCGGCGAGAGCTGTTCGGCTGCCTTCGTGCTCGAGCGCGGCGAGCGACAGGCGGATGCATCGACTGACCTCGGTCCCGGCGGCGGTGAGGATCTCGTGGCGGCCCTCGTCGTCAGCGAGTCTCGCGGCAAGCGCTGCGAGGCTGGTGGTGTTGGCCAGACCGCCGACGAGGTGGATCGCCAGCGGCAACCGAGCGCAACGGCGGACGATCTCGGCCCCGGCCTCAGGGGCGGCTGCGACTCGTTCGACCCCGACGATCTCGGTCAGGAGCGCCAATGCGTCGTCGTCGCTCAGGACGTCGAGCGCGAGGTGTCGAACGCCAGGGAGCTCGGTGAGCTGCTGGCGACTGGTGATCACGACCGCGGCCCCGGGGGTACCCGGCATGAGCGGCATCACCTGCTCGACGCTGGCCACGTCGTCCAGGAAGAGCAGGATCCTGCGTCCGGCCATGGCGGTTCGATAGCGGGCCGCGGTCACCTGTAGGTCATCACCTGGGGCTGCCGGGGCAATGCCGAGCGCGCTGAGGAGTACATCCAGTGCTTGCGCTGCCGACCAGGGCGCATCGCCAGTCGCTTGAAGATCGAGATGGAGTTGCCCGTCCGGGAAGTGCTCGACGGCGTGGTGAGCCGCCGTGAGTCCCAGAGCCGACTTCCCGACTCCGCCCATGCCGCCGATCGCGGTCACGACGATGCTGGGGGCCTGTGCCAGCGGCGCCGTCAACAGCTGGGTCAGCTCGGAGAGGTGACGGGACCGGCCGACGAAATGCTCGATCGGAGCTGGCAACTGGCGGGGCACCGAGTCCTTGATGGTCTCACCGGTGCCGGGACGTTTGGCCGCTTCCGTCAGCTTGCGGTGATCCTCGGGGGCAAGCTGGAGCGCGGCAGCCAGGCGCTTCAGGGTGTCTGGGCGGGGGTAGCGTCGCCGACCCGCTTCAAGGGCGCCGATCGCCTGGTTGCTGAGGCCGGCTCGTTCGGCAAGCGCCTCCTGGGTCATCCCGGAGACCTTGCGGAAGTGGCGCAGCAGATCGGCCAGGGCTGAGGGGCCGGCATGCGGGAATCGTACGGTGCGGTGGTTCGTCGGCCAGGCTTCGCGCTCCGAAGAAATGCCTCGTCCGGTGGTGGAAGGAACTTGTACGGTGCCGGGATGTTGCTTCCGCGGGCTGCTTCCGGTGTGGCGATCGGTGCGTTGCTGGACGGGCTCGAGGCGGTGGAGTGCCACTCGTTGATGGTGGTGCACCGTGGGGAGGTCGTGGCCGAGGGGTGGTGGGCGCCGTACTCGGCTGACCGGTTGCAGCTGCTGTACTCGTTGACGAAGACGTTCACGTCGATGGCGGTGGGGATGGTGGTCGACGAGGGGCTGCTGTCGCTCGACGATCGGGTGGTCGACGTACTGCCTGAGCATGTGCCGGAGGGCTTGTCCGAGCAGGGGCTTGGGCTGACTGTGCATCACCTGCTGACGATGACGACCGGGCAGGCGGTGGACAGCCTGGAGGAGGCTTGGCAGCTGGAGCCGGGGGATCTGGTGAAGGGGTTCCTGCGGGTGCCGTTCGCCGGGCCGTCGGGGGAGCGGCACGTGTACGACAACTCGACCACGTTCGTGCTGGCGCGGATGGTGGAGCGGGTGACCGGGGTCGGGTTGCCGGAGCTGCTCGACGAGCGGCTGTTCCGGCCGATGGGGATCGTGGACGTCGAGTGGGACCGGGTGGCCAGTGGGGCTGCGTTCGGCTTCCACGGGCTGCATCTGACGACTGAGGCTGTGGCTGCCTTCGGGGAGCTGCTGCTGCGGGGTGGGCGGTGGGGTGATCGGCAGCTGGTGCCTCGGTGGTGGGTAGAGCTCGCGACGCGGCGGCATGTCGAGACGCTGCCGTTGCCGGGGTGGACGGAGAACCCGGACTTCCAGAGCGGGTACGGGTACCAGGTTTGGATCTCGCGGCACGGGTACTTCGGGCATGGGGCGTGGGGGCAGTACTGCGTGGTGGTGCCTTCGCATGAGCTCGTGGTGGTGGTGACCGGGGTGGCTGAGGCGACGGATGTGCTGCCGGGGGTGTTGTGGGACCGGTTGCTGCCGGTGCTGGGCGGTCAAGCTGGTGACGCGGCGCTCGCTGAGCGGTTGCGGCAGCTGACGCTGCCGCTGCCGGTGGGTTCGGCGGAGCCGGGGCGGTCCGCCAAGGCGAGCATCGTCGCCGGCGAGTCCTCGGCGCTGCCGGTCGGGACTGCGGTGGTCGTCGACCCGGTGGACGGCGGGTGGATCGTGCGGCTCGGTTTCGACGTCGCCGTCGGTCATGGCGACTGGCGGGAGAGCGCGCCGCTCGGCCGTCCGGTGGTTGCGGCCGGTGCCTGGCAGGGCGACACCTTCGTGGCCGACCTGTACGTGATCACGACCCCGCACCGCGTCCGTTTGGTGGTCGAAGACGGTACGGCGACCGCAACCTGGAACGTAGTACCACTGACGGGACCGGATCTCGAGTTGCACCTTCGGGCACCGTTGATGACCCGGCCTGACGTCGCCTGAGCGCCGATCGCCGTTCGGTACGGCGCGGATGACCGGATCCTGGCCTGTTCGTGTCCCGTTCCGCGGTCACGTGACGTGCGGTCCCCGGGGTCCGGTCACGTATCTTGTGCTGTGGCGGAATGAGGCTCAGAAGGGGTGACGGGCTTTGTCGGACGCGGATGGCCGGGCTGCGGGACGGAGTGGTTTCGCCGATCTCCTGCTCGACTCGAGGGTCCGGGCGGGGTTCTCCCAGGAAGAGCTGGCCGAGGCCGCCGGTCTGAGTGTGCGGACGATCCGCGAGCTGGAGGCCGGGCGGGTCGCGCGGCCCCGGAAGGACTCGGTGCGGCTGCTCGCCTCTGCGCTGGGCCTCGAGGACCCCGGGCCGTTCCTGGTGGCCGCCGGGCACGGCAGTGTCCGCCCGGTGATCGCGGTGGGCGCTCCGGCGCCGACAGGGATGCGCTGGCGCGGCACCAGGCCGATCCCGGACGGGCTGGTCGGGCGCGACAAGGAGCTGGCGGAGCTGGCCGACCTGCTGCGGCAGAACCGGCTCGTCACGCTGGTCGGCCCTGGTGGGGTCGGCAAGACCGAGCTGGCGCTGGCGGCCGCTGACAGGTTCTCCGGGGTCGACACCACCGTGGTGGTGGTGGACCTGACGACGGTCCAGCGCGACGCCGCCGTACCGTCGGCCATTCTCGACGCGTTCGGTACGGCGCCTGGTACGTCGGACCTGGACGACGTGCTCTCCGGGCGCCAGCCGGGGGACCTGGTGATCGTGGAGGACAACGCCGAGCACGTGCTCGACGGCGTCGCCACCGTGGCCAACCGGATGGTCCGCAGCTTCCCGGGCGTCGGCGTACTGGTGACGTCGCGGATCCCGCTGGGGCTGCCGGACGAGGTGGTGCGGCGCGTTGAGGTGCTCGGCGTACCGCGCAACGACCGGGACTTCGCGGAGATCGCAGCGAGCCCTGCCGTGGAGATGTTCGTACGACGAGCAGCACGGGTCCGGCCGGACTTCACGCTGACGCCGGACAACGCAGCAACGGTTGCCAGGCTGTGCCAGCGGCTGGACGGGTTGCCGCTCGCGCTGGAGCTGGCTGCGGCTCGTGCCGGGTCGCTGCCGGTGGAGACGATCCTGTCCGCGCTGGACGACCGCTTCCGGCTGCTGTCCGGGCCGCGACGTTTCGGTGCGCCGCATCAGCGGACGCTGGCCGACACGATCGCCTGGAGCGTCGACGCGCTGTCGGACGCTGCGCGGCAGCTGCTGTACCGGGCCTCGATGCTGGGCTCGCCGTTCACGCTGGACGCGGTGGTGGGTGTCTGCACCGGGACACCGATCGACCCGCTCGACGTACCGATGCTGCTGGCCGAGCTGGTGGACAAGTCGCTGCTGCAGCCGGTGCTGGAGTTCGAGCAGCTGTACGGCGCGCGCTACAAGATGCTGGAGACGATCCGCGAGCACGCGTACGCCGGGCTGACGTCACAGGGGACTGACCTCACCGAGTTCCGCGACCGGGCGGTGGAGTGGTGCGCGGAGTACGTGAAGGGGCTGGAGGGCGCCTGGTCGAGTCCTGACCGCGAGCGCCGGTACCGGGCCGCCAACGCGAACTCCGCGACGTTCGAGGTGGCGCTGGAGCGTGCGGCCGAGTTGGAGGCGTGGGACACCGCCGCGCAGATCGTGCTGGGCTTCCGGATCGCGTGGCAGTACCAGGCGAGCGTGGCGCAGAGCGGGATCCGCTGGGCGGTCGAGTGCGCCGAGCACGTGGTCGACAAGGAGGTCAGCGGGATGCTGCTGACCATCGCCGGCCGGCTGTCGAACCTGACCGGCGACGTACGGGCTGCTCGGCGGCACTACGGCGAGGCGCGCACACTGACCTCACCCGAGTCGGAGATGGGACTGGTCGCCAGGGGCGGCTGGGTGTCGTCCGGGTCGCTGCTGCTGGACACGGCGAGCCTGGCGGAGATCCCGGCGCTGGTGGCCGACGCGCGGGCGCACGGGAACGTCCAGCGGTCAGCAACAGTGCAGGCGATCTGTGGGCTGGCGCTGGCGCGCTGGGCGCGGCTGCCGGAGGCCAAGGAGCTGCTGCTCGCTTGGGAGGCCGCGCTGGTCAACCCGGGCGTCTACCCGGACGAGATCGCCTACATGGCGCTCAGCCGGGTCTCACTGGAGCTGGGCGACCTGGCCGAGGCGCGGCGATGGGCGGAGCTGGCACGCGACAGCCAGGCCTCCGACGACCCGGAGCGGACCAAGATCGCTGGGTGCCTGGCGATGGTCGAGTTCCAGGAGAGGCGCTTCGACGAGGCGCAGGCGCTGCTGGACGAGGCCGACGCGGACATCCGCGGGCACCGGGGGTACTTCGACTACCTGGTGATGCTCTACCGGAGCCGGTTGGCCCGGCGTACGGGGGACTTGCCTGCGGCCCGGCTGGCGATCCGCGACGCGGTGAGCCGGCTGCAGGTTGAGGGGCGTGTGGTGTACCTGCTCGACGTCTTGCCGGAGGCTGTCGCCGTACTGCATGCTGCTGGGCAGTCTGCGGCGGCTGACCTGCTCTGCGGGCAGCTGCTGGCCTGGCAGCGCACGATGGACCCGCCGATGCTGCCGACGGCATGGGCGGTGCTGCAGGAGTCCTGCTCGAGCGCTACGCACGCGCCGGGCTGGCCTGAGCCGGATCCGGCAGAGGCTGTACGGCGGCTCGCGGACGACGTGCTTCGCGCGCTGTCCTGACTGCGCGCTGCTGACGCCTAGCTGCCGAAGCTGCCGGGGAACTGCCGGTCGATCTGCCTCGTCCGGACTGTCCGCGCCGACCAAACTAGTGGGCGTAGGGCAGGTTCCACGAAAACAGAGATCGACGGCCGGACCGGGTGTTCGGGGCAGGAGGTGGACCGTGACGAGGCAACCGCGGACCACCGACCGGGCCCAGGAGACCGCGGGACGGGTGGAGGCGACACGGAGCAGGTCCGGCAGTGATCGGTGGGGGCGCCGATCAGCTGTCGTGGGCTCCCGGAGTGCTGCGCCGTGCGGATCTGTCCTACGTAGTACCGGGTGCCGTGCACCGTCAGGGCACCGGACCCGGGGTGGGGCTCCAGCAGCGGCCATGCACACGACACAGGGGACGAGTGCGGGCCCGGCCGGTACGGGACAGCCGTCGAGTTTGGTCACTCGGCGGTGGGACCGGCCGCTGGAGCTCCCCGGGGGGAGCAGTTTCTCACCGAACTGACCGCGAGGGGGAGTCAGTTCACGCGAGGTGGCAGTCGACGGAGGGGTCGACCGCCACCTCGCATCACTGCGTGAGCTTGGACTTGTCGAAGGCGTAACCGACCATCCAGTGCGGCTGCAGCCGCAGGTAGGCGATGTCGTCGGCCCACGTCGACGGCGAGCTGCCGTAGTGCGCGACCAGGTGCTGCTCGATCTCGTCGAAGTCCGGGTGGTCGGTGGTCAGGAACTCGACCTGGCCGTGGCTGAACACCCCGATCCGCTCGCCGTCGACGTACGAGACGCTGGCGGCGGGGCGTTTGCGCAGGTGTCTGGCCTTGGCCGCTGACTCGGCGGTCGTGAAGACCCACCGGGCGTGCAGGAAGTGCCCGTCGACGGCGCTGATCCGCGGCTCGCCGGTGGCGGTCACGGTGGCCAGGTTGAGCGTGCACATGCCGGTCAGAGCCTTGGCCAGCTCGTCGGCGGTCATCGTGCGCTCGTCGGTGACGATGGCGCGCAGGTGCTTCGTGGACCGCGCGTGCGCGGCGTCCAGCAACTCCTGCAGCGCGGTGAGCTCCGCTGTGGTTTCCCTCATTCTTCCCACTCTCGCACCGGACACCGACGAAAACCGTCCGGTAACCTCGCTGCATGTCAGCCCGCGTGCACGTCGTCACCGACTCCACGGCGGGCCTGTCTGCGCACGAGGTGCTCCGCCACCCGCTGACCGTCGTCCCGCTGCAGGTGGTGATCGGCGGCACGTCGTACGACGACGGCGGCACCAGCGCCGACGCCGTCGCGGACGCACTGAAGACCTTCACCCCGGTCTCCACCAGCCGCCCCGCTCCTCAATCCTTCGCCGACACGTACGCCGCCTGCGCCGCCGCGGGCGCCGAGTCGATCGTCTCCATCCACCTCTCCGGCGACATGTCCGGCACGGTCGAGGCCGCCATGATCGGCGCCAAGGAATCCCCGATCCCGGTCCGAGTCGTCGACTCGCGCTCCCTGGGCATGGGCCTCGGCTTCCCCGTCCTAGCTGCGGCCGCAGCCGCCGCATCCGGAGCCACCCAGCAGGAAGTCGAATCCGCGGCCCGCGCCCGAATGTCCGCGATCTCGTCGTACTTCTACGTCGACACCCTCGAGTACCTCCGCCGAGGCGGCCGAATCGGCCCCGCCCAAGCCCTCCTGGGCACCGCCCTGGCGGTCAAACCCCTCCTGACCATCAGCGCCGGCCGAATCGTCCCCCTGGAAAAAGTCCGCACCTCCTCCCGAGCCATCGCCCGCCTCGCCGACATAGCAGTCCAACGAGCCGGTACTGGCCCGGTCCAACTGGCCGTCCACCACCTGGCCAACCTCGACAAAGCCCACACCCTCGCCGACGGCCTCTCCACCCGCCTCCCGCAGGCCGAGGAGATCGTCCTCCGAGAAGTAGGCGCCGTCATCGGAGCCCACGTAGGCCCCGGCATGCTCGCGGTAGTAGTAGCCCCGCTGTAAGCCGACACCGCGCCGTCGCACCGCGCTCCGCCGCGCCGTCCCGCCGCGCCCCGCCTACCGCGCCCCACCCCGCCGCCCCACCCCGCCGCCCACCGCGCCCTGCCGCGCCGCCCACCGCGCCCTGCCGCGCCGCCCACCGCGCCCTGCCGCGCCGCCCACCGCGCCCTGCCGTCCCACCGCGCTCCGCCGCGCCCCGCCCCACCGCGCGACTTCCGCGACCCACCTCTTGTATTTCTCCGGCCGCCGCGACCTCAGCCCCCGCCGACCTCCCCGGCCGCATCCCCACAACCCCAGCCCAAGTTCTCCACAGCAAGAAATCTCCCCCAAGAAAACGGCCTGCCGACTCGTACTTTCCCTGGTGTGAAGTCACCACGCCGTTCTCCCGCGCCGGATCCGGCCGACCGCCAGGCTGCCCTGGACCGGTTGCGCGCCGCCTCCGCCCCGAGACCGGCCGACGAAGGGGAGGACCAAGTGCGCGGCGGATGGATACCCGACACCGTGCTGCCCGAACGCCTACGCAGCACCCGCTGGACGGTGGCGCCCCGCCACCTGATCGTCATCGGCCTGATCCTCACCGCCGGCCTCACCTGGGCAGGCTGCACCGTCCTCCGCTCCCGCCCCGAACCAGTCCCCACAACCCCCGCCCTGACCCCGGGCACCCCGGTCGCCCAACCCCAAACCCCCAAACCATCAACCCCCGCCACCCTCACCGTCCACGTAGCCGGCAAGGTCCGCCGCCCCGGCCTCATCCACACCAAACCCGGCACCCGCGTCGCCGACGCCCTGGAAGCAGCCGGCGGTGCCCTCCCGGGAACCGACCTGACCACCATCAACCTCGCCCGCCCCCTCACCGACGGCGAACAAATCCTCGTCGGCACGACCACGACGGCCCCACCACCACCCATAGGTCAGAAGCCTCAAGACCCAGCCGCCCCGATCAACCTCAACACAGCAACCCTCGACCAGCTCGACGACCTCCCCGGCGTAGGCCCCGTCCTCGCCCAGCGCATCCTCGACTACCGCACCGAGCACGGCCGTTTCACCACCATCGACCAACTCCAGGAGGTCTCCGGCGTAGGCACCAAGAAGTACGAGGACCTGAAGCCCCATGTCCGCATCTGACCCGCAGGAACCACCCGAAGAAGAGCCGACCCTCGACGCCCGCCTCCTCCTTCCCGCGGCCGCAGGCTGGATCACCGCGATCCTCCTGATGCCTCACTCCAGCGCCACCGCCGTCATCACCACGGCAACCATCAGCGCGCTCTCCCTGACCCTCCTCGTCCTCGCCCTCCGCCGCCGCTCCCGCCTCCTCTTCACCCTCGTAGCCATCACCGCTCTCTCGGCAGGCATGGCTGCAGCCTCAGCCCTCCAGATCCACCAACTCACCACCGGCCCCGTCTCGACGCTCGCCACCACCAACTCCACCGCCAAGCTCCACCTGAAGATCACCAGCGACCCAGCGGTCCGCAGCACCCCCGGCAGCCGCCGCCCTCCGTACGTCGTACTGAAAGCGACCGCCACCCAGCTCACCGCCGAAGGAGCCACCACCCGCATCCAGACCCCGATCCTGCTCATCGGCTCACCAGCCTGGCAGCACGTCCGCCTCGGCCAGCACGTCGAAACCCAAGGCCGCCTCAGCCCTGTGGACCCCGGCTCCGACGTCGCCGCGATGCTCTCCGCCCGCGCGACCCCGAAGCTCCTCGACGACCCCGCCTGGTGGCTCCGCGCCGCCGAGCAGGTCCGCGCAGACCTCCGCGCCTCGGTCGAGGATCAACCCGAAGACGTCCGCGGCCTCGTCCCCGCCCTGGTGATGGGCGACGAGTCAGCCCTCCCACCCGACCTCGTCACCGACTTCCAGCTCACCGGCCTGACCCACCTCTCCGCGGTCTCCGGCACCAACCTCACCCTGCTGCTCGCCTTCGTCCTCCCACTCGCCAGACTCCTCGGCGTCCGCGCCCGCGGCCTCACCGTCGTCGGCCTGCTGATCGTCGTGGCGTTCGTGATCCTCGCCCGCCCACAACCAAGCGTGCTCCGCGCCGCAGCCATGGGCTTGGTCGCGCTGGCCGCCATGACCACCGGCGGCACCAGACGCCGAGCGGTCCGAAGCCTCTCCGTCGCGGTCATCGCCCTGCTCCTCCTCGACATCTCACTAGCTCGCTCAGCCGGCTTCGCACTCTCGGTCCTGGCCACCGCCGGAATCGTCCTGCTCGGTCCGGGCTGGCGCGATGCCCTGGCCAACTGGATGCCACTCCGCCTGGCCGAAGCCATCTCCTGCCCTCTAGCCGCCCAAGTAGCCTGTACGCCGGTCGTCGCCTGGCTCTCCGGTCAGGTCTCCCTGGTCGCTGTCGTCGCCAACCTGCTCGCCGGCCCCGCGGTCGGCCCAGCCACGATCCTCGGCTTCGGCGCCGCAGGCGTCGCGCTCCTCAGCTCAGACCTGGCCCGCCTCGCCGGCTGGCTCGCGAGCTGGCCCGCCCGCTGGATCATCCTCGTCGCCGAAACCGGCGCCGATCTCCCCGGCGCCGTCAGCCCGTGGCCGGCCACGGTCGTCGGCGTCACCGTCCTCACCCTGCTCTGCATCGCCCTGACCTTCGGCCTGCACCGAATCCTGACCCGACCACTCGCAGTCCTGCTCTGCCTGGCGATCCTCGTCTTCGTCGTCCTCCGCCCAACCCCACGCCTCGGCTGGCCGCCCGCACACTGGGTCCTCGTCGCCTGCGCGGTAGGGCAAGGCGACGGCTTGGTTCTCCGCGCGGGGGAGGACACCGCAGTCGTGGTCGACACCGGCCCCGATCCCACCCCGATGGACCGATGCCTCCAAGACCTCGGCATCACCCGCATCCCCGTCCTCGTCCTCACCCACTTCCACGCCGATCACGCCGGCGGCCTCGCCGGTGCCCTCAACGATCGCCAGGTCGGCGAGATCGAGGTGTCGCCGTACCTGTCCCCACCCGCAGAGCACCGCCGAATCCAAGCCCTGGCGGCCGCCCACCAAATCCCCATCCGCCCGGTCACCTACCTGGAACGCCGAACCGTCGGACTCCTCACCTGGACGACCCTCTGGCCCGCGGAGGTACCAGCCATGCCCACCAACCCATCGAGCAGCAGCGACAACGAGAGCTCGCCCGAGAACAACGCCAGCATCGTCATGCTGGTCGAGACTGCCGGTGTGCGCATCCTGCTCACCGGCGACCTAGAACCTGAAGCCCAGCGCGCGATCCTCGCCGCGCATCCCGACCTCCGCGCCGACGTCCTCAAGGTCCCGCACCACGGCTCGGCCCGCCAGGACCCCGAGTTCTTCGCGAAGGCCGGCCCTCGCCTCGCCGTCATCTCGGCGGGCCCCGCCAACGACTACGGCCATCCGGCTCCGCGAACCCTCGACCTCCTGACCCGATCCGGCACCACCATCCGGCGTACCGACACCTCAGGTGCCGTCGCGGTCACGACCGACGACGGCACCCTGGCCACGAGCACCCAAGGTCAGCAGCCATGAGGACTTCACCCGCGGCAAGGAGCTCAGGAGTCCCAGATCGGCCCCAGTGCAGGGATTCCCAGCCGCTCCATCCCGTGCACCACCGACCAGGTCACCTTCTTGTTCGACACACAGATCACCGCCTCGGCCTCCGAGCCCGCGTACGCCGCGTAGGCGAGCTTCACCATGTCCGGCTTGCCCTTGGCGTCGGTGTCCCAGATGACCGTGTCCGGCTGCGCGGCCAGGATCTCGTCGACGAGTTCCTGCCCGTACGTCTTCACCGGATCCCGCGTCACCCACACCAGCCGGTGCGGCACCCGCGCAGCGAGCACGTGCGCAAGCACGGGCCCGATGCCGCTCCCGGTCACGACGTACACGACCCGGTTGAACACGGTCCCGTAGTTCGCCATCCCCGCCGTCGCGACACCACGAACCCACACGTGCGAAGGCGGTGCGTCGATGAACTCCCCGGTCCAGTCGCCGGCCCGCGACACGGCCATTCGGAACCCGTCCTGCCCCGGCGTCGGGATCACCGCGAAGCTGTGCCACTGACGCAGCGGGTGCCGCGAGATCGCCCGGGTGGTGCCGGCCATCGGCGTACGACTCCCGCTGCGTACCAACGCGACGTGCGACGACGGTCGTACGACCTCGACCGGAATCCGCCGCAGCAACATCCACGGCACCAGCGAGCTGACCGTGGTCACGACCAACACCCACACGGTCGGCGTACCGACCAACGCCGAGATCAGCGACTCGTCCCCACGCCGCTCGTCGACCAGCAACACCGCCCCGACCCAGAACAACACCGAGAGTCCCCACCCACCGAACCGATGCATGCGCTCGAACAGGTCATGCCGCCGCGCCCGAACCTTGGGCCGAGACGTCATCACGATCCCCATCAGAAAGGCGGCCTGCACGACGTACACCAGCATTGGCCCCGCCGCGACCTCACCGACCGCAACGACCGTCAGCCCGAGGAACCAGAACGTCCCGCAGACAGCACCACCCACATGCAACCCACCCAGGTGGTACCCCTTGGCCAGTGCCCACCGCACCCGCAAGGGCCACGACTTCGGCACCCGCATGACGAGCTGCGACAACGCGTTCACGAAGAACTGCTGCCGAACCAGCACCCCCATCGCAAAGTTGCCCTGTGCAACCAGCGCGAGGTTCACCACGCCCTGCACCCCGCCGCCCCACCACGTTTCCGCAAGCCCCACCACGAGCAGCACCAGGTTGATCCCCACCACCAGCGCCATCAACCGATGACTCTGCATCAACCGAGGATCTTTTAGCACTCGCCGCCCCAACGGCAACGCCGGCGGCAACACCACGCTCTCCAGATCAGGAGTACCCCGACCCAGCTCCGGCGTGGCCCGAACAACCCTGCCCGAGGGGTCAATGCGGTGTGCAGTGCCGTTTCCTCTTGTGTGCAAGCGTTTTGCCTGCACTCCGGCGCCGCGCCCGCCGTGCTTGACCCGCACGTGCGTGCCTTCCACGCCCGGAGCCCGGCCGTGCTCCGCCAACGACAAATCCACCGCACCCATGAAATTCCCCCAGAATTTCGAATCACCCCGAAGTACGCTGCCGGTCACCACCCCGATGACCGCGCCCGCGCAACCCGCCGAACCATCCCGGCGTCGCAGGCTGAGACGACCCCGATCGCACGCCGGTTCGCCGCCACGCGCGGGTGCAACACCACCGCAACAAAATCTCAACAGTCAGCGCGCCGGTCGATGCCCCTGGCACGTTCTCGCCGCCGACGGCGTCCTGCCGACTTTCCTCTTCTACTGTTGGGATACCGCCCCGACTCGAGCGCCGCCGGCAGCACTCCCGACGGCCGTCACCCGGACCATCGACCGAGAAAGCACGTTCCGCATGCCACGTCATTTCATCCTGGGAGCGGTTGTCCTCCTCGCCGCCGTCGGTTGTGCACCCGGCGCGCACTCCGCCGACCTCCCGCAGGAGCCCGCGGACGACTTGACGTCCATCCTCTCCGGCGCACTGCCCGACGGCGTCGTCGGAAACATCTCACCGGCCGGCAAGGACCTGGTCCGGTACGACGACGGATCCGGCGCGGTGGTCCTGCAGGTCTCCGTGCAGCGACTGCCGCGGGAGTTCCTCGACCAAGCGACGCTGTGCCCGCCGCTGTCGCAAGGCCCGTACGACCAGTGCATCCGCACGACGGAACCCGACGGCGCCTACGTCACGGTCAACCAGGGCTTCGCCGAGGCGAAGAACCCAGCCGGCATCCAACGCTGGAGCGCCACCCTCGGCACCCCGGAAGGCGGCATCGTCGCCCTGACCGAGTGGAACGCGCCCACCCCCGGCAGCACCGCCGCCTCCCGCCCGCACCCGCCGCTCACCCCCGAGCAGCTCCGCAGCATCGTCACCGCACCGGCCTGGGAACGAGCCTGGACCCGCCTCGCCGAGCCCTCGCCCCCACCCGCCGCCCCCAGCCGCGGAAACCTCGACCCCGAACAGATCCTCGACGTCCTCCGCCAGCACGTCCGTCCACCCTTGGAGATCACCCGCACGTACGCCGGCGGTCCTGGCTACGTGGAGGCCACGGTCAACAGCACCGGCGGCCCGACCCTCGTCACCATCACCGTCCAGCACTGGACCGACCCGTCTGCCTTGACCGCCCTCGTCACCAGATCCCCTCGCCGCCCTGACGGCACCCAACGGGCCACCCACCACCAGAAACTCCCCACCGGCGCCACCCAGGACGACCTAGACGTCTTCACCTCCACCGGCACCAGAATTCTCATCACCCAACTCAACGCCGCAGCTCCAGGCCTCCCACCGACCTCCAAATCAGGCCCCCTCACCACCCCACAACTAACCGCTTTGGCCGAGACCCTCCTCCAACAAACCAGCTGACCAATCACCCCGGCCGCGGGGTGGAGGCGGGGAGTGTCGGCGGCGCGTGGGATGCTGAGCGCAATATGGCTGCTCGGAAAAGTGGTGCGCCGAAGCTGGGTGACGTGCTGCTCGTCACCGGCTCGGAGACGTTTTTGGCGGATCGGGCGGTGCGGTCGGCGATCGCAGCGGTCTCGAAGGGCAAGAGTGACGTCGAGGTCACCGAGGTCGGAGCCGGCGAGCTCGACGTCGGCGTGTTCGCCGAGCTGACCGGGCCTTCCTTGTTCGCGACCGAGCGGGTGCTCGTCCTGCGAATGCTGGAGAACCTGCCGACGGAGATGGTCACGCACCTGCTGGAGTACGCCGGGTCGCCGGCGGACGACGTACTGGCTGTGCTGGTGCACTCCGGCGGCCAGAAGGGCAAGGGCGTCCTCGACAAGCTCCGCAAGGCCTCGGTGAACGAGGTCGTCGCCACCGCCCCGAAGACCTGGGAGCTGCCGCAGTTCGTTGCCGGAGAGATCCGGTTGCTGGGCGGATCGATCGACGAGCGCGGCTCGGCCGCACTGGTGGACGCAGTCGGGCACGACCTGCGAGCGCTGGCCGGAGCCTGTTCCCAACTCGTGTCGGACTCCGACGGCCAACCAATCTCGACCGACCTGATCGGCCAGTACTTCGGCGGCCGCGCCGAGGTCACCAGCTTCGCAGTCGCCGACGCAGCAATCGCAGGCCGCACGGAGCCGGCACTGGAACAGCTCCGCTGGGCCCTGGACTGCGGCGTCGCCGCCGTCCTGGTGACAAGCGCGATGGCCGGCGGACTACGAGGCCTCGCAAAGTTCTCGAGCGCGCCCCCCGGCCTACGCGAAGCAGACCTCGCCCGCGAGGTCGGCGTACCACCGTGGAAACTCAAGACCCTCCGCCAACAGGCACGCGGCTGGACAGCAGGCGGCCTGGCCACGGCCATCAAGGCAGTAGCCCAGGCCGACGCCGACGTGAAGGGCGCCTCGGGCGACGCGGGGTACGCGCTGGAACGAATGGTCATCACGGTGAGCCGAGCCCACGGACGCCGCTGACCCGAGCGCACGAACGACGCTGACCCGAGCGCACGGTTGGGCCGAGCCAATAGGCGACGCTGAGCCGAGCGTACGGGCGACGCTGAGCCGAGCGTACGGGCGACGCTGAGCCGAGCGTACGGGCGACGCTGAGCCGAGCGCACGGGCGACGCTGAGCCGAGCGCACGGGCGACGCTGAGCCGAGCGCACGGGGAATGGTGAGGCGAGTGCACGGGCGATGCTGAGCAGAGCCCACGGGTGACGGGTGAGCCGTGCGCGCGGGTGATGGTGAGGCGAGCGAGGTCTCGTCGAGCTTTGCGTACACCTCGTGGGTCGCCAGCCGCAGCGTGGCCAGCCCGGCGGCCGTCGCGCGGTGACGGTTCAGCGGGTGCGAATCTGCTCGGCCGCGCGGGAGACCTGAGCCGTGCGCGACTCAGATGGTCGCGCGGGAGACGCTGAGCGCCCGACGCCTGTCGCGGGACAGATTCGGACGCCGCTGGCCCGGGAGTCCGCGTCGGTTGCAGACTCGTGCGCACGGTGCCTGCGAGCTGAGCCCATGGCCGACGCTGAGCCAGGGAGCACTTGCGGCGGTGAGCCCGAGCGCACGGGAGACGCTGAGGGTGAGCGCGGCCAACGTGTCCCGCGGGAGGGCGGGGCATCCCCGGGTCCCCCAGGGGGCGGCGCTGATGCGGCCGGGAAGGTCGCGGGGGCCGGGACCGCTGAGGGCGGGAGCTACGGCGCAGTGGGCGACCGCGACCCCGATGTGTCCCGCGGGAGAGCGGGTCATTGGGCGGCCCGAGGTCGGCGCTGATGCGGCCGGGGGACGTCGCGGTGCTGGGGTCGCTACGGCCGGGAGGTGCGGCGAAGTGGGGGTGACGGTGTCCTTGAGCGCAGCCAGCAGTTGTGGCTTCGGCCAGGTGACGCTGCGGATCGTCTCACAGGTGTCGGGTGCCTGGGAGGTGCTGAGGGGCGGGGCGCCGATGCGGGGTGTGTCAGCGTGGGGTGTTCCCTGGGGCTGGTGGGATGCGGCCGGGCAGGTTGTGGGGCTGGGGCCGCTGCGGCCGGAAGAGGTGGTTGCTTGGACGGTGGTGGATTTGGCTTTAGCTGAAGGCGTGTTGGGTTGTGGGTGGTCGCGTGGGGGTGGGGTGGACGGGATCGGGGTTACGTTGGGGCGTGGCTGCTTACGGGGAACTGCCGGGTGAGCTGGGGACTGAGCGGTTGTTGTTGCGGCGGTGGGTGCCTGGGGACGTGGAGGAGTATCGGGGGTTGTGGCTCGAGCGGGATGTTCGGGCTTTGCGGCGGGTGGGTGCTGACGGGCGGCCTTCGGTGGAGGAGGTTCGGGGGTGGTTGGTGGAGAATCCGTTGGCTGCTGCGCCGGGGTTGGGGTTGTTGGTGATGGAGCGGCGGGACAGTGGGGAGTTCGTGGGGTACTGCGGGTTGACCGTGGGGCAGGGGTCGTTCGCGGAGCCTGAGATTGCTTACGAGTTGGCTCGGCGGGCTCATGGGTTCGGGTTTGCTACTGAGGCGGCTCGGGCGGTGGTGGAGGCAGCTCGGCTGACGGGGCGGCGGCGGTTGTGGGCGACGGTGCGGGAGTGGAACGTCGCTTCGTTTCGGGTGCTGGAGAAGGTGGGGTTCGAGCGGAGTGGGCGGGTGACACCGGATGCTGAGCGGGGGGACTCGGTGTGGATGACCCGGGAGTTGTAGCGGGGCGAGTGCGGAGGAGCCGGGGCTCTGGCCGAGGTGGGTGCCGGGAGCTCTGGCGGGGGCGAGTGCGGGGAGCCGGGCGCTCCGGCGGGGGCGAGTGCGGGGAGCCGGGCGCTCTAGCCGAGGTGTGTGCGGGGGAGTGGAGCTCTGGCCGAGGTGGGTGCGGGAGCGCTGGCGGGGTGGTTGCGGAGCGCGTCGGCAGCAGACCGCTGAGCAGGTCCCACGTCGTACGCCCGTTCAGCGCTCGGTTCGGGGATCGAGCCGAGGCGGAACTTGTCGCCCGAGACCGGTGTGGGGCTGTGGTGGAAGGCCCAGTCACCCGTGGGGGAGCCGTCGGGGTCGGTGACGACGTCGGCGAGACTGGTGGACTGGTTGACGGTGACGTGGCCAGGGCGTGCTCCCTGGTGACGTGAACGCCCCCTCACCGATACGTACCGGTGGGGGAGCGCGGATTCATCGGTCGGCCGGAAGAAAGATCAGGCGACCGGAAAAAGGGGACGCAAAAACGATCGGCCCGGTCCACCGTGGTGGAGGGCCGATCGTCAGGGTGCGATCAGAGCGAAGCGGCCTTCTTGAAGATGGACGACTTGCGGTTCGCGGCCTGGTTGGCGTGGATGACGCCCTTGCTGGCGGCCTTGTCGAGCAGGCGGCCAGCAACCTGGGCCTGCTCCTGAGCCTTCGCGGAGTCGCCGGCCTCGGCGGCCTCGCGGAAGCGGCGAACAGCCGTCTTGAGGGTCGACTTCACAGACTTGTTGCGAAGCCGCGCAGCCTCGTTCTGGCGGTTGCGCTTGATCTGGGACTTGATGTTCGCCACGGAGCAGAGCCTCGATCAGGAGTTTGCGGTCAGTACAGGAAAGGTGGCGGGTGCAGGGCGGTAAACCGACGCACACACGCGAAGAGACAGATTAGCAACAAGATGTGTGGTGCACCAAACCGAGGAGCCCACACAGGTCAGCGTACGGCGGACTCCGCGGCCTGCTTGAGCCGGGTCAGGGTGGTGTGGATGCCGCGCTGGTTGTGGCCCGAGCGGCGGCCGAAGACGCGGTCGAAGGATGCTCGGACGATGGTTGGGCGGCGGTCGGTCCAGGTTTCGGTGACTGTGCAGCCGCCGCTCGGCTCCGGTGTTAGCTCGTAGGACCAGTCGGCGACCGGGACGGGGCCGAAGTGGATGTGGAAGGTGAAGACCTGGTCGGGTGTTGCCTGGATCACCACGCCCTGGGTGAGCCAGCGGGCGGCGCCGATCCGGTTGTGGCCGACGAAGCGGGCGCCTTCGACCGCGTACGGCGGTTGGCCGCGCCAGGTGACCTTGGTGCACTCGGGGGACCATTCGCCCATCCGCGGGAGGTCGCTGACGAGGGCGTAGACGGTCGAGGCGGGCGCGGCGACGGAGATCGACTCGGTGAGGTCGGGCATCGGACTCCTTGGGGGCGAGAACGGCGTGGCCGGGGCGGGCCGGCCTACCGGCGGGCGGGAGTGCGGGCGAGCGGCGGACAGCCGGAACCGCGAGCGTACGAGCCCGACGGATCAATCCCCGCCACGACGCGGAAAACGTCCCCGCAGCCCGTGACACGGCGCCGACCGAGCGTGACATCGCGCCACCCCACCGGCATACTCAGGGCCCTCTGTGGCGCCGTTGGGGACGGCGGCCACCTGTCGGCAAGCCGACCAGCCAGCTCCGTCCAGCTCTGGAGGAACTCCGTGCCAGCTTCTGCCCGCCGGCGTCTGTCGGTGCTCACCGTCGCCGCCGTGAGCGCGATCGCACTGGTCGCCACCGTCGTGAACCACGCGACGGCGTCCACCCCGTCCGCGACCCAGGACCCGAGCGTGAAGGAGTCCGAGACCGGCGCGTACATCGTCCAGCTCGACGACTCCCCGGTCGCCGAGTACGACGGCGACATCGCCGGGCTGGCCGCGACCCGCGTGCTGCCCGGCGGCAAGCTCGTCAAAGAGGCGACCCAGGTGGTCAGCTACGTGCAGCACCTCGCCAACGAGCGGACCCAGGTGCTCGACCAGGTCCCGGACGTACAGAAGCTGTACGACTACGACTACACGTACGCCGGGTTCTCGGCGCGGATGTCGCACGACGACGCGGTGAAGCTGGCCAAGACGTCCGGTGTGAAGAGTGTCGAGCCGAGCGAGATCCAGCACGCCGACACCGTCGACACCCCGCGCTACCTCGGCCTGTCCGGCAAGGGCGGCGCCTGGCAGCAGGCCGGTGGCGTCGACAAGGCCGGTGACGGCGTGATCGTCGGCGTGATCGATTCCGGGTTCACCCCGGAGCGGCCGAGCTTCGCGCCGCTGAAGACGACCAAGCAGTCCGACGCGCTGATCAAGAAGAAGTGGAAGGGCACCTGCCAGGTCGGCACCGAGGCTCCGGTGACCTGCAACAACAAGGTGATCGGCGCCCGTTACTTCGACGCCGGCATCGGCGACCGCACGATCCCGGAGGAGTACCGCTCGCCGCGTGACTACGGCGGCCACGGCACCCACACCGCCAGTACGGCGGCCGGCAACCACGGCGTCGACATGTCCGTGCTCGGCCGCGACTACGGCAAGGGCTCGGGCATCGCGCCGCAGGCGCGGCTGGCGATCTACAAGGTGCTCTGGGCCGTCGACGCGGCCGGTGGCGGCAGCGGGACCGACGCCGACATCGTGGCCGGGATCGACGCGGCGGTCGCCGACGGCGTCGACATCATCAACTACTCGATCTCCGGCTCTGGTTCGACGTACGTGAACGCGACCGGCCTGGCGTTCCTGCGGGCCGCGAAGGCCGGTGTCTTCGTGTCGACCAGCGCGGGCAACACCGGCCCGGGCGTCAGCACGGTCGGCAAGACCTACCCCTGGGTGACGACCGTTGCCAACGGAACCCATGACCGTGACGTCCAGACCACGGTCACGCTCGGGAACGGCAAGTCCTACACCGGCGCCGGCATCGCGAACGGTACGCCGAGCTCGCCGCTCGTCCTGGCCAAGGACGCCGGCCTCGCGGGCGCCAACCAGACCAACCTGGTGCTCTGCATGCCCGGCACGCTCGACCCGGCCAAGGCCGCGGGCAAGATCGTGATCTGCGACCGCGGCGTCAGCGACCGCGTCGACAAGAGCCGCCAGGTCAAGGCGGCCGGCGGCGTCGGCATGATCCTGGTCAACCCGACCGCGAACACGCTCGACTCCGACCTGCACTCGGTCCCGACCGTGCACCTCGACAACGTCGTCGGCCCGGAGGTCAAGGCGTACGCCGCGACCGCGGGCGCGACCGCCACCATCGCGGCCGCCAAGACCGTCCGCGTGAACGCGCCGAAGGTCGCGAGCTCGTCCAGCCGCGGCCCGTCCCCGGCCGGCAACGGCGACCTGCTCAAGCCCGACGTGATGGCGCCCGGCACCAACGTGCTCGCGGCGACGAGCCAGTTCGCGGCCGCCGGTGGCGAGTACGCGTTCATGAGCGGTACGTCGATGGCCGCGCCGCACATCGCCGGTGCCGCCGCCGTCCTCAAGGGCCGCTACCCGACCTGGTCGCCGATGGCGATCAAATCGGCGCTGCTGACCACGGCCACGTCGGTGAACACCGAGGGCCGGCCGATCCAGAACGACGCCGGTTCGCCCGGCAACCCGTTCGGCTACGGCGCCGGACTGATGCAGCCCAAGCAGGCGATGGATCCGGGCCTGGTCTACGACTCGTCGTACGACGACTGGGCGCGGTTCGTCTGCGGCTCCGGGCAGGTCGGCGCGACCCACGAGCTGTGCGCCAAGGGCAAGATCGACCCGAGCGACCTGAACTACCCGACGATCGCGATCGGCGACCTGGCCGGCAAGCAGACCGTCAAGCGGACCGTGAAGAACGTCGGCAAGCTGCCCGAGGTGTACTTCCCGAAGGTCGAGGGCCTGGCCGGTTTCAAGGTCACCGTGACGCCGAAGCTGCTGGTCCTGCTGCCGGGCGCGAGCGCGTCGTACCGGGTGACGTTCGAGCACAACGGCGCGCAGCTGGAGACCTACTCGTTCGGCAAGCTGCACCTGCGCTCCGCACGGCACGAGGTGACCAGCACGCTGGCGATCCGGCCGCTGACCGTCAAGGCGCCGGTCCAGGTCAACGGCACCGGTGCCAGCGGGTCCGTCCCGGTCCCGCTCACCTCCGGGTACGCCGGGACGCTGCAGACCTCCGTCGCCGGCCTGTCCGCGGCAGCAGTCAACGAGGCGACGCTGAAGAACCCGGGCGGGGTCTCCTTCCCGACGGCGAGCCCGGCGGCCAACGAGCACGTCGCCAAGAGCACGGTGACGGTCCCGGCCGGTACGAAGTACGCCCGCTTCTCCACCTTCGACGCGGACTACCCGGCGGGCACCGATCTCGACGTGTTCGTCTACCGCGCCGGTACGACGACGCTGCTCGGCAGCAGCACCGGCGGCTCGGCCGAGGAAGAGGTGAACCTGCCCGCTCCGGCCGGTGGCTCGTACGACGTGTACGTCGACCTGTTCGCCGGTGCGGACGAGCAGGCAGTCAAGCTGAACCACTGGGAGCTCCAGAGCGCCGCCGGCAACCTCACGGCGACTCCTGCCAGCCAGCCCGTCCAGGTGGCCGGCCAGGCGAGCGTCACCGCGAACTGGTCGGGCCTGACCGCTGGTACTCGGTACCTGGGTCTCCTGTCCTACTCCAACGGCTCCGACGGCTCCGGCTCGACAGTGGTCCGCGTCGACAGCTAGTACGACGTGCCGAAGGGCCCCACGCGAGTGCGTGGGGCCCTTCGGTCTGTCTACGGCTGGATCAGCCGGACGAACCCGCGGTCCGGGATCTTCAGGGCCTCCTCGCAGGAGCCGGTGGCCGGATCGCACCGGAAGACCGCGCCGCCACCTTCCGGAAGAGGAGATCCGCCCTTCGGCTTCCCGGTGGCCGGGCTCCCCGGAGCAGGCGAAGTCGGCTGGGCCAGGAACCGGTGCCCGAGCTCGACGAGCAGCCGGCCGTCGTTCTCCGTGGCCGTCGAAGCCAGCATCTCCAGCGGGCCTGGAAGCTGCAGCGCCTTCTCGCGTCCGGTGGCAACGTCGACGACCAGGTTCTGGTCGACGTCCAGGATCGTGTTCCCGTCGGCGGAGAATTCCGGGTAGATGGCGCGGCCGCCGGTACCGCAGTGCTTCCGGTCGACGGCCAGCTCTCCGTCGACGAGCCTCGCCGCCTGAATACACCAGGCCTCCGGCTGGGCCCGGGTGACCAGCATGACCCGGTCGGCGTTCGGTGGTGCGATCAGTCGCAGATCGAACCCAGGAATGCTGAGCTGGGTGATCCGGCCGGTCGACGGCTGCCACACCAACGGCTGGGCGCCGACCTTGTAGTCCTCGGCGAACCAGACGCCGTCCTTGTTCCAGCCGTACACGACCGAGGTCTGGTGCGGCATCGTCACCGCGGCGACCTGCCGGCCGGACGCGACGTCGTACACGCCGATCCGGGTCTTGCCGCCACCGAGCGGCTCGGCCGTGGCCAGTTGCCTGCGATCGGGCGAGACCGCCAGGTAGTCGGTGGCCTTCGGGCCGAACGCGCGGAACTTCCCGTCGGTCTGCAGGACGCCGATGCGCTGGGCGTTGCCGCCGCCGGGGCGCGGCACCCGCACCGTGCCTGCCCACCCTCCCGCGACCCGGCTGGACAAGTTGCTGACGTCGTCCGGCACCCGCACGGTGGTGCTGCCGTCGCGCAAGGTCTTCGTCTCGTTGCCCTGGGCGTCGAGGACCGACTCGGTGTAGGGCACCGTGAGGCCCGGTGCCGACTTGGCCGGGTCCTGCGCCGTGTCGCCGAGGCGGGCGAGGAACGGGACGGTCAGCACCAGTACGGCGCCGATCGCGGCGGCAGCCATGAGCACGGGCCACAGGTGTCGCTTGGCGGGCGCCTCCAGCCCCGGTGGCTCGGCGTGGTCGGGGACGGTTGCGGCCTTGGTCTGCAGGTAGTCGCGCAGGCGGGTCTCGGTGTCGTTCATCAGGCGTCCTTCAGCTGCTCGGTGAGGATCGCGATGCCGCGCGACGCGGTGGCGCGGGCGGTCGACTCGCTGATCCCGAGGATCTGGGCGATCTCGGCGTGCGGGAGATCGAGGTAGTAGCGCAGGACCAGCACCTCGCGGGTACGCCGGGGGAGGCGGCTCAGCGCGCGCTGCACCTGGAGGCGTTCCTCGCCGAGCACGACCTCGCTCTCGGCGGAGGCGCCGGGCCGGTCGGCCGGCGGGACGTAGAGCCGGGCGACGCGGCGGCGGCGCAGCGTCGAGCGGCTGCGGTTCAGCACTGTCGTCCGCAGGTAGCCGAGGGCCTTCGCGGAATCGTCCAGGGGCCAGCGCCGGTACAGCTCGGCGAAGGCCTCCTGGACCAGGTCTTCGGCGGACTGACGGTCGTCGACCATCAGCACCGCCAACCGGACCAGGCCGCCCCAGTGCTCCCGGTACAACCGGGTCACGGCAGCCGGCGCGTCGTCGGGCACCGGTACGGCGGCGCCGATACTCACCATTGGGTTCGTCACACCCCTCTAGACGCCCGGCGCACCGGAACGCTGCGTCAGCGCCCGAGGCGCTCCCGCAGCCAGTCGAAGTGCACCAGCGCCGTCTCCCGCTGCCAGGCGCGCATGGTCGGGATGTTCTGCTGCGGCGGCTGGGCGCTGCCCCACAGCAGCCCAGCGGCGATGGCAGAGATCAGCCCGTCGACACCGGGCTCGTCCGGGAGCGCAGGCAGGTCCACAGCGCCGTACATGTCGGCGCACATGATCACCGTGTCGGTCCAGACCGGGCCGATCGAGGCGTGCGCCCAGTCGATGAACACCACCCGGTCCTCGGTCAGCAGCAGGTTGTCGGCGCGCAGGTCCCAGTGCACCAGGGCTTTGCCCTTCGCCAGCTCGTCCAGCCCGGTACGGGCGAGCTCGGCGAGCTCCTGCTCGCTGCCCTTCGCCCAGTCCGGTACGGCGATGCCGTCGGCGATCAGCAACTCCCAGCGGCTCAGGAACGCCTCGCTGCGCTCAGCGGCGACCGGCGCCTCCTCCCAGGGCGACGGGTCCAGCGACTCGGACAGCTCGGCCAGCGCGTCCAGCACCCGGGAGGCGTCGTGCTGGTGCCACGGGTGCGGCGGGATGTAGCCGGAGATGTCCTCCAGCAGGATCCCGACCCAGTCGCCGTCGTCGTACACGCCGTACAGGCCAGGGATCTGCGGGAGCGGGCCGATCGCCTGCATCGCGGTGATCTCGTTGCGGATCAGCTGGGGCGTGCCCGGGTTGAGCTCCGGCCCGACGGCCTTGACGAACGCTCGCCGGCCGGACGACGTCACCAGGCGCGCAGCGACGCCCGGCGAGAAGCCGCCCTGCTGGGTTACCGCCGAAACCACTGACGAGCCCAGCGAGCGCTCCACCCACGACCGCACGCCCGCCGGGGCGCTCTCGTAGGGCAACCGGTCCACCACCGCGTGTGCCATACGGCAAGAGGGTAGACGGCGGCCGGGGCCGCCGCAGCGGATTTCCACCGGCCGGACCCCTTGGCCCGGCCGGTGGCCTCCCTACGGCCGGCCGAGCCCGGGGCCGGCGGGTCCCGACCGCTGCGGCCCGTCCTGGATCCGCTCGCACCGGCCGCTGATCACGTCGCAGCGCAGGGTCACCCCACGGGTGGTGCCGATCCCGCCCGAGGTCAGCACGTGGGTGGCGTCCTCCCACAACGTCTCGTGGTCGGGGCGGAACACCAGCGGCGGCACCTGCAGACGGGCCTTCGCGCCGGTGTCGACGGAGACTCTGTCGACCGTACTGGCTCCGACCAGCAGGTACTTCCCGTCAGGCGACAGGGCGCCGCTGCTGCTGCCGCACTGCTCGCGCAGCGTCTCGAGCCGCGAGCCGTCCAGCACGGCCACGCGCACACAGGACTCTGGTTCCTGGCCGCCCTCGTCCTCGTCCCGCTCGTCCAGCAGCACCCGGTCGGTCGTCCCGTACGCCGTGAGCCGCCGTCCGTCCGTGTCGACCGGCACCGGATCGGAGCCCGGTCGCCACAACCGCGTCTTCGAGTGCTCGCGCTCCTCCATGAACCAGATCCCGTCGGCGTTCCAGCCCACCACCTCGGTGTTCCGGTCGGTCGGCACCGACGCGGTCTCCTTGCCGGTGGCAACGTTCCGGACGCCGACCCGGGCCCGGCCGTCGTCGGTCGGGGCGACGAACACCAGCTGTCGGCGGTCGGGCGACAGGCCGCCGCCGTCCCCGGTGACCGGTCCGAACGACGTGAACGCACCGGACGTGTCGAGCCGCCCGAGCTCGGGGGCAACGCCAGGGCCGGTCGCGCGGAACCGTCCGGCGATCCATCCGCACTCGACCCGGCCGATCGAGAAGTAGGCCCAGCCGCTCTCCAGTGGCACCCGGAGGTTGCCGTCCTGCAGGTAGCCGACACTGAAGGTGTGGTCCTTCGCCATCGTGAACGGCACCCGCGGCGGTGCGCCGAACGGCAGCCGGTCGAGCTCGGGCGTCGGCGGCTTGGTGCCGTTGAGCTGCTGGTAGGCGAGCGGCGCGACGGAAGGCGCGGGGGCGCAGACGCCGGTCGCGGCGCCGTCGTCGTTTCGCGAGACCACCAGCGGTACGGCGACCGCCGCGACCACTGCCGCCGCGGCGAGCGCGACCACCAGGACCGGCCGCCGCGTACGCCGTACCGGCTGGGGTGCGAGCGCCGGCGGTACCGCGTCGTCCGGGACGGTACGGGCCGCGGCGTCGAGGGCGTCGGTCAGACGCTGGTCGAGGTTCATCGGTCCTCCTTCAGCTTCGCGCCCAGGGACTTCAGCGCCCGGGAGGCGGTGGAACGGACCGAGACCTCGGTGATGCCGAGCGTCTCGGCGATCTCGGCGTCGGACAGGTGCAGGTAGAACCGCATCACCAGGACCTCGCGGCGGCGGGCCGGAAGGGTCGCCAGCGCGGCCAGCACCTCGCGGCGGTCCTCGCCGAGCATCGCCTGGCTCTCGGCGGACCAGACCGGCGGATCGACCGGCTGCCGGTGCAGTACGGCGAGCTTGCGGCGGCGCAGGACCGAGCGGCTGGTGTTCAGCACCGCCGACCGCAGGTAGGCCTCGACCCGGGTGCCGTCCTGGATCTTGTCCCAGCGCCGGTAGACGGCCGCGAAGGACTCCTGGACCGCGTCCTCGGCCGAGGCACGGTCGCCGAGCATCAGCAGCGCCAGCCGGACCATCCCGGCCCACTGCTGCTCGTAGAGCGCGGTGATCGCGGACTCACGCTCCGCGACCGGCGGTGGGTGAGAGTCGGAGCCCCCCAGGCTCAGCGTCATGTTCGTCACGGTAGAGAGACCCCGGGCCACCCGGTTTGTTGCACGGCCGGACGCTTCGATGCGCAAACGGCTGGCCCGGCATGGGAAGATGGAGCAGTTGTCCTGTCTCCATCCTCAGACGAACTGGATCCCTCCGTGCCCGCTGGACCCACGACCGTTCCGCAGCCGGGTCGTACCGACCCGACGCTGATCCGGAACTTCTGCATCATCGCCCACATCGACCACGGCAAGTCGACGCTGGCCGACCGGATGCTGCAGATCACCGGCGTGGTCGACCCACGGCAGATGCGGGCCCAGTACCTGGACCGGATGGACATCGAGCGCGAGCGCGGGATCACGATCAAGTCCCAGGCGGTCCGGCTGCCGTTCACGCCGAAGCCGGACACCCCGGGCGGCCTGCTCGCCGCCGACGGTACGACGTACATCCTGAACATGATCGACACCCCCGGCCACGTCGACTTCACCTACGAGGTGTCGCGGTCGCTGGAGGCCTGCGAGGGCGCGGTCCTGCTGGTCGACGCGGCGCAGGGCATCGAGGCGCAGACGCTGGCCAACCTGTACCTCGCGCTGAACGCGGATCTGCACATCATCCCGGTGCTGAACAAGATCGACCTGCCGGGCGCGATGCCGGAGAAGTACGCCGCCGAGCTGGCGCACATCATCGGCTGCAAGGAGTCCGACGTACTCCGCGTCTCGGCGAAGACCGGTGAGGGCGTCGAGGACCTGCTCAGCGAGATCGTCGCCCAGGTCGAGCCGCCGAAGGGCGTCAAGGACGCGCCGCCGCGGGCGCTGATCTTCGACTCCGTCTACGACACCTACCGCGGCGTGGTCACCTACGTCCGGGTCGTCGACGGCGAGCTGAACCACCGCGACAAGATCAAGATGATGTCCACCGGTGCCGTGCACGAGATGCTCGAGGTCGGAGTCATCTCGCCCGAGCCGGTCAAGGCCGCCAGCATCGGCGTCGGCGAGGTCGGTTACCTGATCACCGGGGTGAAGGACGTCCGGCAGTCCCGCGTCGGTGACACCGTGACCTCGTCGGTCGGCGGCGCCACCGAGCCGCTCGGTGGGTACAAGCACCCGCAGCCGATGGTCTACTCCGGGCTCTTCCCGATCGACGGCGACGACTACCCGACGCTGCGCGACGCGCTCGACAAGCTGCAGCTCAACGACGCCGCCCTGCAGTACGAGCCGGAGAGCTCCGGCGCGCTCGGCTTCGGCTTCCGCTGCGGCTTCCTCGGCCTGCTGCACATGGAGATCGTCCGCGAGCGGCTCGAGCGCGAGTTCGACCTGGACCTGATCTCGACCGCGCCGAACGTGGTCTACCGGGTCGAGATGGAGGACGGCAAGGAGCACGTCGTCACCAACCCGAGCGAGTTCCCCGAGGGCAAGATCGCCGACATCTACGAGCCGGTGGTGCGGGCCACGATCCTGTCCCCGAAGGACTTCATCGGCACGATCATGGACCTGTGCCAGACCAAGCGCGGCAACCTGCTCGGCATGGAGTACCTGTCCGAGGACCGGGTCGAGCTGCGCTACACGCTGCCGCTGGCCGAGATCGTCTTCGACTTCTTCGACCAGCTGAAGTCCAAGACCAAGGGCTACGCCTCGCTCGACTACGAACCGACCGGTGAGCAGTCCGCGGCGCTGGTCAAGGTCGACATCCTGCTCCAGGGCGAGACCGTCGACGCGTTCTCCGCGATCGTGCACCGCGACAACGCCTACGCCTACGGCGTCGCGCTGGCCGGCAAGCTCAAGGAGCTGATCCCGCGGCAGCAGTTCGAGGTGCCGATCCAGGCCGCGATCGGGTCCCGGATCATCGCCCGGGAGTCGATCCGGGCGATCCGCAAGGACGTGCTGGCCAAGTGCTACGGCGGTGACATCACCCGCAAGCGCAAGCTGCTGGAGAAGCAGAAGGAAGGCAAGAAGCGGATGAAGATGGTCGGCCGGGTCGAGGTCCCGCAGGAGGCCTTCATCGCCGCGCTGAAGACCAACGAGCCCGCCGAGAAGGCCAAGAAGTAGGTGCCGGCCGTCGAGCTCCCGGCCGGGTTCCTGGTCGTCGGGTCGCGCGGCCCGGACTGGGCCGCGTTCCTGGACCGGCTGCCGAAGCTGGTCGACGAGCTGCTCGGCGAGTGGGAGCTGAGCGTCGACGGCCCGACTGGGCACGGCGAGTGCGCGATCGTCGTACCGGTGCTGACGCGAGCCGGCGAGGCGGCGGTGCTGAAGGTGCAGTTCCCGCACTGGGAGGCGGAGACCGAGCATCTTGCGCTGCAGGCGTGGGGTGGGCGCGGGGCGGTGCGCTTGCTGCGGGCGGATCCGCGGCGGTTCGCGCTGCTGCTGGAGCGGTTGTCGCCGCGGGACCTGACGTCGGTCGACGATCGGGAGGCGTGCGAGATCGTCGGTACGGCGTACGGGCGGTTGCATGTCGCGGCCGGCCCGCAGTACCGGACGCTGTCGGGTGAACTGAAGCGCTGGACCGAGGAGCTGCGCGCGCTGCCCGCGTCGGCGCCCGTCCCACGCCGGTACGTCGAGCAGGCGATCGCGCTGGGGACGGACTTCGCCGCCGACCCCGCGACCGACGGCCGGCTGATCCACTCCGACCTGCACTACGAGAACGTCCTCGCCGGCGAGCGCGAGCCCTGGCTGGTCATCGACCCCAAACCGCTGTCAGGCGACCCCTGCTACGAGGTCGCCCCGCTGCTGTGGAACCGCTGGGACGAGGTCGTTGCCTCCGGCGACATCCGCTTCCGGGTCCGCTCCCGCTTCTACGCGGCGATCGACGCGGCGGGGCTGGACGAGGACCGCTGCCGCGACTGGGTGATCGTCCGGCAGATGCTGAACGTCCTGTGGACGGTGAAGGACGCGGGCGCTGATCAGTCGCTCCCGCAGGACTGGCTGACCCGCAACATCGCGATCGTCAAGGCGATCCAGGACTAGTCCCACCAGCAGGTCCAGACCCGGTTGTCCTTCAGCTTGCCGGCGAGGTTCTGCACGGTGTCGGAGTCGTACAGGTACCGCAGGAACGCGACGTGCTCGTCGAGCGGCAGCGTCTCGTTGTCCTCGCCGAGGTGAGCGAAGACGTGCCACGGCTCGGCGCACTCCACCAGCGCGAGCAGTACGTCGTACCCGATCAGCTGGACGCTGCCGTCCGGGCCGCTCTCCAGCCCGGTCGCGCAGCGGAGGATGTCCCGGCCCAGCGGTCCGGCGTAGTCGGTCTGCTGCGCGAGCTCGATGCCGTCGGGTCCCTCCCGGCCGGCTGTGGTCGGGAGGGGCCGGTACGACGCGAGCCTGGTCAGGAGCTCCGCCGGGTCGATCTGGTCGGCGGCGGCGAAGTTCATGGCGGACATCCTGGCCGACGGGTCGGACAGAAACTGTCGGTCGTGGCTGACAGTGTCGGCTCGTGAAACTCGGTGGAGCCGGGCGACGCCGAGGGGGAGGATGCGGGCATGCGGCTGCTGACGGTGAATGTGGTGGAGGAGCTGATCCCGGGTCCCAAGGAGACGGGGTGGACGGCGATCGACAAGCGGCCGCGGCAGGGGCGGGTTCGGGTGGGGGAGCTCGGGCTGGCGGGGGATCGGGTGTGTGACACGGCGAATCACGGTGGGCTGGATCTGGCCGTGTACGCGTACGCCGAGGAGGACGCTCGGTGGTGGAGCGAGCAGCTGGGGCGGGAGATTCCGTCGGGGTTGTTCGGGGAGAACCTGCGGACCGAGGGTGTTGATCTGACCGGCGCGCTGCTGGGGGAGGTGTGGCGGATCGGGGACGAGGTCGAGGTGCAGGTGCGGGCGCCGCGGATTCCGTGCGTCACGTTCCAGCACCGGATGGGGATTCCGCGGTGGGTGAAGCGGTTTCACGACGCGGGCCGGCCGGGGGTGTACTTCAAGGTGCTGAAGACCGGGACGATCGGCGCGGGGGACACCGTCACCGTGCTGAGTCGGCCGGAGCACGAGGTGACCGTCGGGGTGATGTTCGAGTGCCAGGACGGCGTGAAGATGCAGGGAATGCTGGACTCGGGCGTCGACCTGATGGACGAGCTGCGGGAGACCGCGCAGCGGGTCGCGGCCCGGCCGGTTGTCGCTGAGCAGTCGCCCGCGGACGAGCGGTGAAGGGAGTCATCCCGGAGCCAGGTCCGCTGCGCCACCTGGCGCTCGCGACCCTGCTGAGCCGGGTCGGCAACGGGCTGCTGATGACGGTCAGCGTGCTGTACTTCACGCGGATCGTCGGGCTTTCGATCGCCGAGGTCGGGCTCGGGCTGACCGTCGCGGGGCTGTTCGGGCTGCTCAGCGCGGTCCCGCTCGGGCATCTCGCCGACCGGCGCGGCCCGCGTGGGCTGTTCGTCGTGCTCAGTATCTCGGTCGCCGCGCTCTCGCTCGCTTACCTCGCGGTCGACGCGTTCTGGCAGTTCCTGGTCGTCGCGATCGTCGTCACCGTGCTCGACCGCGGCGCGGGCGCGGTCCGGGCCGCGCTGATCGCCGCCGTCACGCAGGGGTCGGGCCGGGTCGCCGCCCGCGCGTACCTGCGCGCGATCACCAACATCGGGATCATGGCCGGCGCGGCCATCGGTGCGCTGGCTCTGCACTTCGACACGCGGACGGCGTACCAGTTGATGTTCGTGGTCGACTCGGTGCTGACCAGCGCGTCGGCGTTGTTCATCCTCGGCATCCCGCGGGTCGCGCCGCAGCCGAAGACCGACGAGGGCCCGGTCTGGATCGCGCTCCGCGACCGCGGCTACCTGGCGGTCTCGGCGCTGAACGCGGGCATGTCGCTGCACTACGCCGTGCTCGACGTCGCGATCCCGCTCTGGGTGGTCGAGCACACCGAGGCGCCGCGCTGGACGGTCGCGCTGCTGCTGATCATCAACACGATCGTCGTCGCGCTCTTCCAGGTCCGCTCCAGCCGCGGCATCCAGGACCCGGCGTCAGCCGCGAGAGCCACCCGTACGGCGGGATGGTTGCTGCTGGCATCGATGGTGCTGTTCGCGGCGGCCTCGGGCGGCGGCGCCGTGGTCGCGGTCGCGCTGCTCGCGGTCGGTGCCTTCGTCCAGGTGATCGGCGAGCTGCTGCAGTCGTCCGGCTCGTTCCTGCTGGGCTTCGACCTGGCCTCGGACCAGGCGCAGGGTCAGTACCAGGGCGTCTGGGGGACGAGCATGTCGATCAGCACGATGGTCGCGCCGACCGTGCTCGCGCTGCTGCCGCTGGGGCTGGGCGTGCCGGGGTGGATCATCCTCGGCGTGTGGTTCGCGGTGATCGGGGTGCTGTTCGTGCCGGTCGTCCGCTGGGCCTCAGCCCGTAAGGAAGCTCAGTTGGAAGGCTCCAGGTAACCCAGCGCCGCCGAGATCTTCCGCGCCGCCTCGATCGCCGCCGGCGCCATCAGCGCGACCTGCGCGATCGACTGCTCCAGCGACAGCGTCGAGATGCTCACCGCCGCGATCGCCGCCGCGGTGTGATCGTGGATCACCGCAGCCACGCACCGGATCCCCGGCTCGTTCTCCTCGTCGTCCAGCGCGTACCCGCGCGCCCGCACCTGCGCCAGGTCAGCCTTCAACCCGGCCGCCGTCGTGTGCGTCAACGGCGTCCGGGCCGGCAGCCCCGTCCGCGTGATCAGCGCGTTCAGCGCCTCCTCGTCCTTCTCGGCGAGCAGCGCCTTCCCGATCCCGGTGCAGTGCAGCCAGAACGCCTTCCCGACCCGCGACGGCATCCGGTACGGCTTCGGCCCGTCGAGCCGTGCGACGTAGATCGCCTCGTCGCCGTTCAGCAGCCCGACGTGCACCGTGCACCGCGTCTGCGCGACCAGGTCGGCGAGCACCGGCCGCGCGACCGTCGCCAGATCGACGTTGGTCAGCGCGTGCCCGGCCAGCCGCAGCGCCTTCGGCCCGGGGTGGTACGACCCGTCCTCGGACTGCGCGACGAACTCGTGCTCGACCAGCGACGCCATGATCCGGTGCACGGTCGACTTGGCCAGGCCGGTGGCCGTCACCACGTCGGTGAACCGGGAGTGCTCGAGGACGGCGTCGAGCACCATCAGCGTCTTGTCGATGGCCGAGGGCGAACTCATGTCGCTCATCCTGTCACCTCTTGTCTGGTCAACCCCGTACGCCGTACTGCTCACCGTGCCAGCCAGCCCCCGTCGACGGCGAGCACGTGCCCGTTGACGTAGTCCGAAGCCGCCGAGGCCAGGAAGACCGCGGCGCCGACCAGGTCGTCGGGCCGGCCCCAGCGACCGGCCGGGATCCGCTCCCGGATGGCCGCCTCGCGGGCCGCGTCGGCGCGCAGCTCGGTGGTGTTGTCGGTACTGATGTAGCCCGGCGCGATCGCGTTCACCTGGACGCCGGCCGCTCCCCACTCGTTGGCCAGCGCCTTGGTCAGTCCCGCGACCGCGTGCTTGCTGGCAGTGTAGGCGGGCACGGTCACCCCGCCCTGGAAGCTGAGCAGCGAGGCGATCGTGACGATCTTGCCGGCGCCGCGCTCGACCATCGCGGCGCCGATCGGGCGGGTCAGCGCCCAGGTGGAGTTCAGGTTGACGTCGATCACGTGCTGCCAGTCGGCGGTCGCGGTCTCGGCCGCGGGCGCCCGGCGGATGGTCCCGGCGTTGTTCACCAGGATGTCGATCCGCCGTTCGCGGGCCAACTCGACGGCGACCGCCTCGACGGCCGCCGGGTCGGCGAAGTCCGCCGTGACGACGGTCGCCTCACCGCCGCCGTTCAGCTTGATCGCCTCGAGGGTGTCCTCCAGCGCCGCGTCCCGGGCGAGCAGGATCAGGTCGGCGCCGGCCGCGGCGTACCCGGCCGCGATCGTCGCCCCGATCCCGCGCCGCGCGCCGGTGACCAGCGCGGTCCGGCCCTGCAGCGAGAAGAGGGTCACCGCAGCTCCGTCACGTCGACGCCGTCCATGTCGGTGAAGGCCTGGTTCTCGCCGGCCATCGCCCAGACGAAGCTGTACGACGAGGTGCCGACGCCGGAGTGGATCGACCAGCTCGGCGAGATGATCGCCTCGCGGTCCGCGACCAGCACGTGCCGGGTCTCGTCGGGCTCGCCGAGCAGGTGCACGATCCGCTCGGTCTCCGGCAGCCCGAAGTACAGGTAGCACTCGGTGCGCCGGTCGTGGGTGTGCGCGGGCATCGTGTTCCAGGTGCTGCCGGCGTGCAGCGTGGTGACGCCGAGCACGACCTGGCAGCTCTGCACGCCGCCGGCGTGGATGTACTGGTCGATGGTGCGCCGGTTCGCGGTCTCCTGGTCGCCGAGCTCGAGCCGGTTGCCCTCGCCGGGCTGCACCAGCGTCGTCGGGTACGCCGTGTGCGCGGCGGCGCTGAACACGTAGAACGCGGCGTCGGTGCCCTCGAAGACGACCTCGCGCGCGCCGCGTCCGGCGTACAGGCAGGCGCCGGTGACGAGCTCGAACTTGGTGCCGTCGACGGTCACGGTGCCGGGGCCGCCGACGTTGACGATGCCGGCCTCGCGGCGCTCCAGGAAGTACTCGCTGCGCAGCTCCGGCCAGGTCGGGAGGGTGAGCGGGCCGGAGACCGGGCGGGCGCCGGCCAGCACGATCCGGTCGTGGTGGGTGAGCACCGCGGTGACCGCGTCCGGGGTGAACAGGTCGTCGACCAGGTACTGCTCGCGCAGAGCGCGGGTGTCGAACCCGGGGATCTGGGCGGGATGAGTGGCGTGACGGACCTGCAGCGGCGAATTCATGGAACTAAGTTCTACTAGACAGAACCACAAGTCAAGAGTAGAAATGTCGCCCAAGTATTGGTTCCGCCCGGCGATACCAAGTTCCGCCCCTTGGAGGACTCGCATGACCGCACTCGACTGGACAGTGCTGGCCGGCTACTTCGTGCTGATGGTGCTGATCGGACTCTGGTCCCGCACCAAGATCAAGACCGTCGTCGACTACTTCACGACCGGCGGCCGGATCCCCTGGTGGCTGTCCGGCATCTCGCACCACATGTCCGGCTACAGCGCCGTCATGTTCGTCGCCTTCGCGGCCGTTGCCTACAGCTACGGCATCACCGTGTACGTCTGGTGGGCGGTCTCGATCGGCGTCGGCGTCGGCATCGGCGCGTTCCTGTTCGCCGCGCGCTGGAACCGGCTGCGCGCCAAGCACGGGGTCGTCTCGCCGCTGGAGTACCTCGCGCAGCGCTACAACCTGCCGACCCAGCAGGTGCTCGCGTACTCCGGAGCCGCGCTGAAGGTGGTCGACATCGCGAGCAAGTGGGTCGCGATCGCCGTGCTGCTGAACGGCTTCACCGGCGTACCGATGCGGTGGGGCATTCTGCTGACCGGTGTGGTCACGATGCTCTACGCGACGCTCGGCGGGCTGTGGGCCGACGTACTGACCGACTTCGGCCAGTTCATCATCCAGGCCGCGGCCGGGATCGCGATGTTCGTCGGCGTACTGCGGCACCTGGACGGCGTACCGACGTTGTGGAAGATGTGGGACCAGTTGCCCGAGGGGCACGGTGACGCGCTGAACGGGCCGTACACACCGATCTTCCTGATCGCGTTCTTGTTCATCAAGACCTTCGAGTACAACGGCGGCATGTGGAACCTGGCCCAGCGCTACATGGCCGCGCCGTCGGGCTCCGAGGCCAAGCGGTCCGCGCTGCTCTCGTCGGTGCTGTGGCTGATCTGGCCGCTGGTGCTGTTCATCCCGATGTGCGCCGCGCCGCTGCTCGTCCCGGACCTCGGCAAGCCCGAGCAGTCGTACGTCGAACTGGCGCAGCTGCTGCTGCCGAGCGGCCTGATCGGTCTGGTGCTGGCCGGGTTCTTCTCGCACACGATGGCCATGGTCGCCTCCGACGCGAACGTGATCTCGTCGGTGATCACCCGCGACCTCGGCCCGGTGCTGGTGCCGAAGCTGCGCCGGCTGTCCGACGTGGCGACGCTGAAGTTCGCCCGAATCACCACCTTCACGTTCGTCACGGTCAGCATGCTGATCGCGATCCTGACCAACGGTCAGGGTGTCGTGCTGAAGATCGTCGTCGACCTGGTGGCCGCGACGATGGGACCGATCTCGATCCCGCTGATGCTCGGGCTGCTGCCCTGGTTCCGGCGGTGCGGGTCACGGGCCGCGATCTCTTCGTGGGCGGCCGGGCTGATCGTCTGGGCGATCGTGAAGTGGGGCGTCGGGTCGACCGACACCACGATGGTCGTCGCGTTGCCGCTGGCAACTTCCCTGGTGGTGTACGTCGGCCTCGGGCTGCTGATGCCGGAACGCCGCGACTCCGTCGACGGGCTGCTCGACTCGCTGAACAGCGACCCCGACGAGACCGACGAGGTGCTCGCCAGGCGAGCGGCCGCCGCCGCGGCCGAATGACCCGTGGAACAATGTTCCGCTGAACAGAACATCAACTGAGGAGAGCTGCTATGCCCAACATCACCGTCGAACTGCTGTCCGGCCGCACCCTCGACCAGCGCCGCGAGTTCGTCGCCGCCGTCACCGACTCCGCGATCGCCATCCTCGGCGCCAAGCGCGAAGCGGTCCGGATCGTCTTCACCGAGATCGAGAAGTCCGACGTGGCCAACGGCGGCGTGCTGGTCTCGGACTCCTGATACCGCTGTTCTGTTTGGAGCTTCGGTGCCGGCGGACCGCTCCCGCCGGCACCTGTCACCGGCCCGGCGTCCCCTCCCGCCCCAGGGGACCCGGGCCGTTTCTCTTCACCGTACGAAGGTCGCCTTGACCGCTTGTTCGGCAACGGTTTTCAGCTGTTCCGCGGTCAGCCCCACCTCGGCGACCGCCGTCCGGTGCTCCTGCGACAACCGCACGTTGCTCGCCCGCGGGTTGTCCGTGCACAACGCCACCGGCACTCCCGCGGTCAGCAGCGTGTGGATCTGGTGCTCCGCATAACTGGGCGCCGCGCCGGTCTGCGTGTTGCTGGTCAGCGAAACCTCCAGCGTCACCCCACGCTCGGCCAGCACATCCATCAACCGCGGATCCTCAGCACTCCGTACGCCGTGACCGATGCGCTCGGCCCCTAGTTCCCGGACGGCGTCCCACACGCTCTCCGGCCCAGCGGCTTCACCCGCGTGGATCGTCACATGCAGCCCGGCCTCCTTCGCGGCGCGGAACGCCTCCGCGAACAGGGCCGCCGGGAAGTTCGCCTCGTCGCCGGCCAGATCCACCGCACAGAACCGCTCCCGGCGGCTCAGCAGCGTCGCCATCTGCCCACCGGCCGACTCCGCGCCGAGATGCCGGACCACGATCCCGATCAGCCCGACCGTGAGTTGGCGCTTCGCGGCCTGGGCGGCGACACCGTCCGCGACCGCGTCGATCACCGCCTCGGCCGGCAGGCCGGTCTCGTGCGCGATGATCCCCGGGCAGAACCGCAGCTCCAGCAGGTCCAGCCCGTCGTCGAACGCGTCGTCCACCGCTTCCCGGGCGGCCCGGTTCCAGTCGTCGAGGTCGGTCAGCACGCCGATCGCGAGATCGACCCTGTCCAGGTAGGGGAGCAGGCCGGTTTGCTTGTCATCGGCCACCAATCCGGCGCGCGGGGCGGTTCGCCGGACCAGCTCGTGACCGGTGCGTTCGGCGACGTCGAGCACCGTGCTGGACCGGACCGATCCCTCGAGGTGCCGGTGCAGGTCAACCAGGGGAAGCATGCGCTCAGCCAACCACATGGCGAAATCCCCGATCGGTCCGTGGCGTCGGCGCTTACTCTTCTTCCCATGCGAGTAGGCGTTTTCGGAGCGACAGGTCAGGTCGGCGGCGTGATGCGGGAGCTGCTGGTCGAACGCAACTTCCCCATCGACGAGATCCGGTACTTCGCGTCCGCGCGGTCCGCGGGCACCCAGCTGCCGTACGGCGACCGGCTGGTCACCGTCGAGGACTCCGCGACGGCGGACTTCGCCGGGCTCGACCTCGCGCTGTTCTCGAACGGCAAGACGGCGTCCAGGGAGCTGGCCCCGAAGGTCGCGGCGGCCGGCGCGGTCGTGGTCGACAACTCGTCCGGCTGGCGGATGGACCCCGAGGTCCCGCTGGTCGTTGCCGAGGTCAACCCCGACGACCTCGACCACCTGCCGAAGGGCATCGTCGCCAACCCGAACTGCACCACGATGGCCGCGATGCCGGTGCTGGCCCCGCTGCACCGCGCGGCCGGGCTGACCCGGCTGGTCGTCTCGACGTACCAGGCCGTGTCCGGCTCCGGCGGCGCCGGCGTCCGCGAGCTGGCCGACCAGACCTCCGCGTTGGTGGACGGCGCCGACCGCCTCGCGCGCGGCACCGACGGCGTCACGCTGCCCGAGCCGAACGTGTACGCCGGCCCGATCGCGTTCAACGTGCTCCCGCTGGCCGGCTCGATCGTCGACGACGGCTCCGGCGAGACCGACGAGGAGCAGAAGCTCCGCAACGAGAGCCGCAAGATCCTGCACCTGCCCGACCTCCCGGTCGCCGGCACGTGTGTCCGCGTCCCCGTCTTCACGGGGCACTCGTTGAGCATCCACGCCGAGTTCGCCAACCCGATCACGCCCGCGCAGGCGACCGAGCTGCTCGCGCAGGCTCCCGGCGTACAGCTCGCGGACCTGCCGACCCCGCTGCTGGCCGCGGGCCAGGACCCTTCCTACGTGGGCCGGATCCGGCAGGACCAGTCCGTGCCCGAGGGGCGCGGCCTCGTCCTCTTCATCTCCAACGACAACCTGCGCAAGGGCGCGGCGCTCAACGCCGTCCAGATCGCGGAGCTGCTGAAGCGCTGAACCGGCGGCAGCCCCGCCTCTCGTCGTACGCCGGGAGGCGGGGCTGCTTTGCACCGGGCGATGCACGTGCATGTGGACTGCCCGGTGCGTCTAGAGGGGGTTCTCCCGGCGGAGGCGTTCGATGAAGGTGCGGTCGTGGGCGAACAGGCGGTTCGTGGTGCCCTCGAGCAGCGGTTCGTCCCAGAGCACCTGGATCTCGGTGCCGAGCACGGCGGCGACTGTGCCGTGGCCGTAGTCGGTCGAGAGCACGCGAAGACCTGCAACGATTTCCATCGACTTCCCGTCGGATTTTCTGACCTAGTGATGGAAAAGCTAACACAATGCCCTGACTAGATTCGCTGTGCTCGATTACCTTGCGTGTTGCTCGGAAATAGGGTATGACGCCAGGCTTTCCGCTGATGCAGACTGCGGAAGATGAAGCCCGAGGAGCTGGACGCCCTGATCGCGGGCAACGTGCGCGCAGCCCGCGCCCGCCTCCGGCTGCGCCAGGAGGACCTGGCCGACGAGATCGGCTGGTCCCGCCCGACCGTCTCCTCGCTGGAGGCCGGCAGTCGCCGGATCACCGTCGGCGACGCGGTCGCGCTCTGCTCGGCGCTGCGGCTCACGCTGCCCGAGCTGCTCCGGGGTGCACCCGCTGAGGTCTTCGAAGCACTGGGCGTCACCCCCGCCTGAGCGTCGTACCGGGCGTTGCGGAAACGTGATGGACCTGGGGCGGGTGGCTGGGCGAGCGCCATGGTCAGCGTGCGCCGGAGCTATTACTCTCCGGTTTACCTGACCCCTGGGAGGCCAGAATGAAGCCCGTTGCCGACGGTCCGCAGCTCGCGTTGCTCAGCTCACGCAAAGAACATCTGGCGCAGATGTTCTTCGACCGGGTGGCGGCCACGCCCCAGCGGGAGGCGTTCCGGCACCCCGTCGCCGACGGGTGGGCCTCGGTCACCTGGCAGCAGACCGACGAGCTGGTACGCCGCCGCGGCGCCGGCCTGATCGCGCTCGGCGTCGAGCCCGAGCAGCGCGTCGCGGTCGCCGCGAACACCCGCCTCGAATGGGTCCAGTGCTACCTGGCCGCCGTCGTCACCGCGGCCGCGACCACCACGATCTACCCGACCACGATGGCCGCCGACGTCGCCTACATCGTCGCCGACGCCGAGGTGCAGGTCGTCTTCGCCGAGGACGCCGGCCAGGTCGCCAAGCTGCGCGAGCACAAGGCCGACATCCCGTCGGTGCACAAGGTCGTGCTGATCGACGGCGAGCCCGAGGAGCAGGACGGCGACTGGGTGATCAGCGTCGCGGCGCTCGACGAGCTCGGCGCCCGCTACCTCGACGACCACCCGACCGCGATCGACGAGCGGGTCGCCCAGGTCCGGCCCGACCACCTGTGCACGCTGGTCTACACCTCCGGTACGACGGGCCGCCCGAAGGGCGTCCGGCTGCCGCACTCGGTGTGGACGTACGAAGGCGCTGCTGTGGAAGGGATCCGGGTGCTCAGCCCGGACGACCTGCAGTACCTGTGGCTGCCGCTGTCGCACGTGTTCGGGCAGGTGCTGCTCGCGGTCCAGTTCCAGATCGGGTTCGCCACCGCGATCGACGGGCGGGTCGACAAGATCGTCGAGAACGCCGCGGTCGTGCAGCCGACGTTCATGGCCGCCGCGCCGCGGGTGTTCGAGAAGGCGCACGGCCGGATCGTCACCATGATGGAGGCCGACGGAGGCGCCAAGCTCAAGCTGTTCCACTGGGCGTTCGGGGTCGGCGCCGAGGTGTCGGCGCTGCGGCAGGCCGGGAAGGAGCCTTCCGGCGTACTGGCGGCCAAGTACGCGCTGGCCGACAAGCTGGTGCTGTCGAAGATCCGCGCCCGGTTCGGTGGGCGGATCCGGTTCTTCGTGTCCGGGTCGGCGGCGCTGGACAAGAAGCTCGCCGAGTGGTTCCACGCGGCCGGGCTGCTGATCCTCGAGGGCTACGGCCTGTCCGAGACCGCGGCCGGGTCGACGCTGAACCGGCCTGATCGCTACCGGCTCGGCAGCGTCGGGCCGATCTTCCCGGCGTCGGAGTTCAAGATCGCCGAGGACGGCGAGATCCTGATCAAGGGGCCGGGCGTGATGAGCGGGTATCACAACCTGCCCGACCAGACCGCCGAGGTGATCGACACCGACGGCTGGTTCCACACCGGCGACATCGGGCACTTCGAGGACGAGTTCCTGTTCATCACCGACCGCAAGAAGGACCTGTTCAAGACCTCCGGCGGCAAGTACGTCGCCCCGCAGGTGATCGAGGGCCGGTTCAAGATGATCTGCCCGTACGCCAGCCAGTTCCTGGTCCACGGCAGCCAGCGCAACTTCGTCAGCGCCCTGGTCACCCTCGACCCCGACGCGATCGTCGCCTGGGCCGCCGCGAACGGGCTCGGCGGCAAGTCGTACGCCGAGATCGCGACCTCGGACGCCGCCCAGGCGATGATCCAGGGCTACGTCGACGAGCTCAACAGCGGCCTGAACCGGTGGGAGACGATCAAGAAGTTCACCATCCTCGAGCGGGACCTCACGGTCGAGGGGGGCGAGATGACGCCCAGCCTGAAGCTGAAGCGCAAGCACGTGGAGACGCAGTACGGGGACCTGCTGGACAAGATGTACAGCTAGGACGCCGGGGGAGGAGCCCTTCGGTGGGCTCCTCCGCCGGGTCAGGCTCAGGCCGCTCGCGCTTGGGCGGCAGGCTCGCGCTCACGCCTGGGTGCCAGGCTCGGGCGCTCCAAGTCCCCGCCCCCGCCGTACAGCGGGTGTCTAGAACGGCCGAGCGGCGACGATCTTCTCCACCAGCGGCGTCAGCTCGGTGACGAGCTGCTCGACCTCCGCCGCGCTGAGGCACTCGTACGCCGGCGCCGCGAGCTCGTCGGTCAGCTCCTCGATCGCGTCCCGCAGCTTCCGCCCCTCCGGCGTGAACCAGCCCTCGGCGTTCACCAGCCCGCGCTCCCGCAGCCCGTCGATCACGACCTCGAGCTGCTCGTCCGACAGCGGGTCCAGCCGCCCGAAGTCCCGCGGCTTCATGTCCCACAGCAGCGCCAGCAGCACGTGAGACTCCTGCCCACCGATCCCGTGCGTGACCAGCGCCGCCGTGTGCCCGTCCCCCCGGTGCTCCCGCAGCAACGTCGCCGCATGCCACAACCGCGCCACCGGCTCCTCCGGCACCGGGACCGACCGCAACCCGGCGTACAGCATCCGCCCCTCGACCGGCGCACTGAACGCAGCCCTCATCAGCACGTCAGCACACCGCCCCACCACCGGACTGTCAGCCAGCTCCCCCAAAATCCCCCGCAACGCCGCCACACACCCCCGCTCCCGCGCCGCCAGCACCTCCTCCGGCGAAGCAACCTCCCAGCAACCCGGCACACAAGCCGCGACCTCCCCCGGCGCGAAGTTGTAGAACAACGCATCCACCACCTCAGCCGGCACCTTCCCGAGCGGCGCCGACCGCGAAGCGAAGTACAACGGCCAGTACCCCTCGAACCCGAGCGCCTGCAGCTCCTCGTTCGGCTCATCAGCCATGTAGGCGACCTCATGAATCGGCACGACCAGTTCCTTCAACCGCCCCGCAACGCTGTCCATCGTGGTGCTCTCCTCGTGTCCGTTCGTTCCCTGTTCGCGTCTCACACCCTGTCCACGATCGGCCGTCCCCGAATCCGACAACCGGCCCAGAACTTTCTTCGGCACCCGTGGCTCAGGTAACCGGAGCCCTGTCCTCGAAACCCTGTCCGGTCGTAGCCTGCGGATGGGGGAATGGTCACGAAGAATACGGGTGGGGGAAATGCGTAAACTCATTACTGGTACTGCGTTGTGCCTTGTGATCGGCCTGACGACAACCGCCGCGGTGGCGAGCGTTCCGGACAGCAGCGGGGTGATTCACGGCTGCCGGAACAAGAGCAGCGGTGCTGTTCGGGTGATCGACACCGCTACCAGCCAAAGGTGTACGTCGAGCGAGGCGGCGCTCAACTGGAGCCAGACCGGCCCGCGAGGGGCGACTGGCCCGGCAGGAGCCACAGGTGCGCGAGGGGCGACGGGGCCACGAGGAGCCACCGGACCTGCAGGGCCTGCGGGTCCTGCCGGGCTTCCGTTGGCCTACTTCCGGGTGCACGGCGGTTACGACAAGCCGATTCCGCTCACGCCGGTCCCGGGGACCGGGGTCAGCCAGACGGAGACGCTGGTCAGCGTGACGATGCCGGAGATCGACGAGGGCCGGTACCTGCTGACCGGCCGGGTGACGTTCCTTGGCGCGGCGGGCGCGACTGCTTCCTGCACCGCGGGCGGTGGGTTCGAGGACGCCATCGCCAACGCTTACGGAGACGACCAATCGGTTGTGTTCACGGCCTCGTCGCAAGGACCGAGGAGCATCAAACTCGACTCGGTGGTGATCATGCGCGACGACTGGACGCCAGTCCAGCTCCGTTGTCAGGCAAGCGGCCTGCAGGACGATCAAATCGTGCAGATCTTCACCTACCATTTCGCGCTGGTGCGAATCGGATAAGCACGCACCAATTCAGGCGGCGACCCACGGGTCTGTGGGGGACGGACCCGGGGTGAAGCCGTGGGCTGAGGCGACTTCCGCCGCCTCCACCAGGCCGGTGGCGAGGGCTTCGGGGAGGTGGGCGTCGCTGCCGAAGGTCAGGAGTGAGCCACCTTCCTCGTGCCACCAGGGGAGGATCGTGGGGTCGAGGGGGAGGCGGGTGTTGTACTCGAGGGCCCGGTTGGTGGTGGCGAGGGCTCGGAGGGCGCTGCGGAGTTCTTCTTCGAAGTCGTGAGGGTTGAAGGGGCCGGGCCAGGAGCGGATGGGGTAGTCGAGGTGGCCGAGGACGGTGAAGGCTTTCGTGGTGGCGATCATGTGGGGGAGTTCGGCGAGGTAGGTGCGGAAGATGTCGGGCGCGGGGTGGTGGGGGAAGAGTTCCCAGGGTTCTGCCAGTTCGCCGGTGAGCGGGTCGGGGAGGCAGTGGAGGGAGCCGATGACTCGGTCGAACGGGCCCTGGGCGAGGAGGGCGGTGACTTCGGGGACGTGGAGGTGGGGCTGGCCGACTTCCAGGCCGGTGAGGATTTGGAGGTCGGGGTAGCGGGAGCGGCAGCGGGCTATGGAGTCGAAGTAGCCGGTGACGTCCAACGGCGGGGCGTGCAGGATGCCGTCCTGGACGAGGTCGGGGAACTTCGGGGCGAGGAAGCCGGCGCGGAACGGGGTGAAGTCGACGTGTTCGGTGAAGGCGACGGCGGGGAGGCCGAGGGCGACCGCTCGGGCGCAGGTGGCGTCCATGTTGCCCTGGTCGGCGTCCCAGGAGAACTGGGTGTGGACGTGGCTGTCGGTGGGGAGTCGCATGGTTCCAGTCTGAAGCAGCAGGCGCGACCGGGAGCGGCGTGCCCGGGGAGGATTGCCCTGGGCAACGGTATCGGTTCCTCACAGGTTGACTACGAAATCCGGGAACGGCGCCGGCAGCCCTTACCGTTGGAGGGTGGCAACCGGCAGGGGCGGTCGCAACGTCGTTCGGTCGTTGAACAAGTTCATCGGCGTGAGCGTGCTGTCGGGTGCGTTGGCGGCGGGGCTGGTGATTCCGTTGACCGGGCTGGTCGACGTGAGCGCGCAGAAGGTGTCGGACACCATCGAGCGGCTGCCACAGGAGCTGAAGGCCGAGCCGTTGCAGGTGCGGAGCCGGATCTTCGCGGCCGACGGGAGCCTGATCGCGACGCTGTTCGAGCAGAACCGGGTGCCGGTGCCGCTGAACCAGGTCAGCAAGCTGATGCGGCAGGCGATCGTCGCGATCGAGGACTCGCGGTTCTACACCCACGGCGCGCTGGACGCGAAGGGCACGCTGCGCGCGCTGGTCCGTAACCAGACCGAGGGCTCGGTGCAGCAGGGTGGGTCGAGCATCACCCAGCAGTACGTGAAGCTGAGCTTGATCGAGAAGGCCCGGACCGCCGAGGAGCGGCAGGCGGCGACCGCGGTCACCTACCAGCGCAAGCTGACCGAGCTGCGGTACGCGATCGCGCTCGAGAAGGAGGTCTCCAAGGACGAGATCCTGGAGCGCTACCTGAACCTCGCGAACTTCGGCGACGGCGCGTACGGCGTACAGGCCGCGGCCCAGCACTACTTCCGGACCACGGCCGGCCGGCTCGACCTCCCGCAGGCCGCGCTGCTCGCCGGCCTGGTGAAGAACCCGACCGGCTACGACCCGACGAACAACCTGAAACGCGCCAAGGACCGCCGCGACGTGGTGCTGCGCCGGATGCACGAGCTCGGCCTGATCTCGGCCAAGCAGCTGAACGACGCGCTCCGTACGCCGGTCGTCGACCTGAAGAAGATCCAGAAGGTCCCGAACGGCTGCGCCGGGTCGCGCTACCCGTTCTACTGCGAGTACGTCGTCTCGAAGCTGCTCCAGAACCCGGCGCTCGGCGCCACCGTGAAGGAGCGCGACCACTACCTGAAGACCGGGGGCCTGTCGGTGACGACGTCGATCGACCCGCGGATCCAGGCCGCCGCGCAGGCGTCGATCAACGAGCACAGCAAACCTCGCGACACCGCGATCGCGGCGATCACCGTGGTCGAGCCGGGGACCGGCGTGGTGAAGGCGATGGTGCAGAGCAAGCCGTACGGGAACGGCAAGTACGAGACGGCGTACAACTACAACGTCGAGAAGTCGTACCCCGGCGGGTACGGCGGCTTCCAGAACGGCTCGACGATGAAGGCGTTCACGGTCGCGGCGGCGCTGACGAAGGGGCTGCCGCTGGACTACCGGATCAACTCGCCGCAGCAGATCGACCTGCGCGGGAAGCGGTTCCGGACCTGTACTGGGTACACGCGCGACCCGGAGTACCAGCCGAAGAACTCGACGAAGAGCGGCGACCTGACCATGGTCGAGGCCGCCAGGTACTCGACGAACACCTACTTCCTGCAGCTCTCGCAGCGGACCGGCCTGTGCGTGCCCGCGCAGATCGCCGCGCGGCTCGGGATGTACAACGCGCAGACGCTCGGCCCGCTCGACCAGGTCGTGTCGTTCACGCTCGGGGTCGGCTACGTGACGCCGCTGATGCTGTCGAACGCGTACGCGACGTTCGCCGCGCGCGGCAAGTACTGCACGCCGGTGCTGGTCACGGGGATCCGCGACGGCTCCGGCAAGCCGGTCAAGACGCCGGGCCCGTCCTGCAAGCAGGCGATCTCACCGCAGGTCGCCGACGGCGTGAACCGGGTGCTGAGCGCGGTGATGGAGCCCGGCGGCACCGGCGGCCGCCTCAACTTCGGCAACTGGGACCTGGCCGGCAAGACCGGCACGATCCAGGACAACCGCGCCGTCTGGTACGCCGGTTACGCGCCGAACCTGGCCGCGGCGTCGGTCGTCGCCGACGCCAACCTGCCGTACACGAACCTGATGTACGGCCACACTCTCGACGGCCGCGACATCCGCGACCCCACCGGCTCCGGCACCGCCGGCCCGCTGTGGAAGACCGCGATGGAGAAGGCGCTGCCCGGGATGCCGCTGCGCCGCTTCACCGCACCGCCGGCCAAGATGCTCGGCGGAGGCGACGACGACAAGAAGAAGCCCGCCGACGACCAGGACGACGACGACAACGACGACCGCAACGACAATCGCGGCCGCCGCTGAGCTCAGGCGTCGACCAGCGCCGCGTGCTTCCCCGTCGTCAGCGAGTGCCCCCGATCGAGCATCTGCTCAGCGATCCGGTCGATCGCCACCGAGAAGTCCTCACTCGTCTCCCAGTCCTCCAGCCGCTCCAGCAACCAGCGGCGATAAGCCCCGACGAACCGCTGGAACATCTCCAACCCGTACGGCGTGAACCGGTAGTGCCCCAGCACCTCCGACAAGTACCCGTCGGCAACGAGCTGAGCAGCCAACGGCTCGAACACCCCCGGCGGCACCTTCAGGTCCCCGGTGATCTCCGCCAACGTCGCCGACCCGTTCTCGGCGCCGCCCCGGAACACTCGCATGATCATCCAGGCCTGCGCGGTGTTCAACGGGATCCCCGACTCCGCCAGCACCTCCGGTGCGGGCGACCGCTTGTGGTTCTGCACGATCAGCGCGACCAGCTTCTGCAGCTCGTGCTCGGAGTCGAACGACGCCGGCGCCGCGAAGCTCTCGCCGACCCCGGAGTTCCCACCAGCAGTCATCCGAGCCGTGTCGCGCAGCGGCACCTGCTTCAACAGCAGCGCGACGACGAACCCGAGCAGAGCGACCGGTACGGCGGTGAGGAAGACGACGTGCAGCGCGTCGGCGTACGCCGCGGTGACGGGCTCACGCGCGGCCGGAGGCAGCGACCGGACGCCCTCGACCGAGGACGCCAAGCGTGGATCGATGCCCGCGGGCAACGCCGCCGCCAGCTTGGCCGGCAGCTCGGACGCGTAGATCGACCCGAAGACCGCGACCCCGAACGAGCTGCCCATCGTGCGCAGGAAGCTCACTCCGGAGGTCGCCACCCCGAGATCCTTGTAGTCGACCGTGCTCTGCACCACGACCGTCGGCACCGGCATGCAGAGCCCGACTCCGAGCCCGAGGACGACCATGAACAGCGCGGTCGTCCAGTACGGCGTGCTGTTGCTCATCAGCGACAGCAGGTACAGCCCGCCGCCGATCAGCACCGTCCCGATGATCGGGAACGGCCGGTACCGCCCGGTCTTGCTGATCACCTGCCCGACGCCGATCGACGCGACCAGCAGCCCGAGCACCAGCGGGAGCATCTGCAGCCCGGAGTCGGTCGCCGAGGCGCCGTGCACGTACTGCAGGTACGTCGGCAGGAACGTGACCCCGCCGAGCATCGCGAACCCGATGATGAAGCTCAGGATCGAGCACACCGTGAACACGCCGGACCGGAACAGCCGCATCGGCAGCAACGGCTCGGCCGCCCGCTTCTCCACCGCGACGAACAGCCCGAGCGCGATCAGCGACCCGACCGCCATCGCCAGGATCACCGGCGACGTCCAGTCGTACTCGTTGCCGCCCCAGGTCGTGACCAGGGTCAGCCCGGTCGCGGCGAGCCCGATCAGCAGGATCCCGAGGTAGTCGATCTTGGGCCCGACCGCCGCCTTCACCGACGGCAGCGTGAACGACGCGACCACCAGTACGACGATGCCGAGCGGGATGTTCACGTAGAACGCCCAGCGCCAGTTCAGCTGGTCGACGAACAGCCCGCCGAGCAGCGGCCCGGCGACCGTGGAAACGCCGAAGACCGAGCCGATGAAACCCTGGTACTTGCCGCGTTCGGCCAGCGGTACGACGTCCGCGATCACCGCGGTCGAGGTGACCAGCAGGCCGCCGGCGCCGAGGCCCTGGATCGCGCGGGAGCCGACCAGCCACAGCATCGAGTCGGCCATCCCGCACAGCGCCGACCCGGCCAGGAACAGCACGACGCTGATCAGGAACATCCGTTTGCGCCCGTACAGGTCGCCGAACTTGCCGACCAGCGCGGTCATGATCGTCTCGGCCAGCAGGTACGCCGTGACCACCCAGGACAGGTGGTTGGCGCCGCCCAGGTCGCTGACGATGGTCGGCAGCGCGGTCGCGACGATGGTCTGGTCGAGCGCCGCGAGCAGCATGCCGAGCATGATCGCCACCACGACGGCGTTCCGGGTCGCCCGGCCGACGGGCTGTGCCTCGGTGTCCATGAGCTGAATGTAGCCAGCCGACGACACACAGCGACCGCAGAACCGCCGCAACGAGGTTGCAATCGCAGTCCGTAGCATGGGGACGTGCCATCGACACTGCCTGAGGGAGAGGTCGCGCCCCGGGACGGGTCGCTGCCGGACGCCGCCGTCGCCGAGTCCGCCACCAGGCCGTTCGGGTTCTACCTGCACGTCCCGTTCTGCGCCTCCCGCTGCGGGTACTGCGACTTCAACACCTACACCGCCAAGGAGCTCGGCGGCGGTGCTTCACAGGCGTCGTACGCCGACACCGCGGTGCGGGAGGTCCGGCTCGCGCGCCGGGTGCTGCCGCACGACAAGCAGGTCGACACCGTCTTCTTCGGCGGCGGTACGCCGACGCTGCTGCCCGCCGCGGACCTGGGCAAGATGCTGAAGGCGGTCCGCGACGAGTTCGGGCTCGCGCCGGACGCCGAGGTGACCACCGAGGCCAACCCCGAGTCCGTCGACCAGCGCTACCTCGAGGAGCTGCTCGAGGCCGGGTTCACCCGGGTCAGCTTCGGTATGCAGAGTGCGTCGTCGCACGTGCTGAAGATCCTCGACCGGCAGCACACGCCGGGCCGCGCGCTGGACGCGGTGAAGGAGGCGACCGCGGCCGGGTTCCGGCACGTCAATCTCGACCTGATCTACGGGACGCCGGGGGAGACGCTCGCCGACTGGCGCGCGTCGCTGGAGTCGGCGCTGTCCGCGCAGGCCGACCACGTCAGCGCGTACGCGCTGATCGTCGAGGACGGCACCCAGCTGGCCCGGCGGGTCCGCCGCGGCGAGCTGCCGATGCCGGACGACGACGACCTGGCCGACAAGTACGTGCTCGCCGACGACCTGCTCAGCGCCGCCGGCCTGACCTGGTACGAGGTGTCGAACTGGGCCAACGCCGACGACGCCCGCTGCCGGCACAACGAGCTCTACTGGCGCGGCGACACCTGGTGGGGAATCGGGCCGGGCGCGCACAGCCACGTCGGCGGCGTCCGCTGGTGGAACGTCAAGCACCCGAGCGCGTACGCCGACCGGATCGCGGCCGGCGACAGCCCGGCGTACGCGCGGGAGCTGCTCGACGAGGAGACCCGCCGGGTCGAGCGGGTGCTGCTGGAGATCCGGCTCCGGGCCGGGCTGCCGGTCGGCGTCCTGGACGCCGAGGGGCGCGCCGCGCTGCCCGGGATGGACGGGCTGGTCGTGATCGAGCACGACCGGCTGGTGCTCACGCGGCGTGGTCGGCTGCTCGCCGACGCGGTCGTCCGCGACCTGTTGCCGTAGGCCCGTTTCTGGCCGCAAAAGTCAGGACAAGTCAGCAAACTCCCAGGTAACAGAGCGCACCGTCATCGGCGTGGTGCTGTCGGTGACCGGATCGGCCGGTATGTACTGACCAAGGTGCACCGGTATCTCAGCGTGACGATGTGGTCCTTGACACATCCGGTTGAAACGCTCGAAACTCAGGTCACTTTCCGAATGGGGAGCGCTCTCAACCCGTCCGAATCACAGGGAGCAACTCACATGCGGCCCAAGGCCCGCCTCCGCCCCCGTAGTACCGCCGTCGTGCTCGCCTGCAGCCTCACCCTGCTGGTCGGCGCCTGTGGCGGCAGCCCGGACCAGTCCACCGGCGCGTCCGGCGCCGACGGTCCCCGGGTCGACCTGACCATCGCGACCTTCAACGAGTTCGGCTACGGCGACCTGTACCGCGAGTACGAGGCCGCGCACCCGAACGTGAAGATCACCGAGCGCCGCGCCGAGACCGTCGACGAGCACATCAAGAACCTGGAGACCAACCTGGCCTCCGGTTCCGGGATGGCCGACATCGAGGCGATGGAGGTCAGCTGGATCTACAAGTACCTGGCCAAGGCCGACAAGTTCGTCGACCTGCGCGACTACGGCGCCAACGACCTGTCCGGCCGCTGGCTGGACTGGAAGGTGGCCGGCGCCACCGCGCCCGGCGGCAAGATCATCGGCTACGGCACCGACATCGGGCCGGAGGCGATCTGCTACCGGCGCGACCTGTTCGCCAAGGCCGGGCTGCCGACCGACCGGGCCGAGGTCGCCAAGCTCTTCCCGGACTGGGCGTCGTACTTCTCCTACGGCCGCCGGTTCAAGGCGAAGATGCCGAACTCGGCCTGGTACGACTCGGCCGTGCTCACCTGGGAGGCCATGCGCAACCAGCTGATCGAGGCCTACTACTCCAACCAGGACCGCTACCTCGGCGAGGACAACGAGCTGCTGTCGCGGACCTGGAACCAGATCGTCGCCGGCAGCGACGACGGCCTGTCGGCGAAGCTGCCGGCCTGGAGCGACGCGTGGACGCGCGCGTTCCGGTCCGACGCGTTCGCGACGATGGCCTGCCCGGGCTGGCTGCTCGGCGTCATCGCGGACAACGCGGGCAGCTTCGGCAAGGGCAAGTGGGACGTCGCGGACGTCTTCCCCGGCGGCGGTGGCAACTGGGGCGGTTCGTACCTGACCGTGCCGACCCAGTCGACGCAGCCGGAGGAGGCCGCGAAGCTGGCCGCCTGGCTGACCGCGCCGGAGCAGCAGATCAAGGTGTTCAAGAAGGTCGGGTCGTTCCCGTCCACCGTCGACGCCTACGACGCCGAGCAGGTGAAGTCGCAGGTCAACGCGTACTTCAACAACGCGCCGGTCGGGCAGATCTTCATCAACCGGGCCAAGAACGTGATCCTCAAGCAGCACAAGGGTCCGCGCGACGGCGAGATCAACCAGGTCTTCACCAACGCCCTGGAACGGGTCGATCAGGGCAAGCAGGGTCCGCAGGCGGCCTGGAAACAGGCGCTCCGGGAAGCCGACAAGGCCGCCAACACCCGGGCCGGCAACTAGAACCTAGTGGCCGGCCCCCAGGGTGCCGGCCAGCCGGTCGCGGCGCTCGGCGCTGGCGGCGTTCAGGCCGACGATCTCGACCGTCTTGCCGTACCGGGCGTACTTGGTGGTGATCGCGTCCAGCGTCGCGACCGTCGAGGCGTCCCAGACGTGCGAGTCGGTCAGGTCGACGATCACCCGGGCCGGGTCGCCGCGGTAGTCGAACTGGTGCACCAGATCATTGCTGGAGGCAAAGAACAGCGCGCCGGTGACGGCGTAAACCTTGGTGTCCGGCTCGGAGGTCGGGACCTCCGCGACCTGGGTGAAGTGCGCGACCCGGCGGGCGAACAGCACCATCGCGACCAGGACGCCGACCACGACACCGATCGCCAGGTTGTGGGTCGCGACCACGACCACGACCGTCGCCAGCATCACCGAGGTCTCGCTGCGCGGCATCCGGCGCAGCGTCCTCGGCCGGATGCTGTGCCAGTCGAAGGTGCCGACCGAGACCATCACCATCACCGCGACCAGCGCGGCCATCGGGATCAGCCCGACCAGGTCGCCGAGGCCGACCAGCAGCACCAGCAGGAAGCCGCCGGCCAGAAAGGTCGAGATCCGGGTCCGGGCGCCGCCGCCCTTCACGTTGATCATCGTCTGCCCGATCATCGCGCAGCCGCCCATCCCGCCGAACAGGCCGGTGATCACGTTCGCGACGCCCTGGCCCCAGGCCTCGCGGGTCTTGACCGAGGGCGTGTCGGTGACGTCGTCGACGAGCTTCGCGGTCATCAGCGACTCCAGCAGCCCGACCAGCGCCATCCCGAGCGCGTACGGGCCGATGATCCGCAGCGTGTCGAGCGAGAACGGCACGTTCGGCCAGAACAGCGACGGCAGGCTGTCCGGCAGCTCGCCCTCGTCCCCGACCGTCGGTACGCCGGAGTGCGTGATCAGCACGATCGCGGTGACGAGCAGGATCGCCACCAGCGGCGCCGGTACGGCGGTCGTCAGCCGCGGCAGGAACACCATCACCAGGACGCCGAGCGCGACCAGCGGGTAGACCAGCCACGGGACGCCGACCAGGTGCGGCAGCTGGGCCAGGAAGATCAGGATCGCCAGCGAGTTCACGAAGCCGACCATCACCGAGCGCGGGATGAACCGCATCAGCCGCGCGACGCCGAGCAGCCCGAGCACCACCTGCAGCACGCCGGCCAGCAGCACGGTCGCGATCAGGTAGTCGAAACCGTGGTCGCGCATCACCGGCGCGATCACCAGCGCGACCGCGCCGGTGGCGGCCGAGATCATCGCCGGCCGGCCGCCGAGGAACGCGATCGAGATCGCCATCGTCACCGACGCGAACAGTCCGACCCGGGGGTCGACGCCGGCGATGATCGAGAAGCTGATCGCCTCCGGGATCAACGCCAGCGCGACCACCAGGCCGGACAGCGCCTCGGTCTTGAGCAGGCGCGGGGAACGCAGAGCGGCCCGTACGGACGTGACGGGCAGAGCTGACTCGGGCGTCAGCGAGGTCATCGGGATCTCCCAGGGTGAGCGGTGGCAGAGGCCACACCGCCGAGCGACTTTACCCGAGCCGGAAATCGATCACCCGACCGGGAAACGACCGTGAGACGGATATAGCCGACCCGGTGGCCCGAAAGGCATTACCGTGTGAAGGTCAGATCGCGTCAAGGAGGTCCCAGTGGCATTCGATCCGCACGCCGGTGGGACTCCGACGTTGGAGCAGGTCGCCGCGCTGGCCGGGGTCTCCCGGGCCACCGTGTCCCGGGTGGTGAACGGTTCGCCGAAGGTGCTGCCGGACACGGTCGCCGCGGTCGAGCGGGCGATCGGCCAGCTCGGCTACGTGCCGAACCGGGCCGCTCGCGCGCTGGTCACCCGGCGTACGGACTCGGTCGCGCTGGTGGTGCCCGAGCCGGACAGCCGGGTCTTCTCGGACCCGTTCTTCGCCGGGATCCTGCGCGGCGTGAGCCGGACGCTGGCGCCGACGTCGTCGCAGCTGGTGCTGCTGATCGAGCCGTCGGAGGGTGACGACCAGCGGCTGCTGCGGTACCTGCGCGGCGGGCACGTCGACGGCGCGATCATCGTCAGCCACCACGGCCGCGACAACGTGCTGCAGGAGCTGGCCCAGCTGCCGCTGCCGATCGTGTTCAGCGCGCGGCCGATCGGTGTCGAGGTGCCGGTGGCCAGCGTCGACGTGGACAACGTCGCCGGGGCCCGTACGGCGGTCGAGTACCTGCTGTCGAAGGGCCGCAAGCGGATCGGCAGCATCGCCGGGCCGCCGGACATGACCGCCGGTCTGGACCGCCTGGCCGGGTACCAGCAGGTCGCCGCGGAGGCCGGCTTCGCCGAGGCCGTGGCGTACGGCGACTTCACCGCCGAGGGCGGCGAGCAGGCGACGGTCCAGCTCCTCGACGAGCACCCCGACCTGGACGGGATCTTCGTCGCCAACGACCTGATGGCGACCGCGACGCTGCGCGTGCTGTCGCAGCGCGGCCGCCGGGTGCCGGACGACGTGTCGGTGGTCGGCTTCGACGACTCGGTGGTCGCGACGACGACCACGCCGCAGCTGACCACGGTCCGGCAGCCGGTCGAGAAGCTGGGCTCGCGCTTGGCCGAGCTGCTGCTGGCCAAGATCGGCGGCGCCGACCTGACCAGCCCGGAGATCTACAACACCGAGCTGGTGGTGCGCGGCTCGGCCTAGGGCGGATCGTTCTGGAACGCGAACTGGACGCGGATCGACGAGTCCAGCGAGACGACCAGCGTGGTGTTGGACGGGTTCCACTTCTCCGGGACCAGGAACAGCCGGTTGTCGCCGACAACGAGCAGCCGCAGGCCGCGGTAGCGGTAGTTGAAGGTCTGGCCGGTGCTCGGCCGCAGCGCGGTCTCGTCGAGTCCGGGGGAGCGCAGCTGCAGCCGTTCCTTGGTGTCGAGGATGACCGCCGGGAACTGGCCGAGGTTCTGCGCGTCCGACTTGGCCAGCCCGCGGCCGGAGTACTCGGCGGTGGTTGCCGTGGCCCAGAACGCGCAGGTCGTGGTGACGACACCGAGCAGCACGATCAGTACGACGGGCGCCCGGCGGCTGCCGAGCCGCGAGGCGGCGTACGAGAGGTAGCCGAGCGCGGCCGCGGCGACGCCGATCACGATCGGGACGACGAGCGCGTAGTACGCGACGTGGCCGATCACCGGGTAGAGGAACAGGCCGGCGACACCGAACATCAGCAGGACGGCGGCGGCCGCGGCGGTTCGGCGTACGGTGAGCTCGGTGGGGTGGACCGCGTTGTGCAGCAGCAGACCGGCGACGGCGAGCAGCGTGAGGACCAGCAGCGGGACGAGCAACGGCTGCGGGCTGCGCATCACGTAGTCCTGCGTGCTGAGCCCGATCGTGTCGACGTCGATGCCGAAGTACGCGTACTGCGAGCGCGCGGAGACGTAGCCGAAGTAGAACAGCAGCGCGCTGATCAGCGTGACCGGCGCGACGATGCCGGCGGCGAAGCTCACCCAGCGTTCGAGCTGGGCGCGTTCCTCAGCCATCCGGGCTCGGCGAGTCGCCGGCCTCGACGGAGATCGTCAGCCCGCCGATCTGCAGGTAGTCGCTCTGGACCTTGCTGCAGACGGCGTCGGAGTCGCAGGTCACGTCGGCGTACACGTTGAGCACGGTCTGGCCCGGCCCGGCCTTCTCCAGCGCGAGGTAGCAACTGTCGGCGCCGCTGCCGAACTGGGTGCCCTCGACGCACGGCGGCCCGATCTCCGCGCAGTTGCCGGAACCGAAGCGGACCACCGACTCGTCGGTCAGCTCGTACCGCACCGCGACGATCTCGACCCCGGACGGCAGCTCACCCGATCCCCAGGCGGGCGAGAAGCAGGCCTTGCCCTCGTCGTCGAACTCGACCTGGCCACCGACCGGCAGCTTGGCGTTCTTGATCGCCGGTTTGTTCTCCGGCGGCTGCGGCTTCTCCGGCTCTGTCGGCTCCACCGACGGCTCGTCGGTGCTCTCGGTCTGCACCGGAACGCTGTTGCTGCTGTTGTCGTCGTCCCCGGCTTCGTTGCTGCTGTCGGCACACCCTGCCAGGCACAGCAGAAGCAGAACTGTCGATGCCTTCGCCCATCGGGACATCAGCACCACCCCCACCCACCAGAGTGATCCGGGTGAGGCGTGTCGGCAACAGTTCGGACCTGGTTTGTTCACTCTCCGCTGCCGAACTCTGTTTCTGTAGTTCCGCCCGTGGTATTCCTCGTAGTGGACGAGGGGGGAGACCATGTCCGACCACGAGATCCGGATCGCGCTGGTGCTCAACGGAGGCGTCAGTCTGGCGGTCTGGATGGGCGGCGTCACGCACGAGCTGGACCTGATCCGGCGCGCGTCGGCCGACGGCCAGGCGCCACCGTCACAGCCGTACGACGAACAGCTGGCGCAACGCTGGCGCGGGCTGTGCCGCCGCAACGGCGAGCACCGCAAGCTCGTCGTCGACGTGATCGCGGGGACCAGCGCCGGCGGCCTGAACGGGTCGTTGCTGGCGACCGCCGTCTCGCACGGCTCGACGCTCGACCCCGGTGACGACGACGGTCCGTGGCTGCGGCAGAAGTGGGTCGGCCTCGGGTCGCTCGAGGTCGGCAAGCTGGTCCCGGCGGTCGGCAAACCGTCCACGTCGGTGCTCGACGGCGACTACTTCCTGACCGAGCTCAAGCAGCTGCTGAAGGGCGTCGCCGGCGGTGCGCCGACGACGGCGGCCGAGCCGGTGACACTGTTCGTGACGGCGTCCGGGCTCGGGGTGCAGCAGTTCGAGGCGAAGGACGCGGCCGGGCAGCGGTTCGTCGTACCGGATCATCGGTACCTGTTCTGCTTCACCAGCGAGCACCGCGCCCTGTACGACGGCGCGACGCGCACGTTCTCGGTCGACCCGGTCAACGGGCTCAGCGACACCAAGCTGCTGGCCCGGGCCGCGCGGGCGTCGGCGTCGTTCCCCGTCGCGTTCGGCCCGGTGCTGGAGACGCCCAACATGGCGACCAACCCGCCGCGCCTGCAGCCCGGCGCGCACACCGGGGCCGGCGCCTGGCTGGTCGACGGCGGGGTGCTCGACAACGCGCCGTTCGGCCCGGTGCTCGACGTCGTCGCGCGGCGGCCGGTGACCGGCAAGGCGAGCCGCTACGTGCTGTACGTCGTACCGTCGTCCGGGATCGGGCTGGCCGCGACGAGGTTGCCCGAGGCAACCGAACCGGGCTGGCAGGTGGCCGCGCTGTCGGCCGTGCAGTTCCCGCGCGAGGTCGACTTCCGCTCCGACGTCGAGCAGCTCGAACGGCTGCTGCTCGAGGCGGACGCGTCCTGGTCGGACACCCAGCGGATGTACGACCGGTGCGCGCGGACCCCGGAGAACCGGGGCGCCCTGCACAAGGCCGCGGAGCTGCTGCAGCCGACGTACTCGCGTGGCCGGGCCGCCGGTGGGGTCTGGGAGGCGGTGACGGTCGCGTCGCCGGACCACTCGACGGTCCTCGACGCGGCGACGGCGCTGTCCGAGCTGGAGGTCGACGAGATCCTCGCGACCGATCACCCGTGGGTGCCCGGGCCGGACGGGTCGACGGCGTTGCTCCGGGAAGATGCCGACGGGAACCCCTTGTGGCCTTGGGGAACGGGCGCGGCCGAGCGCGTCGTACGGCTGGTGCTGCGGTCGTTGCGGACGCAGATCGACAGCAGCGCGCCGGACGACCGCGAGGTGCTGGAGAAGTGGCTGAAGGCATCGAGTGACGCGTTGCTGAAGGTCCAGGCGGTCCGGGACGCGCTGGCATCCGAGCTGGCGAAGGCCGATCTCGACCTGCGCCCGGCCGGTGGCGCGGAGGCGGTCGCGGTCGGGCTGAACGACATCTTCGAGGCGCTGCAGATCCAGCGCGCGCTCGGCGACGAGTTCGCGACGCTGGTCGCGGCGGTCGGTCCGGTGATGGTGGAGACCGCGCTCGAGGTGGAGATCATCTCGCGCTGCACGTCGGCGCGGACGCCGCAGCAGCGCAGTGCGCCATTCCAGTTCCTGCGGCTCGGGCCGGACATCCCGCTGACACTGCTCGACGAGCTGCCCGAGGGATCGATCGCGAACGACCTCAAGGACCGGATCCTGTACGGCACGCAGGTCGGGCACTTCGGCGCGTTCGGCGCGGCCGAGTGGCGGCGCTGGGACTGGCTGATGGGCCGGCTGCACTGCGTCGCGCACCTCGGCGCGATGCTTGGTGCCGAGCCGGACTGGATCCGCGAGACGCAGCGGCAGGTGCTGACGTCGGAGGGCTGGACGGCCGACGAACTGGCCGCGCAGGTGCGCCGGCTGGCCGAGGACTTCCCGGTCGACGCCGGGCTCGGCGCGCTGACCACGATGCGCGACGAGCTGAACGGGTCGAAGGCCGGCAAGGCGACGACGCGAGGGCTGGCCGACCGGCTGGTCGACGTGTCGGGCGGGCTGAATCCGAAGATCGGCGACTGGGTGAAGGCGTCGGCGGCGCGCAAGAACGAGCCGCGCTCGTGGTTGCTGCGGGCGGTGCGGTGGTTCACCAAGCCGGCGCGGGAGACGGTGTGGAGCCGGCTGATCCGCAAGCCCGAGCTGCAGCCGGTACGCCGGCCGCTCGTGTTCGAGCCGTGGCTGCCGATCGCGGCGGCGGGGATCGGCGTACTGCTGCTGGTGGTCGCCGGGCTTGTCGGCGCTGACGGCGTACGGATCGTTGCCGCGCTGCTGTCCGGGGTGGTGCTGGCGCTGGCGGCGGTGCTGTTCGTGGTGTCGTTCTACGTCCGGCGGGCCCGGCAGCAGATCCGCCGTTGGATCGCTGCCCGGCTTCCGGAAATCAGTCCATCGTCACGAAATCGATGAGCTCCTCGACCCGGCCGAGCAGCGCGGGGTCGAGGTCGGCGAAGCTCTTCACCTTGGACAGGATGTGCTTCCAGGCGGCGGCGACGTCGGCCTGGTCGGTGGCCGGCCAGCCGAACGACTTCAGCACGCCCTTCTTCCAGTCCTCGCCGTACGGGATCTTCGGCCAGGCCGCGATCCCGACCGAGGACGGCTTGACCGCTTCCCAGATGTCGATGAACGGGTGCCCGACGACGAGCACGTGCCGGTTGTTCACCTGGGCCGCGATCTTCGACTCCTTCGAGCCCTCGACCAGGTGGTCGACCAGGACGCCGAGCCGCCGGCCCGGGCCGGGCTGGTAGCGGTTCACGATCGCGGGCAGGTCGTCGATGCCTTCCAGGTACTCGACGACGACGCCCTCGATCCGCAGGTCGTCACCCCAGACCCGCTCGACCAGCTCGGCGTCGTGCCGGCCTTCGACGTAGATCCGGCTGGCCCGCGCGACCCGCGCCCGGACGCCCTCGACGGCGACCGACCCCGACGCGGTCTTGGTCTTCTTGGCCGGCCCCGCCTTCTTCGGCGCGACCAGACTCACCGGCTTGCCGTCCACCCAGAACCCGGGCCCCATCGGGTAGGTCCGGATCTTGCCGAACCGGTCCTCCAGGTCGACGACCCCGTGCTCCCACCGGACCACCGCCCCGACGAACCCCGACGTCGGCTCCTCGACGACCATGCCCTTCTCGAGCTCGACGTCGACGGTCCGCCCGTTCTTGGGCTTGCGCCAATCCCCGGCCAGCACGTCGTTCCCATACCTGTCAGCCACCTGCCAACCCTATGCGGCCGACACTGCCTCACCCGTCAACCACACGCGGCTAGGCCGCGAGGTGGTCGACCTCGTAGGCGTGGATCGACCGGTCGCGGGTGACCAGGGTGAGGCCCTCGTGCTGGGCCTGGGCGACCAGCAGCCGGTCGAACGGGTCGCGGTGCACCGGCGGCAGTTGCCCGGCCTCCGCCGCGTGGTGGGCCCGGATCGGCAGCTCGAGCAGCCCGCTCTGACCGATCAGGTCCAGCCAGTACTCCGGCATCAGCAGCTTGCCCGCGGTCAGCTTGATCGCGATCTCCCACAGGCTCGCGACGCTGACGTAGACCTCGAGCTCGGAGTCGATCAGGTCCTTCACTCCCGGCGAGAGCTCGTCGCTGTCACTCAGCCACCACAGGACGACGTGCGTGTCCAGCAGCAACCGGGCCGGGGTCGGGATCACGGGCTGAAGTCCTTCGCGATCTCGGCGTTGGTCTCGGCGGAGTCCCAGTCCTCGGCGGCCCAGAAACTGGTCAGCGAGCCCCGGCCGGGCCGGGCCGTGCTGGTCAGCGGAACGACCTTGGCGACCGGCCGGCCGGAGCGGCTGATGACGATCTCCTCACCGCGCTCGACCCGCTCGACGATGCGGGAGAGCTGAGTCTTCGCCTCGTGCATGTTGAACTGCGTGGCGACCGCGGTCACAGCACCCTCCCTAGTCCGGTTAGCTAAGTCTAGGCCGGTTCGCCCACCCGGCAAAGTCAGGACGTCGGTACGGCGTGCGTCGCGCGGTCGGCGCGGTGCGGGAACGCGATCGTCAGGCCGAGGTAGACCAGGTAGCCGCCGGCCAGGCCGACGACCCAGGAGTAGTCGTACAGAGGTTGCAGGAACGGGATCAGCCCGTCCTCCGGGAACGGGCCGCTGCCGGGGGCCGAGTACGCGCCGCCGACGGCGAGGACCGAGCCGACCAGGGTGGCGACGACCGCGCGCCAGTTCCAGCCGGCGTCGTACCAGTAGCGGCTGCGGGGCAGGTACAGGTCGGCGAGGAACAGGTTGGTGCGGTCGAGCATCCAGTAGCCGGCGATCAGGACGCCGGCGACCGAGGCCAGCAGGCCGCCGTAGAAGCCGAGCCAGGCGAAGATGTAGATGCTCGGGTCGGTGAGCAGCCGCCAGGGCTGGATCAGGACGCCGATCACGCCGGTCAGCAGGCCCGCCGTCCGGAAGGTCAGCCAGCGCGGCAGCGCGTTCGCGAAGTCGTACGACGGACTGACCACGTTCGCGGCCACGTTGCACGACATCGTGGCCAGGATCGCCATCACCAGGCCGACCGTGACGACGACCGGGTTCTCGAAGCGCCGGGTCAGCTCGACCGGGTCCCAGATCGCCGAGCCGTAGACGATCACCGTGCCCGAGGTGGTGACGATCGAGACCAGCGCGATGAACGACATCGTCGTCGGCAGCCCGATGATCTGCCCGATCACCTGCTGGCGCTGGCCGGCGCCGAAGCGGGTGAAGTCCGGCATGTTCAGCGACAGCGTCGCCCAGAACGCGATCATCCCCATCAGCGCGGGCGCGAAGATCTTCCAGAAGTCGGCGTCCCAGCCCAGCGTCGACGGCTGCGACAGGATCGGGCCGGGCCCGCCGGCCTTGACCAGGATCGCGATCATCAGGGCCAGGAACGCGACCGTGACCAGCGGCGCCGCCCAGTTCTCGAACCGGCGCAGCCCCTCGATCCCGCGCCAGATCAGCCACATCTGCAGCAGCCAGAAGAACGCGAAGCTCAGCCACAGCGTCCACGGGTGCCCACCCACCGATGCCGCGTTCTGCCAGCCCGAGCCGGCCAGCTCACCGACGATGACGTGGATCGCCTGCCCGCCGATCCAGGTCTGGATGCCGAACCAGCCGCAGGCGACGAAGGCCCGCAGCAGCGCCGGGAAGTTCGCGCCGCGGACGCCGTAGAAGGCGCGCGCGAAGACCGGGAACGGGATCCCGTACTTGGTCCCGGCGTGGCTGTTCAGCAGCAGCGGGACGAGCACGATCAGGTTCCCCAGCGTGATGGTGAGGAAGGCCTGCAGCCAGTTCATCCCGAGCGCGACCAGCCCGGAGGCGAGCAGGTAGCTGGGGATGTTGTGCGCCATCCCCATCCACAGCGCCGCGTAGTTGTACGTCGTCCACTTGCGCTCCGCGATCCGCGTCGGCGCGAGCTCCTCGTTCCCGTACCGGCTCTGCGTGACCACGCTCGGGTCGGCGAGCTCGACCCGGCCGTCCGGGTGATCGAGCTGATCGGTGTTGACCATTGGTGCCACCCCATCCCGTCGGTGCCTCGCAACAACGTGCGGGACGGGATGTCACTGTGTCAACGGATCACCACAACTAGTGCTCGGGCCCGAGCAGCGGCAGCGTCGGCCGCCGAGGTGCACCGAGTACGCCGTACCCGCGACGGATCGCCTGCTCCAGGTGCTCGACCGGCCAGGGCCAGTCGTCGGTGTGCTTCAGCGCGTCGTCGAGCGAGGTCCCGCCGTGGTGCAGCCCGGAGATCGTGTTCGCGACCGTGCCGAGGTCACCGGCCTGGTTGCGCACGTACTCCGGGTCGACGACCGCGCCGTGCCCCGGGACGACCTTCGAGTCCGCGCCGAACAGCCCGATCACCCGGTCCAGCGTCTCCGGCCACTCCAGCGGGTACGAGTCGTCGCCGTACGCCGGGGGAGCGGACTCCTCGACCAGGTCGCCGACGAAGAACACGTCCACGTCCGGGACGACGACCACGACGTCGCCGTCGGTGTGCGCGTTGCCCAGGTGCAGCAGCTCGACCCGGCGGCCGCCCAGGTCGATCACCTTGGCCACCGCGAAGGTGTTGTCGACGGCAACCAGTTCGGTGGCGGCGACCTCGGCGAGCACCTCGGCCGGGATCCCGGGGTACGCCGGGTCGGTGCCCGGGTGGTCGCGGTAGTGCTCCTGCAGCGCCGGCCCGCGCTCGGCGAGCGCGGCCGCGGCGTTCTCGTGCGCATAGCTCGCGGCCTCGGTGAAGGTGGCGTTGCCGAAGGTGTGGTCGAAGTGCGCGTGCGTGTTCACGACCCACTTCACCGGCAGATCGGTCAGCTCGCGGATCTCGGCCAGCACCTGCTCGGCCTGCGCGGTCGAGGCCCGCGGGTCGATCACCAGGGCGCCGTCGTCACCGACGACCAGCCCGACGTTCAGGTCCCACTCGCGATACCGGCGGACCCAGCATCGATCACCCAGCTCGGTCCACTCACTCATGGCACCGACCTTAGCCGCGGGCTCAGCGGGTCAGTACGTCGCCCTGCTGCACGTCGGACTTGTCCAGGCCCCTCAGCAGCAGCCCGACGTGGTCGCCCGCGGCCGCCTGCTTGGTGGTCTTGCGAAACATCTCGATCCCGGTGACGACGGCCCGCCGGACCTCGACACCATCGCGCCGGACCGCGACCTCCTCGTTGACCCGGAGCACCCCGGCCTGCACCCTCCCGGTGGCCACCGTGCCACGGCCCGTGATCGAGAACACGTCCTCGACGAGCAGCTCGAACGGCACCGCGTCCTGCACCCGGTCCTGCACCCGCGGCGCACCCGCCGGTACGACGTCCTGCGGCCGCTCGTCGTTCTTCCAGAACTTCCATCCCATGCCCGGGAGCCTAGGGCCTGGCCGGTTCCGGTAAACGATATCCACCGGCTGGGAAGGGGCTTGAAGGCCACGACCGGCGCGCTTAGGGTCGCCTAGGCGGTGCAACAGATCCGATCTCTGAAGGGCGGAACGGCGTGACGACACGACGGGCACTGGTGGTCCGGGGCGGCTGGGAAGGTCACCTCCCGGTCGAGGCGACCGAGCTGTTCATCCCCTTCCTGCGCGACAACGACTTCGAGGTGACGGTCTCCGACAGCACGTCGGCGTACCTCGACCTGGACGGCACCGACCTGGTGCTGCAGTGCATCAGCATGGGCGAGATCACCAACGAGGAGGCCAAGGGCCTGGAGGCGGCGGTCCGTTCCGGCATCGGCCTGGCCGGCTGGCACGGCGGGATCGTCGACTCGTTCCGCAGCAACGCGGACTACAGCTTCATGACCGGCGGCCAGTTCGTCTCGCACCCGGGCGGTTTCGTCGACCACCGGATCGAGGTGGTCGCCGAGCACCCGATCGTCGAGGGCATCGAGCACTTCGACCTGCACACCGAGCAGTACTACGTGCACGCCGACCCGACCAACAACGTCCTCGCCACCACGACCTTCCGGGCGCACCCGGACTACCCGTGGATCGAGGGCGCGACGATGCCCGCCGTCTGGACCCGCACCTGGGGCGACGGCAAGGTCTTCGTCTGTACGCCGGGCCACAGCCTCGCTGACCTGGACACCCCCGAGGTCCGCACGATCATCGAGCGGGGGCTGCTGTGGGCGAGCAAGTGACGCGGGTCGGCATCGTCGGGACCGGTGTCATCAGCGGCACCTACCTGGACCACCTGGCCAAGCTGCCGGGCGTCGAGGTCGCCGCGGTCGCCGACCTGGACGTGTCGCGGGCGCAGACCGTCGCCGACGCGCACCCCGGCGTACGGGCGCTGTCATCGGACGACCTGATGGCCGACCCGGACGTCGAGATCGTGCTCAACCTGACCATCCCGGCCGCGCACGCGCCGGTGCACCGGGCCGCGCTCGAGGCCGGCAAGCACACGTACGGCGAGAAGCCGCTGGCCGTCGACCGGGCCGAGGCCAAGCCGCTGCTCGACCTGGCCGAGGCGAAGGGGCTGCGGATCGGCTGCGCGCCGGACACCGTGCTCGGCACCGGCACCCAGACCGCGCGGGCGGTCATCGACCGCGGCGACATCGGCGTACCGACGGCGGCCAGTGCGTCGTTCGTCACGCCCGGGCACGAGCTGTGGCACCCGGCGCCGGAGTTCTACTACCAGCCCGGCGGCGGCCCGCTGCTCGACATGGGCCCGTACTACGTGACCAGCCTGGTCACGCTGCTCGGACCGGTCCGCCGGGTCACCGGGCGGGCAGGCCGGTCGCAGGACGAGCGCAAGGTGCACAGCGGGCCGCGGGCCGGCGAGACCTTCCCGGTCGACGTCCCGACGCACGTCACCGGCATCCTCGAGCACGAGTCGGGCGCGCTGACCACCGTGCTGATGTCGTTCGACGTCTGGGCCGCCCGGTTGCCCCGGATCGAGATCTACGGCACCGACGGCAGCCTGTCCGTGCCCGACCCGAACGCGTTCGACGGCGCGGTCGAGATCGCCACCTCGGCCCAGCGCGAGTGGACCGAGGTCCCGGTGGCCGGCGGGTACGCCGGAGCGGGGCGCGGTGTCGGCGTTGCTGACCTGGCGCGCGCGATCCGGACCGGCGGGCCGCACCGCGCCGACGGCGCGCTGGCCTTCCACGTGCTCGACGTGCTCGAGTCGCTGCTCGAGGCGGCGGCCAAGGACCAGCCGGTGGACGTCACCAGCACGGTCGAGCGGCCGGCCGCAGTACCGTTGGGAGCCTCGCCCGAAACTGCCTGAGGCGCAAACCTCTGTCGCGGGTCGGTAGACTGGCACTCGGACTGTCTGAGTGCCAGTCGGGTTGCTGACCGCGGATGCTGAGAGAGGGTGGTGCGGGTGCTGGACGAGCGCAAACTGGACGTGCTCCGGGCCATCGTCGAGGACTACGTGGCCACCCACGAGCCCGTCGGCTCCAAGACCCTGGTCGACCGGCACAACCTCGGCGTCTCCCCGGCCACCGTGCGCAACGACATGGCCGCGCTGGAGGAGGAGGGGTACATCACCCAGCCGCACACCAGCGCCGGCCGGATCCCGACCGACGCCGGGTACCGGCTGTTCGTCGACAAGCTGAGCACGGTCAAGACGCTGTCCGCGGCCGAGAAGAAGGCGATCTCGTCGTTCCTCGGGGGAGCGGTCGACCTGGACGACGTCGTCCGGCGGACGGTCCGGTTGCTGGCGCAGATCACCCGGCAGGTCGCGATCGTGCAGTACCCGACGCTGATCCGGTCCAGCGTGCGGCACGTCGAGGTCGTCACGATGAGCCCGCGGCGGCTGCTGCTGGTGCTGATCACCAGCACCGGCCGGGTCGAGCAGCGGATCGTCGAGGCGCAGGCCGACGTCGACGAGCAGCTCGTCGCCGACCTGCGCTCCCGGCTGAACTCCGCGCTCACCGGCCAGCGGCTGACCGACGCCACCACCGCGCTGACCGGCGTCGCCGAGACCTTCTCGCCGGCCGACCGGCCGTTCGTCGCGGCGATCGTGACGACGCTGCTGGAGGCCTTCACCGACGAGGGTGAGCAGCGGATCGCGGTCGGCGGCGCCGCCAACCTGACCCGGTACGGCGACGACTTCGAGCGCAACGTGAAACCCGTGCTCGAAGCGCTCGAGGAGCACGTGATCCTGCTCAAGCTGCTCGGCGAGGCGACGCACCCGCAGACCCTCACGGTCCGGATCGGGCACGAGAACCCGTACGAGGAGCTGGCCACCACCTCGGTGGTCGCCACCGGGTACGGCTCCAAGTCGGAGGCGCTGGCCACCCTCGGCATCGTCGGCCCGACCCACATGGACTACCCCAGCACGATGGGCGCCGTCCGCGCCGTCGCGCGCTACGTCAGCCAGATCCTGGCCGACTCATGATCACTTCGAGTTTCACCTACCTCTGGTCTGGAGTATGAGCACCGATTACTACGCCGTCCTCGGCGTCAGCCGTGACGCGTCCCAGGACGAGATCAAGAAGGCCTACCGCAAGCTGGCCCGCCAGTACCACCCGGACGTCAACGACTCCGAGGACGCGCACGCCAAGTTCCAGGAGATCGGCCGCGCGTTCCAGGTGCTGAGCGACCCGCAGAAGAAGCAGGTCCACGATCTCGGCGGCGACCCGTTCGCGAGCGCCGGCCCGGGTGGGGCGGGCGCCGGCTTCGGCCAGGCGTTCACCTTCACCGACATCATGGACGCCTTCTTCGGGCAGACCGGCGGCGCGACCCGCGGGCCGCGCCCGCGGACCAGGCGCGGCCAGGACGCGCTGATCCCGCTCCGGATCGACCTCAGCGAGGCCGCGTTCGGTACGACGCGCGAGCTGAAGGTCGACACCGCGGTGCTCTGCCCGACCTGTTCGGGGTCGGGCGCGGCGGCGGGCTCCGAGCCGGTCACCTGCGAGGTCTGCCACGGCCGTGGTGAGGTCACGCACACGCAGCGCTCGTTCCTCGGCGAGGTGCGCACGATGCGCCCGTGCCCGAACTGCCGCGGCTTCGGGACGACCATCCCGAGCCCGTGCGTCGAGTGCTCCGGCGACGGGCGCGTGCGCTCCCGGCGTACGGTCACGGTGAAGATCCCCGGTGGCGTCGACAGCGGCACCCGCGTCCAGCTGTCCGGCCAGGGCGAGGTCGGCCCCGGCGGCGGCCCGGCCGGCGACCTGTACGTCGAGATCGAGGTCGAGCCGCACGACATCTTCAGCCGCAACGGCGACGACCTGCACTGCACGGTCACGCTGCCGATGACGGCCGCCGCGCTCGGCACCACGATCGACCTGCCGACGCTGGAGGGCGAGACCACGCCGCTGGAGATCCGCCCCGGCACCCAGTCCGGTACGGCGATGACGCTCACCGCCCGCGGCGTCCCGCGCCTGCGGCACGCCGGCCGCGGCGACCTGATCGTCCAGATCATCGTCGAGACCCCGACGAAGATCGACGACCAGCAGGCCCAGCTGCTCCGCGACCTGGCCGCCTCCCGCGGCGAGGAGCGCCCCCAGGGCCAGGTCCAAGCCACCCACAAGGGCGTCTTCGGCCGCCTCCGAGACGCCTTCGGCGCCCACTGAGCCGGCGATGGGCCTGCCGGTCTTTCACCTCACCGAGCTGAGTGAGGAAGAGCTCTTCCTGGACGGTCCGGAGGGACGGCACGCTGCTGTCGTCCGCCGGATCGGGCCGGGGGAGCGAGTTCGGCTGACCGACGGGGTCGGCAGTTTCGCCGAAGGTGCCGTCGTCGCGTCGTCCAAGGCCGGGATCACCGTCGCGGTCGATCGGCGGGGGAGTGTGGCTGCGCCGGCGCCGCGGCTGGTCGTCGTACAGGCGCTGCCCAAGGGTGAGCGGGCCGAGTTGGCCGTCGAGATGCTGACCGAGGTCGGTGTCGACCTGATCGTGCCGTGGAACGCCGAGCGCAGTCAGTTCCGGGCCAACCCGGAGCGTGTCGAGAAGACGCTCACCAAGTGGCGCGCCTGGGCGTTCGAGGCGAGCAAGCAGTCGCGGCGGAGCTGGTTCTGCGAGGTGGCGCCGGTGGCGTCGACGGCGGACGTGGCACAGCTCGTGCAGACAGCAGGGCTGGCCGCCGTACTGCACGAGGAAGCCGAGACTCCTCTGGCAACACTGAACCCACCGTCTACCGGTGAAGTGGTGGTCGTCGTGGGACCTGAGGGCGGCATCACCGACGCCGAACTGAAGACCTTCGCCGCCGAGCCGGTCCTGCTCGGCGAAACCGTGCTCAGGACATCGACGGCAGGCGTCGCCGCGGCGTCCGTCCTGCTGGCTGGATCTCGTTGGAGGACCGCGCTTTGAGCTCGATGGACTGGCTGGAATGGCACTCCTCGTACGAGGACGAGGCGTCGCCGCTGAGCCGGCGGCTCGCGTCGGTGCAGCGCGCGATCCGCGACCGCCTCGACGCCGAGCCCGACGGCACGCTGAAGGTGGTCAGCGCCTGCGCCGGTCAGGGGCGGGACCTGATCGAGGTGCTCGCCACCCACCCGGCTCGCGGCCGCGTCACCGCCCGCCTGGTCGAGCTCGACCATCGCAACGCCGGTCTCGCCCGCGCCGCGGCGACGGTCAACGGCCTCACCGGCGTCGAGGTCGTCGAGGCCGACGCCGGCCGGACCGCCGCCTACGCCGGCGCCGTACCGGCCGACCTGCTGCTGTTCTGCGGCGTCTTCGGCAACATCTCCGACGCCGACGTCGAGAACACCGTCCTGGCCCTCCCGCAGTTCTGCGCGCCCGGCGCGACGGTGATCTGGACCCGCACCCGCGAGGAGCCCAACCTCTGCCCGGCCATCCGCGCGTGGTTCACCACCGCGGGCTTCGAGGAGCTCTCGTACGACGCCCCCGACGACGTCCGCTGGTCGGTCGGCGTCAACCGCTTCACCGGCGACCCGCAGCCCCTGGACGTGGACCGCAAGCTCTTCGACTTCGTCCGCAGCCCCGACGCCAACTCGATCTAGCCGGGCTACTTCACCAGCAGCGTCTTCGAGTCGGTCGACGTCTGCCGCCCGTCGTCGGCCGACACCTCGAAGACCTCCAGCGTGTACCGCCCGGCCGGCAGCTTGTCGACGACGAACGTGTAGGCGCTGAACTTGAACGCCTCCTCCGTCATCGCCGTCCCCTCGTCGACGACGCGGCGGTTGGTGGCCGACGTGATCCGCCAGTTCAGCTGTGCCTCGTTCACCGCCGCGACCCCGGTGACCTTGAACGGTGTCGAGATCACCGCGTCGTTCTCCGGTGCGGTGATCCAGATCAGAGCCTGGACGTCGAGCGCCTGCGCGCGGCCGAGCGGCTGCTGGGTGATTTCGGTCCCGAAGACCTGCGCCACCGGCCGCCCCTGCAACGTGAGCTGCACCGGCACGCTCGCACCGCTCGCGCCCTGCACGGTGTAGACCAGCTGCTGCAGCGCCAGGTTCGCGACTTCGGGGTCGAGCCGCGTCTTCGGCAGCGCCTTGAAGTCGACCGTCGTCAGCGAACCGGTCTGCCGGACCTCCGACACCCGCGCACCGACCCACGGCGAGCTGTAGTCGGGGTCGGTCGACTTCCCCGACGTCATCAGCTGCAACGCCGAGTACGCCGGCCGCCCCTTGAACGGCAGGAACGTCCGGTACAGCTTCACGCCCGCGCCCGTCTTGCTGCCGTCTGTCGCGCCGAGCCAGTACACCGGCACCGCGCCCGAGCTCTCCGGCTCGAGCTTCCCGGCCTGCGTCGGCTGCACCTTCTCCGCCGGATCGCTCGGTGCGGACGCCGACGGCGACGGCAGCGTGGGCGACGGCTTCGAGGTGTGCGGCGTACCGGTCGCGCTGGCCGTCGTGTCCGGCGCGCCCGCGACCTCGCTGTCGCCGGCCTGCCGGTCCTCCCCGTTCAGTACGGCGAACGCGCCGATCGCCGCCGCGGTCCCGACCACGGCCGCCCCGGCGGTGAGCACCCACGGCCGCCGGTTCACCGGCTTGCGCGCGGTGCTGACCCGGGCCTGGATCTCGTGCAGCCCGTCGGCGGGTTCGATCCGGTCGGCCTCGCTGTGCAGGGCCCGCCGCATCAGCTCGTCGAACTCGTTGTTCGGCTGGTCGTTCATGCGCTCTGCTCCAGGACCTGGCGCAGCGACTTGGTCGCCCGCGCGGCATGACTCTTCACCGATCCGCGGCTGATCCCCATCGTCTCGGCGATCTCCGCCTCGGACAGGTCGCCGTAGTACCGCAGCACCATCACCGTGCGCTGCTTCTCGGGCAGCGTGCGCATCGCCTCGATCACCCGGTCGGTCTCGGCGGTCCGCAGTACGGCCGCCTCCGCGCTCGGTTCGTCGGGCAGCGAGCGCGGCATGTGCTTGTCGACGACCACCAGGTGCCGCTGCCGGGAGCGGCAGCGGTTCACCACGGCGGTCCGCAGGTACGCCAGCGCCTTGTGCGGGTCGCGCAGCCGGTGCCAGCGGGCGTGCATCGCCACGAAGGCGTCCTGCACGATCTCCTCCGCCGTCCCCCGGTCACGCAGCAGCAGGGCGCCGAGGCGGACCAACGACGTGTAGTGCGCCGTGTAGACAGCCGTCAGCGCCTCGTCGGCACTCCACGAGGACTCCTGAGCCACTGACTCGTCATACACCACGGCAGGTTGCGCCACATGACGATGACGCGTCGGCGGTGTCCCAGGTTGACAACCGTCGGAAAGTTCGGCCTCATTCTGTGACCTACGCCGCATTCAGGAGCCCCCATGAAGCAGCACGGGAACCAGCACTGGTCCGGCCACCGCGAGCTGACCACCGCCGCCGTCGACCGCCTGTACGGCGCCCGCGACCTGCTCCGCGGCTTCACCCGGGCCCAGTACGCCGCCGCCGTCGACCGGGCGCAGGCTCACCAGGACCGGCCGGTCGCCGCGGGGCTGATCCGCGACTTCTCCGGCCGCGGCCGGACCTACCCGTTCGTGGGCCTGGGACCGACCCTGCACTCGGCGTACGTCAACCCCGGCGTGCAGCGCGAGCACTGCATGGCCAACCCGTACGTGACCGGTGAGGAGAACCTGCGGGTCAACGCCGACTACGTCCTCGACCAGCTGCGGCGGGCGGCCACGGACGGTGACCCGCTGCGCCACCTCGGCGCCGCCGTGCACGCGGTACAGGACAGCTACAGCGGCGCACATACCTGGCGAGACTACGCGGTGTACGCAGGTGACCCGACGGCAGCCGTCAGCGCGCTCCACGTGTTCGCCCTGTTCGGCTCCACTCATCACAGTGAGTTCGACAAGCCCCCGGCCGGCTCCGGTACGGCGCGTGCCGCCGTCGAAGCGACGTACCGGATCCTGGCGGCGTACGAGGAGGCCCGCGGCGATCCGAGCCGCGCCGACGCGGTGCTGCGGGCGGCCGTCGAGCCGCTGTTCCGCGCGGCCACGGACGGCGTACGGGTGTGTCTGCGGGCCGACGAGCGGTGGCGTGCCGAGCGGGACGACCGGCTTGAACTGGACAAAACGCCTGGTCAGCGCGCATCCCGTGGATGATCGCGGGTTTTATCGAGTGAGTGTGTCGGAGCGTACGGCTAGCATGGACAAGGTCATCGTCACCAGGCACCAGGAGGAAAGGCTGTCCAGGCCACGCAGTATCGAGCCGTCGCACCAGGGTGCGACGCGCGCCGGCGGCAACGAGCCGCCCAAGGCGTCCCACAAGATCGTCGTGCCGAACAGCATCGACATGGTGGCGCTGCTCGGAGCCCGGGACGAGTTCCTCCGGATCATCGAGAAGGAGTTCGCGGCCGACATCATGGTCCGCGGCAACGAGATCACGATGAACGGTGAGCCGGCCGAGCTGGCTCTGGCCGAGCGGCTGGTCGACGAGCTGATCGCCGTCGTCCGGACCGGTCACGGGCTGACCGCCGACTCCGTCGAGCGCAGCATCGCGATGATCAAGGCCGAGACGGCCGAGAGCCCGGCCGACGTGCTGACCCAGAACATCCTGTCCAGCCGCGGCCGGACGATCCGCCCGAAGACGCTGAACCAGAAGCGCTACGTGGACGCGATCGACAAGAACACGATCGTGTTCGGCATCGGCCCGGCCGGAACCGGCAAGACCTACCTGGCGGTGGCCAAGGCGGTCCAGGCGCTGCAGGCCAAGGAGGTCAACCGGATCATCCTGACCCGGCCGGCCGTCGAGGCCGGTGAGCGGCTCGGCTTCCTGCCCGGCACGCTGTCGGAGAAGATCGACCCGTACCTGCGGCCGCTGTACGACGCGCTGCACGACATGCTCGACCCGGAGTCGATCCCGCGGCTGATGACGGCCGGCACCATCGAGATCGCGCCGCTGGCCTACATGCGCGGCCGGACCCTGAACGACGCCTACATCATTCTCGACGAGGCGCAGAACACCTCGCCCGAGCAGATGAAGATGTTCCTCACCCGGCTCGGCTTCGGCTCCAAGATGGTGGTCACCGGTGACGTCACCCAGGTCGACCTGCCGACCGGGACGAACTCGGGGCTGCGGGTCGTGCAGGACATCCTGGAGGGCGTCCAGGACCTGACGTTCTGCCGGCTCACGTCGCACGACGTGGTCCGGCACAAGCTGGTCGGCCGGATCGTGTCGGCCTACGAAAACTACGAAGGCAGCGCTGAACCGAACCGATGAACGTCGAGGTCAACAACGAGTCCGGCGTGGAGATCGACGCCCACGGACTGATGCGGCTGAGCCGCTTCGTGATGTCGAGCCTGCGCCTGCACCCCGAGTGCGAGCTGTCGATCAAGCTGGTCGACGAGGACACGATGGCGCGCTACCACGTCGAGTTCCTGGACCTGCCCGGTCCGACCGACGTGATGTCGTGGCCGATGGACGAGCTGCGTCCGGGCAGCGACTCCGACGACTCCGAGCCGCCGCTCGGGCACCTGGGTGACATCGCCCTGTGCCCGACGGTGGCCGCGGCCCAGGGCGCGAAGGCCGGCCACGGGACGTGGGCCGAGCTGGAGCTGCTGACCGTGCACGGCATCCTGCACCTGCTCGGGTACGACCACGCCGAACCGGCCGAGAAGGCGGAGATGTGGGAAGTCCAGGGCCGGCTGCTGGAAGCCTGGCGCGCGCCGGGAAACCGGCTCGGCGAGGAGTGACGTCGCGGTGAGCTCCCAGGACGCTGTCCTGCTGGTGGTGGCCGCGGCACTCGTGCTGCTGGCCGGTGTCTTCGCCGGCGCGGAGGCGGCCATCTCGGCGTACTCGAAGGTCCGGGCCAACGAGCAGGTCGAGCAGGGCAACCTGCGCGCGGCCCGGCTGCGTGACCTGCTGACCGACGCCCCGCGCTACCTGAACACGCTGCTCCTGGTCCGGCTGACCTGCGAGATCACCGCGATCGTGCTGGTCACCCAGGCGCTGTCCAACATCTTCACGGTGACCTGGGAGCACATCCTGATCACCGCGGTGGTGATGGTGGTGGTCTCGTACGTGATCATCGGCGTCGCCCCGCGCACGCTCGGCCGGCAGCACTCGGACCGGTTCGCGATGCTCTCGGCCGGCCCGATCATGGCGCTGACCACGGTGCTCGGCCCGATCCCGAAGCTGCTGATCCTGATCGGCAACGCGCTCACCCCCGGCAAGGGGTTCGCGGCCGGCCCGTTCGCGACCGAGTCCGAACTGCGGGCGCTGGTCGACCTGGCCGAGAAGTCCGCGGTGATCGAGGCCGACGAGCGGCAGATGATCCACTCGGTCTTCGAGCTCGGCGACACGATCGTGCGCGAGGTGATGGTGCCGCGCACCGACATGGTCTACATCGAGCGGCACAAGAAGCTGCGGCAGCTGACCTCCCTGGCGCTGCGCTCGGGGTACTCCCGGATCCCCGTGGTCGGGGAGTCGCTGGACGACATCCTCGGCGTGGTCTACCTCAAGGACGTGATGCGCCGCGTCTACGACAACGCCCAGTCGGAGTCGACCGAGCGGGTCGAGTCGGTGATGCGGCCGTGCATGTACGTCCCGGACAGCAAGCCGGTCGACCAGTTGCTGCGCGAGATGCAGGCGGCCCGGATGCACGTCGCGATGGTCGTCGACGAGTACGGCGGCACCGCCGGCCTGGTCACCATCGAGGACATCCTGGAGGAGATCGTCGGCGAGATCACCGACGAGTACGACGAGGCCCCGGAGGCGGTGCAGGCGCTGTCCGACGGCGCCTACCGGCTGTCCAGCCGGTACCCGATCGACGAGCTCGGTGAGCTGTTCGGGCTGCCGCTGGACGACGACGACGTGGACACCGTCGGCGGGCTGATGGCCAAGCTGCTCGGCAAGGTGCCGATCCCGGGCGCGCAGGTCGAGATCGAGGGCCTGTCCCTCACCGCGGAACGGCCGTCCGGCCGCCGCAACCAGATCGGCACGGTGCTGGTCCGGCGGATCGACGTCGCCGAGCAGCCGCAGGACAGCAGTCACCAGACTGCCTGAAACCCTTTGGAGCCTTCCGTTGCTCGCTGACCTCTCCGACGAGGACACCAAACTGGTCACCCTGGCCCGCGCCGCCCGCGCGCGGACCCGGGCGGCCGAGGGTGCCGCCGTCCGTGACACCGACGGCCGGACGTACGCTGCCTGTACCGTCCAGCTCGACACCGTGCTGCTGTCCGCGCTCCAGCTGGCCACGGCGATGGCGGTGTCGTCCGGGGTCAAGGGGCTCGAGGCCGCCGCGGTGGTCACCGACGGCGAGCAGGTCGACGTCGAGGTGGTCCGGTACTTCGGTGGCGCCGCGCTGCCCGTAGTCGTTGCTGATGGCAACGGAGAGGTTCGAGATGTCGTCCACACCTGAGGAGTTCCGCTCCGGGTTCGCCTGTTTCGTCGGGCGGCCGAACGCGGGCAAGTCGACCCTGACCAACGCGCTGGTCGGGAAGAAGATCGTGATCACCTCGTCGAAGCCGCAGACCACCCGGCACGCGGTCCGGGGGATCGTGCACCGCGACGACGCGCAGCTGATCCTGGTCGACACCCCCGGGCTGCACAAGCCGCGGACGCTGCTCGGTGAGCGGCTGAACGACATCGTCAAGACCACCTGGGCCGAGGTCGACGTGATCGCGGTCTGCCTGCCGGCCAGCGACCGGATCGGGCCGGGCGACCGGTTCCTGGTCGGGGAGGCCGCGAAGGTCGCCAAGACCCCGAAGGTCGCGCTGGCCACGAAGTCCGACCTGGTCAGCCCGGAGCGGATGGTCGAGCACCTGGGGCAGATCGCCGAGCTGGGCCAGGCGTACGGGATCGAGTGGGCGGCGATCGTGCCGGTGTCGGCGGTCGACGGGTTCCAGGTGGACACCGTCGCCGACGAGCTGGTCAAGCTGCTGCCGACCGGCATGCCGCTGTACCCCGACGGCGACGTCACCGACGAGCCGGAGGAGATCCTGGTCGGCGAGCTGATCCGGGAGGCGGCGCTGGAGGGTGTGCGCGACGAGCTGCCGCACTCGATCGCGGTCACCATCGACGAGATGATGCTGCGCGAGGGCCGTCCGGAGGACAAGCCGCTGCTCGACATCTACGCGAACCTGTACCTCGAGCGCGACAGCCAGAAGGGCATCGTGATCGGCCACAAGGGCGCCCGGTTACGTGAGGTCGGCGCGAACGCGCGGCGCCAGATCGAGGCGCTGCTGGGGACGCCGGTGTACCTGGACCTGCACGTGAAGATCGCCAAGAACTGGCAGACCGACGCGAAGCACCTGAAAAAACTGGGTTTTTGACAGTGGTTCTGCTCAACCCTGCTCTGGCGTCGTTGTCCGGTGCGCACTCGGCTGTTGCCGACGTCCGAGGGAACGTCCGGGTCTACCCCGCGGACATGGCGCCTTTCCTCGGGTTGCCGTACGCGCCGAGTGAGCAGGACTGGGCCGACGCCGCCGAGCTGGTCGGCCCCGGCCGCGTGGTCGCGATCAAGCACCCGGACCTCGTCGTCCCCGCGACCTTCACGGTCGAAGCGGCGATCGACCTGGTCCAGTTCGTCGCGCCACCGGGCCTCGGCGTGACCGACCCCGAGCTGGTCGAGCTCGGGCCGGCCGACGTACCGGAGATGCTCGACCTCGTCGCGCTGACCGATCCCGGCCCGTTCCGCAAACGCACGGTCGAGCTCGGCCGCTACCTCGGCCTGCGCGAGAACGGTGTCCTGATCGCGATGGCCGGCGAGCGCTACCGCGTCCCCGGCCACACCGAGATCAGCGCCGTCTGCACCCACCCCGACCACCGCGGCCGCGGACTGGCCACCCGCCTGATCCGCGCCGTCGCGGCCGGCATCGAGCAGCGCGGCGACCAGCCCTTCCTGCACACCGGTACGGCGAACCTGCCCGCGATCCGCGTCTACGAACGCCTCGGCTTCACCGTCAGCAACCGCACGAAGGTCACGGTCCTGCGGGTCGCCTGACCACCAGCGCCTCGTCCAGCGGCTTGCGCTCCAGCACCGGCACCTCGCAGTCGTCCGCGGGGTAGCCGATCGGGAACAGGATGTACGGCCGTTCCGTCCGTGGCCGGTCGAGCAGCTTGGTCAGGAAGTTCATCGGGTTCGGTGTGTGCGTGAGCGTCGCCAGCCCCATCCGGTGCAACGCCGCCAGGAACAGCCCGCAGGCGATCCCGACGCTCTCCGAGACGTAGTAGTTCTTCCGCAGCCCACCATCCGCTGTCGGGGTGTGCTTCTGCGCGAAGACGACCACCAGCCAGGGCGCCGTGTCCAGGAACTCCTTGTGCTCGTCGGTCTCGAGCCGGTCCAGCGCCGCGTGCCAGTCGGGCAATTCGCGGTCGCGGTAGAAGCGGCGTTCCTCCTCCTCGGCAGCCACCCGAACCGTTCGCTTCAGTTCCGGGTCGTCCGTCGCGACGAACGTCCACGGCTGGTGGTGGGCTCCGCTCGGCGCCGTGTTCGCCGCCTGGACGGCGAGCTCGATCGCCCGCTGCGGAACGGGATCGGGCGAGAACCACCGCACCGACCGCCGCCGGTCGAGCTCCTGGTGGAACTCTTCGCCACGTCGCAGCCCCTCGTCGATCGGCAGCCGCGGTACGACGTACGGGACGAACGGGTGGCGGTGCTCGCGCGACGACATGCCATCACCGTGGCACGCGCTCGACTCATGAGTCGAGCTTGGAAAACTCAAGCGACCCATATGCTCAACTCATGGGCCTGCCGAACGTCTCACCGCGCCAGCTCGAGTACCTGGTCGCCGTCGCCGAGACCGGCGGCATCACCGCCGCGGCCGCGCAGTGCCACGTCTCGCAGTCCGCGGTGTCGCTGGCCATCGGCGAGCTGGAGCGCGCGCTGGACGTCCGTCTCGTCCTGCGCGGATCGCGCCGCGGCACCCGGCTCACGGCGGCCGGGCAGCAGGTGGTCGCCGACGGCCGCAAGGTTCTCGCGGCGCTGACCGAGCTGGGCAGCGGCGCCCGCAGCCTCGGCCAAGAGCTCGAGGGCCGGCTGGTCGTCGGCTGCTACGCGCCGATCGCGCCGTTCCATCTGCCGGCGGCGATCGCCGGCTTCGGCGCGGCGCAGCCCGCCGTGACGGTCGAGTTCGTCGAGGGCACCCTGCCCGACGTCCAGCACGGGCTGCTCGACGGGCGCACCGAGCTGGCGTTCCTCTACCAGCAGGATCTGCTCCCGGGGATCGAGGTCGAGGTGCTGCACGACCGGCCGCCGTCGGTGCTGCTGCCGGCCGGTCACCGTCTGCGCCGCCGCCGGAAGATCGCGCTCGCGGACCTGGCCGACGAGCCGTACGTGCTGCTCGACGTACCGCCGAGCGAGCGCTACTTCGCCCGCGTCTTCGAGGCCGCGGGGCTGGAGATGAGGCCCACGCACCGGGCCGGCAGCTTCGAGCTGATGCGTGCATTGGTTGCCCGGGGCATCGGTTACTCACTGGCCGTGCAGACCCCGCTGACCGACCTCAGCTACGAAGGTCTGCCGCTGCTCACCAAGCCGCTGGCCGACGCCGTACCGACCACGCCGGTCGTGCTCGGCTGGGCCGAGGGCTCCCGGACGACCCGCCGGGCGGCGGCCTTCCGGGAGCACTGCCGAGAACTGTTCAGGAGCTAGAGCGACTTCTGGTACGCGATCGACCGCGCGACGATCTGGTACCCGAGCTGCTCGTTGATACCGATCATGTGCGAGTTCGACTCCGCGTTCCAGGTGTCGAGCTGGGTCAGTGCCGGCTCCTCGTCGCGCATCCAGAGCAGCATGCCGGTCTTCACCAGCGCGCCGAGCCGGTGCCCGCGGTGGTCGCGGGAGACCGCGGTGTCGGCCTGCTCGGCGACGTGCGGGCGCTCGCGCTCGACGGTGATCGTCGAGTGCCCGGCCAGCGCACCGGTCGCCTTCTCGCGCGCGATCACCCGGTACAGCGTCCGGTCGTGCGCCTGCTGCGCGTCCTCGTAGGCGCGCAGCCGCTCCGGGCTGTACTCGTCGTCCTCGATGTCCAGGTCGTCCTTCGGTGCGTCGTTGATCGACGCGGTCACCGCGACCATCCCGTCGAGCAACTCGTCCGGCAGCTTCCCGGTCACCCGCACCAGCTCGTACGCCGACGCGGCGCGCACCGCGTCGTCGTACAGGCGCTGGACGAGGCCCCAGTCCAGGGCGCTCAGGTCCTGGCGCCGGTTCACCTCGATCGCCTTCTGCTCGTAGCCCTGGCGGCGCGCGAACAGGTCGGCCTTCGGCAGGTCCCACGCGCTCAGCCCGACCGACGTGCGGCCCTCGGCCTCGGCCAGGCCCTCGCCGTACGCGATCAGTTCGCCGCCGAGCCCGCGGCCGCGCCGGTCCGGGTGCACCTCGACCTCGAACCAGGCCAGGTTCGTGTTGTCGTACGTCGGCAGCTCGACGCTCAGCACGCCGGCCAGCGTGCCGTCGTCCTCGCGGGCCAGGAACGCCTGTCCGGGATCGCCGTCCCAGCCGTACTTCAGGTGCGCCGCGAACCCGCGCGGGGTCGGCAGCAGCGCGTCCGGGCAGTCGAGCTTGTGCGTGGCCTGGAACAGCGCCACGGCGTCCGCGCACCCGACCACGTCGTCGGGGGAGAGCCTCGTGATGTCCACCAGGTCAGGATGAGCGAATCCACCGGCGGAAGCGACTGCATTTTCAGCTTCTTTTGACTGATTCCAGTTTTTGTACAAAACTGCCCTGGTGACGAGTCCTCGGGAGCTTCTCCGATCGGTCGACCTGCGGGTCACCCGGCCGAGGCTTGCCGTCCTGAGCGCCGTGCACACCCACCCGCACGCCGACACCGACGCGATCATCCGGGCCACCCGCGAAGAGCTCCCGGACGTCTCGCACCAGGCCGTGTATGACGTACTGCGTGCGCTCACCGACACCGGACTGCTCCGGCGGATCCAGCCCGCCGGGTCGGTCGCCCGCTACGAAACGCGGGTCGGCGACAACCACCACCACGTGGTCTGCCGGTCCTGCGGCGCCATCGAAGACGTGGACTGTGCCGTCGGCGCAGCTCCGTGCCTGCACCCGTCCGACCAGCACGGCTTCGTCCTCGACGAGGCCGAGGTCGTGTACTGGGGACTGTGCCCGGACTGCTCGGCGGCCGGTTCGGAACCAGCCACCACTTCCTGAGAGGTTCAGCATGACCGAGACGCCTGGCCACCACGGCAGCGAGAGCGAGAACCCCGCCATCGACGCCCCGACGCCGACGGTGCCCAACCCGCGGACGAACCGCGACTGGTGGCCGAACCAGCTGGACCTCTCGGTCCTGCGCCGGCACTCGCCGCAGGCCAGCCCGCTGGACGCGGACTTCGACTACGCCGAGGAGTTCAAGACCCTCGACGTGGACGCGCTGAAGCGCGACATCGTCGAGGTGATGCGCACGTCGCAGGACTGGTGGCCGTCGGACTTCGGCCACTACGGCCCGCTGTTCATCCGGATGAGCTGGCACAGCGCCGGCACCTACCGGATCGAGGACGGCCGCGGTGGCGGCGGCGACGGCGCGCAGCGGTTCGCCCCGCTGAACAGCTGGCCTGACAACGCCAACCTGGACAAGGCCCGCCGGCTGCTCTGGCCGGTCAAGCAGAAGTACGGCCGGAAGATCTCCTGGGCCGACCTGCTGGTGCTGGCCGGCAACGTCGCGCTCGAGGACATGGGCTTCGAGACCTTCGGCTTCGGCTTCGGCCGCGAGGACCTGTGGGAGCCCGAGGAGATCTTCTGGGGCCCCGAGGACACCTGGCTGGGCGACGAGCGCTACAGCGGTGACCGGCAGCTGCACAGCCAGCTCGGCGCGGTCCAGATGGGCCTGATCTACGTCAACCCCGAAGGCCCGAACGGCGTCCCGGACCCGGTCGCGGCGGCCCGCGACATCCGCGACACCTTCGCCCGGATGGCGATGAACGACGAGGAGACCATCGCGCTGATCGCCGGCGGTCACTCGTTCGGCAAGACCCACGGCGCCGGCCCGGCCGACCACGTCGGCCCGGAGCCCGAGGGCGCGCCGCTGGAGCAGCAGGGCCTGGGCTGGAAGAGCGGGTACGGCTCCGGCAAGGGCGCCGACACCATCACCAGCGGTCTCGAGGTGACCTGGACCAGCACCCCGACCAAGTGGGGTCACGACTTCTTCAAGAACCTGTACGCGTTCGAGTGGGAGCTCGTGAAGAGCCCGGCCGGCGCGCACCAGTGGGTCGCCAAGGACGCCGACGAGACCGTCCCGGACGCGTACGACGCGAACAAGAAGCACCGCCCGACGATGCTCACCACCGACCTCGCGCTGCGCTTCGACCCGGAGTACGACAAGATCTCGCGCCGGTTCCTGGAGCACCCCGAGGAGTTCCAGCTCGCGTTCGCGAAGGCCTGGTACAAGCTGCTGCACCGTGACATGGGCCCGGTCTCGCGCTTCCTCGGCCCGTGGGTCGCGGAGCCGCAGCTGTGGCAGGACCCGGTCCCGGCCGTCGACCACGCCCTGGTCGACGACGCGGACGTCGCGGCGCTGAAGGCCAAGCTGCTCGACTCGGGCCTGTCGATCGGCCAGCTGGTCCGCACGGCGTGGGCCTCGGCCGCGTCGTACCGGGGCACCGACCGCCGTGGTGGCGCGAACGGCGCCCGGATCCGCCTGGAGCCGCAGCGCAGCTGGGAGATCAACGAGCCGGCCGAGCTGGCGAAGGTGCTCGAGACGCTCGAGGGGATCCAGCAGGAGTTCAACAGCGGCGCCGGCGACAAGAAGATCTCGCTGGCCGACCTGATCGTGCTCGGTGGCTCGGCCGCGGTCGAGAAGGCGGCGAGCAACGCCGGCCAGGACGTCACCGTGCCGTTCCACCCGGGCCGCACCGACGCCACCCAGGAGAACACCGACGTCGACTCCTTCGCGGTGCTCGAGCCGCGGGCCGACGGGTTCCGCAACTACCTGCGGGCCGGTGAGAAGCTGACGCCGGAGCTGCTGCTGCTCGACCGCGCGTACATGCTGACACTGACCCCGCCGGAGCTGACCGTGCTGGTCGGCGGCCTGCGGGCGCTGGGCAACAACGTCGGCGGTACGGCGCACGGTGTCCTCACCGACAAGGCCGACACGCTGAGCCCGGACTTCTTCGTCAACCTGCTCGCCGCGGGCACGGAGTGGAAGGCGTCGGCGGCGGAGGAGAACGTCTTCGAGATCCGCGCGCTGGGCTCGGACGAGGTCAAGTGGACCGCGACCCCGGTCGACCTGGTCTTCGGCGCGAACTCGCAGCTGCGGTCGCTGGCCGAGGTCTACGCCGCCGGTGACGCCGGCGCGAAGTTCGTCAACGACTTCGTCGCCGCGTGGGTCAAGGTCATGGAGCTGGACCGCTACGACCTGAAGTGAGCTGAGCGGTAGTTGCCACAAGTCCGCGCGACTCCCGGGAGTCGCGCGGACTTGCTGTTCCTCAGCTCGGCTTCGGCATCCCGTACGCGTGGTCGACCGTCATTGTGAACAGCAGCCGCTGATCGGCGACCATCGCGCGCCGGTAGTCGTCCCAGTCCGGGTGCTCGCCGGAGGCGGTCCGGTAGTACTCGACCAGCGCCTCGACGACCGCGTCGTCCGGGCGCTGCGCGACCGCGCTCAGCTCGGCCTTGCCTTCCAGTACGACGTACGAGCCGCCGCCGGCCCCGTTCACGTACAGGCTGGCCCGCGGGTCGCGGCGCAGGTTCTTGGTCTTCGCGCGATCCGCGGTCAGCGAGACCTGGACCTGGTTCCGCGCTGCGTCGTACACATAGGTGACGTTCGACAACTGCGGCCGCCCGTCCCGCTTGAGGGTGACGAGCACCCCGAGCCCGTGCGTACCAAGCCGTCCGGCGAGAGATTCAGTCATGCGCTCCAGCCTAGGAGCTCAACCCAACTTGAAGGCAAGCCGGCGTACGCCGCAGCCAGTCGTCCACCCGTGAGCGTGAGTTCTGGGTGGACAGAGGCTCGCGGACTCTTGCCTGATCCTCTCAGGATGCTGCGAGCAGGACACCGCCCACGACGGCCGCCAGGCCGACGGTGGTCAGGGGAGAGAGGCGTTCGCGGAGGGCGAGCAGGCCGACCAGGGTGCCGATGACGACGTTCAGGGTGCGGCCGATGGCGACGGTTTCGATCGTGGTCAGGGTCATCGCGAGCAGAACGAGTCCGTAGCTGGCTGGTGTGAGGACGGCGATCGGTACGGCGTACCGCCAGTACTGCAGGACCTGTCTCGGCCGGACGACCGCGGTGAGCAGGGCGACCTGTGCGAGGTTGCTCACCGCCAGGTAGGACAGCAGGTCGACGTCGAGCGTGGTGATCGCGAAGCCGTCCCACAAGGTGTAGGCGCAACTGCAGACGGCGACCACGAGGCCGAGGCCGACGCCTCGGCCGAGTCCGCGCCGGCCGGGGGTTCGGTCCATCAGCAGGATGCCGGCGGCGACCAGTGCGGCGCCGGCCCACGTCACCATCGGCGGTAGCCCGGTCCATGGGACGGCGGCCAGCGTGACCAGGATCGGCGTCGTGCCGCGGCTGACCGGGTAGACCACCGCGAAGCCGCCCGCGCCGTACGCCTTCTGCAGCGTCACGGCGTACGCCGTGTGCAGCGCCATGCTCACCAAGGCCGCCCACCAGGCGGGCCCGAGGCCGCGCCAGACGACCAGCCCGAGTGACACCGGCGCGGTGAGCACGGTGCACAACCAGATGAGTCCCGGGCCTTGCAGCGGCGACTTCTTCAGCAGCAGGTTCCACCCGGCGTGGCAGGCGGCGGCGACGGTGAGCAGGGCGAGAGCGGTCACGTAGACAGTGTCTACAACAACCGAGTAGACGCTGTCTACTCACCGGCTGCTCACGCTGCGTGTCTCGCCGGTCGAGACCCCCGGTTCGACGGCCGGGCGGGGGTGTGCATAAACTCACTGGCATCATGCGGCACCAGATTCTCCTCCTTCGCTGCCGCGGCGAGGCCTGACCAGGCCGGTTCCCTCGCCGCGGAGTTCTGTCGTGCGCCGGTCGTCTGCGACCCCGTAGTACAGCCTTCCCGAGGAGAACCCCGTGGCACCGAAGAACCAGCCTCAGCCCGTCCAGCAGCCCTCTGGCATGCCGGTAGCGCGCTACCGCGCCTTCCCGCCGATCGACCTGCCGGACCGCACCTGGCCGGCCAAGTCCGTCGACGCGACCCCGCGCTGGCTGTCCACCGACCTGCGCGACGGCAACCAGGCGCTGGTCGAGCCGATGTCGCCGGCCCGCAAGCGGCGGATGTTCGACCTGCTGGTCAAGATGGGCTACAAGGAGATCGAGGTCGGTTTCCCCAGCGCCAGCCAGTACGACTTCGACTTCGTCCGCTCGCTGATCGAGGGTGACGCGATCCCCGACGACGTCACCATCTCGGTGCTGACCCAGGCCCGCGAGGAGCTGATCGAGCGGACCGTGCAGTCGCTGCAGGGCTCGCCGAAGGCGACCATCCACCTGTACAACGCGACCGCGCCGCTGTTCCGCCGCGTCGTCTTCAACGTCGACAAGGCCGAGTGCCGCACGATCGCCGTCCGCGGTACCGAGACCGTGATGAAGTACGCCGACGAGATGCTGGGCGACTGCGAGTTCGGTTACCAGTACAGCCCGGAGATCTTCACCGGCACCGAGCTGGAGTTCGCGCTGGAGGTCTGCGAGGCGGTCAGCGACGTCTGGCAGCCGGCCGCCGGCCGCGAGATCATCCTGAACCTGCCGGCCACCGTCGAGATGTCCACGCCGAACGTGTACGCCGACCAGATCGAGTGGTTCGGCCGGAACCTCACCCGGCGCGAGCACAGCACGATCAGCCTGCACCCGCACAACGACCGCGGTACGGCGGTCGCCGCCACCGAGCTGGCGCTGATGGCCGGCGCCGACCGCGTCGAGGGCTGCCTGTTCGGCCACGGCGAGCGGACCGGCAACGTCGACCTGGTGACGCTGGGGATGAACCTGTTCAGCCAGGGCATCGACCCGCAGATCGACTTCTCCGACATCGACGAGATCCGCCGTACGGTCGAGTACTGCACCCAGATGCGGGTGCCCGAGCGGCAGCCGTACGCCGGTGACCTGGTCTACACCGCCTTCTCCGGCTCGCACCAGGACGCGATCAAGAAGGGCCTGGAGGCGCTGGACAAGCAGGCCGCGGCCGAGGGCCGGCCGGTCTCGGAGATCACCTGGGAAGCGCCGTACCTGCCGATCGACCCGAAGGACGTCGGCCGCTCGTACGAGGCCGTGATCCGGGTCAACTCGCAGTCCGGCAAGGGCGGCGTCGCGTACATCATGAAGTCCGAGCACCGCCTGGACCTGCCGCGCCGGCTGCAGATCGAGTTCAGCCGCGTGATCCAGCAGCACACCGACGCCGAGGGCGGCGAGGTCGGCCCTCAGGTGATGTGGGACATCTTCTCCGCCGAGTACCTGACGCCGGGGAAGCTGTCGCTGCTGACCGTCACGTCGACGTCCGGTGGCGAGGGCAACGAGACCGTCGCGGTGCAGGTCTACTCGAACGGCGTCCCGCACGAGCTGACGGGTGAGGGCAACGGCCCGGTCTCGGCGTTCGTCGACGCGATCAAGCCGCTGAAGTACGACGTCCGGGTGCTGGACTACCACGAGCACGCGCTCTCGGCCGGCGGCGACGCCCTGGCCGCGGCGTACGTCGAGTGCGAGGTCGGCGACGAGGTCTACTGGGGTGTGGGCCGCGACGCCAACATCCTGACGGCCTCGTTGAAGGCGGTCGTCTCGGCGATCAACCGCGCCACCCGGTAAATCCACGTGCGGATCATCCGCCGAGCTGCTTGGCTCGGCGGATGATCATCGCCCGCGAGGTCGACCCGCACGACGACCCGACCTTCCGCAGCTGGTACGCCGCCTGGCACGCCGGCGCCACCGACGGCCGCCCGGCTGCCGTCGTCGCGACCTGGACCGCCCTGGCCTCCTCGCTGCGCAACCCCGGCCCGGCCAAACGCCGGATCCCGGTCGGCGCCTTCGACGGCGACCGCCTGATCGGCGCGCTGCTGTTCGAGTACCGCCTGCAGGACAACCTCGACACGGTCTCGGTCGAGATCGACGTCCCACCGGCCGACCGCCGCCGCGGCGCCGCCACCGTCTTGTGGCGCTGGGCAACGACCCGGGCCGCCGAGCTCGGCCGCACCATCGTCCAGGCCGAGCTCGGCGTCCCCGCCCAGCCCTGGCCCGGCAGCGCGTTCGCCGCCGGCCTCGGCTTCACCGTCGAACACGTCGAGGACCACCTCGTCGTCCCTCTCCCATACGACGCTTCACGTTTCGACCGCTTGACGACCGAAGCCGGCGACCTCACCGGCTACCACCTGACCTCCTGGTCCGGCCCCTGCCCACCCGAGCACCTCCAGGCGTACGCCGACCTCCACACCGCCATGGACCAGGACGTCCCCACCGGCGGCATGACCCACGCCCCGGCCCCCTGGACCACCGACCGCCTCGCCGAGAACGAGGCCCGGATGGCCAAGAACCACCTCTCCCTGGTCACCATGGCCCACACCACCGACGGCACCCCCGCCGGCTACACCCTCCTCTACCTGCCCCACGCCGACCCCGACCACGCCCTGCAGGACGACACCCTCGTCCTCCGCGACCACCGCGGCCACAACCTCGGCACCCACCTCAAACTCGCCAACCTCACCCAACTCGCCGACCACCGCACCACCCAGCGCCACCTCCACACCTGGACCGCCCAGTCGAACGCCGCCATGCAGAAGGTCAACACCCGCTTCGGCTTCGAGGTCGTCGAAGAGTCCCACGGCCTCGAACGCCGCACGCCCAACCTGCGCCCGGCCGCTCGCGCCGTCGTCCTCGACCGCGACGACCGGATTCTGCTGCTCCGCTTCGCCTTCGACGACCGCCCCGACGTCTGGGCGGCGCCCGGCGGTGGTGTCGAACCGGGAGAGTCGTTGCTCGAGGCCCTCACCCGTGAGCTGGCCGAGGAGATCGGCCTGACTCCACCGGCCGACGCGCCGCACATCTGGCACCAGGAGGTCGTTGCCGAGGGCCATGCGGCCGGGTACGAGGGCGTGATCAACGACTACTTCCTCGTCCGCGTCGACAGTCACACCCCGAGCGGCTCGATGTCGGCGGCGGAGTTGCTGGAGGAGAACGTGCACGGCCACCGCTGGTGGACGCTGCAGGAGCTCACGGCGTACGACGGTCCGGACGTGTTCTCGCCGCGGGCGCTCCCGGTCTACCTCGCCGACCTGCTCAGCAATGGGCCGCCCTCGGAGCCGCATCTCATCGGCCTGTGAGAGCGGTGTGTGAAGCGTGCTGGAGGGGCGTGAGAAAGCTGTTGCCGGCGGCCACGGCTGCCTAACGTCGGTGGCATGACATCACCGTTGTTCGTGCCGACCCGGGCTGCTGGGGCCTGGGATGTGGAGGCTCTGCGGATCGGGCGGCGGCCCGATGGAGTCCGGGTCGGCATCGCGTTCACCAGCTTGCAGCTGCTTCGGTCGGCGTGTGGCGAGCGCCAGGACTGGATGCGGGTCGGGGAGCAGGAGTTGCACGACGTACTGGCTGAGCTCGGCGTCGACACCGTGCAGCTCGACCCGACCCGGATCGGGCCGCAGCCGCGGGAGCTGGTGAACCACGGTGGCCGCTGAGCGTTTCGATCCTGAGTTCGTCGCGATGGTGCGGATCGTCGCGGTCACCGGCGCGCTGGCCGTGCTGCTCTGGATCCTCAACCACCTATAGGCGCCGCTCCCAGCTCAGGCGACCCTCGTCCATGGTCGCGTGGCCGTCGGCGCCGGCGGCCACGCTCGGGTCGTGGGTCGCGATGATCACAGCGGCCCCCCGCTCGGCTTCGCGTCGCAGCAGGTCCAGCACGCGCTCGCGGTTCGTGCTGTCGAGCTCGCTGGTCGACTCGTCAGCCAGTACGACGTGCCCCTGCTGCGCCAGCCCCCGCGCGACCGCGACCCGTTGCTGCTCACCACCGGACAGCTCCTCGACCAGGTGGTCGCCGCTCTCCTCGAGCCCGACCGCCGCCAGCGCCTCGTCGATCACCCGGTCGACATCTTTCTTGCCCTCAGCAATCAACGGCAGCGCCAGGTTCTCCCGCGCGGTCAGCACCCGCGCCAGCCCGTTGCCCTGCGGCACCAGTACGACGCCCTGCTTGGACGCCCCCGGCCGGTCCACCACCGGTACGCCGTCCAGCTCGACCGTGCCCGACCGTGGCGCGATCGCGCCGGCCAGGGCCCACAGCAACGAACTCTTCCCGGCGCCGGACGGCCCGCTGACCGCGAGGACGAACCCCGGCGGCACCCGGAACGACGCGTCGGCGACGGCCACCAGCTCGCCGTACGCGACCGTCAGTCCGGTCGCTGTGATGCCCAGGCTCATCGGGGCCCCTCCTGATCGATCGGGCTGAGCCGGACCTCGCCGTCCTCGGTCGTCGTGACCCGCAGCAGCGTCCCCGGCGGCAGCAGGTCGGCGACGTGCGGCGGCAGCGGCAGCGACCCGTCGGTCGCGACCACCGCGAACTCCTCGCCGGAGCGGCCCTCGGACGCGATCCGGCCGTCCCGGATCGTGATCGTCCGGGGGAGCGCGGCGGCGACGTCCGGGTCGTGGGTGATCAGCAGCACCGTCATACCGGTGGTCTGGTTGATCGTTCGGATCGCCGCCAGCACCTCGTCGCGTGCCTGGTGGTCGAGCTGGCTGGTCGGCTCGTCGGCCAGCAGCAGCCCGGGGAAGGTCGCGATCCCGACCGCGACCGCGGTGAGCTGGACCTGCCCCGGCGTGAGCGAACCAAGCGGCGCCTTCGCCTGCTGAGCCAGGCCGACCAGCTCCAGCACCTCCTCCGGCGTCGGCAGCTCCCGGTCGCGCGGCGCGGCCTTCTGCGCGTACCGGATGTTGTCGATCGGCGTCAGATACGGGATCAGGTTCCGCCCCGCCCCCTGCAGAACGATCCCGACGTCGGCCGCGCGCATCCGGTCCAGCTCGGCCTCGGTCATCGTCGCGATGTTGTGGTCGCCGATGTGCAACCGCCCAGCGCTCGGCGTCAGCAGCCCGCCGCACAGCTGCAGCAGCGTCGACTTGCCCGCCCCCGACGGACCGAGCAGCCCAACCAGCTCACCCGGCCGGACCGAGATCCCGATCCCGGACAGCGCGGCGACGTCGTGGCCCTGGCTGCGGTAGATGTGCACCAGACCGCTGGTGGCGATCGCGAGCCCGCTCATGACAGCTCCTCCTTGATCCGGCTGTAGCCGGCCCGGCGGTTCACGCCCGAGCCGAGCAGCACCGTGGTCAGGGTCAGTACGACGGTCCCGATCAGCCACAGCACCCCGGCGACCGCCCAGTTCGTGCCCAGGTCGAGCGGGATCGGCGACGGCTCACCGGTCTCGGCGAACAACGGGATCAGCGGCAGCGCGACCTTCGCCCCGACCACCCCGCAGATCGACCCGAGCAGTACGGCGAGCGCGACCGGCCCGGTCTGCTCCCACCGGGCGGCCCGCCCGGTCGTCGACGCGGGGACGCCGGTGATCTTGAGGCTCGCGTAGTCCTGCGCCCGCGACCGCCACGAGGTGACCACCATCAGCAGCAGCACGATGATCGCCAGCGACCACCCGGCCACGCCGATCACCGGCGTCAGCTGCAGCGCGAGCGCACTCGCCGACCGCCCGTACGCCGCCTCGCGATCGGCGCTCCGGTCGACGAGCTGCGCCTCGAACCCGGCCTTCTTCAGCGCCTCGATCACCTGGTCGGCCCGCGTCACGCCCGCGTCGTTCAGCCAGACCTCGAACGACATCACGGTCAGCGCGACGGTGCCGCCGAGCCGGCGCATCGTCTCCAGGTCGACCACCGCGGACCGTTCGGGGTACCGGTTGACCGGTCCGGTGAGCCGGTCGATCGGCGCGACCCGGAACGCGATCCCGTCCAGGCCGGGCGCCGTCGAGCTGTCGGTCAGCGCGTAGTCCTTGCTGACCAGCGTCGGGACCAGCGGCGGCGCGGAGCCGTGCTGGAGCACGGTCTCGAGCGCGATGCTGGTGACGTGCAGCTTGAGACCACCGGCCGCGTCCTCGGCGCTGATCTCGCCGGTGTTCTCGCTGAGCTGCGGGATCTCCACCCAGTCCGGCCCCGACCCGAGCGCGACGCTCGGCTGCGTGGTGGTGCCGAACTTGCTGATGATCACGTCGCCCTCGATCCCGGACTGGTCGTCGAGGTCGCGGCTGATGCCCAGCCGCAGCAGTTGGCAGCCCGCTTCGCAGGGGATGCTCGTGGTCAGGTCGACCGCGCGTCCGGGGTTCAGTGGCAGCTTCGGGAAGCTCGCGACGTACCGGCCGCCGTCGCGCAGGCTGACCACCGTGGCCTCGATGATCACGGCCTTCGCGGGGTCCTGCTCGGGCGGGGGAGTGCCGTCGACGGTCTCCGGCACGACCGGCTTCATCGGACCGGTGCTCGCGGTGATCCGCAGCTCGTCACCCTTCAGCTCGATCGGCGCCGGCTTGGCGGGCGTGCTGAGGCGCTGGAGCCCCTCGGCGTCGGTGAGCCGCTGGCCCTCGTACGCGATCCGCCCGAAGCTGCCCGGCTCGATCATCATCGTGCGCAGCGATCCGGGGGCTGTGGTGCGGCCGATCAGGACGGGGGAGAGCCACTGCCGGTCGCGGTCGAGCCCGTCGAGGACTTTGGTGAACTCGCCGAGGCTGCCCGGGCTCACGTTGATGACACCCGCCGCGCCGGCCTCGTACCCGGCACGGGTCTCCCGGTTGTGCGCGGCAACGGACGAGGCCTGGCCCGCGAACGACACCAGCGCCGTGGCGACAGCTACTACTGCCACGATCCGGGTCACCGCTGGTCGCCGGGAAACCTGCAGCGCGCCGAGAGCGAGTCCGAGCCGTCCAGCGCGCAGGGCTTGCCTGCTGATGAACGCAGCCGCCGGGAGCAGGAGGTGGGCGAACGTCAGGCCGACAGCCAGCGCCAGCAGCGTCGGAGTCAGTACTGGCAGCGGACCGCGCCCACCACCGGTCAGCGCACCGACGAGTCCAGCAGTAGCCAGTACGACGATCGCAACGTCAGTGATCGCCACTACCTTGGCCCGGCGCCGCGGCACGACGCGACGGAGCAGCGTGGAGATCGGCTGCCGCGCTACCGACCGTACGGTCCACAGGACGACAGCGACGCCTATCACCAGGGCCAGGCCGAGCGCGGCCGGTACTGTCCAGTGGAACTCGAGTGGGGAGCCGTTGTTCAACCAGGTTGCTCTGACCACGAGCAGCAGACCGAAGCCGGACAGGATCCCCAGCAGCATGCCGATCGCCACTGGTGCGCCCAGCTCCAGTGCGAGCGCTCGGCCGGCCCGGCGAGCGCTGGAGCCACGCAGCCTGGCTACGGCGAGCTCTGGCCGGCGCTGGTCGACCACAGCCGCCAGTGCGAGCGCCAGCACGACCACACCGAACAGGGCGACCTGGACCATCACCAGCGGGATGATCGTCGCGGCCTGCTTGCGCTCGGCGCTGATCGAGTCGATCAGGCTGACCAGAGCAGAGGTGTTGGAGGCGTTGTACTCCAGCTCACCGGCGGTCGCCCCGACCTCGATGGTGACAGCCTTCAGCCGGTCCAGGTCCTTCAATCGGGTCAGCCCGGGCAGCGGCCGGGTGTCGACGGTGTTGCGCTGACCCCAGGCGGCCTGGTCGAAGGTGACCTGCGGCGTCATCAGCTTGTCGAGCTGGCCGGAGTCCTCGCCGATCGGCGGGTACGAGCGCCCGGTCGGCGGGCTGCCGAACCAGTAGATGTCCTTCGGGTCCACCGCCCGGTAGAGCCCGACGACGGTGAGCTTGCCGCTGCCGACGTACTGGGTGGGGATGATGTCGAGGCGCTGCCCGAGCTTGATGTCGTGGTTGTTGACGTCGGCGACCGACGCGACGACCTCGTTCGGTGCGGTCGCGCAGCGGCCCTCGGTGATCGTCAGGTGCTCGCAGAAGTCGGCCCGCCAGGCGATCCGTGCCTGCGGTTTCGGCGCGGTGATCTCGGGGCCGGTGATCCAGTTGACGTCGACGTGGGTGCCGTACACCGGCGCGCTGAACAGCGGCCGGACGTCGGCCGGGACCAGGTTCGCCAGCTTGTCCGGCGCGGTCGGCTTGCTGGTGATCCGGCTGGTCGGCGGCGGCAGCGCCTCGAGCTGCCAGGCCGCCTGCAGCGGGCGGTTGGTCAGCATCTCGGTCGTCACGGTCTGCTCGACCGACCGGGAGAACCACGGCGCGAACGACGCGCAGGTCCCGATCAGCAGACTGACCCCGGCCAGGACGACCGCCTGGGACCACCGGTAGCGCAACGCCCGGCCCAGAAACATCTTTCCGTACCCCCCAGCAATGCGTGAAACCCTGCCGAGAACTTACGGAACCGCCGGTGTCACGTCAGGACGTGGACCGGCACCGATGCGGTTTCGTTGTGCACCTTTGCGTCTGGACGCAATCGTTGCTACCCCTCGAATACTGTCCGTCACCGTGGGTCGATGCGCCGGGCGGTTCACCGTTTCAGGGATGCTTGTCCCATGACGGATCCGAAGGTCACGCTGGAGCTGGACAGGCCGCAGGGTGGATCACTCGACGCACTGATGGCACTGCCCACCGGCGAGGTTCGCGCGTACGCCGTACTGGCGCACCGCGCGCCCGGCTCCGTGGACGTGATCGTGGACGTCCTGACCCGGTCGGGGATCGCCGTGCTGGCCTTCGAGATCGGCGCCGCCGGCGCGGTCGCCGACGTGGTCCTGGCGGCGTACCACCTGCGCGCGAACTTCGAGCCGCCGGAGATCCTGATCGGTCACTCGCTCGGCGGCGTCGCGGTGCTGTCCGCCTCGCACCTGGTGCCGGAGATCCGCGCCGTGGTGACGATCAACGCGCCCGCCGGGGAGATCCCGCCGCCGCGGACCGCGCTGCTGGTGATGCACGCGCCGAACGACCAGCAGGTCGGCATCCAGAACGCCGGGCACCTGTTCGTCGCGGCCCGGCACCCGAAGTCGTTCATCGCCCTCGACGGCGCCGACCACGCGCTGTCGGTCGCCGCCGACGCGACGTACGCCGCGACCATGATCGGCGCCTGGGCCGGCCGCTACCTGAGCACCCCCGCGCCGCCGGTCCCGTCCGGGCTGACGATGGGGCATCACGTGCTGGTCCGCGAGAACGGCCTCCCGTACGCCCAGACCATCACCGCCGGCCGCCACCGCCTGACCGCCGACGAGCCCGTCCCGCTCGGGCGCGACACCGGGCCCACGCCGTACGACCTGCTGCTCGCGTCGCTCGGCTCCTGCACGTCGATGACGATCCGGATGTACGCCGAACGCAAGCAGATCCCGCTCCGCGACGTCTCCGTCGAGCTCCGCCACGCCCGCATCCACGCCAAGGACTGCGAGAACTGCGAGACGGCGTCCGGGATGCTCGACCGGATCGACCTGCGGATCAAGCTCGACGGCGACCTCACGCCCGAGCACCGCGAGAAGCTGCTCGCGATCGCCGGGAAGTGCCCGGTGCACCGCACGCTGCACTCGGAGATCCAGATCCGGACCGCCATCGCCGACTGACCTCCCGGTGCGAGGGAGTAAGTTCGGACCCATGCGTGAAGCCCAGCTCGGAGAACTCACCGTGTCCGCCCTCGGCCTCGGCTGCATGGGGATGTCGCAGTCGTACGGCAGCACCGACGACGCCGAGTCGATCGCGACCGTGCATGCCGCGATCGACGCCGGCTGCACCTTCCTCGACACCGCCGACGTGTACGGCGACGGCGCCAACGAGGAGCTGCTCGGCCGCGCCCTCGTGGGCCGCCGCGACCAGGTCACCCTCGCGACGAAGTTCGGCTTCGCCCGGAGCGCCGCCGGCGAGCAGGTCCCGAACGTCGTCAACGGCACCCCGGCGTACGCCCGGGAGGCGCTGGACGCCTCCCTGCGCCGCCTCGGCGTCGACCACGTCGACCTCTGGTACCTGCACCGCCGCGACCCCCAGGTCCCCATCGAGGACACGGTCGGCGCGATGGCCGAGGCCGTCCAGGCAGGCAAGGTGCGCTACCTGGGCCTGTCCGAGGTCAACGGCGACACCGTCCGCGCGGCCCACGCCGTCCACCCGATCACCGCGGTCCAGAGCGAATGGTCCCTGTGGACCCGCGACCCCGAAACGGTCGTCCTCCCGACGCTGCGCGAGCTCGGCATCGGCTTCGTCCCCTTCAGCCCGCTCGGCCGCGGCTTCCTGACCGGCCAGATCAAGTCGCCCGAGGATTTCGCCCCCGACGACATGCGCGCCGGCCTCCCGCGCTTCACCGGCGACAACTTCCAGAAGAACCTGGACCTCGTCGCCCAGGTCCGAACGCTGGCCGAAGCCCGAGACGTCACTCCAGGCCAACTCGCCCTCGCCTGGCTCCTTGCCCAAGGCAACGACATCGCCCCCATCCCCGGCACCAAGCGCCGCAAGTACCTCGCCGAGAACCTCGCCGCCGCCGACCTGGTCCTCACCCCCGAAGAACTCACTGCTCTGAGTGACGCCTTCCCACCGGACTCAGCCGCCGGCACCCGGTACAACGAGGCCGCCTTGAAGCTGGTCAGCAAGTGACCCAAGGCACTCCGGCGACCCCTGACCGCAGCGCTCCCGCCCCGAGCGCGCCGGGCGCGAGCACCCCGGGCGCGACCACCCCGGACCCGTCCACCCTGGGCGCGACCACGCCGGGCGCGAGCGCCTCGGACCCGTCCACGCCGGGCCCGGTTCCGGGCGCGACCACGCCGGGCGCGCCCCCGCCGGGCTCGACCGCCCCAGGCCCAACCACCCCGGGCCCGACCACCCCATCTGTTCCTCCCCGCGCCGCAGCGGCGAGCACCTCAGGCAACGTCCCCGGCGCCCGCAGCGGCGAGCAACCACTCATCGCCGTCACCGGCTCCACCGGCAAGCTCGGCTCCAGGATCGCCCGCCAGCTAGCGAACGCCGGCGCCCACCAACGCCTCCTCGTCAGGGACCCGGCAAGAGCCCCCCAGCTCGACAACACCGAGGTAGCCCAAGCCAGCTACGGCGACCACAACGCCCTCCTCGACGCCCTCGACGGTGTCGACACCCTCCTGCTGCTCAGCGCCACCGAGTCCGCCGACCGGGTCTCCTTGCACAAGGCAACGATCGACTCGGCGGTTGCCGCCGGCGTCCGGCACATCGTCTACACCAGCTTCGTCGGCGCCGCCCCGAACGCGACGTTCACCTTCGCCCGCGACCACTGGCACACCGAGCAGCACCTCCGCGCGACCGGCGTCGACTTCACCTTCCTGCGCGACAACCTCTACCTCGACTTCGTCCCCGGCTTCGTCGGCGAGGACGACACCATCCGCGGCCCCGCCGGCGACGGCCGCGTGGCCGCCGTACTCCGCAACGACGTCGCCGCATCAGCCACCCAGGTCCTCCTCGACCCCGCGGCCCACGCCGGTACGACGTACGACCTCACCGGCCCGACCGCCTTCTCCCTGACCGAGGTCGCCGCCCTGCTCTCCGAGACCCGCGGCCGCCGCATCCGCTACGAACCGGAGACCCTCGACGAGGCCTACCGCTCCCGCGAACGCTTCGGCGCCCCCGCCTGGGAGGTCGCCGGCTGGGTCACGTCGTACGCCGCCATCGCCAGCGGCGAGCTCAGCACCGTCACCTCAGCCGTGGAGCAGCTCACCGGCCACAAACCGACCGGCCTCGCCGAGTACGTCAACACCCTCCTCTGAAGCCTCGCCCCCGCAGACTGTCGGCCCCGTTTGAGACACTGTCCCCGTGCCGCTCTACCGTGACGAAGCCATCGTGCTCCGAACCCAGAAACTGGGCGAAGCCGACCGCATCGCCACCCTGCTGACCCGCTCCCACGGCAAGATCCGCGCCGTCGCGAAGGGTGTCCGCCGTACGTCGTCCCGCTTCGGCGCCCGCCTGGAGCCGTTCAGCCACGTGGACCTCCAGCTCGCCACCGGCCGCACCCTCGACGTCGTCACCCAGGCCGTCTCCATCGCCGCCTACGGCGAAGGCATCGTCTCCGACTACGCCCGCTACACCACTGGCACAGTCCTCCTGGAAACAGTCGACCGCCTGGTCGTCGAGGAAAAAGAACCAGCCACCCAACAACACCTCCTCCTGGCCGGAGCCCTGAGAGTCCTCTCCAAAGGCGAACGAGAACCCCGCCTGATCCTCGACTCCTTCCTCCTCCGCTCCCTGGCCATCTCCGGCTACGCCCCCTCCTTCGAAGACTGCGCCAAGTGCGGCGAACCAGGCCCCCACCGAGCCTTCAACCCCTCCGCCGGCGGCATGGTCTGCACCTCCTGCCGCCCACCCGCCTCCGCCATGCCCGCCCCCGCCACCATCACCCTCCTGGCGGCACTCCTCACCGGCGACTGGCCCACCGCAGAACGCACCGACCCCAAAACCCGCCGAGAAGCCGACACCCTCGTAGCCGCCTTCGTAGCCTGGCACCTGGACCGCCTCCGCTCCCTCCGCCACCTGGACCTGAGCACGACGCCAGCGACTCCGCTCCCCGGCACAGAAGCCGCCAACTGACACCCAGAGCCCGCTGTGTCGGCCTGTGACGCCGAGCCGCGCTCAACGCCGCAGCGCTCGTGCCCCAATCTCTCTCAACAGGCCGCGACCTTCGGCGCAGCCGGCGCCTGCTCGCCGCCGTCGGGGTCGACCAGCACCGGCACCGCCTCGCCGATCTGCAGTTGGGTCTCGGCCGACTGGGTCATCGGGATCTGGCCGGTGTCGCCGAGCGTGCTCTCCCAGGCGATGGTCCAGTGGGTCGTCGCGGTCACCGGGTACGTGCAGTGCGGCTGGGAGCGCGAGGTCTTCACGTAGCGGTGACCGCAGTCGGGGGAGTCCTTCAGGCCGGCCGTCTCCGTGTACGGCGTACCCGCGGTCTCGCAGCGGAGGGTCTTTCCGTCGCCCATGGCCCAGTTGACCGCGTCCACCTCGGCCTTCACGGTGACCGACAGCCCCGGAACGCTGGCGGTCCGGGTGATCGGGCCCCAGGTGTTCTCGGACTTGGCGACCCAGAGCCACACCGGCATGTTCACCAGCCCGATCTGCCCCGCACCAGGCGCAGTCCCGAGCTGAGGCTTTCCGAGCTTCATCTCCGCGATGGCCCGGTAGACCAGCGTCATCGGATCCACCACCTCGACATCGGGTTCGCCTTCGATCCAGATGAACCGAGTGACCAGGTGCCGTCCTTCGTCGTATCCCTGCTCGCGGAGGCAGGCCCAGAGCGATCCCTTGGCCGGGTCCTTGCCTGTCCAGATCGGGTTGTCGTACGGAGGCGGTGGGGACATCGGCTGCAGGTAGCACTGATGGGTGTTGGACCAGTTGCCCAGCTTTGAAGTGCACGCCTGCGGGGCGCCAGCGAAGCGGCAGACCGGCTTCTTGGCCGACTTCGTCTGGTCCGGCTTTCCGGCGACCGGATCCTTCCCCTTCTGCGGCAGCTCGGCTGTGAGTTGAAGCTTGCACCTGTGGGTCAGCTGCGAGCAGATCCGCGTGTAGCCCGGCGGCGGTGGTGGATCGGTCGTGAGTGATGCATGGGCGAGTTCTGGGCTCGCGATGATCCCGAGTAGCAGCACGACCAGCGAGACCCGGGTCAACATGCGCCGCCGCCTTGCTCATCGATCAGGAACCAGGCCTTCGGCTGGCCCCGCTCGGCCGGAGCGAACACGACCTTGGCCTGGGCCTTGTGCCGCGCGCCGTCGTCACCTGCGGTGGTGACGGGCTTCCCGGTCTTCCGGATGATCGTTGTGGTCTTCGAGCTGTCGATGCACGAGGTGAGCCTCACCTCCGGCTGCTGGGTGGCCAGATTCACGGACTGAACCGCCACCGACGTCACCGCGATGTCGCCCTTCTGGTACCAGTCCTGGTCCTGCTGGAACTGCAGTTCTCCGAGAGAGGTCACCAGCCACGTGCCGCCGTTGCCCGCGCTGAGCAGGCTGGCGCGGGTGGCTTTCCGAGGATCCTGCAGCGCTCGGTTGATCGCGGCCCGGGCTGACATGTATCGCGCTGTGGCCTGCGTGATCGCTTGCTGCTCCTGCTCGGTCCACTGCGGACTGGAAGCAGTCGCGCTCGGGGTGGGCGAGGCGCTCGGGGGAGCGGTGTCCGGGCGGCCGGCTTCCGGGGAGCTGTTGCTGCAGGACGCCAGGGGGAGGGCGGCGAGCAGGGTGGCTGCGGTGAGGAAGGGGCGCCGGGGCATGCGGGGGACTCCTGAGATAGGTGTAGCGGGTGGTGCAAGGGTTTCATACGGAGCGTGGTCGAGGGGGTGGTTATCCACAGGTTGCAGGTTGTTGCAGGGAGCAGGGGTGGCGGGAATGCGTGGGGTGGAGTACAAGCCCGTACGGGGGAGAGGGGTTGGCCTCGATGGCGGCGTCGTACCCGGAGGGTGCTGGCCGACGAGATTCACTCGTGGGGGAAAATCTTTCGCATGTCGCCACTGGGTCGTCGTCGGGTTGTGGAGCGCAGTCGCCGGGGAGAGGTGGTGGCGCCGGACAAGCATCCTTCGGGGGCGATGCCGCCGGGGGTGCCGGGGGAGTTGGTGCCTCGGCATGTGGCGATCGTGATGGACGGGAACGGGCGGTGGGCCAAGCAGCGGGGGCTGGCGCGGACCGAGGGGCACAAGGCGGGGGAGGCGTCGCTGCTGGACGTCATCAAGGGTGGGATCGAGATCGGGGTGAAGTACATCTCGGCGTACGCGTTCTCGACGGAGAACTGGGCGCGGTCGCCGGAGGAGGTGCGGTTCCTGATGGGGTTCAACCGGGAGGTGATCCACCGGCGCCGGGACGAGCTGGACGCGATGGGGGTGCGGGTCGTCTGGTCGGGGCGGCGGCCGCGGTTGTGGAAGAGCGTGATCGACGAGCTGGAGTCCGCGCAGGAGCAGACCAAGGGCAACGACACGATCACGCTGCAGTTCTGCGTGAACTACGGTGGGCAGGCCGAGATCGCGGACGCGGCGCGGTCGATCGCGCGGGACGTTGCCGCGGGCAAGCTCAATCCGGAGCGGATCACGGAGAAGACGCTCGCGCGGCACCTGTACCACCCGGAGGTTCCGGAGGTGGATCTGTTCATCCGGTCCTCCGGCGAGCAGCGGACGTCGAACTTCCTGGTCTGGCAGCTGGCGTACGCCGAGATGGTGTTCCTCGACACGCTCTGGCCGGACTTCGACCGGCGCGACCTGTGGCGCGCGATCGAGCTGTACGCGCAGCGCGACCGCCGCTACGGCGGCGCGATCCCGAACGAGGTCACCAACCAGGCGCCCTGAACCGAGGCGAGGTCACCAACCAGGCACCTCAACCCCGAGGCGAAGGCAACAACCCCCGCTCGATCGCCACCGTCACCGCCCGCGTCCGGTCATCCACATCCAGCTTCGTGAACAACCGCTGCAAATGCGTCTTCACCGTCGCCTCCCCGATGAACAACTCCCGCCCGATCTCCGCATTGCTCAACCCCCGAGCAACAGCAGCCAGCACCTGCAGCTCCCGAGGCGACGGCTGCACAGCAGCCACCGGCGCCGGCGTCCGCAACCGCGACATCAACCGCGCAGCGACCGGCGGCGCCAGCACGGTCTCACCCCGAGAAGCAGCCCGAATCCCGTCCAGCAGTTCCCCATGCGGCGTGTCCTTCAACAGATATCCCGCAGCCCCAGCCTCAACAGCATGCAGGATGTCCGTGTCCGTGTCGTACGTCGTCAGCACCAGCACCTTCGTCGCCGGATAGCCCGACACGATCGCCCCGGTCGCCGACACCCCGTCCCGCCTGGGCATCCGCAGGTCCATCAGTACGACGTCCGGCCGCGTCGCCTCGACCAGCGCGAGCGCCTCCTCGCCGTCACCCGCCTCGCCGACGACCTCGATGTCGTCGGTGACGGCGAGCATCCCGGTCAGCCCGGAGCGCACGATGGGGTGGTCGTCGACGACCAGGACCCGGACGGTCACGAGTTCTCCTGACTGTTCGAAGGAATGAGCACCTGGACCCGCGTTCCGCGGCCGGGGGCGCTGTCGACCTGCACGCTGCCGCCGGACTCCTCGACCCGCCCGCGCATCGCGGCCAGACCGTATCCGCCGCCGGCGTCCGACGGCTCGAAACCGCTGCCGTCGTCCGACACCGAGATCTCCACCCCGTCGTCGGTCATCGACAGCGTGATCAGCACGGACGTCGCGGCCGCGTGCTTGCGCACGTTCGCCAGCGCCTCCTGGGCCGATCGCAGCAGCACCACCTGCTGGCCCTGCGGCAGCGCGGCGACCTCGTCGTCCGGCATGTCCAGCACCACCTGTACGTCGACGCCCGTCTCGGCCCGGAACCGCTCGGCCTGCCGCCGCAACGCCTCGGACAAGGTTGCCTCGGACAACGCGACCGGCGTGAACGCGGCGACCAGCGCCCGCGCCTCGGCCAGGTTCTCCCGCGCGTTGTCCTCGATCGCGCTCAGCCGGCCCGCCACGGCGTCGGTCCCACCACGGGACAGCTCGACCGAAGCCGTCTGCGCCAGCATCACGATGCTCGTCATGCCCTGCGCGAGCGTGTCGTGGATCTCCCGCGCCATCCGCTCCCGCTCGGCCATCACGCCGGCCGAGTGGTGCGCCGCGGCCAGTTCGTCCCGGGTCGACTCGAGCTCCTCGATCAGGTCGGCGCGCTGCTGGCTCTGCGCGATCACCCGGTCGATCCAGATGCCCAGCATCGAGCTGACCGCGAGGCTGATCACCATCCACGGCAGGATCGACCAGAACGCGTCGGTGGTCCAGCCGGCCGACCAGAGCTGCGCGGTGCCGACGGCAACGAGCAGCAGCAGCGTCAGCAGGACGGCGTCGAGAGTACGGCGACTCAGCAACCAGATCTGCGGCGAGACGATGAACAGGATGAACACCGACTGGGGGAAGATCCCGACCGCGACCGCGATGCACGCGATCATCAGCAGCCGGTACACGTTCGACCAGACCCAGTTGCGCGAGAGCATCGCCGGCATCGCGAGGAACCGGTACGCGAAGGCCAGCACGGCGATCAGCGCCAGGTACGTCGTACGCCGCTCGGCGGTGAGCTCCGCAGAGGTCACTGCGCCGACAACCACCACGGCCAGCATGCCGTAGAACACGACGTGCCAGCCGATCAGGGTACGGATCCAGACCGGCTGCGCGGCCTTCGAGACGGGCTGCATACCCCCTATCTTCCGCCAGAACCCGCAGTCGTCCACCCGACGCACGGTTCCGGCGGAAGCGTGGAGCTGCATCAGCCCGCGTCCCGGCGGGTCCAGCGGAACACCCGCTGGGCGAGGACCAGACCGACCACCAGCCAGATCGAGAGCACGATCGCGCCGGTGCCGAGCTGCCAGGAGCCGCCCGGTTCGCTGGCCTCGAACGCGTCCGGCAGGAACACCGAGCGCATCCCCTGGGCCAGCCACTTCAGCGGGAAGAACTCCGACACGGTCCGCATCCAGCTCGGCAGGCTGCTGTAGACGAAGTAGACGCCGGAGATGAACTGCAGCAGCAGGACGACCGGGGTGACGACCGCCGAGGCGGCCTTGCCGGACTTCGGCACCACCGAGAAGGCGATCCCGAGCACCGAACCGGACGCCGTACCGAGCACGAAGATCCACAGGAAGTGCAGCCACTTCTGCGGGGTCGACGGGATGTCGACGCCGAGCAGCAGCCCGGCGATCGCCAGCAGCAGCCCGAACTGGGCGATCGAGGTGGTCAGGACCAGCCCGATCTTGCCGATGAAGTACGACTGCGGCGACATCGGCGTACCGCGCAGCCGTTTCAGCAGGTCCTCGTCGCGCTCCATCGCGATCGTGATCGCCAGCGACTGGAAACTGGTCAGGAAGATGCCGGAGGCGATCATCCCGGGCGTGAAGTACGTCGCGGCGTCGACGCCGTCGGCGAAGTCGGTGCTGCTGAACACGGCCGAGAAGATGCCGAGGAAGATGATCGGGAAGAAGAAGGTGAAGATCAGCTGCTCCTTCTCGCGGAAGAACTGCTTCACCTCCAGCGCGGTCCGGGACAGCCCGACCTGTACGACGGACGGCAGCGGGCGGGTCGGTGCGGTGGTGCTCATCGGGTCGCTCCTTCGACGGCGGCCGGTACGGCGCCGATCAGGTCCAGGTAGATGTCCTCGAGGCTCGGCCGGCGGATCTGCAGCTCCGGGATCTCCCCGTCGAAGCGCAGCATCAGCCGGGCCAGCTCGGCGGTCGGCTCGTCGCTGCGGATCTCGTGGTGCCCCTCGGCGTCCACCCAGGAGATCCGCGCGGTGCGGGCGCCGCGGCCGCCGAGCGTGTCCGGCGTCGCGACCTCGAGCATCCGGCCGTCGGCGATCACGCCGACCCGGTCGGCCAGGTGCTCGGCCTCGTCCAGGTAGTGGGTGGTGAGCAGGATCGTGGTCCCGCCGGTGCGCAGGTTCTCGATCAGCGTCCAGAACTGGCGGCGCGCCTCGGGGTCGAAACCGGTGGTCGGCTCGTCGAGGAACAGCAGCTCCGGGTTGCCGATCACGCCGAGCGCGACGTCGAGGCGGCGGCGCTGCCCGCCGGACAGCTTGCGGGTCCGGGTCCGGCGCTTCTCCTCCAGCCCGACCGACGCGATCACCTCGTCGGGGTCGCGCGGGTTCGGGTAGTAGCCGGCGAAGTGCTGCACCAGCTCGGCGACCGACAGCTCGGCCTCGTCCCGCGACGACTGCGCGACGATCCCGACGCGGGACCGCCAGTGCCGGTCGGCGTGCGCCGGGTCGGTGCCGAGGACCTGGACGTCGCCCTCGTCGGCGCGCCGGTAGCCCTCGAGGATCTCGGTGGTGGTGGTCTTGCCGGCGCCGTTCGGGCCGAGCAGGGCGAACACCTCACCGTGCCGGATGTCGAGATCGACGCCGGCGACGGCGACCTTGTCCGGGTACCGCTTGACGAGTCCGCGGACCCGCACTGCCAAGTCTTTGTCGGTCATGGCTCAAGCCTGGCCGCTCGGGGGCCCGCGCGATGAGAGCCGTACGGCGTACTCGCTGTCCCCCGACCGGTGGACACGCGGCCGTCCACCAGGCCCGTCCGCCGGCGTACCGGCGGACCGAAAATCCCCGGCCCGACGCGCGGACGGGGGCAGACGCGACGGGGTCCGGTTGGTTAGCGTCGGGCGCATGAGTCAGACAGTGCGTGGAGTCGTCGCCCTGAGCAAAGGGTCCCCGGTCACGATCGAGCAGATCACCATCCCCGATCCCGGGCCGGGGGAGGCGGTGGTCCAGGTGCAGGCCTGCGGTGTCTGCCACACCGACCTGCACTACCGGGAGGGCGGCATCAACGACGACTTCCCGTTCCTGCTCGGCCACGAGGCGGCCGGGATCGTGGAGAGCGTCGGCGAGGGTGTCACCGACGTCGCGCCGGGCGACTTCGTCGTCCTGAACTGGCGGGCCGTCTGCGGCAGCTGCCGGGCCTGTCTGCGCGGCCGTCCGTGGTACTGCTTCAACACCCACAACGCGAAGCAGAAGATGACGCTGGCCGACGGCACCGAGCTGTCGCCCGCGCTGGGGATCGGCGCGTTCGCGGAGAAGACCCTGGTCGCGGCCGGTCAGTGCACGAAGGTCGACCCGGCGGCGAAGCCCGAGGTCGCCGGGCTGCTCGGCTGCGGCGTGATGGCCGGGCTCGGTGCCGCGGTCAACACCGGCAACGTCGGCCGCGGTGACACCGTCGCGGTGATCGGCTGCGGCGGCGTCGGTACGGCGGCCGTCGTCGGCGCCCGGCTCGCGGGTGCGGCCCGGGTGATCGCGCTCGACATCGACCAGCGCAAGCTCGACGTCGCCCAGGAGCTCGGCGCGACGCACGTGATCAACTCCAAGGAGCTCGACCACGACGGCGTCGTCGAGGCCGTCCAGGAGCTGACCGGTGGGTTCGGCGCGGACGTCGTGATCGACGCGGTCGGCCGCCCGGAGACCTGGAAGCAGGCGTTCTACGCCCGCGACCTGGCCGGGACCGTCGTCCTGGTCGGCGTACCGACGCCGGACATGCAGCTCGACATGCCGCTGCTCGACTTCTTCGGCCGCGGCGGCTCACTCAAGTCCAGCTGGTACGGCGACTGCCTGCCGAGCCGCGACTTCCCGCTGCTGATCGACCTGCACCTGCAGGGCCGGCTGCCGCTGGACCGGTTCGTGTCGGAGACGATCGCGCTCGACGAGGTCGAGGCGGCCTTCGCGAAGATGCACCACGGCGACGTGCTGCGCTCGGTGGTGGTCTTCTGATGCCGGCTCGCATCGAGCGGCTCGTCACGTCCGGCACGTTCAGCCTGGACGGCGGGACGTGGGACGTCGACAACAACATCTGGCTGGTCGGCGACGACCACGAGGTGCTGGTGATCGACGCCGCCCACGACGCCGAGCGCATCGTCCAGGCGGTCGGCGACCGCCGGGTGGTCGGCCTGGTCGCCACGCACGGGCACAACGACCACATCAACGCCGTCGGCGGCGTCCAGGCCGTGCTGAAGTGCCCGGTCTGGATCAGCTCGGCCGACCAGATGCTCTGGTCCGCCCTGTACGACGAACTGCCCGACCACGACCTCTCCGACGGCACCACCTTCGACGTCGCCGGCACGACGCTGAAGGCGGTCAGCACCCCCGGCCACAGCCCCGGCTCCACCTGCCTGTACGCCGCCGACCTCGACGCGGTCTTCACCGGCGACACCCTCTTCCAGGGCGGCCCGGGCGCGACGGGCCGGTCGTACAGCGACAAGCCGACCATCCTGAAGTCGATCCGCGACCGCCTGCTGACACTGCCGGAGGGCACGGTCGTCCACACCGGCCACGGCGACACCACGACGATCGCCGCGGAGGTCGGCAACATCTCCTGATCTCGTCGCCGGCCCTCCCGTGCGGAGGGCCGGCGGCAGCTTCTCGCCAGTCATGCATCTATGCATGCATCTATGCGCTAGATTGAGCCCATGGCCGACCAGGGACCCGCGGGTGATCGCGCCTACCGGCACACCAAGGAGCTGATCCTCACCGGAGAGCTCGCCGGTGGGCAGTTGTTCAGCGAGGGCGAGATCGCGAACGACCTCGACATCAGCCGGACGCCGGTGCGGGAGGCGTTCCTGCGCCTGGAGGCCGAGCAGCTCGTCCAGCTGATCCCGAAGCGCGGAGCGGTCGTCGTACCGGTGACGCCGACCGAGATGGAGGACGTGCTCGACCTGCGCGAAGCGCTCGAAGCGGCCGCGGTCCGGAGGTTGCTCCGGGACGACCGGTTGCTCGCCGCGGCCTCGGAGGGGTGGTCGCGGGCGCTGGAGGAGCAGCGGCGCTGCGCGCAGGCACGGGACGCCGACGGGTTCGCCGCCGCCGACGACGCCTTCCACGCGAGTTTCGTGGAGGGCTCGGGGAACGCGCTGGCCATCCGCTTCTACCGGTCGCTCGGGGATCGGCAGCGGCGGATGAGCCTGAGCGTCGTCCGGCCGCGGGCCGAGCTCCTCGACGTACTGCTGCAGGAGCATGCGGCGCTGGCGGAGTGCGTCGAGCGGCGGGAGCCGGAGGAGTTCGCACGGGGGCTGGGGGAGCACCTCGACCGGTACCACCGGCGATGAGGTGGCAGCGGGCGGTCTTCGCCATGTTCTGCTGCGGCTGGGGCGGCAACCAGTTCACACCGTTGCTGATGCTCTACCGGCAAGCTGGTGGCTACTCGACCGTTGAAGTCGACCTGTTCCTCGGCACGTACGTCGTCGGGCTGGTGCCCGGCCTGCTCGTCGCTGGAGCCCTGTCCGACCGGCACGGACGCAAGCCGCTGATGCTGGTCGGTACGGCGCTGTCAGCGGTCTCCAGCGTGCTCCTGATGGTTGGACAGACCTGGGCCCTGTACGGCGGCCGCCTGCTCACCGGAGTTGCTGTCGGCGTAGCCATGGCTGTCGGGACCAGCTGGGTCAAGGAGCTGTCGCAACCGCCGTACGACGCTGCTGCCGACAGCGGAGCCGGTGCGAGGCGCGCTGCGATGGGGCTGACACTCGGCTTCGGTCTGGGCGCCGGCGTGGCCGGCGTACTGGCTCAGTGGGGTCCGCACCCGATGGTGACGCCTTACGCCGTGCACGCCGTACTGGCGTTGGCCGCCTTGTCCCTGCTGCCAGGAGCTCCTGAGACTCGGACCGCTCCGGCAGCTGGTTCGCTCTGGTCGTTGCTGAAGGTCCCGGCCGTCGCACACCGCCGCTTCCTGCGGGTGGTGCTCCCGATGGCCCCCTGGGTCTTCGGCTCGGCCGGCATCGCCTACGCCGTGACGCCACAGCTCGTCGGCGACCGGCTCGGCAACTGGGGACTGGCCTACGCCACCCTGCTCACGGTCTGCACCCTCGGCACGGGGGCTCTGGTGCAGCCGCTGGCAAAGAGGCTCGACTCCGTGTCGACAGCCCGGGCCATCGTCGTGGCGATGGTCCTGATGTCGGCCGGAGTCGGCCTCAGCGCCGTAGTAGCCGACCTCGGCTCACCACTGCTCGGCCTGCTCGACGGTGTGCTGCTGGGAGCGGCGTACGGGATCGCTGTCGTCTCCGGCCTACTGGAGATCCAGCGCATCGCCGCACTGAACGACGACGTGGACCTGGCCGGGCTGACCGGGGTCTACTACGCAGCTGCCTATCTGGGCTTCCTGCTGCCGACTGTGCTCGCAGCAGTCGCCAGCTTGGCGCCGTACGTTGTGCTGCTGGCAGTGGTCGCTGCGGTGACTCTGGCCTGTACGGCGGTGGTGCTTGCGTCGTCCCGCCGCCACCTGCCGGCCTAGCGCGTCGTCGTCGCGCTGGCCTGGTCCCAGGAGACCGGGGTCGTGTAGAGCACGAAGCGGTAGTCACGAGTCTTGCTGTAGCGGTAGGCCATCGTCGCGACGCCCGCAGAGCTGGTGGTGACCCCCTTCAGCCCCTTCCAGGTCGTCGTCCCGCGCTCCCGGAACTGGAACGCGCCCTGCGCGGACCGCTTGTAGTACTTGTCGTAGTCGATTGAGTAGACCAGCGACGTCCCGGTCAGCGTCACCACATCGGCTGTCCGCTTGCTGCTGATCCACGCCGCGGTGGCGAGCCGGATGTCGGACTGCACGGTGTTCTGCGTCAGCGGATTCGAGTTGTTGTCGAAGGCCCCCGACGGCCGCCAGGTGTGCAGCCCGATGGTGTGGAAGTCGTAGACGTCCCAGCTCTGCTGATTCCCACCACTGAAGTAGGCGCCGCCCTGACTTCCCTGACTGGGATGAATCAGATCCCAGCCCGAAGTCCCACCACCGAGCGAGCAGGCTCCCGACGCGTACAGCTTGAACTCCTTGTACGGCTGCCCGATCACGACCCGGTACGGCGCCGTCAGGTTGCAGGCCGCGGCGCTCTGCGCGCTCGCCGGCGTCGCGGTCAGCACCCCGGCGGTCATCACCAGTCCGGCGGCGAGCGCCGCGGCCGTCGTACGGATACCCATGTCGTCTCCCCGGTCGTCGGTCGCCGCTGGCCAGTCTGGCAAATTCCTGGTGCAGCCACGACCGCGCCCGCCGTACGATCCCCGCCATGGACAGCGTCGTCGAGCAGAACCGCCAGTACTGGCAGACCCTCGCACCGCACCGCCCAGGCGAACCCCTCGAGTTCTTCCAGGCCGGCGGCAGCGCCCTGAACCCCGACGAACTGGCCGCCGCAGGCGACGTCCGCGGCCGCCGAGTCCTCCAGTTGGCCTGCTCGGTAGGCGACGAAGCCCTCACCTTCGCCCGCCTCGGCGCCGACGTCACCGCCGTCGACCTGGCCCCCACCCACCTGGCCACCGGCCGCGCCAAGGCCGAGGCTCTCGGTGTCGAGATCGACTTCCGCGAGCAGGACATGATGGCCCTCGCCCCGGACCTCACGGCCTTCGACCTCATCTTCATCTCCTGGGGCGGCATCTGCTGGGTCCCGGATCTCACCCGCTGGGCCGCTGATCTCGCGCTGAGGCTCGCGCCTGGCGGCGTACTGGTGATCTCCGAGCACCACCCGGTGTGGGAGGTCCTCACCGCCACCACCCCGCTGAGAGTCGCCAGCAACTACTTCACCCCACCCCGTGACGGCTACCCTGACCCCCTCAAGGCCCCCCAGATCACCCGCGAGCTGGACATCGACGTCCCCAACCGCAGCTACATCTGGAATCTGGGCGCCGTCACCACCGCCGTACTCACAGCCGGCCTGACCCTCCGCTCACTCCAGGAATTCGCCGCCCCCGAGATGTACGCCGCCCTCGGCGACCAGGCGGGTCACCTGCCTGCGACGTACCTCCTGACCGCAGTGCGCTGACCTTGCGCCGGTTCGTCGTCCTAGACGCGATGGGCGTCCTCTACCGGCACGGCAACGTCGTCGCGAGCCTGCTCATCCCGTACCTCCGCGCCCACGGCAGCACGGCCACCGAGCCGGACATCCGCGAGGCCTACCGCCGATGCACCCTCGGCGAGATCTCCACTCACCACCTGTGGACGTCGCTCGGCGTAGCAGCAACTGCCACCGACGCCGACTACTGCACCCACCACGAGCTCACCCCCGGCACCGGAGAGACCCTCGACCAACTCCGCTCCGCGGGCATCACCCCGCTGATCCTCACCAACGACGCCGCCCCCTGGTCCGAGCTGCTCCGCGCCCGCTTCAACCTGCGCGCCGAACGCTGGTACGTGAGCTCACAGCTAGGCGCCCGCAAAACCGTCGCCTGAATCCTTCGCCGCCGTCCGCGCCCACCCCGGCCTCGACTCCGCCCAGACCTACCTGGTCGACGACCGCCCCACCAACCTCACCGCGGCGCAAGCAGTCGGGTTCCGCCCGCTGCTGTTCCACAGCGACGACAGCACCACCAACCAGGTCGACGGCTTCACACCACCCACCGCCCACACGATGCCCGAGCTGCTGACCCACCTGCTCTGAGCGTCCTCCAGCCCCACGTGCTAGCCGGATGAGCGAGCCGCCATCTCAGCCACCTGCTCGCCTACCCCCGTTTGAGCACAGCCCGCACCACGTACCTCAACCCGCCAACGCACTCCCCACCGCACCCAGAGGTGGGCGGGTGGGCGAGATGCGCTCACCACCATCAGGCTGTGGGCGACAACCGCCTGCCCTGCACCATCACCCCGCACCCCGCCCACAGAGGTGGGCGGGTGGGCGATCCAAGGCCGACCACCGTCTGCCGTGGGGGCAGAAGAATCAGGCTTTCTGGCAGTCCGAGCAGGTTCCGAAGATCTCAAGCGTGTGGCTGACATCCGAGTACCCGTGCTCGGCCGCGACCTTGTCGGCCCACCGTTCGACAGCCGGGCCCTCGACCTCGACCGTGCGGCCGCAGTTGCGGCAGACCAGGTGGTGGTGGTGCCCCTTCGAGCAGCGGCGGTACGCCGTCTCGCCGTCGGCCGTGCGGAGCACGTCGACCTCGCGGGAGTCGGCGAGGGCCTGGAGGGTGCGGTAGACCGTGGTGAGGCCGACGGCTTCGCCGGAGGTTCGGAGCTCCTGGTGGATCTCCTGGGCGGTCCGGAAGTCGTCCAGGTTGTCCAGTACGGACGCCACCGCCGCCCGTTGCCGGGTCGAACGCGTTCCGATCGCCACCGCTACTCCTGTCCTCAGTTCAGCCGGTTCAACTCGCCATTCTCGCAGACGGTGCCAAGTCAGTGCTCGTCCCAGTGGTCGCCGTGCGCAGCGTGCAGGTGCCCGTCGTGCACGTAGTCGACGTGGTCGCCGTGCTCGACCTTCGGGTGGCCGCAGCGCTGGCTGTGCGCGTGCGGGTGCTCGTCGGTGACGACGTGCGGCTCCGGACCCGGTACGCCGACCTCAGGCTCCTCGTCGGCGAGCGGTGCCTGTACGGCGCGCCGCCGGCGCACCAGCGAGCCCGCGGCCGCCGCGAGGACGAAGCAGGCCAGCGCCAGGACGACGATGGTCGCGCCCGGCGCGACGTTCGCGTTGTACGACGTGATGATCCCGGCCAGGCAGACCAGCACCCCGATCCCGCAGGCGGTCACGAACGTGGACCGGAACGACCGCGTGATCTGCTGCGCGGTCGCCACCGGCACGACCATCAGCGCGCTGACCAGCAGCAGCCCGACCGTTCGCATCGCGACCGTCACGGTCACCGCGGCCATCACCGCGATCAGCAGGTTGAGCAGCTGGACGCGCAGCCCGGTGACGCGGGCGAACTCCTCGTCCTGGCAGACCGCGAACAGCTGCGGCCCGAGGCCGATCGCCACGACCAGGACGACGACGGCGAGGCCGACGACGACGTACAGGTCGGACGGCGAGACCGTGGTCAGCGAGCCGAACAGATAGGTGTTCAGCGTCGCTGCGCCTTGCCCGGCCAACCCGATCAGCAGCACACCACCCGCGATCCCGCCGTAGAAGAGCAGCGACAGCGCGACGTCTCCGCTGGTCTTCCCGCGCGCCCGGATCAGCTCGATCGCGCTCGCGCCGACGACGGCGACGAGAATCGCGGTGAGCACCGGCGCGGTCCCCGTGAGCAGGCCGAGCGCGACGCCGGTGATCGCGATGTGCCCGATCCCGTCGCCCATTAGCGCCAGCCGGCGCTGCACGAGGTACGTGCCGATCGCCGGCGCGGACAGCCCGGTGAGCAGCCCGGCGATCAGCGCCCGCTGCATGAACTCCAGCTCGAACAAGGTCACGACAACCACCCGGGTTCGGAGTCGACGACGTGTGGGTGGACGTGCGCGTGCGTCTGCGAGGCGTGCGGCGGCCCGTCGTACACGATCCGGCCGCGGCGCAGGACGACCGAGCGGTCGATCAGCGCGTCCATCGGGCCGAGGTCGTGGCTGACCATGACGACCGTCGTACCGCGGGCCACGCGTTCGCGGATCGCGTCGGCGAAGATGTCCTGGCTGGCCAGGTCGACACCGGCGGTCGGCTCGTCGAGGACGAGCAGTTCGGGGTCGGAGACCAGGGCGCGAGCGATCAGCACGCGCTGCTGCTGGCCGCCGGAGAGCTCGGCGACGGCGTCCTTGCGGCGGTCGGCCATGTCGACCAGCTCGAGCGACTGGTCCACCGCGGCCTTCTGGGCCGCGCTGAGCGGCCGGAAGAGGCGCCGCTTCGAGAGCAGACCGGAGGAGACCACTTCGTGCACAGTCGCCGGTACGCCGCCGGCCGCGGTGATCCGCTGCGGCACGTAGCCGATCCGGCTCCACTGGCGAAAGCGCGGGACCGGCGTACCGAAGAGCCGGACCTCGCCGCGGGCGGCGGGGAGCAGACCGACGATGGTTCGGACCAGGGTGGACTTGCCGGAGCCGTTGGTGCCGAGCACGGCGACCACCTCGCCCGGACGGATCTGCAGGTCGATCCCGCGGAGCACGAGCCGACCGCCCAGGTCCACCGAGAGATCGGTGACCTGAACGGCCTTCGCGGGGTCTGTTGTCGGGCCTGTCACGCGCAGCTGTTCGCCTTCCGGAGCTCCTGGAGGTTCTCGCGCATCAGGGAGAGGTAGGTCTCCTGCGAGTTCGCGTCCGACAGGCCCTCGATCGGGCTGAGGACCGCGGTCTTGACGTGCACGTCGCGGGCGATCGACTCGGCCACCTTGGGGCTGACGAGCTCCTCGTAGAAGATCGTGGTGACGTGCTGGTTGCGCACGATTTCCTGGACCTCCTTGATCCGCTGCGGGGTCGGTTCGGCGTCGGGGGTGAATCCGGCGATTCCGACCATCTGCAGACCGTACCGCTTCGCCAGGTAGGCGAACGCCTCATGACTCGTCACGAAGGTGGTCAACTTGCAGCTGGCGAGCCCGGTCTTGTACTCGGTGTCGAGCTTGTTCACCTCGCCGAGCAGCGTCTTCGCGCGCTCCCGGTAGCCGTCCGCGTGCGCGGCGTCGACCTCGACGAGCTTGTCGGTGACCGCCTGGACGACGCCCGCGTAGCGGACCGGGTCGAGCCAGAAGTGCGGGTCGAGCGCGTCCTCGGTGTACGCCGCCGGCCGCACCGCGCTGCTTTCGCCGTACGCCGCCTGCTGCACCGCGCCTGCCCCCGTCGCACCGCCTCCGTCGTACGCCGCCGGCGTGGCCGGGCTGCTCGGCGTGGCGGCGCCACTGCCTTCCTCGTGCTCCTCGAAGTCGGCGCCGGTCGCCTCCAGCTTGGCGGCCGGGGCGACGTCGAAGCCGGCGTCCTTGGCGTTCTGCTCGACGGCCTCGTCGACGGCCGGCTGCAGGCCCTTCTCGAACACGACCAGCTTGGCCTCGGCGATCGTCCCGACCTGCTTCGGGGTCAGCTCCAGGTCGTGCGGCTCGACGCCGGGCGCGGTCAGCGTGGTCACGTTCACCGCGTCGCCCCCCACCGACTTGGCGATGAACTCGAGCGGGTAGAACGATGCCACCACGTCGAGCTTGTCCCCGCTGCCGCCGGAGCCGTCGGCAGCGTTGCTGCCGCAGCCTGCGAGAGTGAGCAGGGTCAGGGCGGCCAGGCCGGCCGTGACAAGGCGTGGGACACGACGACGACTAGATCTCATGACAATCATTTTCATTTAAACGGAACTGGTTGTCAAAACAGGGAGTGGACGGATGGCCAGGCGGACGGTCGGGCGCAGGCGGGCCGACAACAAACCCAACCGGCGCCGCCGGATCGAAATTCCCCGCGGTCACGGGCACGGCCACGGTCACGGGCACGGCGGCTGGGGCGACGAGCACGTGCTCGACACCTCGGTGGTGGACTCCGATGCGGTGGTCGCCCGCCGGGTCCGGGTGGTGGTCGCGGCGCTGCTGATCCCGCTGATCGCGGCCGCGATCGTGGCGATGATCGTGATGTGGCCGGGCGGTGACGTGACGGTCGAGTCGGCCAAGTCGTCCGGCGCCGGCGGCACCGTGACCAAGCTCGTCGCCTGCCCCGAGCACCCGGCCGACTGCGACGAGGCGACGATCCGGATCGACTCCGGCAAGACCGACCTCGGCGCCGAGGTTCCGGTCGAGGTCCCGAAGGGCGCGCAGACCTCGATCCCGATCAAGGTCGGCGACAAGGTGTTGCTCGGCGTCGACGAGAAGGCGCCGATCGAGGGCCGGTACCAGTACGTCGACCACGACCGCGGGCGGCCGCTGCTGATCCTCGCGGTGATCTTCGCGGTGGCGGTCGTCGTACTGTCGCGCTGGCGCGGTCTGGCGGCGCTCGGCGCCCTCGGCGTCACGGCGGTCACGCTGACCCAGTTCATCCTGCCGGCGATCCTCAAGGGGTCGAACCCGCTGCTGGTGGCGGTGGTCGGCGGCTCGGTGATCATGGTGATCGCGCTGTACCTGACGCACGGGATCAACGCCCAGTCGTCGGTCGCGCTGGCCGGGACGATCGCCGCGCTCGGACTGACCGCGTTCCTGGGCTGGGCGTTCGTGAAGTTCTGCGACCTGTCCGGGATCGCGTCCGACGGTGCGTCGGCGCTCAAGGCGTACGTGCCGGACATCGACCTGGCCGGGCTGCTCGTGGCCGGGATCGTGATCGGGGCGCTCGGCGTACTGGACGACGTGACGGTGACGCAGGCGAGCGCGGTCTGGGAGCTGTCGGCGGCCAATCCGGCCGCGAGCCGGGCGATGCTGTTCGGCGCCGGGCTGCGGATCGGGCGGGCGCACGTCGCGTCGGTCGTGAACACGCTCGTCCTCGCGTACGCCGGGGCGGCGCTGCCGATCCTGATGGTGTTCGCGATCAGCGGGACGCAGTCGAACTACCTGATCTCGACCGAGCAGGTGGCGATCGAAGTCGTCCGAGGTCTGGTCGGCAGCCTGGGCATCATCGCGGCCGTTCCGCTGACCACCGCGCTGGCCGCGATGGCGGTCGCGGATCGCTCCCGGGACCTGGTCGCGGAGCCCGAGCATCTCGGCCCTGAGGCGGAAAACGCCGGTTGAGTGGCGAAAACCGGCATGTCGTGATGTTGCACTGACCGGACCTCGATCTTCCGGGTTTCTGTCCGGCCGTCTCTTCCCAGCGCTCGTTTGCCGATCTAGAGTTCCGATCTGTCACAGATCGTCCGCCCAAGACTACCTTCTGTGGCAGCGAGCCTGAGGAGCCGCGGATGCATCGACGCGTGGGTGTGTGGTTGTTCGGGGCAAGGGGTTCGGTCGCCACCACGACCGTCGCCGGAGCGGCCGCACTGGCCCACGGCGCCCCGCCCGCCGGAGTGGTCACCGAGACGCCGGCCTTCGCCGGGGCCGGTCTGGTGCCGATCGACCGGCTGGTCTTCGGCGGGCACGATCCCGCCGAGACGCCGCTCAGCAAACAGGTGGAACGGCTGGTCGCTGGGGGAGTGCTGCCGCCGGGGCTGGATGGGCTGATCGCTGCCGAGCTGGCCGAGACCGAGCGGAACCTGGTGGTCCTCCCGGTCGCGGACACGCAGGGCGAGGTCGTTCGCCGGATGGCGGAGGACATCCGGGCGTTCCGGTTGCGGAACGACTTGGAGCAGGTGGTGGCGATCAACGTCGCCTCCACCGAGCCCCCGCACGAGGTCGAGTACGACGACTTGGATGCGCTGAAAGAAGCGTTGAAGAGCAGGAGCCCGCACCTCGGGCAGCAGGGACAGGCGGGGGCCGGGCCGCTTCCGCCCAGTTCGCTAGCTGCGCTGGCTGCGTTCGAGGCCGGGGCCGCTTACGTCGACTTCACGCCGTCGACCTCCATCCGGCCGCAAGTGGTGCGGGACTGGGCCGTCGAGCGGCAGGTGCCGTACGGCGGGCAGGACGCCAAGACCGGCGAGACGCTGGTGAAGAGCGTGCTCGCGCCGATGTTCACCGCGCGCGCTCTGCCTGTGCAGGCCTGGTCCGGGACCAACCTGCTCGGTGGTGGCGACGGCGCGACGCTGGCTGACCCGCAGGCGGCGGCGTCGAAGAGCGTGTCCAAGGAGCGCGTGCTGACCGAGCTGCTGGGCGGTGAGGTGCCTGGCGAGGTGCACATCGACTACGTCGACCCGCTGGGGGACTGGAAGACCGCCTGGGACCACGTGATGTTCTCGGGGTTCCTCGGCGTACGGATGACGCTGCAGTTCACCTGGCAGGGCTGTGACTCGGCGCTGGCCGCTCCGCTCGTGCTGGACCTCGCCAGGCTCTCCGCACTGGCGCTGGAGCGAGGCCATGTCGGGGCGATGCCGTTCCTCGGGTTCTACTTCAAGGACCCCGTCGAGTCGGCCGAGCACGCGCTCACCAGGCAGTACGACGACCTGCTGCGCTGGGTGCAGGAATGCTGAAGGACCTGGTCGAGCTCGTCCGGGCTCCTGCCGCGCTGACGGTGCCTGGCGACGTACTGGCCGGTGCTGTCGCTGCTGGAGACCTGAGGCCCGGCCGTGCTGTTGGACTGTCGGCAGCGTCGATCTGCATCTACTGGGCCGGCATGGCGCTCAACGACTGGGCCGACCGGGAGGTGGACGCCGTCGAGCGCCCGGAGCGGCCGATCCCGTCAGGACGCGTGCCGGCCGGTACGGCGCTGGGCCTGGCGACCGGGCTCACCGCTGCCGGCCTGGCGCTGGCAGCGAGGGCCGGTGGGCGCTCAGCGTTCGCGACGTCGGCAGTGCTCGCCGCTACTGCGTGGAGCTACGACCTGAAGGCGAAGAACACGCCTGCTGGCCCGGTGTTCATGGCGGCGGCGCGTGCGCTCGACGTACTGGTTGGTGCTGGAGACCAGAGGCGGCGGGCGTGGGCTCCTGCGTTGGCTGTCGGTACGCACATCCTCGGCGTGACGGCGATGTCGCGGGGAGAGGTGCACGGCAGTACGCCGCTGCCGGCGCGCGGAGCGCTGGCTGCAACGTCGGCGATCACCGCGGCGACGCTCGGCGGACAGGTGCGCAGGGCGGCGGCCGGATCCGTGCGCGGGGCAGCGGCCGGCGCGTGGGCGCCCGGCGGACCTGCCGGCGCCGCCGGGCTGGGTGCGACGGCTGTGCTGACCGGCCTGTTCGCTCAAGCAGTAGCCCCCGCCCAGGTCGCCGCAGCACAGGAGCCGTCAGGCCCCAAGCTCCGCCGAGCAGTCGGCGCAGGCATCCACGGCCTGGTACCGCTCCAAGCAGCCTGGTGCGCCCGAGCCGGCGCCCCACGACTGGGCGCCGCACTCGCAGTAGCCCTGCCGATAGCCAAGGCCCTGGCAAGGAAGGTCTCACCCACATGAGGCTCGGCTACGGCACCAACGGCTTCGCCAACCACCGCCTCCCCGAAGCCCTCCAGGTGATCGCCGAGCTCGGCTACGAGGGCGTCGCCCTGACGCTCGACCACAACCACCTCGACCCGTTCGGCCCCGACCTCGAGCAGCGCACCGCCGAGGTCGGGCGGCTGCTGGCCAGACACCAGCTCGCGGTGGTGATCGAGACCGGCGCCCGCTACGTCCTCGACCCGTACCGCAAGCACGAGCCAACCCTCCTGCACACCGACGGCGCCGAGTGGCGGATGCTGCTGCTGGAGCGCGCGATCGACATCGCCGCCGAGCTCGGCGCCGAGGCGGTCTCGTTCTGGTCCGGCGTCCTCCCGACGGACGTCTCGCCGGAGCTCGGCTGGGAGCGATTGGTTGCCAGCTGCCACCAGCTAGCGGCGTACGCCGCCGACCGCGGCGTCGTGCTCGGCGTCGAGCCCGAGCCCGGCATGCTGCTCGACGACCTGGCCGGCTTCTTCAAGCTGCACGACGAGGTCGACCTGCTCCGACTCACCCTCGACATCGGCCACCTGGTCTGCAACGAGCCGGATCCACCGGCGGAGTGCATCCGGCGCGGCGCGCCGTACCTGGTGAACGTGCAGATCGACGACATGCGCCGCGGCGTTCACGAGCACCTCGAGTTCGGCACCGGCGAGGTCGACTTCGCGCAGGTCTTCAAGGCGCTGCGGGAAGCCGAGTACGACGGCCTGGTGGCGGTGGAGCTGCCCAGGCACTCGCACGCCGCGCCGACCGTCGCGCGCGAGTCGCTGACGTTCCTGCGGAACCACGTATGAAGTCCACCGATCTGGCCGCCGGTCTCCCCGGCTTCACCGGTCCGCTCGCCGAGGTGTTCCCCGCCGTCACCCGGCGCGTCGGAAAAGATGCCTTAGGCAACGGCTGGACCATCGACGAAGCCGCCCGCGCCCAGCTCCTCGCCACCGCGACGCCGGACGAGATCACCGACCTCTACCGCTACGGCGACACCACCGAAAAGCTCGCCATCCTCAAAGCCCTGGAGCTGGACGACGTCGAGCAAGCAGCTGGCGACCAAGGCCCGGCCCTGATCGAGGACGCGATCCGCACCAACGATCAGCGCCTGCTCGCGGCCGCGCTCGGCCCGTACGCGACCCGGCACCTGACCGGCACGGCGTTCCGGCAGGCCGTGCTCAAGTGCGTGTTCGCCGGCGTACCGCTGGCGGCCGTGCACGGGTTGCCGGAGCGCGCCGACGACGAGCTGCGCCGGATGATGGCCGACTTCGCCACCGAACGGCGGGCGGCCGGCCGGACCGTTCCCCCGGACCTTCAGCCCTATCTCGACCGCCCCTGAGAGGTGACTGGACCATGCGCATCTTCGATCCGCACATCCATATGACGTCCCGGACCACCGACGACTACGCGGCGCTCGCCGCCCACGGCGTCCAGGCTCTGGTCGAGCCCGCGTTCTGGCTCGGGCAGCCGCGGACCAGCGTCGGCTCGTTCGTCGACTACTTCGACGCGCTGATCGGCTGGGAGCCGTTCCGGGCGTCGCAGTACGGCATCAAGCACCACTGCACGATCGCGCTGAACCCGAAGGAGGCCAACGACCCGCGCTGCCGCGAGGTGCTCGACGTGCTGCCCCGGTACCTCGCGAAGGACGGGGTCGTCGCGGTCGGCGAGGTCGGCTACGACTCGATGACGCCGGAGGAGGACGAGGTCTTCGCGACCCAGCTGGAGCTGGCCAAGCGCTTCGACCTGCCGGTCCTCGTGCACACCCCGCACCGCGACAAGGCCGCCGGTACGACGCGCACGCTCGCCGTCGTCCGCGAGTCCGGCGTACCGGCCGAGCGCGTGGTCGTCGACCACCTGAACGAGGTGACCGTGCAGGAGGTCGCCGACTCCGGCTGCTGGATGGGCTTCTCGATCTATCCCGACACCAAGATGGACCCGGACCGGATGGTGGTGATCCTGCAGCAGTTCGGCACCGAGCGGATCCTGGTCAACTCCGCCGCCGACTGGGGCAAGTCCGACCCGCTGCGTACCTACGCGACCGGGCAGGCGATGCTCGCCGCGGGCTTCACCGACGACGACGTCGACCAGGTGCTCTGGCGTAACCCGGTCGCGTTCTACGGCCAGTCCGGCCGCCTCGACCTGACCGGTACGCCGGCCGCCGACACGTTCGCGGGCAACTCGATCCTGCGGGGAGCGCGCGCATGAGGTTCCGGCACCCCGACGGTTCGCTCGTCCACCTCGCGTACTGCACGAACGTGCACCCGGCCGAGGATCTCGAAGGCGTGATCGCCCAGCTCGACGGCTGCGCGTCGCTGGTCCGCAAGGAGCTCGGCGTTCCGGTCCTCGGCGTCGGGCTCTGGCTCGCGCACAGCCTCGCCGACCGGCTCGCGAACTCACTGGTCGCGCTCAACCGCCTGCGCCGCGCCCTCGACCGCAACGGCCTCGAGGTCGTCACGCTGAACGGCTTCCCGTACGCCGGGTTCCACGACCGGGTCGTCGGCAAGAAGGTCTACAAGCCCGACTGGACCGAGCCCGAGCGGCTGCGCTACACCCTCGACCTGATCGAGGTGCTGGCCAAGCTGATGCCGCGCGACGCGGCGTACGGGTCGATCTCGACGCTGCCGCTGGCCTGGCGGCACCCGTGGTCGCGCGAGCAGGACGCGCTCGCGCGCGCGGCGTTCGACCGGGTCCAGGTCCGGCTCGCGCAGGTCGAGACCAACACCGGCCGCCGCATCCGCATCGCCGTCGAGCCCGAACCGGGCTGCGTGCTCGAGATGGTCCCGCAGGCCACTCACTGGCTCACCCCGTACGCCGGTCCGGCGCGGATCGGGCTGTGTCTGGACACCTGCCACCTGGCGGTCCAGTTCGAGGACCCAGGCGCGACGTTCGCGACGCTGGACGTGGCCGGTGTCGAGGTCGTGAAGAGCCAGGTGTCGGCGGCGCTGCATGTTCCCGACCCCGGCGACGCCGAAGCGCGCCGGCTCCTCGACGAGTTCGCGGAGCCGAAGTTCCTGCACCAGACCCGCGAGTGGGGCGGCCCGGGCGTCGACAACCTGGACTCGATCGACCAGCTGTCGGGGCACGCGCCGTGGCGGGTGCACTTCCACGTGCCCGTGCACGCTGCTCCACGCGCACCTCTGACGAGCACGACGGACGTGCTGGAGGACTCGCTGCGGCATCTGGTCGGCGGCGCGCACCCGTTGACGCAACACCTGGAGTCGGAGACCTACACCTGGTCGGTGCTGCCCAACGGACCGACGAACCAGCAGGAACTTGCCGAAGGCATCGCTGCCGAGCTGGCCTGGCTGCGCGACCGGATTGTTGCTTTGGGCCTGGAGGAGGTCAAATGACCAAGCAGGTGGTCGTTCTGGATGTTGTCGGGTTGACGCCTCGGTTGCTCCGAAAGATGCCGCGGTTGAGATCGTTGCCGTTGGCCAGGAACCTGGAGACCGTGCTGCCGGCGGTCACTTGCTCGGCGCAAGCGACGTTCCTGACCGGCGAGCTGCCGTCCGAACACGGTGTTGTCGGCAACGGCTGGTACTTCCGGGACCTCGGCGAGGTGTTCCTGTGGCGACAGCACAACCGGCTGGTGCAGGGCGAGAAGGTGTGGGACGTCGCGCGGCGCAGCAACCCGGCGTACAAGGTGGCAAACGTGTGCTGGTGGTACGCGATGGGTGCGGAGACGGACCTGCTGGTGACGCCGCGGCCGATCTACTACGCCGACGGGCGCAAGGCGCCGGACTGCTACACGCGGCCGGTCGAGCTGCACGACCGGCTGACCTCGAAGCTCGGCGACTTCCCGCTGTTCAACTACTGGGGGCCGACCGCAAGCATCAAGTCGAGCCGGTGGATCGTTGCCGCCTCGCGGCAGATCCTTGCCGAGGACAACCCCGATCTGTTGCTCACGTACGTGCCGCATCTCGACTACGACCTGCAGCGGTACGGCGCGTCGTCGGTCGAGGCGGACCGGGCCGCGATCGAGCTGGACGCCGTCCTGGCTCCGCTGCTCGACGACGCGGAGGCCCGCGGCGCGACGGTGATCGTGCTGTCGGAGTACGGGATCACCGACGTCGCGCGGCCGGTGGACGTCAACCGGGTGCTGCGGGCCGAGGGGTTGCTGGAGGTGCACACGCAGGACGGGATGGAGTATCTGGATCCGTGGACCTCGCGGGCGTTCGCCGTCGCCGACCATCAGATCGCTCATGTGTATGTGAAGGACTCGGCGGATCTCGAGGCCGTCGGCAAGCTGCTGGCCGGGATCTCGGGCGTCGCCGAGGTGCTCGATGCCGAGGGCAAGAAGCGCTACGGGCTCGACCACGAGCGGTCGGGGGAGCTGGTGGTCGTGGCTGAACCCGATGCCTGGCTCACCTATTACTACTGGCTGGACGACGCGCGGGCGCCGGACTTCGCGCGGGGTGTGGAGATCCATCGCAAGCCCGGCTACGACCCGGCGGAGCTGTTCTTCGACCCGGCGGACCGGTTCGTGAAGCCGCGGGCGGCGTCGTACCTGCTGAAGAAGAAGCTCGGGCTGCGGTACGCGATGTCGGTGGTGCCGCTGGATCCGTCGATCGTGCGCGGGTCGCACGGGCGGCTGCCGGCGTCGGTCGAGGACGGGCCGGTGTTCCTGAGCAGTGACGCGACGCTGGTGGACGGTGAGGGACCGGTGGCGGCGACCGCTGTGCGGGACCTGCTGCTGAAGGCAGCAGAACTAGGCTGATTCGCGGACCACGATCTCGGTCGGCAGCGTGACCGAGTCGGCACTGCCGTGGGCGATCAGGTCGAGCAGGAGGCGCGTCGTCTGCGCGGCCTGCTCGCCCATCGGGCTGCGCACGGTGGTCAGCGCGGGCGCCGTGTAGAGCGCGGCCTCGATGTCGTCGAAGCCGATCACCGCGACGTCGTCGGGCACTCGCCGCCCGGCCTCACGCAAGGTGCGCAGGGCACCGATCGCCATCAGGTCGTTGGCCGCGAACACCGCGTCCAGCTGGGGATCGTCGGCCAGCAGTTGCCGCATCGCCTCGGCGCCGGAGATCCGCGTGAAGTCGCCGAGGGCAACGATCGAGCGCCGCCCGGTGTCCTTCAGCGTCTCCCGGTACGCCGTCAACCGGTCCTGCGCCGCGGTCATGTCCAGCGGGCCGGAGATCGTCGCGATCCGCTGCCGGCCCTGGTCGAGCAAATGTTGCACGGCCTTGGTCGCGCCGCCGAGGTTGTCGTTGTCGACCCACGGCATCAACCCCGGCGTCGCCAGCCGCCCGTGCGAGACGATCGGCAGCCCGGTCCGCGCCAGGACGGCGGGCAGCGGATCGGCGCCGTCCATCGAGACCAGCATGGCGCCGTCGACGTGCCCGGCGGCCAGGTACTGCTCGACGCGCTGACGGCTCTCGTCGGACCCGGCCAGCACCAGCGACACTTGTTTGCCCGCGGCCTCCAGCGCGCGGCTCGCGGCGCGGACGACCATCGCGAACATCGGGTCGTCGGACACCAGGCCGGCCGGGGGATCGGAGACGATGATCGCGATCGTGTTGGTCTTCTGGGTGACCAGGTTGCGGGCGGCGCCGTTCGGCACGTAGCCGAGCTCGGTGACCGCGGCCATCACGATCTGCCGGATCTCCGGCGCGACGCTCGGCTCGCCGTTGATCACCCGGGACACGCTCGACTTCGACACCCCGGCCCGGGCCGCGACGGCATGCAGCGTGGGTCGTCGCACGGCACCCCCTACCTGTCAGGCGTTCGTCGGTGCCACGGTCCCCGAGTGCACCGGGGAGCGTTCCCCACGCACGAGCATCCCGGCCGCCCGGAGGCCTGTCAAGCGGCTGCGCGCCGTACTGGCTCGATCACGCTGAACTCTTGACACCGTTCCCTGAGCGCGCAACTCTCAGACTCGGGGAACGTTCCCCGACCCTCCTGCCCGCCCCTGGAGATGCCCATGCGCTTGTCCCGGAGACCGTCGCGTCTCAAAGTCGCCGCCGCGGCCGCTGTCGCCGCCAGTTTCGTCGCCGCACTCCTGGTCGCGCCGCCCGCCGAGGCCGCCGACCCGCTGCTGTCCCAAGGCAAGACCGTCACCGCGTCGTCCGCCGAGAACGTCGCCTTCCCCGCCTCCGCCGCCGTCGACGGCGACCCCGGTACCCGCTGGTCGAGCGCGTTCGGCGACCCGCAGTGGATCCAGGTCGACCTCGGCCAGACCGCCACCATCAGCCAGGTCGCGCTCAGCTGGGAGGCGGCGTACTCGACCGGCTTCCAGATCGAGACCTCGGCCGACGGCAACAACTGGGCGCAGGTCTACAGCACCACGACCGGTGCCGGTGGCAACCAGACGCTGGATGTCAACGGCAACGGCCGCTACGTCCGGCTCTACAGCACCGCGCGCGCCACCCAGTGGGGTGTCTCGCTGTGGGAGTTCAAGGTGTTCGGGACCACTGGTGGCGGTCCCGGCCCGACCAGCAAGCTGCTGTCGTACGGCAAGACCGGCGCCGCCTCGACCCAGCAGCACGACCCGAACTGCTGGGAGTGCACGCCGGCCCGCGCGTTCGACCTCGACCCGGCCAGCCGCTGGGCGACCGCGACCGACTCCGGCTGGGTCGACCCGGGCTGGATCTCGGTCGACCTCGGCGCCACCGCGCAGATCGACAAGGTCGTCCTGCAGTGGGACCCGGCCTCGGCCAAGTCCTACGAGGTGCAGACGTCGAACGACAACGTGAACTGGACCAAGATCTACGGGACCGCCAACGGGCCCGGGTTCAAGGAGACGCTGAACATCACCGGCACCGGGCGCTACGTCCGGATGTACGGCACGCAGCGCAACACGCCGTACGGGTACTCGCTGTGGGAGTTCCAGGTCTACGGCACCGGCGGCGCGCCGAACACGCCGCCGACCCCGCCGGCCGATCCGTCGCCGAACCCGCAGCTGATCTGGTCCGACGAGTTCAACGGACCGAACGGCGCGAAGCCGGACGCCGCGAAGTGGTCCGCCGACCCGGGCACCGGTCAGAACAACGAGCTGCAGGTCTACACCAACCACAACAACACCCAGATGGACGGCCAGGGCAACCTGGTGCTGGAGGCGCGGCGTGAGGTGACGCCCGGATCGGCCTGCCCGATCGACCCGGTCACCGGCAGCGGAACGTGCCAGTACACATCGGCGCGGATGAACAGCGGCGGCAAGTTCAGTACGACGTACGGCAAGGTCGAGGCCCGGATCAAGGTGCCGAAGGGCAACGGGCTGTGGCCGGCGTTCTGGATGATGGGCGCCGACTTCCTGACCGGTCGCCCCTGGCCGTACAACGGTGAGATCGACATCGTCGAGATCCTCGGCCGCGAGACCACCAAGGGCTACTCGACGCTGCACGCACCGGCGTACAACGGTGCCGGTGGGTACGGCGGGACGTACGGGCTGCCCGGCGGCGCCGACTTCTCGAACGACTTCCACACCTGGACGATGCTCTGGAACAGCACGTCGATCACCTACCAGGTCGACGGGACCACGGTGTTCGTCGTCGACAAGGCCCAGCTCGAGGCGACCCGCGGGCCGTGGATCTTCGACCACCCGTTCTACCTGATCCTCAACCTGGCCGTCGGGGGCGACTTCCCCGGTCCGCCGAACGCGCAGACGCCGTTGCCGGCGCGGATGCTGGTCGACTACGTGCGGGTGTACAAGTGACCGCGCGTCGGAGTTTCCGGCTCGGTGCTCTGTTCACGAGCTTGCTGGCCCTGCTCGGTGCGTACCTGGTCGTCGTCGGTCGTCCGGCGGCGGCAGCGGAAACGCTGCTGTCGCAGGGGCGTCCGGTCGTCGCGTCGTCGGTCGAGAGCGGCGCCTTCCCGGCCGCTGCCGCCGTCGACGGTGACGGCGGGACACGCTGGGCGTCCGGGTTCGCGGACAACCAGTGGCTGCAGGTCGACCTCGGGTCGAGCCAGACCTTCAACCGCGTCGTCCTGAAGTGGGAGGCGGCGTACGCGCGGGGCTTCTCGATCCAGACCTCGGCCGACACGTCGAGCTGGGCGACCGTGCACAGCGTGGCCAACGGCACCGGCGGCGAGCAGAACCTGACCGTCACCGGCACCGGCCGGTACGTGCGGGTGCTCGTCACGCAGCGGGCGACCCAGTGGGGCGCGTCGCTGTTCGAGTTCCAGGTGTACGGCGGGACGCCGGCCGGCGGGCCGATCGTGCGGGTCGCCGAGTTCCTCGCCGACTGCCCGTACACGCACCGGCTGCCCGACGACCCGATCGTGTTCCCGAACCTGCCCGGGGCGTCGCACATGCACAGCTTCTTCGGTGCGACCGTGACGAACGCCAACACCACCGTCGACGACCTGGTGAACTCGCCGACGTCGTGCAACCCGGCGGAGGACAAGTCGTCGTACTGGGTGCCCACGCTGTACGTGAACAACCAGCCGGTCGAACCGACCGGGACGACCTTCTACTACCTGGGTGAGGGCGTGCGCGACGACGTGATCGCGCGGACCCAGCCGCTGCCGTTCGGGCTGCGGATCGTGGCCGGCAACGCGAAGGCGACCGGGCCGAGCGACAACACCATCTCGCGCTGGTCCTGCCTGCACGCCGGTGACGCCGGCGCCGGGCACGACTTCATCAACTGCCCGGCCGGGTCGATGCTGGAGTCGTACCTGGACTTCCCGCAGTGCTGGAACGGGCGCGACCTGGACTCGCCGGACCACAAGAGCCACATGTCCTACCCGGTCAACGGGGACTGCCCGTCGACCCACCCGGTGCCGGTGCCGAAGCTGCGGCAGGTGCTCCGGTACCCGGTGAACGGGCCGACGGCCGGCTTCCGGCTGGCGTCGGGTGGTGGCTTCACGATGCACGGTGACTTCTTCAACGCCTGGCCGGTGGGGGAGATGGCGCGGCGCGTCAACGACTGCATCCGCCCGATCATCAAGTGCGGGGCCAACGGGCACCCGTGATCCGCTGACTTGCCCGTGATCCGCTGGCTGCCGGGCGGGTTCCCCGTCCCAGGACCCGCCCGGCCTCTTTTTCGACAACTCCCTCTGTATTTCTCCCGGCACTGTCTGTACGCTTCCCAGCACGCTCTGTGCCACCGCCGCCCCCCGGAGGAGCTTTGCGATGAAGGCTCTCGCTTGTGCTGTGCTGCTCGTCGTTCTCGCCGGTTGTGGTTCGTCGGTGGCTGCGGCGCCTGGTCCTTCGGCTTCGGTTGCTGCTCCGACGCCGACGGTCACCGAGACCGAGTGGGACATCGACCCGTCGTTCAACGCCACGGACCTGGCCTGGATCGAGCTGATGATCCCGATGGACGACCAACTGCTGCGCGTCCTGGACCTGGCTGCTTCGTCCGGGAGTCCCGCCGTACGGGCGTTCGCGGGTCAGGTCGCTGCCGGGCACCGCGCGGAGGTCGCGCAGTTCAACGCTTTGCGGACCCGCTCGCGGCTCCCGGTGCGCAACCCGCACGAGGGCCACGACATGCCCGGGATGATGACCGAGCCCGAAATCGATGCCCTCGGCAAGCTCTCCGGCCCGGCCTTCGACCAGGACTTCGGCAAGAACCTCAAGGAACACCTGCAGCAGACGGTGATCCTGGCGCAGAGCATCGGCACCGCCGGCAAGAACCCCGAGGGCAAGAAACTCGCCCAGAAGATCATCACCGGGCGAGCGGCGCAGCTGAAGCAGCTGGCCGCGCTGAGTTAACTACCGGCGATCCGCGACACCGCGAACAACAGAATCACCAGCACCGCGAACACCCGGATCGCCCGCTGCCCGGTGGTCACCACCGGCCACGACAGGAACCCGAGCCAGCTCAGCAACAACGCCAGCAGAATCAACGCCGGCACCGCCGCCGGAACCGGAGCGAACACTCCGACCAGCGCCAGCACCAGGGTGATCCCCGGCAACGTCAGCTTCGGCATCGCATGCAGCTTCGCCACGAACGGGTAACTGGCCTTCGTCACCCGCTGCCGAAGCGAACTGACCGGCTGACTGCTGGAGGAACTCATGAGCCCATTGTTCCAGCACCCCCCACCCCTGTGGAAAACTCCCGCCCCCACCGCACCCGAACAGATACTTTCTCTGCATGACCGACCTCCCCTCCACCGCCACCTTCCGCGCCGACCTCCCTGATGTCCTCACCCGCTTCCGCGCGGGCCAGACCCGCGCCTTCAGCATCGGCGACGGGGTACCGGAGGCGGTCGTCCTCACCCACGACGAGTTCGAAGACCTCGACGGCGAGTCGAAGCTCCAAGCGAACGACGAGCCTTTGAGCGTCCACGATTTGGCAGCTCACTTACCCGCTGTGCTGCAATCCCTCCGGGCCCATCCCGACACCGCCGTTCTCTGGGGCGACAACGGTCAGTCTGAGGCCGTCCTCCTCTCTACTGCGGCGTACAGAACCCTCCGAGGCGACGACCAGCCGCCTGCCGGCGTGGTCGACGACCCGACCCAGCGCACGTACGCGACTGAGCCGTTGCCGACCAGCAAGCCGTTCGACCTCGACGAGTTCGCCGCGGACGACCCGTTCACCCAGGAAGTACTGCGCGACATCCGCGCCGAGCGGCAGTCGAAGGAGGACGACCGGTGAGATCGCATCTGCCGGCCGTCGCGGTGCGCCGCACCTTGCCATGGCGCGTGCGCCGTACGTCGCCTCCCTCGTCGGGCTGCGGCTGAAGCGCCGTGGTGTCGGCAGTCCCGGAGCGTCCTCAGGGCTATGTGCTCGTGGCGGCGCCGGAGTTCGAGCGCGACGTGCTGCTGCTCCGGGCGGCGGCGAAGGCGGATCCAGCACGACATCTGCATCTGTATCGCGAGGTCCTGCGGCTGGTCGAGGAGCTATGGTCGGGGCTGACCGACGGGCATCACGCGCTGGGGTACGACCCAGGCAAGGGAGATCTGCGCGACTGCGTGACCGCCTACGTCCAGGCGGATCCGCAGGCCAAGGCCGGGCATCGGCTCGTGTTCCGCGAGCTCGGTCCCGCGTCGCCTGGGGAGCGGCCGCGCCGGGAGCTGCTGGCGGTCAAACCGCGGCACGGTGCGGGCAACGTCTACGCGCACGTCTGTGCCCGCCTGCACCGACACCTGTCGGACCGGCAACCTGGCCTCAACCGCTTCGGCGACCGGGCGCCGGGCGAACGCGGCAGTCAGGCCCAGCGCCAGGCGGAGCTGGACACCAGGCGTGCAATCGCGCACGCGTGGTCCGGGCAACGGCCGCTGGCCTCGTCGCGACCACTGCGGGGAGCATCCCGGCAGCCACGCGCACCTGGCGCCGCCGGGGGCCGCGGCGAGGTGCTGACGAGTTCGCCGGGGTTTGCCCCTGGAGGCCGCGCTGCGGCGCAGACCGGCTCACCACGGCGTGCGACCGGAGCGGGACGACAGGTCGGAACCCCCGGCGGCACCGGCTGGCCTGAGCGGGGGAGATGAGTGGGAGCTACTCAGGGCAACGGCCCGTTCCATGTGCTTCTCCGCGGTCGGGGGAGGCACCTCCCAGCGGGTGCTGAGGAGCTGAGGCATCATCACCGGATGGCCAGTCCGACGCGCGGAGCGCGACCGCCTAGGCTGACCAGGTGTTCGTCGTGATCAGGTTCCGCGTGCCCGAAGCCGCCCAACTCGAGTTCGCCGAACGGCTCGCAGCCGCGGTGGAGGTGTTGGGGCGCCAGAAAGGCTTCGTCGCCGCTCGCACCGGGCGGAACGTGGACGACCCGGAGCTGCTGGCGTTGACCATGGAATGGCTGAACGTCGGGAGTTACCGGCGCGCGCTGTCGCCGTACGAGGTGAAGATGGTGGCGGTGCCGTTGCTGTCGGAGGCGATCGACGAGCCGACGGCGTACGAGTCGCTGGAGGACGCGTTCGGTGGGCTCGGGCAGCTGCCGTAGCAGGTACCTTGCGGATGCGACGTGGAGGACCCCGGGCCGTTAGCCTGGACCCTTCCGTTCCACCACCTGTGTCATTACTGGAGTCGAAAAGTGCCCGTGGATACCGTCGATGCCGTCGTCAGCCTCAGCAAGCGCCGGGGCTTCGTCTACCCGTGCGGCGAGATCTACGGCGGCACCCGGTCGGCGTGGGACTACGGACCGCTCGGGATCGAGCTGAAGAACAACATCCGCAACCAGTGGTGGCGTGCGATGGTGACCAGCCGTGACGACGTCGTCGGCCTCGACTCCTCGGTGATCCTGCCGACCAAGGTCTGGGAGGCCTCCGGGCACCTGTCGGAGTTCGTCGACCCGCTGACCGAGTGCCAGTCCTGCCACAAGCGGTTCCGCGACGACCACCTGCGCGAGGACTACGCGCGGCGCAAGAACAAGGACGCCGACGACGTCAAGCTCGACGAGATCGCCTGCCCGAACTGCGGCAACAAGGGCACCTTCACCGAGCCGCGGATGTTCAACGGGCTGCTCAAGACCTACCTCGGCCCGGTCGAGTCCGAGGAGGGGCTGCACTACCTGCGCCCGGAGACCGCCCAGGGCATCTTCATCAACTTCGCGAACGTGATGGGCACGGCGCGCAAGAAGCCGCCGTTCGGGATCGCGCAGGTCGGCAAGAGCTTCCGTAACGAGATCACCCCGGGCAACTTCATCTTCCGGACCCGGGAGTTCGAGCAGATGGAGATGGAGTTCTTCGTCGCGCCGGGCTCGGACGAGGACTGGCACGAGTACTGGCTGAAGACCCGCTGGGACTGGTACACCGGCCTCGGTCTGAACCCCGACAACATGCGCTTCTACGAGCACCCGAAGGAGAAGCTCAGCCACTACAGCAAGCGCACGGTCGACATCGAGTACAAGTTCAACTTCGGCGGCAAGGACTTCGACGAGCTCGAGGGCATCGCGAACCGCACCGACTTCGACCTGTCGACGCACTCGAAGCACTCCGGTGCCGACCTGTCGTACTTCGACCAGGAGAAGGGTGAGCGCTGGACGCCGTACGTGATCGAGCCGGCCGCCGGCCTGACCCGGAACGTGCTGGCCTTCCTGCTCGACGCCTACACCGAGGACGAGGCGCCGAACGCCAAGGGCGGCGTCGACAAGCGCACCGTGCTGCGCTTCGACCCGCGGCTCGCGCCGGTCAAGGCGGCGGTGCTGCCGCTGTCGCGCAACGCCGACCTGTCCCCGAAGGCGAAGGACCTGGCCGCCGAGCTGCGCCAGGCCTGGAACGTCGACTTCGACGACGCGGGCGCGATCGGGCGCCGCTACCGCCGCCAGGACGAGATCGGTACGCCGTACTGCATCACCGTCGACTTCGACACCCTCGAGGACCACGCGGTGACGATCCGCGAGCGGGACTCGATGAAGCAGGAGCGGGTCGCCCTGACCGAGGTCACTGGGTACCTGGCCCAGCGTCTGGTGGGTTGCTGAGCATGTTCTTCCGGGTGCTGGGTGTTGCTGCTGTGTCTGTACTGCTGGTTGCCGGTTGTTCAGACTCTCCGTCCGACGACCAGGCCGGGAGCACTCCGTCTCCGTCCGTGCCGTCGTCCGGTCCCTCCAGCGCGCCCATCCCCACCGCGTCGACGCCCTCGCTGACCCCGCTGCCGACGCCGTCGAAGCCGTGGCCGACGCCGAAGGTCACCGATACGCCGGACGCCGACGCCCCGCTGGCGAACCGGATCCGGTTCGCGATCGCCAAGCAGGTCCAGGTCGCCGCCGGCCGCGCCGCGAGCACCAAGGTGACCTGTCCGGGCATCGAGAACGCCGACAAGCCCGGCAACCACACGCTCACCTGCACGGTCAACTACGCGGGCAAGACCTTCACCGGTCAGCTCACCGTCGACGCCAAGCAGTACAGCGCGTCGTACAAGTTCACGTCGGAGTCGGTGGCGATCGTCAAGCCGAAGGTCGTGGACGCTGTGCAGCGGGCGGCGTCGGGCGCCGCGAAGGTGACCTGCACAATGGATGACGTGACCGTCGTCAAGCACACCGCGCAGGGCATCGCCTGCGACGTGACCACCGTGGACAACGCGGTGCAGCCCTACCGTGCCCAGATCTCCGGCAACGGCCAGGTCCTGGTGGCCAAGGCGTAAGTGATGCTCAAGCTCGGCAACCTCACCATCGACACCCCCGTCGTGCTCGCGCCGATGGCCGGGATCACCAACGCGGCGTACCGGCGGCTGTGCGCCGAGCAGGGCGCCGGGCTGTACGTGTGCGAGATGATCACCTCCCGCGGCATCGTCGAGGGTGACCCGAAGTCGCTCGACATGCTCACCTTCGACGAGCGCGAGACGGTCCGCTCGGTGCAGTTGTACGGCGTCGATCCCGTGTACGTCGGCCGCGCGGTCGACCTGCTCTGCTCCGAGTACGGCGTCGCCCACGTCGACCTGAACTTCGGCTGCCCGGTCCCGAAGGTGACCCGCAAGGGCGGCGGCGCCGCACTGCCGTGGAAGCGCAACCTGCTCGGCGCGATCCTGCAGTCGGCGGTGAAGGCGGCCACGCCGTACGACGTACCGGTGACGATGAAGACCCGGATCGGGATCGACTCCGCGCACCAGACCTACCTCGACGCCGGCCGCATCGCCGAGGAGTCCGGCGCCGCCGCGATCGGCCTGCACGGCCGCACCGCGGCACAGGCCTACTCCGGCCAAGCCGACTGGACGAAGATCGCCGAACTCGTCGAGCACGTCAACATCCCCGTCCTCGGCAACGGCGACATCTGGGAAGCCTCCGACGCGCTGCGCATGGTCACCGAAACCGGCTGCGCCGGCGTCATCGTCGGCCGCGGCTGCCTCGGCCGCCCCTGGCTCTTCCGCGACCTGGCCGTAGCCTTCGCCGGCGGAGAGGCCCTCAACCTCCCCACCCTCGGCGAGGTCACCACGGTCATGCGCCGCCACGGCGAACTCCTAGCCGCCCTGATGGGCGAACAACGAGGCCTCCGAGACTTCCGCAAACACGTCCCCTGGTACCTGAAGGGCTTCCCCGCCGGCGGCGAACTCCGCGCCGCCCTCGGAATGGTCGACTCCCTCACCCACCTGGACGAGCTCCTCACCCAACTCGACCCCTCCGCCCCCTTCCCCGTCGCCGAACTAGGCGCCCCCCGAGGCCGCCAGGGCTCCCCACGAGACCACGTCGTCCTACCCCACGGCTGGCTAGACGACACTAACGGCCTGAACACCGACCTGGCGGACGCCGAGATCGGTGTCTCAGGCGGCTGACCGTCAGCCGAAGCAGTCCTGGTTTTTGGTGGAGAGGCCGAGTTCTGCGATGGACTTGGTGTCTTCGGTGGTGCCGGCGGTGTAGTACGCGGTGGTGCTGCCGGGGACGTCGACCGTGATGCCGTTTTCCGAGGTGGCGGCCTTGGGGTAGGCGGTTTTCAGCTGGTCTACGGTGGAGCCGAGTTTGATGCCTTCGGGGGTGGCCATGGTGTCCTTGGCGAAGATGGCGACCAGGCCGTGGGTCTTGGAGAAGTAGACGCCGACGGTGTCGGCGTCGGTCGGGTGGGACTTCAGGTCGTAGCCCTCGCAGTTGTCGCCGGACTTCCTGGTGCCGAGCTCGCCGGTGGCCTTGGCCTGGTCGACGGTCATGCCGAGCTTCAGTTTGCCGTAGCCGTCGGGGCCGAGGGTGGACGCAGTCGGAGTCGGGGTCGCGGCGGCGTTGGTGGCCTTCGGGTCGGAGCCGCCGCAGGCGGTGAGCGCGAGGGCGGTCAGCGTGCAGCCGGCGACCAGGACAGCGGACTTCAGCATGGTGGTTGTTCTCCCCGTAGTGGTGGTGTTGCTCTGTACGACGTCCGCGGTTCGGGGATGGTTGATCTCGGCATCGTTGCGGTTGGCAAAAGGTTGTTTATGGCAACGAGTTGCGGAGCTGGTCGAGGATCAGCGGGTCGAGTTTGCCGGGGACGAGGCGTTCCTCGAAGTTCTCGGTGCCGGCCCAGGTGTCGAGGTCGGGGTGGCCGAGGCGGGTGAGGTGTTCGGTGACCTCGTCGAGGAGGGCGCCTTCGAGGGGGAGCAGGTCGGCGGGGTCGGGCTTGCCGAAGTACAGGTCGTGCAGGGCGAGCAGGCGGGCGAGTTCCTCGACGGGGGTGCGGTGGTCGTCGACGCGGAGGTCGATCGCGATGTCGAGTTGTCCGCCGTACGCCGCACCGGCGCGCCAGACGCGGAGGGCCGCGCCTTGGCGGCCGCGGCTGTCGCCGCCGGCTTGGTCACCGGCAGAGAGTGCGTGGACCAAGCGGTGGGCGAAAGACTCTTCAGATTTGGTGAGCCAGCTGTCGGCCATCGCTTGGACTACCTCGGGGCCGGTGAGGATGTTCCCCTGGGCGGCGAAGTTCTCGCCGGCGATGCCGCCGGCCCAGTTCATGCACTCCGGGCCGGTGAACGTCGCGCTGCGGCCCGCGGCGTCGACGACGCCGAGCTGGCGGCTGTCGCGGCCCTCGTCGGCGGTGGTCAGGCGGGAGACGGCCTCCTCGGCGGAGAGCCCCTCGGCGAGCAGGTCGAGGCCGTCGGGGCCGTACGACAGGTTGGCCGACGCCTGGGTCGCGACAGCGCCCGCGCCCGCGCGGCCCCACGGGACGACCGCACCGACGGCGAGGAACTTCGACGCCACCGCCACACCCCAGGACGCCGACTCCGGGTCGTACGCCACGATCGAGAACGTCATCGCTGCTCCTCCTGCTCGGCGCTGGAGCCGTGGCTCCGGCCGTCGATCGGCTGCGGCCGAACCCGGTCGGCTCGGCCGGGCAGAGTCTAGGCTCACTCCATGGCGAGCACACCGGACGAGACGCGCGACGGGGTCGACCTGACGAACCTCGACCAGCCGTTGTTCGACGGCGCGGGGGCGACCAAGCGGGATCTGGTCGACTACCTGGACGCGGTGCACGAGCGGATCCTGCCTGAGCTGCGGGAGCGGCCGCTGACGGTGAAGCGGGTGCGGCCGCGGCAGCAGCCGTTCATGCAGAAGAACGTGCCGAAGTACACGCCCGAGTGGGTGAAGACGGTGACGGTCTGGGCCGAGGCGTCCAAGCGCGAGGTGTCGTACGCGCTCTGCGACGACCGGCGGACGCTGCTGTGGTTCGCGAACCAGCGGGCGGTCGAGTACCACCCGACGCTGATGCGCGCCGACCGGTGGGACCGGGTCACGCACCTGGTGCTCGATCTCGATCCGCCGGAGGGGGACGAGACGTTCGGGCTGGCGGTGCAGGCCGCGCATCTGGTTCGGCAGGCGCTGACCGACTCCGGGCTCGCGGGGGCGGTGAAGACGAGCGGGGCGAAGGGCGTGCACGTGTACGTGCCGATCGACGAGCAGGTGTCGATCGAGGACGCGGCCGCGGCGACCCGCGCGATCGCGGCGCGGGCCGAGCGGATCGATCCGAGCGTCGCGACGACGGCGTACATCAAGGAGGACCGCGGCGGGAAGGTGTTCGTCGACTCGACGCGGGCCGGTGGGGCGACGGTCGTGGCGGCGTACAGTCCGCGGATCCGGCCTGGTACGCCGGTGTCGTTCCCGGTGGGGTGGGGCGAGTTGGACAACGTCTCGCCGGGGGACTTCACGGTGCGTTCGGTGCCGGGGTTGCTGGCGTCGGCGGATCACTGGGCTGAGGAGCTGCCGGCGCCGCAGACGCTACCGGAGGATCTGTTGGAGGAGGGGCGCGCGATCCCGATCGCTCGGGTGGTCGCGATGCATGAGGGGAAGCGGCGGGCGAAGGCTCGGCGGGAGGCAGGCGAGGAGTAGCGGTCAGTTCTCGGGGGCGGTGATCAGCTCCAGCGACTGCCGGCGGACGTCGGGGTCCGGGTGGTTGCGTAGGGCAATCAACAGGTCTCGCCAGGTGGGGTGCCAGCCTGAGCGGGGGCCGGCTGCCGCGATGAGCGACCTGAGAAACAGTGCGGCGGCGAGATCGCGCTGGGTCGACAAATCGATGCTGGGGGCAACGAGATCGTCGGGGGTCCAGTGGGCTTCGTCGGTGCTGAGCCGGGTGGTGAGCAGGCCGGCCGCGGTCGCGGCGGCCAAGGGCCGGGTCGCGACGGCCGCGCGGAGGGTGTTCAGGTCGTCGGTGAGGGTCGTGGTCTGCTCGGTGGCGTCAGCCGGTCCGGGCCAGCGGAGCGCGGTGACGAGGAGCTTCAGGCGCAGGTGCAGGTACGGCGGGTCGGTGAGCTCGTCGGCGGTCGGGCGGAGCGTTTGGCGGGCTTCGGTCGAGCGGCGGGAGAACGTTCTGGTCAGCTGGTCGACGAGCCGCGTGAGGCGCTGCAGCGCTGGGTGGTCACGGTCGGGGAGGGCGTTGGGGACCTGGGGGTTGTTCTCCAGGCGGACCAGCAGGCGGACCGAGCCGACGAGTTCCTCGAGGCCGCGGTCGGGGGCGGTCGCTACTACTCCGACCAGTGCGGTGGTGGCGCTGGACCAGGAGCGGGAGCTGAGGTCGGTGATGAAGGCCGCGATGACGGGAGCGACGGCGGTGTTCCAAGGGGCCCAGCGCTGGAGGGCGAGGAGCGCGGGCTGGACGACCTCTGGCTCGGGGCGGTTGGTGACGGCGATCAGGAGGTCGGCGTACCGGGAGCGGTACTTGGTCGCGAGCCCATACGGCGTGCGCTGGGTCAGCACGGTCGCCGTCGCGGCGCTGTCGTGCACTGCCTGCTGCAGCAGGGCCCAGCTCGCCGGCTCGTGCAGGAGGTACTGGGACGCGGCGCTGGTGATGGCGGCGCGGACGTCGCGGTGGGCGTCGCTCCAGGCCTCGGTCAGTACGGCGGCAGCGCCGGGGGCGCGGAGCTCGCCGAGGAGGCGGGCGGCCTCCTTGCGGGAGGTGACCTTGGCGGGAGCGGGAGAGGCGGGGCCGGCCGCGGGGTAGGCGGGGTCGGGGGCGGGCTGAGCGGCGCCGGTGGCGCCGGGGAGCGCGGCGCCGGTGAGGATCGGATGCAGCAGCCCGGGCAGCGTGCTCGGGCGCACGAAGCGGGCGGTGCGCGTCGCCGCGTAGATGGCGACTCGCGCGCGGTCGGTGCCGGCGTACCTCAGCAGAGTGGGCAGCGCGAGCTGCGGTTGATCCGACCAGGAGAGGGCGCGGAGGGCCGCCTCCTGGAGGAGGACGGAGCTGGTTTCAGCGTTGGCTGGCTGCGGTTCGGGCAGGTAGGGCTCTACCGCAGACGGGCCGATGACCGGGAGTCCGAGCATCAGGATCGCTTCGGCGCGGGTCCAGTCGGCGAGGTCGGCATTGTCGGCGACGGTCGTCAGGACCTCGGCGTACCGGCGATGCTGGCGAGGGAGCCAGCGACGCAACGTCGAGCCGCTGACGCGCCAAGGTGCGTGGGGAGAGGCGAAGAGCCGGCTGCGCTCAGGGTCGGCGAGGACGGTGTCGACGAGGTCGGTGCGGGTCGTCGTGATGGCGGACCAGACGGCGTCCCACTGGGCCATGCCGGGGTCGCGGGTGAGGATGCGGGCGACGCGGTCGGCGCGGGTCGTGGGTGGGCGGAGCCAGTGGGACGCTGCCGTGCCGACGGTGAACTCCTGGTTGGACCAGAGCGCGACTTCGAGCAGGTCCTGCAGGTTGGGGTTGTTCCAGCCGCGGCGGTCGAAGGCGTTCGAGACGGCGAAGAGGAGGGCGAAGTCGGTACGTCGGGCTGCGCTCTCCAGGTACGGGCTGAGCGCGGCGTAGATCGCGGCTTCGCGGCCGCGCGGGAGGCCGTCGATGATGCCGTCGAGGTCGATCGTGCCGCGGTTCTGGGTGATCGCGGCGTGCGCCTGCAAACCCCAGGCGAGCAGCGCGGACTGGTTGCGCTGGGCCCCTTGATGGACCGCCGTCCGGGCGGTCGCCGTGAGGGCGGCGCGGCTGGGCCAGGAGGTGTCGCGGGCCTCGAGCGCGTCGGTGAGCAGGGTCTGCAGCGGGTCGACGAGGGTGTCGTCGAGCGCTGACGGCGGGAGCGCGGCGACGGCTTCGAGGACGACCTGGCGAACGGGGTCGCGGTCGTTGCGGACACGGGTTGCCCACACCAGGGCCTGCTGGATGAGGTCCGCCCGGCGCGACCGCCCGGCTGACGTGATGACGGCTCGGTAGATCGCGGCGCGGTCGGTGGGCTCGGGGCGAGAGATCTCGGGGGTGAGCAGCGCGAACGCTTCGTCGTACGGGAGGTACGCCGTGAGCTGCCAGCGGCGGTGCGCGTCCTCGGCGATGTCGGGGAGGGCGAGCATCCGGCGCGCCTGCTCGGTGCGGGTCGCTCGGGGGAGGACGTCGAGGAGGGCCGACGGGAGTTCGCGGAGCTCTACGGTCGAGGTGACGGCGGTGAAGACGGTGGCTCGGCGGGAGGGTGGAAGGTCGGTGAGGAGGGTGGCGAGGTTGGGCCAGAGCTGGTTGCCGAGGGCGATGAGGTCTTGGTCGGTGTAGCGGTGCAGGCGGCGGCGGACCGCCGGGGTGAGGGCGTTGCTCAGCGCGCCGACGCGGTCGGGGGCGAGCAGGAGGGCGAGGACGCCGGCCGGGTCGAGGTCGATGAGGCGGCCGAGGATCTGGACGACGGGCCAGGGGAGGGCGTCGGGGGCGATCGCCTCGGTGATGAGGCTGAACGTTCTTGGGGCGTCGTGGTCGACCGCGGCGGGCAGGCCGTGGGCGACGCCTTGCCACCACTCGTCGCGGTCCTGGCCGGTGGGGATCGTCGCGGTGGCGTGGTCGAGGACCGGCTCGGGGTGGCGGCGGGTGAGGCGCTCCCACTGGCCGGGGGTGAGGCAGTAGGCCAGCTCGGGGAGGAGGCGGCGGACCGTGGCGTCGTCGGTGCTGTCGAGGAGCGCGGCGGCGTACTGGTCGCCCCAGCGGTCGCGCTGCTCGTCGATCAGGCGGGCGGCGAGGAGATGGCGATCGGTACGACGGATGACGCGCACCAAGCGCGGGCGGAGAGCGGCGGGGGCGTCGTCGTGGAGGATGCGCAGTTCGTCATCAGAAACTTTTTGTGTGGCTTGACGAGGCCAGTTGCCTACTGCTGCGAGGGCTTGGGACTGGACCGTGGGCTCGGGGTCGTGCAGGAGCCGGGTGACGTACTGCGCATCGCCGGTGATCTGGGCGATGTGGAGGCCGATGACGCGCTGGTCGGCGGGGCCTGCGGCGAGGTCGTTGAGGAGCTCGTCGAGCTTGGGAGTCCCGCGCAGCCGCAGCGCCTGGTCGGCGATCGCGCGGACGCGGTCGGCGTACGGGAGGGCATCGATCGACCGGAGCAGGTCAGCGGCTCGCATGACGTACATCCTGCCGACGCGCGGTGTCAGGCCCGTGCGGGGGCTCGGCGAACGCGGTCCCGGGAGCGCTCGGCATACCGGCTCGACCCGCGGGAGTCAGCTCGGCCAGGGGTCGCCGTACTCCGTGTTGCGGGCGGTCTTGTACAGCGGGCCCTGCCGTTTCGAGACCAGCTCCTCGCGCAGCTCGCCGTCGGCCGCGCAGAGGCGGAGCGAGACCAGCCCCTTGCGCTGCTGGGGATGACGCAGGACGCGGTTCGCCGCGTGGGCGCGCAGCGTCGGGCTGGTGACGACGTACGAGAACTTCTCGTCCTCGAACCCGAGTTCCGCGCCCTTCGTACGGCGATGGACCGCGCTGCGGTTGACGCGGCTGGTGAAGTGGCACCAGTCGCGGCCGCGCGGGATCGGGCAGGCGAGGTCGTGCGGGCAGGGGGCGATGACGCTGTGGCCGGCGGCGAGAAGCTGGTCGCGGGCGGCGACGATGCGCTCGTAGCCGCCGGGGGTACCGGGCTCGATCAGGGCGACCAGGCCTTGCTGCGCCGACAGCTGGGTGACGAGGTCGCGCTGCTGGGTCTCGGAGAGCTCGCTGAGCACGTACGAGACGGTGACGAGGTCGGCCTGCTCGAAGGTGGACGCGTCGAGGCGCGCGGTCGTCCAGCTCGTACGCCGAACCGCCGGCGACTCGGCGCCGGCCATCAGCTTCTTGCCCAGGGCAATGGCTTCGGGGACCTGCTCGAGCACGGTCACGCTGGACAGCGACGGCCAGACGTCGGTCGCCGCCCAGACCGCCGAGCCGGTGCCGCCGCCGATGTCGAAGTGCTTGCCCGGCTCGAACGAGGGAAGCTGGAGGGCGACCTGTTCGAGGGTGGAGCGGACGGCGGCGTACGTCGCGGGCATCCGGTACGCCGAGTAGGTGATGACGTCGGCCTGGGACGCCATGATCGGGGAGGTCGCGGCGTGCTCATCGCGGTAGCGGGCGCTGAGCCGCTGAAAGGTGCTGGTGAGCTGCGCCGCCGGGACGCTGGCGAGCGCGGTGTCGAGTGCACTCCGCAGGTCGTGCGGCAGGTCGGCCATGGCCACGGATCCTAGTGCGGCGGCAGAGCGAGTTGCATCAGCAGCTCGGCCGCCTCCCGCGCGCGAGTGGCCGGTGCGGCCGACCCCGAGATCGCGGACGTGCTGATCGCGCCCTCGCTCAGCAGGATCAAGTGGTCCGCGAGCTGCTGCGGGTCCGGTGCATCCGCAGCACGAGCCAGATCAGCGAGCGCCTGGCGGAAGCCGGCCTTGTGCTCCTGCGCCAGCTCGGCGACCTTCGGCGACACCGCGCCCAGCTCACCGAACGAGTTGATGAACGCGCACCCCCGGAAGTCCTTCTGCGTGAACCAGCTGTGCAGGAAGTCGAAGACCGCGAGGATCTTCTCCCGCGGCTCCGTCGCCGCGTCCACGTGCTCGGCGAGCATCGTCTTCCACTGAAGATCGCGCTGGCCCAAGTACGCCTCGATCAGCGCGTCCTTCGAGGGGAACAGCTGATACAGCCGCTTCAGCGAGACTCCCGACGCGGTCCGGATCGCGTCCATGCCGACGGACTGGACGCCGCGTTCGTAGAAGAGCGCGTCGGCCGCGTCCAGCACCTGCTGTTGCGCGGTCGCCGTGTCGATCGCCATCCCACTGCCTCCCGCTGTGATCCGGAGCACCCCACTTGCGCGGAGAACCATCGTTCTCCTAGAGTAGCAGCACCGCGAGAGAACGCCCGTTCTCCCGACGAGGAGGAGAGTCCGATGACCGTTCTGGAGCCCGCCGCCCAAGCCTTCGCCGACGCGACCGCGCAGCCGCCGTTCCTGTTCCAGCTCGACCCGGCCGAGGGCCGCGAGCTGGTCGACGAGGTGCAGACCACCGAGTACCCGAAGCTCCCGGTCGACGAGGAGTGGGTCACCGTCGCCGACGGCACCAGGGCGCGCATCGTCAAGCCGGCCGGTACGACGGCCGAGCTGCCGGTGATCCTCTACATCCACGGCGCCGGCTGGGTCTTCGGCAACGCGCACACCCACGACCGCCTGGTCCGCGAGCTCGCCGTCGGGGCCGGTGCGGCCGTCGTCTTCCCGGAGTACGACCTGTCGCCCGAGGTCCGCTACCCGCACGCCCTCGAGCAGGCGTACGCCGTCGCCCGCTGGATCGTTGCGGACGGCAAGAGCAAGGGGCTGGACGCGACCCGGCTGGCGATCGCCGGCGACTCGGTCGGCGGCAACCTGACCGCGGCCGTGACGCTGCTCGCCAAGGAGCGCGGCGACCTCACGTTCAAGCAGCAGGTGCTGTTCTACCCGGTCACCGACGCGTCGTTCGACACCGCGTCGTACCAGGAGTTTGCCGAGGGCTACTTCCTCCAGCGTGAAGGCATGAAGTGGTTCTGGGACCAGTACACCAAGGACGAGGCCGAGCGGAACCAGATCACCGCCTCCCCGCTCCGCGCGACCATCGAGCAGCTCCAGGGCCTGCCGACCGCGCTCGTGATCACCGGTGAGGCCGACGTCCTGCGCGACGAGTTCGAGGCGTACGCCGAGAAGCTGCGCGAGGCCGGCGTCGCCGTGACCGCGGTGCGGTTCGGCGGAATCATCCACGACTTCGTCATGTTGGACGCGTTGCGGGACACCCACGCCGCGACGGCCGCGATCGACCTGGCCGTCCGGACCCTCCGTTCCGCTCTGGCCTGAAAGGACCTCCCGAGATGACCGCAAGCACCACCACCGTCGTCCTCGTCCACGGCGCGTTCGCCGACGGCGGCAGCTGGAACGGCGTGATCGACTTCCTGCAGAAGGTCGGGATCGCCGTCACCGCCGTCCCGAACCCGCTGCGTGGCCTGACGCCCGACGCCGCGTACGTCGCGAGCGCGGTCCGGCAGATCGACGGTCCGGTGCTGCTGGTCGGTCACTCGTACGGCGGCGCGGTGATCAACAAGGCGGCCCAGGAGCTGGAGAACGTGGTCGGGCTCGTCCATGTCGCGGCGTTCGTGCCGGACACGGGCGAGAGCCCGGCGAGCATCTCCGCGCAGTTCCCGGAGACGCCGTTCGGCGCGGCGATCCGGCCGACGACCTTCCCGCTGCCGGACGGCTCCGCGGCGACCGAGCTGCGGCTCGACCCGGCGGCGTACCCGGACGTCTTCGCGGCGGACCTGCCGATCGAGGTCAGCCGGGTGCTCGCGGCGAGTCAGCGGCCGGTCGCGGCGCAGGGGCTCGAGGAGGAGTTCACCGGCGAGCCGGGCTGGAAGACGCTGCCGACCTGGAACCTGGTCGCCACGCACGACCAGTCGATCCACCCGGACGCCGAGCGGTTCATGGCTCAGCGGGCCGGCGGGACGACGATCGAGGTCGAGGGCTCGCACTCGGTCGCGGTCTCGCAGCCCGAGGCGGTCGCGGACTTCATTCTGAAGGCACTGAGCTGAGGTCCGGCAGTCCCGCGGCCGCCCGCAGTTCGCCGTACACGACGGCGAGCTTCGGCAGCGTGTAGTGCGCGTTCAGCCCGCTCGGGTTCGGCAGGATCCAGACCCGGGTGGGCCCGATCGTGCGGTCCTGGAGACCCATCGCGGCCTTCGGGGCCGCGAAGGCGTCCCGGTACGCCGTGACGCCGACGACGGCGAGCCAGTCGGGCGCGAGGTGGAGCACCTTGGCGGTCAGCTGCTCGCCGCCGGCCCGCAGCTCGGGCTTGGTCAGCTCGTCGGCGCGCGCCGAGGGCCGGTCGACGACGTTGGTGATCCCGAGCCCGAGGTCGAGCAGCTCGCGCTGCTCGGCCGGTTTCAGCACCCGCGGGGTGAAACCGGCCTGGTGCAGCGCCGGCCAGAACCGGTTGCCGGGGCGGGCGAAGTGGTGGCCGGTCTCGGCCGACACCAGCCCGGGGTTGATCCCGCAGAACAGGACGCGCAGACCGGGCCGGACCAGGTCGTCGAGCGGTTGCATGCGCCCACCCTAGATCGTCAACCCGGGGTTGACGCAGGAGAGGTCGTCAACCTAACGTTGACGCATGACTCCCGGACCTGACCTTCAGCAACTCATCGACACCATCCGCACCGACACTGGCAGCGACGACGTGCTCGAGCAACTCGCGACCGCGTCCAGCACGATCACCGACCTGACCGCCACCTCCGACGCCGCGCTCGGCTACTTCGTCGACCGGGCCCGTGGGGCCGGCAAGTCCTGGGTCGAGATCAGCTCCGTGCTCGGCGTCAGCAAGCAGGCCGCGCACAAGCGGTTCGCCGACTCCTGGCCGGTCAAGCTCGACCTCGAACGCTTCACGCTGCGCACCAAGGTGGTCATCCAGGCCGCTTCCGGGATCGCCCGCGAGCGCGGCCAGGGCTTCGTCGGCACCGAGCACCTGCTGCTCGGGCTGTTCACCGAGCCGCAGTCGATCGCCACGCTGCTGATGACCGAGGCCGGCCTGACCGAAGACGACGTGCTCGCCGCGGTCGACGCCGAGGCGCCGCCTGCTGCAGCCGGCGAGACCAGTCACGCAGAGCTGCCGATGACCCCGCGCGCCTCGCACGTCATCGGCTACGCGACCGAGGAGGCGCTGCTGCTCGGCCACAACTACATCGGCACCGAGCACCTGCTGCTCGCCTTCTACAACTACCCCGGCGGCATCGCGGCCAAGGTGCTGAACCAGCTCGGCCTGTCCGAGGAAGCGGCGCGCGAAGGCGTCCGCGTCGCGTTGGAGCGACTGACGCAGGGCAAGTAGTTTTGGGTCGTGCCTGACTGGACCGCGCGACTGACGCACCTGGCGACCAAGTACGACGTACCGGGCGCGGTGCTCGGCGTGTGGGCCGACGGCGAGCAGACGATCACGCCGTGCGGCGTGCTGAACCGGCGGACCGGGGTCGCGACGACCGCGGACTCGGTGTTCCAGATCGGCTCGGTGACCAAGCCCTGGACGGCGACGATGATCGTCCAGCTGGCCGCCGAGGGCCGGCTCGACCTCGACGACACCGTCGTGAAGCTGTTGCCTGAGGCACCGATCGACGAACGGATCACGGTCCGGCAGCTGCTCACCCACACCAGCGGGATCGACGGTGACGTGTTCACCGACACCGGACGCGGTGACGACTGCGTCCAGCGGTACGTCGCGCAGCTGGCCGGCGTACCGCAGCTGTTCGAGCCCGGTACGGCGTACTCGTACTGCAACGCGGGATTCGTGCTGCTCGGCCGGATCATCGAGGTGCTTGACGGCCGGACCTGGGACGACTCGCTCCGGGCCCGGCTGGTCGAGCCGCTCGGGCTGACCGCGACGATGACGCTGCCCGAGGAGGCGATCCTGCATCGCGCGGCGGTCGGGCATCTCGCGACCGACGGTTCGGTGGTTTCGACGTGGCAGCTGCCGCGGAGCATCGGGCCGGCGGGGTTGATCACGACGACGGCTGAAGACCTGCTGAAGTTTGCGCAGCTGCACTTGGATCAGTACCGCGAGATGCGGGAACCTGAAGTCAGCTACCCCGGTGGGACGGGTGGGCTGGCGGAGATCGGGTTGAGCTGGCGGTTGTACGACTGGGGTGGGCGACGGCTGTTCGGGCACGACGGGACGACGATCTCGCAGCTGGCGTTCCTGCGGGTCGATCCGGTGGCGCGGGTGGCGTTCTGTTTGCTGACGAACTCGGGGAACGCGCCGGGGTTGTTCGAGGAGCTGGCGAGTGAGGTGTTGGGTGGTGTGCCCGCAGCGCCACAACCAGTCGAAGTGACAACAGACGACAAGCATGTTGGGAGGTACGAACGGGCGAGTGTCGCGATCGAGGTGGTGCGGCGCGACGGCAAGCTCATGCTCACCTACCAGGCGACCGGCGACCGGCTGGCGTTCGCCGAGCTGCCGGCCCAGGAGTTCGAGCTGCTGCCGACCGAGCCGCTCGACGGCGACCACTTCGTCACCCGCGAGTCCGCCGACCAGCCCTGGACGCCGGTGACCTTCCGGCCGACGTACCTGTTCACCTCCGGCCGCGTCACCCCGCGAGTCGGCTGATGAGCCTGCGACCGGTCGACCTGGCCCGGCGGGTCGGCGTGTCGACGCAGCTGATCCGCAACTACGAAGCGGCCGGCGTACTGCCGGAGGCGCCGCGCACGGCGAGCGGCTACCGCCAGTACGACGAGCAGCACCTCGACGCGCTGCTCACCTACCGCGCGCTGGCGCCCGGTTTCGGCGCGGAGAGCGCGCAGCTGATCATGCGCGCCGTGAACGAGGGCGACCTCCAGCAGGCGCTGCGCGAGATCGACCGCAGCCACGCCGAGCTGCACGAGCAGCGCCGCGCGACCGACACCGCGAGCGAGGCGCTCGGCGCGGCGGCCGAGCAGTTCCTCGACGGCGTACCGGTGACCGGTCCGCCGCTGAGAGTCGGCGAGCTGGCTCATCAGCTCGGCATCCGGACCTCCGCGCTGCGCGTCTGGGAGGCAGCCGGGCTGCTCACGCCGACCCGTGAGCGCGGGACGAACTACCGCCGCTACCAGCCCGCGCAGGTGCGCGACGCCCGGATCATCCACATGCTGCGGCAGGGACGGTACGGGTTCGACCAGATTCGGCCGGTGCTGGAGGGCCTCCGCCGGACCGGCAGCACCGAGGCGCTCCGGGCAGCGGTTGCAGAGCGCCGCGCGGCGCACGACCGGCGTACACGGGCGATGTTGCACGGAGCCGCTCTGCTGCATGGATATATCGAAAGGTGAAGTTGGGTGACCGAGCTAACGTCGTCAGAGTGACTAGTTCACCTGCTGACCTTCCCCGGAAGGCCGGCGAGCTTCGCGCCGCCGGTTACCTTCCCCGCACCATCAAAGCCGAGATCCGCGACAACCTGCTGACCAAGCTGCGCGCCGGCGACGACCCGTGGCCCGGCATCGTCGGGTTCTCCCGAACCGTGATCCCCCAGCTCGAACGGGCGCTGCTCGCCGGGCACGACGTCGTCCTGCTCGGTGAGCGCGGCCAGGGCAAGACCCGCCTGCTGCGCACGCTGATCGGGCTGCTGGACGAGTGGACGCCCGTGATCGAGGGATCGGAGCTGCCCGAGCACCCGCTCGACCCGATCACGCCGGCGTCCAAGCGCCGGGCCGCCGAGCTCGGCGACGACCTGCCGGTGACCTGGCTGCACCGCGACCTGCGGTACGCCGAGAAGCTGGCCACCCCCGACACCTCGGTCGGTGACCTGATCGGCGACGTCGACCCGGTCAAGGTCGCCGAGGGTCGCAGCCTGGGTGACCCCGAGACGATCCACTTCGGCCTGGTCCCGCGGGCGCACCGCGGCATCGTCGCGATCAACGAGCTGCCCGACCTGGCCGAGCGGATCCAGGTCGCGCTGCTGAACGTGATGGAGGAGCGCGACATCCAGGTCCGCGGCTACACGCTCCGGCTGCCGCTCGACGTGTTGCTGGTGGCAACGGCCAACCCCGAGGACTACACCAACCGCGGCCGGATCATCACGCCGCTGAAGGACCGGTTCGGCGCCGAGGTCCGGACCCACTACCCGCTCGACGTCGACGCCGAGGTGGACGTCGTACGGCAGGAGGCGGAGCTGACCGCGGAGGTCGGCGAGCCGCTGCTGGAGGTGCTGGCGCGGTTCGTCCGGCACCTGCGTGAGTCGACGTCGATCGACCAGCGCTCGGGTGTGTCGGCGCGGTTCGCTGTCGCGGCGGCCGAGACAGTTGCGGCTGCTGCGCTGCGGCGGTCCGCGATCACCGGCGAGGAGCCGGCTGTTGCGCGCCCGGTCGACCTGGAGGCCGTGCCGTCCGTACTGCGCGGCAAGCTCGAGTTCGAGCCCGGTGAAGAGGGTCGCGAGACCGAGCTGCTCGAGTACCTGCTGCGGCGGTCGGTGGCCGACACGGCGCGCGAGCGGTTCGCCGGGCTGGACCTGACGCCGCTGGCGAACGCCGTTGCCGAGGGCCACCTGGTGACGACTGGCGAGCGAATTCCCGGTCGCGACGTACTGTCCGCGCTTCCCGAGCTGCCCGTGCTGCACGACGTCGCCGCGCGGGCGGGCGTCGAGGCGGACGACTCGCCGGGCCGGATCGCGGCCGCGGTGGAGCTCGCGCTGGAGGCGCTCTACCTGTCGAAACGACTCGCGAAGGACGCCGACGACGACACGACCGTCTACGGAGCCTGAGATGACGTCGGCGATCCCTGAAGGAGGGCTGAGATGACCGCTGCGATTCCCGAAGGCTGGTCGTACGGGCCCTGGCACGAGGGGCCCGACCCGCTGGCGCCGCCGGTCGACCTGCGGGACGCGCTCGACGAGCTCGGCCAGGACGTGATGGCCGGCTCGTCGCCGCGGTCCGCGCTGGAGGAGCTGCTCCGCCGCGGGACGCGCAACACCCAGGGGCTGGACGACCTGACCCGCCGGCTCTGGGAGCGGCGGCGGGAGCTGCAGTCCCGGCACAACCTCGAAGGCACCCTGCGCGACGTGCAGCGGCTGCTCGACGAGGCGCTGGCGGCCGAGCGGCACGACCTGTTCCCGAACCCGTCCGACGACGCCCGCTTCCGCGAGGCGCAGCTCGATGCGCTGCCCTCGGGGACGGCGGCCGCCGTACGGGAGCTGGCGGAGTACGACTGGCAGTCGTCCGAAGCCCGGCAGAAGTACGAGCAGATCAAGGAGCTGCTCGGCCAGGAGCTGCTCGGGTCGCGGTTCGAGGGGATGAAGGAGGCGATGCAGAACGTCACCCCGGAGGATGTTGCCCGGGTCAACGAGATGCTCGCCGACCTGAACGCGCTGCTGGCCGCGCACGCGCAGGACCGGCCCGACGTACCGCAGCTGTTCGAGCAGTTCATGGCCAAGCACGGCGAGTTCTTCCCGGAGAACCCGCGCACCGTCGACGAGCTGATCGACGCGCTGGCCAAGCGGGCCGCGGCGGCGCAACGGATGATGAACTCGATGACGCCGGAGCAGCGGGCCGAGCTGGCCCAGCTCTCGCAGCAGGCCTTCGGCAGTCCCGAGCTGTCGCAGCAGCTTCAGCAGCTCGACTCGCAGCTGCAGGCGCTGCGGCCGGGCGAGGACTGGTACTCCGGCGAGCGGATGAGCGGCGACGACCCGCTCGGTCTCGCCGAGGGCGCGCAGGCGATGAACGACCTGGCCGAGCTCGACGCGCTGGCCGAGCAGCTGTCGCAGTCGTACCCGGGCGCCCGGCTCGAGGACATCGACCTGGACGCGCTGGCCCGGCAGCTCGGCGACGAGGCGACGGTCGACGCCCGGCGGCTGAGCGAGCTGGAGCGCGAGCTGCGCAACCAGGGCCTGCTGGAGCGCGCTCCGGACGGCTCGCTGCGGCTTTCGCCGAAGGCGCTGCGTCAGCTCGGGCAGACCGCGCTGTCCGACGTACTGCGGGCTGCTCGTGGGCAGTCGGGTGAGCGCGAGTCGGCGTCGGCCGGGGCCGCGGGGGAGTTGAGTGGTTCGACTCGGCAGTGGCAGTTCGGCGACACCCAGGCCTGGGACGTGCCGAAGACCGTGCGCAACGCCGTACTGCGGAACGCCAGTGTCGGTGCGGATGTCCGACTCGACGTGGCCGATGTCGAGATCGCCGAGACCGAGCACCGGGCCCGGGCAGCGGTGGCACTGCTGGTGGACACCTCTTGGTCGATGGTCCAGGAGAACCGCTGGCTCCCGATGAAGCGGACGGCGCTCGCGCTGCACCAGCTCATCTCGACCCGCTACCGCAACGACGCGCTCCAGCTGATCACCTTCGGCCGGTACGCCGGCGTGGTGGAGCTGCCGCAGCTGATCGGGCTCGAGGGCACCTGGGAGCAGGGCACCAACGCGCACCACGCGCTGCTGCTGGCCGGCCGGCACCTCCGCCGGCACCCGGACGCGAACCCGGTGGTCCTGATGGTGACCGACGGCGAGCCGACCGCGCACCTGGAGCCGGATGGCACGGCGGAGTTCTCCTACCCGCCGGAGCCGGCGACGCTGCGCAAGACGATCTTCGAGGTGGACCGGCTGGCCAAGCTCGGGGCCTCGCTGACCGTCTTCCGGCTCGGCGACGACCCGCGGCTGGAGCGGTTCGTGGACCTGCTGGCCCGCCGCAGCGGTGGGCGAGTTCTCGCCCCGGACGCCGACGGACTCGGAGCAGCGGTGGTCGGTGATTACTTGAGAACTCGGCGAAAGTTCTGACAATCCCAAGGTGGTAAGGGTTTTCCACCTTGATCGTGTGGGCAGGGTCACGATCTCAATGTGAGACCAGTGTGCAAGTGGACTGTTTTTTGGGCTTACTCTGAAAAGACGCCCCCGCCACTGGAGTCGGACGGGCCAGCGACCACCACGTCGCGACCCACACCGCATCGCTCGACCACCTTGGGAGTGACTGTGCCGAAACTCGTCTACGACTTCGCCGAAGGCAACAAGGACATGAAGCAGCTCCTGGGCGGCAAGGGGGCGAACCTGGCGGAGATGACCAACCTCGGCCTGCCGGTGCCGCCCGGCTTCACCATCTCCGCCGACGCCTGCAAGGTGTACCTGGCCACCGGGTCGGTGCCGGTGGAGCTGGCCGACGAGATCGACCACCACGTCGACGCGCTGCAGCAGACGATGGGCAAGAAGCTCGGGCAGGCCGACGACCCGCTGCTGGTCTCGGTCCGCTCGGGCGCCGCCGTGTCCATGCCCGGGATGATGGAGACGGTGCTCAACGTCGGCCTGAACGACGACTCGGTGAACGGCCTGGCCCACCACTCCGGCAACCCGCGGTTCGCCTGGGACGCCTACCGGCGGCTGATCCAGATGTTCGGCAAGACCGTGCTGGGCATGGAGGGTGACGTCTTCGAGGACGCCATCGAGGCGGCCAAGCAGGCCAAGGGCACCAAGAACGACCTCGACCTGGACGCCGACGACCTGCAGGCGCTGGTCGCGACCTTCAAAGCCGCCGTCCGCGAGCACACCGGCCGCGACTTCCCGCAGGACCCGCGCGAGCAGATGGACCTGGCGATCGAGGCCGTCTTCGGCTCCTGGAACTCCGAGCGGGCCATCCTCTACCGCCGCCAGGAGCGGATCGCCACCGACCTCGGTACCGCGGTGAACATCTGCTCGATGGTCTTCGGCAACCTCGGCATGGACTCCGGCACCGGCGTCGCGTTCACCCGCGACCCGTCCAGCGGCCAGCCCGGCGTCTACGGCGACTACCTGCAGAACGCCCAAGGCGAGGACGTCGTGGCCGGCATCCGCAACACCGTCCCGCTGGCCGACCTCGAGCAGATCGACAAGACGTCGTACGACGACCTGATGGCGATCATGGCCAAGCTCGAGGGCCACTACCGCGACCTGTGCGACATCGAGTTCACCGTCGAGCGCGGCAAGCTGTGGATGCTGCAGACCCGGGTCGGCAAGCGCACCGCCGCGGCCGCGTTCCGGATCGCGACCAGCCTGGTCGACGAGGGCATGATCGACACCGACGAGGCGCTGAAGCGGGTCAAGGGCGCGCAGCTCGCGCAGCTGATGTTCCCGCGCTTCGACGCCGACGCGTCGAAGGAGCTGATCACCAAGGCGATCGGCGCGTCGCCGGGTGCGGCGTCCGGCAAGGTCGTGTTCACCTCGGCGGCCGCGGTCGAGGCGGCCGAGCGCGGCGAGAAGGTCATCCTGGTCCGCCGGGAGACGAACCCCGACGACCTGCACGGGATGATCGCGGCGCAGGGCATCCTGACCAGCCGCGGCGGCAAGACCTCGCACGCGGCGGTGGTCGCGCGCGGGATGGGCAAGACCTGCGTCTGCGGCGCGGAGGAGCTCGACGTCAACGTCGCGGCGGAGAAGATCACCGTCGGCGGCAAGACGTTCGGCCCGGGGGAGCTGATCTCGATCGACGGGACGACCGGTGAGGTCTTCCTGGGCGAGGTGCCGGTGGTGCCGTCACCGGTCGTGCAGTACTTCGAGGGGACGCTCGCGGCCGACGCCGGGGACGAGCTGGTGGCAGCGGTGGACCGGCTGATCACGCACGCGGACGAGATCCGGCGGCTCGGCGTACGGACGAACGCGGATACCGCGGACGACGCGGCGCGAGCCCGGCGGTTCGGGGCGCAGGGCATCGGGCTGTGCCGGACCGAGCACATGTTCCTCGGCGAGCGGCGCGAGTCGGTCGAGCGGTTGATCCTGGCGGAGAACGCCTCTGAGCGGGACGCGGCGCTGGCGGAGCTGGAGCCGTTGCAGCGTGGGGACTTCCTGGAGCTGCTGGACGCGATGGACGGGCTGCCGGTGACGATCCGGCTGATCGACCCGCCGCTGCACGAGTTCCTGCCGTCGATGGAGGACCTGGCGGTGAAGGTCGCTGTCGCGAAGGAGCGCGGCGAGGAGCCGGGGCACGAGGTGAAGCTGCTCGCGGCTGTCGAGCGGTTGCACGAGCAGAACCCGATGCTCGGGCTGCGCGGCGTGCGGCTGGGGCTGATGATCCCGGGGCTGTTCGCGATGCAGGTGCGGGCGATCGCGTCCGCCGCGGCCGAGTTGCGCAAGCAGGGCAAGGATCCGCGGCCGGAGATCATGATCCCGCTGGTGGGCGCGATCCAGGAGCTGCAGCTGGCCAGGGACGAAGTGGAAGGTGTGCTGAAGGAGGTCGCCGAGTCCGAGGGCGTGGAGTGGACCATTCCGATCGGCACCATGATCGAGCTGCCTCGCGCTGCGGTGATCGCCGACCAGATCGCTGAGGCCGCCGACTTCTTCTCGTTCGGGACCAACGACCTGACCCAGACCACCTGGGGCTTCAGCCGCGACGACGTCGAGGGCTCGTTCTTCTCGCGGTACCTGGAGAAGGGCATCTTCGCGGTCTCGCCGTTCGAGTCGATCGACCGCGAGGGCGTCGGCAGCCTGGTCCGCACCGGCGTCGAGCGCGGGCGGGCGACTCGCCCGGACCTGAAGCTCGGGATCTGCGGTGAGCACGGTGGTGACCCGGACAGCATCCACTTCTTCCACGAGGTCGGGCTGGACTACGTCTCCTGCTCGCCGTTCCGGATCCCGGTCGCCCGGCTGGAGGCGGGGCGCGCCGCGCTCGACTGACCGGTGAATGCCTGAGGCAACGAGTTAGGGTGAGGTCTCCCACGGGGAAACGGGGGAGACCTTGCAGCTTGCCTCAGGCAATCAACGCGCGGTGGACGTGGTGCGGGCCGGTGCTCTCGCGCTGGTGCTGGTCCTGCTGGTGATCGGCGGGGTGCTGGTCTACCGCGACTACGCCGCGATGTCGGACGCACCGGAGCCGCTGGACGACCGGGGCGGCGTGTTCGTGCTGCTCGATCGGCCGGGGGTGCCGGTGAGTGCCGAGGTGGTGGTGCGGGACAGCAAGCTCGACCTGAGTGTGGAGGTTGGGAAGGGGTACGCCGGTCCGGATGTTGGGTACTACTTGGTGCTCACGGGCAATGGTGCTGCCGCTGGGCAGGACGGCGTCAGCCCGAGCGGCGCGGACCCGGACGGCGCGGGCTGCCCGGCGGGGATCACCAGTGCGACCCCCGTGCAGTGTCACCCCGCGCAGCTCGATCCTGAGCTCGCGTTCGCGTCGCCCGAGCAGCCCAAGGACGCACAGGTCGTCGCCGGCCGGATCACCCGCGGCGACGACGGGCTGCGCACCGAGCTGACGATCGACACCGGACGCCGGTTCGCGCAGCTCTACGGGAAGCGCACGTACTTCGGTCTCCCCGCGATCGGCACGGCGTACCTGGCACCGGACGAACGGCGTACGGTCTCCTTCACCGTCGGGTCCGAGAAAGCGTTCGTGCCCGAGCGGCTCGACCTGAGCGTCGACTACGGCGACCTCCCGGTGACCCAGCGCGCCGAGACCGTCAGCCCCGAGCCGTGGATCGCCGGCACGCTGTTCTGGTTCGCCGAGGACGCGGCGACGGTGAAGGCGCGCGGCGCGCTCGTCGACGCGGTCACCGAGGACCGGGAGGAACGCACACTCTTCCTCGTCGGCCTGTACGTCGGCCTCGCGACCGCGTTCGTGCCGCTGCTGCTCCCGGCGCTCTGGCGCTCGGGGCAGCGCCTGCGCCGCAGCAGAGACTAGATTCCTCGCATGGGCTTGCGGGAGACGTTCGGGGAAGACGCTGAGCTGTACGACCGGGTGCGCCCGTCGTACCCGATCCGCCTGTACGACGAGATCGCGCGCCTCCTCGGCGGCCCGGTCACCCGGCCGCGGGTGCTGGAGATCGGCTGCGGTACCGGCCAGGCGACCGCGCCGATGATCCGGCGCGGCTGGTCGGTGAAGGCGGTCGAGCTGAGCCCGACTCTCGGCGCGGTCGCGCGCGACAAGCTGCCCGAGCTCGAGGTGATCGTCGCGGACTTCGACACCTGGCCGCTGCCGGCCGAGCGGTTCGACCTGGTGCTGTCGGCGACGGCGTTCCACTGGCTCGACCCGGAGACGCGGGTCGGGAAGGCGGCCGACGCGTTGCGGCCGGGCGGCGTACTGGCGGTGGTGTCGACGCACCATGTGGCGGGCGGCAGCGAGCAGTTCTGGATCGACGTGCAGGACTGCTACGAACGCTTCACCGGCAAGAGAAGATCCGACGGTCTCCCGGCGGGGGACACGGTGTCGAGTCCGACCGCCGACGAGCTGGCGGCCTCGGGCCGGTTCGGGCCCGTGAACGTGTGGCGGCACGAGTGGGAACTCACCTACACGACCGCCGAGTACCTGGATCTGTTGTCGTCCTATTCAGGGCACCGGGCCTTGACAGAGCAGGCGCGTGACGGACTGTACAGCTGTATCCGGGGCCTGCTCGACGCGTCGGGCGGTTCGGTCACGAAGCGTTACCTCTCGCTGCTGACCGCAGCAAATCGTCTTCACCAACCTCTTGCGTTGGGCTGATCCGGCAGTCCAAGATAGCCGGGCGGGAAGGGCATCACACGTCGACTTTCGGGTCTGACTCGAACCAGCCGCTGTGGCGGCTCGTGACTCCCTTCCCGCACCAAACTTCCTTGTGTGGATAGGGTTTCGGCATGGCCATCTTCGCTGTGCAGCTGACGTTCGACCCTTCCGGCACCGAGGCGCGGATGCAGGTCCGCCCCGCCCACCGCGACTACCTCGCCGAGCTCCAGCAGGCCGGCAAGCTGGTCGCCGCCGGCCCGTTCGCCGACGAGTCCGGCGCGCTGCTGCTGTACGACGTGGCGGACGAGGCCGAGCTGCGCGACATCCTCGAGAAGGACCCGTACACCCCGGCCGGGGTGGCCGAGGTGACCACTCTCAAGGAATGGAACCGCGTCTTCGGCGCCTAGGCTTCGGCCGCTTCCAGGTCGAGGAAGTCGACGTACGCCCAGAACCAGCTCAGCGGGCCGAGCACCAGCTCCGGCTCGCCGCCGTCGTCCTCGATGAACAGCAGCGTCCCGGTGCCGCCCTTGATGTCCTCGAGGACGGCACCGCAGACCTCGAGCGCGGCCTCGAACGACACCATCTCGGGGCCGCTGTCCCAGTGCGGTTTCGGCAGCGGCAGCACCGGCGCGTCCTCGGTGCCGTCCATGTCGACCGAGACCTGCTGCAGCATCTCGTACAGGTCGTAGGAGATCAGCCCGGCCAGCGGGTGCCCGTCGACACCGATCAGGTACGGGTCGTCGGCGCCACCGCGGAAGCCGTCGCGGACCTGCGGCAGCGCCGCGGCCAGGTCGTCGATCTCCAGGTACGGCGCTTCGCTGAGCTCCTCCTCGCCGTCCTCGGTCATCAGCCCGCTGCGCATCTGGTCGAACTGGTGCAGCAGCTCGGACAGCTCCTCGTGGGCGCCGCCGTTCGGCGCCTTCTGGGCGCGTTCCTCGAGCCCGCGCAGGTGCTCGACCAGGTCGTCCTCGAAGTGCAGGTCGTACTTCGGCAGCCCGGGCTCGCGGCCGGCGTTGATCTGGGCGACCAGCTGGGTGGAGATCGGGCCGAGCCGCTCGGCCAGCACCTCCAGCGGCGTGGTCGGCTTCTCCTCCTCGTCGTGCGCGCAGGAGTCGTCCTCGTCGGTGCCGCCGCCCTCCATCGCGAGCAGCACCGAGAACGCCGGGAACGCGATCAGCGCGGCGGTCGCGAGCATGCCGTCACCGATCAGCATCAGCGGGTTCCCGCCGGCTTCGGTCCGCCGTAGGTGGTCGGGCAGCAGGACCGCGGCCTGCTCGACGTTCACCTGGCTGGCGAGCGAGCTGAGCCCGTGGTCGGTGTCGACGCCGAGCTGCTCGACCAGGGTCTCCGAGCTCATGTCGAAGTTCGAGCGCAGGTAGTACCGCAGCCAGCCGGCGTCGACCGGGTTGCCGAGCAGCTCGGCGATCCGGGCCCGGAAGTCGGCCAGGTCCGCGATCGCCAGCACGACCAGCACCGGCTGGTCGCCGTCACCGATCACCAGCGGGCGGGTGTCGCCGTTGTGGAAGCCCTCGATCACCTGCGCGAGGCTGTCGGCGGCTGCTTCGAGAGGCCAGGACTCGGCCTCGAACTCGGTCACACCGGCGGCGGTGCTGACGTCGTCGGGCATCTACTGGTCCTCTCCGATGGCGGCGGCGGGGTGGCGACAACTGTAAGGGGCGGGCGATCTACCGGGGGTGGCCGGTCGGTGCGGCGTGACATTGGCTACTGTGGGAGCGGCGGGTCGGTGCAGCGGTATCTCACATGTGAGATAAGGTCCCGCGCATGACCGATGACTACCTGAGCCGGATCGGCAACCTGATCCGGGACGCCCGTAAGCACCGCGGCTGGACGCAGACCCAGCTCGCCGATGTGCTCGGCACCAGCCAGAGTGCTGTCAACCGGATCGAAAAGGGTCATCAGAACCTCACTCTCGAGATGCTCGCCCGGATCGGCGAGGCCCTCGACTCCGAAATTGTCTCTCTCGGTGGCGGTCCGGTCCACCTCCGTGTGGCCGGTGGCCGGCAACTGTCCGGATCGATCGACGTCAAGTCGTCCAAGAACGCCGGCGTCGCGCTGCTCTGCGCCTCGCTGCTGAACAAGGGCCGCACCACGCTGCGCAAGGTCGCGCGGATCGAGGAGGTCAACCGGCTGCTCGAGGTGCTGAACTCGATCGGCGTGAAGACCACCTGGCTGAACGACGCCGGCGACCTGGAGATCGTCCCTCCGGAGCACCTCGATCTCGGCGGCATGGACGCCGAGGCGGCCCGGCGTACCCGCAGCATCATCATGTTCCTCGGCCCGTTGCTGCACCGCGAGGACACCTTCGCCCTCCCGTACGCCGGTGGCTGCGACCTCGGCACCCGGACGGTCGAGCCGCACATGTCGGCGCTGCGCCCGTTCGGCCTGGAGATCAAGGCGACCGCCGGTGAGTACCACGCGGTGGTGAACCGGGCGATCACGCCGGGCAAGCCGATCGTGCTGACCGAGCGCGGCGACACCGTGACCGAGAACGCGATCATGGCCGCCGCCCGGTACGACGGCGTCACGGTGATCCGGAACGCCTCGTCGAACTACATGGTCCAGGACCTGTGCTTCTACCTCGACCTGCTCGGGGTGAAGATCGACGGCGTCGGCTCGACCACGCTGACCGTGCACGGCAAGGCCGAGATCGACGTCGACGTCGACTACGCGCCGTCGGAGGACCCGATCGAGGCGATGAGCCTGCTCACCGCGGCGATCGTGACCGGCTCGGAGATCACCATCCGGCGAGCCCCGGTGGAGTTCCTGGAGATCGAGCTGGCGCTGCTGGAGGAGATGGGCCTGGACTACAGCCGCTCCGACGAGTACCTGGCCGAGAACGGCCGGACCCGGCTGGTCGACCTGACCACCCGCCCGTCGACGCTGCACGCGCCGATCGACAAGATCCACCCGATGCCGTTCCCGGGCCTGAACATCGACAACCTGCCGTTCTTCGCGGTGATCGCGGCGACCGCGACCGGGCAGACGCTGATCCACGACTGGGTCTACGAGAACCGCGCGATCTACCTGACCGACCTGAACAAGCTCGGCGGCCGGGTCAAGCTGCTCGACCCGCACCGGGTGATGGTCGAGGGCCCGACGCACTTCTCCGGCGCCGAGATCATGTGCCCGCCGGCGCTGCGGCCGGCCGTCGTCACGCTGATCGCGATGATGGCCGCGAAGGGCACCTCGGTGCTGCGCTCGGTCTACGTGATCAACCGCGGCTACGAGGACCTGGCGACCCGGCTCAACTCGCTCGGTGCCCAGATCGAGACGTTCCGCGACATCTGAGATCACGCGGCGTCCTGCTGGTGGCGGAAGCCCGCCAGCAGGACGCCGTTCGCGGTCCGGAGGAGTTACAGTCGCGCCATGTGGCGATGGATCGCGCCCTTGCTGCAACTGAACCCGGGGCCTCGCCGCAGCTTGTACGGCGGGGTGGCGGCGGTGTCCACGGCGGTACCGATCGTGGTCGGGCAGGCCGCCGGGCGACCAGGCGTTGGCCTGGTGGCCAGCATCGGCGCGCTGGCGGCCCTGTACGGCGGATTCGGCACCGCGAAGCAGGAGCTCGCGGTGGTCAGCACCGCCGCGGTCGGGCTCACGGCGAGCATCGCCGTCGGTGTCACGGCGTCCGGTCATCGGCTGGCCGCCGTGCTCGTGACGACAGCGTGGGCGGTGCTCACCACTGTGGTGTGCCGCATGCTCGGGGCGCGGCAGCCCGGGCTGCTGATGTTCGTGCTGGTGTGCGCGGTCGGGACCACGCTGCCGTCCGCGCTGGCCGGCTCGTGGATCCTCGGTGTCGCGGCCGCCGGTCTGTTCGCCACGGTCCTGATGGGAATCACCGTCGCCGTTCGCGACGCCGTCGAGCACGGGTCCGTTCCGGCGCCGCCGCCGATCGTCACCGGCGCGCTGCCCAACGGGCCGTGGCTCGGCGTCCGGTCGCTGCCGCGCGAGCTCCGGCTGCTGCCGAGCTCAGCGGTCCCGCTGATGTCGCTGCGCGTCGGCGTCGCCGTACTGGTCGGTGGGCTGCTGTCGCTGGCGTTCCAGCTCCCGATGTCCGCGTGGGCGATGACAGTCGCGGCGGCGATCCTGTCGCAGGGCAGCTTCGCGCACAGCGTCAACCTGCGCGCGCTGCACACCGGGGTGGGGACCGCGCTGGGCTGTCTGGTGGCCGGTGCGCTGGTGCTGCTCGACCCGCATGGCGTCTGGCTGGCGCTGATTCTGGCGGCTTTGACGTTCGTCATCGAGCTGGTGGTGGTCCGGAACTTCGCGCTGGCGATGGTCTTCATCACCCCGCTGGCGGTGCTGCTCGTCCACGCGTCAGGGCCGCTGCCGAACCCGCTGACGCTGGTGTGGACGCGGCTGGTCGAGACGCTGATCGCCTGTGTGGCTGCTGTCGCGGTGGGGCAGATCGTGTCGCGGCGGTGGGCGGTGCGGCAGCGGCTGAACGCGGTGACCGCCGCACTGACTGCTGCTGCCGATGCGGTCGAGCAGGGCACGCCGGAGGCGGTTGGGGTGTTGCAACGGACTCGGTGGAACCTGGTGCTGGTCAGTGAGCGGACGGCGGGGGAGCGGGCCGACGTACGGGCTGCTGTGGCGCCGCTCGACCGGGTGGCTGAGGAGACGTTGCGGATCGTCGGGCAGATTGCGGACGGGTCTGCTGTGTCGACTGAGACTTCGGCTGCGCTGCGGCGGGTAGCGGCGTCGCTGGCTGTTGAACCGGCTGTGCTCGACAGGGCCGCGGCTGAGCTAGCGAGCGTCTAGTACGTCGTACTGGTGGCTGGGGAGGTCCCGGCGGGTGCGGATCGGGGAGCAGAGCAGGATCAGTGCGGCCAGCGGGATGCCGGCGGTGGTGATCCAGAGCGCGGTGCTGAGTCCGAGGAGCTGGCCGAGCGTGCCGCCGATCAGGGCGCCGAGCGGGATGGTGCCGTAGTTGACGAACGAGGAGGTCGCGGTGAGTCGGCCGAGCAGGTTCGGCGGGCAGTAGGACTGGTAGAAGGTCGCCTTCACGACGTTGCCGGCCACGACGCCGACGCCGATCGAGAACGCGCCGGCCAGGTAGAACCACGGGCTCAGGGTGCTCAACGGGATGAGCAGCGCGAGCGTCGGCAAGCCGAGCTCGGCGAGCAGGATCGTGCGGGCGGAGCCGAGGCGGTTCATCAGGCGACGGGCGGCGAAGGCGCCGAGGATGCCACCGCTGCCGGCCGCGGCGATCAGGGCGCCGACCGTGCCGGGGCTGAGGCCGGCCTCGCGGACGAGGAAGACGACGGCGATCGACTGATAGCCCATCAGGGCGAGGTTCGAGACCGCACCGAAGAGGGTCAGCGTGCGCAGCCAGACGTTGCGGGCGACCAAGCGCAGGCCGTCGGCGATCTCGGTGCTGATCGACGGGCGTGCTGTTGGGTGAATGGGCTCGCGGTGACGGATGGCGGCGAGGCAGCCGAGGGCGATCAGGAACGTCGCCGCGTCGACCAGCAGGCCGTTGACCGGGCCGGCGAGCTGGATGATCAGGCCGCCGCAGCCGGCGCCGGCGATCTGCGCGGCCGACGCGCTGCCGTGCAGCTTGGCGTTGCCCTCGGCGTGGTCGGCCGGGTCGATCAGGGTCGGGAGGTACGCCGTGTACGCGGTCTGGAAGAGGACGGCGGCGACACCGGTCAGTACGACGGCCGCGAGCAACACGTGGATGGTGAGCAGCCCGGCGGCCGCGATCAGCGGGACGCAGGCGAGCAGGGCGAACGAGACGGCGGCGGAGACGAGCATGATCGGACGCCGGGGGAGGCGGTCGACCCAGGCGCCGACCGGGAGGCCGATCACGAGCCAGGGCAGCCAGGCGAACGCGGTGAGCAGGCCGACCTGGAAGGTGGTTGCCTCGAGCACCGAGATGCCGACCAGGGGGATCGCGACGCTCGAGATCGCCGTACCGAATCTGCTGGTGGTCTCGCCGGTCCAGAGCAGGCGGAAATCACGATGTTTCTCGAGAAGACTCATTCGCGGGGGAACGACTGGAGCTGGACGATCACCGGCTTCGCGTTCGCGCCCGGCTCGACCGCCTTGTACCGCATGATCACCTCGGCGATCTCGTCGTTCATCGCCGTCAGCTGATCCGGCGCCAGCCGCAGGTCGCGCCAGTCCGACAGCGCCGCCGCGTGCTGCCACTCGCCGGGCCAGTTCTCCTCGACGTACGCCTGCACGCGCGCGTAGTACCGCTGCACCAGGTGCTGCAGATACACCCGCAGCGCTCCACTCGTCTCCGGGTCGTCGCGGAACTCCGCCGGGTTCAGCACGGTCCCGCCCTGCGGCACCTGCCACCAGCGCTCGCGCTTCGTCCCGCGCTCGGGGTCCTCCTCGATGTAGCCGTGCTCGGCCAGCAGCCGCAGGTGCCAGCTGATCGTGCCGGTGTTCTCCCCGAGCCGCTGCGCGAGCGTGCTCGACGTGGCCGGCCCGTCCAGCTCGAGCGCCTCCAGGATCGTCATCCGGAGGGGATGGGCCAGGCCGCGCAGACTCCGCGCATCGATCTTCCGCATGATGCAGAGAATACTCTGCAGAGGAGTCTCTGCAACCCCCGAACTGTCGGTGGCACCTCGTACGGTCTGGACATGCGGCCTCATGTGGTGGGTCATCTGGCGGTCTCGCTCGACGGCGTGACCGCCGGTTTCGATGTGGACCTCGCGCGGTACTACGCGATGGCGACCCTCTGGCAGGAGGACGTCACGTTGCTCGGCGCGGACGCGATCCTCGCCCAGGAGGCCGCCGTCCGATCGGCTCCACAGCCGGGCCCGCGCGAGACCGGCCCGCTGCTCGCCGTCGTCGACAGTCGCGCCCGCGTCCGCGACTGGGACCGCCTCCGCGCCACCGGCCACTGGTCCGACGTCCTCGCCCTGTACGCCGACCAGACGCCGGCTCGCCCGCCCGACAGTCGCACCCGCGAGCTGATCACCGGCTACGAGCGCGTCGATCTCGAGGAGGCGCTGCAGCTCCTCGGCAAGCAGTACGACGCCCGCGTGGTCCGTGTCGACACCGGCGGCCCGCTGCTCGGCGCCCTGCTCGACCTGGGCCTGGTCGACGAGCTCAGCCTGCTCGTGCACCCGGTGATCGTCGGCTCCGGACCGCGCTGGACCGGCGGTTTCACCGATCGCCTCGACCTCGCGCTGGCCAACGCCGAACCCTTCGAAGGCGGCCTGATCTGGCTGCGGTACTGCCTGCTCTGAAAACCGGGTACACTGTACGGAGTTTCACCGACGTGAGGAGCAGTGGATGTCCGGATACGAGCCGACCGCGGAGGACCTGGCCGGCGTGCAGGCCTGGTTCGCGACCTACGACAAGCTGGCCGACGCCCGCGACTACGAGGCGATGGCCGACCTCGCCGTCTTCCCGCTGAACGGCGTCACCGACGACGGCAAGGGCAACGGCTCGGCGACGCAGACCAGCCGCGCGGAGTACCTCGAACAGATGGCGCACGTGATGGGCGGCAACGACGACATCAAGCTCGAGACCACCCGGACGCCGCACTTCCTGTCCGACGCGCTCGTCTTCGTGATCAGCGACGGCACGATGACCTACGCCGGCGAGACCACCCCGATCCGGTACGGCGATCTCCTGCTCAAGACCGAGGGCGGCTGGAAGTTCCAGACGATGGCGCAGGGCGGCTGGGCCTGAACCTCCGCGCTGCAGTGCTGAGGTTCAGCGCTGCAGCGCGGTCTCCTGCGCCAGGCGGGACAGCTTGTCGGGGTTGCGCACGGCGTACAGGCCGGTGACGAGGCCGTCGTCCATCCGGAGGGCGACGACGGCCTCGATCTCGCCGGCGCGGCGGACGATCAGCGCCGGGTGACCGTTGACCTCGGCGGCCTCCAGCGACGCGTCGCCGAGGCGGGTCAGACCCTTCGTCAGGAAGTCGGCGACGGTCTCCGCGCCGACAACCGGCTGTAGCACGGCCGGTACGACGCCGCCGCCGTCGCCGAGCAGGACGACGTCCGGCGCGAGCACGTCCAGCAGTCCCTGCAGTTCGCCGGTCGTGACCGCGTGCCGGAACGCGGCCAGCGCGTCGCGCGCGGCGGCCGGCGGAACCAGCCCGCGCGGCCGGCGCGCGGCGACGTGGTCGCGGGCCCGGTGCGCGATCTGACGGACCGCGGCCGGCGTCTTGCCGACGGCCTCCGCGATCTCGTCGTACGGGAGCGCGAAGACGTCGCGCAGGACGAACACCGCACGCTCGACCGGTTTCAGCGTCTCCAGCACGAGCAGCATCGCCATCGAGACGTTGTCCGCGAGCTCGACGTCGTCGGCGACGTCCGGGGCCGTGAGCAAGGGTTCGGGCAGCCAGGACCCGACGTACGACTCCTTGCGGCGGCCGAGCGCGCGGATCCGGTCGAGTGCTTGGCGGGTGGTGATCCGGACCAGGTAGGCGCGCGTGTTCTGCACGGTGCCGAGGTCGACGCCGGCCCAGCGCAGCCAGGTCTCCTGCAGCACGTCCTCGGCGTCGGCGGCCGAGCCGAGCATCTCGTAGGCGATCGTGAAGAGCAGGTTGCGGTGGGTGACGAACGCTTCGGTCGCGGGGTCCAGGGCCATACGCACCTGACTCCTCCCGCGGCGGCGTTGTGACATCGGGATCGTCGACTGTGACGCGGGTCACTGTAGTCGACGATCTGTCACAGGCTCCGGGCGGCCGTCGTCGAGTGGTCATTCAACGGAAACCTGTGGAGGGAAACGTCATGACCTCAGCGCTGGACACACTGCGCGGCACCTTCGGCGGCGAGATCGTCGAACCGGGCGCCGCCGACTACGAAGCCGCCGCCCGGACGCTCCTGGCGGCCGGCAGCCCGGCGGTCGTCCTGCGGCCCGACAGCGTCGAGGGCGTCCAGGCCGGAGTCCGGTACGCCGCCGCGGAAGGGCTCGCGCTCGCGGTCCGCGGCGGTGGCCACAGCTTCCCGGGCTTCGGCACCAACGACGGCGGCGTGGTGATCGACCTGGGCAAGCTGACCGCGGTGGAGCTGGTCGACAAGGAGCAGCACGTCGTACGGGTCGGTGGTGGCGCGCTCTGGGGGCAGGTCGCGGCGGCGCTGGCGACGCACGGGCTGGCGATCTCGTCGGGGGACACGAAGAGCGTCGGCGTCGGTGGTCTGACGCTGAGCGGCGGGATCGGGTGGAAGGTCCGCAGGTACGGGCTGGCGCTCGACAGCCTGGTCGCGGCGGAGATCGTGACGGCTTCGGGCGACGTCGTGCGGGCTGACGCTGTTGAGAATGCAGAGCTGTTCTGGGCGCTGCGCGGCGGCGGCGGGAACTTCGGGATCGTCACCGCCTTCTTCTTCCAGGCGCATCCCACGACCGACGTGTTCTTCGGCCGGATCACCTTCCCGGCCGCCGAGCTGGACGGCGTCCTGCGGGGCTGGGCGGACTACCTGCGCGCGGCGCCGGACGAGCTCACCTCGATCGCGATCTTCGCCAACCCGTTCGCGGGCGGACCGAACGCGCCGCTGGAGATCCATGTCGCGTACGACGGCGACGACGCCGAGGCGGCTGCTCGTGCCCTCGACCCGATCCGGCAGCTCGGGACGGTGCTCGACGACGAGGTCGCGCTGACGCCGTACGCCGAGGTGCTGGTGGACGGGATGGTTCCGCCGCCGGGCTTCCGGGTGCTCAACCGGGGAGCTTTCGTCGACCGGGAGTCCGTCGGCGACGTGCTCGGGATCCTCGCCGAGGTCGGCTCGGCTGAGCGCTCGCCGTTGATCTCGGTGCGCAGCGTCGGCGGCGCGGTGGCGCGGGTCGACGCGGGCGCGACGGCGTACGCGCATCGGAGCGCCGAGCTGATGATCGTGCTCACGACGGCCGGACCGGCGCCTGTCGTCGACGCGGCGGAGCCTGGGCTGGACGCGATCTGGGGACGGCTCGAGCCGCACACCAGCGGGCTGTACGCGAACTTCCTGGCGTCGGCTTCGGCCGCGGATGTCGCTGCGGTCTACCCGGCGGCGACGTACGAGCGGCTGGCGGCGGTCAAGCGCGAGTGCGACCCGGGCAACCTGTTCGCGGGGAACCACAACGTCAGGCCCTGAGCTGTTCGCCCGGCGTTCGGGGGAATGTCGGTGCCGGGCAGTAGTTTGAGGGGTGATGAGGAAGCAGTCGGAGGGGTACGACGAGCACGATGCCGAGCGCTGGGTGCCCGAGCCGGTCAAGCGGCCCGGGCGGACGGCGTTCGCGCGCGACCGGGCGCGGGTCCTGCACAGCGCGGGCCTGCGCCGGCTCGCGGCCAAGACCCAGGTGGCGACGGCCGGCAGCGACGACTTCGTCCGGAACCGGCTGACGCACAGCCTCGAGGTCGCCCAGATCGGCCGCGAGCTGGCCAACACCCTCGGCTGCGACCCCGACATCGTCGACGCCGCCTGTCTGTCGCACGACCTCGGCCACCCGCCGTTCGGGCACAACGGCGAGCGCGCGCTCGACCAGATCGCGGCGGAGATCGGCGGCTTCGAGGGCAACGCGCAGACGCTGCGGCTGCTCACCCGGCTGGAGTCCAAGACGTTCACCGCCGACGGCCGCAGCGCCGGGCTGAACCTGAGCCGCGCGACCCTCGACGCCGCGACCAAGTACCCCTGGCCGCGGCGCGAGGGGGAGCGCAAGTTCGGCGTGTACGACGACGATCTGGCGGTGTTCGAGTGGCTGCGGCAGGGGCTCGGCGACGAGCGCTGCCTGGAGGCCCAGGTGATGGACTTCGCCGACGACGTCGCGTACTCGGTGCACGACGTCGAGGACGGGATCGTTGCGCACAGCATCGACCTCTTCAGCGTCGGCGCCGGGCGCGCGCCGTACTGGGAGACGGTGCGGGAGGCCTACCTGCCGGACGGCGACGACGCGCAGCTGGACGAGGCGTGGGAGCGGCTGACCGCGCTGCCGTACTGGCCGACCGCGCCCTTCGACGACAGCCGGCGGGCTCTCGGTGGGCTGAAGGACCTGACGAGTCAGCTGATCGGCCGGTTCTGCACGGCCGCCGAGCAGTCGACGCATGCTCGCTTCGGACGGCGTTCCCGGTTGGTTCGGTACGACGCTGATCTGGTGGTCCCCGACGGCACCCGCGCGGAGATCGCGCTGCTGAAGGGGATCGGCATGTTCCACGTGCTGAACTCGCCCGAGCGGCAGCGCCGCCGCGCGGTGCAGCGCGAGCTGCTGACCGAGCTGGTCGACGCGCTGGGCAAGACGGCGCCGGACGGGCTCGACGTACCGTTCGCCGCGGACTATCGGGCCGCTCAGGACGATGCCGCGCGGCTGCGGGTACTGATCGATCAGGTTGCCTCGCTCACCGATCCGTCGGCGCAGGCGTGGCACAGCGCCCTGACCGGGAACTGAAAGCGGTCTGACAGCGGGCGTCCCTGGCGTCCTCAGGTGTGCGAGCCCCCCAGCTTCAGCTCGGTGCGCAGGATGTCGAGGTACGCCGTACCGTCGCGTTCGTTCGGCTCGATCACGCCACCCTCGTGCCACTCGTTCCAGGCGTACAGCCAGACGTAGTTGTCGACCGCCGTCGGCCGCGTGGACGTCGCCATGTCGGCGGCGACGTTCCGCACGGCCTGCCGGTAGCCGTCGAACGACTGGTCCGGCATCCAGCGGATCGCCTTCACGTCCGGCGTCTCGATCGGGAACCGCGGCCGCTCGTCGAAGTCCGACAGCACGCACCGCCCGTACGCCGCCGGCGCCTGCGCGTAGAACGCGCGCTGACCCTTCAGGTAGTTCGCGTACGAGCGGCTCTCGATCGCCGGGCCGTCGGTCGTGCAGTACGGCGCGTCGCCGCCGGCCGCGGCGACCTGGCGCGGGTCGAAGCCGGCCTGGTTGATCATCACGTAGATGTCCTCGCCGGTCGCGGCCTTGGCCTGCGCGCGGACGGTGTCGGCGAACTGCTTCACCTGCGCCGGGCTGCCGTCGCCGAGGCCGCGGGCGTCGCAGATGTTGAGGATCTTGCGGCCGTCGTTGGTGCGCAGGGTGTTGTCCTGGGCCAGGTACGCGGTCACGTTCGCGGCGACCGCGTCGTACTGGGTGGTGGGGATCTGGAGGTTGCCGTACGGGTGGGCGCAGACGCCGACGGTGAAGTCGATGGTGTCCCTGTTGCTCGCCTTGGCGAAGGCGTCGAGGGAGGCCTTGGTGATGCCGTTGGTCTGCTTGGTGTTGTCCCAGTACCAGTAGAAGTTGAAGAAGCTGAGACCGGCCGCGGTGGCCTGGGCGATCTGCTTCTCGAGCGTCGCGGGCTGGCTGTCGTCGTAGTAGCCGATGGACGGTTTCAGGTACGACCAGTCCTGGCCGGGCCAGTTGTCGGTCGCGTAGTGAGTGCCGCTGCGGAAGTCGCGGACGCCACCCCACCAGTCGTTGCTGCGGCCGTAGATCTCCTTCGTGCGGGCGATGATCGTGGCGTGGCCGTTGGTGTTGAACATGCCGAAGTAGACGGCGCCGGCGCGGACGTAGTCGGCGTACACGTAGCCGAGGGGACCGTCGAGTTGGTAGCCGGCGTTGAGCAGCTCGGTGGTTTTCGGCTCGAGGGCCAGGCGCCATTCCTTGCCGTTGGTGAAGCGGCGGAGCTGCTGGAGATTCTTGCCGGGCTGGGGGTAGAGGTAGGCGGCGGTGCCTTCGTCGATCCAGCCCTGGGACTTGAGGGTGTCGTGCTCTTGCTGTGAGGCGGTGAACAGCCATTTGGTCGCCGTGGGGGTGGGCTTCAGGCGGTACATGGGGACGGCGCCGGGGAAGGGATGGCGGGGGAGGAAGCCGATCTGGCCGGGCTGGCGGTGCATGCCGGTGGCTGTTGCGGCGGCGACCTCTTGGGGGTCGGCGGAGTAGAAGCGGCCGGTTGCTGTTGTCAGTTCGGTGAGGGGGACCGGGGTGGGGGCTTTGGCTCCGGCTGCTCGGGTTCCGGCTGTGGGCGTTGTGGCTTCGGGGGTCTCGGACGCCGGGGTTTCGGCGTTGACGGGACCGGCGATCGCGACCGCCGCGGCGACCAGAGCGGTCACCGCCAGCGCCGTACCGAGGACAGGACGCTTCACTTCGGCTGACTCCTTGCGGGCTTCTGGTACAGACCGCTTGAAGCTAGCAGCCGGGCGGGGCAGCGGGCCGCTTCGGGATCCCCGTAGACTCGCCGCGTGGCAGGCAGGATCAAGGAAGAGGACATCGCGCTGGTGCGCGAACGGGCACGGATCGACGACGTCGTCGGCTCGTACGTGACCTTGAAGAACGCCGGCGGTGGGTCGCTGAAGGGGCTGTGCCCGTTCCACGACGAGAAGTCGCCGTCGTTCAACGTGACCCCGGCGCGCGGCTTCTTCTACTGCTTCGGCTGCCAAGAGGGCGGCGACGTCATCGACTTCATCCAGAAGATCGACCAGATCACCTTCGGCGAGGCCGTCGAGACGCTGGCCGCGAAGGTCGGCATCCAGCTGCGCTACGACGAGTCCGGCGCGCCGATCCCGAAGTCGCAGAGCAACCAGCGGCCGCGGCTCGTCGAGGCCCACAAGGTCGCCGCCGCGTTCTACTCCGAGCTGCTGTTCGGCGCCCCCGAGGCGACGCTCGGCCGCCAGTTCCTGGACAAGCGCGGCTTCGACCGCGACGCCGCCGCGCACTTCGGCGTCGGCTTCTCCCCGCGCGGCGGCGAGCAGCTCGTCGCGCACCTGCGCGGCCGCGGCTTCAGCAACGCCGAGCTGGTCGCCTCCGGCCTCGCCGCCGAGGGCCAGCGCGGCCTGTACGACCGGTTCCGCGGCCGCCTGATGTGGCCGATCCGCGACGCCGGCTCGGACGTGATCGGCTTCGGCGCCCGCCGCCTGTTCGACGACGACAAGATCGAGGCCAAGTACCTGAACACGCCGGAGACGGCGATCTACAAGAAGTCCAAGGTGCTGTACGGCGTCGACCTGGCCCGCCGCGAGATCGCGAAGGGCAAGCAGGCGGTGGTGGTCGAGGGCTACACGGACGTGATGGCGTGCCACCTATCCGGCGTACAGACTGCTGTGGCGACCTGCGGTACGGCGTTCGGCGACGACCACGCCCGCGTCCTGCGCCAGCTGCTGCTGGACCACGACCAGTTCCGCGGCGAGGTCATCTTCACCTTCGACGGCGACTCCGCCGGCCAACGCGCAGCCGTCAAAGCCTTCGAAGGCGACCAGGCCTTCGCCGCCCAAACGTATGTAGCGGTCGAGCCCGACGGCCTGGACCCCTGCGACCTCCGCCTCCAGAAGGGCGACGCCGCAGTCCGCGAACTCATCGGCCGCCGAGTGCCCCTCTACCGCTTCGTCCTCACCGACCGCCTGTCGAAGTACGACCTCGACCGCGCCGACACCCGCATCGACGCCCTCCGCGACGCCGCCCACCTGGTCGTCAGCATCCGGGACCGCTCCAAGGTAGACGCCTTCACCCGCGAACTGGCCGGCCTCCTCGGCATGGAGGTGGACCAGGTCCGCACCGAGGTCCACCGCGCCGCCTCCCGCCCAGCCCCGGCTCCCCGTACCGGCCCCGCCGACCGCACTCCCGTAGTAGTCCAAACCGAGGCCCCCCCACCGCCCCGCCAAAACCTCCCTTCCCCCCGAGACCCCCGCTTCCAAATGGAATGGGACGTCCTGAAACTCGCCCTACAACACCCTTCGCTGCTGGGCCCAGCCTTCGACGAACTGGACGACCAGGACTTCACCCACCCCTGGCTAGCCGCAGTCCACACCGCCGTAGCCAAGCTAGGCGGCCCCACCCAGGCAACCCCCGGCGAATCCTGGGTAGTAGCAGTCCGAGAAGCCATGGGCAACGACCCAGCCGCCGCCGTAGTCTCCGCCCTGGCGGTCGAACCCCTACGCCTAGGCCGAGACCCCGACGACCGCTTCGCCCGGGCTCACCTGGCCCGCCTCCAAGAACTGACCTGCCTCCGCCGAATCACCGACCTGAAGTCAAAACTCCAACGCACCAACCCCATCGACAAGGCCGACGACTACAACCGCATGTTCGGCGAGTTGATCGCGCTGGAGCAGTACAGAACAGAACTCCGAGAACAAGCCATCTCCGGAGCCCTGTAACTGCGCTCTCGGCCCTCGGCCTCACTCCTCGGACCGAAAACCAGGGCCGTGTCAGGGGTTTGCCCCAGTGATTCTCACCACCGGCAAGGGATGATGGAGTCCAGGTCCGACCGAAGGAGAAGTTCGATGGGCTGGTTCATCCTGCTGGTGCTGATCGTGGGCGCCGTCGCGGCGTACAAGTACCGCGTCCCCCTGATCGCCAAGCTGACCGGGCAACCCCAACACCGCATCCAGCGCGCCCTGGAACGCCGCAAGAACAAGAACTGACCCACCCAGCCCGGCCCCGTCGCCTCAGCGCGACGGGGCACCCCAACCCGCGCCACCCACAGAACGTCCGCCGCGCGATACCGCCGCAGCAGCAGCCGCGCCACCCACGGAACGTCCGCCGCGCGAGACCACCGCAGCAGCAGCCGCGCCACCCACGGAACGTCCGCCGCGCGAGACCACCGCAGCAGCAGCCGGTCCAGCTCCTCGTTGTTGAGTAAGACGTCGAGCGCGGCGGTCCTCCGGTGTGAGCGTGCCGACCTCGCCGTCCAGCACTGATCGCGTCACCGTGCCGGCCACCGGCAATCTTCCGACCAGTCGAGAACTCACCGGGTGTGGTCTACCTCACCCCAGCGCTCCCGCACCTTCCAAGCCGGCGCCACCACCACCCCGCCGTACAAACAAAAAGACCGGCTCCGAGTACCCGGAACCGGTCGATCTTGTCTTGCTCCCGCGACTGGACTCGAACCAGTAACCTGCCGGTTAACAGCCGGCTGCTCTGCCAATTGAGCTACGCGGGATCGATTCTGTTTCCTGCCCCCGATCCCCGAGGACCGGATTAGGTTAGCAGGATCAGGCCGAACTACAAAAACGGGATTCGCCGCCCCCGAGCACCCGCCCGAACTGCCTTTCGCGTCAGATTCCGAACTCGTCCCGGACCGCGTGCAACGCCGCCTCGGCCTGCTCGATCAGCCCCGGCCGATCCGGCTCCAATCCCTTGTCCAGAACGAAGTTCCACGCCACCGGAGCGTCCGTCGAAGCCGGGCTGCGCCGCCCGACGATCCGCACACCCTTCTTGCCCACCAACGGCACATGCCGCTGTACGACGATGCTCGCGTCCACCCGCTCCCGCAGCAGCTGCCCGAACCGCCCCGGGTCCTCCACCGACAGATCGGTCGACCGCAACGGCGTACCGAACGCAGTCGTCTCGAACACCCGCAGCACCGAAGCCTCAGAGTCCCAAGCCGCCCGCTCGATCGCCTCCCACCCAACCCGCCGAACCTTGTCACCCTCCGGCAGGTAGACGGCAGAACGAGTCCCCGCCACCCAGTCCCCATCAGCCAGCTGTACGGCGGCCAGGATGTCGTCCCGCCCACCCGCAGCCACCCGAACTCCCTCTACCAACTCGGAGGGCCACGCCGAACGCCGAAGTCTCAACACACCCCCATCGTCCCAGCCCCCTCCAAGCCATCCCCGCCGACCCCGTCAGTGCGAGCACCTGGTCCTCACCACCGCCGCACCGTTCGCCACGTTCAGCCGCCCCGCCGAACCCGCCGAACTCGCCGGACCCCGCCGAACCCGCCGGATCTCGCCGGATCCGCTGCGCCGCCTCTCGCCGCAGCCAGCCCATCCGCCCGGCGTGCCGGGACGCTCCCAGCTAGGTGCGCCGGCCGTCCGGGCCGCTGACTCCCAGCAGTTGGCCACTCGGCTGGCTGGGCCGCGCACCCAGCCAGCTGACCCCACCCCGCCGCATCCAGCGGACCCGCCCAGCCCCGCTGGGCCGCTCCCAGCCGCTGACCCCCGGCTGGGCGAGGCGCTGACCCAGCCAGCTGGCTACTCGGCTGGCACGGCCACTCACTTAGCCAGCTGACCACTTGACCCACCGCATCCGGCTGACCCGCCCACCCCAGCCAGTTCGCCGCTGGAGGAGCACGGCCCGGACCGCTGCGAGCTGTGGCATCTCATCCGCCTGCTGGCCTTGACCATGCCGCGACGGCCGGTACGCCGTACGCCCTTCCTCAGCGGCAGGTACGCCGTACACCGGTCACGTCGGCGCTGCGACCGACGTGGTGGTCGGCGTGAACCTTCCTGATGCTGCTCGTGTACGGCCACGCAGACAGTTCGCCGGAGAGCGGCGCCGCGGACTACGCGGCGCGCGGACGCGTGTGCAAGCGCGGCGCGCATAGTCGGTGGCGCGCAAGGTGGCGTGGGCATGGCGGTATGTGGAGGCGGCGGACCAGGCAAGGCGGCGCGCGGGGGCGCGGGTGTGGGGCCGACCGCGGTGAGGGCGGACCTGGCAACCACCGCGCGGAGGTGGTGGCGTGGGCATGGCGACGTGTGGAGGCGGCGGCTCGGGCAAGTAGCGCGCGGAGGCGCGCGTGTGGGACCGACTGCGGTCAGGGTGGGCGTGGTAACCCACCGCGCGGAGGTGATGTGTGGGCGAGCCGCGTGTGGAGATGGTGTGTGGGCTGGGCGGCGTGTGGGGGCGGAGTCTGGCATCCCATCGCGGCGGGGTGGTGGTGTGGGCAAGGGGTGTGCGGGGGCGCGGCGTGGCAACCCACCGTGGGGAGGCGGTGGTGTCGGCAAGGGGCGTGCGGGGGCGCGGTACGGGCAAGGCGGCACGCCGAGGAGTAGGCGCGGCTAGGGCCGCGGCGTAGCAATCCATCGCGGGGAGGCGCGGGTGTAGGGACCGACCGCGGTGAGGGCGGGTGTGGCAACTCACCGCGCGGAGGTGGTGGTTGTGGGTAGGGCGGCGTGTGGGGGCGGAGCCTGCCAACCCATGGCGGCGAGGTGGCGGTGTCGGCAAGGGGCGTGCGGCGGTGCGGTACGGGCAAGGCGGCACGCCGAGGCGGCGGGGCGGGTTGGGCCGCGGCGTGGCAATCCATCGCATGAAGGCGGCGGCGCGGTGGAAGCCCGCCGCCCGCCGCCTCCTCGCCGGTGACGGTTGTGGATCCTCGCGGCAGGTTGCGGTCAGGAGGTTGGTGGTGGGTGCGGGCGATTGCCTAGGTTGGAGGCATGCGACTGTTTCGGCGGGCCAAGACTGTTTCTGTGCCGGATCGGTACGGGCTCGGGGACGGGGACTCGATCGAGATGCCGGCTCAGCCTGACGTGGAGAACTTGCTCGGTGGGCTGGCGGGAAACGAACGCGTTCGGATGGTGGTGGGATATCTGAATCACCCGGAGCCCGCCGTGCGGGGCGCGGCTGTTCGGCAGGTGCCGGCGTCGGGGGAGGCGACGGTTGCTGAGGTCGAGGAGCTTGTTGATCGGTTGGCTGATCTGGATGCGGGGGTGCGGGCGGCTGCCGGTGCTGCGTTGTGGGACGTGCAGGGGGACAGCGACTGCGAGCGGACCGTTTTGATTCTTCGGGACGAGATTCGCGGGCACTCGATGGCGTTCGGGGCTCCTAGCACTGCTTCGTTGCGGCTGGGGCGGGAGCCCGCGGAGCAGGCGTTGCAGACCTTGCTGGCGTCGGCGCCGGACGATGATGCGCACGCGCGGTTGCAGGCTTTGATCGATGAGCATGTGGTCCTTCCGGATTCGGTGGAGGCCGACTCCTCGCTGGTGCTCGAGTTCATCGAGAAGGTGCAGCGGCGGGGTGGGGACGGGCAGGTGGCGACGTACGAGGCCTATCGGGCCGCCGATCGGGCGCAGGCGTTGGCGTACCTCAAGGCGCACCCGGTGGCGGAGGAGTTTTACTACCTCGAGGTCGAGACGCCGCAGGGGACGTTCGGGCGCGACATCAACGGGATCTACGACATCTGATTCCGTCATGATGACGCGCTCGCGTAGTTCCTGAGGCCGGGCGACTTGCGTAAGTAGCGCAGGGCTTCGAGCTCCAGGGCTCGGACCTTGGCGGGTGGGAGCTGAAGCTGTTCGGCGGTTTCCTCCAACGTGGACAGCGGGGTGTTGTGCAGGCCGAAGCGGAGGCGAAGGACGTCCTGGGCCAGGTCGTCGAGGTGCTCCAGTTGGCAGTGGAGGTCTCGGTTCAGAGCGGCTCGGCTGAGGGCCTCCTCGTCGTCGATCGGTTGGTCTGCCTGTCGGATGTCGAGAGGTGCGGGCCGGATCTTCGAGGCGCGGGCTCGCTCGACGCGCGCGGTCGTGAGGGACGCGGCTTCGGCCAGCTCCGCCGTCGTGGGTTCGCGTTCGAGGCGCTGGATCAGGTCGCGATGCACGGTCGCGACGCGGCCGGCGTCGACGTACGCCTGAGCTGGCATCCGGATCAGCCGCGAGCGGTCGGAGATCGCGCGGCCCAGCGACTGACGGATCCACCAGATCGCGTACGTCGAGAAGCGGTGCCCGAGTTTGTGGTCGAACCGCTCGACGGCGCGGATCAGCCCGATGTTGCCCTCCTGGATCAGGTCGAGCAGCGACAGGCCCTTGCCGGCGTACCGCTTGGCCAGCGAGACGACGAGGCGCAGGTTGCCCTCGATCATCCGCAGGCGCGCGGCGCGACCCAGTTCGACGACTGCAGCCAGCTCGGCGCGACGGGCGAGCACCGCACGATCGGTCGTGGGCGCGCCTCGAGCCAGCTCGTCGGCAGCCAGTACGCCGGCCTCGATCCACGACGACAGGTCGTGAACCTCCTCCGGACTCAGCAGTTCGTGCCGCCCGAGGTCGCGCAGGTACGCGACCAGCCCGGTCACATCAGCGGCATCGCAGTCCGTCTCGGCCATCGTTGCTCCCCTCTCTCTTGAAGGGATGGTGCCGCGAAACACCCCGCCGGAACGGCCCGATCTGAGATCAGTGGACAACTACGCCAAGTGACATTGATGTAACTCAGAGTGTGTGGATAACTGCGGTCAGCGATCGGCCCCGCCCGGGTATCCTCCAGCGCGAACAAGCCCCGCCGCACCAGATACGATCTCCCGACAAGCGCCAGACCAGGCGCCGGGGGCGGTAGCTCAGCCGGTCAGAGCAGGGGACTCATAATCCCTGGGTCGTGGGTTCGAGCCCCACCCGCCCCACGTCGAGGAACCGCCAGGCTACTTGCCGAGTCGGCGTTGGCGGGCTGCTCGTTGGGCGAGCACGGTGTTTCGGGTCGAGGCCGACTGGGACAGAGCGTGCGTTCTGGCTGCCGGTGTCAGGTGGTCGATGTAGAGGGTGCCGTCGAGGTGTTCCGTTTCGTGGGCCAGGCAGCGGGCGAAGTAGCCGGATGCTTGCACCTGGAGGTGGCGGCCTTCGAGGTCGAAGCCGCGGAGAACTACGCGGTCGGGGCGCGTGACCTGCTCGGTCGCGCCGGGTACGGACAGGCATCCCTCGCTGCCGGTCTGGTCGCCGGCGAGGGCGGCCAGTGACTCGAGTCGCGGGTTGAAGACGTGGCCGACGTGGCGGTCGCCGTACTCGTCGGTGAGGTCGTAGACGAACAGGCGGGCGTCGACGTCGACCTGGTTCGCGGCCAGGCCGCAGCCCTCGGCGATCCACATCGTCGTGAACATGTCGTCGACGAGGGCGGCCCAGCGATCGGCTCCGAACTCGGTGACCGTGCGGCAGGAACGGCCCAGGATCGGCTCGCCGTACTCGGTGATCCGTCGTGGTGAGCCGCGGAGGACCGCGTCGGTCAGTTCGGGGAGCCGGAAGGTAGCCACTCAAAGAAACTACTTTGCAAAGCAGTCCCTTTGCAAAGAGTTGACTATGCTCGGGAGCATGCCGGACCAGCGTGGGACCTCCAGCCAGCGAGACTCCGTGCACGGTCACCCGTTGCGCGACGCGCTGCTGACGCTCATCGATCGGGACGGGACCACGACGTCGACGCTCGCGGCGCGGGAGCTCGGCGAGAGCACGGGGGCCTGTTCGTTCCACCTTCGGCGGCTGGAGGAGTTCGGCCTGATCGAACCGGTACCGGAGACGCTCGGGCGGGCGAAGCCGTGGCGACGTGTTTCGTCCGCCCAGGCGAGCCTGAACCGCGAGCTGGAGGACGTCGCCTACGCCAGCTGGCTGGCCGAGCGGCAGTCCGAGGGAGAGGACTTCGCCTTCAGCGAGGTGGTCGCCTTGAGCGAAGGGCAGCTGGTAGAGCTTCGCGCGCGGCTGCAGCGGGTACTTCGTGAGTTCACCGGAGGCGAACCGGCGACTGACACGACGGCAACCGCGGTGGTGATCCGCGCGTTCCCCCTGAATGAGTAGGAGGATTCGATGGAGATGCCTGAGGTTGTCAGTGCGGCGGAGTGGCAGCGGGCGCGGGATGCGTTGTTGGTGAAGGAGAAGGAGTTCACGCACGCGTTGGATGCGCTGGCCGCTGAGCGGCGGCGGTTGCCGATGGTGCGGTTCGAGGATGCCTACGAGTTCAGCGGACCGCACGGGACGACGGGGCTGGCGGGGTTGTTCGAGGGGCGGCGGCAGTTGGTGGTCTACCAGATGATGGATCTGGGGGCTGACGAGTACTGCAACGGGTGCTCGAGCTTTGTGGACAACGTGGGGAACTTGGCGCATTTGCATGCTCGGGGGACGACGTTCGTCGTGGTGTCGGACATGCCTGAGGGGCAGCTGTTCGCTTGGCGGGAGCGGATGGGGTGGACGATGCCGTTCTACTCGTCGCGGGGGACTTCGTTCCGGGAGGATTGCGGGTTGGGCGAGGGGTTCGGGTTGAGCGTGTTCCTCAGGGACGGGGACGAGGTTTACCGGACCTACTTCACCGAAGCTCGTGGCGTGGATCGGTTGCGGGTGGACTTCAACCTGCTCGACCTGACGGCGTACGGGCGGCAGGAGGAGTGGGAGGACTCGCCGGTGGGGTGGCCGCAGGATCCGACGATGAGTTGGATGCGGCATCACGACGAGTACTAGTCCGAGCGGCCCTTCAGGCGGCGCTGGACCGCACGTTCGGCCTCGCGGTTGGCTTGGCGTTCGGCCAGGGCGTGGCGTTTGTCCCAGGTCTTCTTGCCTCGGGCCAGGGCGATCTCGACCTTGGCTCGGCCGTCCTTGAAATAGAGGACGGTGGGGACGACGGTCAGGCCGCTCTCGTTGATCTTGCGTTCGATCTTGTCGATCTCGGAGCGGTGCAGCAGGAGCTTGCGTTTGCGGCGGGAGCCGCCTTCGAACCAGCGGGACTGGGCGTACTGCGGGATGTGGACGCCGTGCAGCCACAGCTCGCGGTTCTCGATCTGGGCGAAGCCGCCGGCCAGGGAGGCGCGGCCGGCGCGGAGGCCCTTGACCTCCATGCCCTGGAGGACGATGCCGGCCTCCCAGGACTCGCCCAGGTCGTACTCGTGCGCGGCCTTGCGGTTGCGCGCGATCACCGGGTCGGTCTGGGGCTTCTTCACGACAGTGATTCTTTCACGACTTCCTTCAACGACAGTTGGAGGGCGGCAGGCTCGACGCCACCCGAGCGTCCAGTCGGCAACCTTAAAATCTTGCATCAATTTTCTAGGTTCTTGGGCATGGGAGTTGTCGAGGTCGACGGGTTGACGATGCGGTTTCGGGCGCCGGTGCGGGAGGCGGGGATGCGGGCCGCGTTGAAGGCGGTGGTGCGGCGGGAGTATCGGGAGATCGAGGCGGTGGGGGACGTCTCGTTCGAGCTCACCGAGGGGGAGGTGGTCGGGTTCATCGGGCCGAACGGGGCCGGGAAGACGACGACGATGAAGATCTTGTCGGGGATCCTGCATCCGACGGGTGGGAACGTGCGGGTGCTCGGGTTCGAGCCGTGGCAGCGGCGGCGGGAGTATCTGCGGCGGATCGCGTTGATCCGGGGGAGTCAGCCGATCGGTGGGCCGGCGGAGCTGACGGTGATGGATTCGTTCAAGTACCAGCGCGTCCTGTACGGCGTACCGCGTGGCGACACGACAGTGGACGAGCTGGTCGACCTGCTCGATCTCGGCGAGCTGCTGCATCGGCAGATCCGCGCGCTGAGCCTGGGGGAGCGGATGCGCGCGGGGCTCGCGTTGGCCTTGCTGTACAGGCCGCAGGTGCTCTTCCTCGACGAGCCGACGCTCGGCCTGGACGTGCTCGCCGCCAACGCGCTGCGCCGCTTCGTCGCGGAGTACGCCGCCACTACTGGCGCCACGATCCTGCTGACCAGCCACTACATGGCTGACGTCGAGACGCTCTGCCGGCGGGTCGTCCTGATCGACAAGAGCCGCATCCGGTACGACGGAGAGCTCTCCACCCTTGCGGCGACGTTCTCGCCGTACAAGCTGCTCAAGGTGTCGGTCGCTGAGCCGGGCAGTACCGAGTGGAGCCGGTACGGCGACGTGGAGGACGAGCAGGACGGCAAGGTCGTGCTGCGGGTACGCCGGGACGAGGTGCCGAGCGTCACCGGTGCGCTGCTAGCCCAGCTGCCGGTGGTGGACCTGTCGGTCGAGGACCCGTCGCTGGACGTCGTGATGGACCGCTTCTACCGCGACGGGCTCCCGGCATGACCCGTACGGCGGTGCTGCTGGGCATGGGCTTCTGGCGCAGCTCAGTGGAGTGGTGGAGCTTCCGGTCGTTCGTGCTGACGATGGTGGCCGGGCAGGTGGTGACGCCGCTGCTCGGGCTCCTCATCTGGTCTGCGGCGGTCCCAGGAGACGGCAGCATCGCGACGTACTACGTGGTGCTGCTCGCCGTGCAGCTGATGACCGTCTCCTACGAGCACCACACACTGGCGGGCAGCATCTACGGCGGCGACTTCGCGGTCGAGCTGGTGAAGCCGCGGCCGGTCGTGCTCGACTTCCTCGGGACCAATCTGGCGCTGCGGTTCTGGCACCTCGCGTTCGGGGCGCCGGTGATCATCGGCGTCGGAGTCGTTGCCGGCATCAGCCTGAACGGCCGAGACCTGTTGCTCGCGCTGCCGGCGATCGTGCTCGCGGCGGGGCTCCGGTTCGCGTTCACCTACACGCTGGCCCTGACCGCGGTCTGGACGCAGCGCGCGCACGGCGCCGTCGGGATGGGGGAGGCGCTGATCTTCCTGCTCGGCGGGACGGCGGCGCCGCTGACGTTCCTGCCCGAGCCGTTCCGCGCGGCCGGAGCGGTGCTGCCGTTCTGGTCGATGCTCGGGGCACCGGCTGAAGTTGCCGCGGGCAACGTTGACGACGTGCTCACGGTCTACGCGGTGCAGGCCGGATGGTTCGCCGCGGCCGTGCTGCTCGCCGTACTGGTCTGGCGGCGGGCCGTCCGCCGATTCACTGCCTTCGGAGGCTGACGATGCTGTTCGGTGTGCTGTTCTCGTTGTCCGTACGACGGGCGGTGGCGTACCGCGCGGACCTGTTCTTCGAGCTGGTGGTCACGGTCGTCGGCGCCGGTGCGTCGGTCGCGGCGCTGCTCGTCGTCTACACCCGGGCGGACACGCTCGGCGGCTGGGGCCCGGGCGAGGCGATCGCGCTGCTCGGCACGTTCCAGGTGGTGAGCGGGCTGCGCAGTACGTTCGTCGAGCCGAACCTGCAGTTCTTCGGCGAGCAGGTGAAGAGCGGGAAGCTCGACGCGATCCTGCTGCAGCCGGCGCCGAGCATGCTGCTCGCGAGCCTCGGGTCGTGCGCACCGGCCGCGCTGATCCAGGTGGGCCTCGGTGTCGGGATTGCTGTCACGGGGGCCCGCGAGGCGTCGCTCGCGATCACCGCGAGCGGGGTCGCGGCGTGGGCGGTCGTCGTGGTCGCGGCGGCGGTCTCGATGTGGGCGACGCGGGTGCTGATCGCGTCGGTGGTGTTCTGGGCGTTCGGGCTCAGCCTGGATGTGCTGTACGACGCGGTGTGGCAGTTCGGGCGGTACCCGGTGCAGGTCTACCGCTCGGGGTTGCAGGTGGTGTTCACGTACGTCGTACCGGTGGGACTGATCGCCACGGCGCCGGTGCAGGCGTTGACGGGGCAGACGCTGGTGGTCCCGACGGCGATAGTTGTTGCTGGAGGCACCAGTCTCGCGGCGACCCTGGTGTGGCGGAGCGGGCTGCGGCGCTATACGAGTGCGACGAGCTAGGAGCGGAGTCGGGCGGCGTCGGCGCCGGGTGGCGTGCCGAAGAGGCGGCGGTACTCGCGGTTGAACTGCGAGGGGCTGTCGTAGCCGACGAGGTGGCCGACGCCCGCGATGTCGCGAGGGCGAGCCGCCAGCAGCGACCGGGCTTCCTGCAGGCGAATGCGCTTCTGGAACTGCAGCGGGCTCAGGTTGGTGATGCTGCGGAAATGGCGGTGGAAGGCCGCTGGGCTCAGGCCCGCGAGGCCGGCGAGGTCGGGGACGCGGAGCGGTTCGGCGTAGTTGTCGCGGATCCAGTGGATGGCGCGGTTGACGTGCGCGAGGCTGCTGTCGGCGAGGCCGATCTGGCGGATCACGTCGGCGTGCGGGCCGGTGAGCAGGCGCCAGAGCAGCTCGCGCTCGATGAGAGGTGCGAGGACGGGGAGGTCGGCGGGGGTTTCGAGGAGACGCACCAGGCGGACGGCGGCGTCGAGGATCTCGGGGCTCGCCGGGCCGGTCGCGATCGCGCTGGTCCGGCGAGCGGGAGCAGTTGCGGCAGCACGGCGAGGCGGGGTGGGCGCGGAAGCGGTAGTACGGCGTACGGGTGGGGCTTGCAGCAGGAGTGGCGCGATCGCGTCCGCGCGCAAGGCGAGACCCAGGCCGAGCGCGGGCGTCGTCGGGCTCGCGTTGACGAAGTGGCCGGAGACCGGGAGGTCCGTGGTGACGATGAACAGGTCGCCGGCGCGGTAGTCGAACGTCTGGTCGCCGAGCAGCAGGCGTTTGCCGCCTTGGGCCATCACGACGAGCAGCGGTTCGGTGAGCGAGTAGTCGGGCTCCGAGGTCTCGACCTTCGACAGGGTCAGGCCGTCGAACGCGGTCCGCAGGTCGGGGCGCGCGTGGATCGCGATCAGGTCGCGCAGATCGGTGAGGTCTCGGGCCATGCTTCGAGGAAAGCACGCGAGCTCTACCAGAAACAACCTGGATGAGAGGAATAGGCAAGACGCCGAGCGGATCGGTCTACCTTCGCGACCAAGCCGGCGCTGAGATGGAGGTACCAACACGAAGGAGACCTCCGATGGGACTCGACCAGTACCTCACCCTCGGCCGATCCGGCCTGCGCGTCAGCCCGTTCGCGCTCGGCGCGATGACCTTCGGCGAGGACCCGGGCGGTGCCGGCTGCAGCGTCGAGGAGTCCGAGAAGATCCTCGCCACTTACCTCGATCGCGGTGGGAACTTCGTCGACACGGCGAACTTCTACACCAACGGGCACTCCGAGAAGATCCTCGGCGACTTCTTCGCCGCGCAGCCCGGGCGACGTGAGCACGTCGTCCTGGCCTCGAAGTTCTTCGGCAACATGTTCCCCGGCGACCCGAACGGCGGCGGTGCCGGCCGCGGCTCGATCGTCGCCCAGCTCGACCAGACGTTGCGCCGGCTGCAGACCGACTACCTCGACCTGTACTGGTTGCACAATTGGGACCGGAACACACCGATCGAGGAGACTTTGCGCACCCTCGACGACCTCGTCCGGGCGGGCAAGATCCGGTACGTCGGCTTCTCGAACACGCCCGCGTGGGTGACCGCGCAGGCACAGACGACCGCGCTGCTGAAGGGCTGGACGCCGCTGATCGCGCTGCAGGTCGAGTACTCGCTGCTGGCGCGGACCGTCGAGGGTGAGCTCGCGCCGCTCGCGCTCGACCAGGGGATGACGCTGGTGCCGTGGAGCCCACTGAAGAACGGGTTCCTGTCCGGCAAGTACCGGCGCGGGGTCGACGTCGCGGACTCGGCGCGGACGGCGTTCGTCGGCGGGCCGAGTGAGGCGGAGTACGCCGTGATCGACGTCGTCGCCGCGGTCGCCGACGAGCTGGGGGCGTCGTCGGCGGCGGTCGCGCTGGCGTGGTTGCGGCAGCGGCGGGGGAGCGTTGTGCCAATCGTGGGCGCGAGGCGGGTGGAGCATCTGGAGAGCAACCTCGCGGCGTTGGAGATCAGGCTGACCGAGGAGCAGATCAGCAGGCTCGACGACGTCTCGGCGCCGGAATTGAACTACCCCGCGCCGATGCACGGGGCAGGGCGGGCGATGCTGCAGTTCGCCGGAGCGACGGTCGATGGGGAGACCTCGACGGTCTACCCGCCGCTGCTCCAGAGCGACGTCCGGTACTAGTCCTGACGCGGCGGCGGGAGCGTCGGATAGTCGAGGATCGGGTAAACACCGGTGACGAACCCGTACGTCGTGTCACCCGCCCGCGGCAACGTGTCGAACTCGTGCACCAGCTGCTCGACCCGGTCCCAGAACTCGGCGACCCGCTCGTCGGGGATCCGCGCGTGCCGGATGAACGAGCGCAGCTGGCCGGCGTCGTACGCACCGGCCGACTCCTGCATCGCGACCTCGAAGTCGTTGAAGTCCGGCGGCAGCTCGACACCGTCGACGCGGCGGCCGAGGCCCACGAAGAACATCCGGGCCGCGCGGCCGTAGTACCGCTCGTCGATCGCGCGCACCTTGCGGGTTCGGACCACGCGCAGGATGCCGGCGTCGGCGAGCACCTTCACGTGGTGCGCGACCGTGCTCTTCGGGCGCTTCACCGCCGCGGCCAGCTCGCCGACGGTCGCGGCGCGCTCGTGCAGCAGGCCGAGGATCGTGGTCCGCAGCGGGTCGCTGATCGCCCGCACCTGCTCGGCCGTGGTGAGCTCGATGGTCTCCTCGAGCTCGTAGTCCGGAACAGCGGAGTCACTGGCCATGATCGGCTCAGAGTAGCACCGGGTACGCCGGGTCAGCCGCGCTCGCCGGCCGCCTGGTAGCCCGCGAAAAGGGGGCCACCGGCAAGCGTCAGCACCTCGCCGGCGAGCGCACGGATCGCCGCGGTGCTGGTCCGGGCGGCGAGCCAGCGGTCGGCGTACGCCGGGTCGAGGTCGCGCAGCTCGCGGAGCAGCCACTTGCCGTTGCCGACCCAGTGGTTGCGGACGCCAAGCATCGTCTCGGCGGTGCGGAGCCAGGTGTACGTCGCGATCACGGCCTGCTCGTCGGCGGGGGCGTGGGCGAGGTCGTCGAGCAGGTCGGTGAGCGCGTAGCGGAGGCTGTCCAGCTCGGGCTGCTCGAGTGCCGGCGGGCCCGCTTCGAGAGCGGCGAGGGCAGCGGCCTGGTGCTCGCTCGGGTCCCCGACGACGGGAGTGCCCAGGGCAACCATTCGGTGCAGCGCCGGGCGGCGGCCGGGCAGGTCCTTGGCGAGGTAGTGCGGGAGGCTCGCGCTGTCGTGGACGAAGAGCTCGACCGGCCAGCCGTCGTACTCGAGGGACTCGCGGCGTGGTGCGCCGGGGTTTCCGTCCGGGAGGAGGACGACGATGTCGAGATCCGAGCCCGCGGTCCGGGCCGACGTGAGGACGCTGCCGCTGAGGAGGACCCAGATCGCGGTCGGGAACAGGTCGGCGGCCAGGCGGCGGGTGGTCTCCACGGGATCCATCAGGACATCATGCAGGGATGTGGATGCCGATGCAGACCGGTTTTGGTGAGCCTGGCTTCGAGGAGTGGGAGCCGGTGGGGATCGGTGCGTTCGTCGAGCAGGTGCTGAGCGCGCGGCCGCGGGTGGTGGCGGTCGACGGGCGGAGTGGGAGTGGGAAGTCGACGCTCGCTGGTCGCTTGGCGGCGGCTGTTGCGGGGTCGGCGGTCGTTCACGGGGACGACGTGGCGTGGAATGCGCCGATGTTCGGGTGGAGCGAGTTGCTGGGGAAGGGGGTGCTGGAGCCGGTACGGCGGGGTGAGGCGGTGTCGTACCGGCCGCCGGCTTGGGAGGAGCACGGGCGCGCGGGGGCGATCGAGGTGCCGGCGGATGCTTCGCTGGTCGTTGTCGAGGGCGTGGGGGTTGGACGGCGGGATTTGGCCGGGCTGGTGGACGTGCTGGTGTGGGTGCAGTCGGATTCCAGTGAGGCTGAGCGGCGGGGGATCGCGCGGGATGTCGCGTCCGGGGTGAACGGCGATGCGGAGGCGGCGGCGGAGTTCTGGCGGGAGTGGATGGAGTCTGAGGTGCCGTTCCTGGAGCGGGACAAGCCGTGGGAGCGGGCGGACTTCGTGGTCGCGGGGACGGGCGGGGGTGAGGCGGGTGGCGGCACCGTCCACGTCGCCCGGGGTTGACGGCGGCGTACCGGCCTAGTTCAGTTCGGGGATGGAGTCGTACGTCGAGCGAGCGCCCGTCGCGGCGCTGGCCGGGGTGGTGCGGACGGTCTGGATCCAGCGGACCGGCGACTCGGCGTACGTGCAGCGCCATCTGCCCACCGGTGGCGTGGAGATCCACTTCCCGATCGGTGGCCGGCCGCAGCTCGTCGGCCCGCTGACCGGCCCGGAGGTCGAGGTGATCCCGGCGCGGACGACGATCGTCGGGGTCCGCTTCATGCCGGGGACGGCGCCGCCGTTGCCCGCGGGCCTCGACGACCTGGTCGACCAGCGGCTCGATCTCGCCGACCTGTGGGCTGGGCTCGTCGACCGGCTGGTCGAGACGATGGCCCTCGCCGGTACGCCGGAACGCGCACTGCTGATCCTGCAGCAGCATCTGCAACGGGAGTTCCGCGGCCAGGCAGATCGACGGACCGGCGCGCACCTCACGGAAGCACTGGATCCGCTCGTCGGCGAAGCCGTGCGGGCGTTGATGCCCTGGCGGCCGCTCAGCATCGACGCGCTCGCCGACCACCTCGCGCTCTCGTCCAGCCAGCTGCGGCGGCGCTGCCTGCAGTCGGTCGGGGTCGCGCCGAAAGTGCTGCAGCGGACGCTGCGCTTCCAGGGCTTCCTCGCGTTGGCGCAGGCCGGGGCGACCGCATCGGGTCAGCGCGGAGCCGACGGCACCGCCGGCCTGGCGATCGATGTCGGGTACGCCGACCAGGCGCATCTCAGCCGCGAGTGCGTGCGGCTGACCGGGCTCACTCCGGGCGAGCTGCTGGGCGGGACGGTCGACCGATGCCTGTGCGGTCACGACCACTCGGCGTCGTACCGGCCTTTCCTGCGTGCACGTTTTGTTCAAGACCCGGCGGGGCGGCGCAACTAGTTTCGGGGCATGACCTTGGTTCACCGGTGCGAGTCCGTCGCCGATGTCGTCGCCGGGCTGCGCGCAGGCGCGGCGCGCGGCGAGCGCGTGGTCGCGCGCGGCGGCGGGCACTGCTTCGCCCAGCGCTCGTCGACGGACGGGATCGTGCTCGACCTCGCGGGGCTGGACGGGGTCTCGGTCGCCGACGGGATCGCGACGGTCGGCGCGGGGGTCCGACTGGGTGCGCTGTACGACGCGCTGCACCGCGTCGGCCGAGCGGTGCCGGGCGGGTGCGGTGCGGGCGTCGGGATCGCCGGGCTGACGCTGGGTGGCGGGATCGGGCTGCTCGGGCGCAAGTACGGGCTGACCTGCGACCGGTTGGTCGGCGTACAGGTGGTGCTGGCGGACGGGCGGGTCGTCGAGGCGTCGGAGTCGTCGGAGCCGGAGCTGTTCTGGGCGTTGCGGGGTGCGGGTGGTGGGCAGTTCGGGGTGGTGACGGAGTTCCGGTTCGCGACGGTCGCCGAGCCGGTGATGACGCGGATCGAGGCGCGCTACCCGGTGGACCTCGCCGAGGTGATCGCCTGGTGGCAGGAGTGGGCGCCGGACGCGCCGGACGAGATCACAGTGAATCTCAGCGTCGGCGCGGGCGGGGCTCGGTTGTTCGGGGCCTCGATGCTGGACGCGAACGAGACGCGAGAGCTGCTGCCCGCGGGAGTCGAGGTGCGCGGTGGACTGCCGTACGCCGAGGTGAAGAGCTCGTTCGCTGATCCGCTGGAGCGGCCGGCGGTGCGGATCCGGTCGGAGTTCTTCGAGCAGTCGCTCCAGACCGCGACGATCAAAGCCCTCGTCGAGCAGCTCGGCGGCGAGCTCGCGTTCACCGCGATGGGCGGCGCGTACAACCGCGTCGCGCCCGACGCGACGGCGTTCGCGCACCGCGGGACGCGCTTCTTGCTCGAACATGTCGGCGCGGTCGGCGATCCGTGGGTCGACGCCTCGTGGGCGGTCGCGTCGAGCGATGGCTCGGGCCGCGTCTACCCGAACTTCCCCGACCTGGCGCTCGACGACTGGGCCATGGCGTACCACGGCGGGAACTATGCGCGCCTTCAGGCGGTCAAGCGCGCGTACGACCCGGAGCAGTTCTTCGACTTTCCGCAAGCGATCTCCGGAGGAGACAGATGAGCAAGGTGCTGACGGCGCTGTCGGTGTCGGTCGACGGGTACATCACCGGACGCGGTCCCGGCGCGGGGCGTGGGCTGGGCGACGGCGGGATGCTGTTCGACTGGTACTTCAGCGGGGACACGCCCAGCCGCGAGTTCGACGGGTTCAAGCTGAGCGCGGAGAGCGCGCGGGTGTTCGACGGGCTGGCGAGCCGGCTCGGGGTCAGCGTGGCCGGGCGCAACACGTACGACGACTCGGGCTGGATCGACGGGGGAGCGCCGCACCCGACGGCGCCGCTCGTGGTGGTCAGCCATCGTCCACTCGTTGGATCAGAGGCACCAGACATCGGACCAGGCATGAGCGACCGTCAGACCCTCGTCACCTCCGGGATCGAGGACGCGATCGCCGTCGCCAAGAAGCTTGCCGGAAGCAAGGACGTCGCCCTGATGGGTGGCGGAGTCGTCAGTACGGCGCTCGCCGCCGGCCTCGTCGACGAGGTCGTCCTGCACCAGGTCCCGATCCTCCTCGGCGCAGGCCGCAGCTTCTTCCAGGAGCTCCCCGAGCACATCCAGCTCCGACTGATCGAAGCCGTTGCAGCCCCCGGCGTGACGCACCTGCACTACGAGGTGGTCCGATGATCCTCGTCACCGGCGGCCTGGGAATGATCGGTGCGCACACCGCCCGGGCGCTGCTCGACCTCGGCGAAGAGGTCGTGGTCACGACGCACCGGCAGACCGACGTCCCGTCGTTCCTCGCCGGCCGGGTCGCGGTCGAGGCGCTCGACGTCACCGACCGGGACGCATTTCTTGCCCTGGGCAACCAGTACGCCGTGACCGGGATCGTGCACCTGGCCGGCAGTATCCCCGGCGAGAACCCGGTCGACTTCTACCGCACCGACCTGACCGGGCTGCTGAACGCCTTGGACGCGGCGCGGGCCTGGAACGTCCGGCGGTTCTCGGTCGCGAGCAGCCTCGGGGTCTACCTCGGCCGGAGCGAGATCCCGTGGCGCGAGGAGCTCGATCTGCCGTCGGCGGATCTGCCGCACCACATCATCGCGTTCAAGAAGGCCGTCGAGCCGATCACTACGCACGCGCTGCAGGGCACCGGCGTCGAACCGGTGCTGCTCCGGATCGGCAGCATCTGGGGACCGTTGATGGATCCGGAGTCGGCGTTCAGCCCGATCCCGTCGTACGTCAGTGCGGTGCTGCGCGGTGAGACGCCGCGCCCGGTGCCCGCCGAGGAGGGCGGTGACTCCTGCTACGGGCCCGACGCGGGACGCGCGATCGCGCTGCTGGCGTCCGCGCCGTCGCTGCGGCACACGACGTACAACGTTTCGGCCGGGCGGCCGTCGACCAACCGCGAGATCGTCGCCGCCCTGCGGGCGATCACTCCCGCCGAGCTGCTTCCGGCCGGCCCCGACGGCGGGGTCGACGAGAAGCCGTACCTCGACATCACCCGGCTGACCGAGGAAACCGGCTTCACCCCACGCTTCGACGCCGCGTCCGCGGTGGCCGACTACTTCGCCTGGCGGACCAAGAACCCGCGCTGAGCTTTCGAGGAGCACACCATGCTTGACCCAGCTGTCCGTGAAGTTCTCGACGGGAAGTCGATCGCCCACCTGGCGACCGTGGGGGCCGACGGGTCGCCGCACTCGGTGCCGGTGTACGTCGGTACCCGTGGCGACCACGTGGTGTTCTTCACCGGCCCGGACGCGCGCAAGGCGCGCAACCTGCGGCGCGATCCGCGCCTCGCGTTGTCGATCGCGCCGGTGGACAATCCGTTCAACCCGGTCGTCGTCAGGGGCCGGGTGGTCGAGTGGCTGACCGGGGACGAGGCGTGGGAGATCGTCGACCAGTTGGCGATCCAGTACGCCGGGCAGCCGTACCCGCGCGGTGAGGAGCGGGTCGTCGCCCTGATCGAGCCGACCCATCAATCGGTCGGCATCGGCTGAAGCCATCTTTGAGCACCGCCCAGCCACGAATTTCGCCGTACGACGACTGAGCCGTGCTCAAAGATGGCCGCGGGCGCTGCGCAGGTTGGGTGGCGCTGTCAGTCCGTGCCGGACTCCATCGCCGCGCGGTCGAGCAGCTCGTCGTCGGGGTCGACCTGCCCGCGCGACGCGATCAGGTCGGCGCCGCCCTCCGGCATCTCGCCGATCAGCTGCGGCGTCGTGGTGCCGATCAGCTCCGCGTGCGCTGTACCGATCATGCCCAGCCCGGCGTACTGCTCGAGCTTGGCGCGCGAGTCCGCGATGTCCAGGTTCCGCATGGTCAGCTGGCCGATCCGGTCCAGCGGGCCGAACGCGGAGTCCTCGGTGCGCTCCATCGACAGCTTGTCCGGGTGGTAGCTGAACGCCGGGCCGGTGGTGTCGAGGATCGAGTAGTCCTCACCGCGCCGCAGCCGCAGCGTCACCTCGCCGGTGATCGCGGCGCCGACCCAGCGCTGCAGGGACTCCCGCAGCATCAGCGACTGCGGGTCGAGCCAGCGGCCCTCGTACATCAACCGGCCGAGCCGCCGGCCCTCGTTGTGGTACGACGCGACGGTGTCCTCGTTGTGGATCGCGTTCACCAGCCGCTCGTACGCCGCGTGCAGCAGCGCCATGCCCGGCGCCTCGTAGATGCCGCGCGACTTCGCCTCGATGATCCGGTTCTCGATCTGGTCGGACATGCCCAGGCCGTGCCGGCCGCCGATCGCGTTGGCCTCCATCACCAGGTCGACCGCGGAGCCGAACTCCTTGCCGTTGATCGTCACCGGCCGGCCCTGCTCGAAACCGATCGTGACGTCCTCGGCCGCGATCTCGACCTCGGGGTCCCAGAACGCGACGCCCATGATCGGCTGCACGGTCTCGATCCCGGTGTCCAGGTGCTCCAGCGTCTTCGCCTCGTGGGTCGCGCCCCAGATGTTGGCGTCGGTGGAGTAGGCCTTCTCGGTGCTGTCGCGGTACGGCAGGTCGTGGGCGAGCAGCCACTCGCTCATCTCCTTGCGGCCGCCGAGCTCGGTGACGAACGCCGGGTCGAGCCACGGCTTGTAGATCCGCAGGTTCGGGTTCGCGAGCAGGCCGTAGCGGTAGAACCGCTCGATGTCGTTGCCCTTGTACGTCGACCCGTCGCCCCAGATCTGGACGTCGTCCTCGAGCATCGCCCGGACCAGCAGCGTGCCGGTGACCGCGCGGCCCAGCGGGGTGGTGTTGAAGTACGACCGGCCGCCGGAGCGGATGTGGAACGCGCCGCAGGTCAGCGCGGCCAGCCCCTCCTCGACCAGCGCCGCCCGGCAGTCGACCAGGCGGGCGATCTCGGCGCCGTACGCGTGCGCGCGGCCCGGGACCGAGGCGATGTCGGGCTCGTCGTACTGGCCGATGTCGGCGGTGTACGTGCAGGGGACGGCGCCCTTGTCGCGCATCCAGGCGACCGCGACCGACGTGTCGAGCCCTCCGGAGAAGGCGATGCCGACGCGTTCGCCGACGGGGAGAGAAGAGATCACCTTGGACATAGGAATAAGTATGCAGGGTTATGCATGATCATGCAAACCGGATGCACTGCGGTGGCGGGCGGTGGATGCTCGGGAGATGGCGTTTCCTGGGGCTGAGCTGCTGGAGGACACCGAGTTCGCGCCGGTGACGCGCGGGGAGATCGCCCGCGGGGTCGCCGGGCTGGGGGTGGTGGCGGGGGATGTGCTGATGGTGCACGTCCGGTTGTCGGCGCTCGGATGGGTGGTCGGCGGGATCGACACGGTGGTGCGGGCGCTGGTGGATGTGGTCGGTGCGGAGGGGACGCTGGTCGCGTTCTGCGGGTGGGACGACAGCCCGTACCACGTGAAGTTCTGGCCGCGGCGATGGCAGCGCGCGTACGACGAACTGCCGGGGTTCGCGCCGGAGGTGTCGTCGGCCAGACGGGATTTCGGGCGGTTCCCGGAGCGGCTGCGGACTTGGCCGGGAGCGCGCCGGAGCGGGCATCCGGAGGTGAGCTTCGCGGCGCTCGGTGCGCGGGCGGGAGGACTGCTGGCGTACGCCGGTCCCGCGGTCGAGGATCCGTGGGGTCGTGACGGGGTGCTCGGTCGGCTCACGGCCGCCGGCGGGAAGGTGCTGATGCTCGGCGCGCCGCTGAAGACGCTGACCCTGTGCCATCACGCGGAGGCGATCGCGGAGGTGGACGGGAAGCGGTATCACAGCTACCGGATGCCGGTGCGTACTGCGGAGGGCGATGTCTGGCGCGAGTACACAACTCTCGACACGTTCTACGGTGCGCTGCCGTACGCCGCTGGGCACTCGGTGGCGGACCTCGCCCAGCAAGCCGTCGCCGCCGGCGCCGGCGTGGGCGGGTGCGTGGGGTCGGCGGAGAGCTGGGTGTTCGACGCCCGCCGTACGGTCGGTGCTGTCAGGGGCTGGATCGAGGCAGCGTTCTGAGTTCGCCGTCGGTGTGGATGCGTTTGTCAGACCGGCGGCAAATCGTTGGCCAGCTTGATCAACCTGTCGAGCACCGCCCCACCCGACGCCCGTGCGCCGTCGTGCTCGTACTCGTTGGTGATCCACGTCGTCACGTTGCCCACCCGCGACGCCGTCTCCAGTGACAGCGAAGCGTCGACGTACATGTCGTCGTGGTAGATCGCCGCCGCGACCGGCACCTGGTTGGACGCCAAGCGCTCGACGTCGTACAGCGGTGTCCAGTCAGTCGCGGCCGCGAGTAGCTGCGCAGCTTCGGCGTACGGGCGCAGGCCGGCCAAGTCCTCGACCATCCAGGGGTAGATCATCTCGCCGGTGAAGAGGAACGGCTCCGCGGCGGCAGCGAACTCAGCCGGCATCACCCGCGCAGCCGCCCAGTTCGTCGGGCGCTCGTCCTGCCCGTACAGCGACTCGTGCAGCACCACGAACAGCGGGTTCAGCGTGTGATCGGTCCGCGCCAGCGCGCCGTGCAGGAACGCGTCCGACAGCTCGTCCCCGTCCCACGCCTCGTCGATCAGCCAGTGCAACGACTCCGCCGACTCGCTCATCCCCAGCCCGAAGCCGAGCGTCTGAAACCGCTCGACCGTCAAGCGATCCCCATTCGGCAGCCGGACATCTGAACCCAGCAGGTGATCAGCGATCCGCCGCACCTTCGCCACGTCCTCCGGGAACAGCCGGTAGTACCGCAACGTCTTCGCCTTGGCTCGCGGATACGTCCGCCGGTACACGTCATCAGCCGTCGCATCCAGCCCGGCCAGCCCGCCGGTCACGTAGCAGGCCTTCAAACCCTCTGGCGCCTTCGACAGATAAGTCAGCGTGATGAACCCGCCGTACGACTGCCCGAGCGTCGACCACGGCTTGCCCGGGCTCAGCTGCCCGCGGATGAACTCGGCGTCCGCCACGATCGAGTCCGCCCGGAAGTTCTTCAGGTACGCCGCCAGCTCCGCGCCGCTCATCGACGCGGCGGTCCGCCGGGTGACCGGCGTACTGCGGCCGGTGCCGCGCTGGTCGAGCAGCAGCACCCGGAACTCCCGCGTCGCGCGCTCCAGCCAGCCGCTCCCGCTCGTCGGCCGCGGTGACGCCGAACCGGGACCGCCCTGCAGGAAGACCAGCCACGGCAGGTCGTCGTCGTCCACCTTGGTCGGCGCGACCGCCTCGCGCGCGAACACCTCGATCGTCGGACCGCCGGGCCGCGCGTGGTCGAGCGGCACGGTGAAGGTGTGATCGGTCAGCACGAGTCCCGGGATTCTGGCCACCCGTTCATTGTCCAGGATCAGCCCACGAAGGCGGGATCGTTGTCCACAGCCTGCTCGACGACCCGCAGCGCGGCCTGTACGCGGAAGACGTGGTCGACCGGGTCGTGCCCGGCGAGCACTCGCCGTACGGACTGCAGGTGAGCCGTCCGGTACGCCGCCGCGGTCAGCGCCGCGACCAGCCGCGGCTGCCGGACGCCGGTCGCCTCCATCGCCATCGCGACCGCGTCCTCGAGCTGCTCGGCCATCTCCCGCGCGCGGGCCTGCAGCGCGCGCGACTCCGCGACCATGCGGAAGAACGGCTCCTGCCGCAGCCGGACCAGGAACGGCGGCGACTCCTGCGACGCCAGGAACAGCGCGCGGTCAGCGATCGCCCGGACCGCGCTCATCCCGTCGGGGCGGTCGAGCACCGCGCCGACGAACTCGGCCTCGGTCTCCGGGTACTGGTCGAAGAGCAGGTCCTCCTTGCGCGGGAAGTGTGCGAACACCGTCGGCCGCGCGACGTCGGCCGCCTCCGCGATCTCCGACACCGACACCTGGTCGAAGCCGCGCTCGACGAACAGCCCGGTCGCCACGTCGGAGATGTGCTGCCGCAGTGCGGCCTTCTTCCGTTCCCGGCGACCTTCCATGACAAAAGCATACCCAACTCAAAGTCATACCGAGTATGCTCAAACGCGGACGAGAGGAGGAGCCGGTGCAGTACGTGGAGGAGTCGATCGAGCTGCTCGACCAGATCGAGCTGGCGGCGGCGTTCTGGTTCGGTCTCGCTGAGTTCGAGCTGCCGGCCGAAGAGGACGCCGAGAGGAACTGAGCGGGGCTACGGTAGGCCCGTGCGAGTAGCTACCTGGAACGTGAATTCGGTGAAGCAGCGGATGCCGCGGCTGCTCGACTGGCTGGACGAGCGGGAGCCCGATGTCGTCTGCCTGCAGGAGACGAAGCTGGCCGATGACGCGTTCACCAGCCTGCTGGGCGCGGAGCTGTCCGGACGCGGCTACGAAACTGCCCTGTACGGCGAGGTGCAGTGGAACGGTGTCGCCCTGCTGTCCAAGGTCGGCATCGAGGACGTGGTGACCGGTGTCGCCGGTGCGCCGGGCTTCCCGAACCCGGAGGCCCGCGCGGTCGCGGCGACGTGCGGCGGGATCCGCATCCACTCCCTGTACGTGCCGAACGGGCGCGAGCCCGACTCCGACCACTACGTCTACAAGCTGGCCTGGCTGAAGGCGCTGCGGGACGTGGTCGCGGCCGGCCCGGCCGAGCAGATCGTCTGCGGTGACATGAACATCGCACCGGCCGATGCGGACGTCTTCGACCCGGCGGCGTTCGTCGGCTCGACGCATGTCACCGCGCCGGAGCGAGAGGCGTTGGCCGCGCTGCTGGCGACCGGGCTGCACGACGTGGTCCGCGACCGCTGGCCGAGCGAGCGGGTCTTCAGCTACTGGGACTACCGGGCCGGCATGTTCCACCAGGACCTGGGGATGCGGATCGACCTGATGCTCGCCTCCGACCCGGTGGCCGAGCGGGTGAAGGCCGCCTGGATCGACCGGAAGGCGCGCAAGGGCACCGGGCCCAGCGACCACGCTCCGGTGATCATCGACCTGGACGTCGCGCCCGACGGCGACATCGGTCCCGTCGTACCGCCGCCGTCGAACCCGCGCGGCGCTCGCAAGCGCACGACCAAGCTGCCGCAGAACCGCTGATGCGCAGAGCCCTCCTGCTGGCCGCTGCCCTGCTGCTTGCAGCGACCGCCTGCAGCGAGGACAAGCCGGCAGCAGCGGTCCCCTGGGAGCAGGTGAAGCTACCGGCCGAGGCGGTAGCGCTGGCAAGCAGCGGCGACCAGCTGCTGGTCGGACTGCGCGACCGCAACGCCAAGGTGGTCCCGCGACTGCTGCTGGTCGAGGGCGACAAGCAGCGCGAGGTCAGGCTGTCTCCGTCGCCGAGCAGCCCGTACTCGTTCCACGCGATCTGGAAGTCCATCGCGTACGACGGCCGCCGGGTCCTCGCGCTGGGCGGTGCTGCGGGCGGTGCGCACTCCAACGTGCGCTGGACGGTCTGGACCGGCGACACCACCGCGCTGAAGGAGCTGCCACAGGTGTTCACCACCTTCGGCGGCCCGGATGCGGGACGGGTCTACTCAGCGGTGATGACCCCGACCGGTCAGGCACTGCTCGGCGCCTGGGCGAGCAAGACCTCCGGACTCGACGCCGCGGTGTGGCTGCCGCAGGGGGAGAAGTGGACCCGGCAGGACTCGACCGGGACCGTGCTGCGCAGCCAGCCGTCGCTGCTGGTCGGTCCTGGCGACGCGACGGCGTTCAAGGACTCCATCGTGCAGACGGGCTCGCAGGTGCGCCTCGCGAAGGATGTCGTCCAGCAGGAGGCCGCGGTGTGGGTGTCGCGGCGGCTGAACGACGGGTGGTCGAGCTTCGCGCTGCCGGAGGTGGGCGCGCGGAGTCACGGCGTACGGGTGTCGTGCGGGGAGCAGCTGTGCACGGTCGCCGGGTGGGTGGACGGGAAGCTGGCGCTGTGGCAGTTCGACCCGACTCAGCCGGACAGTGCGCGGAGGCTGAAGGGCGTGCCCGACCTCGCGGTCGGTGACAAGACGCCGCTGCCGCCGCCGGTGCTCGACGGTGACACCGTCGTCCAGGTCGTTGCCGACGGCAATCAGGTGAAGGTGCTCCGGGTCGGCGACGACAACTGGACGGTTCAGACCACCGCCGGACCGACCGGCGAGGTCACGGACGCGCGGCTGGTCGGCCGCACGCTCTACCTGGTCGCCGGTCCGACGCTGTGGAAGTCAGCCGAGTAGACCACGCACGTACGCCGCCTGGCCGGCGTGCTGGAGGTCGTCGGACAGGACGCTGTTCAACCGGACGCCCAGGGTGACCGGCGGGTTCCAGCGCTTGTCGACGACGCGCTCGAGGTCGTCGTCGGTCAGTGTCTCCAGGTACTGGACCGTGCGGGCGTGCACGGCGTCGTAGTACCCGGTCAGCAACTCGGCCGACAGCTTGACGGCAGCGACGTCGTCAGGGGTGTGGCCGTAGCCGGTATCCGCCGGGTCGAACGGGAGGCCGAGGCGCTCGTGCCAGCCGTCGGCGGTCAGCACCTGCTCGTACCCGCCGGCGTCGGCCAGGTGGTCGTCCTGGATGCGGGTCAGGTGCCAGACCAGCCAGGCGATCGAGTTCGCCGAGTCGGCCGGGCGGGTGCTCAACGCGTCGTCGCTCAGCCCCTCGACGGTGTCGTGCACGACCTCCTGGATCCGGCCGAACGCGTCGACCAGAAGTGCGCTGATGTTCATCTTTTCCCTTCGCCGCGCGGACTTCCGCCACCGTACTCCGGCCTGTGGACACCGCTGCGCACGGCCGGACCGAAACGATCTACTGTGAGCGGTACCAGACCAGAAGGAGCAGCTGTGGAATACCGCACCCTGGGTGCGAGCGGCACCGTCGTCTCGACGTACGCGCTCGGCACCATGACGTTCGGGCACGAGACCGACGAGGCCGGCGCGCACCAGCAGCTCGACACCTACGTCGAGGCCGGCGGCACGCTGATCGACACCGCCGACGTGTACTCCGCGGGAGTGTCGGAGCAGATCGTCGGGAGCTGGCTGGCCAAGAGCTCCGCCCGCGACAACGTCGTCCTGGCCACCAAGGGCCGCTTCCCGACCGGCGACGGGCAGAACGACGTCGGCACCTCGCGCCGGCATCTGCGGCGCGCGCTCGACGCGTCGTTGCAGCGGCTCGGCGTCGACCACGTCGACCTCTACCAGCTGCACGCGTGGGACCCGATCACCCCGCTGCAGGAGACGCTCAGCTTCCTCGAGGACGCCGTCCGGGCCGGCAAGATCGGGTACGGCGGCCTGTCGAACTTCACCGGCTGGCAGCTGCAGAAGGCGTGCGACCTGATCGACCGGCAGGGCTGGTCGCCGCTGGTCACGCTGCAGCCGCAGTACAACCTGCTGGTCCGCGAGATCGAGTGGGAGATCGTCCCGGCCGCGCAGGAGAACGGGCTCGGTCTGCTGCCGTGGTCGCCGCTGGGCGGCGGCTGGCTGACCGGCAAGTACTCGTTCGACGAGGCGCCGACCGGTTCGACGCGGCTGGGGGAGAACCCGGAACGCGGCGTCGAGGCGTGGGCCAAGCGGAGCCGGAACGAGCGGGTCCGCGCGGTCGTCGACGCGGTCCGGGCGATCGCGGAGGCGCGCGGGACGTCGATGGCGCAAATCGCGCTGGCGTGGCTGGTGGACCGGCCGGCGATCACGTCGGTGATCCTCGGCGCCCGCACGCTCGAGCAGCTGAACGACAACCTGGCCGCCGCGGACCTGCACCTGACCGCGGAGGAGACCGCGCAGCTGGACGAGGCGAGCGACCCGGGTGCGGCGGACTACCCGTACGGCGTACCGGGCGTGCAGCAGCGCGACCGCCCGATCACGGGCGGCCGCGGCTAAGCACCGGCCCGACACCGCCCAAGTCGGAGTCGGCGCTGCAGCAGCTAGGCGCAGGGCGCGGGTGTGCTCAGGTCGGCAGAACGTCCGACCAGAGCACGCCCAGCGCCAGGCAGGCCAGCGTGATCAGGCCGAAGACGCCGACCCACAGGATCGCCGGTACGCCGGTGATGCGGCGGAGTTGGTCGGCGTCGGAGTTGCGCCCGGCGCTGTGCCGGCGCGAGCGCTGCAGCTCGAGTACGGCTCGCGGCGCCGCGAGCAGCAGGAACCAGGTGAGCAGGTAGGCGAACGCCGACTGGACCTGCTCCGAGCCCCACCACGACACCCCGAACACCACCGCGCCGAACGCGAGCACCGACCAGAGCCCGAACAGGTTCCGGATCTGCAACAGCAGGATCAGCAAGGCGAGCAGCAACCCCCAGAGCAGGCCCACGGCGTACCCGCGGCTGAGCACGAACGCGGCCGCGAGGCCGAACAACGCGGGACCGGGATAGCCGACGAGCAGCACCGCGGCCATCCCCGCACCGTCGGGCTTCCCGCGCGAGACGGTGACGCCGGACGTGTCCGAGTGCAACCGGATCCCCGCGAGCTTGCGACCGACCAGCAGCGCGATCAGCCCGTGTGCACCCTCGTGCGCGATCGTCACCACCTGACGCGTGTGCCGCCAGATCGGCCGCCACGCGATCAGCAGCAGCGCCACGACGCCGGTGCCGATCACGACCTCGAGCGGCGGGTCGGCCTGCACGGACGTGATGTTGTCCCAAACCTCGATCACCGGGACATCCTGACAGGTGGGTGGTCAACTCCTGGCACCCCACCGAGTCGCGGTGCACCCAGCCGTTGACACAGCGGTACCACCGGCGGACGGTGGACAGATCGCGGCGTCCGGGGAGGGAGGCCGCCTGTTGGGGGATTCAATGACCGAACCGCGCAAGACCGTCACCAAGAAGACGACCGCCAAGAAAACCGTTGCCCGCAAGGGAAGTCGCGCCACCCGGCAGGACCAGCAGGCGGCCGCCGTACCGCTGCCGCAGTTCCTCGCCGGAGCTGGTTCGCTGACGCTGGCACAACGCAAACTGCTCGTCGACCAGTCGCTGCTGCTGCTCGGCGAGAACTACGTGCACCTGCCGCTGAAGGCCGCGATGCACGCCGTCAACCCGCTGCAGCGGCTGCGGGTGCTGCGGGCCCGGATGGAACGCCAGAGCGACGCGACGATGGAGGCCGAGTGGATCTTCCACCGGTCGATGTCGAGTGTGTTCCACTCGGTCCGCGACCTGCACACCAACTACCTGCTGCCGGCGCCGTTCGCCGGGAAGGTCGCGTACCTGCCGTTCATGATCGAGAAGTGCTTCGACGCCGGCGGCGAGCACTACCTGATCACCCGGATGGTGACCGGGTACTCCGCACCGCAGTTCGGGCCCGGGGCCGAGGTGACGCACTGGAACGGTACGCCGATCGCGCGCGCCGCCGCGCTGAACGGCGCGATCTTCGCCGGCAGCAACGAGGCGGCCAACCTCGCGCGTGGGCTGGAGTCGCTGACGCTGCGACCGTTGGTGATCCAGGCGCCGCCGGACGAGGACTGGGTGACGCTCAGCTACACCGGGCTGGACGGATCGTCGCAAGAGCTGCGCGAGCAGTGGAAGGTGACGACGAACCTGCCGCCGATGACCGATCTCGACGCGATCAGCGAGACCTCGGCGTCGCTCGGGCTCGACCTGGACTCGGACGAGAAGAGCCGCGCGAAGAAGAGCCTGTACGTGCGCGAGGTGGTCGATCTCGAACGCGGGGCGAGCTCGAGCGTTGTCGCGGCGCCGGTCGCGGTGGGGGCCGCGGATCTGCCGACGACGATGCCGGGGGTGTTCCGGGCCCGGGCGGTGACGACAGCGCACGGGACGTTCGGGCATCTGCGGATCTTCACGTTCAGCGTCACCGATCCGGTCGGGTTCCGGGACGAGTTCGTCCGGCTGGCCGCGGCGCTGCCGCAGGACGGGCTGATCGTGGATGTTCGCGACAACGGTGGTGGGCACATCTACGCCAGCGAGTTCACGCTGCAGACGATGACACCGCGGCGGATCACGCCGGAGCCGGTGCAGTTCATCAGCTCCCCGCTGAACCTGCGGATCTGCCGGCGGCACAAGGACAACCCGGCCGGGATCGACCTCGGTCCGTGGTTCGACTCACTCGACCTGGCGACCGAAACCGGCGCCGCGTTCTCGGCGGCGAAGCCGATCACGCCCGAGGACGGCGCGAACGAGGTCGGGCAGACGTACTACGGGCCGGTGGTGCTCGTGACGGACGCGCGGTGCTACTCGGCGACGGACATCTTCGCGGCCGGCTTCGCCGACCACGAGATCGGGACGATCCTCGGGGTGGACGACAACACGGGTGCCGGTGGGGCGAACGTGTGGACGCACGGGTTGCTCGCGACGCTGCTGAACGAGCCGCCGCCGGCGGACCCGACGTCGCCGTACGTCGCGCTGCCGAACGGCGCGAACCTGCGGGTGGCGATCCGCCGGACGCTGCGGGTGGGGGAGTTGTCGGGTACGCCGGTGGAGGACGTCGGCGTACGCCCGCATGCGATCCACCGGATGACGCGGGCGGACCTGCTGTCGGGCAACACGGACCTGCTCGATGCCGCCGGCGCGATCCTCGCGGGGATGCCGCAGCGGCGACTCGACGTGACGACGTCGATGACCGGCACGACGCTGACGGTCGGCCTGGACGTCGACGGTATCGATCGAGTCGACCTGTACCTGGACGATCGCCCGATCAGCTCGGAGGACCTGGCCGGTGTGCCGATCGCCATCGAGATCCTGGAGGTGACGCCAGGGCAGTTGCTCCGCGCGGATGCGTTCGACGCAGGAGTGTTGGTCGCGTCGCGGCGCGTGCACGTCTGAAGGCAACCGGTGGGTGCGGGTTGCGCACCCACCGGTGCCGGATCAGAGGTCGGCGTCGGCTGGGGTGCTGGCGGTGGCCAGTTGTTCGTCGGCGCGGATCAGGTACGGGGGTTGGTCGACGACCAGGCGGGCTGCGGTGGCGCCGATGTCGAACCAGAGGCCGACCAGCTCCAGGCGGCCTGCCTCCTCTGCCTTGCGGACGCAGGCGAAGGAGCGGAGGTTTTCCAGTTGGACGGCGACGTTCGCTACCGAGAGCTTGTCAGCGGGCGCGAGTTTGAGGCCGGTGGCTGGGTCGATGATGTCGGGGAGGGCTACGGCTCGGCGTACTGATGGTTCCAGGTGGCGGAGCCAGGTGCGGAGGCCGGAGCCGTCGTCGTCGACCGTGTCCAGGGCGGCGCCGGCGGCGCCGCAGTGGGAGTGGCCGCAGACGACGATCGAGCTGACGCCGAGCACGTCGACGGCGTACTCGACGGCGGCGTCGACCGAGTTGCTGTTCGAGCCGTACGGCGGGACCAGGTTGCCCACGTTCCGGACGCAGAACTGTTCGCCGGGGCCTGACGTGGTGATCAGGTTCGGCACGATCCGGGAGTCCGCGCAGGTGATGAACAGCTGCGTCGGTTTCTGCCCGTCGGCGGCCAGGCGCGCCATCATCGGCCGGATCAAATCGGCCGACTCCTCGAACTCGCGGATGCCGTCCAGCATCGACGCCCGCTGGTCGGGCGCGGGCACGATCTGCCCGTGCTGCCAGGGCAACCAGCGCTTGGCGTCACCCTGCAAGGCGGCCCGGAAGGCGGCCCGGTTGAGCTCGACCGTCCCGCCGCGGGCGAGGTGACCGCGGCGCCAGTCCTCGATCGCTTCGTACGCCGCGTGGTCCAGGTGGTCGACCTGGAGCTTCACGCGGACCGCGGCACCGACCGGAATCGTGCGCAGCGTCCGGACCAGCGACGCGACCCCGAGGAACACCAGCGTGCCCTGGATCCGCACCGTCCAGACCCCGCCCTCCTCGGTCGCGGTGACTGTTGCCTTCGCCAACCGGTAGAGCACACGCCCGAGCGCGAGCACCAGCCCGGCGAGCACGCCCTCGGCGAGGCCGAGCGCGGCGACACCGGCCGCGGTCACGACGTACACGAGCAGTTCGTCGTGCCGCCGCAAGGTGCGGATGTGCGCGAGCTGGACCAGCCGGAGCCCGGTGACGAGCAGCACGCCCGCGAGAGCGGCCATCGGGATGAGTTCCAGCATCGCACCGGCCGCGAGCACGAAGACCGCGATCCAGAGGCCGTGCATGATCGCCGAGGCGCGGGTCTTCGCGCCGGCCGTGACGTTGGCCGTACTGCGCACGATGACGCCGGTGACCGGCATCCCGCCGAGCGCGCCGGAGACCGCGTTCGCGGCGCCCTGGCCGATCAGCTCACGGTCCAGGTTGCTCCGTTTGCCGCGGTGAAGTTTGTCCACGGCAACGGCCGAGAGCAGCGACTCGACGCTCGCGACCAGCGCGACGGTGAGCACCGCCGTCCCGATGTCGAGCGCGCTGCCGGCCGGTATCGCGGGCAGGATCAGCTCCTGCAGCGGGTTGTCCGGGAGGTCGACGCGGGTGACGTCGACCATGAACCAGGCGGCCAGCGCGGTCACGAAAACCACCGCGACCAGCGGCGCCGGAACGACTTTCACCTTCGGGATCCGCGGCCACGCGAGCAGGATCACGACGGTCAGCACCCCGACCAGCACGGAGCCCGGGTGGTGGGCGACGAGTTGGCCGGGAAGCCCGGCCAGGTTGGCGATCAGCGAGCTCTGCGCCTGTCCACCGAGAACGACGTGGAGCTGCTGGACGGCGATCGTGATGCCGATGCCCGCGAGCATGCCGTGCACGACCGCGGGGGACAAGGACAGTGCGAGCCGGCCGATGCGGGTGACACCGAGCAGGATCTGCAGCAGGCCGGCCGCGCAGGTGATGGCGGCGGTCGCGGCCCAGCCGAACTGGCTGACCAGTCCGGCGACGACAACGGTGAGGCCGGCGGCCGGGCCGCTGACCTGGAGCGGAGAGCCGCCGAGCGCGCCGGCGACCACGCCGCCGACGACGGCGGCGACGAGGCCCGCGATCAGCGGCGCCCCGGAAGCTGCGGCGATCCCGAGTGACAACGGGATCGCGATCAGGAAGACCACCAGCGAGGCCGGTAGGTCATGACGGACGATGGACCTCCACGAAACCTGTTCGACAGCAGGCTCGCGCGAAGGCGGTGAATGGGAAGTTGACATGGTCGGCACGGGTCCCTCCGGCGTCGGTGCTAGAGCATCAGGCGTCGAAACAAAGAGTGTCGATCTCGTTACTCATAGTACGCAGCCGTTCAAGGCCCGACGACCCTCGATTTGTTGCCCTGGGCTCAGAACGCCCGGAGTAGTGGCGAAATCGTTGCCTAAGGCAGCTTCGAGACCCGGCGCTCGGCGGCGATCCCGTCCCGCAGCCGGACACCGTGGCCGGGGGCATCGGTCGCGGCGATCCGCCCGTCGGCGATCGGCGGCAGGCCGTCGACCAGTTCGGCGTACCAGGTCCGCAGGAAGGCGCGGACGGTCTCCTGGATCAGCCCGTTCGGCGCTGACTGGGTCAGGTGTACGCACGCGGCCAGCGTCGCCGGCCCGGTGCAGTCGTGCGGAGCCACCGGTACGCCGTACGTGTCCGCGAGCGCGGCGACCTTGCGTGCCTCGGTCAGCCCGCCGGTCCACTGCACGTCGACGGTGACGACGTCAACCGCGCCGCGTTCCAGCAGCGGAAGGAATCCACGCCGCCCGACCAGCGTCTCGCCGGTCGCGATCGGTACGTCGACATCGCGCCGCAAGGCGGCCAAACCATCGACGGTATCGGGCCGCATCGGGTCCTCGACCCAGTACGGCCGGTACTCGGTCAGCGCCTGCAGGATCGTCGTCGCCCCGCGCCGGTTCCACAGCCCGTGCAGCTCGACCATCAGCCGCATGTCGAACCCGACCTCGGCGCGAATCGCCTCGATCACCGCCAGCCCGCGGCTCAGCTCGGCCGGCGAGATGTCGGTCCCACCGGTTGCCTCGGCTGCGCGGTCGAACGGCCAGACCTTCATCCCCGTGATGCCCTCGTCCCACAGGTCGCGGGCCAGCGCGGCCGGACGGTTCAGGAAGGCGTCGAGATCGTCCCAGCGGTCGGGAGTCGTTGCCGGGACACCCCAGTTGTCCGATCGTTGCCGCGTACTCGTACTGATGTACCCCGGTCCGGCACACGTGTTGTACGTCGGCAACGACTCGGCGACCGGCCCGCCGAACAAGCGCACCAGCGGCAGCCCGGCCTCCTGCCCGACCAGGTCCCACAGCGCCAGATCGACCGCGCCGTTCCCGCGCGTCTCGACCCCCGCCCCGGCGAACCCCGTGTACGACGCGAGCGCCCGCGCCATCGACTCCGGCGTCGGGTCGGCCGCCGTCAGCAGCACCTCGGCCGCCGACTCGTGCAGGTACGCCTCGACCGTCCGGCCGCCGAAGAACGCCTCGCCGAGCCCGGTCCGCCCGTCGTCGGTGTGCAGCAGCACGAACACCAGGTTGGGCTGGATCGCGGGCCGAACCGTCTCCACTGCGCTGATTCTCATCGCGGATCCTCTCCTCGTCACCCCTCCCTTACCAAGCAGCGGCGACCGGGAAACTACGATCGGGACCAGTCGAGCGCGGGAGAGAAGTCGATGGATCTTCAGTTGTCGGGAAAGACGGCCGTCGTCACCGGGGCCAGCAAGGGGATCGGACTGGCCTGCGCGGAGGCGCTGGCCCGGGAGGGCGCGCGGGTCACCGGGATCTCCCGCGACCCCGCGAACCTCGCGCAGGCGCAGGCCGAGCTGAAGACGAAGGGCCTCGAGTACGCCGTGGAGGCGGTCGACCTGACCGACGCCGACGCGACGAACGCGCTGTTCGCGCGGATCGGCGTACCGGACGTTCTGGTGAACTGCGCGGGCGCGGCCCGGCAGGTGCCGGTCGACGAGCTGAGCAGCGCGTCGCTGCACTCGGCGATGGAGGCGAAGTACTTCACCTACATGCACGCGACCGAGGCGGTGATCCGTGGGATGGCCGAGCGCGGCAGCGGCACGATCGTGAACGTCGTCGGCCAGGGCGGCCGGCAGGCGAGCCCGCTGCACATCGGCGGCGGCGCGGCGAACGCGGCGCTGATGCTCGCGTCGGTCGGCTACGCCAAGGCGTACGCCGGACGCGGCGTCCGGGTGAACGTGATCAACCCGGGCCTGACCCGGACCGGCCGGATCGACGACCGGCTGGACGCGGCCGTCCGTGAGGCGGGGCGGCCGCGGGAGGAGCTGCTGGCCGAGATGGTGGCCGGCATCCCGCTCGGGCGAGCGGGCGAGCCGGCCGAGATCGCGAACGTGGCGGTGTTCCTGGCGTCGCCGCTGGCCAGCTACGTGACCGGCGCGGTCGTCCCGATGGACGGCGGCGCGACCTCCGCGATCTGAGGTCGCGCGCGACACCCACCACCGATCAAGCGAGCGCGGGGGGGGGGGGGGGGGGGTTAGGGGGTTGGCCGTCCCGCGTCGGAAAAGGGGGGGGGCGGGGGTGGGGGTGGGGGTTGGTGGCGGCCAACGGACCACCCCACCGTTCGGAA
>NZ_JBVJNV010000007.1:406143-449347 GCF_055583505.1 Kribbella sp. NPDC104740 | reverse complement strand
TACCCCGAAGGGCCTTACCGCTCGACTTGCATGTGTTAAGCACGCCGCCAGCGTTCGTCCTGAGCCAGGATCAAACTCTCCGTTGAAATCTATATGTTTAACCGTGGCGAACCACAGAAAACAGACAAACAGAAAACGATCCAATGCAATCAGAAACAAATCAAACTGACTTGAATCCAGAAAAATTACAAAGGAATCCAATCACAAAACCATGAACCATGGCCTGTGAATGGGGGTTAATGCTAAATTTCGGCATTGACTTTCGGCACGCTGTTGAGTTCTCAAGAATCGGACGCTCACCGCGCTGTCGGACTTTCATCCGAAGCTCCGGGGCAACCCGCCAAACTTTACTGTTTCGACCAGGCCCGGTCAAATCGGCCCTTTTCGATCCAGTTCCCTGCGTGACTCAGCGGCCCAAACCCGCGCGAGGCGCGTCTCGGCTACCAGGAACCTTCAGGGAGTCCGGAGCGACCGGCCGCTTTCGCGTCCCGCACTCGCTCCAACAAGAAGAACATTACTGACATTCACGGTGAAGATGCAAATCGGGGGGTTGGGGCCCGCCAGGAGGGGTGCTGACGGGCCCCGACGCAGGTCAGGACTTGCGCTTGGTGACCTCTTCGGTCGCGGTCGGGAGCACCTTGTGCAGGTCTCCGACCACCCCGAAGTCGACCAGCTCGAAGATCGGCGCTTCCTCGTCCTTGTTGATCGCGACGATGGTCTTCGAGGTCTGCATGCCGGCCCGGTGCTGGATCGCGCCGGAGATGCCTGCCGCCACGTACAGCTGCGGAGACACCGTCTTGCCGGTCTGGCCCACCTGGTAGGCGTGCGGGTACCACCCGGAGTCCACGGCGGCCCTGGAAGCGCCTACAGCTGCGCCCAGAGAGTCCGCGAAGGCTTCGACGGGACCGAAGTCACCGCCGGTCCCCCGGCCGCCGGAGACGATGATCGCGGCCTCGGTGAGCTCCGGGCGGCCGGTGGCCTCCCGTGGCTTGGAGTCGGTGATCCGGGCCGTCTTGGCGGCGTCGGAGATCGTCACGTCGAACTCCTCTACCTCCGGCGACGTCTCGGCCGCCTCGGGGGTGGCCGCGTTCGGCTTCACCGTGATGATCGGGGTGCCGTGGGTGACCTTGGCCTGGACCGTGTAGTTGCCGGCGAACACCGACTGGGTGGTCACCGGGCCCTCCTGCACGTCGACGGCGTCGGTGATCAGGCCGGACTCGAGCTTGACCGCCAGCCGGGCGGCGATTTCCTTGCCCTCGGCGCTGGACGAGATCAGGATCGCGGCCGGCTCCACCTTGGCGGCGACCTGCTGCAGCGCCTCCGCCTTCGGGGCGACCAGGTACTGCGAGAGCTCCGGGTCGGTCAGGGCGATCACCTTGGTGGCGCCGTACTGGCCGAGGGCCGGGAGGGCGTCCTGGACCCCCTCGCCGATGTAGACCGCGACCGGCTCGCCGAGACGGCGGGCGATGGTGAGGAGCTCCGCGGTGGTCTTGCGGACCGTGCCGCCGGTGTGGTCGACGAGAACGAGAACGTTCGACATATTCGGGTCGCTCCTCAGAGGAACTTGTTGGTGGACAGGAACTCGACGAGCTGGGCAGCGCCGCTGCCGTCCTCGTCGGCGACGATCGTGCCGGCGGTGCGCGCCGGACGGGCGGTCACCTCGGTGACCTCGGTCCAGGCCGACGCCTGGCCCACCTGGTCGCCGGACAGCTCCAGGTCGGCCAGCGACCAGGTCTCGACCGGCTTCTTCTTGGCCGCCATGATGCCCTTGAACGACGGGTACCGCGGCTCGTTGGCCTGGTCGCTGACGCTCAGCACCAGCGGCAGCGCGCCCTCGACGGTGTCGCTGGCGGTGTCGCCGTCACGGCGGATCTTCACCGTGGACCCGTCGACGGTCACCTCGGAACCGAGCGTGACGGCCGGCAGCCCGAGCCGCTCGGCCACCATCGCCGGGACGACACCCATGCCACCGTCGGTGGAACCCATCCCGAACACGACCAGGTCGGCCTCGAGCTTGCCCAGCGCCTTGGCCAGGATCAGCGAGGTCGCCACGGCGTCGGAGCCGTGGATCGCGTCGTCGAGGACGTGGACGCCGGCGTCGGCGCCCATCTGCAGACCCTTCTTCACGGCGTCGGCGGCCTGTTCCGGCCCGACCGTGAGCACGGTCACCTCGGCGTCGCCGTTCTCCTTGACGGTGAGTGCGGTCTCGACGGCGTACTCGTCCAGCTCGGACAGCAGCCCGTCGACACCGGCGCGGTCCACCGTGTTGTCCTCGGAGCGGAAGCGGCGGTCCGCGGTGGCATCCGGCACGAACTTCGCGCAGACGACGATCTTCATAGCGTGTGGGACCCCTTCTGGTTAACGGTCTCTCCCAGCCTGCCACGGATGTTACTCACGAGAAACATATGCGGTGTGCGAGTCCCATCACAGTTACGCTGACCGGGTGACCGAGACGTTACCTCTTACCGGCGAGCGGACCGCTCCGGGGATCTGGCACGAGAACTACTGGTTCGCGCGCCACGAGGCGGCCTACCGCTGGATCGTGGACTGGGCGAGGCCGAACGGCCGGGTCCTCGACGCCGGGTGCGGCGAGGGGTACGGCGCTGAGCTGCTGCGGGCCGGCGGCGCGCGGCAGGTGTTCGGTCTCGACTATGAAGGTACGAGCATTCGGCACGCCGCGAAGGCTTATCCACAGCTCAATCTGGTCCAGGGCAATCTCGTGCAGACCGGGTTCGCCGACGAGAGCTTCGGGCTCGTCACCAGCCTGCAGACGATCGAGCACCTGTGGGAGCAGCCGCGGTTCGTTGCCGAGTGCGCCCGCATCCTCGCGCCGGCAGGGACTCTGGTGCTCACGACGCCCAACCGGCTGACCTTTCCGCCGGGCAACTGGTACCACACACGGGAGCTGACGGCGGACGAGCTGGTGGCACTCGTCCAGCCGGAGCTGGAGATCACCGACGTGCTCGGGCTGCACCACGGAGAATGCCTCACAGCGTGGGAGTCGCAGTACGGCGACTGCGTTCAGAAGCAACTCGAGACCGATTACCCGCAGTGGGACGCCGGGTTGGTGGAGCTGGTCACCGGGACACGTCACACGGATTTCGAGCTGCGCCGTGACGGACTCGACGAGTGCCTGGACCTGGTGGTCGTCGCGCGGAGACCGGACAACCACGCGGAGTGACCAAAGGTCACGATCTGGGACACCGGCCGGTCTTCCACAACCACGGCTCTTCCTGACGCATCTTTCCTTGTGTCACAGTCTGCTACCCGCGGTCGCCTGGTGGCGCCCGCCGAGATCCCGTGGGGGGACCAGAGCACATGAAGAAACTCTTGCTGGTGGGCGCTGCCGTGGTCGCCGCCGGCGCGACGGCGCTGGCGGCCGTCTTCACGGGCGGCCCGGCCGCCGGTTCGCCGGTGGTGCACACCGTCGTCGTGTCACCGAACCCGTCCGACCTCACCCCGCGGGTGCAGGACGGCGCGGTCTACAAGATGCTGCAGCTCGGCGGGATCATGTTCGCCGGCGGGCAGTTCAGCAGCGTCAAGCCGTACAACAACAGCGCCACCATCGCGCGCAACCGGCTGTTCGGGTTCAACCCGGTCTCCGGCGGCCTGACGGCGTTCAAGGCCACCTTCAACTCCGAGGTCTGGGCGCTGGCCACCGACGGCAAGTCGCTGTGGGTCGGCGGCTACTTCAACTCCGTCAACGGCGTCGCCCGCACCGGCGTCGTGAAGCTCAACCCGTACACCGGCGCGGTCGACCCGGCGTTCAACGCGAAGCTGAGCGGCTCGGTCACCGACCTGGCGATCGTCAAGGGCCGGCTGATCATGGGCGGCACCTTCGCCAAGAAGCTGGTCGCGGTGAACCCGGCCACCGGCGGAGACACCGGCTACATCAACCTCGCGATCACCGGGAAGCCGCAGAGTGAGCTGGCCGGCCAGACGAAGGTCTTCCGGTTCGCGCCGAACCCGGCCGGCACCCGGCTGGCGATCGTCGGCACGTTCACCTCGGTCGGCGGCCAGGCCCGGCAGCGCGCGGCGCTGATCAACCTGGGCACCAAGGCGACCGTCAGCGGCTGGTACTCCCCGCTGTTCGACAAGCCCTGCAACAGCGCGCACCCGACCTGGACCCGGGACGTCGACTTCTCCCCCGACGGCGCGTTCTTCGTGATCGTCACCACCGGCGGCGGGTTCCCCAACGACAAGACGCGGCTCTGCGACTCCGCGTCCCGCTGGAACGCCAACGACTCCCGTACGACGTACCCGGTGTGGGCCAACTACACCGGCGGCGACACGTTGCTCTCGGTGCAGGTCACCCGGGCCGCCGTGTACGTGCAGGGGCACCAGCGCTGGATGAACAACCCGGGTGGATCGGACTTCGCCGGTCCGGGGGCGGTGTCGCGGCCGGGGATCGCTTCGCTGAACCCGAACCACGGGCTGGCGTACTCGTGGAACCCGACCAAGGATCGTGGGGTCGGCGGGTACGACCTGCTGCTCACCGCGGCCGGGCTCTGGGTCGGGTCGGACACGACGCACATCGGTGGGGAGACGCACGAGCGGCTGGCGTTCCTGCCGCTGCCGTAGGACTACCGGCCAAGCAGCTTTCGAGTACCGGCCATCGATCGAGGGTCGGTACTTGAAGCTGCCGGTGCGACGCTCGAGTACCGGCCGCCGATCGGGGGCCGGTACTTGAAGGTTGTGGTGGGGTCAGGGGCGGACGAAGCGCTCGATGATCTTGCCGACGATCAGATAGACCAGCGCGGCGATCCCCCAGTTCACCAGCAGGGTGTTCTTCGCGGTCTCCAGCCGGAACAGGTCCTTGAACGGGCCGACCAGGTCGTGGCCGCGCTCGAGCACCCAGCGGACGATCTCGTTGCTCTGGTTGGCCTGGTCGAGCGCGGTGAACAGCGCGCCCAGGGCAAGCACCGCCGCCGCCAGTACGGCGAGCAGCCAGACCAGCGAGGCGATCAGGTTGCGCAGGCGCTTCACGCCGGAGCCGACGGTCGACATCGCCGCGCGGCCCTTGCCCGAAGCCGAGGACGACGACGAGGAGGACTCGCGCGCCTTCCGCGCAGCAGCCAGCGGGTTCTCCCCCGGCTTGTTGCCCGAGGCACCGGTATGCCGGGTGATCACCGACGTCGCCGCGGTGTCGTCGGCCTTCGGCGCGGCCGCCTTCGCCGCCGCCTCGGCCTCGCGGGCCTTCTGGGCGGCGACGATCTCGGCCGCGGTCTGCGGTTTGGTCTTGGTCGCCGTCGTGCCCCGGCCGGTCGCGGCGTCCGCCGGACCGGAGCCGGCCGACGCGCCGGTACCGGTCACTCCGGAGCTGCCGGCGTCGGAGCTCCCGGGATCAGCGCCCGGTGTCACCTGCTCGGCGTCGGTGGCCTTGGCCGCCTTGTCGTCGTGAGTACCCACGTCGTCCATCTCCTCAGCCGGGGTCGGTTCCTCGTCCGCCACCTGTGCCGGCGGCCGCTTCCGCCGGTTGCCCGGGACCGGGCGGGGCGACAACCGCCGCCGTACGCCCAGCGGGCGCTGGTCCGTACTGTCCAACGTAGCGACGCCGGGCCCGTCGGTCACGATCGGCACCGGGTCGACCGCGCGGTAGCGGGCCTGCGTGATCGAGCCGTCGGCCGCCGCCTGGTCGAGCGCCGTCCGTACGTCGGCAGCAGGGGTCACCGCGTCCGCGGACAGGCGTGCGGCGCCTGTCTGGTCAACCACGCGGGGACTCCTCTCCGACGACTTCCGGGACATACTGCCCGACTGGTGAGTAACTTGAGAACCCCTCGGCGTCCACCGGCTCACCAGCCGTAGCAGTACGGTTACCCACCCCGGTGCCGTCCACACCACCCGCCACGCCGGGCACGGGCGGGATTTCCGCACCACCGGTACCTTCCGTACCACTCGCACCAGCCCGCAGCCGCGCCGCCATCTGCTCGTTCTCCCGCGCCAGCCCGTCCAGATAGGCCCGCCGCTCCGCGTCCGCGGCGTACCGGCTGACCCGGTCGCGCACGACCACAGCCGGTACGCCGACCGCCACCGCGTACTCCGGAATGTTGCCGCGGGCAACACTGTTGGCGCCGACCACCGCGCCGCGGCCGATGTCGGTGCCGCGGGTGACGGTGACCTTGGTGGCCAGCCAGCAGTCCGGGCCGATCCGGACCGGCGACTTGACCAGGCCCTGGTCCTTGATCGGCAGGTCGAGGTCGTCGGTCTTGTGGTCGAAGTCGCAGATGTAGGTCCAGTCCGCGATCAGTGTGGAGGCGCCGATCTCGACGTCCAGGTAGCAGTTCACCGTGACGTCGCGGGCGAACACCACCTTGTCGCCGATCCGCAGCGTGCCCTCGTGTGCCCGCAGCCGGGTCTCGTCGCCCAGGTGCACCCACTTGCCGAGCACGATCCGGCCGTGGCCCGGCCGGGCGACGATCTCCAGCTTCTTGCCGAGGAAGACGAATCCCTCGGTGACCACCTGCGGGTGCCGCAGCTTGAACCAGGCGAACCGCCAGTAGCGCTTCAGGTAGTACGGCGTCCACGCCCGGTGGCGGACCACCCAGCGCAGGTTCGAGTACGACAGCAACCGCATCAGGCCAGTATCTACTCCGCGACCCCGGTGATGGACACGTTGTAGTACAACTCGTCGGGCACAACCTGCGCGAGCACCTTGTCCACCTTCGACAGCTGCAGCCACGACTTGTACGCGAACATCCGCCACCCGAACCCGAGCTTCTGCTCCGGTACGGCGGCCTCGAAGGTCCGGATCGGCCAGCCGACCCACGCGGCGGTCAGCTCCTCGGTCACCGTCTTCACCTCGGCCGCACCGGCCCGCGTCGCCGTCCGGGCCAGCGTGTCGGGGTCGAACGTGTGCAGGTCCACGACGGCCTCCAGCGCGGCCGCGCGCGAGGACTCGTCGAGCTCGGCCTGCGGGCGCCGCCAGTCCGACAGCGCCGGAAGCTTGGTCAGGTTCGTGGTCGCCCACCAGGTGAACCGGGACAGCCGCCGGGCCACGAAGTCGCCGTACCGGGTCGGCTCGCCGCAGATCACGAAGCGGCCGCCCGGCTTGAGCACCCGCAGCATCTCGCGGAACGCCAGCTCGACGTCGGGAATGTGGTGGATCACCGCGTGCCCGATCACCAGGTCGAAGGTGTCGTCGTCGTACGGGAGCTTCTCGGCGTCGGCGACCTTGCCCTCGACCTCGAAGCCGAGCGTGGCCGCGTTCTTCTTGGCCGCCTCGACCATGCCCGGGGACAGGTCGGTGACGTGCGCCTCGGCCAGGACACCGGCCAGCTTCAGGTTGAGCGTGAAGAAGCCGGTCCCGGCGCCGATCTCGAGCGACTTGCCGTACGGCCAGCCGTCGGCACCGGCGATCGCGGTGAACCGGTCGCGGGCGTAGCTGACGCAGCGTTCGTCGTACGAGATGGACCACTTCTCGTCGTACGTCGAGGCTTCCCAGTCGTGGTACAGCACCTGGGCCAGCTTGTTGTCGTTCCAGGCCGCCTCCACTTCTTCGGCGGTGGCGGCAGGCTTCTCAGCAGAGGTGGTCATCTCAGATTCCCTTGAACTCGGCCTTACCAGGGCCGTTCTCGACGAAGGACTTCATCCCGATCGCGCGGTCCTCGGTGGCGAACAGGCCGGCGAACTGCCGGCGCTCGATCTCCAGCCCGGTGTGCAGGTCGACGCCGAGCCCGGCGTCGATCGACTCCTTCGCGGCGCGCAGCGCGAGCGCGGCGGCAGCCGAGAACTGCGAGGCCCAGGCGACGGCCGAAGAATAGACCTCAGCGGCCGGAACGACCTTGTCCACCAGCCCGATTCGCAACGACTCCTCGGCGGAGACGAAGCGGCCGGTGTAGATCAGGTCCTTGGCCTTCGACGGGCCGACCAGGCGGGACAGCCGCTGGGTGCCGCCGGCGCCGGGGATGATCCCGAGCAGGATCTCCGGCTGGCCGAGCTTGGCGTCGTCGGCGGCGATCCGGTAGTCGGCGCACAGGGCGAGCTCGCAGCCGCCGCCGAGCGCGTACCCGGTGATCGCGGCCACCGTCGGCTTCGGGATCGCGGCGACCGCGGACAGTGACGACTGCAGCGGGCCGGAGCGGCGGACCATGTCGGCGTACGACATGTCCGCCATCTCCTTGATGTCCGCGCCGGCGGCGAAGACCTTCTCGCCGCCGTAGATCACCACCGCGCGGACCGCGTCGTCGGCGGCCGCTTCCTCGGCGGCGGCCCGGATCTCCTCCTGGACCTGGACGTTCAGCGCGTTCATCTTCGGCCGGTCCAGCCGGATCGTGCCGACCCCGTCGGCCACCGTCAGGTTGACGAACTCGCCCATCGCCTCGCTCCTCCAGTCGTGGTACTACCCGCGGGTCACATCCACGGCACCGTACCGGACGACCAGTGGTATCAGGTCGCGGAGGGGTCAGTTGTGCTCGTCCTCCTTCCACGGCGCGATCCGGGCCTCGGCCTGCTTGAGCCCCGCGGTCAGCCCGACGCCGAGCAGCATCAGCACGAGGACCGGGACCAGCATCGAGGCGGTGTCGAACTGGTTGCCGTACTTGATCACCAGCGCGCCGAGCCCGGTGATGGCGGTGAAGAACTCGGCCACCACCATGCCGATGATCGCCCGGCCGACGCCGAGCCGCAGCCCGGTCATCGTGTACGGCAGCGACGCGGGCAGGATCACCTTGGTGAACACCTGCCACTCGGTGGCGGCGAACCCGGCGCCGACGTCGATCAGCGCGGGTGGCACGTTCCGGACGCCGCTGGCGGTGTTGATCAGGATCGGGAAGATCGCCAGCAGCACCACCACGAACAGCTTCGCGCCGAAGCCCAGCCCGAACCACAGGATCACCAGCGGGACGACGGCCACCAGCGGCGTCGCGTAGAGCGCGTTCACCAGCCAGTCGGTCGCCACCTCGACGGTCTTGTACCGGCCGATCAGCAGACCGGCCACCACGCCGAGCACCGCCGCGATGGCGAAGCCCAGCGCCAGCGTCAGCAGGCTGCTGGCGAGCGCCGACGGCAGCTCACCGCTCGCAGTCAGCTTGTACGCCGCCTGCAGCACCGCACTCGGGTACGACATGAACAGCGGGTCGATCTGCCGCCCGACCAGCTCCCAAGCGGCCAGTACGACGACGATCGACACCGACCGGATCAACCGGTACCTGCGCCGGTTGCGCGCGTGCTGGTCGACCACCGGCTCCTCCTGCGTGACCCGGGCGATCGCAACGGGCTGGACTTCAGTCCTGGACATCGGTGCTCCCACCGGTCGAACGGATCAGCTGCCAGACCTGGCTGCGCAGCTCCTGGAACTCCGGGAGGCCGCGGAGCTCGGTCAGCTCCGCCCGCGGCCGCTCGAAGGGGATGTCGATGATCTGCTTCACCCGGCCCGGGTTGGCCGCCAGGATCATCACCCGGTCGCTCAGGTAGAGCGCCTCGTCCAGGTCGTGGGTGACGAAGAGCACCGTCTTGCGGGTCTCGCCGTGGATCCGCAGCAGTTCCTTCTGCAGGACCTCGCGGGTCTGCGCGTCCAGCGCGCTGAACGGCTCGTCCATCAGCAGTACGGCGGGGTCGATGGCCAGCGCACGAGCGAGCCCGATCCGTTGCTGCATGCCACCGGACATCTGGTGCGGGTAGTGGTCGGCGAAACCGCTCAGCCCAACCAGGTCGAGCAGCTCAGTGGCTCGGTCCGCCCGCTGCGTCCGGGACAGCCCCTGCAGCTCCAGACCGAACTCCACGTTGCGGCGAGCGGTCCTCCACGGCAGCAGGTTGGCCTGCTGGAAGACCAGCCCGCGGTCCCGGCCGGGTCCCGAGACGACGTTGCCGTCGACAACGACCTGGCCCTCGTCCTGGCCGAGCAGGCCCTGGACGATCCGCAGCACGGTGGTCTTGCCGCAGCCGCTCTCGCCGATCAGCGTGACGAACTCGCCCTCGGCGACGCCGAACGACAGCCCGCGCAGCACGGTTTGGGCGCTCGCCCTGCGGCCGGACTGGAACGTCTTGGCCAGCCCCTCGACCCGTAACTTCTCCGGTGCTTCGATCATGAAACGTTTCCTCTCGGCGCGGCGAACAGCTCGGCAACGGTGAGCGGGCGCGGGATCAGCCCCTGCTCGTGGGCGTAACGGGTGATCAGCTCGAGTGCCGGGGTGTTGGCCTCGATCCCGACCGGGGTCAGGTCGATGTCGGCGGGCGGCCCGGCGAGCAGCTTGGCCTCGACGAACATCCGGGTCAGCGCGTCGTACTGCCCGGCCAGCGCGGAGCGGATCACCACCATGTGGTTGATCGGTACGGCGCGACGCCGCTCGTACCAGGCCCTGGCCGCAGCCTTGGCGTCCGGGATCAGCGGCCGCAGCCGCGGGTCGTCGGGCAGGTCGTTGCCCATGATCACGGCGTCCAGCTCGCCGGCCAGCAGCATCGCGATCAGCTTCGAGCCCTCCGGCGCCCGCTCGACCTGCGGCGGATCGGCGTACTCGGCGAGGTGGCCGTCCTCGATGCTGACCCACCGCACCTGGTCCAGCGGTACGCCGTACTCGTCGGACAGGATGCCGCGCAACCAGACGCCGGTCGTCTGCGCATAAGTCCGTACGCCGATGCGCTTGCCCGCCAACCCCGCCGGCTCCAGCGGGTCGTCCGCCCGGCAGACGATGTGGTCGTGCTGGAACCGCGATCGCAGCACGACCGGCAGCAGGAGCAGCGGCTTGTCCTCCGCCCGCGCCTGCAGGTAGGTGACGATCGCCATCTCGCACACGTCGTACGCCTGCTCGCGGACCATCGCCGCGAACGCCCGGTGCACCGGGTCGACCTCGGTGAACTCCAGCGGCGGTCCGTCGACCCGGCCGTCCTTCAGCGCCTGGACGTGCGGGTAGTCCGCCAGCACGGCTCTCATCCGACGACCGGGTACAGGCGGTCCGCCGTACCGGTGAAGATCTGGTGGCGGACGTCGGCCGGCAGGAAGTCGAGGATCTGCTGACTGCGCGCGTGCAGCGTCGGCAGGTCGTCCTCGGCCGCCGGGTAGTTCGAGCCCCACATCAGCCGGTCCGCGCCGAAGTCCAGGACCAGCCGGCCGAGGAACGTCTCCGGGTCCGCCGGTGCCTTCGTCGCCGAGACCAGCGTGCGCTCGGACAGCTTCAGCACCACTCCCTCGTACGCCGCCAGCTCGAACAGCCCCAGCGCAGCGTCGTACGGCGGCCCGCTGCTCAGGTCAGGCCGCGCCGCGTGGTCCAGCACGACAGTGGCGCGCGGGAAGCGCTCCAGCAGCTCCCGGAGCGCCGGGATGCCCTCGGGCCGCATCTGCACGCACAGCGGTAGCCCGTGCGCCTCCGCCCAGGACCAGGCCGGGTACGACCGCGGGTCCGCCAGCCAGGAGGCCTGGCCGGGCATCGTGCTGCCGGTGGTGAACAGCCGAGCGCCCTGCAGCCCCCGGGAGACCCAGTGGGCAAGCTGCGCTGGTGCATCTGGAGCCAGCATGTCCACCGAGAACACCCCGGCGAACCGGTCCGGGTACTGGTCGACCGAGTCGGCCACGTAGCTGTTGTCATGCCCGTACGCCGTCGAAGCCTGCACCACGACGGCCCGGCTGATGCCGGCCTCGTCCATGGCCGCGACCAGCTCCTTGGCGCCGACCGGCCGCTCCTGCGACCAGCCCGACTCCACCCCGCCGAGCGGGTTGCGCGGGTAGCGGTCGCGGTCGACCGCGATCACGTGACAGTGCGAATCAATGGACACGGCGATCTCCAGAGGTGACTGGTTCGGGGAAGAACAGGTCGGCGGAGACGTCCGCCGGGATCAGGCCCTGGCGGCGCGAGTAGCTGATCAGTGCCTCGATCGAGGCCTGGTTGGCGACCCGGCCGTACGGCAGCGGGTTGCCGACGATCTCGGCGAGGCGCTGGTAGCGCAGGTCTTCCGGCGTACTGGCTGAAGGGCTGCCGAGCCGGTGCAGGTAGTTGGAGCGAGCGTCCTGGAAGGCCTGCAGCAGTGCGCTCGCCAGCCAGGGGTTGTCCTCCAGCAGCGACTCCCGGACTACCACCACGCCGTGCAGCGGGTAGATGCCCGTACGCCGGTACCAGTCGGCCGCCAGCGTCTCTCCGTCGAGCAGCAGCTCGTGGAAGCTCCTGCTGAGCGTCACCGCGGGCTGCCCGACACCAGCGCCTCGGGTGAAGACCGCGTCGAGCTCGCCCTGGTTGAACAGGTCGGCCAGCTTCGGCCCTGGCCGGGTGACGTTCGGCGGCAGCACCAGCGACTCGACGTGCTCGTCGTCGTCGACCACCCAGTTCACCAGCGCCGGGTCCACGCCGTACTCGTCCTGCAGCACGCCGCGGGTCCAGACCGCGCTGGTGACCGAGTACGCACGGACGCCGACCGGCCGGCCGTGCAGGTCGGTCGGGCGGCCGATCCCGGCGCCGTCGCGGACCACGAAGCCCTCGTGGTGGAAGCGCCGGCTCAGGAACACCGGCAGGGCGACGTACGGTGCTCCGAGCGCGCGAGCGATCAGGTACGTCGTCGGCGCCAGCTCGCAGACGTCGAACTCGACCGACCGGACCATCCGCCGGTACGCCGGGATCATCGACGTGAACTCGACCGGGTCCAGCGTGCAGCCGTCCACCAGGACGCGGCCGTCGAGCAGGTCTTCGGTGTGGCCGTAGCGGCCCAGTGCGACCCGGAGCCTCACAGCATCTTCACCGCGTCGGCCGCCAGCGACATGTCGGCCACCTGGTCGAACGGCAGCACCTTGGACTGGACGCCCTGCGCGACGTTGAGCTCCTGCATGTAGTTCAGCCGGGTCTCGTCCAGCGCCAGGTCGACGGCGTACGCGCCCGGGTGCTGGGCGAAGGTCCACAGCGACCCGGCCTCGGTGTCGTCGCCGCTCGGCACCGCCTTGCGGTAGGCCTTCAGGTAGGCGTCCTTGGACTCCGGCGAGGAGATGTAGCGGAACAGCTTCGCGTACGCCGCCAGCCCCCGGACCAGGTTGTCGCGGCGCTTCCCGATCGCCGCGTCCGAGGTGTAGGCGCCCTGGTAGGTGTACTCCGGCAGCTCGTTCCACAGCTCGGCGACCGCGTGCACGCCGTACTTGTCCTGCTGGTCGTAGACGTCGACCAGCGACGGCCCGGCGTCGACCTTGCCGGCCACGATCGCCTTGAAGACGTCCGCGCTGGAGCCGATGTTGACGAACTTCACCTGGTCGGCGTTGATCCCGTACTTGGCCAGGTAGGCGACCATGATCTGGTGCAGCAGGGCCCCGACCGGGCCGGTGCCGATCGTCTTGCCGACCAGGTCCTCGGCCTTGGTGATGTCGACGTGCTTGGAGTACACGGCGTGCGCCAGCAGCAGGCCGGAGCCGGAGACGACCTTGAGCTTGGCGCCCTTCTCGATCGCCGGCAGCACCTGGCCGAAGCCGGACAGCAGGGTCAGGTCGTTGCTGCCGTTGAGGAGGCTGGCGATCAGCTTGGAGCCGTCGGAAACGTTCTGGGTCTTGGCGGTCAGCTCGACGGTGCCGAAGTAGTTCTGGCTCTGCAGCAGCTCCTGCAGGACCAGCGTGCTGTTCGAGCTGGTGTTGACGATCGTCACCGACCTGCCGCCGCCGGCGGCGGCGTCGCTGCCGCAGCCGGTCAGCCCGGCCAGCGCGGCGAGCGATCCGAGCTTCAGCACGGTACGGCGGGACGGGGCGGCGAGAAGGTCGGGGATTCCCTTGGACATTGGTCGTTCTCCGATGCGTCGGTCCTACCAGGGGGCCCGGGGGCGAGGGCTGATGTCCGGGATCCTAGGAATCTGTTGACAATAATGTCAACATTTTCGTCTACACTTTCTCCTGCTGCCAGACTGGAGCCGGCGCACGGCGCCGTGGACGGAGGAGGACGGTCATTCCGAGAACGCAGAAGAACACGCTGGAGAAGAGCCCCCTGAACGGCATGGCCGGGCAGGAGCACGTCCGGGACGCGGTCCGGCAGGACATCGCGAGCGGCCGGCTGGCGCCCGGGCAGCGGCTGGTCGAGGCCGACCTGGCCGAGCAGTACGGCGTGGTACGCAGCGGTGTCCGGGCGGCGCTGCTCGACTTGTCGGCGGAGGGACTGGTCGAGCGGATCCCGCAGCGCGGGTCGCGGGTGCGGACGCTGTCGCTGGAGGAGGCGATCGAGGTGACCGAGGCGCGGATGGCGCTGGAGTCACTGTGCGCGGGCAAGGCCGCCGCGCGGATCACCGACGAGGGTGTCGCCGAGCTGACCGGGCTGGGTGAACGGATGCGGCAGGCGGTCGAGGCCGGGGACACGATGACGTACGCCGAGCTCGACGACGCGCTGCACCGGCTGATCCGGGAGCTGAGCGGTCAGCGGACGGCGACGACGATCATCGAGCGGCTGCGGGTGCTGAACATCCGGCATCACTTCCGGATGACGTTGCTGCCGCGGCGGCCGGAGACGTCGCTGGAGGCTCACTTGCGGATCATCGCGGCGATCGCCGAGCGGGACAGTACGGCGGCTGCGGCGGCGATGACCGAGCACTTGAGTGACGTGATCGCCCACTTGACCTCAGCGGCGCAGAGGACCTGAGCGGGGGGAAGAGAAGGGAAAGCAGAGGGGCAGCGCTGGGCGTTGAGCGGGGTGGGAGCACAGCTCCCACCCCGCGTCCACCTCCGCCCCGAGGTGGTCAGAGGTCGACGGGCTGGCCTGCCGCTACCGAGCGGCGGGCCGCGTCGACGATCCGGAGGGTGCGCAGGCCGACCGCTCCGTCCGGCTGCGGTACGACGGCCGGCTGCTGCCCGGCGACCGCCGGGCCGGAGGCGCGGACCGCCGAGAGGAACTCCCCGACCATCGCGGCGTCCAGGTTGCCGCCGATGCCCAGGTAGACCTCACCCGACAGGTCGGTGCCACCGACGTGCTCCTCGAACGGCGCGATCTCCACCGAACCGTTGGTGCCGGTCACCTGCAGCGTCACGCCACCCCAGGTCGGGCCGTTGTCCGGCATGCTCCAGGAGCAGTCGATGGTGGCCAGCAGCCCGTTGGCGTAGGTGATGGTGACCAGACCGCCGGTCTCGACGGCCACGTCCTTGTCCTGGTGCAGCACGTGGTTGGCGGCCGCGTGCACCCGCGCCGCCTCGACGCCACCGGTCAGACCGTCGATCAGGTCGGCGCAGTGGACGGTGTGGTCGACCAGCGCTCCCCCACCGGCCAGCTTCGCGTCGGTGAACCACTGGCGCTGGTCGTACGGGATCTTCCCGTTGTTGGTCCCCAGCACCGCGAACACGTCGCCGAGCCGTCCCGCCTCGACCGACGCCCGCAGCCGCCCGTACGACGGCGCGAAGCGCACCGGGTAGGCGACCATCAGGATCGTCCCGGCCGCCGCACAGGCGGCCAGCATCGCCTCGCCGTCGGCGACCTCGGTGGCCAGCGGCTTCTCGCAGAGCACGTGCGCGCCGGCCGCCGCGGCCCGCTCGACCAGCGGCCGGTGCAGCGCGTTCTCGCTGGTCACCACGACCGCGTCCGGGCCCCAGGCGAACAGTTCGTCGTAGGAGTCGACGTACGCGATGCCGTGGTCGGCCGCGAACGCCGCACCGCGCAGGCCGGCGTCCGGCGCGGAGGCGCCGTCCGGGTCGGACGACAGCACCTCGACGTCCGGCAGGCCGGCCAGCAGCGAGCAGTACGACGACGCGTGCGTGTGCGCGAACGAAGCGATCGCAACCTTGAGGCTCATCGGGCCACTCCCGCCGGGTCGAAGCTCTTCATGTCGATCGTGCGCCCGGTCTCCATCGAGGCCCGGGCGGCTTCGGCCAGGTAGACCGCCGCCGCGCCGTCGGCGGCGTCGACGCGCGGTTCCGCCCCGCCGCGCAGGGCGACGGCGAACTCGCGCAGCTGGGTCAGGTACGGGCTCTCGCCGAGCGTGTTCGCGGGGATCAGCAGGTCGCCGGCCGAGCCGCCGTCCTGCAGCTCCTCGGCGTACCCGGTGTCGTCGGCCGACGAGAAGTGCAACTGGCCGGTCGCGCCGGCGATCGCGAAGGTGGTCTTGAACGGCGTCCCCGGGGCTCCCCAGGTCGCCCGCAGGTGGCTGATCGCGCCACCGGAGTGGGTCAGCGTCACGTGCGCCGCGACGTTGACCGGGGAGATCCCGTCGACCGACGGCGGGCTCTGTACGGCGTACACGCTCTCGACCTCGCCGCACAGCCACCGGGCCTGGTCGAGGTCGTGGACCATCAGGTCCATGATCACGCCGCCGGAGCGGGCGACGTCGCGGTACCAGCCCTTGCCGGCCGGCGAGCTCGCCTGCCGGGAGAAGCGCGCCACGGCGACCTGGCCGATCCGGCCCGCCCGCACCGCGTCGTACGCGGCCTGGTACGCCGGGAAGAAGCGGACCACGTGCGCCGGGTAGAGCTTCACACCGGCAGCGGCCGCGGCCGTGGACAGCTCGTGCGACGCCGCGGCGGTCAGCGTCAGCGGCTTCTCGCAGATGACGTCACGGCCGGCCTTGATCGCGGCCAGCGTGACCTCGTGGTGGGTCGCCGACGGGGTGACGACGTCGACGAACTCGACCGCGGCCAGCAGCTCGTCGAGCGTGCCCGCGACCTCCAGCCCGTACTGGGCCGCCAGCTCGTCGGCGCCGTCGACGGAGTGGACCAGGACGCGCGCGCCGAGCGCCTTCCAGGCCTCGACGTGGACGTGGGCGATGTTGCCCGCGCCCACCAGTCCGACCGTCAGGCCGGTGAGATCAACCATCAGCTTTCCTTACTTGAGACCGGAGAAGGCAATACCTTCGACGACGCGACGCTGCAGTACGACGAAGAGGATCAGGACGGGGGCCATCGCCATCAGCGCGGCGGCCATCAGGACGCCGGGCGAGATGGTGCCCTGGTAGCCGGCCAGCGTGGCCAGGCCGACCGACAGCGGCATTTTGTCAGGACTTGTCGCAATGACCAACGGCCACAGCAGATCTGCCCACGATGCGAGCACGGTGATGATCGCCAGCGAGATCAGCCCGGGCCGCGCGACCGGCAGGACGACCTTCCAGAACGTCTGCCACGGGTTGCAGCCGTCCAGCCGGGCCGCCTCCTCCAGCTCGGCCGGGATGGTCCGGAAGAACTGCATCATCAGGAAGGTGCCGAAGGCACTGAAGATGCCCGGCGCGATGATCCCCTGAATCGAGTCCAGCCAGCCCAGCGACTGGATGATCTGGTACTGCGGGATCAGGTACACCTGGCTCGGCACCATCAGGATGGACAGGATCAGCGCCAGCATCAGCCCCTTGAACCGGAACGACATCCGGGCGAACGCGTACCCGGCCATCGAGCAGAGCACCAGCTGACCGATCGTCCGGCCGGCGGTGACCGCCACCGAGACCCAGAACTGGTCCAGGAACGGCAGCCGCTGGAACACCTCGGAGAAGTTGCTCCACTCCAGCTTGGCCGGGAACACGTCCGGCGGCACCGACTGGATCTCGGCCTGGCTGGAAAACGCCATCTTCAGCTGCCACAGGAACGGGAACATCATCACCAGGCTGCCCAGCGCCAGGACGACGTGGGCGAGCCGGTTGCTGCCGAGGCGTTGTGTGTTGTCGCGCTTAGTCATAGCTCACCCACCGGCGCTGGAGACGGAACTGGAACAGCGTCAGCAGCCCGACCACGGCCAGGATCAGGACCGCGACGGCCGCGGCGTACCCGCGGTCGTTGCCGACGAAGGCCGCGTCGTAGAACAGGAAGACCAGCGACTGGGTCTTCGGCATCACCGGGTTGGTCGGCCCGAGCAGCGCGAACAGCTGGTCGAACAGCTGGAAGCCGGCGATCGTCGTGACGACCGACAGGAAGAAGATCGACGGCGTCAGCAGCGGCACCGTGACCGAGCGGAACTGCTGGAACCGCGAGGCGCCGTCCAGCGACGCCGCCTCGTACAGCTCGCCCGGGATGCCCTTCAGCCCGGCCGACAGCACGATCATGTTGAAACCGATCGACATCCACAACCCGAGCAGCGCGACCGCGACCAGCGCGAACCACTGCTCGGTGATCCAGGACGGACCGTCGATGCCGACCAGCTTCAGGGCCTGGTTCAGGACGCCGTACTCGCCGTTGTAGATGATCCGCCAGACCAGCGAGATCGCGGTCGGCAGTGCGACGTACGGCAGGAAGAACAGGGTCCGGTAGACCATCGCGCCGCGCAGCCCGGGACGGTTCAGCAGGCTCGCGAACAGCACGGCCAGCGGGATCCCGAGCAGCACGATCGCGGTGTAGACGACCGTGTTCACGATCGCCCGGTAGACCTCTCCGTCGGCGACGAGGGTGCTGTAGTTCGCGGCCCCGACCCACTCGCTGCCGCCGAACGGCCCGGTCTCGGTGAAGCTGTCGTACAGGGTCTTCAGCAACGGCCACAGGTAGAAGACCCCGACACCGAGAAAGGTCGGCAGGACGAACAGCCAGGGCCACCCGCCGTCGGCCCGCCGCGCCTTCACTTCTCCTTGCCCAGCGCCTCGTCCATCTTCGCCGCGACCGCGGGCCCGACCTCGGACATCGGCTTGTCACCGCCGAAGGCCGGCGCGATCTCGTCGGTCTCGAGCTTGTTCCAGACCGAGGTGTCCTTGCTCACCGGGTACGGCTCGGAGTACTCCGCGGCCGCGTCGATGAACGTCTTCAGCGCGTACGGCGCGGAGTTCACGAAGTCGGTCTGGGTGCCGTTGAACGCCGGGTTGGCGGCGCCGGCCTTGGCCTGGATCAGCGCGGCGTCCTTGCCGCCGAGAAAGGCCAGGAACGCCGCCGCGGCCTGCGGGTTCTTCGACTTGGCGCTCATCACGTTGGCCAGCCCGTGGATCGGCGTCTTGCGCTCGCCGTTCGGGGCCTTCGGCAACGGCAGGATGGCCAGGTCGTTCTTGACCGGCGACTTGAGCGCCATCGAGACCAGCCAGTTGCCGTTCCACATCATCGCGGCCTTGCCGCTGAAGAAGCGCTCGCGGCCCGGGGTCTCGGCGTTCTGCGCCGCGGTCGGGGTGTAGCCGGACTTCACCATGTCGGACCAGAACTGCAGGCCCTCGATCGACTTCGGGTCGCCGTACCCGGACTTGCCGTCCTTGATCACGTAGCCGCCGTTGCTCATGATCGCCGGGTAGTAGTTGCCCTGGTTGCCCAGTTCGTCACCGCTGGCCCAGATGCCCTTCGGGCCGAGCGCGGCCTTCAGCTTCGCCGCGGCGGCCTTGTAGTCGTCCCAGGTCCAGTCGGCGGTCGGCTCGGCGACCTTGGCCTCGGCGAACAGCTTCTTGTTGTACCAGAAGGCGATCGTGTCGAAGTCCTTCGGGACGCCGTACTGCTTGCCGTCCCAGGAGTAGAGGTCGTCCAGGGCCTTCGGGTAGTTGGCCGGGTCGACCTGCTTGCCCTCGATCAGGCCGTCCAGCGGGGCCAGCTGCTTGTTGGACGCGAACAGCTGGATGTTCGGGCCGTTCATCCAGAACACGTCGGGCAGGTTGTCCGAGGAGCCCTGGGTCTTCAGCTTGGTGAAGTACTGGTCGAAGGTGGCCAGCGAGATCGACACCTTCACGTTCGGGTACTTCGCGTTGAACGCCTTGACCAGCTCCTGCATCGCGGGCTGCTGGTTGACGTCCCAGATCGCGTAGGTGAGATCGCCCTTCACCTGGGCGGGGTCGTCGGGGACCTTGGCGTCACCGGCGTCGGTGCCGGAGCCGCCCCCGCAGGCGGTGAGTGTGGTGGCGGCCAGAACGACGCCGGCCACCAGGGCTGAGATTCGCATGGTTTTTCTCCTCGGCTCCAGGCTCGAGTGGTAAAATCTTACCAACACTGCGCATGGGTGTTCACAACAGCCTTTCATGAACACTACCAACATCGCTAGAGACAACTCTTGCCCGTTGTACACCTCTTTGACACGTCATGGGCAGAATGTGCCGGTGACCGAAGCCACCGCCGCCCCGAACGAGCTCGGCCCTGCCCTCGACCCGGACGTCCGGCTCGGCGCGCAGGTGCACACCGACGGCACCACGTTCACGCTCTGGGCCCCGGCCGCCGAGCGCGTCGAGCTCGCGCTGCTCGGCCCGGACGGTGCCCAGCGCAACCTCGACCTGGCCCACACGGGTGAGTACTGGACGGGGTTCGTGCCCGGGATCGGGCACGGTCAGCGGTACGGCTACCGCGTCCACGGCCCGTTCGACCCGTCGCACGGGCTGCGCTTCCACCCGTCGAAGCTGCTGCTCGACCCCTACGCGCGGGCCGTCGACGGCGACCTCGACTTCGCCAGCCCGCTGATCTACGACTCCTCCGACGGCGACTCGGCCGGGCACGTCCCGGTCGGCGTGGTGGTCGCGGACGGCGCTCCGCCGCCGCCGATCAGCCGCCCGGTCCCGTGGAGCGAGACGGTCATCTACGAGCTGCACACCAAGGGCTTCACCAAGCTGCACCCCGACGTACCGGAGCACGAGCGCGGCACGTACGCCGGTCTGGCGCACCCGTCCGTGATCAACTATCTGACCGAGCTCGGCGTCACCTCGGTCGAGCTGCTGCCGATCCACCAGTTCCTCACCGAGCCGGCGATCGCGGCCCGCGGCCTGCCGAACTACTGGGGCTACAACACGCTGAACTACTTCGCCCCGCACGGCCCGTTCTCGTCGGCCGGCTCGGCCGGCGAGCAGGTCGCCGAGTTCAAGGCGATGGTCGCCGCGTTCCACGCCGCCGGCATCGAGGTGATCCTGGACGTCGTCTACAACCACACCGCCGAGGGCGGTTTCGACGGCCCGACGCTGAGCTTCCGCGGGATCGACAACCGGGCCTACTACCGGCTCACCCACGGCGGCGTCACGTACGACGTGACCGGCACCGGCAACTCGGTCGACACCTCGCACCCGCAGGTCCGCCGGCTGGTGATGGACTCGCTGCGCTACTGGGTCGAGGAGATGGGCGTCGACGGGTTCCGCTTCGACCTGGCCGTGACGCTGATCCGCAACGAGCGGCACGAGGTCGACACCGTCGACCACCCGTTCCTGGCCGAGGTGGCCGCCGACCCGGTGCTCGGCCGGGTCAAGCTGATCTCCGAGCCCTGGGACGTCGGCCCGTTCGGCTACCAGGTCGGCAACTTCGGGACGCCGTGGTCGGAGTGGAACGGGAAGTTCCGCGACTCGGTCCGCGACGTCTGGCGCACCTCGTCGTACGGCGTACAGGACCTGGCCTACCGGCTGTCCGGCTCCAGCGACCTGTACGGCGACGACGGGCGCTACCCGTACGCCTCGATCAACTTCGTCACCGCCCACGACGGCTTCACGCTGCGCGACCTGGTCTCCTACGACCACAAGCACAACGAGGCCAACCGCGAGGACAACCGCGACGGCACCGACGACAACCGGTCCTGGAACTGCGGGGTCGAGGGCGAGACCGACGACGCCGGCGTGATCGCCCTGCGGAAGCGGCAGATGGCGAATCTGATGACGACGCTGGTGCTGTCGACCGGCGTACCGATGATCACTGCCGGGGACGAGTGCGGGCGGACGCAGTACGGGAACAACAACGCCTACTGCCAGGACAGCGAGATCTCCTGGTTCGACTGGACGCTGCCGTCGGCCTGGTCGGAGCACCTCGGGCTGACCAAGCAGCTGCTCGCGCTGCGGGCCGCGCACCCGGCGCTGCGCCAGTGGCACTACTTCTCCGGGCAGCCCGTGGTCGCTGGCGGCCGCAAGGACCTGTCCTGGATCGCTCCGCACGGCGGCGAGATGACCGAGAACGACTGGCACGACGGGAACCTGCGCACGATCGGGATGTTCCTGGCCGGTGACGCTCTCCGGGGCACCGATGCCGAGGGCAACGTTCTGACCGACAACTCGTTCCTGCTGGTGCTCAACGCGACCGCCGACGCGCGCGAGGTCGTGGTCCCGGATGCCTCCTGGGCGCCGGGGTACGAGGTCGTCGTGGACACGTCGGGGTCGGGTGTCACCGAGGTCGAGGCGGGGGCGCGGGTGCCGCTCGCGCCGCGCTGCGTGGTCCTGCTTCGCGCACTCTGATGGGTTGTTAACCTTCGCGCCGTATCTTCGTTGGTCACCTGCTGTTCACGCGAGGGGGGACCAATGTTCTTGTTGCGCCGTGAGGCCCGCGAACGAACCACGCCCATCGGCGCGCTGCACCGCGCAGTGACCCGGTGGGGCGAGGCCGAGCGCTCCAGCTCGCGGCTGGCGTTCCGCCGCTGGTGCGACGGTGTGGCGTACGTCGACGTCCAGGCGCGCACCTACGCGGAGTACTGGAACCGCCAGAACGAGCAGGCCCTCGCTGCCGACGGACCGCTCTGGGTGGTGCTCGGCGACTCGACCGCCCAGGGTCTCGGCGCGTCCTCTCCGCAGCACGGGTACGTCGGGCAGGTGCTGCGCGCGCTGCGCTCCACCGGTACGCCGTGGCGGGTGCTGAACCTCTCGCGCTCCGGTGCGCAGACGAAGCATGTGCTGAACGACCAGCTACCGCTGATGGATGGGCTGCAGCCGGCGCTCGTCACCTGTGGCATCGGCACCAACGACGTCCTCGGTACGCCGCCGAAGCGCTTCCGCGACCACCTGCGTCAGGTGATCGGTCGGCTGCCTTCCTCGTCGGTGGTGATGGACCTGACCGTGCCGGACCGTTTCTGGCGGGTCGGCGGAGCTATCAGCCCGTACGTGACCAGCGTCAACCAGCTGATCGGCTCTGCTGCGTTGGAGCGCGGTCTACCGGTTGCTGAGGTCTCCCGGTACGCGCGGCCGCCGTGGCGTGGGCTGCTGGCGGCTGACAACTTCCATCCGAACAACTTCGGCTACCGGCAGCATGCCGACGCGCTGCGGGCAGCACTGCCTGCTGTGCACCTACAGCGGCCGTAGCCGCGCCCAGCTCGCTGCGTCTGCCCAGATGGGGTGCGGAGTCAGGTAGGGCTTGAGCAACGCGGTCAGCGCGGGATCGCCCTGACCGTTGAGTTCCGCCGTGGCGATCTGGCGGGCGGAGCCAGCCAGGAGGTCGGCGAGCTGCACCCGCGGGTCCGTCCGTGAGTCGGTCTGCCGGAAGTCGAGCGGCGCGTGGTCCATCAGCAGGTCGACCTGGTCGATCCGGTACGGCGTCAGCGCGCTCTGCTCGTCGTGGACCATCGAGATCGCGTTGCCGTCGGCGTACCAGTACTGGGTGGTCTCGACGAGTGCGGGGATCAGCACCTCGAGCGGCGGCAGCAGCGTGCGGTCGTCGAAGAGCCGGTCCCGCAGGGCCTCCAGCGGCGCGCGACTGATGGGCACGCCCGGCTCCAGCGGGGTGAACTCGGCAGCCACCGCCAGGAAGTCGTCGGTGCGCTCGTCGTACATGGTGCGGTTCTTGGAGCGGAGCAGATCGATGAAGCTCTGGAGCAGCGTCCACCAGATGTCGCCGTGCACTGGGCCGCGCCGGTGCAGCGCCAGAGCAGTCGCCGGGTCGTGCGGGTCCAGGCTGGTACCGGTCCGGTAGTCGAGGCCGTTGGTGAAGAGTGCGGTGAGGCGGCCGGAGAGCAGGTAGTACTTGTCCGTCAGCTGTACGGCGGACCGCCCGAGCAGCGGCCCCTCCGGACCGAGCAGCCAGGTCAGCGCCGGCCGCTGCTTGAACAGCCGCGCCGACTTGTACTCCCCCGCGACGAACCGCGACCGCTCCCGCAGCTCCTCCACCGCCCGACGGGCCTCCCCCGGCCCGATCCGAACGCTCGCGTGGGTGAACACCCGGGTGTCCGGGTCGAGCAGATTGGTCCCCGAGAAACCGGACTCGTCGCAAGCGACCTCGACGAGTCCTGACCAGACCGGCTCGACGGACATCACCCCATGATCGACCGGGCTCGCGCATCTGGCCAGGTATTTACTCTGCCCCTGGGGCAGGGTGTTGAGTACCCCCATGCTGACCATCAGCGAGTTCGGCCGCCGGTCCGGGCTCTCTCAGAAGGCTCTGCGCCTGTACGACGTGTCGGGGCTGCTGCCGCCGGCTCAGGTCGATGCCAGCGGCTACCGCCGGTACGACGAGGAGCAGCTGGAGCGCGCCCGGCGGATCAGCATGCTCCGGCAGGTGGAGATGCCGCTGGCCACCATCGCCGAGGTGCTGGCAGGTAGCGACGAGCAGGCGCTGGTCCGGCTGGACCGCTGGTGGGCCGCCGAGCAGGCGACCACCGAGTCGCGGCAGGCCACCGTCCTCTACCTGCGCGGCCGGTGCTGCTGCGCGACGTACCGGAGACCAAGATCGCGTCGGTCCGAGTGGATGTCGATCAGCAGACGCTGGTCGGGAACATCGTCGCCTCGACGCTGGAGATCCGTGCGTACCTGGCCACGGCCGGGGCCTCGATGCCGGGTGACTCGTGGGTGATCTTCCACGGCGCGGTCACCCCGGAGAGCGAGGCGACGGTCGAGATCTGTGTGCCGTTCACCGGGCTGGTCGACCCGGCCGGGTCGATCGGCATCCGGATCGAGCCGGCCCACACCGAGGCGTACTGCGTGCTCAGCCGCGCCGAGTGCATGTACCCGCGGGTGATGCACGCCTACGACCTGGTCGAGGACTGGGTCCGCGACGCCGGCCTCCCGACCGCCGGGCCGAGCCGCGAGATCTACCACGCCGGCTACCGGCACCTCACCGACACCGACCCGGCGGTCGACATCGCCCAACCGATCAGAGGAACCGCATGAACTACGCCGACCAGACGCCGTACAGCGACCCCGGCCAGTACGCCGCCCTGCTGGACGCGCTCCCCACCGACATTCCCGGCCTGACCGCGGTGATCCGCAGCGTGGTGATCCACTACCGCGGCGGCGAGGTCGAGTTCACCGGCGAGCGGCTCGAGGAGGTGAACAACCGCTGGGTCGAGGCGATCCTGGCGACCGACCAGAAACGCAACGGGTGTCCGCTGGCCGAGCCGCGCAAGCTGGAGGACCGGGTCGCGGGCTGCTGCCGCGACTTCGCGCTGCTGCTCGTCGCGGCGCTGCGGCACCAAGGCGTCCCGGCCCGCACGCGGATCGGCTTCGCGTCGTACTTCAATCCCGGCTGGAACTACGACCACGTGATCGCCGAGTACTTCAACGGCGAGCGCTGGGTCCGCGTCGAGGCGCAGATCGAGCCCGGCGAGCACTGGGGCTTCGACGTGCACGACATCCCCGCCGGCCCGTTCCGCTCGGCTGCCGAGGTCTGGCAGGCGTACCGGGCCGGGGAGATCGACCCCGACCGGTACGGCGTCGACCCCGGCCTCGACATCCGCGGCGGCTGGTTCATCCGCGACTACGTCTTCCTGCAGGCCGCGCACCTGCACGGCGACGAGCTGCTGCTCTGGGACGGCTGGGGCGCGATGGCCGACGACCTGGAGATGGACCTCGGCCCGACCGACGAGCTCGCCGCGCTCCTCGTTGCCTTTGACAACGGCGACGAGTCGGCGACGGCGAAGCTCGCCGACTGGTACCACTCCGATCCGGACCTGCACCCGGGCTCGACGATCGAGGTCAACTCGCCGACCGGCGGGGCGCCGTACCGGGTGGATCTGACGACGCGGGAGCGGCTCGTCAACGGCTGATCGTGCAGCGGCCGTCGGCGCAGACCCGGCGAAGACGGCCTCGGGAGACGGTCTGCACCAGCCCGATCGCCCAGCAGGTCGGGCATCCGCGGAAGGCGACCAAGCCGATCGGTGCCAGTAGCAACGACACGGGACCGACCACCGGAAGCAGCGCGACCGCGGCGGTCAGGGCCCCGAAGCCGACGGCACCACGGATGAGGTGCCTGGGCAACGACGTGCTCGCGAAGTCAGTCACGGAGCTCCTCCACCAGTGCGGACCGCGCCCGATGCAGCCGTGACTTCATCGCCGCCGTGCTGAGCCCGAGCGAGTCGGCCACCGTGCGCCCGGGCCAGCCGAGCAGGTCGCGCAACACGAGAACCTGCCGCTGGTCGTCCGGGAGCGCCGCGACGGCGAGCGCAACCCGCTCGGACTCCAGCCGTCGCAGTACGTCGTCCTCCGCCGACGGCTGGAGCCGGGCGTCGGGCAGCAGTTCCGGGCGCCGGCGTACGAGACGTAAGCACTCGTTACGGACGATCCGGAACATCCACGACGCCAGCGCACCCGTCGCCCGCAGCGTCCCGATCTTGCGGTACAGGATGAGGACGGCCTCCTGCGCCGCGTCCTCGGCGTCCTCGGGAGTCGAGCACAGCGACCGGGCGAACCGGCGGACGTGCGGGTGCGACCCCGAGACCACGGCCGCGATCGATTCGACGTCGCCGCGCTGCGCGGCGACCACGAGGTCCTCGGCGGGCCAGGCCTCAGCCACGGGTGCGACCTCGCTTCCGGAGCAGGGTGACGGTGCAGACACAGACCAGTACGGCGGCACCGGCGACGATCGCGGCGACGGTCATGAGTAAACCTCCTGTCCGGGTCCGGCAGCTGTTGCCGGCCCACGCACATCAGAGGCATCGAGGCACGAAAAGGATTCAGGAAATCACCGAGCCCCCGTCTGCTGCTCCAGACGGGGGCTCGGTGGTGCGGTGCGGCAGGCTCAGAACTCCGAGCCGGCCGGGAGGTCCGGGGTGTCCGGGTCCTCGGGATCGGACGGGCCGGCGGCGAGGCCGAGCTCGGCCGGGCTGGCCAGCATCGGGTGCTTGGGCAGGACCCGCACGGTGTAGCCGAACGGGCCGGTGCGGTCGAGCTTCAGCTCACCCTCGAAGCGGTGCCGGTTGCCCTCGTAGGTCTCCGCGAGCCGCAGGGAGACCCGGACCGGCTCGGTGATCTCGTCGGCCGAGTCGACCCGGCCGTGCAGCGCCTCGACGTCGATGTCGTTCGGGTTCAGCTCGCCGAGCGTCACGAACGCGCGGATCCCGACCGTCGTGCCGAGCTGCGGCGTGTCGCCGAGGCCCTGCAGCTCGACGTGGTCGACGCGGATCTGCGGCCAGGCCGCCCGGACCTGCTTCTTCCACGCCGCCAGCTGCCGGGCGCCGTCGTACGTCGAGTTGAGCTGCCGCGACGACTGCGCCGCCGGCACGTACAGCCGCTCGACGTAGTCGCGGACCATCCGGGTGGCCAGCACCTTCGGGCCGAGCTCCTTGATCGTGTGCCGCAGCATCTCGATCCAACGGCCCGGGACCTCACCGTCGTAGAACCGCGGCGCGACCTGCTTCTCGATCAGGTCGTACAGCGCGTGCGCCTCGAGGTCGTCGCGGCGGTCGGTGTCCTCGATGCCCTCGGCCGACGGGATCGCCCAGCCGAACTCGTCGTCGTACCACTCGTCCCACCAGCCGTCGCGGATGGACAGGTTGAGCGCACCGTTCAGCGCCGCCTTCATCCCCGACGTACCGCAGGCCTCGTACGGACGCAGCGGGTTGTTCAGCCAGACGTCGCAGCCCGGGTACATCGGCTGCGCCAGCGCGATGTCGTAGTCGGGCACGAAGACGATGCGGTGCCGGACCTCCGGGTCGTCGGCGAACCGGACCATCTCCTGGATCAGCTTCTTGCCGCCCTCGTCGGCCGGGTGCGCCTTGCCCGCGATCACGATCTGGATCGGGCGGGTCGGGTGCAGCAGCAGCGCCTTCAGCCGCTGCGGGTCGCGCAGCATCAGCGTCAGCCGCTTGTACGACGGGACGCGGCGGGCGAACCCGACCGTCAGCACGTCCGGGTCGAGGATCGAGTCGACCCAGCCCAGCTCGGCCTCGCTGGCGCCCCGGTTCACCCAGGACGCGCGGACCCGGGACCGGGTGTCGTCGATGAAGCGCTGCCGCAGCATCCGCTTGGTCTCCCACAGCGCCGCGTCGGTGGTCTTGTCCAGACCCTCGAAGATGCCGTCGGACTCGGCGGTGTCGGTGCGCGCGAAGGTCAGGTCGTGGATCTCGCGGGCCACCCAGGTCGGCGCGTGCACGCCGTTGGTGATCGAGGTGATCGGGACGTCGGCCGGGTCGAAGCTCGGCCACAGCCCGGCGAACATGCCCCGGCTGACCACGCCGTGCAGCTTGGAGACGCCGTTGGCGCGCTGGGCCAGCCGCAGCCCCATGATCGCCATGTTGAACACGGCCGGGTCGCCGTTCTCGAAGTCCTCGGCGCCGAGCGCCAGGATCCGCTCGACCGGGACGCCGTCGCCGAACACGTCCGGCGAGAAGTGCTGCTGGATCAGCTCGACCGGGAACCGGTCGATCCCGGCCGGGACCGGGGTGTGGGTGGTGAACACGGTGCCGCCGCGGGCGACCTCGAGCGCGGTGTCGAAGTCCAGCCCCTGGTCGGTGGCCAGCTCGCGGATCCGCTCGACGCCGAGGAAACCGGCGTGGCCCTCGTTGGTGTGGAACGCCTCCGGGGCCGCGTGGCCGGTGATCCGGCAGAACGCGCGGACCGCGCGGACACCGCCGACACCCAGCAGCAGCTCCTGGAGCAGCCGGTGCTCCGTCGTACCGCCGTACAGGCGGTCGGTGACCTCGCGCTCGGCCGGCTCGTTGTCCTCCATGTCGGAGTCGAGCATCAGCAGCGGCACGCGGCCGACCTGGGCCACCCAGATCTGCGCGCACAGCTTGCGGCCGCCCGGCAGCGCCACCTCGATGGTGGCCGGCGCGTCGCCGTCGCGGAGCAGGCTGATCGGCAGCCCGTCCGGGTCGACCAGCGGGTAGCGCTCCTGCTGCCAGCCCTCACGGTTCAGCGACTGGCCGAAGTACCCGTGGCGGTAGAGCAGGCCGACCCCGATCAGCGGTACGCCGAGGTCGCTGGCCGCCTTCAGGTGGTCGCCGGCCAGGATGCCGAGACCGCCGGAGTACTGCGGCAGCACGTGCGTGATGCCGAACTCCGGGGAGAAGTAGGCCACCGAGCTGACCGGGGAACCGGCGTCGGCCTGGAACCAGCGGTCGTCGGTGACGTAGCCGTTCAGGTCGCTGACCGCCAGCTCGAGCCGGCGCAGGAAGCCGTGGTCCGCGGCCAGCTCGTCGAGGCGGGCCGCCGGGACCTCGCTGAGCAGCCGGACCGGGTCACCGCCGGTACTGCGCCACAGCTGCGGGTCGACAGCCTCGAACACGTCCTGCGTCTCGGGGTGCCAGGCCCAGCGCAGGTTGTTCACCAGGGTGCCGAGGCCGGTCAGCGGCTCGGGCAGGACAGGGCGGACGGAGAATCGTCGTATCGCTCGCACCGGGACACCGTAGCGCCCTGACGAGGCCGGAGCACCTTCGGTATGCATCGATTTTGCAACGCGAGCAAGATCTTGCAGGGCCTTCAGGCGGGGGCCCGCACGGAATTCGTGCAGAGCAGTCCGCAGTGTGGACGAACCACGCGGGCCGCATGACGCGCGACGGCTTCGGGAACCGATAACGTCAGACCCACACACTCTTCTGTCCGGTTCCAGCGACGCGGAAAGCGAAGGTTCATCGACCACCATGACTGGGCGCATCCCGATCACCGACGTCACCCCGACCGTCGACGCCGGAGCGTATCCGGCCAAGGCGTCGGTCGGCGAGACGTTCACCATCGCGGCCACGGTCTTCCGTGAGGGCCATGACGCGGTGAACGCCAACGTGGTTCTGACGTCGCCGTCGGGACAGACCAGACGGATGCTGATGACCCCGGTCGGCCAGGGCTCGGACCGGTGGACCGTCGACGTCACGCTGCAGGAGCAGGGCGCCTGGACGTTCGCCGTCGAGGGCTGGAGCGACCCGTACGGGACCTGGCGGCACAACGCCGAGATCAAGGTGCCGGCCGGGCTGGACGTCGACCTGATGTTCGCCGAGGGCGCCGCGTTCTTCGATCGCGCGGCGGCCGGCGTACCGCCTGCTGTGCGGCTCGACCGGAGCACGCTGAGTGATGCTGCGCAGGCGCTCGCGAACGGTGCTCTGCCCGCTGAGGCTCGGCTCGCGGCCGGGATCTCGCCGCAGGTGCGGTCCGCGTTGGGGCGGTACCCGGTGCGTGAGCTGATCACGTCGTCGGAGACGTACCCGGTGTGGGTCGACCGGCAGCTCGCGCTCTACGGCAGCTGGTACGAGTTCTTCCCGCGCTCCGAGGGCGCGGTGTACGACGAGGAGGCCGGCGAGTGGAAGTCCGGGACCTTCCGGACCGCCGCTGAGCGGCTCGACGCGGTCGCTGCGATGGGCTTCGACGTGCTGTACGTGCCGCCGATCCACCCCATCGGAACGGCGTACCGGAAGGGGCCGAACAACACGCTCGACCCGAAGCCCGGCGACCCGGGATCGCCGTGGGCGATCGGGTCGTCCGAGGGCGGGCACGACGCGATCCACCCGGAGCTCGGGACGTTCGAGGACTTCGACTTCTTCGTGTCGCGGGCCCGTGAGCTCGGGCTCGAGGTCGCCATCGACCTCGCGCTGCAGGCGTCGCCGGACCACCCGTGGGTCAAGGAGCACCCGAAGTGGTTCTCGGTGCGCGCCGACGGCTCGATCGCGTACGCGGAGAACCCGCCGAAGAAGTACCAGGACATCTACCCGATCAACTTCGACAACGACCCCGAAGGCATCTACGCCGAGGTGCTGCGGGTCGTGAAGCTGTGGATCGAGCACGGCGTGACGGTCTTCCGGGTCGACAACCCGCACACCAAGCCGGTCAACTTCTGGCAGTGGCTGCTCGGCGAGGTGCGGCAGACGGATCCGGACGTGGTGTTCCTGTCGGAGGCGTTCACGCGGCGGCCGATGATGCAGGAGCTGGCTAAGGTCGGTTTCCACCAGTCGTACACGTACTTCACCTGGCGCAACGAGAAGTGGGAGCTCGAGGAGTACCTGACCGAGCTGACGAAGGAGACCGGGCATTTCCTGCGGCCCAACTTCTTCGTCAACACGCCGGACATCCTGACGGCGTACCTGCAGTACGGCGGGCCAGGGGCGTTCAAGATCCGGGCCGCGATCGCGGCGACGTCGTCGCCGGCTTGGGGCGTGTACGCCGGGTACGAGCTGTTCGAGCACGTGGCGCTGCGGCCGGGGTCCGAGGAGTACCTGGACACGGAGAAGTTCCAGCTGCGCCCGCGCGACTGGGCCGCTGCCGAGGCATCGGGGCAGACGCTGGCGCCGTACCTGACGCTGTTGAACGCCGTACGGCGTCGTCATCCGGCGCTGCAGCAGCTGCGGAACCTGAGCCTGCACAACGCCGAGGACGACGCGATCATGTGCTTCTCGAAGCGCACGACCGGGCCGGACGGGCACACGGACACGGTGATCGTCGTCGTCAACACCGACCCGCACTCGGTGCGGGAGACGATGGTCCACCTGGACATGGCGGCGCTCGGGATGCGCGCCGAGGACACCTTCACCGTGTACGACGAGATCACCGGCGCGACCTGGCGCTGGGGCCAGAGCAACTACGTCCGCCTCGACCCCAACGGCGACCCCGCCCACGTGCTCGCTGTGCGGCGCGGGCAGGCGTAAAGCCTTCAGCCGCCGCTGACCGGCCGGGTTGCGTTCGCACCGGCACCTGCGAACGCAACTCGGAGTGTGTCCTCGTCCCCGTGGAAGTCCCCCGCGGCGACGGCCTCTTCGAGGCTCATCGAGCCGGCGGCCAGCGCGACGATCACGTCGGGAGCTGCTGTCAGCACCGACTCCGGGACCCGGTCGGGAACGAACGCGCTCGGGCCGGCCTCGTCGACTCGCAGGACCATCAGGAAGCCGTCCGTCTCGATGCCGAGCTCTACCGGCGGAGACGCGGTCGTGCCTCGCAGGAGCGCTGGTAGCGCGAGGGTGAGCCAGCGGGGCTGGAAAGCGTCGTCGCCCTGGCCGGTTGCCAGCAGGGGTGTGCCCCAGCGACCCAGGGCTTCCATCGGCTCTCGTAGACCCGCGCCCCAGGGCGTGAGCGCGTAGACGACGCCCCCGTCGCCCACGCGCCGCTCGATCAGGTCGTTCGCCTCCATGGATTTCAGCCGCGCGGACAGGAGGTTCGTCGCGATCCCACCGAGCGACGTCTTCAGCTCGGTGTAGCGCATCGGACCGGGCAGCAACTCGCGGACGATCAGCAGCGTCCAGCGGTCGCCGACGACGTCGAGCGACCGGGCGAGGGCGCAGAACTGTCCGTACGACCGCGAGCCGTGGTTTACTTTTTCCATCACGCTTTAGTTTATCAAGCGATCGGGAGAAGTCTTCGTGGAGCTGAGCATCAGTTGGCCGGGCGTCGCGGTCGCGATCGTGGTCGGTCTGGCGATCGCCTGGGTCTGGTACAGCGACTGGGGACTGGTCGGCGGGGTCTGGCGGAAGCTGACCGGCGTCACGAAGCAGGACTCCGTGCGCGCCGGCAAGCGGCCGTTCGTCGTACTGGTGGTGTCGATCGTCGCCACGGCCCTGCCGCTCGCGGTCGCCAGTTCGATCGCGGCCGGGTTCTTCGGCCGCGACTCGTTCTGGATCGCCCTCGCGGTAGGCGTCGTGGCCTGGCTCGGGTTCTCCTTGTCGACACTCGCGCAGCACAACGGGTTCGAGCAGAAGCCTGGGCGGCTCACTGCGATCAACAGCGCCTACCAGCTGGTGCTGTTCGTGGGGATGGCGGTCCCGATCGGGTTGCTGCAGTAGCTACAGCTCGACGGTCTCCGGGTACTTCAGCCCAGTACCGGTGTTCAGCGCGACAACGCGTTCGCCGGGCTTGATCCAGCCCGACTCCCGCAGCTGAGCGATCGCCGCGAAGTTGGCGGCGCCCTCGGGGCAGACGAAGGAACCTTCGAGTTCGGCGCACCGCCGTACGGCCGCGAGGATCTCCTCGTCGGTGACGGCGATCGCGCAGCCGTCCGTCTCGGCGATCGCCTGGAGCACCAGGAAGTCGCCGAGGGCCTTGGGGACGGTGATGCCGAAGGCGACCGTCTTGGCGTCGGGCCACGGCTCGCTCTCGGGTTTGCCCTCTTGCCAGGCCTGGACGATGGGGGCGCAGCCTGTGGCCTGGACAGAGACCAGGCGCGGCAGCGGGCCTTCGACCCAGCCGAGTTCGAGCAGTTCGTTCAGGGCTTTCCAGATGCCGATCAGGCCGACGCCGCCGCCGGTCGGGTAGAGGATCACGTCCGGGAGCTGCCAGCCGAACTGTTCGGCGATCTCCAGGCCCATCGTCTTCTTGCCCTCGATGCGGTAGGGCTCCTTCAGCGTCGAGACGTCCTGGTAGCCCGAGCGCACCGCGAGCTGCTCGCGGATCCAGACGCCGGCGTCGCTGATCAGGCCGTCGATCAGCTGCAGCTCCGCGCCGACCACGCTGACCTCGCGGCGGCAGATCTCGGGGGCGGCGATCGGCATCGCGATCAGCGCTTCCATCCCGGCCCGTACGCCGTACGCCGCCCAGGCCGAACCCGCGTTGCCGTTCGTCGGCATCGCGATCTTGCGCACCCCGACCTCGCGCGCCCGCGACACCCCGACCGCGGCGCCGCGCGCCTTGAACGTCCCGGTCGGGATCAGCCCCTCGTCCTTCATCCACAGATCCTCGACGCCGAGCTCACGCCCGTACGCCGGGAGCCGCAGCAGCGGCGTCATCCCCTCCCCCAGCGACACGATGTTCGCGGGATCGCGGACCGGCAACAGCTCGTGGTACCGCCACAGATCGGCAGGCCGCGCGGCGACATCGGCCTTGGTCAGCCCGGCACGAACCTCGTCCAGGTCGTACCGGGCCAGCAAGGGCGATCCGCACGAGCAGAGCCCGATCACCTGATCCGGGTCGTGGCGGAGGCCGCACTTCGGACATTCCAGCTGGGTCAGAGCAGAGAAGCGCACGACCCGGACGCTACCCGGCTACTGCCCGCCGTACACCGTCGACAGCCCGGACCTCAGAACGGCACGGGCGCCGAAACGTGCGCCGGATTGTTGTCGTCACTGAAGTTGTAGACCCGGACAATGACTTCGGACAGATCCACCGGTGTGTGGAATTCGATGAAGCCGTTGTTCTCCTTCTGGCGCGCCGAGGTCACGAACCCGTCGCCGTTGCGAAGCGTGAAAGAAATCTCGGTCCGGCCGAAGATCGCGTTGTTGCGAACCGTCACCCGGGCCTGCTGCCCCTGGCTGTCGTCGCAGTTGTCGACCAGGACCTCCGATCCCTGGAACCTGACCAGCACAGCGCAGGAGCCGGCCGTGGACGCCGGCGCGGCCTGGGCCAGCTGCGCCATCCCGGTGACGCCGACAGTCGCCGCGGCCGCGGTCAGAGCAGCGCGCCGGGCAATCGTACGAATGGTGTTCATCTGCGTTCCGTTCTCGAGTGGGTGAATTTCCTCGAAAACAGTAGGCATCAGCCGCAGTGAAAAGCTCGCAAAGCAACCGGAACCGGCAAGGTTCCGCCACCGGTCGCGGAAAGTGAACCGCCGGCGAGCCGTAATTCGTGAAAGACCGAACCGGTCACCCCGCCCGCAGCCCGCGAATCGCCGGCCGCTGATGATCCGCCAGGCGGAATCCGGTCCCCCGCACCGCGTCGATGGTCACCGTCGTCCCCAGCTCGTCGAGCTTGCGGCGCAGCCGCTTCACCAGCGAGTGCACGTCCGCCGTACCGCGCAGATCCCGGTTGCGCCACACCGCCTGGTGCAGTTCCTCGTACGTCCACACCTTCACCGGCGCGGTCATCAACCGGGTCAGCAGGTCGTGCTCGAGATCCGTCAGCGGCACCTCGCGGCCGCGCCACTGCGCGACCGAGCGGTGCGAGTCGATCGTCAGCGGGTCGCCGGGGCGGCGGTCGGTCCGCCGGGCGTCCGGCGTACGGGGTGGGTCGGGCTGCTCGGCGGGGGCCGGGGGCGGGTCCTGGGCGGGGGTGAGCAGTTTGCGCAGCTCGTCCAGGCTGGAGACGAGCAGCAGCGGAGCGACGTCGTCGACCAGCTCGGCGAGCCGGACGCGCTCTTCGACGGAAGCGGCGACGGCGATCAGCAACGGGAAGTCCGGGTGATCGATGGTTCCGTCGTCGCCGGGGGCGGGGACACGGGCGGTGACCATCCGGTCACGATGTCAACCTCTGCCTCTTATCGTCAACGGACTGACAAAATCTGCCTGAACTTGCCCAGAACGGCTCAACCGCTGGTGACGTCTTGCTCACGAAGTGTGCTTGTTCCCCCTCACATCTGACACATAAGGTCCACGTCAGGCTCGCAGCGTCACAGCTTGCGACCTGGGGGGCACGGGGCGTCGCAGAACCGGTTCACCACGACCGGGGCGGCGTCGTCGGCCACCTCTGCACCAATGACTCGGGGGAGTCAACTCGGGGTCGTTCAAGTGAGGGGCTGCAGAGATGTCACATCAACGACGAAGGGGTGTCGCCAGATCACTGGTGAGCGCCCTGGCGGCCGTGGCCGTCGTCACGACCGGGCTGGCCGCCGCGGGCGCCGCCCAGGCCGCACCGCCGACCAAACCCGCCGCCGACCCGGCGTCCAAGATCAAGCCGGAGCTGCTCAGCAAGCTCCAGGGCAAGGACGCCAAGGAGGCCAGCGACTACTGGGTCCGGTTCACCGCCAAGGCCGACCTGACCAAGGCCAGCGGGATCTCGGACTGGAACGCCCGCGGTACGGCGGTCGCCGCCGCGCTGCGCAAGACCGCCGCCGAGAGCCAGGCCAAGGTCAAGGCCGAGCTCGACGCGCAGCACGTCCAGTACCAGACCTTCTGGGGCACCAACGCGATCCGGATCAACGGCGGCTCGCTGGCGCTGGCCCAGAACCTGGCCCAGCACACCGAGGTCGAGGGGCTGTACAACCCGACCGCGATCGAGGTGCCGAAGGTCACCCAGGGCAAGGACGAGCGGCAGATCAACTCGATCGAGTGGGGTCTGGCCAACATCAACGCCGACGACGTCTGGTCGCAGTACGGCGACAAGGGCCAGGGCATCGTCATCGCCAACATCGACACCGGGGTCCAGTTCGACCACCCGGCGCTGGTCAACTCCTACCGGGGCAACCTGGGCAACGGGCAGTTCGACCACAACTACAACTGGTTCGACGCGGCCGGCACCTCGCCCGCGCAGCCGGCCGACGGCAACGGCCACGGCACCCACACGATGGGCACCATGGCCGGCGACGACGGCGCCGGCAACCAGATCGGGGTCGCCCCGGGCGTGAAGTGGATCGCGGCGAACGGGTGCTGCCCGTCCGACGCGGCGCTGATCAGCTCCGGTGAGTGGATGCTCGAGCCGACCAACCTCGCCGGGCAGAACCCGGACGCGAGCAAGCGGCCGAACATCATCAACAACTCGTGGGGTTCGCAGCTGCCCTCCAACGACCCGTTCATGGAGGACATCACGCTGGCCTGGGCCGCGTCCGGCATCTTCGGTGCCTGGTCGAACGGCAACAGCGGCTCCGCCTGCCAGAGCAGCGGCTCACCGGGCAGCATCGTGAGCAACTACTCGGCCGGCGCCTACGACATCAACAACAACATCGCGTCGTTCTCCGGCCGTGGTGTCGGTCAGAACGGTGAGATCAAGCCGAACCTGTCGGCGCCGGGCGTCAACGTGCGCTCCAGCGTCCCGGGCAACGCCTACGCCAGCTTCAACGGCACCTCGATGGCCTCGCCGCACATGGCGGGCACCGTCGCGCTGCTCTGGTCGGCCGCGCCGGCGCTGAAGGGTGACATCCCCGCCACCCGCGCGCTGCTGGACAACTCCTCGGTCGACAAGGCCGACACCCAGTGCGGCGGCACCACCGACGACAACAACGTGTACGGCGAGGGCCGGCTCGACGCGCTCGCGCTGCTCAACGCCGCCCCGATCGGTGACACCGGCACGCTGACCGGCAAGGTCACCTCGGCCGGCGCCGCCCTGGCCGGCGCGTCGGTGAAGGTCACCGCCGCGGGCCAGCCGGACCGGTCGCTGACCACCGGCGCCGACGGCCGCTACTCGTCCGTCGTACCGGCCGGTGACTACACGCTGACCGTCACCTCGTTCGGCTACAAGAGCCAGACGGCGACCGCCACGGTCACCGCCAACGCCACCACCACCAAGGACTTCGCGCTGGAGTCGGCGCCGACCGTCAACATCGGCGGCACCGTCACCGACGGCGGCGGCCACGGCTGGCCGCTGTACGCCAAGGTCAGCGTCGAGGGCCCGGGTGGCGTGTTCGACTACACCACCCCGACCAACGGCCGGTACAGCTTCAAGGTGCCGTCCGGTACGTCGTACAACCTGAAGGTCGAGTCGCAGTACCCCGGTTACGAGACCGTCAGCCAGGCCGTCACGGTCGGCACCGGCAACGTGACCAAGAACATCGCCGTCCCGGTCCGCTCGGACGCCTGCGCCACCGCGCCGGGCTACCGCAACGGCTCCGACGGCCTGTACGAGACGTTCGACGCCACCGCGGCGCCGAGCGGCTGGACCGTCGTCGACGGCAAGGGCAACGGCCAGGTCTGGGCCTTCAACGACCCGGGCAACCGCGGCAACCTGACCGGTGGTGGCGGCGGCTTCGCGATCGCCGACAGCGACAAGTTCGGCTCCGGCCAGTCGCAGGACACCTCGCTGGTCAGCCCGACCGTCGACCTGACCGACGTCGCGGCGCCGGTGATCCGCTTCAACCAGGACTTCAACTGGCTGGGCGGCGAGAAGGCCGACGTCGACCTGTCCCTCGACGGCGGCAGCACCTGGGCGAACGTGCTCACCCAGGCCACCGCGGACGTCCGTGGTGTCCAGGAGATCGCGATCCCGCAGGCGGCCGGACAGTCCGCCGTACAGGTTCGCTTCCACTACTACGACGCCTCGTACGACTGGTGGTGGCAGGTCGACAGCGTGCTGATCGGCAGCCAGATCACCTGTGAGCCGACCGGCGGCGGCCTCGTCGTCGGCAACGTGAAGGACGCCAACACCGGTTCCTTCGTCAACGGCGCCGTCGTCACCCGTGACGACAAGGCCTCGGAGACCGCCACCACCGTCGCCACGCCGGAGGACACCGGCCTCAACGACGGCTTCTACTGGCTGTACTCCGCCGACTCGGGCTCGCACAGCTACTCGGCCAAGGCCGGCGGCTACGTCACCGCGACCCAGAACGTCGACGTGGAAGCCGACTGGGTCACCCCGGCCGACTACACGCTGGCGGCCGGCAAGCTGACCGTCACCCCCGGCTCGATCGAGGGCAACCTGCGGCTGCCCACCGGCAAGGTCACCAAGTCCTTCACGGTCAAGAACACCGGTGGCGCACCGGTCGACGTGAAGTTCGGTGAGCGCGACGGCGGCTTCGAGATCGCCAACGCCAACGGCAGCACCACCACCAAGGCCCAGGTCCTCACCGGCCAGGGTGCCCCGCTGCAGCGGCTGAACGTCCCGACGTCGTTCGGCAGCAAGATGGCCGGCAAGATGCCGGTCGCCCCGGCCGTCCCGAAGCCGCTCGCGGCTCCGTGGACCGACATCGCCGACTACCCGGCGACCGTGATGGACAACCGCGTGGTCAACGTCGACGGCAAGATCTACTCGATCGCCGGCGGCAACGGCTCCGCGTCCAGCGCGAACAGCTACGTGTACGACCCGGCCTCGCTGGCCTGGACCGCGATCGCCCCGCTGCCGGGCGCCCGCAACGCGATCACCGTCGGCGCCGTCGGCGGCAAGATCATCGCCAGCTCCGGCTGGGGAGAGGCCGGCCCGGACGCCGCGACCTGGTCCTACGACCCGGCCGCGAACGCCTGGACCGCCGTCGCGAACAACCCGGCGCCGCGTGCGGCCGCCGGCCAGGCCGTCCTGGACGGCAAGCTGTACGCGATCGGTGGCTGCACCACGGCCGGTTGCACCCCGATGTCCAGCACCGCGGTCGTCTACGACGCGGGCGCCAACACCTGGGCCCCGATCGCCGACTACCCGAAGTCGGTGGCGTTCGCCTCCTGCGGCGCGATCGACGGCAAGGTGTACTGCTCCGGCGGTAACGACGGCGTCAACGCGCAGAAGAGCGGCTACGTCTACGACCCGGCCACCAACGCCTGGTCCGCGATCGCCGACTCCCCGGCCGACCACTGGGCCGCTTCGTTCGCCGTCGCCGGTGGCAAGCTGCTGGTCGTCGGCGGTGTCCAGGCCGGTGCGGTCACCAACGCGGGCTTCGCGTTCGACGCCGCCGCCGGCACCTGGGGCGCGCTCCCGAACGCCAACCAGCCGCGGTACCGCGGTGGGGCGGCGTGCGGCTTCTACAAGGTCGGCGGCTCGTCCGGCGGCTTCACCGCGACCGTCGACAGCGAGGCCCTGCCGGGTCTCGAGGACTGCGCCGAGTCGTCGGCCGACGTCAGCTGGCTGAGCATCGACAAGACCGAGGCCACCCTGGCCCCGGGCGCCAGCACCACGGTCAAGGTGACGCTCACCGCGAGCGTCGACCAGCCCGGTACGTACTCCGGGTCGGTCACCATCGCCGAGAACACGCCGTACAGCGTGGACGCGGTCGGCGTGAAGATGAACGTCACCCCGCCCACCACGTGGAGCAAGCTGTCCGGCACCGTCACCGGCGTCGCGACCAACGGCAACACCGCTCCCCTGTCCGGTGCCATCGTCCAGGTCGACTCGTGGGCCCAGTCCTACACGTTCACCACGGACACCAGCGGCAACTACGCCTACTGGCTGGACCGCCGCAACAACCCCCTCACCCTGATCGCCGCCAAGGACGGCTACAAGCCCCAAACCCGCACGACGCGCCTGACCGCAGGCACCCCGGTCGTCGAGGACTTCGCGCTGAAGGCCATCAAGTAGCAACGACCTAGCAGTACCGGCCCCCGCCCAGAGACTCTGGGCGGGGGCCGGTCTCGTTCTCAGGGAAGAAAAGCGAACAAAACAAGGACCGGAGCGGTCGAACGAGCAGTGTCCCCACCGAAACGGAGTGGTCATGCGGAGGATTCTCGGTACGGCGCTGGCTGCCTCGGTGCTGGCCGGCTGCTCGCCGGCAGCGACAGATCCGGCGCCGGTCGAGGAGAAACCCGCGCCAGGGCACAGCTTCGTGGTCACTCACACCATCGATCCGTGGGCGACCGCGACACCAGTGGATCCGAAGACCTGGGCCGGTGACCTGGTGCTGGACACGACCCGGAACAGCAAGCTGCCCAAGGGCGCGGTGGTGCACGACCTCACCGACACCGGTGGCCTGCTGATCTCCCAGTCCGAGCAGGTCAGCAAGGACGGCGAGCCGATCCTCCAGCCGGCGAAGATGAGCTTGTGGTCGCCCGACGGTCGGCAGCGACTTCTCGACGACGCCACCGGGCGGCCGAAACCGGTGCGGCAGCCGATCAACGGGCAGGCGCACGGCCCGAACGCAACATGGGTCGACACCACCAGCACCGACCTCTTCCACCAGGACTGGCAGATCCGGTACTACGACGCGGCCGCTCGGAGCACCCGGCTGATCGCCGACTCGGCGGTGCTGTTCCCCGGCGTACAGAACCTTCGGCCGCCGCCGGGCGACACCACCCCGATCATGGCCGCTGACGGCACCATCTACTGGGAGGCCGCCGTACCGGATCCCAAGGCCCACCTCGGCTACACCGGCGCCATCATGGCCCGCGACGCCCAGGCGAAAGGACCGGTCCGCACGGTCGCGCGGAACGCGAGCACACCCGCGGTGGTCGGCTCGACCCTCTACTACAGCCACCTGGACGACGTGTCGCCCGAGACCCCGCAGCGCAAGCTCGAGATCCACGCGCGCACTCCCGACGGCACGGACCGCGTCGTGGTCGACGCCCCGCTGGTCAAGGACCAACAGATCCTGCGGCTCGCCGCGAGCCCCACGCACCTGGCCTGGATGATCAGCGACACCGACCGCCAGGCACCACCGGGCGACGACCCCGACGAAGGCTGCCGGGACACCAAGGACCACGGCTGCTCGCTCTACCTGATGGAACACGGCACCAACCAGGCGACCCGGATCAAGCTGCACACCTACCTGGCGATTCCGGTCCTCTCACCCACCCTGCTCGCCTGGGGCGGATCCAGCTCGGCCGGCGACTCCGGGGAGTACGTCATGGACCTGGCCAGCACGAAGATCTGGCGAGTCGGCGCGGCACGCGGCTGCAGCGAGGTCGTCCTCGCGGGCGCGTACGCCAGTTGGTTCACCGGCACAGCGGACGGCCAGTGCAACGGACAGGTCGTCGTACGGTGGCGCACTCCGTGACCTTGGATGCGTGGCTTGGTCTTGCCTGGTCGCGAGCAATCGGACAGGCGGAGGGTCAATTTCTCCAGCCCCACCTGTACAGGCCGATCGCTGCCTCCGGCAGGGAGGTGGCCGAGTCGCCGGGTGAGACGAGATCGACGGCGATGGTGATGGGGAAGTCGGTCCGCGTCTCCCACGGGAAGTTCCACAGCCAGGCGGGGTGCAGGTCGAGGACGTCGCCGGTGCGCGAGCACGCGATCGTGGAGCGTTGGCTGTGGAAGCCCTCGGCGAGGAGCCTCAGCACCGCGTACGAGCGGGCTGCGTTGCACCGGACGACGATCCTCACCACGTCGTGCTGTCTGGCCTCGTACGCGAAGGTGAGCTCACGACCCGCTCCCGGACCGCTGACCTCCTGATCGATCAGCTCGCCTCCGTCGAACGCCGCCGGGAGCAGTTCGTCCGACCTCAGCGGCGCGGTGGCCGCGACCGGATCCACCTCCGGGCTGCCCAGGAGGGCGTTGAGCAGCCCGTCGCGACCGCTCACCACAGCGATCGCGGCGAACATCCCGACGACGAGGGCGGTCGAGGTACGCCGGTTGCGCCGGCGTCGCCGGAGCGTGGTCATCGGGTCCGCGGCCGGTGAGACCCCGGCGGAGATGTCTTGGAGCCGATCCCGGAGATCCTGTTCGTTCACGGCCGGACCGCCGGAGCCAGATCGGGGTCGAGCCGGAGCTTGGCGAGGGCACGGTTCGACTGACTCTTCACCGTGCCGACCGAGCAGCCGAGTGCGGATGCGGTGTCGACCTCGCTGAGGTCCTCGAAGTACCGCAGTACGACGATCGCGCGCATCTTCTTCGGGAGCCGACGGAGTGCCTCCAGCAGGTCGGCGTTGTCGACCAGCGGGTTCCCGTGGTGGACGACGGACTCCAGGACGCTGTCCGTGAGGTGTTCGGGCCTGTTCTTCGCGCGTCGCCACCAGGCGAAGTAGACGTTGAGCAGCGTGCGGCGGACGTAAGGGTAGGGGTCCGCCGATCGAATCCCTCCCCACGTCCGCCAGCACCTGAGGAGCGCCGTCTGGACGTGATCCTCGGCCAACTGCCGGTCCTGGGTCAGCAGGAAAGCGGTCCGCACCAGCTGCGGGTAGAACGCCGTCACGAAACCCTCGAAGTCCGCGTCGGTCGCCAGCCGGGCAGGCTCCTCGTACGGCGTCGCGGGCACGGCGAAGTTCTCGGTCACACCTGACAGGACTCAGGCCGACCCCTCCGAGGTTGGCTCGGCCACAGAAGTTTCTCGCGCCGGCCGGAACCGCCGGTGATCTGATCCCGAGGTGATGTGAACCTTCCAGGTGTGGCCGAGTGGGTTTTCATCGATTACCGGAGGGTGACAGGAATTTGTCACCGAGGCCATCGGCCGATGAATTCGTTGCTAGTTTCGGAATTGTTCTCGGGGGCTCTTCGAGTCCGCCTCACATTCCGAAGAGAAAGAGTTCCACCGTGCTGAAAATGCGTAATGGTGTACGTCGGCTGGCGATGGTCGGGGCCGCGGCCGCGATGGTGACGGCCGGCATGACCCAAGCGGCCCAGGCGAGCCCGGCCGCCACGAACGACTGCGCCGTGACCCAGACGAACTACCTCAACTCGTCGTTCGTCCTCGACAACTGCCTGAGCGGCGGCCGGGCGCACTACCGGATCAACAGCGGCGCCGGCTACACCAAGACCGAAGCCCAGGTCCACGTCAACGGTGAACAGGGCGACTGGCTCCTGACCGCCTGGGGCGGCAACAGCATCGACGAGGGAGACCTCCCCCGCGCGGTGACCCGCTTCAAGATCTGCGTCTACGCCTGGATCGTCTGGCCGACCCCGCGCGAGGTCGGCAGCTGCAGCGGGGAGATGTCGGTCGACTGACCACGGCCTGGCAAACCTGGTCGCCGTCCCAGAAGCTTGGGTCGGGGACCACGTGCATTTCGAACAACATTAAAAGTACAACGGCACGAAGAGTTCGGCTGAGGCCGTGAATTCGGCCCAAGTGACTCAGAGATCGATAGCCACAGGATCTCCGTACCGTCGTCGCAGGTGGCGGACCGGTTCTCGATATCCGGGCTCACGAGCTCGCACAGGCCGCGAAGTTGCCAGTCGGCCCAGAGAGCGGCATCGGGCCCTTCAAGGTCTACACCTCCTCACCGGCCTGGTCGCGGGCGGCCATGTAGACCTCGTCCGAGCGTCCTCGAAGAACACCCAACGCACGCCCGAAGTCACGGCGAAGTCCAGCGCACCAGGTCTATAGAGCACCTTCCCCCAGCCCCAGCGCACCGCGCTGTCGGCACGGCGCCAGCCACCTGCCGCCCCACTATGTCTTTGT
>NZ_JBVJNV010000007.1:0-406045 GCF_055583505.1 Kribbella sp. NPDC104740 | reverse complement strand
GTACTTGCTCTTCGTCTTTGTACTTGCTCTTCGTCTTTGTACTTGCTCTTCGTCTTTGTACTTGCTCTTCGTCTTTGTACTTGCTCTTCGTCTTTGTACTTGCTCTTCGTCTTTGCTTTTGGTGTCTCAGGCCGCTGGGAGCAGGTGGAAGCCAACACCCCGCACCGCGTGAATAGTCACCGTTGCCCCCAAGTGGGCGAGCTTTTGGCGGAGGCGTTTGACGACTGAGTGGATATGCGACCCGTGGCCCAGGTGTTCGTTGCCCCAGACGGCGTGGTGGAGGTGTTGGTAGGTCCAGACCTGCCCCGGTTTCTGGACGAGGCAGTGGAGGAAGTCGTGTTCGAGGCGCGTCAGAGGGACTTCCCGGTCCTTCCAGCGGACCACTCGGCGGTCTTCGTCGAGGCGTAGGGCTGCTGGTAGGGCGATGACGTTGTCGGCTGCCTCGATCTGGGCAGGAGTCTCAACGTCGGGGTCCGGTGGGAGGACGCCTGGGGTGAGTACGACGGGGTTGGTCGGCGGGGTGGTGGTGAGGTCGAGGAAGGCTCGGGCCTGGTCGGCGCTGGAGACCAGGAGCAGGGCTTCGGCGCCGCTCAGCAGGCGCGCGAGCTGGACGCGTTCGGCACTGGTCGTGGCGACGCCGATGATCAACGACGAGTCCGGCACAGTCTCCATGGAGCCCCTCCGCTCAAACGTTTGCCGGGACAGGCGCAGGGACAAGTACGCTCAACCGCGAGGGTGAAGTCAAGGGAAACCCTGCGGGAGCGCGTGGCACAAATGCGACCTGGCCGAGACCGGCCAGGGCCGAAACCCCTCTCCGGCCACACCGGTACGCCGCATCCGGCCACACCGGTACGCCGGATCCGCCCACACCGGTACGCCGTACTGCGAACGCCCGCAGTACGGCGTACGCCCGGCTGCGCCGCCAGACGCGGAGCCGGGAGTCGGGGGACGTGGAGGCGTCCGGACCCTCTGCCGGACGGGGCAGAAGGACCGGACGCGGGGAAGGGCTGCCGGATCAGCCGATGGTCTTCACGGCGGTGATCAGCGTGCCGTTGCTGGTGTCGCCGGACAGCTCCCAGAAGAACGCGCCGCCGAGGCCCTGCTGGTTCGCGTAGGACATCTTGCTGCGGATCGTCGCGGGGGTGTCGTAGCCCCACCACTGCCCGTTGCAGAACGCGTACGCCGTACCGCCGACGGTGCCGGTGGACGGGCAGCGGGTCGAGATCAGCTTGTAGTCCTCGATGCCGGCCTCGTACTTGCCGGGTGCCGCGCCGGTCGCGCGACCGCCGGGAGCGGCCTGGGTGACGCCGGTCCAGCCGCGGCCGTAGAAGCCGATGCCGAGCAGCAGCTTCGACGCGGGGATGCCCTTCGACTTGAGCTTCTGGATCGCGGCGTCGCTGTGGAAGCCGGCGGTCGGGATGCCGTTGTACGACGTGAGCGGCGAGTGCGGCGCCGTCGGGCCCTGGGCCGCGAACGCCCCGAAGTAGTCGTAGGTCATCGGCATGATCCAGTCGAGCTTGCCGGCCGCCGCCGCGTAGTTGGTGGCGTCGATCTTGCCGCCGTTGGTGCCGTCGGCGGTGATCGCCGCGGTGACCAGCGCCGACGAGCCGAACCGGGTGCGCAGCGCGCTGATCACGTTGTTGAACGCGTTCGGCCCGGAGGTGTCGCAGCTCAGGCCGCAGGCGTTCGGGTACTCCCAGTCGATGTCGATGCCGTCGAACACGTCGGCCCAGCGCGGGTCCTCGACCAGGCTGTAGCAGGAGTTCGCGAACGCGGTCGGGTTCTTGGCGGCCTCGGTGAAGCCGCCGGACCAGGTCCAGCCGCCGAACGACCAGACCACCTTGATGTTCGGGAACTCCTTCTTCAGCTTGCGCAGCTGGTTGAAGTTGCCGCGCAGCGCGCCGGCGTCCCAGGTGTCGGCGACGCCGTCGACCGACCCGGCGGCGTCGTAGGCCTTGTCGTACGCCGCGTACGAGTCGCCCATCGTGCAGCGCCCGCCGGTGGTGTTGCCGAAGGCGTAGACGATGTTGGTCAGCTTGGCCGCCGACCCGCTCGTCTTGATGTTCTTGACGTGGTAGTTGCGGTCGTAGACACCCCACTCGGTGAAGTAGCCGACGACGCGCTTGCCGGCGTTGACCGCGTCGCCGCGGTCCTGCTGCTCGACCACGCGGGTCGGCAGCGGCTGGGCGCCGTCGTCGGACGGGGTCGCCGCGACCGCGGCGGGAACCACTCCGGTGCCGAGCAGTGCGAGCGCGGCGACGACAGTGGGCAGGGTTCGGATCCTCATGTGTTCCTCCAGGGGGGCGGGAGAGGCACTGTGCGCACCCTACTCAGCACAGCGGGTTAAGAAAAGAAGAAACCGAAAATAAAATGTGCACGTGATCACCGAACCGTTCGGTAACCAACTGGCGACCCACGCCGGACGCCGCCGCGAAAGCGGCGTGATCAGAGGCTGGTCCGGCGTGCATCCGAACCGCTTCACGGAGTAATCTCCTCGCGCACGGTCAAGGACCGTATCGACGGAGGAACACGTGCCTGGATCACCGCGGCGACCCGCTCGGATCTGGCTGCTTGCCCTCCTCGTCGTCCCGCTGCTGCTGACGGCGGTTCTGGTCGCCTTCAAGGGCGACGGTCTGAGCAACGCGACGGCCGACGAGACCGGTACGGCGGAACCGCCGGCCACCACTCCCCCGGCCACGACCACTGCGCCGACCACGACGCCGACGACCGCACCGACGCCGACCGCCGCGCCGACCGAGGCCGAGGTCGCGCCGTTCGCGATCGTCTGGAACGACCGCGGTGTCGTGCTCGACGCCGTCGTCCGCGACGAGGCCGCGAAGACCACGATCCTGGAGCAGGCCGAGTCGCTGCTCGCCGAGGGCCGGGTCGTCAGCGGGGAGCTGGGGGTCGATCCCGCGGCGGGCGCGCTCGATCCGGCCGGGCTGTTCGGCGTACTGCGGGCCCTGCAGTCGTCGGTCGGCGAGACCAAGGTCGGGTACGACGGGACGACGATCACGCTGACCGGTGACGTCACCGACCAGGCGACGAAGGCGACGGCGGCGCGGGCCGCGGCCAAGGCCGTACCGGGCGCGGTCGTCGCGAACGAGCTCCGGGTGCCGTCGGCGGTGAAGCCGCCGGTGAGCGAGGCGTGCCAGACCTTCGAGACCCGGCTGGCGCAGCTGACCGGTCAGCACAAGATCGTGTTCCTGTCCGGGACGGCGATCGTGAACGAGCGGTCGCGGGGATCGGTCGCGCGGGTCGCCGCGCTGCTGAAGAGCTGCGGCACCGCCCGGGTCGAGGTGGCCGGTCACACCGACAACCTCGGCGACCCGGCGACCAGCCTGCCGCTGTCGCAGCAGCGCGCCGACGCGGTGAAGGCCGAGCTGGTCCGCCGCGGCGTACCGGCCGCGCGGATCATCAGCCGCGGGTACGGCGAGTCCGAGCCGGTCGCGTCCAACAAAACCTCGGCCGGGCGGATCGCGAACCGCCGGGTGGAGATCCGAGTCCCGTAGGGGTTGTCGATGAGTTCGCTGTACGCGCAGCTGTGGGTGCTGCTGCTGGCCGCCTTCGTCCTGGGCAGCGCCGCTGCCTACCTGCTGCACCGGAGCACGCAGCGATGAGCGATCTGGCGCGCAGCAACTGGCCGTGGGAGCTGCTGGCGTTCGCGCTGGGGGCGGTGATCACGTGGTTCCTGCTGAAGAGCCGGGAGCCGGCCGAAGTACCTGCGCCGGCAGCAGAGCGTGAAGAGAAGGTCCTGGTCACCGCCGGCGCTCCGCTCGAGCGCACCGAAGAGCAGACGAGCCCTCCGCCGACGCCCAAGGCAAGCCCTTCACCGACGCCGAAGGCGAGCCCGCAGAAGGCGAGCCCGCCGGAGGCCTTCTCCCAGCGCATGGATCCGGCCGAGACCACTCAGCCCACCCTCTTCGACGGCTCCGGCCGCGCCGTCGTACCGGGCCGGTACGGCCCCGGCTCCGCCGACGCCGTCGAGCACCAGAGCCCGCCGGACGGATTCACCATCAAGGGCAACGCCCAGTCGATGCTCTTCCACACCCCCGACTCCCCGTACTACGGCCGCACCAAGCCCGAGGTCTGGTTCCGCACCGAGGCCGACGCCGAGCAGGCCGGCTTCACCAAGTACGTCCGCAAGCCCCGCAAGTCCCCCGGCGCCTGAGCCCGCCCGCGGCTAGCATCGACGCGACGACCGCGGACCGCGAGCCAGGAGGATCGATGCAGCGCGAGATTCATGTCCCGTTCAAGGCCGAGCAGGACGAGGACGGTGTCTGGGCGGCCACCGCGGCCCTGAACCCGGACGCGTTCGCCCACGGCCAGGGACCGACGCGGGAGGCCGCGATCGAGGATCTCAAGGACGCGCTCGCCCTGCTCGCCGAGGAAGTCGGCGCGCCGGAGCAGCTGGTCGTGACGATCAGCACCGACTGATGGGCGCCGTCCCCGCGAAGAAGTTCCGCGAGGTCAAACAAGCACTGGAGCGGATCGGTTACCGCGAGGCCCGCCAGAACGGCAGCCACGTCATCTTCACCAAGGGCAGCAAGTCCGTCACCGTTCCGAACCACAACGGCGCCGACGTCTCCAAGGGCGTGATGCGGCGAATCCTGAGCGAGATCGGGCTGACGCCCGAGGAGCTGTTCGACAAACGGCGCGGCCGCGAGCCGATGGAGCTGCTCCAGGAGGGCAACCCGCCGCCCGGCAGCCGGGGGACCAAGTCCGCGCAGAGCAGCAAACCCGCGCCGGGCCGGGGCGGCGGCCGTGGTCGCGGCCGGGGCCGCGGCGACTGATCCGAACGGCGTACGGCGTCCTCGCGAAGCGGACAGAACTAACGCGCGAGAAGCGCCGAAGCAACGCGGTTCCGGTAACGAATCGGGCGTGAAATAGGGGGATCCGGCCCCTATTTGCTTGTACTGGCAAACCGGCGTCACACTGACTTCGACGCCGCTGCGGGCCCGGCCCGGGGGCGTCGATCCACCCCACCCCAGGACGCTTCGGTCCCTGCTTCCTTTTGAGATGCCCGCGTGCGGGTACGGGAAACGGAACCCGCCGGACCGTCCACCCGCGCGTCGCCGGAATCGTCCGGCGACGACACGCGAAAGTACCGCTAGGTTTGGACCGAGGGGATACACCCGATGGAGGTGAGCGTGACCGACATGCTGCCGGAGCAGCACCACGGACTGACGAAGAGTGACCCGCTGTGGTTCAAGCGGGCCGTCTTCTACGAAGTCCTCGTGCGGTCATTCAAGGACTCGAACGCCGACGGAATCGGCGACCTGCAAGGCCTGACCGAGAAACTCGACTATCTCGAGTGGCTCGGCGTGGACTGTCTGTGGTTACCGCCGTTCTACCCCTCACCTCTGCGTGACGGCGGCTACGACATCTCCGACTACACCAACGTGATGCCCGAGGTCGGCACGATCGCCGACTTCGCCGCGTTCATGGACGCCTGCCACGCCCGTGGCATGCGCGTCATCGTCGACTTCGTGATGAACCACACCTCGGACCAGCACCCCTGGTTCCAGGCGTCGCGCACCGATCCCGACGGCCCGTACGGCGACTTCTACGTCTGGTCCGACAACGACGAGGCCTACTCGGACGCCCGGATCATCTTCGTCGACTCCGAGACCTCGAACTGGACCTGGGACCCGGTCCGCCAGCAGTACTTCTGGCACCGGTTCTACTCCAGCCAGCCCGACCTCAACTTCGAGAACCCGGCCGTCGGGGACGCGATGATCGAGGCGCTGAAGTTCTGGCTCGACCTCGGCATCGACGGCTTCCGGCTGGACGCGGTGCCGTACCTGTTCGAGGAGGAGGGCACCAACTGCGAGAACCTCCCGCGGACGCACGAGTTCCTCAAGCGGGTCCGCAAGGAGGTGGACGCGAACTACACCGACCGCGTCCTGCTCTGCGAGGCCAACCAGTGGCCGGCCGACGTGGTCGACTACTTCGGCGACCGCGAGGGTGGCGGCGACGAGTGCCAGATGGCCTTCCACTTCCCGGTGATGCCGCGGATCTTCATGGGGGTGCGCCGCGAGTCGCGGTTCCCGATCTCGGAGATCCTGGCCCAGACCCCGCAGATCCCCGACACCTGTCAGTGGGGCATCTTCCTGCGCAACCACGACGAGCTCACGCTCGAGATGGTCAGCGACGAGGAGCGCGACTACATGTGGGGCGAGTACGCCCAGGACCCGCGGATGAAGGCCAACATCGGCATCCGGAGAAGGCTCGCGCCGTTGCTCGACAACGACGTGAACCGGATGGAGCTGTTCACCGCGATGCTGCTGTCCCTGCCCGGGTCGCCGATCCTGTACTACGGCGACGAGATCGGCATGGGCGACAACATCTGGCTCGGCGACCGCGACGGCGTCCGGACCCCGATGCAGTGGTCCCCGGACCGCAACGCGTCGTTCTCGACCGCGACCCCGGGCAAGCTCAGCCTGCCGGTGATCATGGACCCGGTCTACGGGTACCAGGCGGTCAACGTCGAGGCCGAGATGGAGAACGCCTCGTCGCTGCTGCACTGGACCCGGCGGATGATCCAGACCCGCAAGCAGCACCCGTGTTTCGGCATGGGTACCTTCACGGATCTGGGCGGTTCGAACCCGAGCGTGCTCTCGTACATCCGGGAGTTCGGCGACGACGTCGTCCTGTGCGTGAACAACCTGTCGCGGTTCCCGCAGCCGATCGAGCTGGACCTGCGGCAGTACCAAGGCGTCGAGCCGGTGGAGCTGCTCGGCGGCGTGCACTTCCCGACCATCGGTGAGCTGCCGTACCTGCTCACCCTCGGCGCGCACGGCTTCTACTGGTTCCGGCTGCCGGTGAACAAGTCGGCCGATCGTGAGGAGAGCTCTTCGTGACTTCCCATCTGGACCAGGTCCAGTCCTTCTGCACCCACCAGCGATGGTTCGGTGAGAAAGGACATGACGTCGACGTCGAAGCGATGGCCACCAGCGCGTGGCTGTCGGAGGACGGCGTCTGGCCCGCGGTCCGGATCGGGTTCGTCTACTGTGCGGGCCCGCCCGGGGCGGAGAACGCCATCCGGGTGTACCAGTTGCCGCTCAGCTACCGCACCGCACCGGTCGACAACCTCGGCCACGCGCTGATCGGCGACTGGTCCGAGCCCGACCTGGGCGACACCCGGGTCTGGGTGTACGACGCCCTGCACGACAAGGAGGCCACGCCGTACTGGCTGGACGCCCTCACCCACGGGCGGCAGCTGAGCGGTCTGGAGTTCCACCCGGTGCACGCACCGGAGCGCACGCTCGTCGTACCGGACGACGCCCAGTCGCTGGTGCTGACGGTCGAGCAGAGCAACACGTCGCTGGTCTTCGGCGACACCGCCCTGCTGAAGGTGTTCCGCCGGCTCGAGCCCGGGAGCAATCCCGGGGTCGAGATCGAGTCGGCGCTCACCGAGGCGGGCTCCGAGCTGGTGCCCGAGGTGCTCGGGTCGGCGCGTGGCTCGTGGCCGCGCGCCGGCGGCGGCACGGATTCCGGCGACCTGGCGATGATGACGGCGTTCGAGAAGAACTCGACCGACGGCTGGTCGTACGCGACGACGTCGGTCCGGGACCTGTACGCCGAGGCCGACCTGCACGCCGAGGAGGTCGGCGGCGACTTCGCCGGGGAGTCGCACCGGCTCGGCGCCGCGACCGCCGAGGTGCACTCGGAGCTGGCCAAGGCGCTCGGCGCCGACGTCTGGGCGCCGGAGCAGATGGTCGAGCACGCCGCCGCGATGCAGCGCCGGTTGGACAAGGCCGCCGCGGCGATCCCGGAGCTCCAGCCGTACGCCGAGGGCCTCGGCCGCGCGTTCACCGCGCTCGCGGAGATCGGCGAGCCGGTTCCGGTGCAGCGGATCCACGGTGACTTCCACCTGGGTCAGGTGCTGCGCACGATCGACGGCTGGAAGCTGATCGACTTCGAGGGCGAGCCGGCCAAGTCGCTGATCGAGCGGCGCGCGCTGGACACCCCGATCAAGGACATCGCCGGGATGCTGCGCTCCTTCGACTACGCGGCGCGTTCGCTGCTGGCCGACCACCAGGGCGACCAGCAGATCGCGTACCGGGCCGCCGAGTGGGCGAACCGGAACCGCCGCGCCTTCTGCGACGGCTACGCCGAGGTCGCCGGTACGGATCCGCGCGACCAGGGTGTGCTGCTGAGCGCGTTCCTGGCCGACAAGGTGATCTACGAGACGATGTACGAGGCGCGCAACCGCCCGACCTGGCTGCCGATCCCGTTGGCCGCTGCCGCTCAGTTGAGCACGACGGAGTCCGCCGACCACGACTGAGGTCGTTGCGGGAGGAGTTTTGTCATACTTCTCCCTATGCCGTCTCAGCCGCAGCTGGAGGTCCTGGTTCTCGGGCCTCTCGCCGTGCGGCTGAACGGTGTCGCGCTCGCCGTCGACCGGCCGCTCGAACGAGCGCTGCTCGTTCGGCTGGCGCTGGCCGGTGGGCTGCCGGTTCCTGATCAGCGGCTCGCTGTCGACCTGTGGGGCGACGTCGATCTGGCGCGTCCGACCGAGCGGCTGCGGGTGCTCGCTTCGCGGTTGCGGGCTGCTCTTGGTACGCCGGATGTGCTGACGCGAGCGTCCAACGGGTACGCGTTGTCGGCCGAGATGACTGACCTGACCGCTGCGCGGTCGCTGGCCAAGAACCTGTACGCCGCGACGCGCGCCGGTGATCACGCGGCGGTCAGCGCGCTCGGGCGGGAGGTGCTCGGGCTGTGGCGCGGCGCTTCGCTGGCCGACCTGCGGACGGTCCCGTACGCCGCGACCGAGGCGGAGCAGCTCGACAGCTGGCGGCTGGACCTGCAGGTCGAGCGGCTGGAGGCCGACCTGGCGCTGGGTGGCGCGACCGAAGCCGGCCGCGAACTGGAGTCGCTGGCGGCTGAGCATCCGCTGCACGAGCGCTTGTGGTGCTTGCTCGCGCTGGCGCTCTACCGGACGGGACGCCAGGCCGACGCGCTCGCCCGGCTGGCGCAACTCCGTGGCCGGCTGGCGAGCGAGCTGGGTGTGGACCCGGCGTCCGGCACCAGCGAGATGGAACTGCGCCTGCTGCGGCAGGATCCCGGCCTGCTGCTCCCCGAGAGCGACTCGGACCTGGGTGAGCTCAGCGGCCGTGGCGAGTCCGACACTCCCCCACCGCCGGAGGCACCCGACTGGCTTCCGTTGCCCATGACAACCTTCGTCGGTCGCCAGGCGACGCTGGCCGACCTGATCCGCCGGCTCGGCCGCCCCGGCCTGGTCACGCTCACCGGCTCCCCCGGCAGCGGCAAGTCGCGGCTGGCCTTCGAGGCGGTCCGGGCCGTGGCCGCGACCGGTCGTCCGGTCCGCCTCGTCCCCCTCCGCGCGATCACCTCGGCCGAGCTCGACCCGCTGGCCGACGGGCTCGATGACCACGTGCTCGTCCTGGACGACGCGGAGCATCTCCTGGAGCCGGTCGCCAAAGCGGTCTCCGGGCTGCTCGCCCGCACCACGCTCACCGTCCTCGTCACCTCCCGCGAACCGCTGCGGCTGGACGAGGAAGAGGTCCAGGAACTGGAACCGCTCGATGCCTTCGCCGCGGCGCGCTTGTTCACCGAGCGCTGCGCCGCCGACGCCCAGCAGGCCGATCCGCACCTGGTCGCAACGATCTGTACGGCGGCCGGCGGCATGCCGCTCGGCATCGAGCTGGCGGCCGGCCTGACCCGCACGGTCCCGGTCGCCGAGGTCGCGGCGTCCATGCGTGAGCACAGCGGGCTGCACGCCGTACTGGACCGGTCGTTGCAGCTGCTGGACACCGTGGAACGGGAGGTCCTGCACCTGGTCGCGTCCTTCCCCGACGGGTTCACGCTCGAAGCGGCCGAGCAGGCCGCCGCCGACCCGCGCGACGTCGCACCAGCGCTCACCGAGCTCGCCGACCGGAACCTGCTGCTGGTCGAAGCCGTCGGTGGACGCCGGTTCCGGATGCCCGGCGCCGTCCGCGACCACCTGCCGTCACGCTAGGACTTTGTGTACGTCCCCGACGGACGGGTACGGGATGCGGGAATCGAAGAGTCCATCGGGCAGGATTGGGTGCATGGGATCGAACGAGCGCGACGAGCACGATGCCGAGGTGCGGACGCCGCTGTCGGAGGCGATGACCGAACCGGTCGGAAAGCCTGAGGAACAGGCGGTTCCGACCACTTCCGGGCAGGTCGTGCCCGCGGCGGCAGCGCCGAACGGTACGCAGCGTGTCGACGTCGACCGGACGGTGCTCGAGCGACTGGTCTCCGGGACGTACCACGACCCGCACCAGGTGCTCGGTCCGCACCTGGGCGACGGCTCGGTGACGCTGCGCGTGCTGCGTCCGTTCGCGGCGACGGTGACCGCGCTGTTCGAGGACCAGCGGGTCGAGCTGGAGCACGAGTTCGAGGGTGTCTGGGTCGGCGTGCTGGACGTCGAGAAGGTGCCCGACTACCGGCTCGAGGTCGCCTACACCGACGGCCCCGCGCTCGAGGTCGACGACCCGTACCGCTACCTTCCCTCGCTCGGCGAGATGGACCTGCACCTGATCGGCGAAGGCCGGCACGAGCAGCTCTGGTCGGTGCTCGGCGCGCACGTCCGCCGGTACGACGGCCCGGGTGGCACCGTGACCGGGACGTCGTTCGCGGTCTGGGCGCCGAACGCGCAGGGCATCCGGCTGACCGCCGACTTCAACTTCTGGGACGGCCGCGCGCACCCGATGCGCACGATGGGGTCGAGCGGCGTCTGGGAGCTGTTCGTCCCGGGCGTCGGCCCGGGCACCCGGTACAAGTTCGACATCTGCGGCCGCGACGGCGTCTGGCGGCAGAAGGCCGACCCGATGGCGAACCTGGCCGAGGTCCCGCCGGCCAACGCGTCGGTCGTGCACGAGACGACGTACGAGTGGAAGGACGCCGACTGGCTCGACCGGCGCGCGAAGGCGCAGGCGTACGCCGAGCCGATGAGCGTCTACGAGGTGCACCTCGGCTCCTGGCGCAAGGGCCGGTCGTACCGGGAGCTGGCCGACGAACTCGTTGCCTATGTCAACGAGATGGGTTTCACCCACGTCGAGTTCATGCCGGTGATGGAGCACCCGTTCGGCGGCTCCTGGGGCTACCAGGTCACGTCGTACTTCGCGCCGACGTCGCGCTTCGGCGACCCCGACGACTTCCGCTTCCTGGTCGACGCGCTGCACCAGGCCGGGATCGGCGTCCTGGTCGACTGGGTGCCGGCGCACTTCCCGAAGGACGCCTGGGCGCTGGCCCGCTTCGACGGGACGCCCCTGTACGAGCACCCGGACCCGCGCCGCGGCGAGCAGCCCGACTGGGGCACGCTGGTCTTCGACTTCGGCCGCCCGCAGGTGCGCAACTTCCTGGTCGCGAACGCGCTCTACTGGGCCGAGGAGTTCCACATCGACGGCCTGCGCGTCGACGCGGTCGCCTCGATGCTCTACCTGGACTACTCGCGGCAAGAGGGCCAGTGGGTCCCGAACCAGTACGGCGGCCGCGAGAACCTGGAGGCCGTCTCGTTCCTGCAGGAGATGAACGCGACGCTCTACAAGCGCGTCCCCGGCGTGATCACGGTCGCCGAGGAGTCGACGTCGTGGCCCGGGGTCACCCGGGCGACGCATCTGGGCGGCCTCGGTTTCGGGTTCAAGTGGAACATGGGCTGGATGAACGACTCGCTGCGCTACCTGGAGCACGAGCCGATCCACCGCCAGTACCACCACCACGAGCTGACGTTCTCGATGATGTACGCCTACTCGGAGAACTTCGTGCTCCCGCTGTCGCACGACGAGGTCGTGCACGGCAAGGGTTCACTGCTGCGCAAGATGCCCGGCGACCGCTGGCAGCAGCTGGCGAACCTGCGCGCGTACCTGGCGATGATGTGGGCGCACCCCGGCAAGCAGCTGCTGTTCATGGGCGGCGAGTTCGGCCAGGAGTCGGAGTGGTCGGAGAAGGGCGAGCTCGACTGGTGGCTCCTCGACCACGCCGACCACCAGGGCCTGCGGCAGCTGGTGAAGGACCTGAACACGTCGTACAAGGACCTGAAGGCGCTCTGGGCCAACGACCACGTCCCCGAGCGGTTCAGCTGGATCGACGCGAACGACGCCGGTAACAACACCTTCTCGTTCGTCCGCTTCGGCGGTGACGACGAGGCCACCGTCGCCTGCGTGGTCAACTTCTCCGCCGTCCCCCACCACGGCTACCGCCTCGGCCTGCCGTACGAGGGCCAGTGGGAGGAGATCCTCAACACCGACGCCGCCACCTACGGCGGCTCCGGTGTCGGCAACTTCGGCGGCGTCACCGCCAACGGCACCCCCTGGCACGGCATGGCCAGCAGCGCGGAGGTCTCGGTCCCGCCGCTGGCCGCCGTGTGGTTCCGGCACGAGGGTTAGTTCACGGTCAGGGTGAACACCTGGCTGTACGTCGCTTCGACCGTGCGTCCGTTGGTGAGTGTCGAGCCCGGCACCCACCAGCGGAACTCGGCGGTGCCCCGGCGGTTGAAGGGGAAGGTGAGAAGGCCGCGGCCGGAGGCGAGGGTCTTGTACGAGATGCCCTGCCAGACGCCGCTGGCGTTCTTCCACTGGAGGGCGGCTTGCTGAGTGCCCTCCGGGTCGACGCGGAGGTAGGCCTGCGGCTGGGTGCCGAGCGGGATCACCGGGGTGATGAACTTGGCGTCCACGACGCGGGTGATCGAGCGGACCGGCTTCGCCGCTGAGGTGGCGCCGTAGACGATCTGTCCGTCCGGCCGGACGACGGTGCCGCGGACGGCTCGGTACTCGCGGGCGCCCGCGTTCGGCACGTTCAGGCGGTACTTGCCTGCGCCGTCCGGCTGCAGGACCTTCTCGACCGTCCACGGAGCGGTCGGGTTGTCGCGGGCTTCGAGCGTCAGCGGGCCGACACCGCCGCCACCCCACTCGGTGAACGTGGCGCAGCCGGTCGGTTCACCGCTGAGGACTCCGAGGCCGTAGCCGGCCGACAGGAGATCCGGCTGCCCGTACACGAAGCTGGTCGGCGAGCTGGCGCTGACCACGACCTCGCTCATCGCGATCCGCGCGACCGCTCGCTGCTCGAAGGGCACCGTTCCCCACTCGTTCGTGGCGGCCACCGTGAGCACGTATGACCTGCTCGGCCGGGCGACCACGCCACTCGTCGGCGTCGAGTTCGGCAGGGTCGTCGCGGCGCAGCCGCTGCCGCCGTTCGGCCCGTACTCCGTCGCGGCGTACGTCGTACCGGCGGCGACGTCGAGCGGGTCGCCGGGCGTCTGGTCGGCGGCCGGCGCCGGGACGCTCCATCGGAGGGACTCGTCCGGGTCGACCAAGGTCGTCGCGACCTCGGCGGGCTGCGGCAGGTACCGGTCGAAGGCCGGTGACGCCGCCGAGGCGCCGGCGTCGCCGGACACGACGATCGTCACCGAGTCCGCGGCGTCGGCGCTGGACCCGAGCGCGGCGCGGTCGACGAGCAGCTCGTTCGCGCCGTCGGCGGGCGTCGTCCCGAGCTCCTTCCCGGTGCTCAGCCTGATCGTGTTGGCGACCGGCGCCGCCTCGGTCCAGGTCACCTTGACCTTGCCGCCGTCCCACCCCAAGGACACCGCGCCGATCTCACCCGCGGCGTACGCCGGTGCGCTCCACCCGGCCAGGACCGCGACTCCGGCCGCGGCCAGAGCGATTCCCCTCTTCGCCATCCGTGCTCCTCACTCGTTGGTCTCGAGGAGAAGGATGCCGCCTGGCACCGACAAGTTGCCTGCGATTGCACGAAGTTGCAGGCGGGGCCGGGGGATTGAGGGCACCGCCTGCAACGCTTTCGGGTCAGCGGACGGTGAGTGTGAACACTCCGCTGTAGGTGGCGTCGGCAGTCGCCGTGGCGGGGATCCACCAGCGGAACTGGGTGGCGCCGCGCTTGTTCCAGGGGAAGGCGAGGATGCCTCGGCCGGCGTACAAGGTCTTGTACGAGACGCCCTGCCAGGCGCCGGACGCGTTCTTGAACTGCAGCGCCGCCTTCTGGGTGCCCGCGGGGTCGACCCAGAGGTACGCCTGGGGCTGGGTGCCCAGGTTGATCACCGGGTTGATGAACTTCGCCGAGACCACGCGGGTGGTGGCCCGGACCGACTTGCTGTCGCCGGTGCCGCCGTACCAGGCGATGTTGCCGTCGGTGGTGTTCAGGCGGATCACCCGGTACTCGCGGTGGCCCGGGTTGGTCAGGACGGCGGTGTACTTGCCCTGGGCGTCGGTCCTGGTCGAGCCGGCGGTGGTCCACGCGGCGGTCGCCGAGGTGCGCTGCTGGATGACCACGGTCTGGTTCGACAGCGGCAGCGGGTCCTCGTTGCAGCTCGGCGGGCGGCCGGACTCGAACAGGGTCGCGCCGGTCAGGACGCCGGTCAGCGTGGTCTTCTCGCCGACCTTCGTCGCGGCCGGGCCGGTCATTGTGATGGTCTTGGTGGCGCCGACGTTGATGAACGGTCCCTGCTGGGCGCCCCACTCGTTGTCGACGATCATCCACAGGTTGTAGACGTGGCCCGGGTTCGGCACCGTGCCGGTCGGGGTGGTGGTCTGCGGCAGGTTGACCGCGTCGCAGCCCGGGATGCTCGGGTCGTCGGTGTACTCCCGCCGCTGCGGCGCGTAGCTGTAGACCTTCGGCAGATCGAGCGGGTCGCCCGGCGTACCGTCGATCGAGGTGTCCGGCCCGGCTGTCCAGCGCAGCGACCCGTTGGCCTCGAACGACGTCGTGGTCGGGCGGCCGCCGTAGTTGAACCGGTCGAAGTAGTCCGTCCGGCCGCTCGTCCCGGAGCCGTCGCTGACCTCGATGAACACCTTGTCGTTCGGGTCGCCGCTGACCCCCAGGTCCGCCGAGTCGACGATGTATTCGTTCGGCTGCGCCGCCGTGGTGTGCCCGAACTCGTTGCCACCTTCGTTGGCATCGGTACGCAGCACGATCGTGTTGGCCGCCGGCGCCGACTCGTTCCAGGTGATCCTGAGATTCGTGTGCTCGGAGTTCACCCAGGCGACCTGCACGTTCGTGACCGCGGCGGCCCGCACCGGCGCGGCCGACGCCACCTGCCCGCCCAGCCCGGTGACCAGCACCGCCGCCCCGGCGAGCGCGATCGATCTCTTCAGCATGCTCGTCCTCTCTCTGTACCAGGCACGATGCACGCCCGGGACGGAAAGTTGCGGCTCACCGCACGGTGAGCGAGAACGTCCCGCTGTACGTCGCGTCGGCGGCCGGCGTCGCGGGAACCCACCAGCGGAACTGGGTCGTGCCGCGCTTGTTCCAGGGGAAGGCGAGGATGCCTCGGCCGGCGTACAAGGTGTTGTACGAGACGCCCTGCCAGGCGCCGGACGCGTTCTTGAACTGCAGCGCCGCCTTCTGCGTGCCGGCCGGATCGACCCAGAGGTAGGCCTGCGGTTGGGTGCCGAGGTTGACGGTCGACTGGATGAACTTCGCCGACACCACGCGGGTGGTCGCGCGGACGGACTCGCTGCCACCGACCAGGCCGTAGGCCGCCGAGTCGGCCTGGATCGTGTCGAGCCGGATCACCCGATACTCGCGGTGACCGGGGTTCTTCACGACGGCGGTGTACTTGCCGTCGTTGCCGGTCCTGGTCGTACCGACCGTGGTCCACGGCGCGGTCGGTGCCGTGCGTTGCTGGATCACCACGGGCTGGTTCAAGACCGGCTCGGTGACCTCTTCACAGGCCGGCGGATGGCCCGACTCGTACAGGTAGGACCCGGTCATCAGCCCGGTGAGCGTGGTGGTCCCGCCGAACGGCGTCGCGGCCGGACCTCCGATCGAGATGGACTTGGTGTACCCGACCGGCACGTAGCTGTACGACGCCTTGCCCCACTCGTTGACGACGTCGAGGAACAGGTCGTACGCCTGGCCCGGGTTCGGCGCCGTTCCGGTCGGGGCGCTGGACCTCGGCAGCTCGGTGTCCTCGCAGTCGTAGGTGCCGACCGGGTCGTTGTCGACCCGCTGACGCGGCGCGTAGGTGTAGGCCTTCGGCAGGTCGAGCGGATCGTTCGGCGTACCGTCGACACTCGTGTCGGGCGCCATCGTCCACTGCAGCCTGCCGTCGGCGGTGAAGGCGAGCCGCACCGATCCCCCGCCGTAGTTGAACCGGTCGAAGTCCACCGACCGGCCCTTCGCGCCGGAGGCGTCCGCGACCTCGATCCAGACCTTGTCGTTCGGGTCGGTGCTGTTGAAGATGCTGTCCGACCTGACCAGATACTCGTTCGGCTGTGCGGCCGTGGTCGTCCCGAAGACGTTCCCGCCGCTGCCGTTGGTCAGCGTCAGCGTGTTCGCGGCGGGCGTGGTCTCGGTCCACGTGATCTTGATGGTGTCGTGCTGCGCGTCGGCCCAGGCGATCGTGACCGGCCCGACCGCGGCCGGCGCCGCGGGCGCGGGTAAGGCCTGCATCGAGAGCAGCAGGGTGAGAGCCAGCGTTCGTTTCAGCATCGGTGATCCCCTGGTTCAGCGGACGGTGAGGGTGAAGGTGCTGCTGGCAGTCCCCGCGATCGGCCCGGAGGCCGGCACCACCCAGCGGAACTGGGTGACACCGCGCTTGTTCCACGGGAAGGCGATCAGCCCGCGACCGGCGTACAAGGTCTTGTAGCTGACGCCCTGCCAGGCGCCCGACGCGTTCTTGAACTGCAGCGCCGCCTTCTGCGAGCCGGCCGGATCGACCCAGAGGTAAGCCTGCGGCTGGGTGCCCAGGGCAACCACCGGGTTGACGAACTCGGCCGAGACGACGCGCGTGGTGGAGCCGACGGACTGGATGAAACTGTCGGCGCCGAACATCGACTGCTTCCCGGGGTCCGGGCCGCTGACCGCCACCACGCGGTACTCCCGCGGGCCCGGGTTGCGGAAGGTCGCGACGTAGTTGCCGTCGTTGCCGGTCCGGGTCGTCCCGACGACCGTCCAGGGCGCGGTCGGGGACGTGCGCTGGTGGACGAGGAGGGCGGTCTGTGCGAGGGGCCAGCGGCGCGAGTCACAGGTCTGCGGCATCCACTCGATGAACATCCCGTGCTCGTCGACGTGCCCGGTCAGCGTGGTCGTTCCGCCGTACGGCGTCGCGGCCGGAGCGGTCACCTGAAGGTCGGGGACGACGTTGACGGCTCGCGAGGCGTAGTCGAACTGCCACGTCCCCCACTCGTTCTTCGGCCTGACCCTCAGCTCGAACGGCGCGCCGGGCTTCGAGATCACACCGGTCGGCTCCGCGCTGTCCGCGGTCGAGGTCTCGGTGCAGGTCGAGCTCCACACCTCGGGTGCCGGGTCGATCGCCCGGCTGACCACGTAGCTGTACCGGTCCGGCAGGTCCAGCGGATCGTTCGGCGTGGTGTCGACGCTGGTGTCGGGCCGCAGCGTCCACCGCAGCTGGTCGTACGCCGGGAACGACATCTCGATCCCACGGCCGGGATAAACGTAGGTGTCGAATGCGACCGAGACCGCTTCGGTGCCGTCGGTTCCGGTGACCGTGACGTGCAGACTCTGCCCGGCCGAGGTTTTGGGAAAGTCGACGGCGTTCAGGACCAGCTGGTTGGGCTGCGCGGCGGTCGTCCTCCCCAGCTCAGCGGTCTCGATCGAGACGGTGTTGGCCATCGCGGTCGTCTCGGTCCAGGTGATCCGGACCTTGGTGTGCGTGGCGTCGGACCAGGCGATCGTGACCGGCCCGATCCCCGTCCCGGCGGCGTACGCCGGGACGGGGACGGCGACGGGTGCGGCCAGCAGCAGCGCCAGGCCGAGCGTTCGTTTCAGCATCTGTCCCCCAGGGTGGTCTCACCAAGCACGATGCGTGACCCGGCCGAAAGGTTCAGCGCACGGTGAGCGTGAAGATCCCGCTGTACGTCGCGTCGGCGGTCGCCGTCGCCGGGACCCACCAGCGGAACTGGGTCGCGCCGCGCTTGTTCCACGGGAAGGCGACCAGCCCGCGGCCGGCGTACAGGGTCTTGTACGTCAGCCCCTGCCACGCACCCGAAGCGTTCTTGAACTGCAGCGCCGCCTGCTGCGAACCCGCCGGGTCGACCCACAGGTACGCCTGCGGCTGGGTGCCGAGGTCGACGACCGGCTGGATGAACTTCGCCGACACCACCCGCGTCGTGGCGCGGACCGCCTTGGTGGCGCTGTCGCCGCCGAACAGAGTGTGGCCGGCGACGGCCTGACCGGCAACGACCACGCGGTACTCACGGTGCCCGGGGTTCCGGAAGGTCGCCGAGTACCTACCGGTGTTGTCGGTCCTGGTGCTGCCGACCACGGTCCACGGCGCCGTCGGTGACGTGCGCTGATGGACGATGACGGGCGTGAGCGCCGCCGCGTTCTCGTACGCCGTGCAGCTCGGCGGGTGCCCGCTCACGTCCAGGCCGCTGACCTTCACCTGTCCGGCCAGGGTGGTGGTTCCGCCCAGCGGCGAGGTGGCGGGCGCCGCGATCGTGACGCCGCTGGTGAGGTCGATCAGGTCCCAGGTGCCGTTCGTCGAGGAACCCCACTCGTTCTGGGCGTGGATCGAGAGCGAGATCGGTGTGCTCGGCCGGGCGAGCACACCGTTCGGGACCGGGCTGGTCGTGGTCGGGAGCGGCGTGCACTCCGCGTCGTAGTGCTCCGGGTCGTCGAAACGCGTCTCGACCCGGTAGGTGTAGTTCGGGGGCAGGTCGAGCGGGTCGTTCGGCGTACCGTCGACGCTGGTGTCGCCCGGTACGGACCACGCCAGGCGGTCGTACGACGGGAAGCTCAGCGCCGCCCGCTGAGGCGCGTAGACGTAGGCGTCGAAGTCGACCGATCGCGCCGTGACACCACCCGGGCCGCTGACGGTGACGTAGTGCTTGCCGTCGGCATTCGTCTGCGGGAAGCGGTCGACCGGCACCAGGACCTCGTCGGGCTGGGCCGCGGTCGTCGTGCCGATCGGGTTGTCGATCCAGGTCGCCAGGTCGACGGTGTTGGCGACCGGGGTGGATTCGGTCCAGGTGATCCGGACCTTGGTGTGGGTGGCGTCGGACCAGGCGATCTTCACGTCGCTGATCGGTGCCGCGGCGGAAGCTGTCGTGGGGAGCATCCAGGAGGCCGCGAGCAGGACGGCAGCGGTGGGGAGGGTTCTGTTCACGTACAGCTCGATGCATCGGATGCCGATGAAGTTGCGTCGGGTACCGTTCCGGACGTGACTGGTGTGCCGCCGCAACCGACGCTGACCGACGGGGACCTGACGCTGCGGCCGTGGCGCGAGGAGGACATCGACGTCGCGCACGGCCTGGCCGACGACCAGATGGTCCGCTGGTTCGACCTCGCCGGGACGCCGCCGCGGTCCGATCTGGCCGACGCCGTCGAGGCGTCCCGCCGGGCGTACGCCGACGACCGGTCGGTGGTCAGCTTCGTGGTCGAGCTCGCGGGTGAGCGTGGCCCGGTCGGCACCGTCGAGGTCCGGCGGGTCTCGCCGGGGGTCGGCGCGGTCACCTGGACGACGTACAAGCCGTACCGCGGGCGGCAGGTCGCGCGCCGCGCGGTCCGGGTGCTGGTGGTCTACGCGTTCGGCGAGCTCGGGCTGGACCGGCTGCAGGTGCAGGTCGACCCGGAGAACCGGGCCGCGGCGCGGGTCGCGATCCGCTCCGGTTTCCGGCGCGAGGGGCTGCTGCGCGGCGGCGGCGTACTGCAGGGTGAGCGGCGGGATCTGGCTGTCTACGGGCTGCGCCGCGACGACCCGCGGGCGGACACGCTGTCGGGCTGGACCGCGCTGATGGACTCGGTGCTGCCGAAGAAGCGGGTGATCGCGCACGTCGTCGTCCGGGATCCGGCTGGGCGCGTGCTGTTGTGCAAGGTGAGCTACAAGAAGGACCTCGAGCTGCCCGGCGGCGTCATCGAGCCGGACGAGGACCCGCTGACCGGCGCCCGGCGCGAGATGGAGGAGGAGCTCGGGACCGCGCTGCCGGTGCACGGGGTGCTCGCGATCGACTGGCTGCCGCGCTGGGAGGGCTGGGGCGACGCGATCGAGATCCTGTACGACGGCGGGGTGGTCGATGCGTCGCTGATTTCCTCGCTGCAGCCTGACGGTTTCGAGATCCTCGGGCTGGACTGGTACGCCGCCGAGGAGCTGGCCGGGCTGGTGTCGCCGCTCAACGCGCGGCGGCTGCCGGTGCTGCTGGCGGAGCCGGACCGGCTGCACAACCTGCGCGACGGTTCGGCGTACTGATCAGCGGTCGAGCATCGCCCGTCGGCGGGTGACCACGGCCGCCGCGGGGAGCAGGATGATCGCGGCGATGACCAGGAGGAAGGCGCCGACCCCGACCGCTTCCTTGTCGTAGCCGAGGATCGGGCTGCCGACACCGACGACGAGCCCGCCGAGCAGGAGCGCGATCAGGCCCTTCTCGAGCAGCAGCGTGGTCGCGACGCCGAGCCAGGCGGTCAGTACGGCGATGACGATCGTCCAGAAGGCGAGGAGCTGGACGTCTCCCCACAGGTACTGGTCCGTGCTGGGGACGATGCCGTCGTCCTCGGGCAGCAGCCCGCCGAGCGCGAACGTGCCGGCCACCACCGGGACCGTCACGGCGAGCGCGACCAGGCCGGCCGTGGCCAGCTCGCCGAGGTACGTCCGCAGGCCCGTCCAGCGGGTGTCACCGGTCACCACGATGCCCAGCACGAACGTGCACAGCGCCAGGAAGATCGCCAGCGGCGGCAGCAGGTCGACGAACAGGTGGTCGCGATCCTGGTCGCTGGTGACGATCAGCAGCAGTACGACGGCGAGCGTCGCCAGTACGCCGAGCAGACCGGCCGCGACCGACCGGCCGGTGAACGCGCGCTTCACTTCACCATGCGCAGGCTGAGGGGGTAGCGGTAGTCACGGCCGTCCGAGGCGGCCATCGTGGCGCGGATGATCACGACCACGGCCGCGACCGCGCCGATCGCGACGATCGGGAGCACTATCAGAACGCCGAGGCCGAAGGTGATCAGGATCAGGATCCCGGCGACGACGCCGTAGATCAGCAGCGACAGCTGGAAGTTCAGCGACTCGACCGCGTGCCGGCGGACCACTTCCGAGCGGTACCGGAAGATCAGCCAGATCACCAGCGGGCAGAGGAACCCCATCGCGAACCAGGCCGCGATGAACACGCCGACGTGGGCGAGCATGCTCCACGTCTTCTCCTCCGACGGCGACAGCGGCACGCCCTGCCCCTGCGAATAGCTCATACCCCAGTCAAGCACCGGGCTGTGGGCGCGGCAACGACAGTGCGGACTTCTTCCGGAGCAGGAAGCGTTGCTCGGCACCGTTCGCGGTCAGGGCGATCGCCGCGTCGTACGCCGTGACCGCCTCCTCGCGGCGGCCCAGGCGGGCCAGCACGTCCGCGCGGGTCGCGGGCAGGTAGGCGTACGCCTTCAGCGCCGATTCCTTGCCCAGGGCATCCAACTCGCCGAGCACCTCGGCCAGGTCGGCGCCCGGGACCAGGCTCTGCGCCGCCGCGCGGTTGAGCGCGACGATCGGCGACGGCCAGTCGACCAGCATCGCGTCGTACATCCGTACGACCTGCACCCAGTCGGTCCGCTCCCAGCTCGCCGCCGTCACGTGCAGGCCGGCAACCGCCGCCTGCAAGGCGAATCTGCCCGGTCGCGCTCGTTGTCTGAGCGCTGCGGTCGCGCGGCTGACGCCCTCGGCCAGCATCTTGATGTCCCAGCGCGAGCGGTCCTGATCGGCGAGCAGGACCAGCTCGCCGTCCTCGCTCACCCGCGCGTCACCGCGGGCCTGGGTCATGAGCAGCAGCGCGAGCAGTGCCTCCGGCTCGGGCTCGTCCGGCATCAAGCGCACGAGTAGCTGCGCCAGCTCGATCGCCCGGCCGGTGAGATCGGCGCGCGTCAACTCCGGCCCGGCTGCGACGTGGCCGGCGGTGTAGACCAGTTGCACGACGGTCAGTACGACGTCCAGACGGCTCGCGAGCTCGTCGTCGGCGGGGATGCGGTACGGGATGCCTGCGGCGGCGATCTTCTTCTTGGCGCGGGTGATGCGCGCTGCTGCTGTCGCCTCGCTGATCAGGAGGCCGGCGGCGACCTCTCTCGTCGTCAGTCCGCAGATCAGGCGGAGCGTCAGCGCGACCTGCGAGTCGCGGGCCAGGGCTGGGTGGCAGCAGGTGAAGACCAGCCGGAGCGGGTCGGTCGGTTGTTCGCCGGGCTCCTCGATGAGCAGCGGGAGCTTGCGCCTGAGCGTCGTCTCGCGGCGCAGCTTGTCGAGGGCGAGGCGCTTGCTGACGGTGGTGAGCCAGCCGGCCGGGTTGTCGGGGATCTGCTCGGGCCAGGTCCTGAGCGCCCGGAGGAACGCTTCCTGGGCGCAGTCCTCGGCGAGATCGAGGTCCCGGGTGACACGCACGGTCGAGGCCAGCACCACCGACCAGCACTCCCGGTGCGCTGCCTCGACCCGCTCGGCGACCACCCGAGCACTTGCTCCCACGCTCGACCTCCTCCCGTACGCCGTACGCCGTCTCGCTGCCGCTCCCCCCGGCCCGCTCCCGCTCTCCCGGCCTCGCTCCCGCTCCCGCCCCGGCTGGTGGGGTCTCCTCCCGGAGACCCCACCCACCGAACTACGCCGGCGGCTCGGCGCCGTCCGAGGTGTCCATCACCGGACGCACCTCGATGTTGCCCGACGGGACCAGCTTGGCCAGCGCGAGCGCCTGGTCCAGGTCCTTGGCGTCGACCAGGTAGAACCCGCCGAGCGCCTCCTTGGTCTCGATGAACGGCCCGTCGGTGACGAGCGGCTCCCCCTCCCCCTTCTTCACCGTGCTCGCCGTCGACGACGGCAGCAGCGCGGCACCGCCGACGATCGACGCACCGGCCGCCTCGACCGCCGCGGCGAACTCGTTGTGCAGCTTCATCTGGCTCTGCCACTCCTCGGGCGTCACCTGGTCGTACCACTCCTCGGAGTCGAAGAGCATGAACATGTACTGCGCCATCACGGGCTCCCTCGTCTAGGGCTTCTGCTGACATCTTGCTGACGATCGCGCCCGGGCGGAATCGACAAACCGATCCGGCAACTTTGCGTGCGGATCACGTGACCCGCCGTACTGCGCCGCCGCGCCGGGTGGCCTATTGTTGACGAGGTACTCAACAAGCCCCAGGAGGTACCGCCCGTGGAGCACCTGGACGTCCTGATCGTCGGCGCCGGCCTGTCCGGCATCGGCGCGGCGTACCGCCTGCAGACCCAGAGCCCCGACCGCTCGTACGCCGTACTGGAGGCGCGCGACGACCTCGGCGGCACCTGGGACCTGTTCCGCTACCCCGGGATCCGGTCGGACTCCGACATGTTCACGCTCGGCTTCCCGTTCCACCCGTGGACCGCGGCGAAGGCGATCGCGGACGGGCCGTCGATCCTCTCCTACCTGCACGAGACGGCGTCGGCGTACGGGATCACCGAGAAGATCCGCTTCGGGCGGCGGGTGGTGTCGGCGTCGTGGTCGAGCGACGAGGCGCGCTGGACGGTCGAGACGTCCGGCGAGTCGTACACGTGCAACTTCCTGTACGTCTGCAGCGGGTACTACGACTACGACCGCGGGTACGTCGTCGACTTCCCGGGCCTTTCGGCTTTCGCGGGTCGCGTGGTGCATCCGCAGCACTGGCCGGACGATCTCGACTACACCGGCAAACGCGTCGTCGTGATCGGCAGCGGGGCGACCGCGGTGACGCTGGTCCCCGCCATGGCCGGACAGGCCGAGCACGTGACGATGCTGCAGCGGTCGCCGTCGTACATCGCCTCGCGGCCGGCGCATGACGCGGTGTCGGACCGGTTGCGTTCGCTGCTGCCGGAGCGGCTGGCGCATCGGGTGATCCGGGGGAAGAACGTCGCGTTCAGTTCTCTGGCGTACGGCGCGTTCCGGCGGTTTCCCGCGCAGGCGACGCGGTTCCTGAACCAGGCGGCCGCTCGGCAGCTGCCTGCCTCGATTCCTGCTGATCCGCATTTCGTGCCCCGGTACAAGCCGTGGGACCAGCGGCTGTGCCTCGTCCCTGACTCCGACCTGTTCCGCGCGCTCCGCTCCGGTGGTGCCTCGATCGCGACGGACGAGATCGAGACCTTCACGCCCGACGGCATTCAGCTCCGCTCCGGCGAGCACCTGCCCGCCGACGTCGTGGTCACCGCCACCGGGCTCCAGATGGTTGCCCTAGGCAAGATCGCGGTGACCGTCGACGGGCGGGCAGTGTCGGTCGGCGAGACGTTCGTCTACCGCGGCATGATGCTCAGCGGCGTCCCGAACCTGGCCTGGTGCATCGGCTACACGAACAACTCGTGGACACTGCGCTCGGATCTCACGTCGCAGTACGTCTGCCGGTTGCTCAACCACATGGCCCGGACGGGGACACGGATCTGCCGGCCGGAGATCCCCGCCGAGGAGCTGACGAAGCCGGCTCGCCCGGTGGTGGACCTGACCTCCGGCTACATCCGCCGGGCTGCCGATCTGTTACCCCGGCAGGGCACCACCGGCCCGTGGCGCCTCCGCCAGAACTACCCCCGCGACCTCGTTTCCCTCCGCTTCGGTCGCCTGACCAACCCAGATCTGCACTTCACCTAGGAGCTGGACCCACGTACCTTGCAGCAGGCCGAATGACCTTGCCCTCCTCGGCCTGCTCCAGGATGTTCGCGGTCCACCCGATCACCCGGCTGGTCGCGAACGTCGGCGTGAACATCGACCGCGGCAACCCGCACAACTCCATCACCACCCCCGCGTAGAACTCCACGTTCGCGTACAGATTCCGCCCGGGCTTCAGCTCGGCCAGCACGTCGACTACCGTCTGCTCGACGGTCACCGCGAAGTCGACCAGCTCCCCACCCATCCCCCGCGCGATCTCCCGCAGCATCAACGACCGCGGATCATCCGTCCGGTACACCGCATGCCCGAACCCCATGATCCGATCCCCTTTGGCGACCCTCTCGCGAACCCACGCGTCCGCTCGCTCCGGCGTCCCGATCTCGTCCAAGCTCGCGAGCGCCCGATCCGGCGCCCCACCGTGCAACGGCCCCGAGAACGCGCCCAACGCCCCCGCGACCGCCGACACCACATCCGCGCCGGTCGACGCGATCACCCGCGCAGTGAACGTCGACGCGTTGAACCCGTGATCAACCGTCGCGATCAAATAGCTCTCGATCGCCGCCACCTGCTGCGCCGACGGCTCCACCCCGGTCACCAGGTACAGCCAGTTCGCCGCCGCCCCCAGATCGTCCCGCGGCTCCAGCGGCTCCTCCCCCTGCCGCAGCCGGTGCAGCGCCGCCAGAATCGTCGGTGTCACCGCGCAGACCAGCATCGCGTCAGCCTTACGCCGTACCGGATCGACGTCCCACAACGCCGGTAGATCCCGAGCCGCCGCCAGCACCGACAAGGCAGTCCGCAGCCCAGCCAACGGCTTCTCCACCACCCCCGCGGCCGCGACCGCCGGCAGAATCCCCCGCACCTCATCCGGCAACACCCGCAGCGGCGCCACCTCACCCACGAATCGAGCCCGCTCCTCCGTCGACGGCAACCGCCCCTCGAGCATCAAGAACCAGACGTCCTCGACGGTCTTGCTCCGCGCCAACTCCACCGCGGAGTACTCCCGGTAGTGATAGAACCCCTCGTCCCCCCGAACATCCCCCAGCTCGGTCTCGGTCACCACAACGTTCCGCAACCCCGGCGGCACCTCGAAGAGTTGATCCACATTGATAGACATAGATTCAAATTGATCTCTGGATCCACTATTGTCAACGTTGATCAAGTCAACATGAGCCGCACCGGGAGCGCACCGTGCCGGATCCGAGTGACGAGCATTACCTCACCACCGCCGAGGTCGCCGCCCGCCTGAAGGTGAAACCCGAGACCATCTACGCCTACGTCAGCCGAGGCCTCCTGACCAGCACCCGAGCCCGAGGCCGCCGCGGCAGCCTCTTCCTCGCCGCCGACGTAGCCCGCCTGGCCGACCGCACCGTCGACCACCCCGGCGCCATCGAACGCATCGAAACCCAGCTGACCCACATCACCGACAACGACCTCTACTACCGAGGCCACCAAGTCAGAGGCCTCCTGAAGACCCACACCGTCGAATCGGTAGCCACCCTCCTCTGGACAGGCACCTCCCAGCCCGACATGCCGGGCAGCTCTGCGGTGCAGCCGGGCCGCTCCTCGCCTTCCACACCCGCTCCCTTCCCCACCCCGCCCGACCAGGTCAGCCTGGCCCGCCAGGCCATCGCCGCCGCACCCCCGACCGCCCGCCTCACCGACAAGCTGCGCATCGCGGTCGCCGTACTGGGCGCCGGCGACCCCCTTCGCTACGACCTCTCCCCCGAATCAGTCACCCGCACCGCCCGAAACCTCCTGGGCACCCTGACCGCTGCCCTCCCCGGCCCCGACCCCGAGGCCCCTCGAACCTTCGGTGCCCGCCTGGCCCCAAAGCTCTCTCAGATCGTCTCCCCACAACTGCCCGCGTCCGCCTCGCCGGCCCCCACCTCCCGCGCGGCAGCGCAGAGCCCAGCGGCATCACTCCCCGACCTGCTCGACGCGGCCGTCATCCTCCTCGCCGACCACGGCCTCGCCGTCTCCACCATCGCCGCCCGCGTCGCCGCCAGCAGCCGCGCCAACCTGTACGCCGTCATCTCCGCCGGCCTCGGCGCACTCGACGGCCACCTCCACGGCGCCGCCCCCACCCTCGCGTACGAGTTCCTCGCCCGAGCCCTCGACGACCCGACGAAGGCCCTCTCCGACCAACTCCGCTCCGGCGACCCCACCCCCGGCTTCGGCCACAAGATCTACCAACAACGCGACCCACGCGCCGAGGCCCTCCTGCAGATGCTCGGCGACCACCCAGTGATCGAAACCATCGAGCACCTCACAGCCCAAGTCCCCAGCTTCCCCAACTCGGATCTCGCCCTGGCGGCGATCCTCCACGCGTACGACCTCCCCGCCGAAGCCGGCGAGGCCCTCTTCGCCATAGCCCGCATGATCGGCTGGACCGCCCACGCCCTGGAGGAGTACGCCGCCCCACCCCTCCGCTTCCGAGCCCTGGGCGTCTACACCGGCCCCGAAACCACCTAAGACGCGCTACGCGCCAACGCCTCCGCGACGGCGTACTGATTGCCATCCGCCGAGCGGCTCCGACCTTGCACATCAGCGACGGCCCAAATGAACACCACCATACGAATCCGGTCGTCAGACTGACCCGAGGAGCATCCCGCCGTGACATCCCTCATCCAGCGGCTGTTGCCGGTGGACGTGAGGCTGGGCCTGGTGCCGGCCGAGGTTCCACTCGAGCCATCGGCAGCAGCGCACCGGTCAGCCGGTGGGACAGGTGGGGTCGGGGGTTCTGTTGCCGGTGGAGGTCGGGCTGAGGTGTTGCTGGGCCCGGTGGCGGCCGAGGTTCCATTCGAGCCAGTCGTTCTTGGTGCGGTCGTAGCCGGAGAGGGCGCAGTGGGCTACTGGGGTGGGGAGTTCGGCGAGGACCGGGACGGCGTCGTCGGACAGGCTTTGCAGGTACCACCAGTCGACCTTGCCGGTGGTGGTGTAGCGGTCGACGTTGTGCTTGGCGATCCAGGCGTCGGGGTTGATTGCTGCTAGCAACAGCAGGGCGGTCGCGCCGCTGAGGATCGCGGCGCGTGGGAGCCAGCCGGTCTTGCGGACGACGCCGCTGATCATCACGCCGATGACTAGCAGGCCGAGCCAGCCTTCGAAGACGTCGACGAGGAGGCGGAGCTCGGTGAAACCGTAGGCCTGCTGGTACACGTGCATGCGGTAGAGCGCCGAGGCGACGACGACGAGGGTGAGCGCGCAGAGCAGGCCGAGGGAGGCGCGGAGCCAGGCGACGTCGGCGGGCGTCGTACGGGGGGCTTTGCGGGCGGCGGCCCAGACGACCAGGAGGGTGAGGGCGGTGGCGACGGTCAGTTGCCCGAAGCCCTGGTGGACGTACTCGGCGTACGTGAGGCCGGTGATGCGTTCGAGGTAGTCGTGGCCGCCGAAGATGACGGTGGCCTGCGCGGCGAGGAAGACGAGGAAGACGCCGTCGACGAGCAGGACGGGGGCGAGCCACTCGTAGCGGCGGGCGACCGGGCGGGGGGTGCCGGCGTTGGCTTCGACGTTCGGGGGGTTGAGGCCGAGGTACGTCGCTGCCAGGACTACGCCGCCGACGGCGATCGTGATGAAGGCGCGGAGGACGAAGGTGTCGAGCTCGAGGTCGGGGACGAGCGCGCCGGCCCACTCGCCGAACACCGCGTCGGCGGAGGAGAAGAGCAGACCGAAGACGAGTACGCCGAGGGCGGAGATCGCGATGGTGCGGACGAGTGCGGCGTTGGCGCGGACGCTGCCGACTGTGCGGGCCGAGCGGCCGAGCCATGGGAGGCCGCGGAGGCCGGCGAGGGGCCAGGAGATGCCGGCGAGCACGAACGCGGGGACGCTGCGGCCGTTTACGAGTGCGGTCATGCAGAGGGCGCCGCCGGCGAGCAGGCAGAGGACGGTGATCCACTCGGCGTCGCGGATCATGACTGTTGCTGCGAGCAACAAGCAGAGGGCGGCGCAGGTGAGGGTGAAGCGCGAGCGGCGGTTGACGCTGAAGGTGAGGATGACGGCGCCGGCGGCGATGAGGACGAGGAAGGTCCCGAGGCCGAGATCGCGGAAGGGGAGGATGACGCCGGCGAGCAGGCCGACGCCGAGGCACCAGAGGAGGGCGGGGAGGTTGCCGGGGAGGTTCTTGTCGGGCCAGAACTTGCCGAAGAGGAGGTCCATGCCGGACTCCGGGGGGCGGGCCGTGGGATTGGTGGGTTTCGGGCGTGGGGCTGTGACGACAGCTGAGGAACCAGACGAGGTAGCCGCGGAGGAGATGGACGGCGTACCAGCAGATGCAGCGGGCGGCGTACTGGCGGAAGCTGCAGGCGGCGTACCAGCGGCAGTCGCGGGCGGGGTACTCGGTTTGTCTGCGGGCTTCTTCGGGTCGGTGGGCATTGGGCGGGCCTGGGCCTTTCCTGCGGGTCTCGGGTTGGTGGGGAGGTCGGCGCGGACTCGGGCGCCGGGGTGGGTGGGGTCGGGGTCGACGAAATGGATGGTGCCGCCGTGGAGGTCGGTGACCCAGCGGGCGATCGCCAAGCCGAGGCCGGTGCCGCCGCCGCCGTCGGTTTCGGCGAGGGTGCCGAAGCGTTCGAAGACGCGGTCGCGGTCGGCGGCGGGGATGCCGGGGCCGTCGTCGGCGACCTCCAGGCGCCAGGCCTCGTCACGACGCGGTCCGGCGGCGCCGGCGGTCGGCAGCTGCTCGGCGGTGATGCGGACCTCGCCGCCTGCGGGGCTGTGCCGGGAGGCGTTGTCGAGGAGGTTGGCGATCAGTTGCTGGAGGCGGGCGGGGTCGGCGGCGACGGTGAGGGTCGTGGGGGTCACTTGTACGGCGTACCGGACCTGGCGGCCGGTGACTCGCGCCTCGGCAACGGCCTTGTCGAGAAGGGTTTGGATGGGGATCTGGGTGGTGGTGAGGGGCGCTTTGCCGGCGTCGACTCGGGCCAGGTCGAGGAGGTCGGAGGCCAGCGCGGAGAGGCGTTCGGCCTGGTCGAGGGCTGTGCGGAGGGCGACCGGGTCGGGCTCGGCTACGCCGTCGACGAGGTTCTCCAGTACGGCGCAGAGTGCGGCGAGGGGGGTGCGGAGTTCGTGGCTGACGTTGGCGACGAGCTCGCGGCGCTGGCGGTCGACGGCCGCGAGGTCCTCGGCCATGCGGTTGAAGGCCCGGCCGAGTTCGCCGACCTCGTCGCTGGAGGAGGCGGTGACGCGGGTCGAGTAGTCGCCGCGGGCCATGCTGCGGGCGGCGGCAGTCATCTCGCGGAGGGGGGAGGTCATGCCGACGGCTAGGAGTTGGGTGACCGCGAGGGCGAGCGCGACGGTGACGGGGATGCTGAGCCAGACGGGGACGCTGCCGACCGCGCCGACCGCGGCGAGGACGGAGGCGAGGATCGTGCTGACGGCGACGAGGAGGCCGAGTTTGGTTTTGACGGAACGGATCTGATCGAGAGGCGCGTTGCGCAAGGGAGCTTCGGAGTGCTCGGTGCGGCTCACGGCGTACCACCTGGTTCGAGGGCGTAGCCCGTTCCGTGGACCGTGCGGATCTTCTCGGTGCCGATCTTGGATCTGAGGGCCTTGACGTGGCTGTCGACCGTGCGGGTGCCGGAGGCGCCGGGCCAGCCCCAGACTTCGGCGTACAGATTGTCTCGGGTGAGGACGGCGCCAGGGGTTCGCGCCAGGCAGATCAGCAGGTCGAACTCGGTCGGTGTCAGATGAACCTCGGAGTCGGCGACCCAGACGCGACGGGCGGCGGCGTCGATGCGGAGGTCGCCCAGGTCGGGGGTGTCGTCGGGGCGGCTCGCCAGTTCGGCGGCGCGTTCAACGCGGCGGAGCAGGGCGGCGACCCGGGCGACCAGCTCGCGCATGCGAAACGGCTTGGTGAGGTAGTCGTCGGCGCCCACCCCGAGGCCGATCAGGATGTCGACCTCGTCGTCGCGGGCGGTCAGCATCAGGACCGGGACCGGGCGCGCTGCCTGGATCCGGCGGCAGACCTCATGGCCGTCGAACCCAGGCAGCATCACGTCCAGCACCACGAGATCGGGCTGCGACGCGTCGTACTGCGTCACCGCACCTGGTCCGTCCCAGGCCTGTACGACGTCGTACCCGGATCCCCGCAGCCGGTCAGCGACCGCCTGGTTGATGACCGGCTCGTCCTCGACGACGAGGATCCGGGGGCCCGCTCCGTTGACTGGCATGCTGCGAGCCTAGGAGCCCGATCGGTCAGGAACCGGGGACGACTCGTGAAGGTTCTGTGCAGGTCCGGCGGATGCGTCAGCGGACGTGGAGGTGGAGCAGCTGCGCACCTCCCGCAGGCAGGTTGACCTGGAATCCGGGGCCTCGGTTGGCGTTGAACTTCGCCGAGATGGGGTGGAAGACGTCTACGCCCGTCACCTTGGCCGGGTTGAACGTCAGCGTGGTGCGGGACGCGGTGGAGTGGGAGCGGTTGGCGACCAGGAGCCAGCGGTCGGTCGCCGCGGCGTCGCGGGAGCGGAACGTGCCGATCACCGCCGCGGAACCGGCGACCGCGGTGACGAGGTCCGTCGGGGTGAAGCCGACGGTTCCGTTGGGCAGCGGGGTCTCGTTGGCGTGGACGACCGACTCCGAGACGAGGGGCTTGAGTTCGCGGCCGACGGGGTGAAGCCAGGAGTTGTTGATGTTCTTCGCGGCGGCGTAGCGGGGAGTGCGTTTGCCGTCGACGGTGATCAGGGCCGGGCCGAAGCCTTCGCCGCGGGCCGCCTCGGGAGTCCAGTAGGTGAAGTACTGGATGCCCTTCGCGCCGTACGCGAGGCTGATGTTGATCTGCCAGAGCAGCTCGGCGGCGGTCGGTTCGCGGTGGCCGTTGTAGGCGAGGGTCTGGATGAAGACCCAGGCCGGCACGTTGCCGCGCAGCGCCGCGTCGCGGACGATCGCCCAGTTGTGGAAGTAGTTGCCGTCCTCGCGGCCGTCGGAGAGCAGCGGGTAGCGGTCGAAGCTGACCAGGGACGGCTTCACGACGTCGACGAAGGCGTTGTAGTACGCCGGATCGTCGGACGGGAGCAGGTTCACGTACGGGAGGAGCTGTGGCGCGAGCTCGCGGGAGACGGCGAGCGCCTTCGCCAGCGTCGCGAACCAGCCGGCGCCGGGCTCGTCGTAGAAGTTGAAGCCGGCCAGGGAGGAGAACGGGCCGTACGCGTCGCGGGCGCGGGTGTAGAACTCGCGGGCCTCGGCGGGGGTGATGCTGAGGAAGTCGGTCGGCTGGTCGGAGATCGAGAACCAGCGGGACATGTTGCGGATCTGGATGTCGTCGGAGATCAGCATCTGCAGGCCGGCGGTGCGGGCCAGGTCGAGCTGGTGCATGAAGATGTTGCCGTCGCCGGCGTAGTTGCCGGAGATGACGAAGTCGAAGCCGGCGTCGGCGATCTCGGTGAAGCGCTTGGCGGTCGACTCGTAGGGGTGCGGGGGCCAGAAGAGGCCGATCGGGAAGTCGGGGCCGCCGGTCAGGGGAAGGTCGTCGGGGGAAGGGATCGGTACGTCGGCCTGGTTGCCTTGGGCAACTTGAGTGGTGGTGCCGACTTGGGAGGTTCGAGGGGGCAGGCCTGTCGGCGAGGTGGAGTCGGCGGCGGGTGCGGCGAGGGCGGGACCGGCGGTGGCTGCCGTGGCGGCTGCGGCGCCGGCGCCGAGCAGGAGGGTGCGGCGGGTCGGGCCTAGCTTCTGGTGCGGGCTCTGCATGGTTCCTCCAGGGCGGTGGAGCTCAGGGTTCGGGTCGAGAGAAGTGATCGGGCGGGGAAAGGTGCGGCGTCGGCGGCGGGCAACAGCGGTCGGTGGCGGAAAGGTGGAGCGGGAGCGGGTCGTGGAGTTCAGCGGTGCGGGGTTCGGTGGTCGGCAACCGCCTCGGCGGTGCGGTCGAAGGCTTGGGTGGAGCGCTGGTAGTCGCGCTGGGCGACCCCGACGTACAGCGCGTCGAGCACGATCATCTGCGCGTGCCGACCCGCCATCCCGCCGGTTCGAAAGGTGATGTCGCGCGCAGCGGTCACCAGCACCAGATCGGCGGCACGGGCGAGCGGTGAGCGCGGATAGTTGGTCACAGCAACAGTCGTCGCCCCGAGAGCGCGGGCCCGGCGCAACGGCTCCAGGACCTCGTTGGTCTCGCCCGTGTGGGAGATGCCGAGAGCAACATCCCCCGCCCCGAGCAACGCCGCACTCGTCAGCGCTGTGTGCACGTCGCTCCAACTGTTGGCGGCCAGCCCGATCCGATGCAGCCGCAACCGCAGATCCTCGGCAACAGTCGCGGACCCGCCCACGGCGTACAGATCGATTCGCCGCGCACCAGCGAGCGCCTCCACCGCCGAACCGAGCGCCGAGACGTCGAGCTGCGCGACAGTGTCCTCGAGCGCCTTCGTGTCGGCGCGCAGCAGGGTCCGCAGTACGGCGTCGAGCGAGTCGTCCGGACCGACTGAGGTGCCGGTCCCCCGCTCCCAGCTGCGCCCGCCCTCGGCGGCGAGCGCCAGCCGTAGCTCGGCGTACCCGGGCAGCCCGAGCGCGAGGCAGAAGCGCGTCACGCTCGGCAGCGACGTTCCGCAGCGCGCCGCCAGCTCACCGATCGTGGAGGAGGCGACCGCCGCCGGGTCCCGCAGGACCTCCTCGGCGACCAGCGTCTGCGCCGGCGACAACGACGGCAGCAACCCGTGGATCCGCGCCTCCAGAGACATGTGAATGATTCTCAGAAGCCCGCATGGCAGCTGTCAATAGTTCACAGCATCAGACAAAAGAATGGGTGGCACCTCGAAAGGCGCCACCCACCCCACAAGCTCAGAACAGCGCGGTCATCAGCTGCTTGCGCGCCCGAACCACCCGCTCGTCATCTCCGCCGACGACCTCGAACAGCTCCAGCAGGTGCAGCCGCACCGTGTTCCGCTCGTCCCCGGCGGTCCCCTGGATCGTCCGGATCAACCGCGAGAACGCATCCTCGACGTGCCCGCCCATCAGGTCCACGTCGGCGACCAGCATCTGCGCCTCGATGTCGCCGGCGTTCTCCGCCGCCCGCGTCCGCACCTCAGCCGGTACGTCGCGCGTCCGCTTCACCAGCTGCACCCGAGCGAGCCCGGCCTTCGCCTCGGCGTCGGCCGGCGTCTCCTTCAGCAGCGCCTCGTACGCCGCGATCGCGCCGTCGAGGTCACCGGAAGCGACCGCGTCCTCCGCAGCCTCGTACCGCGGATCAGCCTCCGGCTCCGGAGCCTCGGCAGCGGCCGGCCCAACCGGCTCAGCCCGACCCGTGATCCCGTTCGCCACCGCGACCGTGAACAGCTGGTCCAGGTACTGCCGCGCTTCCGGCTCACCCAGCGCGCCCTGGAACAGCGGCACGACCTGCCCGCGCAGCACCGCGATCACCAGCGGGATGCTCTGGACGCCGACCGCCTGGGCCAGCTGCGGGTTCGCGTCGACGTCGACGCGGGCGAGCACGAACTTGCCGTCGTACTCGGTGGACAGCCGGGCCAGCACCGGGCTCAGCGCCACCGACGCCTCGGACCGCGGCGACCAGAACTCGACCACCACGGGGTGCTGCACGGACCGCTCGAGCACATCCGACTGGAAGGTCGGCTCGGACACGTTCAGCACGTACGGCCCGCTCACACCGCCAGGCCCACCAGCGCCGGGGCCGCCAGGGCCGGGTCCACCAGCACCGGGGCCGCCAGGTCCACCAGGTCCAGGGCCGCCGGGACGCGCAGGCTGCCGCAGGGCCGACAGGTCGATCGCTCCAGGTCGGGAGAAGTTCGGCTGGCTCACCGCTGCCCTCCGGTCGTTACGTCTCGGTTCATGGTCCTATCCTCCCCGACCGGTCCGGTCGATGGGGAGCGCGGGTCACCAGCAGCAGTCTGGCCAGCCCGCTCCGGGTCCCGGCGACGGCCAGCCGGGTGCCTGCGCGCAGGCTTCGTTCGAAGGTCGGCGACCAGTCCCACTCGGCGCCGTCGGCCCGGGCCAGCACCCGCAGCCCACCGGGTTCGTCGAGCTCGCCGAGCCGCCGGCCGACCGCGACGGAGTCCGGTTCGACGGTCACCTCGGTCAGCAGCAGCACCCGGCGTCCGGCCGGGACGGTCGCCTGGCTGCGCCGGTTCGCGACCGCGGCCGCGATGGCCGGCGCGACCAGCATCGACACCGACCGGCTGTGCCCGAGCCCGAGCATCCGCTCGACCTTGTGCGCCAGGTCGTGGTCGAACATCCGCATCGTGATCCGGACGTCGTCGTTGAGGTCCCGGACCACCATCGCGGTCTCCAGGTTGGTGATGTCGCCGTCGGTCAGCGCCAGCACGGCCTGCGCCTGCGGCGCACCGGCGAGCCGCAGCGTCTCCTCCTGGCTGCTGTCGCCCATCACCACCGGGATCCGCAACCGATGAGCAGTCTGTACGCCGGGAGCCTCCTCGTCCTGCTCCACGCCGACCACCGCGACCCCGCGCTCGCTCAGGATCTCCAGCACCCGCGCCCCGACCGTCCCGAGCCCGCAGACGATCACGTGGTTCCGTGGCCGGCCGCGCACCCCGCCGATCACCCGCGACAGCCGCGCCCCGATCAGCGAGTCGACGATGACCGCGGTCAGCAGCGCGACCAGCACGATCCCCGTCAGCTGCACGACCACCGCCGCCACCTTCGCGTACGGCGGGGCGTCGGCGAACACGTCGTCCTCGATCCCGGCCGACGTCACCGCGCCCATCACCAGGTACAGCGCCCGCAACCACTCCACACCGGTGATCCAGTGCGTCAGCGCCGTACCGATGACGACCAGCGAGGCCATCACGGCGGCGATCACCCGCACCCGCCGGTCGAGCACGTCCCGGGTCGCCATCACCCAGCCCGTACGCCGGACGTCGCGCTTGCGCCGCAGGTGCCGTACGCCGGTCCCGAGCACGATGTCCTCGGCCGGGTCGGAGCTGGACTGCGGCAGCAGGTCGGGTGTCGCCGACGAGGTCGTGTCGGCCAGCACGGTCACGTGCTCGCGGATCAGCTGGGCCGGGCCGGCGACCATCCGGCGGCCGCCGAGCTCGAGCCAGGTCAGCTCGTCGTCCTCCAGCGCGTCCGCGACGAACGCGGGCGCGGCCAGCGACGGCCCGGAGATCACCACGCAGTCGCCGAGCAGCTGGTGCAGCTGGGCGCCGATCCGCGGGTTGACCATCTGGACGACGATCCGGAGGTTCTCGTCCATGTCGCGAGCGGTCAGCGCGGTGTGCACGTTGTGCACGTCGTCGGCGTCGAGCAGCACCAGCGCGCGGGCGGTGGACGGTTTGGTCCCGTCGGTGTCGATCCCGGCCCGCCGGAGCACGGACTCGCGGACGACGCGCACGCCCATCACCTGCGCGCCGAGCTCACCGATCCGCTCGATGTGCCGCGACGCCGGGTTGACGATCGCGGTGACCTGCTCGCCGGAGCTGACCAGCTCGGTGACGACGCGCAGCATCGTCCGGTCCGAGCCGCAGACCACCACACCGCGGCTGTCCGGGGTCGGGGTCTTGTCGTTCTGGGCCGAGGCCCGGCCCCGCCGGCGTCCGGTGGACGGCGGGACCTCCGTCGCGGTGGGTTGTCCGTTCCCTTCCTCAGAACCGGGCGGGCTCTCGGTACTCGCCCCACTCGTCCCGAAGAACGTCACAGATTTCCCCCATCGTGGCCTCCGCACGCGCCGCCTCCAGCATGGGTTCGATCAGACCGCCGGTCCCCCTGGCCGCCTCGACCAGCGCCGTTAGCGTACGACGCACGCGGTCCTCGTCGCGTTGCCCCTTGCGTGCCGCGAGCACCCGGCACTGCTCGATCTCGACCTCGTGGCTGACCCGGAGGATCTCCAGCTCGCCGGAGACGGTGTCGGTGAGCGTGTTCACGCCGACGATCTTCTTCTCGCCCTTCTCCAGCTTCTGCTGGTACTCGAAGGCGGCGTCGGCGATCTCGGCCATGAACCAGCCCTCCTCGATGCCGTGCAGGATGCCTGCCGTCATCGAGCCGTCCGGGCTCATCTCCTTGATCCGGGCGAAAATCGCCTCGGCCTCGGCCTCGATCTGGTCGGTCAGCGCCTCGACGTACCAGGACCCACCGAGCGGGTCGGCGACGTTGGTGACCCCGATCTCCTCCATCAGCACCGACTGGGTCCGCAACGCGATCTCGGCCGACTCCTCGGTCGGCAGCGCCAGCGTCTCGTCGAGCGCGTTGGTGTGCAGCGAGTTGGTGCCGCCGAGGATCGCGGCCAGGGCCTCGACAGCGGTCCGTACGACGTTCAAGTGCGGCTGCTGGGCGGTCAGCGAGACACCGGCGGTCTGGGTGTGGAACCGCAGCCACTGCGCCTTGTCGGTCTTCGCGCCGTACACGTCCCGCAGCCAGCGGGCCCAGATCCGGCGGCCCGCGCGGAACTTCGCGATCTCCTCGAAGAAGTCCAGGTGGGAGTCGAAGAAGAAGGACAGGCCGGGCGCGAAGACGTCGACGTCGAGCCCTCTCGAGAGCCCCAGTTCGACGTACCCGAAGCCGTCGGCCAGCGTGTAGGCGAGCTCCTGCGCGGCCGTCGAACCGGCCTCGCGGATGTGGTAGCCGGAGACGCTGAGCGGCTTGTACGCCGGGATGTTGTGCGCGCAGTACTCCATCAGGTCGCCGATCAGGCGCAGGTGCGGCTCCGGCGGGAACAGCCACTCCTTCTGGGCGATGTACTCCTTGAAGATGTCGGTCTGCAGCGTGCCGTTGAGCTTGGTGATGTCGGCACCCTGGCGCTCGGCGGCGACCAGGTACATCACGAACGCCGGGACCGCGGGACCGCTGATCGTCATCGAGGTGGTGACGTCCTGCAGCGGGATGTCCTTGAACAGCCGGTCCATGTCGGTCGCGGAGTCGATCGCGACGCCGCAGTGACCGACCTCGCCGAGCGACTTCGGGTCGTCGGAGTCGCGGCCCATCAGCGTCGGCATGTCGAAGGCGACGCTCAGGCCGCCGCCACCGCCGTTCAGGATCATCTTGTACCGGGTGTTGGTGTCCTCGGCGTTGCCGAACCCGGCGAACTGCCGGATCGTCCAGGTCCGGCCGCGGTACCCGGTCGCGTAGAGGCCGCGGGTGAACGGGTACTCCCCCGGCCAGCCGATCCGCTCCATCCGCGGGTCGTCGTACCCCTCGGGCGGGCCGTAGACCGGCTCGACCTCGCTGCCGGACAGGGTGGTGAAGTCGGCCTCCCGGCGCCGCGAGGCGTCGTACCGTGCCTGCCACCGGCTCCGGCCGGCCCCGATCTGCTCAGCGTCCATGGGCACCAAAATACTAGGACGTCCAACTAATTCCCAGCGCGGGGCGGTTCTCGGGTTTGTGTTTGATACCTCAGAAGTCGCCGGCGTTGTGCCGCAGCGGCTCCAGCACCGACCAGAGCACCTTGAGCTGCTCGTCGGTCAGCCCGCGCAGCGCGAAGTCGGCCTTGACCAGGTCGTCGGTCGCCTTCTCGACCAGCTCACGGCCCTCCGGCGTGATCTCGCAGAGCACCGCGCGCCCGTCGTCCGGGTGCGGCGTCCGGGTGACCAGCCCGGCCGCTTCGAGCCGCCGGACGATCGACGTCACCGAGGTCGGATGCACCTGCAGCCGCTCGCCCATCTTGCCCAGCGGCAGCGACCCTCGCCGCGAGAACGTCAGCAGCACCAGCGCCTCGAACCGGGCGAAACTCAGGTTGTGCGCGCGCAGGATCTCGTCCAGCTCACCGATCACGATCTGCTGGGCCCGCATCAGCGAGGTCACCGCGCGCATCTGCTCGACCGCGCCCCAACGCCGTCCCCACTGCCGCGAAGCCTCGTCGATCGGGTCGAACGGCAACGGTTTCTTCCTCGCCATGCACGAAACACTAACCGTACTGTGCTGGCCATGGACCCCGACTTCCCCGTGCTGGGCACCGAGTCTCCCGCGGAAGAGCTGATCGGTATCCGCTTCCGCTGGTACGCGCAGCAGGCCCAGCGGCACCGGCTCGGCTACATCTGGCTAGGCATCGTCCAGCTCGCCGCCGCGCTGCTGATCGCGGTGTCGGTCGCGTTCGATCCGCCGGTCTGGTTCGCGCCCGCGCTCGGTGGCGTGATCGCGCTGGCCGAGGGGGCGCGGACGTTGTTCGGGCTGCGCGACACCTACCCGACGTACCGGCGTACGGCCGAAGAGCTGCGGAACGAAGCCTGGCTGTACGCCGGGCTCGCCGGCCGGTACGCCGGGGTCGAGGACCCGGCCCGGTTGCTGGCCGAGCGGGTCGTCGAGCTGAGCAACGCGGAGACCGCCGGATGGGCCTCGGCGGTGCGGGAACGCAGCAGCTGAAACTGTCGGCGGAGCCTGCCATGATGCGCGCATGACGTTGTCGCCCGAACGTGCCACCTTCTACCTCGACTGCCTGCGCGCGGACGCCGCGCGGCTGGCCGAGGTCGCCCGCCTCGGCCTGGCTGCCGAGGTTCCGCCGTGCCCCGGCTGGACCGTCGACTCGGTCGTCCGGCACACCGCGCAGGTCTACCTGCACAAGGTCGAGATCCTCCGCCTCGGCAAGCGCCCCGAGCCCTGGCCGCCGAACCTGGACGACCGCGAGCCGTTCGCCTTGTACGACGAGGCTTTCGCGGCGCTGCTGACCGCGCTCGACAAGGCTGGCACGGCGTCGGAGACCTGGACGTTCTCGCCGTGGGACTCGACGTCGGGGTTCTGGTACCGGCGGATGGCGCTGGAGACCGCTGTGCACCGGGTCGATGCCGAGCTGGCGCACGAGGTGGCGACGCCGGTGGATCGCGAGCTGGCGCTGGACGGGATCGACGAGGTGCTGACGCTGATGCTCGGCGGGCCTTGGTGGGCCGAGGGTGACACGTCGTCGCCGGTCGACGCGACGGTGCGGGTGACCGCCGACGGGCATTCGTGGACGATTGCTCTGAACGCGACGAGCGCTGAGGTCACGCGGGACACGGACGCGGAGGTCGCGGCGGAGATCTACGGGGATCCGACGGCGGTGCTGCTGTGGTTGTGGGGGCGCGTCGAGACGTCCGCCGTACAGACTGTGGGTGATGACGATGCGGTGAAGGCGTTCCGGGCGCGGGTTGCGGAGTGCACGACCTGACCTCGTGCCGGCGTCGGGGCCTGGCACGAACTCGCCGAGTGTTCGGCAGCTGACGGATTGACGCGAGCCGCGACAGTACCGTTTTGACCTGTCAGCGGGGGTTCGATTTCGTCAGATGAGGTCTCATGGGTACTCGGCCGTTCCGGTTCGGTGTTTCGCTGCTCAACGTCGGGTCGCGGTCCGCGTGGCACTCGCGGGTCCGCGAGGCGGAGTCCCTCGGGTACGACGTGCTGCAGGTCCCCGACCACCTCGGGACGGCCGCGCCGTTCCCGTCGCTGGTGTCGGCGGCCGAGGTGTCGAACCTGCGCGTCGGCACCTACGTGCTGAACGGCGGGATCGCGAACCCGGCGTACCTGGCCCGGGACGTCGTCGACGTGCACCGGCTCACCAACGGCCGGCTCGAGCTAGGGCTCGGCACCGGGTACGTCGAGGCCGAGTTCGCGGCGTACGGCGTTCCGTTCGGGACCGGCGGTGAGCGGCTGCGCAAGCTCGAAGCACTGCTCGCCGGGCTGCGGCCGCTGCTCGCGGCGGAGCCGGACCAGCCGGCCCCGCCGATCATGCTGTCCGGCGCCGGCGACAAGATGCTGAAGCTCGGCGGCCGCGAGGCCGACATCTTCAGCTTCTCGATCATGGCCGGCCTGACGCCCGGGATGGCGCCGGAGGACGCGTTCGCCGAACGCATCGCCAAGCTCAGCGACGCCGCCGGCGACCGCGACATCGAGCTGAACCTGTTCGTCGCCGCTGTTGGCGACGCGGTGGAGAAGGTCGACCTCAGCATCATCCGCAACGCCAGCGGTCTCTCTGACGAGCAGCTCGTGCAGCTTCCCGGCGTACTGGTCGGCGCCCCCGACGAGATCGCCGATCGTCTCCAGCGCTACCGCGAGCAGTGGAACGTGAACTACATCAGCGTGCTGGAGCCCCACATGGCGGCGTTCGCCGAGGTGATCAAGCACCTGCGGTGAACGGCCGGGCGTACCCGTCGGGTGAACGGCGGAACGCTCCCGCCCGGTGAACGGCCGGCGCCGCCGCCCTTCCGTACGGTGAACCCATGGGCTTGCGCATCGGTGCACTGATCGTCGACTGCCAGGAGCCTGGCCGGGTTGCCAGGTTCTGGGCCGCCGCACTCGGCTGGGTGATCAGCCATGCCGAGGATCCCGAGTGGGTCGTCGAGCCGGCCGAGGGCAGCCGCGAGGACTGCGTGGTCGCCGACCTGTTGTTCATCAAGTCGTCGTCGGCGAAGGTCGGCAAGAACCGGCTGCATCTCGACCTGCGCCCTGACGACCAGGCTGTGGAGATCGCTCGACTGGAGGCGCTCGGTGCCACCCGGGTCGACGTCGGGCAGGGCGACCAGCCGTGGGTGGTGATGGCCGATCCGGAGGGCAACGAGTTCTGCGTGCAGGACGCGCACCCGCCGGCGGTGCGGGCCGAGTGGCTTCGGCGGTACGAGGCCTATCGGCCGCGCTGATCAGATGTGCAGGGTCGGCTTGTAGATCAGCTCCTGGATGTTGCCGTCGAGGGTTCGGGATTCCAGGAGTTGCAGGTCGAGGTCGGAGGCGTCGGCGAAGACTGGTTCGGCGCCGGTCTGGCCTGTGATCACCGGGAAGATCGTGAGTTGGAGGCGATCGACGAGACCGGCGGCCAGCAGCGAGCGGTTGAGCGAGAGGCTGCCGTTCGAGCGCAGCGGGACGTCGGACTCCTGCTTGAGGCGAGTGATGGTCTCGACGGCGTCGCCGGGCGCGAGGGTGGCGTTGGGCCAGCTGAGTGGGGCCTCGATGGTCGTCGAGACGACCGTGGTGGGCAGGCTGAGCATGCGGGCGTTCACCGGGTCGAGGGCCGAGGTGTCGGGGCCGAGGATCTCCGACATCTGGCGGTAGGTGGTCGCGCCGAGCACCAGCCGCTGCTGCTCGCCGTACAGCTGCAGGCGGCGGTCGAGGAACTCGGGGCCCTGCTTGCTCCAGTACCCGCCCCAGTCGCCGGGGGCGTCGTACGATGCGAAGCCGTCGAGGGTGGCGAAGATGTCGAAGGTGTAGGTCGCGGTCATGGTGACTCCTCCGGTCGGTTACTCCTTCTACGAAGCAGGCGCCCCGGATCCGACACCTTCGAGAGTCGCGAGATCGCGCACGGCGTACCGGTGGTGCTCGGCCTCCTCCTTCAGCACGACCTTGAGGCACCGGCGTACGACGTAGTCCTGGTCCGGGTACGGGTCGGCGGGCTTGCGCGCGCAGACCCGGTCGAGCTCGGCCTCGGTCAGCCCCTCGATCACCCGCCGCACCGTCTCCATCCGCTCCCGCCGCGCCGCCAGCACCTCGTCGAGCGTCGGCGTCGCGTCCAGCGTCAGCCCGAGCTTCGCCGACTCCTCCGCCGGCATCCCACCGGCCGGATACCCCAGTGGGTGGTACGGCGCGTCCTCCTCCAGCACCGCGTTCCCCACCCAGGCCCCGCTCGCGAACAGCAGGTGCCGGTGCGTCTCGACGAACGACCACTCGCCGTCCACCCGCTCCTGCAGTGTTGCCTCAGGCAACCGTTTCGCTCTGGCGAGGGTCTCGGTCCACAACCCCTCGACCTTCTCCCAAGCCGCCTGGTACTCCGCGACGGTCGTCGCGTCCCGAGCCATCACCCGCTCCGGGTACACCCGGTCGAGCTCCGCCTGCACGTACGCCGTGACGTCGACGTCGTTCACCACCACCCGGCCGAAGTCCCCACCGAGATAGACGTCGCTCCCGTAGCAGTCGACGACCTTGAGCCCCGACACCTCGCAGTCCCGGATCTCGAGCCCACCGAGCTCGGACAGGTGGATCCGCCCGCCCTTGAACTGGTCACTCTCCACAAACTCAGCCATGCACCGCAGTCTGTCCTACGCCGGGGACAGTTTTCAGCAGCCGCAGCAGCCGCTCGGCCTGCAACTCGGCGGTGCCCGGCGGGTTGCGATCCGCCGACGGGCCGCCCGGCCGGATCAACGTCAGCCAGAACGCCGCCCAGAGCCTCCGCGCGTCGAGCAGCCGCGCGGCGTCCACCGCGTGCCGAGCCTCGGCCGGATGCCGAGCGTCGACCGGTTGCAGGGCGTCCACCCGGTGCCCGGCGTCCACCGCATGCAGGGCGAGAAACCCCGCCCAGTCGGTCGCCCTCGACGCCAGGTGCTCGACGAGGTTCGCCAGCTCGACCGCGAGATCGCTCCGCCCGGCGTCCTCGAAGTCGACGATCCGCACCCGTTCGCCGTCCCACAGGTAGTTCGCCAGATTCGGGTCCCCGTGCCCGACCACCGGCACCTGCGGCTCGACCAGCTCCTCCACCGCCGGGCCACGCATCCACGAGACCGCCGCGGCCTGAGCCTCGCCAACCACCCCGACGCCCACCCAGCCGCCGAGCTCCCGCCGTACCCGCTCGATCAAACCGCTGAGATCGATCGCCTCCAGCCCCACCGCCGGAACCGCCCACAACTGCCCCAACGCGACCCGAAGCCCCGCCATCTCCCGAGCGCTCAGGCACCCACCCAACGCCCGCCCCGGCACCCGGCTCATCACCACCGCCGGCCGTGCAGCATCGAACTCCAACGGTTCCGGCACCAGATCCACCGTCGCCGCCGACAACACCCGCAACGCCGCCCACTCGCGCAGATGCTCGCCCCGCCGCCAGTCGACGTACGTCTTGGTCACGACGCCGGCGCCGACCTCGATCTGGTGGGTTTGGCTCAATCGACTGGGATGTTGTGGTTGAAGCGGAACATGTTGGCTGGATCGTACGTCTTCTTGAGCGCGCTCAGGCGGGCGTACCGTTCCGCGCCGAACGCCTGCTCCATCGCTGCCGCTGTGGTGCCCTGATCCTTCGCCATGAAGTTGGCCATCAGCCGCGGATCCGCCCAGGGAGCCAACGCATCGGCCAGCGCGCCCAGGGTGCGGCGAATCCCGTCGGCCTGATCGGCTGCGCCGACTCCCAGGCCGAACACCAGGAACGGAACGCCCCGGGTCGCCACCGAGTTGGGAACCGCCGGCTCCCGGTCGAAGGCGCCGGCCAGGTGCCGGACCTCGACCGAAGTGACGGTCGAGCCGGAGCCGGGGCCGAGGACGCGGTCGAAGGCGTCAGCGGCCTCGGCCGGAAAGTCCCGCAGGGAGATCGTCGCGTCGAAGTACGACAGCGGATTCACCGGGTCGTTGTGGATCCGGCCCGCCTCCGTGTACGGCAAGTCGGACACGTCGTCGACGATCGCCGGGGCGACGGACCGCAGCGGCGCGAGGAGCCGCTCCCCCTCCTCGGCCGGCCCCAGGTAGGCGTAGCGAAGGTGTACGACGTTCGCTCCGCGCAACGCGGGCGCCAGCTCGGGCAGGTCCTCCAGCCGCTGAACAGCGATGGACGTGGTCGCCTCGTCCGGCAGCCCCGGCAGCCACGAACGCCAGGCGTGCAGGAGCGCGGCCAGGTGCTCACCGGCGAAGTACAGCGACCCGCCGTAGAACCGGCGTACGGGGAAGAGACCGAACTCCAGCGCCGTCACGACGCCGAAGTTGCCCTTGCAGCCTCGCAGGGCCCAGAAGAGATCGGGATCGCTGTCGGCGGTGACCGTGCGCAGCTCTCCGTCCGCGGTGACCACGTCAAGTGACAGAACATGGTCGGCCGCGTAGCCCTGGGTCCGGCCGAGGACCGGCCCGATGCCTCCGCCCAGTGTGTAGCCGGCCACTCCGACGTCCGGCGACGAACCGCTCAACGGCGCCAACCCGTGCCGTGCCATCTCACCCAGCACGTCCCGCCAGACGAGTCCGGCTTCGACACGGGCTCGGCGTCCGGGACCGTCGACGGAGTAGTTCCGCAGCCGGTGCATGGAGATCAGAACACCGGCGTGCGCGGGCGAGACCACCTGGTGGCCGGTGTTCTTGACCGCGACCGGAAGGCCGTGCGCGGCAGCGAACCGGACAGCGGCCTGGACGTCGCGCACGCTCGCCGCACCGACGACGACCGCGGGCCGTAACGCGGTGGCACGGTTGTAGGGAGCGCACTCGTCCTGATATCCGGGCGACTCCGGGACGAGGACCGGTCCGCCGACCTCCCGGCGGAGCACTTCGACCGCCTCCGGGGTCACGACCGATGAGCCGGCAGTTCGGTTCGTCATGCTGTTCTTCCTCTACGGGTCTTGATCGGATCCGCTCGTGCTCGAACCTCCCTACGGTAGGCCGGTCAGGATGGCCGAACCGGTCATTTCAGGGGCCGATGGCAACTTTCTGTCAGCTGTCCCGCGCCGGCGTGACCCCGGCGTCCGGGCCGTCGCTCACCTGCGCCAGAAGAGGTGGTGCGTGATGCCGCTCGGGCTCGGCACGACGTCGCAGTGGAACCGGTCGAGAAGCTCGTCCGGCGATTCCCACAGCCGTACGCCGGTGCCGAACTCGACCGGAGCGACCGCGACGTGCAACGTGTCGACGAGATCCGCGGCGAGGAACTCGCGGATCGTGCTCACCCCACCGCCGAGCCGAACGTCCTTGCCCTGAGCGGCTTCACGCGCCTGCGCGAGCACCGCGGCCGGTTCGCCGTCGACGAAGTGGAAGGTGGTGTCGGACAGCCGGTACGACGGCCGCGGGTGGTGCGTCATCACGAACACCGGCGTCCGGAACGGCGGCTCGTCACCCCACCAGCCGAGCCACTCGTGGTCCGGCCACGGGCCGCGCTGCGGGCCGAACTTGTTGCGGCCCATGATCTCGGCGCCGATGTTGTGGGTGAAGTCGCGGGTCAGGTAGTCGTCGAGGCCGCGGCTGCCGCCGGGCTCGGTGCGGTTCGGCCAGCTCGCGGTCGCGCCGGCCCACGAGAACAGGCGCTCGGCGCCGGGCAGGCCGAACGGGCTGTCGAGCGACTGGTCGCCGCTCGCGCCCGCGGCGATGCCGTCGCGGGACACGTTGAAGTTCTGCACGCGCAGGAGCTGGGTCACTTGGTCCTCCGGAGATCGGGTATCTACGGAGGCTGGTCGGAGCGGACCGGGCGACTTTGACATGCGCGTACGGCGTACCGGCGTACGGGTCAGTCGTCGCGGTCCTGGTCGGACCAGTTCGCCTGCTCGCTGTTGAAGATCGACTTGGAGCTGCTGCCGGCCATCCGGGTGGACGACGAGGCGGCGGGCGCCTGACGCGGGACGGTCGTGGTGACCTCCTGCGCCGAGTCCATCCCGATCGGGCCGGTACCGTCGTCGTCGGAGTCGTCGTCGTCGGACTGGACGACGTCGACGCTGGCCGACGCGCGCAGGCCGGTGCGCTGGATGACGCGCTGGATCGTCAGGTCACGGTCGTCGGGGCGGCTGACGAACCTGATCTCGCGGAAGCCCTGGTCCTGGGCCGCCGACTCGAAGACGAAGTGCCCGTAGCCGAGGAACCGGCCGACGAACGGTTTCTGCAGCGTGATATCGAGGATCCGCGCGATCGGGGTGGTCGCGACGGTCTGCGAGAACACGCCCCGGATCCGCATCACGCGCATGTTCGTGACCACGAACCGGTCCCGGTGCTCGGTGAGGAAACGCCAGAACGCGTGCAGCAGCAGGATCAGCACGATCGCCAGCAGCGCGATCGAGAAGTTGCCCGGGGTCTTCCAGAGCACCACGAGCAGCAGCACCGTCGCCAGGGCCACCTCGAGCATCGGCACCGCGAACACCACCCAGTGGTGCCGCACCTCGTCGATGACGACTTCGCCCTCGTCCGAGATGAGATGGCGCCGGACCTTCGGGTCGAAGATCCGGAACAGGCCTATTCCGGCCATCCACTCACTCCCCTGTCCACCCCGCTGTCGGCCACTCGGCCACGACCTTCACAGCCAAGTGTCCCGCACGAACGCTCGTGACGGGACACTTGACGCGACGATCAGTTGAACAGCGCGGACAGGAACGTGATCACGCTCCCGAACGCATCACCGACGGCCGAGAACGCACCTCCTACGGCGTCCGCAGCACCCTCTGGCTGGGTGAACAGGTAGAACGCCGCAAAGGCGATGACCAGCCAGATCAGCAGCTTCTTCGGCATGTCACCACTCCTCGTTCGCAACCAATTCGGTCGACTGTGTTTCTATCACGGATAGTCACCATCTGTCACTGACTGAACACAGCCCACAGCATCATGCTCACCAGCTACAAGCACCATTGTGTTACGGATCGGGGGGCATGGCAGCCACCGGCGCGCCGCCGTGAGACGCAGATCGCTCACCGCCCGCAACGCCGGGGTTACCTGCCCGTATTCAGGTCGATCACACCCTATCCTGCCGAGGCTGTGACACAGAGTCATCAGATGTCGCAGCGGCGGGTTGGTGCGGCGGGGCTACGGCGGCTGTCTCTCGCCGGAGCTTTCGGCAGCGTCCGTCGGCGGCGGCCCCGGCGGCTTCCGTCAGCAGCCGTCGGTGCGGCGCGACGCCCACCACCCACCAACCCTCGCCGGCCATCGATGTGCCACCGGCCGCGAGCGTGCGGCCACCGCACACCGGCGAGTTGGTGGGTGGTAGACGTCGGGCCAGCGGAGCAGCACTCAGCAACCTCGGTGAGGCGTACTCGCCTGCCGCGGGCGGGGTCTGGTGTAGGAATCGGACTGCTTGGGCGGCCGGAGAGCTGGTGCCCCCTCGCCCCTCGCGGAGCATGCAGTCGGCGTACCGCCCGCTCAGAGGGCCGAGATCAGTTCGTCCGCCGCCGAGTACGGATCGGTGGCGCCGGTGGCCACCTTGGCCGCGAGGACGTCCAGGCGCGCGTCGCCGTGCAGGTGGGCGAACCGCGAGCGGAGGGCGGTCATCGCGATCGCCTCGATCTCGTCGCGGGCGCGGCTGCGGCGGCGGTCCTCCAGGACGCCGGAGGCGCGCATCCAGTCCAGGCGCTGCTCGATGGCGGCGACGACCTCGTCGACGCCCTCGTTGCGGCTGGCGACGGTCTTCAGGATCGGCGGGGTCCAGGCGTCCTCGCCGCGTTCGGCCAGGGCGAGCATCGCGCGCAGGTCGCGGGTGACGTTCTGGACGCCGTCGCGGTCGGCCTTGTTCACCACGTAAATGTCGCCGACCTCGAGGATGCCGGCCTTGGCGGCCTGGATCCCGTCGCCCATCCCGGGCGCGAGCAGGATCAGCGTCGTGTCCGCCATCCCGGCGATCTCCACCTCGGACTGCCCGACGCCGACGGTCTCCACCAGTACGACGTCGAAGCCCGCCGCGTCGAGCACGCGCAGCGCCTGCGGCGTCGACCAGGCGAGCCCGCCGAGATGCCCGCGCGACGCCATCGAGCGGATGAACACCCCGGAGTCCGTCGCGTGGTCCTGCATCCGCACCCGGTCGCCGAGCAGCGCGCCGCCGGAGAACGGCGACGACGGATCCACCGCCAGTACGCCGACCCGCTTGCCGGTCGCCCGGTACGCCGAGACGAGCGCCGAGGTCGACGTCGACTTGCCGACGCCCGGCGACCCGGTGATCCCGACGATGTGCGCCTGCCCGGCGTGCGGCGCCAGCGCCGCCATCACCTCCCGCAGCAACGGCGACTCGTCCTCGACCAGCGAGATGAGCCGCGCGACCGCGCGGGACTCCCCGGCGCGAGCACGTTCGACCAGTTCGGAGACAGGCGGCGTACGTCGTGGCATCAGATCAGTATCAGCTGAGTCGGAAGGGCGAAGCGTATTTGGGTCGGCGAGTGCACTACCGATGGTTGAGCCGAGCCCCGACCCCGCGACGACAAACCGGTCGTCGCGAGGCGGAGCGTCGCGTGGCTTGGTTTCACCGGTTGAACGTCAGCCAGCAACCGGGGCGCTGACGATCAGCGCGTCACCCTGGCCGCCACCACCGCACAGGGCGGCAGCGCCCGTGCCGCCGCCGCGGCGCTGGAGCTCCAGCGCCAAGTGCAGGACGAGACGCGCGCCGGACATCCCGATCGGGTGCCCCAGAGCGATCGCGCCGCCGTTGACGTTGACCTTGTCGACGTCGACGTTCAGCTCGCGGGCGCTGGCGATGCCGACCGCGGCGAAGGCCTCGTTGATCTCGATCAGGTCGAGCGACGCCGGGTCGATGCCCTGCTTCGAGCAGGCCTTGGCGATCGCGTTCGCCGGCTGGCTCTGCAGCGTCGAGTCCGGGCCGGCGACCGAGCCGTGGGCGCCGATCTCGGCGATCCAGGTCAGGCCGAGCTCCTCGGCCTTGCGCTTGCTCATCACGACGACCGCGCAGCCGCCGTCGGAGATCTGCGAGGCCGAGCCCGCGGTGATCGTGCCTTCCTTGCCGAACGCCGGGCGCAGCCGGGACAGCGTCTCGACGGTGGTGTCGCCGCGGACACCTTCGTCGGTGTCGACGACCAGCGGGTCGCCCTTGCGCTGCGGCACCTCGACCGGGACCACCTCGTCGGCGAAGACGCCGTTCTTCCAGCTCTCCGCGGCCAGCTGGTGCGACCGGGCGCTGAACTGGTCCTGCTCCTCGCGGGTCAGCTTGAGGCCCTCGGTGTTGCACTGCTCGGTCAGCGCACCCATCGCCTGGTCGGTGAACGCGTCCCAGAGGCCGTCGTAGGCCATCGAGTCGACCAGCGTCGTGTCGCCGTACTTGAAGCCCTCGCGGGACTTCGGCAGCAGGTGCGGCGCGTTCGTCATCGACTCCATGCCGCCCGCGACGACGACGTCGTACTCGCCGGCCTTGATCAGCTGCGCGGCGAGCGCGATCGCGTTCAGCCCGGACAGGCAGACCTTGTTGATGGTGATCGCCGGGACGTTCATCGGGATGCCGCCCTTGACCGCGGCCTGCCGGGCAGCGATCTGGCCGGCGCCGGCCTGCAGCACCTGGCCCATGATCACGTACTCGACCTGGTCGCCGGTGATCCCGGCCTTGTCGAGCGCACCCTTGATGGCGAACCCACCGAGGTCGGCTCCGGTGAAGCCCTTGAGGCCGCCCAGCAGCCGCCCGATCGGGGTCCTGGCTCCGGCGACGATGACGCTGGCGTTCTGCGCGCTGGTGGTGTCAGACATGATTGTCACGATACCTGCGGGGACACTGGTACGACGGTGTCGATCAGGTCACACGCCGCCGGTACTTGCCGCTCGCGGTGGTCGGTAGTTCGGTCGCGAATCGCACTGTCCGTGGGACTTTCGCCTTCGGCAGCCTGGTACGGGCCCAGGCGATCAGCTCCGCCGGCGTCAACTCTCCAGTCGGTACGCCGGACGCGCGCGACGCCGGCGCACGTCGTACGACGGTCGCCTCCAGGCGCATCCCGTACTCCTCGTCCGGTACGCCGTCGACGCGCACCTCGGCGACCGCCGGGTGCTCGAGCAGCACGTTCTCCACCTCGGCCGGGAAGACGTTCTCGCCACCGGTCACCACCATGTCGTCGGCGCGGCCGTCGACGAAGAACCGCCCGGCCGCGTCGCGGTGCCCGAGGTCGCCGGAGTCGCTCATCCCACCGAGCCGCCGGCGCCGCCCGCCGTCGGCGTACTGCCGGAACTCGAGCCGCCCGGCGACGCACAGATGCCCGGCCTCGCCGTCCGGCACGCGGTTTCCCGCGTCGTCGAGGATCGCGACCTTCACGCCGGCGGCGGGCCGCCCGATCGTCCCCGGTGCTGTTCGAAGGTCGGTGGGCGTCGCGATCGTCGACCAGCCTTCCTCGCTGGAGCCGTAGAGGTTGTGGACGACGTCGCCGTACGTCGTGCGCAGGCGCTCGGCGACGACCGGGTGCAGCTGCCCCGCGCCGCTGATCACCGCGGCTGGGCGCGCAGGCCCTTGTCCACGGGCAATCCGAGCCAGGACAGGTGGTACGCCGACGAGCACGCATCCCGGGTGCGCCTGGAGAAACCCAGCGACGGCATCGGCGTCGACCTTGCGCCACAGCACCACCGGCATGCCGAACGCCAGCCCGAGCGCGAGGAACCCGAGACCGAACCCGTGGAAGAGCGGCACGGTCAGCATCACCGGCCCGTGCACCGGCAGGAGGCCGAGCAGCGTGGCGATCGGCAGGCTCTGGGCGATCCGTACTCCCCCACGCTCGACCTCCTTCGGGACGCCGGTGCTGCCGGAGGTCAGCAGGATGATCTGGCCCCGCCGCCGAGTGCTTGGTCCGCCGGCCGGGCCGCCGGCGTCGCCGGGATCACTCCGCAGCCCGGGCTCGGCAGGCACCGGCGCGTGCAACACCACATCCGAGCCCCTGCGCAGCGCCGCCGCGACAGCCACGACGAAGCTCCTGTGATTCGGCTCCCGAACATGAACGCGCGCCCCGCGCACCTCGGCCTCTTCAACCAGGCGGTCGAGCTCGGCATACGTCAGCGAACCATCCTCGTCGACCAACGCGACCCCACCCGGATCCTTTAGCGCCGCCACCCTCACCAACGCACCCAGCGTCAGCCCCTGCACCCACAACACCCGCACCACCCGCGGCCGCCAGAACGGAACAGCCCGCAGCAACCTCACCAACCCGATCAGCGTGACCATCGCAGCACCTTCGCCTGCACCGCCTCACAGGGGCCCTGAGCAACGGATGCCGCAAGCGCAACCGGCCGCACCCACCAAGGCACCAGCAACCGCGGCCGGTCCACCAACGCCCGCCCGATCACCTCAGCCGCAGCCTCGACAGTCAAACCCGGCAGCCGAGCGTCGTACGTCGGCGCACTCATCTCCGTGTGCACCAACGGGAAATGAATCGACGTCACCCGCACCCCGTCCCGCCGGATCTCCGGCGCGACACACCGCAACCACGTCTCGAACGCCGCCTTCGACGCGCTGTACCCCGCCCACTGCGCGACCGGCAGGTCGACGTTCAGGCTGCTCACGTTCACGACATGCCCTGACCCCCGAGCCCGCATCCCCGGCAACAACCCGGACAGCAGTCGCGCCGGCCCGAGGTAGTTCACCGAGTCCGTCCGCGTCACATCATGGAACCGTCCCTCGGTCGCCGAAAGCGACCGCCGGATCGACTTGCCCGCGTTGCTGACCACGACATCCACCCGCCCGTGATCGGCCAGTACGTCCGCGACCAACCGATCCACAGCCTCCGGATCCGCAAGATCCACGCCGTACGCCGTCGCCCGCCCGCCGCTCGCCGTGATCCGATCCGCCAACCCCTGCAGGCGATCCAGCCGCCGCGCGGCGATCAGCACGTGAGCCCCGGCGCCCGCCAGCAGTTCCGCCGTACCGGCGCCGATCCCCGACGACGCGCCCGTGATGAGCACGACCCGGTCGCCGACCGCGGCCTCGAGGCGGGCCGGTGCGACGCGCGACCAGGACGGGCCGAGCAGCAGCCGGTAGCCGGCGTGGATCACACCCATCATTCAGTGTCGCATCCGCCACCTTTTGTTGGCGGCGGGCCGATCCGCGGGCGATCGTGGTCGGATGGAGCCCTTGACCAAGACGCTGTTCGACGCGATCGACCACGTGGGGGTCGCGGTCGCCGACTTCGACGAGGCCGTCCGGTTCTACGCCGACACCTACGGGATGACGGTCGCGCACGAGGAGGTCAACGAGGAGCAGGGCGTCCGCGAGGCGATGCTGTCGGTCGGCGACTCGGGCTCGTCGATCCAGCTGCTCGCACCGCTGTCGGACAGCTCCCCGATCGCCAAGTTCCTGGACCGCAACGGCCCCGGCATCCAGCAGCTCGCCTACCGGGTCGGGAACATCGACGAGGTCTCCGCGATCCTGCGCGAGCGGGGCGCGCGGCTTCTCTACGACGAGCCGCGCCGTGGCACCGCCGGTTCCCGGGTCAACTTCATCCACCCGAAGTCCGCCGGCGGCATCCTGGTCGAGCTGGTCGAGCCCGCGGCCGACGCCCACCACTGATCAACCCCTTCGCACCCGACGGATTCGCCTCCTCCAGGCGGGGCCGAGTTCGCCTGCGGCTGCTTGGACAGTGGTGGGTGTCGGTCGGCGTCACTCCACCACTCACCAACCCCCGTCCACCCCGCTGATCCGCGCCCACCTGAGCGTGGGCCGACCGGCGACGCGACACTTACTGAGTGCTGCACGTCCGCCGACCTGAGTGCTGCCCGTCCGCCGACCTGTGTGCTGCCCGTCCGCCGACCCGATCGTCTCCGTCTGCTGACGCTGCGTGAAGTTCTGTTCAAGACGCGCGCCCGACGGTCACAACCGGTGAGTACGGAGTTAGCCTGGTGAGGTGCTGATGGACAGCGCTCCGGATCGACATCGCCCCGTCGCAGCGGGGTTCCGGCACGACGCCTTCGTCTACACCGATGAGGAAGACTTCGTCCGGCAGACCGCCGCGTACGTGCACGACGGCCTGAACGCCGGCGAGACCGTGGTCGCGTTGCTTCCCGAGGACCGCAACAGCCTGCTGCGCAAAGCGCTCGAGGGCGTCGCCGACCAGGTGATCTGGCTCGACATGACCCAGGTCGGCCGCAACCCGGCCCGGATCATCCCGCTCTGGCGGCGCCTCCTCGACCAGGCCCCCGACATCCCGCTGCGCGGCCTCGGCGAGCCGGCGTACCCGGGCCGCTCCGGCGCCGAGCTGGACGAGTCGGCCCTGCACGAGCACCTGCTCGGCGTCGCCTTCGGCGGGTACGCCGGCCGCTTCCAACTCCGCTGCCCGTACGCCGCCGAGCTCGGCGTCGACCCGGCGGCGCTGCACCCACCCCAGCCGGAGCAGGGAGCCGACGCGCGGTTCCGGCGCCCACTGTCCGCCGTACCGGCCGGTGCGGAGCAGCAGAAGTTCGGCCTCAGCGACCTGACCGCCGTACGCCGCCGCCTGAACGGCGCGGCCGGGTCGCTCGGCCTCAGCGACGACCGGTTCGACGACCTCGAGCTGGCGCTGCACGAGATCTGCACCAACAGCGTCCGCTTCGGCGGCGGCCACGGCACCCTGTCGTGGTGGACCACCGACGACCAGCTGATCTGCGACGTCGCCGACGACGGCCGCATCGACAACCTGCTGATCGGCCGGGTGCTGCCGCCGGTCGACGGCCTCGGCGGCCGCGGCGTCTGGCTGGCCAACCAGCTCTGCGACCTGGTGCAGGTCCGGTCCGGCGCGGACGGTACGCAGGTCCGGCTGCACACCAGCGCCCGCTGACGCCGTACTGACATCGAAGGACAGCGCGGCGATAAGACCACTGCCGCCGGTGGACTGGAAAAGTGACGGTGGTCTCACCCGGCCCGAACTGTGTCACGCAGCACAGCCACCCGGGCATACTCGACGGTAAGTTCCGCTCACCCGACCGCCGCTCCAGGAGGTATGACGTGAAGCAGATCCTCGACGCGATCCTTGCCGGCGACAGCGCAGCCGTCGGCGGGCTGGACGTCCCGGACCACTACCGGGGCATCACCGTGCACGCCGACGAGGCCGGTCTGTTCGAGGGCCTGGAGACGAAGGAGAAGGATCCGCGGAAGAGCCTTCACCTGGACGACGTCCCGACGCCGGAGCTCGGCCCCGGGGAGGCACTGGTCGCGGTGATGGCCAGCGCGATCAACTACAACACGGTCTGGACGTCGATCTTCGAGCCGGTCTCGACGTTCTCGTTCCTCAAGCGCTACGGCAAGCTGTCGCCGCTGACCGCCCGCCACGACCTCCCGTACCACGTCGTCGGCTCTGACCTGGCCGGCGTCGTCCTGCGCACCGGCCCCGGCGTCAACGCCTGGAAGCCCGGCGACGAGGTCGTCGCGCACTGCCTGTCCGTCGAGCTGGAGTCCCCCGACGGCCACAACGACACGATGCTCGACGATCAGCAACGCATCTGGGGTTTCGAGACCAACTTCGGTGGCCTCGCCGAACTCGCACTGGTCAAGTCGAACCAGCTGATGCCGAAGCCCTCGCATCTCACTTGGGAAGAGGCCGCATCGCCCGGGCTGGTGAACAGTACGGCGTACCGCCAGCTCGTCTCCGCCAACGGCGCGAACATGAAACAGGGCGACGTCGTCCTGGTCTGGGGTGCTTCGGGTGGGCTCGGTTCCTACGCGACACAGTTCGCGCTGAACGGCGGCGCGATCCCCGTCTGCGTCGTCTCGTCGCCCGAGAAGGCCGAGATCTGCCGCGCGATGGGCGCCGAGCTGATCATCGACCGCAACGCCGAGGGCTACCGCTTCTGGTCCGACCCGACCACCCAGGACCCGAAGGAGTGGAAGCGCTTCGGCGCCCGAATCCGCGAACTGACCGGCGGCGACGACCCCGACATCGTCTTCGAGCACCCCGGCCGCGAAACCTTCGGAGCCTCCACGTACGTCGCCCGCCGCGGCGGCACGATCGTCACCTGCGCGTCGACGTCCGGCTACATGCACGAGTACGACAACCGCTACCTGTGGATGAACCTGAAGCGGATCATCGGCTCGCACTTCGCCAACTACCGCGAGGCCTGGGAAGCGAACCGGCTGATCGCGAAGGGAATGGTGCATCCCACGCTGAGCCGGGTGTACCCGCTGGAGGAGACGGCGCAGGCGGCGTACGACGTACACCGGAACCTGCACCAGGGGAAGGTCGGAGTGCTGACACTGGCACCGACCGAAGGCCTCGGCGTCCGCGACGAAGAGCTGCGGGCGCGGCACCTGGAGGCGATCAACCGCTTCCGGGACAAGTAGGTCAGGTTCCGCGGATCGCCAGGACGATCGCGACGACGACCGAGACGATCAGCGCGAGGAACAGGAAGTCGTAGGAGAAGAGGAACCGCAGCACACCGAGCGGCAGCCGGGCGAGTTCTCTCGTCCGGCCGCCCGGCGCCCGCTCGGAGCGCTCGGGCCGCTCGGTCGCGAGCTGGGTCCAGTGCTCCGGGGTCGCGGTCAGTCGCCTGTCCTCACTGCGGAGCTGGACGACCCCTTCCGCGTCGACGGTGAGCTGGATCGACCTGTTGCCGCCAACGCGATCGGTCACCAGCCAGACGTACCCCGGCGTGGACTCACTGACCCGCCGCAGCCCGCGGTACTTGCCGTCCGGTACGTCGAACTCCCGCACGACCAGGTAGGTGTCGCGATGATCCGGCCCCGGCGAGCCAACCTGCTCGCGGACCGTGCCCCTCAGAGTCCAGCGCAACCTTTTGCGCAGCCGCTCGACGGCAGGCTGAAGTTCGTCCCGAGCCTCGTCGGCGCGTCTGCTCGCGACCTTCCAGGCGCTCTTGAACTGCGCGCGATCGGTGGTCCTGGGCGGGCGATCGGTCTGATGCTTGAGCTCGTCGAGCGAGGGGAGGTCTGGGTAAGGGTCCGGCGCCCGACGGATGCCGGACGGAAGGCTGCGCCAGGCTGCGGCCGAGGGGTCCTCGAAGGCCGGCCCGGAGGGCGGCTTCCGCTTGCGGCGACGGGACTTGGGGATGGTGCGGTCCCTTCTCGCGGGGCGGTGGCGGCTGGGCGGTTTCAGCTGCCAGGTTACGGACAACTGCCGAGTGCAGCATCACCAAACTCCGGGCGACCACCAGCCGGCTCCCCGGCGACAACCACCCCACCGCAGCACCGAACCCGCCAGCAGCCACCGCTCCCCACACAGCCGCCGTCACCACCGCGTCCACCCCGGGCGACCCGTCGGCCACCCGGCCACCCGGCCACGCCACCTGGCCCCAGCGCTCGGCCTCGTCCCACCCGACACCGCGAGCCCCCTCCCCACAGAGGGGGCTCGTGGGCCGCGCCGGGCCGCGCACGGATCGGCCGTTCGGGCGACTACCAGCCGGGTCAGCAGGCGCCAACCACCACCGCAGCACCAGCTAACCCGCCAGCGGCCCCCACCCCCACCCGGCGCCAACGCCTCACCCCCTCACCACAGAGGGGGCGGGTGGGCCAGACAAGGAGCCCACAAATCGGCCGTGGGGGCGACACCAACCGGCCGCACCACCGCCCGGAGCACCGCCGGTTAGGTGTGTGAGGCCGGTCTCTGACAGGCTTACGCTGGGGGTTTCATCCGCTCCGCCAGAAGGGACACTCAGGGATGGGCGACGAGTCGAGCCTGCCGTTCTTCGACCGTACGGCGACCGCGGCCGGGGGATTCCCCGTCGCACGCCGTGGGTACGACAAACACGCGGTGGACGACTACGTCCGCGCGCTCGAGGCGCAGCTGGGCGAGGCGCGGAGCAAGGCCGAGGAGTTGCAGGCCGGGTCCGCGCCGTTGCAGAAGCAGCTGGACGAGGCGAAGCGGCAGCTGGAGGCGAGCGCGAACCCGTCGTACGCGGGGCTCGGTGACCGGGCCGCGCAGATCCTGCGGCTGGCCCAGGATCAGGCGTCGGAGGCGCTCGAGGAGGCCCGGCGCGAGGCCGAGGAACTGCGGTCGACGGCGAACAAGGAGGCCTTGGCGTCCCGGGCGACGGGTGAGCGCGAGGCGCAGGACATCCGTACGGTCGCGTTGAACGAGGCCGACTCGATGCGCCGGACGGCCGAGGGTGATTCGGCGGAGATTCGCCGTACGGCGGAGACCGAGGGTGCCGAGGTGCTGGCGGCGGCGCGGCGGAAGGCCGAGCAGCTGCAGCTGACGGCGGAGTCGCAGTCGAGCACGTTGAAGAACGGTGCGCTGCACGAGGCGGAGAAGATCCGGACGGCGATCCAGCGGGAGTCGGCGGCGCTGCGGGCGCGGCTGGCCGACGAGCGGGAGCAGCAGGCGAAGGAGCTGGCGGACAAGCACCAGCAGATCGCGGCCGACACGGAGAACCTGACGACGCAGATGAAGGAGGCCGCGGAGGCTTCCGAGCGGCGGGTCGCGGAGGCGACCGAGCAGGCGCGGAAGATCCGGGCGGAGGCGGAGGAGTCGGCGGAGCGCACGCTGACCCGGGCGCGACGCGAGGCGGAGCAGGTGCTGACGGCTGCGCGGACGCGCGCCGAGGCGGAGCTGGCGAGCGCGGCCGACGAGGCGGAGCGGTCGCGGACGATCGTGGCGCGTGAGACCGAGCGGCTGGCGAAGCGGCGGGACGGGATCCTGGCGCAGATCGCCGGGCTGAACGACATCGCGAGCAACATCGCGCGGCAGGCGGCGGAGCTGGATTCGGAGACGGCGGCGCCGTCGTACAACCCGTTCTCGGCGCCGTCGAGCGCGCCGGGCGGTTCGTCGGCGAGCCCGTTCTCGTACTCGCCGCCGGCGCCCTCGTTCGACGCGCCGAGCAGCGAGCCGAGTTCGTACGACGCGCCGCGCGCTGAGGCCAACTCGTACGACGCCCCGGCCGCGAGCCCGTTCGCGAAGGAGACCGAGTCGGGCGACGCCCCGAGCGGGAGCACCACGTCGGCCCGGCCGTTCGCGACCGAGTCGGAGAAGTCGACCAACTCGTACGACGCGCCCGCGAGCACCAGCCCGTTCGCGACCGAGGGCGGAACGGACTCCGACGCCTCGGCCAGCCCGTTCGCCAAGGACAGCGGCACGGACGTCGGCTCGTCGGGGAGCCCGTTCGCGAAGGACAGCGGCACGGACGCCGGCTCCTCGGCCAGCCCGTTCGCGAAGGAGACCGAGGCGAGCTCGGGCTCGTACGACGCTCCGGCGAGCAGCACGAGCGCGAGCCCGTTCGCGAAGGACGACAGCGCCTCCGACGCGAAGGCTTCCGCGAACCCGTTCGCCGACGACGCGAAGAACAACCCGTTCGCGGTCCCGGCGGGCGACACGGCGTACCCGGTGGACTCGTCGTACACGGCTCCGGGCGACAACAACTACCCGGTGGACGCGAAGGACGAGGTGTTCACCGGCAGCAGCCCGTTCTCGGGGCCGGACGCGGGGTCGGCGCGGGTGGACGAGACGCGGATCGACACCGGGCTGCGGGTCGACCCGGACGTGCTGGCCAAGGAGAAGGAGCTGGACGAGCCGAAGGACTCGACGAAGATCGACGAGTTCCGGCTCGAGGACCTGGCCGCGGAGGAGACCCGGATCACCGGGGAGAGCCCGTTCGCGCCGAAGAACAGCAAGAACGACGCCGCCGACAAGGATGAGAAGTGACGCCAGCCGGCGACGACAACTCCACCGAAGACAGCAAGACCCCGGGCCGCCCGCAGCAGGGCGGCCCGGACCAAGAGGCACAGACCGCGGGGGCCACAGAGGTCCCCGCGGAGCCGCGCGCACAATCCGCTGACGCGGAGCAGGCCGCGCCCGACGCGCAACCCGCCGACACCGAGCAGGTAGCAGCGGAGTCGGGCACGCAGCCCCAGCAGGTCGCGGCGGTAGAAGCTGCTGCCGCGGAAGCCAAGGCCGCGGCAGCTGACGCCGAGCGCGCCGCGCAGAAAGCCGACGTCTCGGCCGACGAAGCGGACGAGTCCGCCGACGAGGCCGAGGTCTCCGCCGACGCGGCCCGCGAATCGGCAGCGGTCGCCGAGCGCTCAGCCGCCGAAGCAGACACCGACGACAACCTCGCCGGCCAGCTCCTGATGGACGAGCGCCACCCCGACGACGGTATGGGTCGCCCCGGCCCTCCCCTGCGCCGCTCGAATCCCTTCGTGTTCGGCTTCTTCGCCGCCCTCGGCGTCCTGGTCGCGTGGGGGCTGTGGAACGCGCTCGGCCAGGCCAAGTCCGTCCTGATCCTGCTGGTCGTCTCGATGTTCATCGCGGTCGGTCTGAACCCGCTGGTCGAGTGGTTCATGCGCCGCGGCCTGAAGCGCGGCCTGTCGGTCGGCGTCGTCTTCATCCTGATGATCCTCGCGGTGGCCGGCGTCGGGTTCGCGATCGTGCCGGTGGTCACCGACCAGATCAACGGGCTGATCAAGAACGCCCCCGAGTGGCTCGACCTGCTGACCAAGTCGAAGACGCTGAACGAGCTGAACGACCGTTACCAGTTCATCCAGAAGGCCCAGGACTACATCCAGGACCCGGCGCTCGCGCAGCGCGCGTTCGGCGGGATTCTCGGGGTCGGCAAGGTCGTCGCGAACGCCCTGTTCTCGGGCTTCACGATCCTGATCCTGACCCTGTACTTCCTCGCCTCGCTGCCGACGGTCAAGCGGGCGGCGTACAGCCTGGTCCCGTCGAGCCGCCGCAAGCGGGTCTCGATCCTCGGCGACGAGGTCCTCGGCCGGGTCGGCGGTTACGTGAGCGGTCAGTTCCTGGTCGCGCTGTGCGCCGGGTTCTTCATGTTCGTGTTCCTGGAGATCGTCGGGCTCAACCAGTACGCCGTGGCGCTGGCGATCGTGGTGATGTTCACCGCGTTCATCCCGATGGTCGGTGGCCTGATCGGTGTGGTGCTGGTCGCGGCGATCGGGTTCACCGACGGGCTGTGGGTCGGCGTCGCCTGCCTGGCCTACGGGATCATCTACCAGCAGATCGAGAACTACGTCGTCGCGCCGCGGATCATGCGCCGCGCGGTCGACATCCCGGGTGCGGTGACGGTGATCGCGGCGCTGCTCGGCGGCGCGCTGCTCGGTGTGGTCGGGGCGCTGCTGGCGATCCCGACCGCGGCCGCGGTGCTGCTGATCATCCGCGAGGTCTGGGTCCGTAAGGCGGACGCATCCTGAAGGTGCCCACGGCAACCGACCTGGCCGCGTACAGCCTGCTGCGGCAGCACCCGTTGACGCGCTCCTGGGTCGCCGACGACGTCCGCCTCGTGCTGCTGGCTGAGCAGCACGAGCTGGACGTGAAGCTGGCGAACGACCTGGAGATCGCTCGCCAGCGGGCGGAGGTGTACGCGCCGGGTCAGCCGGCGGAGCTGCTGCTCAACCGCTGGACGCCGGTCGGCGACCTGCACGCGATGCTGAGCATGCGGTACGAAGGCGGCGACGCGACGAAGCCGTTCGTGGACGCGACGCCGCTGACGCGGGCGGTGCGCGCGGAGGATCTGGTGCCGCTGGCAACGGCCGCGCGGGCGGCGTACGGCGTACTCGCGCCGAGGTATCTCAGACTGTGGAGCGCTGAGCCGCTGAACGCCTTCGAGGGCACGCAGGTCGACCGCCGCTTCCTCGCGGCGCCGACCGCATCCCTCCGCGGCCGCGAGACCCCGCCCGAACTGAGCTTCGCGACCGCGAAGAACCTCGACAACTACCCGCGGGCTGTCGCGGCCTATGCCGCCATCGATGCGGCACATCCCGATCACCCCGACCAGGCCAAGATCGAGACCGCCGAAGACCTCGCCGAGTCCGTCGCGGCCGGCCTGCTGTACGACGTACTGGTCGACAACGAATGGGCCGGCTACGTCGGCGCGCACGTCAACGACGAGACCCTCGGCCTGCCCGCGTACGTCGTCCAGGAGTTCATCCTCGACCCGGCGTACCGCGGCCGCGGCTACGGCCGCCACCTCCCGGCCCTGCTCGCCGAGGCTCTGCCGGACGACCGCCCGATCCTGCTCGGCGTCATCCACGCGGACAACCGCTCGGCTTTGGAGGCCGCCAACGCCTCCGGGCGGATCGACGTCGGCGGCTGGTTCCAGGTCCCGCTCTAGGCAGACAGCTTGCTCACTTCAGGCCCGGAAGGGTCGAGCACAGCGCACGCGCGCGGATATCCGGCCTGGCACCCGCGCATCGTCATCAGCGCGGTGTAGTAGTCGATGTGCCGGAACCCGTCGGTCTCGCCGCGCGCGAACGCCTGGTGCCGGATCGCGCTCACCCAGCGGTAGAACGCGTCGTCGGGGATCGGCACGTACGCCGTCGGCGCGAAGTTGCGCAGGTCCTCGGCGTGCTCGGTGTGCAGCAACGTCCGGACGGCGTGCCGCGGCAGCTCGTGGTCCATCGGCAGGTCGGCCAGGTAGATCGCCCGTTCGGTGATCCGCGCGGTGTGCTCGTGGTCGCGCTGCGAGCTGTGCCGCCAGTGCGTGATCACCGTGTCCGGCTGCTGGTCGCGGATGATGGTGGCCAGCTCCAGCGCGACGTCGTCGGTGTCGGGCAGGAAGCCTTCGCTGTAGCCGAGCACCATGAAGTCGGCGCCGATCGCGGTCGCGAACGCCTCGCCCTCGGCGACCTTCTGCCGCCGGTACTCGGCCGGCGACAGCCGCGGGTGCCCGCGCTCCCCCGGCGTCAGCGCGACGATCGTCGCGTTCGCGCCCTCGAGCACGAGCTTGGCCAGCGTCGGCCCGGCCGACAGGTCCATGTCCCCGATGTGGCCACCGACGGCCAGGACTGATCGGTTCACCGGTACCTCCCGCTCGCGTCTTGGGTAGAAAGTTACCTAGACCCTACGCGAGCGGTCAACGAATCACGCCAGGAAGGGCGTCAGCACCGCGAGGAAGTCGTCGAGCCGCTCGGCGTGCACCCAGTGCCCGGCCTCGGCGACCACCTCGTACCGGACCTGCGGGAACAGCGCCTCGATCGCGGCCCGGTGATCCTGCTGGACGTAGTCGGACTTGCCGCCGTAGACGAACAGCGTCGGACCGGCGTACGAGCCGGTGATGCCGTCGGGCCAGCCGGAGATCTCGGGCAGCGACGCCTCGATCACCTCGAGGTTCGGCCGCCAGCGGGCGCCGTCCTCGTCGAGGATCAGGTTCTGCAGCAGGAACGCCCGCGTCCCAGGCGTCGGTACGGCGGCCTGCAGCTGCGCGTCGACCTCCGCGCGGCGCTGGATGTTCGACAGGTCGGCGTTCCGCATCGCCTGCGAGTACTGCTCGAACTGCGGCGGGTACGAGACCGGCGCCGCGTCGACGACGACCAGCCGTTCGACCACCTCGGGGTGGGTGAGCGCGGTCAGCATCGCGGTCTTGCCGCCCATCGAGTGCCCGACCAGCGCGACCGGGCCGACGCCGAGCGACTCGACCGTCTCGCGGACGTCCTCGGCCATCTCGGGGTAGCTCATCGCCGGCACGTGCTCGGAGTTGCCGTGGTTGCGCAGGTCGAGCGCGTAGACCCGGTGCGACGCCGCGAGCCGGCGGGCCGCGGTCATCCAGTTCCGGCCGGAGCCGAACAGGCCGTGCATCACCACGACCGGCGTACCACTCTCGCCGTACGACGTGACGGGAAGCTTCATGCGGAAGGCCTTTCTAGCGGCGGCGTTGCCAGCAGGCGGTGTGCCAGTGGCGGCGCTCGTCGAGCGACTGGGCGCCGCCGATCGCCGCGAGCAGGCTCGGGTTCTCCGGCCAGACCACCACGTGCGGCGTGTTCGGCAGGATCGTCTGGTCGCACCCCGGGCAGCGGTACGCCTTGGTCGACGCCGTACCGCTGACGCGGCGGACGATCCAGTCGCCGTCGCCGCGGCTCTGCCGCTCCTGAGTACCGCCGAGCAGCGGCCGGTCGCTGACGGGCCGCGTGTGCTTGGAGGGCTTGCGCCGACGGGGTGACATGTCGCCCTGAAGCCTATCCGCCGCCGGGCAACCCTCCGCGCACGGCCCGACTCAGCGCCGCCGCGCCACGGCGTACGCCGCGGTACCGATCAGCTCCATCGACACCTGCAACCGTTCCAGGCTCACGTTCTTCGCGATCGTGTCCTCCGGCGAGTGGTACGGCGGTTCGAGCAGCGCCGGCGACGACTCTCCACGCCACGAGAAGTTCGCTGCCGCGATCCCGACCTCCTGGAACGACTGGTGGTCCGAAGCCCCACGCGTCACCGGCCCGACCAGCTGCGCGTCGTACCCGAGGCGCTGACCGGAGGCCCGTACGGCGTCGGTCGCCGCGTTCGCCAGCCCGTCGAACGACAGCAACCAGTACACGATCGCCGGATCCCAGCTCGTCGCCACCATGTCGTTCTGGAACACCGCCCGGTACCGATCGCGCTGGTCCTGCGCGAGCTGCGCCACGTGGTACCGCGACCCGATCAGCCCCTGCTCCTCCGACCCCCACAGCGCGAACCGCAGCGTCGCATCGGTCGGCAGCTTCGCCAGCACCCGGGCAAGCTCGAGCGTCAGCACCGTCCCGGATCCGTCGTCGTTCGCGCCGGGCGCACCGATCACCGTGTCGTAGTGCCCACACACCATCACGATCGGCGAGTTGCTGCCGCGCCCACGCCGCTCGCCGATCACGTTGTTCGACACGAGGCTGCGGTGCGCCGTCGTACCGATCGACAACGGCAGCGACGTCACCACCGCGAGCGCCTCCCGCAGCAACCGCTTCTGCACCTGCGCCACCCCGACCACCGGGATCGGCGCATCCGTCAGCCCGCTCGGCTGGAACGCCGCAGCCCGCCGCGGGAACACCTGATCCGCCGGCAGCAGGACCACCGCCACAGCACCCCGCGCCGCAGCCTCGGCAACGAATGCCGGCCGAGCAGCCGCCAGGTCATCAGCCAGTACGACGGCGCCCGCCACATCCGCCGGCCACACCGGCGCCGCAGCAGCACCGACGTCGCGCGCCACACCCTGCACGGTCACGTTGAGCTTGCCGCCCGGCGCCGCGCCCGCCTGCCAGCAGATGTCGTCCGGCAGCAGGTTCCGCGGGTCGCCAATCTGGGCGGTGAACTTGTCCGCGACCGGGAACGGCTCCAGCCGGGTCCGGTAGCCGAACCTGTCCAGCTGGCCGGCGATGTAGTCCGCGGCCCGCTTCTCGCTGACCGTGCCGCCGATCCGCGGGCCGATCTGCTCGGACAGGACCTTCAGGTGCTGCAGCGCCCGCTCCGAGGAGAGCCCGTTGACGATCTGCCGGTCGTACCGGTCCAGCTGGGGTGGGCGGGCCGCACCGGGCCGCTGGTCGTCAGCGGCCCAGGCGGGCGTGGACAGGGCGGTTGTGGTCAGGGCGGAGGCGGCGGTCGCACCGGCGACGGCTCCGAGCAGGCCTCGACGACTCAGTTCGGTCATGCAGGTCTCCCTTGGGCGAAAGGTCGGCCCCGAGACCAGGAACCTAACCGATTCCCGCGCTGGTCGCCGTACTTCGTGGAGAGTTGCTCACTTCTCGGCGGCGCGCAGCTCGCTGCCGACGTCGTGCATGTGCCCGAGGCCCATCCGGTACGACTCGACCAGGCCCGTGCTCAGGTACGGCATCCCGATCTTGGCGCAGTAGTCGCGCACGATCGGCTGCGCGAACCGCAGGTTGGCGCGCGGCATGCTCGGGAAGAGGTGGTGCTCGATCTGGTAGTTCAGGCCGCCCATCATCCAGTCGGTGACCAGGCCGCCGTCGACGTTGCGCGAGGTCAGCACCTGCTTCTCCAGGTGACCCCAGTTGCTGTCGTCGTCGGGCATCTCCATGCCCTTGTGGTTCGGCGCGAACACACTGCCCAGATGCAGGCCGAACAGCGCGTGGTGCAGCGCGGCGAAGGCCAGCGCCTTACCGGGCGACATCACCAGGAACAGCGCGCTGAAGTAGAGCACGACGTGCGCGGCCATCAGGCCCAGCTCGACCCGGGCGTCGTGCCGCTGCCGGCGGGAGAGCAGGAACTTCAGGCTCGACACCTTCAGGTTCAGGCCCTCCAGCGTGAGCAGCGGGAAGAAGACCTTGGCCTGGTGCCGGGTGAGCCAGCCGTGCAGCCCCTTGCGGCCCTCGGCCTGCTCCAGCGTCCAGACGAACACGCCCTCGCCGACGTCCGGGTCCTTGTCGGTGTGGTTCGGGTTGGCGTGGTGCCGGTTGTGCTTGTCGTTCCACCAGCCGTAGCTCATCCCGCAGACCAGGTTGCCGTGCAGCTGGCCGATCAGGTCGTGCAGCTTGCGGGAGCTGCCGATCTGCTGGTGCCCGGCGTCGTGCCCGATGAAGGCGGCCCGGGTGGTGAAGATCGCGAGCGGCACCGCCAGCAGCAGCTGCAGCCAGGAGTTGCCGAGCAGCAGCACCCCGATCCAGGTGGCGGCGATCAGCGCGACGTTCAGCCCTATCGAGACCGCGTACGACGCCGTACGGCGTTCCAGCAGGCCGGCCTCGCGGACCTGGCGCAGCAGCGGCGCGAAATCGCTGCCCCTCGACTGTCTGGGTGCGTCGGCCACTGCGAGCGGCTGTGCCATCGGGTTCCTCGTCTCATCAGGTGCGGATGCTTACCCGATCAACCCTGGTGCCGGCGGGCGCCCGGCACACGCGGGCTACCACCCGAGTGACCTGGGGGTTAACCCGCTGGTCAGGGTGGGTCTAGCACCACTGATCCGGACCCGGCGCTCGGTCATCATGGTGGGAGTACGGACCGGACCTTCACCGGCCGGCCACCTCACCACGGGAGACACGATGACGACCCTCCAGACCGCCGCCAAGGCGCCGCCGCTGCGGTTCCCGCGGCTCGCGCAGCCCTTCGTCGCGCTCGGGCTGGCGATCCTCGCCGAGATCGGGATCGCGTTCTTCGTGCTGAACGTGGTCTCGGTGCCGCTGATCGCGGTCTGGGTCGGGATCCCGATGCTGCTCGTCTTCGTGCCGTGCGTGCGCTGGTTCGCCAACTGCCACCGCACCATCATGGGCAGCTTCCTCGGCGTCGCGATCGAGCGCCCGTACCGCAAGCCGCCCATGCGCGGGATGCTGATGTGGCTGCGCACCACGCTGGCCGACCCGGCCACGTGGCGTGACATCGCGTGGCTGCTGGTGAACGCCGTGCTCGGGTTCACGCTGACGCTGCTGTCCGCCGTACTGTTCCTGGCTTCGGTGTTCTACCTGATCTACCCGTTCCTGGTCTGGGTGACGCCGGACGGTGTCTTCGACCGGCCGTTCGGGGGCTGGATGCAGCTCAACCCGGTGACCGCGTTCGTGATGGTGCCGCTCGGGCTGGTCGCGTTCCTGATCTGGTCGGCGTCGGGCGAGCGGCTGCTCAAGGCCAACGCGTACCTGGCCAAGTCGCTGCTGGGCCCGACCGAGAGCGCCAAGCTGGCGATCCGCGTCCGCGAGCTGGCCGAGTCCCGCGCGGAGACCGTCGACACCCAGGCCGCCGAGCTGCGCCGGATCGAGCGGGACCTGCACGACGGGGCCCAGGCCCGGCTGGCCGCGCTGAGCATGAACCTCGGGATGGCCGAGGAGATGGTCGCCCGCGACCCCGAGCAGGCCGCGGCGCTGCTCACCGAGGCCCGCGAGTCGGCCAGTACGGCGCTGTCGGAGCTGCGCGACCTGGTCCGCGGCATCCACCCGCCGGTGCTCGCCGACCGGGGACTCGACGGCGCGGTGAGCGCGCTCGCACTGACCTGCCCGTTCACGGTCGACGTCACGTACGACGTACCGGGTCGTCCGCCGGCCCCGGTGGAGTCCGCGGCGTACTTCGCGGTCGCCGAGGCGCTGGCCAACGCGGTCAAGTACTCGGCGGCGACGAACGCCTGGGTCCAGATCAGCTTCGAGCAGGACAAGCTGCACATCCTGGTCGGTGACGACGGCGTCGGCGGGGCGGCGGTGACCCCGGGCGGTGGGCTGTACGGAATCCAGCGGCGACTGGCCGCCTTCGACGGTACGTTGACGGTGGTCAGCCCGACCGGCGGGCCGACCACCGTGATCATGGAGTTGCCTTGCGAGTCCTCATCGCTGAAGATCACGCCCTCCTCCGGGACGGCCTGATCCGGCTGCTGGAAGCCCACGACTTCACCGTCGTCGAAGCCGTCGACAACGGCCCCCGCCTGGTCCCGGCGCTCGTCGAGCACCGGCCGGACGTGGCCGTCGTCGACGTCCGGCTCCCACCCACTTTCACCGACGAGGGCCTCAAGGCCGCCATCGAGGCCCGCCAACAGGTCCCCGGCCTCCCGATCCTGGTCCTGTCCCAGTACGTCGAGCAGCTCTACGCCCGCGAGCTCCTCACCGGAGGCGGCGGCGCCGTCGGCTACCTGCTCAAGGACCGCGTCTCCAACGTCGCCGAGTTCCTCGACTCCGTCCGCCGCGTCGCCGCCGGCGGCACCGCCATGGACCCCGACGTCATCGGCCAACTCCTGGCCCGCAGCACCCGCGACTCCCCCGTCACCCGCCTCACCCCCCGCGAGTCCGAGGTCCTCGGCCTGATGGCCGAAGGCCGCAGCAACGCCGCCATCGCCGCCGCCCTCTTCGTCACCGAAAAGGCCGTCAGCAAACACACCAACAACATCTTCGCCAAGCTCGACCTGCCCCCGTCCGAAGACGACAACCGCCGCGTGATGGCCGTCCTGACGTATTTGTCGTCGCGCTAGTCATGGACCCGCTCGTCCTGCTGGCCGCACACGAGAAGCACGTACGCCGCCGGCCGCCGTACGAGGGGGTTGGCAAAACAGTGGTCGCCGACGGGCCGGTGGTCCGCGTCCACGCCGGAACCCACGGTGAGGTCAAGCTCGTCGGACCGCTCGGGGCTGATCCTGGTCAGCTGATCCGTCGTCTCCAGGATGCCTTCACCGCTCACGGTGAGCGCGTCGAGTGGAACGTCTACGGTCACGACGATCCCGCGCTGGTACCGACGCTGCTCGACCACGGTTTCTCGCCGGGCTGGGAACGGCCGCTGCTGATCGCACCGACGGAGAGCGGGAGAACGACCGGGCCGGCGCCCGGGAGCTTTCGCGGGCCGGTCTCGAGCGGCGTCACCGACGTCGATCTCCGCACCGGCCCCGGGGCCCACGCCGCGATCGCAGCTGCGCGGCGCATCGCGCGGACCGCACTCCCCCACCGCGATCCGCTGGACGAGCTCGACGCGGACGGTCTAATGCCGGGCGATCTGTGCGTACTCACTCGCAACCATCTCCGGACCGACGATCTCCCCGATGGGCCGGCCATCGAGGACCACCGCGTCGATGTCGGCTGGGCGCAGCAGTTCGGTGAGTTCATCGCGATCGGGGGCCTGGTCGGGGAGTTCTCGCCCGAGTTCCTCTCGTACTGGTCCGCATGGTCGCCTCGGCCTTCGCACCGCCGCTCGGGCGGCCGGCGTCCGACCCCGCGGTTCTTCGTCGCCGAGGTCGACGGCCCCTCGGCCGAGGCGCTGCGATCAGCGGGGTTCCAGGAGGTGTCGAGCGTGCAGACCTACCACTGGTCTCCGCCCGACTGGCGACCGCAGACTCGACCGGTCCGGACGCTGCTCGCACAGCCGGAGTACGGCGAGATCTGGGACGCCGTCGACGCGCACTTCGCCTTCAGGCCGAGCACCACGAGGTTTCCGGGCAAGATCGATCCCAGCCCGTCGGTGACCTGGTCGCTCGGTGAGCCGACGCGCCGGATCGGCTCCGCGGCTGAGGAGAGGCTAGAGGAGATCGTCGAGCGTGGATTGCGCGCGGCGGTCCGCCCCGGTGAACTGCTTCGCTTCCTGGACTGGAACCACACCGGCTTCGAGTACGACCCCACGCGAGTGGGCCGTCCGGAGTACCCGGACTGGCAGGGCCTGGCCTATCCCGACGGCGACTACTACCTCAACGTCACCGCGGATCTCCGGCTCGGCACTTTCGGTCACCCGTGGGAGCACACGCTGTGTGTCTTCGGCGCCGACCTGCTGACCGAGGTCGAGGACGAGCTGACCGCACTGCTCGGAGCACCAGTACGGCGCGCCTGAAAATACTTCGCGCGTGGATGTCGAGGACGTAGCGTCGGCTTCGTCCCCCGGGTGAGAGCACCGCTGGGGTGCTGAACGGATGGAGACTGCGATGACCAAGTTCCTGCTGATCGTGGACTACAACGGTGGGGCGATCACGACGCCGATGACGGAGTGGGCGCCGGAGGATGTGAAGGCGCACATGGACTACTACGAGAAGCTCAACGCGGAGCTGCGGGAGTCCGGGGAGCTGATCGGCGGTGAGGCGCTGACTGGGCCGGAGCTGGCGAAGTCGGTGACGTCGGACGGGGTGTCGGCGCCGGTGATCACCGATGGGCCGTTTCTGGAGTCGAAGGAGCTGCTGGCCGGCTTTCAGGTGATCGACGTGGAGTCGGAGGAGCGGGCGATCGAGATCGCCGCGCTGGTGTCGCAGGTGCCGGGGCCGGGTGGGGTGCCGACGCAGCAGCCGATCGGCGTACGGCGTGTGATGGAGGAGGCCGACTACCAGGAGCTCAACCCGCTGGGCTGAGGCTGGGGCTGTCGGTGGTGGTCCCCCGGGGTTACATTGCCCTCGGGGGAAGGGGGCGGTGATGCTCGGGTTCAGGGGTGTCGATCATGTCAGTTTCTCGGTGACTGATCTGGAGCGTAGTGAGCGGTTCTACGCCGAGGTGCTGGGGTTCATGCCGTTGCTCGACTTCGGGTACGCGCGGATGCTGGTGGACCGGGCGAGTGGGTTCATGTTGTCGGTGGTGCAGCATGACGCGGCAGGCGGTGGGGCGTTCAGTGAGCTCAGCACCGGGCTCGACCATCTTGGTTTCACCGCCGAGACCCGCGAGGAACTGGTCGAGTGGGAGCGCCGCTTCGACGAGTACGGCGTGACGTACACGCCGATTCGCGACATGGAGTTCTCGCACCATCTGAACTTCCGCGATCCCGACGGGATCGCGCTGGAGTTCACGGCGCCGTACCCGATCCTCACCGCCTGGATGCAGGAACTGCGCGAACGGGATGTCCCCCGCGAGGAGATCCAGTCCCGGGTCACGGAGTACTTGGCGTCGCTGCAGTCCTAGGCGTACGACGGCCGCCCAGGCAGCTCCTCGATCCGGGCGATCGTGCTCGACCATCGCACGCTGCACCGGGCTCTCCACGCTCGCGACCGACCGCTGGCTTCCACTGCGGACGACGATCGGGTCAGCCGGTGACGCGCTCGTCCACAACTGCCTGATCGTCCGCGCTCGGAGCTTCTCGTCTGCTGAATCGAGAGCCGGTCTGGGCGGGTGCGTCGCGCTGCTGGCCGTCGCGGTGCTGCTCCGGCGTCGGCTCAGCTGGTGTCGGTCTCAGCGGGCGTTCGTGTTGCTGTCGGGGCGGGTGGCGTAGCGGAGATCCGCACGCTGGTGCCGTTCGGTGGGCCGGTGGAGCTACTGGCCTCGCGGGTCACAGGCGGCCGGTGATTCGGCTGAGGAACTCCTGGGTTCGGGGTTCGCGGGGGTTGCCGAGGACTTGGGCGGGTGGGCCGGACTCGAGGAGGCGGCCTTGGTCGAGGAAGCAGATTTGGTCGGCGACCTGGCGGGCGAAGGTCATTTCGTGGGTGCAGATGAGCATGGTGATGCCGTCGGACTTGAGGTCCTTGAGGAGGTCGAGGACTTCGCCGACCAGCTCGGGGTCGAGGGCTGAGGTGACCTCGTCGAGGAGCATGAGCTTGGGGTTGTTGACCAAGGCTCGCGCGATGGCGGCGCGTTGTTGCTGGCCGCCGGAGAGGTTGTCGGGGCGGGCGTTCGCTTTGTCGGCCAGGCCTACGCGGTCGAGGATCTGGAGGGCCTGGGTGCGGGCCTGGGATTTGGGGACGCCGTGGACGCGGATGGGCGCGAGGGTGACGTTGTCGAGGACCGAGAGGTGTGGGAACAGGTTGTAGGACTGGAAGACGATGCCGATGCCGGCGCGGATGCGGTCGGCGTTGGCGCGGGGGTCGGTGATGTCCTCGCCGTCGAGCTCGATGACGCCGTCGTCGACGGTTTCGAGGAGGTTGACGCAGCGCAGCAGCGTGGACTTGCCGGAGCCGGAGGCGCCGATCAGGACCACGCACTGGCCGGCGTCGACGTCCAGGTCGAAGTCGTCGAGGACCACGTTGGCGCCGTACGTCTTGCGGACGCCGCGCAGCGACAGCAGGGTCATACCGGGCCTCCTCCCCCGCCGTACCAGCCTTGGCGGCGGGCGACCCAGTCGGTCAGGCGGGTCAGTGGGATCGTCAGCGCGACGAACAGGATGCCGGCGACGACGTACGGGGTGAAGTTGAAGTCCTCGGCGGTCTCCAGCTGGGCGGCGCGGATCGCGTCGATGACACCGAGGACCGCGATCAGGCCGGAGTCCTTCTGCAGCGAGACGAAGTCGTTGAGCAGCGGCGGCAGGACGCGGCGGACGGCCTGCGGGAGCACGACGAAGCGCAGCGTCTGCCGGTGCGACAGGCCGAGCGATCGCGCGGCGGCGCGCTGCGACGGGTGGATCGACTCGATGCCGGCGCGGAACACCTCAGCGACGTACGACGAGTAGGTGAGCACCAGCGCGGCGCCGCCCCAGATCACCGCCTCGTTCGGCAGGCCGCGCAGCTGCAGTGCGGGGACGCCGAAGCCGAGCAGGAAGATCACCAGCAGCAGCGGGAGTCCGCGGAAGACGTCGGTGTACGCCGCTGCAAAGACTCGCAGCGGGAAGAAGATCGGGCCGCGCAACGTCCGCATGATTGCGAGCGTCAGGCCGAGGACGACGATCAGCACCGCGCAGACGAGCATCACCCGGACGTTCAACCAAAGGCCTTGGGCAACGACCGGCAGCGCCTCCCAGCCGCGTTCGACGTTGAAGAAGGTCTCCCGGACTCGCGGCCAGCCCGGTGTCGAACCGATCCCGACCACGAGCAGCGCCAGCAGTACGACGGTGCTGATGGCTGCGATCACGCCCGACCGCACGGTCCGCCGACGCCGGTACGCCAACCGCTCCAACTGCAGCGCCGACGGCTGCCAGTCGCTCACGCCACTCCCCGAGCGCGACCAGGAGAGCGACGACGAGCCGGGCGCGCGGCCCTGTCCACCCGCTGCGATCTGAGGTGCGAAGTCGTCACGAGAGTTCCGGGGCGCCTTCGGCGGTCAGGTACTGCTGCTGGAGCTTGGCCAGGGTGCCGTCGGCCTTCAGGCCGTCGACGGCCTTGGACACGCATGCGGTCAGCGCGGAGCCCTTCTCCAGCACGAAGCCGAACTGCTCGGCCTGGCCGCCGGCCGGGAGCTGTCCGACGATCTTGCCGTCGTCGAGCTGGGCCGCGGTCATGTAGAAGCCGGTCGGCAGGTCGACCACGATGCCGTCGATCTGCTTGTTCTTCAGCGCCTGCACGGCCAGGTCGTTCGTGTCATAGACCGCCGGGGTCTGCTTCGGCTTGATGACGTCCCGCAGCGACGTGTAGCTGGTCGTGCCGACCTGGGCGCCCAGCTTGGCGTCGGCCAGCTCGGCCACCGACTTCGCGCCGGCGATCTTGCTGCCGGCCGTGGTGATCACGGTCTGCCGGACGTCGTAGTACCCCGAGGAGAAGTCGACCGCCTTGCGCCGGTCCTCAGAGATCGAGATCTGGTTCACGTCGAGGTCGAACTTCTTCGGCCCGGGCGCGAACGCGGCGTTGAACTGCACGGTCTGCCACTTCACCTCGGCCTCGGTGAACCCGAGGCTCTTGGCGACCGCGTACGTCACCGCCGACTCGTACCCCTTGCCGTTGGCCGGGTCGTCGTCGACGAACCAGGGCGCGTACGCCGGCTTGTCGGTACCGACGGTGAACGCGCCCGCGGTCTTCAGCGCGAGCTTGTCCTTGCCACAGGCATCGGCCCCGGTCGGGCTCGGCGTCCCGGACGTCTCGTCCTCCGGCGCGCACGCGGACACTGCGACAACGACAAGGGTGGCCAGCACCGCCACGGCACTCCGAAGATTCATGGCAGCAGACTAGAGCCCGGCACCGACGGTGGTCGCCCGATATCACCCTTTTCACCCAAAGGAGCAGGGAGAATTCCGGTTGAGGGCCGGTGGAGTTCCTCCTCCGGTGCGGATTCGTCAGCTCTTGCGGTACGCCGTGGGGGTGACGCCCGTGTGGTGGCGGAAGCGGGTCGCGAAGTAGAGCGGGTTGGTGAAGCCGACCTCGGCGGCGACCGACTGCACTGTTCGCGTGGTGAGCTCGAGGAGGCGGCGGGCGGCCTCGATGCGACGGCGTTCGACGAACTGCTGGGGCGTGACGGCGAGCTGGGCGCGGAAGAGGTGCGCGAAGCGGGACGGGGACAGGTTGGCGGCGCGGGCGAGCCGCGGGATGCCGAGGTCGGCTTTGAGGTCGCGGTCGACCAGCTCGATCGCGCGGAGCAGGCGGTCGTCGATCGGGGTCGCCTTCGGATTCTGGGTGTCGGCCCAGATGAGCGCGGCCTCCAGAGCGTTGAGGGCTAGCAGCTCGCCCTGGGACAGGACGCTCGACTGGTGCCGTACGGCGGCCGCGAGGTTGTCGGCGATCCGGCCTGAAGCCTGCTCGCTCGGCTGGAGCTGGAGGATGCCGGGCGCGACCTCGGGCCAGTCGAGCAGCGGCATCCAGTCGGGCTTGGGGTGGAAGTGCGCGTAGAGGAAGTGCCAGTGCTGGAGGGTGGGCTCGACGCCGTAGTCGTGGAGGGTGCCGGGCTTCACCAGCGTGAGGCTTCCAGGGACGGCGATCACGTCGGAGTACGCGGTGCCCAGGCGGCCGCGGCCGTTGAGGGTGTCGAAGAGCAGCCAGTCGGTGGTGCCTCTGCGCCGGTACGTCGTGTAGCCGGGGCCTTCGTCGAACTCCCCCGCCAGCAGGCGCCGGACGGTCGGTGTGTACGAGTCCGGTCGGTGCACGGCTGTCGGTGCACGACCGCTCGACTGCGTAGCAGGATCTCGAAGGTTCACAGCTCGATAGGTTATCCACTCGCGCGGGGTTCGCGCGCAGACTCGACGTATGACGAGCACAGCGTCCGAGACCGTGGCCGACGTCTACGCGCGGGAAGGGGTGGTGCAGGTTCCCGGGCTGATCTCGCGGGACGAGATCGCGCGGATCAGGCGGGTTTTCATGGATCAGGTCGCGGCGGACCACTCGCTGGCGATCGACGACGGCGTACCGGCGGACGACCCGCTCGCGCGGTACCCGCGGTTCGTGCATCCGCACCGGCGGACCGATGTCGAGGCCGGCCGGATCTCGCTGGAGCTGATGCTCGACAGCCGGATCCTCGATGTGGTGACTGCGCTGATCGGGCCGGCGCTCGGGGCGCAGTCGATGTTCTACTTCAAGCCGCCGGGCGCGCGCGGGCAGGCGCTGCACCAGGACAACACGTTCCTTCGCGCCGATCCAGAGACGTGTCTGGCAGCGTGGATCGCGGTCGACGACGTGGATGCGGAGAACGGCGGGCTGGCCGTCGTACCCGGGTCGCACCGGACCGAGCTGGTGTGTCCGGAGCCGGCGGATCTGACCGAGTCGTTCACGTCGGTCGAGGTACCGGTCCCGGACGGGATGCGCACGGTGCAGACGCGGATGGCGGCCGGAGACGTGCTGTTCTTCCACGGGAGTGTCGTGCACGGCTCGCGGCCGAACTCGAGCGCGGATCGGTTCCGGCGCTCGCTGATCTTTCATTACGTGCCGGAGGCAAGCACCGAGATCGCCGCGTTCTACGACCCGCTGGTCCGGCCGGACCGGCGGACGGTGTCGATTGCTGAGGCGATCGGCGGTGGGCCCTGCGGCGACTACGCGGATGCGGAGCCGTGAGCCAGCCTTGGCCGGGACGCGACGCCGCTAACGGTGGCGATCAGCCCCAGTACGACGACTGCTGTCAGCAGTGAGCTGAGCGGGCGGGTTGGGTTGAAGTCGGTGCCGTTCACATGGGACTCGGCGGCGGCGCCTGCCAGGCAGGCGGCCAGGGTGAGCCCGAGCAGGCCGGTCGAGAGGGCCAGCCAGCGGAGGTAGAGCTTGCCGATGTGGTGGGACCAGCCGGGACCACTAAAGCGGAGCCGGGAGGTTGGTGCGAACGGGTGGCGCCGGCCCCACTGGTCGTAGACGTGCTGCGGGACCAGCTCGGCGAGGCGCTCGACGGCGGTGACTCCTCGGGTCAGGGAGTCGGGGCTCAGCGCGGCATCGTCGTATGCGAGCAGGACGTCGCGGTCGACGACCAGGCCGATGGGACGGGCGTCCAGCAGGGTCTGCATGACGCGGGGCTGCAGCATCGCCATCAGGTACTGCGGGTGCTCGCCGATCACGTCGTACGCGCGGTTGAACTCGGCGCTCTCCAGGGAGAGGTCGGAGCGGGTCAGGCCGCTGCCAGGGCGGACCTCCAGCGCGGGGAGCTCCTGCTGGAGTTGCTTCCCGACGAACACGGTCAGGCGCTGGCGGCGGCAGAGGAGGCCGCGCCATTCGAGCCAGCGCACCTCGAACGCGAGGGCGCTGCTGGTTCGTACGACGTTGCGGACGACCCAGGTGCGGCCGATCGGTAGCGGCAGCGGGGCTGCGGGGAGGCGCAGGTCTCTCGGGAGGTCGCGGTGGATCTGCCAGCCGTTGGCTTGGGCAACGATCGCGAGGTCGCGGGTGGTGGCGCGCGGCCAGGCGTAGGCGATCAGGAGGACGGCCGCGACCAGCAGGAGAAGGAACGGGGCCAGGGCGATGACGGCGAAGGCGGCGCGGTCGCCGGCGTCGTACAGGGTCCAGATCATGCGGGCGACGCAGGCGATCACGGCGAGGGCGGCGACCCAGCAGGCCAGGCGGCTCGTGCGGGCGGAGACCATCGTCATGACGAAGGCTGCCGGGATGACGACGAGGATGATCAGGACCATCGTCGAGGACCAGCCCGGCCAGTCCGCGCCGACGAGCCGCGGCATCAGGAGCAGGCTGAGGCCGGTGACGACCGGGAACAGGCGGAAGGCGACGGCGTGCACGATCTCTCCGGCCTCCTTGCGCAGAAAACTGGCGCTGGGCGTCGGGGTGGTCACCTGCTGGAGTGTTGCACGCGGAGGGTCAGGTCTCGCCGGGTTTCAGTCCTTGCCGAAGAGTCGGATGACTTCGCTGATCCAGTGCTTCGGTGAGACGGCCCAGGCCGCTGCTTCGGTTTCGTCGGCGTGGACGAGCAGGCGGTGCCAGGAGATGAGGCGGTGAACCACGTGCAGGGGCAGGGCTGTGGCCAGCTCGGTGCGGAGGTCTTCGAGGGGAGCCAGGTCGGTCCACTGGTGGAGGTAGGCGTCGGTGATCTCGGTGAGGCGGGGGTCGTTCTCCTGCCAGGTGTCCGGGTCATCGGGGTCGACGAGGGCGGAGTGGACGCAGGCGAGGGTGACGAAGGGGTGGGCCCAGAGAGAGTCGCCGAAGTCGAAGAAGCGGAAGGGGGCGGTGGGGCTCGCGGCGAAGACGTTGTGGGCGTGGAGGTCGTTCTGGTCGATGGCTAGGGGGATGGCGCCGGAGAGGTTGGTGGCGTAGGTGGTGAGGTTGTCGGCTGCGTGGTGGAGGTGGGTGGACTGGGTGGTGGTGATGGCGAGGGGGTGGTTGGGTGCGAGGTCGGTGAACCAGTCGGCGATGGTGTGGACGATTGGGCCGAGGTTGGTGGGGGCCGCGTTGGTGAGGCCGGTGGCGAGGAGGGGGTGTTCGGCGGGGATGGTGTCGCGTTGGAGGGCGGCGTACTCGATGACGAGGCGGCGCCAGAGGGTGAGGGGGTCGACGTGGGTGAGCTGCTCGTCGAGGGTTGCGCCCTGGTCGGCGGTGAGGAGCCAGCCGTGGGTGGGGTCGATGGCGAGTGGGGGGATGACGTGTTGGGGTAGCTCGCGGGCCATGGCGTCGACGAGGGCTGCTTCGAAGGACTGACCGGGGTTGTTTTCCTTGAACCAGTAGAGGCCGTGGGTGGTGGGGTAGCACCAGACGGCGGCCCAGAAGCGGATCTTGTACGGGACGGGGGCGCCGGTGGGGGTGATGCCGGCTTCGGTGAGTTGGTCGCGCACCCAGGAGTCGGCCGCCGCGAACCAGTCGGTGCCGGTCCACTGGCGGACCCAGTGGCCAGTGGCGTCCTGGTGGAGGGAGCGGGGCTTGGGTGTGGGGCGACCTTCCATCTCTGGAGGTTAGGCCCGCGGTTGGCGTGGATGCATCTGCATTAGGTGAGTTGCTGAGGTGGGTGCCCGGGTGCGGGTTAGGGAAGGCGTTGGGGTGGGGCCGGGTGCCTGGGGTGAAGGTGGGTGCGCGGCTGGGGCTTTGACGGAAGGCGCACGGGCCGGGCAGCTGCGTGGGTGCGGGTTAGGGAAGGCGGAGGGGGTGGGGCGGGTGCCCGGGGTGAAGGTGGGTGCGCGGCTGGGGTTTTGAGGGAAAGCGCACGGGCAGGGCGGTGCTGAGTGCGGGTGTGGGAAAGCGGTGGGGTGCAGGTTTCTGCAGCCTGCACCCCTTGCGATCAGTTGCTGTAGTCGCGGAAGCCTCGGCCGGTTTTGCGGCCCAGGTAGCCGGCGGTGACGAGGTGTTCCAGGAGGGGGGCGGGGGCGAAGCCGGGCTCTCGGAATTCCAGGTACAAGGTGCGCTGGATGGCCAGGGAGACGTCGAGGCCGACCACGTCGAGGAGTTCGAAGGGGCCCATGGGGAGGCGGCAACCCAGTTTCATGGCGGCGTCGATGTCGTCTACGCCGGCGTAGTGGGCTTCGAGCATGCGGACGGCGTCGTTGAGGTACGGGAAGAGGAGGGCGTTGACGATGAAGCCGGCGCGGTCGCCGCAGCGGACCGGGTGTTTGCCGGCGGCAACGGCTACGGCGGCGACGGTGTCGGCGACCTCGGGGGTGGTGCTGACGGTGCTGACGACCTCGACGAGCTTCATGACCGGGGCTGGGTTGAAGAAGTGGAGGCCGACGACGTCGGCCGGGCGCTTGGTGGCCATGGCGAGGTCGATGACAGGAAGGCTTGAGGTGGTGGTGGCGAGGATGGCGCCGGGCTTGCAGATCTCGTCGAAGGTTTCGAACAGGGCCTGCTTGACCGAGAGCTCCTCGACGACGGCCTCGATCACCAGGTCGGCGGTGGACAGGTCGTCGAGCTTCGCGGTGCCGACGATGCGGGTCAGGGCGGCGTCGCGCTCCTCCGAGGAGAGCTTGCCGCGCTGGACGCCCTTCTCCAGCGAGCGTTCCAGGCCGGCGCGGACCCGGTCGACCTTCTCGGTGCCGCGGGCGACGTACAGGACGTCGTACCCGGCCTTGGCGCAGACCTCGATGATGCCGACGGCCATCGTGCCGGAGCCGACGACGCCGATCTGCTTGATCGGGCGGGTCGCGACCTCGTCGCCGTTCACCCGCGGGGTCAGGTCGTCGTCGACGACCACCGGGGAGTCGGGCGCCTCGTAGGTGTAGAAGCCGCGGCCGGTCTTGCGGCCGAGCAGGCCCGCCGTGACCATCTGCTTGAGGATCGGGGCCGGCGCGTGCAGCCGGTTGCGGCCCTGCTTGTACATCGTGTCGAGGATCTCGTACGCCGTGTCGAGGCCGATCAAGTCGAGCAGCGCGAGCGGGCCCATCGGGTACCCGCAGCCCAGCCGCATCGCGGCGTCGACGTCCTCACGGGTCGCGTAGCGCGACTCGACCATGGAGACGGCGTGGTTCAGGTATCCGAACAGCAGCGCGTTGGCGATGAAACCGGCCCGGTCCGCGGCGACGACCGGGACCTTGTCGAGCTTGCGGGCCAGCGCGAGCACGTCCTCGACCACGTCCGGCTCGGTGACGACGGTCTTGATCACCTCGACGAACTCCTGCACGGGGGCGGGGTTGAAGAAGTGCATGCCGACGACGCGGCGCGGGCGCTCGGTGGCGACGGAGATCTCGGTGACCGACAGGGACGAGGTGTTGGTGGCGAGGATCGCGTCCTCGCGGACCACCTTGTCGAGGGCGGAGAAGATCTCGCGCTTCAGCTCGAGCCGCTCGATCACCGCCTCGATCACCAGGTCGCAGTCGGCCAGGGCCTCCAGCTCGGTGGCGAACGTCACCCGGTCGAACAGCGCCTGCTGGTCCTCGACCGACAACTTGCCGCGCTTCACCGCGCGGTCGGTGGAGTGCTGGATGTGCCCGCGGCCGCGCTCGACCGCCTGCTCGTCCCGCTCCACGCCGACCACGGTCAGCCCGTGCCGGGCGAACACCTCCGCGATCCCGGCTCCCATCGTGCCGAGCCCGACCACACCGACTGTCTGCAGTTCACGCGCCATGGGCGCAGTGTGCCAGTCGGCCGGTGGTCTGCCCATGAGGTGAGTCACCTGCGAGTTCAACCTCACACCTCCTTTCCGGTGGTTGCAGGTGGATGTTCGTCGAAGGTCGGTGGTTCGGTGAGCCAGGTCTTCAGGAGCTGCTGAGGGCTCGCAGCGGACTGGAGGGCGGTGGCGATGGGCATCGGACGGAGGTTCTCCTGGGTGAGGTCGGTCAGTGGAAGCCAGACGGCGCGGTAGGTGCCGGACTCCGTGGTCGGTGGGGAGGTGAACTCGGCGCCGGTGCCCTCGCCGAACGTGCCGCTCAGGGTGGTGGCGAGGTAGTAGTGCTGGGTGGTGAGGCGGAAGTTCACGATGGCGGCCAGGCCGTGGAGTTTGACGATCAGGCCCAGCTCTTCGTGGGCCTCGCGGACCGCGGCCTCGGCGGAGGTCTCGCCTGCTTCGACGCCGCCGCCGGGGAGGGTGTGGTAGCGGAGGCCCGAGCGGACACGTTCGATGGCGGCGAGGCCGACTCCGGCGACGTCGTCGTCAGTGCTACCGCCGTCGGTGAGCAGGATGATGCCGGCGCGGATCACTCGGTGGTCCTGGAGGCGAGGACGTGGAACCACTGGCTGGAGCCGTGCTCGCCGTGGTTGAGGTGCTGGACCTGCCAGCCTGTGGCGGCCAGGAGGGCTCGGAGTGGGGCTTCTTGCCAGAGGGTGAACTGGCGTGGGAGATCGAGGTAGCGGGTGGACCACTCGATGCCTTCGCCCGCGCGGGTGGTGAAGGCGAGCAGCGGGGCTGCTTTGGCGCAGGACGTGAGGACGTGAGCCAGTTGGTCGGGGGTGAAGTGGAGGAAGACGGCATCGGCGAAGACCAGGTCGTAGGGCCCGCCGTAGTCGTCGGTCAGGGCGTTCAAGTGGTCGGCTTTGAAGCCGTCGTTGCGCATCATCTCGACGAAGGCGAGGGTGGCGTCGGTACGGCGGACCTGGTGGCCCCGGCGCTCCAGCTCGGCGGCGTCGCGGCCGGTGCCGCTGCCCAGTTCGAGCAGCGTGCCGCCGGAAGGCAGGGCTTTGTCGACCAGGCTGATCAGGTCGTTGTTCGGTTCCTTCGGGATGCTGTTGCGGAAGGAGTCTGCGCGATGCTCGTACGCGTCGATGGTGATTGCGTTGGCGGCTCGGAGGAGACCGTCGGCGGGGACCGCTGTCCAGCCGTCGCCGGTGTGTTCGACGACTGCTGGTAGGCGGACGCCGAGGTCGGTGCCGAGCAGGACGACGGTTTCGCCTCGATGAAGGTCCGAGATCTCCTGCAGTTGCTCGGCCGGGTCTGCAACGAGGGCCACGGGAAGGCCGAGCGCGGCCGCGAGTTCCGCGGCGGTGTCAGGCGGCGGCGCGGCAGCATCGAGCGTCGCGGCGTACACCGCTGTCACACGCTCAGCCGCGAAGGCCTCCGGCGGCGTCCCCGGCAGCGGCAGCAGGATTCGGGCGGGGCACATCAGGTTCATTCGGCATTCCCCCAGGAAGTGGTCGTACGTTCAGATTCGCACCCGGGCCCCGACACACACCAGGAACGCAACCGGCCCTTTTCCGGCACTCTTCCGGACTTTGCACTACGGTGTCTCCTCGTGCGCCTGGTGATTGCGAAGTGCTCCGTCGACTACTCCGGACGGCTGACCGCCCATCTCCCGATGGCTCCCCGGCTGCTGATGGTGAAGGCCGACGGCTCGGTGCTGATCCACGCCGACGGCGGGTCGTACAAGCCGCTGAACTGGATGTCTCCTCCGTGCAAGCTGACCGAGGAAGAGGGCGTCTGGAGCGTCACGAACAAGGCCGGCGAGGAGCTGCGGATCACCTTCGAGGAGGTGCTCAGCGACACGTCGTACGAGCTGGGGCTGGACCCCGGGCTGATCAAGGACGGCGTCGAGGCGCACCTGCAGGAGCTGCTGGCCGAGCACGTCACCACCTTCGGTGAGGGCTGGACGCTGGTCCGCCGGGAGTATCCGACCGCGATCGGACCGGTCGACCTGCTCTGCCGTGACGCCGACGGCAAGCACGTCGCGGTCGAGATCAAGCGCCGCGGCGAGATCGACGGCGTCGAGCAGCTCACCCGGTACGTCGAGCTGCTGAACCGCGACCCGCTGCTGGCGCCGGTGCGGGGCGTGTTCGCCGCCCAGCTGATCAAGCCGCAGGCCCAGTTCCTGGCCACCGACCGTGGTCTGGACTGCGTGACGGTCGACTACGACGCCCTCCGCGGGATGGAATCCGACGTCCTCAGACTGTTCTAGTTCCGTCAGAAACTGAGAAAACAGCCGGATCTGCCCGATTTCGGGCAGATCCTTGGCATATCTGCGTCCAACCACCACAGTTGTCGGGTGATGAGTGAGGTGACGCAGCCCAGCGACGAGCTGGTCGACCAGGTCAGCCGGACCACCGGCCTGACCACCGAGGACGCCCGGCGGGTGGTCGCCGACGTGCTCGCGTACTTCACCGAGACCACCGAGGAGTACGTCCGGCGCCGGCACCGCGAGCTGCAGACCTACGGCGCGCGCAACGACGAGATCTTCGCCCGGCTCGGCGACGAGCTGCGGCACTGGCCGGTCCGCTCCCCCGAACTGTCTGCCCGGCAGCTACGACGGATCGTCTACGGCTGACCAACAGCGAAAGGAACCCCATCCCATGTGCGGAATCGTCGGGTACGTCGGCACCAAGCCGGCCGCCCCCATCCTGGTGGACGGCCTGGCAAGGCTGGAGTACCGCGGGTACGACTCGGCAGGTGTCGCAGTGGTCGGCTCCAGCGAGCTGAAGGTGCACAAGGACGCCGGCCGGGTCCGTGAGCTGGAGGCCTCGCTGCCCAAGCGCTTCGGCGGCAAGGTCGGCATCGGCCACACCCGCTGGGCCACCCACGGCGGCCCGAGCAAGGACAACGCGCACCCGCACGCCAGCACCAACGAGCGGATCGCGGTCGTGCACAACGGCATCTTCGACAACGCCGGTGTGCTGCGCGCCCAGCTCGAGGAGGCCGGCGTCAAGCTGCGCTCCGACACCGACACCGAGGTCCTCGCGCACCTGATCGAGCAGGCCGACGGCGACACCCTCGAGGACAAGGTGCTGGCCGCGCTGCGCCGGATCGAGGGCACCTACGGCATCGCCGTGGTCGACCTGGACTTCCCCGACCGGATCGTGGTCGCCCGCAACGGCAGCCCGCTGATCCTCGGCGTCGGCGACGGCGAGATGCACGTCGCCTCGGACGCCGCCGCGCTGATCCGCTACACCCGCCAGGTCGTCTACCTGGACGACGGCGAGCTGGCCACCGTCCGCGCCGACGGCTACCGCACCTTCACCCAGGACTCGCGGACCACCACCAAGACCGAGAAGACCGTCGAGTGGGACGCCGAGGAGTTCGAGCGCGGCGCGCACGAGCACTTCATGGTCAAGGAGATCCACGAGCAGCCCGAGGCGGTCCAGCGGGTGATCCGCGGCCGGCTCGACGAGCGCTTCCACGCCGTCCACCTGGGCGGCCTGAACATGGACGCCCGGGAGGCCCGCGAGATCAAGCGGGTGAAGATCCTCGGCTGCGGGTCGGCGTACTACGCCGGTCAGCTGGGCGCCCAGTTCATCGAGGAGGTGGCCCGGATCCCCGCCGACGCCGAGCCGGCGTCGGAGTTCCGCTACCGCAACCCGGTGGTCGAGCGGGACACCCTGTACGTCGCGGTCAGCCAGTCCGGCGAGACGCTGGACACCCTGGTCGCCGTCCAGGAGCTGAAGCGCAAGGGCGGCCGGGTGATCGGCCTGGTCAACGCGGTCGGCTCCAGCATCGCCCGTGAGGTCGACGGCGGCGTCTACCTGCACGCCGGCCCGGAGGTGTCGGTCGCGTCGACCAAGGCGCTGACCAACATGGCGGTCGGGTTCGCGATGCTCGGCATCCACCTGGGCCGGATCCGCGACGTCTCCCCCGCCGACGGCCGCCGGCTGATCGACGGCCTGAAGAAGATCCCCGAGCAGATCCAGGCGATCGTCGACACCGAGCAGGAGCTGGCCGAGATCGCCGGGCGGCTGTCGCAGCACGAGAGCCTGTTCTTCGTCGGCCGCACCCGCGGCTACCCGGTCGCCCGCGAGGGCGCGCAGAAGCTCAAGGAGATCTCCTACCGGCACGCCGAGGCGTACCAGACCTCCGAGCTCAAGCACGGCCCGCTGGCGCTGATCTCGCCGGACGTGCCGACCGTCGCGATCGTCCCGGACGACGAGCTGCTGGACCGCAACATCGGCGCTCTGCACGAGATCTCGGCCCGCTCCGGCCCCCTGTACGTCGTGACGCACGACGGCGTCGCCGTACCGGACGGTGCGGCCGCGGTGATCCGGGTGCCGAAGAACGAGCCGGAGCTGGACCCGATCCTGCTCACGATCCCGCTGCAGCTGCTGGCCTACCACGCGTCGGTCGCGCTCGGCCACGACGTCGACAAGCCGCGCAACCTGGCCAAGTCGGTCACTGTCGAGTAGTCGCCAGGTGACGGGCGGCTCCCCGCGGGCCGCCCGTCACCTCGCCCCGGTAGCCTCCTGACCATGAAGATCGCCGTCGCAGGCCTGGGGTACGTCGGACTCTCGAACGCCGCCATCCTGGCGCAGCACAACGAGGTCGTCGCCGTCGACATCGCCCAGGAGCGAGTCGACCTGGTGAACAACCAGGAGAGTCCGTTCGTCGACGAGGACCTGTCGAAGTTCCTGGCCACCGCCCCGCTGAACCTGCGGGCGACGACCGCGGCCGACGATGCCTACGCCGGCGCCGACTACGTCGTGGTGGCCACGCCGACCGACTACGACCCGACCACGCTCAACTTCGACACCTCCTCGGTGGAGTCGGTGATCCGCAAGGTCGTCGAGGTCTCGCCGACCGCCGTCCCGGTGGTCAAGTCGACGGTGCCGGTCGGGTTCAGCGAGCGGATGTCGGCCGAGTACGGGCGCCAGGTGGTGTTCTCGCCGGAGTTCCTCCGCGAGGGCCACGCGCTGCACGACAACCTGCACCCGGCCCGGATCATCGTCGGCGACGACACCCCGGCGGCCCGGCGCTTCGCCGAGCTGCTGCTCGCAGGGTCGGCGCAGCCGGACACGCCCGTGCTGGCGATCCGCTCGACCGAGGCCGAGGCGGTCAAGCTCTTCTCGAACACCTACCTGGCGATGCGGGTCGCGTACTTCAACGAGCTGGACACCTTCGCGGCCCAGCACGACCTGAGCACCCGCGCGATCATCGACGGCGTCAGCCTCGAGCCGCGGATCGGCGCCGGCTACAACAACCCGTCGTTCGGCTACGGCGGCTACTGCCTGCCCAAGGACACCCGGCAGATGCTGGCCAGCTACGACAACATCCCGCAGCGGCTGATGAAGGCGATCGTCGAGTCGAACGCGACCCGCAAGGACTTCGTCGCCGACCAGATCCTGGCCGCGAAGCCGGAGCGGATCGGCATCTACCGGCTGGTGATGAAGGAGGGCTCGGACAACTTCCGGTCCTCGAGCATCCTCGGCATCGTCAGCCGCCTGCAGCGCGCCGGGGCCGAGATCGTGGTCCACGAGCCGGCGCTGGAGGCCGACAGCTTCGAGGGCCTGCCGGTGGTCAACGACCTCGTGGAGTTCAAGGACTCCGTCGACGTGATCGTGGCCAACCGGCTGACCGGTGAGCTGGCCGACGTGCAGGACAAGGTCTACACCCGTGACGTCTTCCACATGGACGAGTAGCAGCCACCTCCCCGGAAGGACATTCATGCGCTGGCAGGCTCCACTCGCGGCGACCGTCACGGTCGCCGCTCTGACCGCCTCCCTCACCACCGTCGTCCCGGCCGTCGCGACCGGCTCCCCCGGTCACAGCGCCTCGTGCTCGCGCGACGCCCGCTTCCTCGGCTTCACCGACAGCCTCGACAAGACCACGTACGCCGGCCAGAAGGTCTCCGGCCTGTCCGCGCTCAACGTGACCCGCCCGGGCCACGCGGTGGCGCTCGTGGACAACGTGCAGACCTCCCCCGCCCGCGTGTTCGACCTGCGGATCAGCAGCAAGCCCACGGTCTCGGTCGACGGGATGACCATCCTGCGCCGGCCGGACGGTACGCCGTACACGGGTGCCGACTTCGACGGCGAGGGTCTGGTCGTCGAGCGCGGCGCGCGGACCATCCTGGCGACCTCGGAGCGCGAGCCGAGCATCCGGCGCTTCCGCCTGTCCGACGGCCAGCAGATCGGCGAGCTGCCGGTCCCGTCGCGCTTCCAGGTCGCGCCGGCCGGTCAGGCGACGGGCAACGCGACCTTCGAGTCGCTGGCCGTCAGCCCCGACGGCCTCAGCCTGTACGCCGGAATGGAGGGCCCGCTCTCCCCCGACGGCACCGACGCCGAGGAGCGCGGTCGCAACCGCATCATCCGGTACGCCGGCCTGCCCGGCCACGCGTACAAGCCGGTCGCCCAGCTCGCCTACAAGACCGACCCGGGCCTGAGCCTGGTCGAGCTCGCCGTCGTCGGCCGCAACCAGCTGGTCTCGATGGAGCGCACGTTCGTCCCGGACGTCGGCAACACCATCCGGGTCTTCTCGGTCTCCACCAAGCACGCCCCGGACGTCACCAAGCGCGAGTCGCTCGCCGACCTCCCGGCCCGCGACTACGTCCAGAAGAAGCTCCTGTTCGACCTGGTCGACTGCCCGCCGTCCGGCGCGGTCGCCAAGCAGCCCCAGCCGAACCCGCTGCTCGACAACGTCGAGGCGCTGGCCCTGGGCGGCTACCTCCCCGGCGGCCGTCGCCAGCTGTACCTGCTGTCCGACGACAACGACGGCGCGACCCAGATCACCCGCCTCTACTCGCTGGCGGTGGACCTGCACTGAGCGCCACCACAGTCCCCGCTGTGACTAGCGGGGACTGTGGTGCACAGGTGACAATCTGTGGATGCGCGTGATCGTGGTGGGTGCCGGCGTGATCGGGCTGACCTCTGCCGTCCGGCTGGCCGAGGCGGGGTACGACGTCGGGGTGTTCGCGCGGGACCTCCCGCTGGAGACGACCAGCGCGGTCGCAGCAGCGATCTGGTACCCGTTCCTGTCCGCTCCGGCGGACCGGGTCGCCGCTTGGGCCCGTACGACGTACGCCGAACTGGTGGAGCTGGCCCGCAACGAGTCGTCGGTGCAGCTGCGGCGCGGCCGCGAGTACCTGACCCAGTCGACTCCGCTCCCCGCCTGGGCCGACGTGCTGAGCGACTTCGAGCGCGTCGGAGCGCCGCCGCAAGGGTTCAAGGACGGCTGGGCGTTCACCACGCCAGTGGTCGAGATGCCGCTCTACCTGCAGTATCTGGTCAAGCGGCTGGAGGCAGCAGGCGGTTCGCTGACCCGCTCGGCGCTCTCAGCCCTGCCGAACACCGCCGACGTCGTCGTGAACTGTGCCGGGCTCGGCGCCCGCCTGACAGCGGGCGACCCGACCGTGACGCCGGTCCGCGGCCAGGTGCTGACCGTCGAGCAGTTCGGGCTCACCGACTGGCTGCTGGCTGACCAGAGCCCGACCGACCTCACGTACGTCGTACCGCGGTCGAAGGACATCGTCATTGGCGGCACCAGCCAGCCGGACAGCTGGGACCTGGCCGTCCGGCCCGACACCGCTCAGGCGATGCTCGACCGAGCGGCCGTGCACATCCCGCAGCTGAAGCAGGCCAAGATCCTCAAGCACCGCGTCGGTCTCCGCCCTGCCCGCCCCGCGGTCCGCTGCGAGAGCGTCCGCGTCGGAGACCAGACGGTTGTGCACTGCTACGGCCACGGCGGTTCCGGCGTCACCCTGTCGTGGGGCTGCGCTGACGAGGTGCTGGCGCTAGTCAAGAACGCCTAGCACCTGGCAGAGCAGGTCCAGCGCGCCGGAGTACGAGTGGTCGGGCGGCGTGCCGTAGCCGACCACCAACGCCTGCCGGGTCGACTCACCGGAGAAGTGGTAGTTGTTCAGGTCCGCCACGGCCAGCCCCTGCCGAGCTGCCCGCTGGACCATGTCCTGCGCATCCCCGGGTACGTCGAGCAGGACGTGCAGCCCGGCTGAGATCCCAGCCACCCGTACGCCGGGCGCCCGGACGCCGAGCAGCTCGACCAGGCGGTCGCGGCGACGGCGGTAGTGCAGGCGGGAGCGTCGTACGTGCCGGTCGTAGTGGCCGGAGTCGATGTACTCGGCGAGCGTCAGCTGGTCGAGTGTGGCGGTCTGCAGGTCCGCGGTGCGCTTGGCTGCGAGCAGCGGCTCCATCAGGTGCTGCGGGACGACCATCCACGCCAGGCGGAGTCCGGGCGCGAGGCTCTTGCTCGCCGTACCGGTGTAGACGACGCGCTCCGGGTCGAGTGTCTGCAGCGCGCCGACCGTCTGCCGGTCGTAGCGGAACTCGCCGTCGTAGTCGTCCTCGATCAGCACGGCACCTGTGTCGCGAGCCCACTCCAACGCAGCTGTACGCCGCTCAGCCACCATCGGTACGCCGGTCGGCATCTGGTGGGCCGGAGTGAGCAGCACGGCCTGACCGGCCAGCTGATCAGGCTGTACGCCGTACTCGTCGACCGGGACCGGCGCGACCTTCAGGCCACGCGTCCGGATCACGTCCCAGTGCAGGTCGTAGCCGAACTCCTCCACGCCGATCGTGGTGGCGCCCTGGTTGCGCAGGGCCTCGCTGAGCAGGTTGAGCGCCTGGACGTAGCCGGAGCAGATCAAGATGCGCTCCGGGTCGGCGTGGACGCCGCGGGCTCGGGCCAGGTAGTCGGCGAGCATGCGGCGCAGCTCCGGGCGGCCGCGTGGGTCGCCGTACCCGAAGGCGTCGTTGGGGGCGGCTGACAGCGCCTTGCGGGCTGCGGCGAGCCACTCGCCCCGGGGGAAGGTGGCGACGTCCGGCGAGCCGGGGCGCAGGTCGTAGCGGAAGCGGCGGGCCGCGGGACGCTCAGCCGGGGCCGGTGGTGGCGTCAGGCCCGGGCGGCCGGCCACTACTGTGCCGGAGCCCTGGCGGGCGGTCAGCCAGCCCTCGGCGACCAGCTGCCCGTACGCGTCCGCGACGGTGTTGCGGGCGATGCCCAGGTCCTTGGCAAGCGTCCGCGACGACGGCAGCCGGGTCCCGGGGACCAGCCGGCCGCTGCGGATCGAGCTGTGCAGCGCGGTGACCAGGTCGGCCCGGCCGCGCCTGCCGGTCAGGTCCAGGTGCAGATCGGCCCCGGCTTCAGAAGCTCCCGCCTCCGACGAAATGGCCCTCAGATCCGTCATGGAAATGGACCATACCCCTGGGCCGGTCCCTGACTACGTTGGTCGTATGAGTACACCGACGAAACGCCGCGTCAAGCTCCCGGCCCTGGCCCCCGAGTTCTACCAGGCGCTGCTCGCGCTGGACGAGCAGTCCGCGATCGGCATCGACCCGCTGCTGGCCCACCTGGTCCGGATCCGGGCCTCGCAGCTGAACGGCTGCGCCTACTGCCTCGACATGCACACCCTGGACGCCCGCCACGAGGGCGAGACCGAGCAGCGGCTGCACCTGGTCGCCGCCTGGCGCGAGGCGGGCAAGTTCTTCACCCCGCGCGAGCAGGCCGCGCTGGCGCTGACCGAGGCGATCACGCTGATCAGCGTCGACCACGTGCCCGACGACGTGTACGCGCTGGCCGCCGAGCAGTACGACGACAAGGAGCTGGCCCAGCTGATCAGCCTGATCATCATGATCAACGCCTGGAACCGGGTCGGCGTCACCTGCCGGCTGGAGCCCGGCGACTACTCCCCGAGCTGACCAGTGGCCAGCCACGCGGAGAGCCTGCGAGCGCTGCACCACGGGGACGTCCCGCTGCTGCTGCCGAACGCCTGGGACCCGGTCAGTGCCCAGATCGTCGCCGAGGCCGGGTACCCGGCGGTGGCGACCAGCGGCGGCGCGGCCGCCCGGGTGATCGGGTACGACGACGGCGAGCTGACGCCTCCGGCGGAGATGTTCGCGGTGGTCGCGCGGATGGTGCGGGCGGTCGACGTGCCGGTCACTGCGGACATGGAGGCCGGGTACGGGCTCAGCCCGCGGGAGTTCGCCGAGCGGTTGCTGGAGACCGGAGCTGCCGGCTGCAACCTGGAGGACTCGACCGCTGCCGGGCTGACCGAGCCGGAGCGGCACGCGGACTACCTGGCCGGCGTACGGGAGGTTGCTGGGGCTGACCTGGTCGTCAATGCCCGGATCGACTCGTTCCTGCACGGTGGGACGGTTGCTGAGGCGATCGCTCGTGGCCGGGCGTACCGCAGGGCCGGAGCGGACTGCGTGTACCCGATCTTCGCGCCGGTGGAGACGATCCCGGAGCTGAAGCAGGTGATCGGTGGGCCGCTGAACGCACACGCGGCCCCGAACGGCCCAACGGCCGCCGAGCTGATCGCGGCCGGTGCGACGCGGATCTCGTACGGGACCAGCCTGCACTCGTACCTGATGGACAGCTTCCGGAAGCTGCTGCCCGAGCTCAGCTGAGCAGCCGCAGGGCCTCCTTGCGGCAGGCTGCCCAGGCGTCGTGCTTCGGGTCGATCAGCTCGAAGTGCCCGACGCCGGGCAGCTCGGTCAGCGTCACCTGTCCACCAGCGCGCTTCGCTGCGGTCAGGTAGCGCTGGCTCTGGTCCAGCGGCACCTGTGCGTCGCGGGTGCCGTGGACCAACGCGACTGGGACCTTCAACGGCACCTGCTCGTACGGCGAACAGCTGGTGTAGCGCTTCATGTCCTGCGTCGGTGTGGCGCCCATGAGCTGGGCTACCGCGTCGCCGCCGATCTGTGCGTCGTAGGCGTTCACCAGGTCGAGTACGCCGGCTTGGGAGACCGCGCCCTTCAGCACAACTCGCCCAGAGCGGCCGGCGGCCCACACCGCGAGGTGACCACCAGCTGAGTGCCCGACGGCAACCACCTGGTCAGCTGCGATCCGCGGCTGGTCGGCCAGTGCGTCGATGGCGGCCGCCACGTCGTCGAAGGTGGCGGGCCAGCCGCCGCCGTTGCCGACGCGGCGGTACTCGATCGCGTAGCCCGCTACGCCGTGCTGGATGAGGTCCTCGGCGAGCGGGGTGGCGAGGTCTTTGCCGTAGCCGCTCATCCAGAAGCCGCCGTGAATCACCACTACCGCTGGGACCTTACCCTCGCCGGGTGGGAGGAAGAGGTCGGCGACCTGGGACTCGTCACTGCCGTACCGGATCTGTTGAGTGCCACTAGGCGTACTAGAAGCACAAGCAGTGAGAGTGGTGACGGCTGCCGCCAGCAGCAGGCGTCGTCTGGTCATCATGTCGAGGGGTTCGTCCCCAGCGAGCCGCCGGATAGGCGGAGCGCGTAGACCAGCGCCCAGTCCTGGTCGTTCGCCAACGGATCAGCGACGTGCGCGGACAGGTTGTTGACCGCGCTCGGGTACACGAACGCACAGGTGGCCGAGCCGTCCTGGTGGAAGTTGGCGAGGTTCGCCCGAAGGATCGCCTCACCCGCCGCGCGCAGCTCGTCGGTCGGCCAGGTCAGGTAGACAGCTGCGCTCAGCACCGACCAGTAGTGCGGGAACACATCACCCCACAGCCGGAGCAGGCCGAACCAGTAGCCGTCCCAGTGCCGGATCGGAACGTGCCGCAGCCGTACGTCGGGCTGGTCGGCGGCGAACGCCGTCAGCCAGGGCAGGCGCCGCGTCAGCTCCTCCAGCGGGACCATGCCCTCCTCGTACGCCGCCAGCAGCAGTTCCAGCAGCGGCGCGACCATCGACTGCTCGTAGTTGACCTCGTGCGGCGGCAGGTCGTCGCCGTACTCGATGAACGCTGCGGCATGCCGTGACAAGTAGCCCCGGAGGCGAGCAGCTGTGTCGTCAGAAGTCAGCGCAGCCAGCGCACGCAGCAGCGGGCCGAGGTCGAACGCGAGGAAGTGGTCGCCGCCCAGCGCGTAGTACCGGTCGAGCACCCGCACCGCGCCAGCGACATCACCCTGGCCAAGCAGGAAGCGGGCGAACCACGGGAAGTTGTACAGCCGCGTCCGGCTCTCGTGCAGGCTGTCGTCGGCGACCGTGCCGTCCGCCGCGATCAGGTGCTCCATGACGAACTGCTGGTAGCCCGCCAGCGCCTCGTCCAGCTCGGCACGAGAACCCCAGCCGAGGTCGCGCGCCTCCTGCAGAAGCAGCGCCGTACCGATCCGCTCCCGCGCGTCCGACCAGTCGCGCCAGCCGGCGGAGAGGATGCGGAGACCCGTGCGAGCGTCGTACGGGACGAAGGAAAAGCGGCGGCTGTCGGTCAGCTCCACTGGGCGCTGGTGGTCGAGCACGAAGCGGATCCGGCGCTCGACGATCTCGCGCAGCGGGTCGTGGAAGAGCAGGCCGACGCGCGAGCGGACCTTGCCGTCGGTCACCTCGACGTACCGGACACCAGGCTCCGAGCCAACAACCGCTGAAGGCCCGGAAACACCAGGAGCGAGCGAGAGCGGCAGCGACGAGCCGACCAGACCAGCCAGCTCAGGAGCCGACACCAGCGGCTGCCAGCTCGCCCGGAAGTCAGCCAGCGAGTCAAACCACTCCAGCTGCCAGGTCCACCGGTACGACTCCCCCGGCGCCAGCACGACAGCCTCCTGGCCGCCGAACGCATCAGGCGACCGCGCATGGTCGGTGACGTGCAGGTACAGGTGCCCGCGGCTGTTGCTGCTGGTGACGCTGTCGCGGGACTCGACCGAGTACGCCCAGAGCTCGCCCTCGATCATCCGCAGCCCCAGGCCGGGCCCGCTGCCGTCCATCGGCTGCGCCCAGACCCAGGAGTCGGCGCCGCCGGTCCAGACATGGGCGTGGACGGCACCACGCAGGCTCTCGCGGCTGGAGCTGTAGAGATCGCGCCACGGCGTACTGACCGCCAAAGAGCCCACCGAGACAGAAGAAGCCGAGGTGTTGCGCAGCTCGTACGTCTCCGTCCACCGCTCCCCGAACCGCCGCCCCACCCGCAGCTCCAGCGGCCCGAGGCGGTACAGCAGGTCGATCCCGCTGGACCGCCAGCGGGTCATCACCGGCGCGTCGAACCGATAGCTCCCACCAGACGCGATCACGAACCCCTTGCCCCAGTGATGCGCCGGATCGTGCCATGCGCCGTCCGGCAGCAGCATCGACCGCCCTGGACGATCCACGGCCGAAACCGAACCGTCGTCCCCCACCTCGACCTGCCCGGCCCCCAGCGCAAAAGTTTCCGGCATTTCCCCAACCTATCGATGTCGAGAGCCGCCGCCGAGCTTCGTCCCCTGGTTGTCAGCCCCACCAACCACGAAGGACACCGAGATGAACCAGCAAGAGATCGCCGAGATCCTGGCCAAGCCCTACGCCCAGCAGCTGCTGTTCGCCCCGCAGCCGGCCCGGATGTCGTACGTCGCCGTGAACGGCGAACCCCGGGTGATCCCGATCGGCTTCCACTTCGACGGCGCCCAGCTGCAGATCTTCACCGTCCCGAAGGCCGCCAAGCTGAAGGCGCTCCGCAAGAACCCGCACGTCGCGTTCACCCTCGACACCGCCGGTTTCCCGCCGAAGGTGCTGCTGATCCGCGGCACCACCGAGCAGAAGCTCGAGCCCGGCGTACCGGAGGAGTACATCCTCTCCGGCAAGAAGGTGATGACCGACGAGCAGCACGTCGGCTGGACCGCCGGCGTGAAGGACCTGTACGACGAGATGGTCCGGATCACCGTCACCCCGACCTGGGTGAAACTGATCGACTTCGAGACCACGCTGCCCAAGGACGTCCAGGACCTGATCGACGCCAAGGCGCAACAGGCTCAGTGACCGTGCGCCCGCCGGATCACGTCGACGACGTCCGACATCATCCCGGTCAGGTCGTAGTCCTTCGGGGTGTAGACCGCGGCGACGCCTGCTGACTTCAGGGCGCGGGCGTCGCCGTCGGGGACGATGCCGCCGACCACGACCGGTACGTCGGACAGCCCGGCCTCGCGCAGTCCGGCGACCACCTGCGGGACGAGTTCCATGTGGGAGCCCGAGAGGATCGACAGGCCGACGCAGTGCACGTCCTCGGCGACCGCGGCGGCGACGATCTGCTCGGGGGTCAGCCGGATGCCCTGGTAGATCACCTCGAAGCCGACGTCACGAGCCCGTACGGCGACCTGCTCGGCGCCGTTGGAGTGCCCGTCGAGACCCGGCTTGCCGACCAGGAAGCGCAGCCGGCCGCCCAGCTCGGAGGCGGTCGCGGAGACCTTCGTCCGGACGGCCGCGATCTCGGCGCCCGCGCCGGAGACCCCGACCGAACCTGAGACCCCGGTCGGCGCGCGGTACTCGCCGAACATCTCCCGCAGCACGCCGGCCCACTCGCCCGTCGTCACCCCGGCGCGCACGCAGCTCAGCGTCGCGGGCATCAGGTTGTCGGTGCCCTTGGCCGCCTCGCGCAACGAAGCCAGCGCGGCCTCGACGGCCTCAGGATCGCGAGCGGCCCGCCACTGCTCCAGCGACTTCAGCGCGGCAGCCTCAGCGCCCGGGTCGGCGGTCTGGATCGCCGTGTCCAGGTCGGCGGTCAGCGGCGACGGCTCGGTGTTCTCGAACTTGTTCACCCCGACGACCACGTGCTCACCGGACTCGATCCGCTGCCGCCGCTCGGCGTGCGAGGCGACCAGCGCCTGCTTCAGGTACCCGGTCTCGACCGCAGCGACCGCACCGCCCATCGCCTGCACCCGGTCGATCTCCTCGCGCGCACCGGCGACCAGCTCGGCGACCTTCGCCTCGATCACGTGCGAGCCGTCGAAGATGTCCTCGTACTCCAGCAGGTCCGACTCGTAGGCGAGCACCTGCTGCATCCGCAGCGACCACTGCTGATCCCACGGTCGCGGCAGCCCGAGCGCCTCGTTCCAGGCCGGCAGCTGGACGGCGCGGGCGCGGGCGTTCTTGGACAGCGTCACGCCGAGCATCTCCAGCACGATCCGCTGCACGTTGTTCTCCGGCTGCGCCTCGGTCAGGCCGAGCGAGTTCACCTGTACGCCGTACCGCAGGCGGCGCGCCTTCGCCTCGGTCACGCCGTACCGGTCGAGGCAGATCTCGTCCCACAGCTGCACGAAGGCCCGCATCTTGCAGGTCTCCTCGATGAACCGGACGCCGGCGTTGACGAAGAACGAGATCCGCTGCACGACGTCGCCGAACCGCTCCGTCGGCACCTGACCGCCGTCGCGGACCCGGTCGAGTACGGCGATCGCCGTCGAGAGCGCGAAGGCCAACTCCTGCACCGGCGTGGCGCCGGCCTCCTGGAGGTGGTAGCTGCAGATGTTGATCGGGTTCCACTGCGGGACGTTGGTGACCGTGTAGGCGATCAGGTCGGTGGTCAGCCGCAGCGACGCGTCCGGCGGGAAAGCGTACGTCCCGCGGGACAGGTACTCCTTGACGATGTCGTTCTGCGTGGTCCCGGTCAGCTCGTCCGGCGTCGCGCCCTGCTCCTGCGCCGCGACCTGGTAGAGCGCGAGCAGCCACATCGCGGTCGCGTTGATCGTCATCGAGGTGTTCATCTGCGCGAGCGGGATCTGGTCGAACAGCGCCCGTACGTCGCCCAGGTGCGCGACCGGGACGCCGACCTTGCCGACCTCTCCCCGCGCCAGCACGTGGTCGGGGTCGTACCCGGTCTGCGTGGGCAGGTCGAAGGCGACCGACAGCCCGGTCTGGCCCTTGGCCAGGTTGCGCCGGAACAGCGCGTTGGACTCGGCCGCCGACGAGTGGCCGGCGTACGTACGCATCACCCAGGGACGGTCCTTCGCGGTCATGTACCCGAGAGTAGGACTGTGTGCCCTTGTGAGTCCGCAGCTCGTGACGGGTGTCACCAGCGGCTTAAGTCACAGCGGTGAGACCTAGGCAACGCTCGGCAACGGGGTCCTCTCGACCGCCAGGATCCGGTGCAGCCGGGTGACCGCGAGGATCCGGACCACCGAAGGAACCGGGTGCCGCAGGACCAGCCGCCGCCCGAGCAGCTGGGTCCGGCGATGGGTGGCGACGAGCAGGCCGAGACCGGTGGCGTCGAGCGCGTCGACCGCCTCCAGGTCGACCACCACGTCGCCGGCGGTGCGGTCTATCAGGTCGTTCAGCCGCTGGCGGGCGTCGCCCACCGAGCGGACGTCCAGCAGTCCGGCCAGCCGGACCACGTTGTCGTTGACGGAACCTGCGATTGGGGTCGGTTCAACCATGTCCGTGCCCTCCGCTCTTCCGGCAGCCCCCGAGTTGGCCGCACTGCAGCGTGTGTTGGTAAAGACTCCCCGGGGACCCGGGAGGTTGCCAAGACCTCGGAACCTTTCAATTCCGTGCCGGATGTGGTGGGAGACAATGGGGTGTGTTCGCCGACCGGTACTTCCTGTTCCCCGTGGTCGCCATCGCTCTGACCGGTGGCGTGGTGCTGCTGTGCCGCTGGGCGTTCTCCAAGGCCAAGGGCGGGTCACTCGTACGGCGTACCGACTACTCCCCGGCCGAGAAGGACAAGTTCGGGCTGCTGGTCGACGTCCGGACCACCACGTCGTACAACGAGGCCCGGGTGGCGGTGTCGAAGCTGAAGGATCTCGGGATCAAGGCGACCGCCGCCCGGACCAGCGACGGCTGGTCGGTCTACGTCTGGCCGAAGGACGAGGCCGCGGCCCGGGGCTTCCTCGACGCCTCCTGAGCCCGGATTTCCCCGCCGTGTCCACCGGCGGGCCCCCTCGCGCGTCAACGTCGCGGCAACGTGTCGGGGGTACGAGAAGGGTTCTGGGGACATCGGACAAGAACAGGGTGAGCCGAACGGCAGCGCCGCTGCCACGGGCCCCGAGCCGGGGTCTGCCCAGGCCGGTCGAGTGAGGAGCTCGATGACCCCCGACCTCGCGCTGGCGACCGTCGCGTTGCCAGGCCGTCCGGCCGCCGTCCGGGCTCAGGTCGTGCCCGACGAGGACGCCCGGCTGCTGGAGTCGACCGTGCGCAGTCCCGACCGGTTCACGCTGATCTTCGACAAGTACTTCCCCCAGGTGCACGCGTACGTCGCCCGCCGGCTCGGGCCGGACCTGGCCGACGACCTGTCCTCGGAGACCTTCCTGATCGCGTTCCGGCAGCGGGACCGGTTCGACAGCCGCAGCGGCGTGGTCCGCGCCTGGCTGTACGGCATCGCCACCAACCTGATCCGCCGGCACCGGCGCGACGAGGTCCGGGCCTGGCGGGCGACCGCCAAGCTCCCGCTGCCACTGCCGTCCGGCGGGCACGAGGAGCGGGTCGCCGCACAGGTCACCGCCGAGAGCGCCGGGCGCCAGCTGGCTGCCGCGCTGGCCAAGGTGTCCAGCAAGGACCGCGAGGTGCTGATGCTGGTCGCGCTGGGCGGGCTGAGCTACGACGAGGTCGCCGAGGCGCTGGGGATCGCGTACGGCACGGTCTGCTCGCGGCTGTCGCGCGCCAGACGCGTCGTACGGGAGCATCTGGGCAACACGGACCCGACCAGGCTGGAGGAGGACTGAGATGGACGACCTCGACAAGATCCGCTCGGCCTTCCCTGAGCCGCCCAGCCCGACGCCAGAGGCCACTGCGAAGGCCCGGCGCGAGCTGGAGGCGCTGGTCAGGGCTGAGGCGACTCCGCCGAGCAGAGCCAACCGCTGGTACGCCGCAGCGCGCTCTGGTCGCGTCGGCATCGTGCTGACCGCTACAGCGGCCACGGTGGCGCTGGCAGCGCTGGCGACGCCAGTACTGCTCTCCCCCGGCAACGGCTCCGGCTCGGACGCAGCACCAGCGCCCGGTACGACGTCCGTACCGCAGCTGCGCAGCGCCGCGAGCCAGGTGCTGCTGGACCTGGCGGTCAAGCAGGAGCGGAACGAGAAGGTCTCGGGCAAGTACTTCCGGGTCCGGAGCTTGCAGGTGCGCGGCACGACGACGGTCGGCAAGCCGTCGTACCAGCTGGAGCGGCGCAGCATCACCGAGAGCTGGATGCCGATGAAGCAGGGCGTCGAGTCCTGGTTCGGCTGGGTCGACCTGGGCGCGCGGCCGGCCACCCCGGCCGACACGGCCCGCTGGAGGGCGCAGGGCTCGCCGACGTCGTGGCAGCTGTCGTACGAGGTGGACCCGGTGACGATGGCTCCGAGTGAGCCGGTGGTCAACAAGATGACCTTCGACCAGGTGCCGCCCGGGTACTACCTGAGCGGGATCAAGCCGGTCACCGCGCAGCAGATCCAGGCGCTGCCGACGGACCCGAAGGAGTTGCGCAAGCTGCTGGCCGGCGGTGCGCAACCGGGGGCGACGCAGGCCGAGATCGACTACACCGTGTTCAACGCGGCCGGGCGGCTGCTGTTCGAGGCGCCCTCGCCGCCGAAGCTGCGCGGCGCCGCCCTGCGAGTGCTGTCGATGCTTCCTGGCGCCGAGCTGGAGCAGGGCGTCAAGGACCCGATCGGCCGGACCGGTACGGCGTTCACCTACGACTGGAGCGACCTGGGCACCAAGCCCGGCGCTGAACCGACCACTCTGTTCAGCGGCAGCGCCCGGTACATCGTGGACACCACCACCGGCCGGCTGTTGAGCTCGGAGTCCCTCGGCCGGAAGACCGGCGCCACTGTCGTCCTGGAGTCCGGCTGGACCGACGAGCGGCCCACGCCGCCCAGTAAGGCCATCCGCTAGCTCCACTCCTCCCCTGTCACCAGCTCCGGACCCCGTGCCGGAGCTGGGTCTCACCCTGCCCAGAAACCTGCCCAGAAACGCCCATCTGAGAGGTGACCCTTGTCCCGATTCCACCCCCGGCTGCTCGCCCCAGCCGTCGCCGTAGCTCTGGTGGCCGGCACCGCCTGGGCCGTCCCAGCAGCCGGTGACCAACCAGCACCCAGCGCACAGCCAGCAACCTCACGGTCAACCACTCTGCAGCCGGTCACCGTCACCCTCGTCACCGGCGACCGCGTCACCACTCGCAAGACCCAGGACGGCACCGTCGGTGTCGAGGTCCACCCCGGACCCGGCCGCGAGGGCGTCCTCTTCCACAAGCTCACCCTCGGCAAGCAGCAGAGCGTGGTCCCGGTCGACGCCGTCCCGCTGATCGCCGCCGGCATCGTCGACCCGCGTCTCTTCGACGTGGCGCTGCTCGCCGACCTCGGCCTCGACGACGCCTCCAGCCCGACCCTCCCGCTGATGATCCGGTACGCCGGCCAGCCGCGCGCCGTCCGCCAGTCCCTCCCGGCCGGAACCACCGTCGACCAGGAGCTCCCGATCGTCGACGCCGTCGCGGTCCGTCAGGAACGCACGAAGGCGACAGCCCTCTGGCGCAGCTGGACCAGCACCGCGCAGGCGAAGCGCCGTACCGCTCTCTCCCCGACGGTGAAGAAGGTCTGGCTCGACGGCGGCATCAAGCCGAACCTCGACCGCAGCGTCGCCCAGATCGGCGCGCCGGCGCTGTGGCAGCACGGCATCACCGGCAAGGGCGTCAGGGTCGCCGTGCTCGACACCGGGTACGACGCCACGCATCCCGACCTGAGGGACCGGGTCGTTGCCACCGACAACTTCACCACCGACACCGGCGTCGTGGACCGGGTCGGGCACGGCACCCACGTCGCCTCGACCGTGGCCGGGACCGGCGCGGCCTCGGGCGGCAAGTACCGCGGCGTCGCGCCGGACGCGGACCTGATGATCGGCAAGATCTGCAGCTCCCGCAACTGCGAGGACTCCGACATCATCGAGGGCATGCAGTGGGCCGCGACCCACGGCGCCCGGGTGGTCAACCTCAGCGTCGGCGGCGGCCCGACCGACGGCACCGACCTGGTCGCGCAGGCGGTGAACGAGCTGACCGCGAGCACCGGCACGCTCTTCGTCGCCTCGGCCGGCAACTTCGGCGCCGACGGCACCGTCGGCAGCCCGGCCGCCGCGGACTCCGCGCTGGCCGTCGCCTCGGTCACCAAGTCCGACACGCTGAGCACCTTCTCCAGCCGCGGCCCGCGGCTCGGCGACCTCGCGGTCAAACCCGACATCGCGGCCCCCGGCGACCGGATCGTCGCGGCCCGCGCGGCGAACACGCCGCTGGAGTCGTTCGCCGTCAACGCGTCGTACGCCGAACTGTCGGGCACGTCGATGGCCGCGCCGCACGCCACCGGCGCCGCCGCGCTGCTCGCGCAGCTGCACCCGGACTGGAAAGCCCCCGAGCTGAAGTCCGCGCTGATGAACTCGGCGCTCGACCTCAAGGGCCTCGGCGTCTTCGCCCAGGGCGCCGGGCGGGTCGACCTCGAGCGCGCGATGACGCAGACCGTCACCGCGAGCCCGAGCAGCCTGAACTTCGGCCTCCAGACCGCTCCGCACACCGACGACAAGCCGGTCACGCGCCAGGTCACCTACCGCAACGACAGCAGCAAGCCGGTCTCGCTCTCGCTGCACCTGCAGGCCTCGACCCGGGTCTTCCGCCTCGCCAAGTCGCTGCTCGAGGTCCCCGCCCACGGCACCGCGACGGTCGACGTCACGGCGAACACCGCGACCAACGTCCCCGACGGCCCGTACGGCGGCTGGCTGATTGCCCGCGGCAACGGGATGGAGATCCGCAGCACCATCGGCGTCGGCAAGCAGGTCCCGAGCTTCACGCAGGAGCTCAAGATGCTCGACCGCGACGGCAAGCCCGCGGTCAACGACGAACAGCACGTCTCCGGCGCGTACCTCGTCGACGTCGACCGCTAGGTCGCCTACCTGGCGAGCCCGGGCGACAAGCTCCAGCTCCCCCGCGGCCGCTACCTGGTCGACGCGTTCACCACCGTCTTCAACGCCAACGGCCTCGGTTTCCGCGACGCGACGTACTTCGGTGAGCCCGACCTGGTCGTCGACAAGCCCGGCACCATCACGCTCGACGGCCGCAAGGCCCGCAAGATCGCGCTGAAGGCGCCGGTCACCGGAGCGCACCCGGCCGCCGGGGGCGTCGGGTTCGTCCGGCCGCTCGGCGACGAGACCTACGTCGGCGGGGTCGGCGTCGCGACGTCGTTCGAGCCCGGCTTCTTCCCGAACCTGTACGTCGTACCGAACGTGACCGGGTCGAAGAAGACGTTCACCGGGTTCGCGCACCTGGCCTGGGCCGGGATGCCGGACGGCCAGAGCCCGGACCGGGACTTCTTCCTGGACAGCCCGTACGTCTACCACGACGTGACGACCTGGCCCGGCCGCGTCCCGCAGAACCCGTCGCTGGTCACCGACCGGCGCGACTACGCGCACCTCGACGCGTCGTACGCGAGCGCGGACGCAGGTGTGAAGGGCAACAACTACAGCTACCCGACGCTGCAGGCGCCGGAGCCGAGCGGGCGCTGGACGCCGCTGTTCGTGTTCACCCCGGCGGTCGTGATGAACCTGCCGTTCCAGCGCGACGAGTACTACTCGGCCAAGGGCGTCGCCTGGGCGTTCGAGAACGAGCTGTACCGGCGGCTGCCCGACGACGGCGTCGAGTACACCGCGCTGGTCGACTCCCAGCACGTCGTCTACCCGGCCGGGCGGACCACGAAGGTGAACTGGCAGCGCGGCGTCTTCGGCCCGAGCCTGACCGACGCGCGCGGCGGTCTGCCCGGGCGGGACAAGCAGCCGTGGACGTTCCGCGACGGGGACAGCCTGAACGTGGTGGCGCTGATGTACAGCTCCGGCGCGGGCACGTTCGGCGACGCGCTGACCGACTCCGAGCGGACGACGGTGACACGCAACGGCGTCGAGATCGGGGCGTCGGACGCGTTCAAGCAGCAGACGTTCGCGCTGCCCGCGGAGCCGGCGACGTACGTGCTGAAGAAGGAGGTCACCCGGGGGTCCGACGAGCGCTTCAAGCTGTCGACGCGGAGCGAGGTGGCGTGGACGTTCCGGTCGGCGCGGACGCCGGACGGGGTGGCGTCGGCGCTGCCGCTGATGACCGTCCGGTGGTCGCCGGTGCTCGACGAGCGGAACGCGGCACCGGGTGGGCGGTTCGAGGTGCCGCTGACGGTTGAGCACCAGTACGGCGCTCCGCGACGGCCGATCGTTTCGGTTGCTCTTCAGGCGTCGTACGACGACGGTCGATCGTGGGTGAACGCTGCCGTGCGGCGGACAGCGACGGGCTGGACGGCCTCGCTGACGCAACCGAGCAGCGGTTTCGTCAGCCTGCGCACCGTCGCGATCGATGCCGCAGGCAACAAGGTGGACCAGCGCGTGACCAGGGCGTACGCGCTGCGCTGACCGGCTCCCGGTGGTCTCGGGCTGAGGGGCCCCGCACCGCCGGGCGCGCGGAATCGGGAGGCGAAACCGGTGCGGGTTCGGGAGAATGCGGTGCATGCTCCTGGTTCCGGCGGACCCGCTGAATCCGCGCCGCGACGATCCCCACTTCGCTGCGCAGGCCCACGCTGCGCGCGAGCTGGGGATCGTTGTCGCGCGGGTGGACCACGACGCGCTGGTGCGTGGCGAGGCGGAGCTTCGGGTGCCGCCGGCCGAGGACGCGGTGTACCGGGGGTGGATGCTGTCGTCCGCGCAGTACGCGTCGTTCGAGCGTGGGCTGGCCGCGGGTGGTGTCCAGCTGCGGACGTCAGCTCAGGAGTACCGGACGGCTCACGAGCTGCCCGGCTGGTACGAGGGCCTCCGCACCGTCACCCCCGAATCCGTCTGGACCGCCGGCCGCGATCTGACCGAGCTGCTGAAGGCGACCCGCGCGCTCGGCGGCGGCGCGGGCGTGCTGCGCGACTACGTGAAGTCGATGAAGCACTACTGGGCCGAGGCCTGCTTCCTCCCCGACCTCACCGACGAGGCGGCCGTCGAGCGGATCGGCTCCCGGTTCCTGGAGCTGCGCGACGACGCCTTCACCGGCGGGTTCGTCGTACGGCGGTACGAGGAGTTCACCGGCGCCGAGGCGCGGACCTGGTGGGTCGGCGGGCGCTGCGTCCTGACGACGCCGCACCCTGACACGTCTGATGAGCTGCCGACCGGTCTCGATCTGATCGAGGTCGAGCCGCTGGTCGCCGAGCTGGCGCTGCCGTTCGTCACCGTCGACCTCGTACGCCGGGCCGACGGCGCCTGGCGGGTCGTCGAGCTCGGCGACGGGCAGGTCAGCGACTGGCCTGCCGGGCGTGATCCGGGCGAGCTGGTCAGCGTGCTGTTCTGACGGCCTGGACGACAATCAGGCCGGAGTCATCGGTCAGCGGCTCGTCGTGCCAACCACCCCGCAGCTCGATCCCTTCGAACCCGGTCGCCGCCAGGTCGGCGACCAGCTCGTCGGCGGTCCGGAAGTACAGCACGGTGGTGAAGACCTTCTCGCGTCCGTCCTCGAACACGTTGTACGCGTCGAAGGTCACCCGGCCGTGCTCGACCGAGGTGACCTCCATCCACTCCCGGAGCAGGCCGAACGGCGTCTCGCGCTGGGTCTCCTCGGAGGTCCAGTGCTCCCAGGCCCGGCGGGCGGGGTTGCGGGTCTCGAAGCTGATCACGCCGCCGGGGCGCAGGGCTGCGGCCAGGTGGGTGAGCGTGTGCCGGAGGTGTTCGACGTGCATGATCGCGTTGCCGGTACTGATGACGAGATCGGCGGTGGCATCAGCGGAAAGAGCAGTAGCGTCGCCTTCGATCCAGGTCACCGCGTCGGCGCCGGGCTGACGGCGGGCGTAGCCGAGCATCGTCGGGCTCGGGTCGACGCCGATCACCGTTCGCCCGGAAACAGCCAGCGTCCGCGTCAGCAACCCGGTGCCACAGCCGAGGTCGACGATCGTCAGACCGCGGGCCCGGCCCGCGACCGCATCCCCCTGATCGGCGGTCGTCTCCGCCTCGATCCGGTCCGCCAGCGCTCGGTAGTACGCATGATCGTCACCAGCGGCGTTGTCCTCGTCGTACAGCTCGACCAACTGCTCATCGCCGTACGGGTCCTCGGGCATGCGCAGCACCGTAGGCACGCAGGGTGCCACCCGCAACGGCTTTTCGCGCCGTACGGGACAATGGTCGGTGATGACGCTGACCGAGAAGCTGCCGGACTCCACCGAACCCGACGCCCTGTACGACGCCTTCGCCACCTGGGTGGGCACGCAGGGCATCTCGCTGTACCCGGCGCAGGAGGAGGCGCTGATCGAGGTGATGACCGGGTCGAACGTGATCCTGTCCACCCCGACCGGTTCCGGTAAGAGCCTGGTCGCCACCGGCTCGCACTTCGCGGCCCTGGCCAACGGCAAGCGCACCTTCTACACCGCGCCGATCAAGGCGCTGGTCTCGGAGAAGTTCTTCGCGCTCTGCGACATCTTCGGCGCCGACAAGGTCGGCATGCTGACCGGTGACGCCTCGGTGAACGCCGGCGCCCCGATCATCTGCTGCACGGCCGAGGTGCTGGCCAACGTCGCGCTCCGCGAGGGCGCGGACGCCGACGTCGGCCAGGTGGTGATGGACGAGTTCCACTTCTACTCCGAGCCCGACCGCGGCTGGGCCTGGCAGGTGCCGCTGCTGGAGCTGCCGAACGCGCAGTTCATCCTGATGTCGGCGACGCTCGGCGACGTCGAGCGGTTCAAGCTCGACCTCAACCGGCGGACGGGCCGGCCGACCGCGATCGTGTCGTCGGCCGAGCGCCCGGTGCCGCTGGTCTACAAGTACGTCACCACGCCGCTGCACGAGACGCTCCAGGAGCTGCTCGTCACCAACCAGTCGCCGGTCTACGTCGTCCACTTCACCCAGGCCTCGGCGCTGGAACGCGCGCAGGCGCTGACCAGCATCAACGTCTGCACCAAGGAGGAGAAGGACAAGATCAAGGAGCTGATCGGGCACTTCCGGTTCAGCTCCGGGTTCGGGCGGACGCTGCAGCGCTTGGTGATGCACGGCATCGGCGTGCACCACGCGGGCATGCTGCCGAAGTACCGGCGGCTGGTCGAGCAGCTGGCGCAGGCCGGCCTGCTGAAGGTGATCTGCGGGACCGACACCCTCGGCGTCGGCATCAACGTCCCGATCCGGACCGTCGTACTGACTGCTCTGAGCAAGTACGACGGCCGCCGGCAACGCATCCTCAAGGCGCGCGAGTTCCACCAGATCGCCGGCCGCGCGGGCCGGGCCGGGTACGACACGTCCGGCACGGTCGTCGTCGAGGCGCCCGACCACGTGATCGAGAACGTCCGGGCGATGTCCAAGGCCGGCGACGACCCGAAGAAGCAGCGCCGGGTACAGAAGAAGAAGCCGCCGGAGGGGTTCGTCACCTGGGGCGAGGACACCTTCGACCGGCTGGTCGCGGCCGAGCCCGAGCCGCTGCAGTCGCGGATGCGGGTCAGCCACGCGATGCTGCTGAACGTGATCGCCCGCGACGGCGACGCGTTCGCCAGCATGCGGCACCTGCTCCAGGACAACCACGAGGACGCCCGGGCGCAGGTCCGGCTGATCCGGCGCGCGATCCAGATCTACCGCACGCTGCTCACCGCCGGCGTGGTCGAGCGGCTGGACGCGCCCGACGAGTTCGGCCGGTCGCTGCGGCTGACCGTCGACCTGCAGAAGGACTTCTCGCTGAACCAGCCGCTGTCCACGTTCGCGCTGGCGGCGCTCGACCTGCTCGACCCCGAGGACCCGCTGTACGCGCTCGATGTGGTGTCCGTGGTCGAGGCGACGCTGGAGGACCCGCGGGCCGTGCTGATGGCGCAGCTGCACCACGCCAAGGGCGAGGCCGTCCAGTCGATGAAGGCCGACGGCATCGAGTACGAGGAGCGGATGGAGCTGCTCGACGAGATCAGCTGGCCGAAACCGCTCGAGGAGTTGCTGCAGGCAACCTTGGAGATCTACCGGCAGACCCACCCGTGGATCGCCGAGGCCGGCCTGTCGCCGAAGTCCGTCGTCCGGGACATGTTCGAGCGCGCGATGACGTTCGGCGAGTTCGTCCAGTACTACGGGCTGGCGCGCTCCGAGGGCATCATGCTGCGCTACCTCAGCGACGCGTACAAGGCGCTGCGGCAGACCGTCCCGCCGGACAAGGTGAACGACGACCTGACCGACCTGATCGAGTGGCTCGGCGAAGTCGTCCGGCAGACCGACTCCAGCCTGCTCGACGAGTGGGAGGAGCTGACCAACCCGACCGCCGAGGAGGTCGCCGTCGTCCCGGTGCTCGCCGGGCCGCGCCGGATCACCTTGAACACCAGGGCGTTCCGGGTGCTGGTGCGGAACGCGCTGTTCCGCCGGGTCGAGCTGGTCGCGCTGCACCGGTGGGCCGAGCTCGGTCAGCTCGACAACGAGTCAGGCTGGGACGCGGGGCGCTGGGCCGAGGCCGGTACGGCGTACTACGCCGAGCACTCCTCGCTCGGGACCGGTCCGGCCGCGCGCGGCCCGGCGCTGTTCATGGTCGAGGAGCACCCGGGGTACTGGGAGGTCCAGCAGATCATCGACGACCCCGAGGGCAACCACGACTGGCGAATCACCGCGACGGTCGACCTCGGGGCCTCGGACGAAGCCGGGGAACTGGTGCTGGAGATGGTGTCGTTCAAGCCCCTGTAGAGCTTTGGGCAGGCCAGGCGACGTCGACCTCGGTCTCGGCTTCGTAGTCGACACCGTCGACGTCGAAGCCGTACAGGCGGCGTACCTCGGCGAAGAACCAGGCCGCGTCGGCCACGGTCGCGATGTTGTCCTGGGTGACGGCGTTCCACTGGTCCTTCACAGCGTCCTGCACGGTGGGATCGAGCTCCCAACGGTCGAGCCGCAGCCGGCCGTCCTCGTCCAGGTCGGGCGTCGTCTCACCGGTCAGCTGGTCCCAGAGCGCGATCGACTGCTGGATCGGGGTCTGCATCTTGTCGCCGAGCACCTTGTGCAGCAGGCTCACGTACAGGCCGATGCCGGGGATCGCCGAGCTGGCCTGCGTCACCGCAGCGCCGTTCACCGAGGTGAGAGCGTTGACACCGTCACGCGTCGAGAGCTCCTTGGCGGTCTGCTCCAGGTGCGCCTTGGCCGCGCCGATCGAGCCCTGCCGGTAGATCGGGCCGGTCAGCTCGCTGCCGATGTAGGTCAGCGCGACCGTGGTGAACCCGTCGTTCAGCAGGTTCCGCTCGGCCAGGGCGTCGACCCAGCGGGTCCAGTCCTCGCCGCCCATCACCTGGACGGTCTCGGCGATCTCCTCGTCGGTCGCCACGTCGAGGCTGGCCTCGGTGAGCACCGGGTCGGTGCCCTCGAAGGCGATGCTCTTGGTCGTGTGCGGCGTACCGATGGTCTTCAGCGCCGACTGATACGTCGTACCGGTGCGCGGGTCGACCCGGCGCGGGGCGGCCACGCTGTAGATCAGGTAGTCGACCGGGCCGAACTCCTTGGCGACCAGGTCGAGCACGTCGTCCTTGGTGGTGTCCGCGAAGGCGTCGGCGTTCACGAAGTGGAAGCGGCGGCCGGCGCTCTCGGCGTACTGGGCGGTGGCGGCGGTACGGTACCAGCCGGCGGTCGCCGTACGGCGTCCCGGCTCCTTCTCGAAGCTGACGCCGACGCCGTCGATCCCGTACCGCGCCAGGCCGGCGATGGTCGCCGCGAGGCCGTAGCCGGAGCTGGAGCCGATCACGAGTGCGACGGGCTTGCGGTCCGGCGTACGGGCGTCGACCTGGCTGATCAGGTCCTCGACCACCCGCTCGCACCCCGCAGGGTGCGAGTCGAGGAACAGGAACCCACGGCCGACGGGCTTCACCACACGCTCAGTCATGCGGACGACCCTAACTGACCTTGCAGCTAGTTCCAGTACAGCTCTGCGTCGTCGGGCTCCACCGTGACGTCGGCCCCCAGCCTGCGCAGGTTCCCCGCGAAGTCCGTGTAGCCGCGGTGCACGTGGTGCGCGGCCGAGACGAGCGTCTCGCCCTCCGCGGCCAGGCCCGCGATCACCAGCGCCGCGCCGGCGCGGATGTCGCTCGCGACCACCGGAGCACCGGAGAGGCGCGGGACGCCGCGGATGACCGCGTGGTGCCCGTCGGTCTGCACCTGCGCGCCGAGCCGGGTCAGCTCCTGCGCGAACGTGAACCGGCCCTCGAACAGGTTCTCGGTCACCATCGCCGCGCCGACACTCACCGCGTTCATCGCGATGCAGAACGCCTGCAGATCGGTCGGGAACCCGGGGTAGGGCAGCGTGACGACGTCGACCGACTTCGGCCGGTCGTTCATCCGCACCCGGAACCCCTGCTCCAGCACCGAGATCTCCGCACCCGCCTTGTGCAGCTTGTCCAACGGCAGCTCGAGGTGCTCGGCGTGCCCGTTCGTGATCGTCACGTCACCCTTGGTGATGGCGGCCGCGAACGCCCAGCTCCCGGTGACGATCCGGTCCGGTACGACGACGTGGTCGACCGGCTGCAGCAGCCCGTCCACCCCGGTCACCTCGATCCGCGGCGACCCGGCGCCCTCGATCCGGGCGCCCATCTGGACCAGCATCTCGGCGATGTCCTGGATCTCCGGCTCGCGGGCCGCGTTCTCGATCACCGTCGTGCCCTTGGCCAGCACCGCGGCCATCATGATCGTCTCGGTCGCGCCGACGCTCGGGAAGTCCAGCCACACCTCGGCCCCGGTAAGCCCCTGCGGCGCCTCGGCGATCACGAAGCCGTGCTCGATGTGCACCTTCGCGCCCATCGACTCCAGCCCCGCGACGTGCATGTTCAGCCCGCGCGACCCGATGTTGTCGCCGCCCGGCAGCGCCACCTCGGCCCGCCCGCAGCGCCCGAGCAGCGGCCCGAGCACCGAGATCGAGGCGCGCAGCTTGCGGACCAGCTCGTAGTCGCACTGGTGGCCGATCTCGCCCGGGACCGCGATCGTCGCCGTACCGGCGTCGCCGTCGACCTTCACCGAGCAGCCCAGCGTGTCCAGCAACTGGGCCATGAAGGTGACGTCGAGGATGCCCGGCACCTGCCGCAGCGTCGTCGTCCCCTCGGCCAGCAACGCCGCCGCCATCAACTTCAGCACGCTGTTCTTCGCGCCCTGCACCTCGACCGAGCCGTCGAGCCGTGCCTCACCAGAGATCCTGAACCGTTCCACCCGCCGACAATAGGCCATGACCCCCTGTTCTGCGCAGTCGCGAGCAGGCGCGCGGCGGAGTGCCTCGCGGTGCTGGGGCCGAGGTTGCGATGCGAAGCATCGTGGCCTTGGCCCCAGTGCCGCGAGGTGCCCGCCGCGGGTCGCGCAGCACGCGCAGAACAGGGGGTCATGGCCTATAGCGCCCTGCGGTTTCGGGCTTGCGTAGAGTGCCGTGACATGGCTGTGAACTTGACGCGGATCTACACCAGGACCGGGGACGCCGGCGAGACCCGCCTGGGCGACATGAGCACGACGACCAAGACCGACCCGCGGCTGGCGGCGTACGGCGAAGTGGACGAGGCGAACTCGACGATCGGCGTCGCGATCGCCGCCGGCCACCTGAACTCGGCGATCGTCGTCCTGCTGACCAGGATCCAGAACGACCTCTTCGACGTCGGCGCCGACCTCTGCAACCCGATCCAGCCCGACCCCCAGTACCCGCCCCTGCGCATCACCCAGGACTACATCGACCGCCTCGAAGCCTGGTGCGACGACTACAACAGCCGCCTCACCAAGCTGCGGTCGTTCATCCTCCCCGGCGGCACCCCGGGTGCGGCCTATCTGAACGTCGCCCGCACCGTGGTCCGCCGAGCCGAACGAGCCGGCTGGCTAGCCGTCGAGGCCCACGGCCCGTCGGTGAACCTCCTGGCCATCACCTACCTCAACCGCCTCTCGGACCTGCTGTTCATCCTCGGCCGAGTAGCCAACCTCTCCAGCGGCGGGGATGTCCTGTGGGTCCCCGGCGGAGACCGCGAGAAGCAGTAGCTGCCGAAGCCCGGCCGTCCCCGACGGCCGAGCTACACGTCGTCCTCCGCGGTGAGCCCGGGCACTCTCACGCGCACAGCAACAGTCGCCCACGCGTCGGCGTCGTCTGTCACAGCTCCTCCGATGGATCGGCGTGTGGTTCGTCGCGCCCGTTCAGCTCTCCCGCTCTGGTGTGGCGGGTGCGGGCGCGGTACTCGGTGGGAGTCAATCCGACCAGCGCGCGGAAGCGGCGGGCGAAGTATGTCGGGTCGGGCCAGCCGACGGCGGCGCCGACTCGGGAGGTGGGGAGGGTGGAGTCGGTGAGGAGGAGGGCTGCTTGTTCGGCTCTGAGACGGGCCAGGTGGGCCAGGGGGCTGAGGCCGGTGTGGTGTTTGAAGAGGCGGCTGAGGTAGGCGGGGTTGAGGTTGGTGAGGTGGGCCAGGGAGTCGAGGGTCCACGGGTGGGCTAGGGCTGCCTCGAAGTGGGTGATGGTGGTGGTGACTGCTGGGTGGATGGGTGGGGTTGGGGGATGAGTCGGGCGGCCGTCGGCGAGGGTGGCTAGGACGGTCGTGAGGCGGGACAGCGTGAGGGCCGGGGTGGTGGGGGTGGCCAGGTGAGTGATCAGGTCGATGGCGTCGTCGGCCGCGCGGGGTGAGACCTGGAGGGTGGCTGTGCCGTGGTGGGCGGTGGTCGGCCAGAGGAGGTCTCGGAAGGTGGGGAGTTGTTGGAGGGCGTTGAGCTCGGTGCGAAGGGATCGGGTGGAGACGCAGCAGTTGGCGACGGTGAGGTTGTCGCAGGCTGTGAACGCGTGCCAGGCGCCTGGTCTGAGGATGAGGACCTGGCCGTGCCGTACGGCGTACGCGCCGCTGCTGGTCTGGTGACGGCCGGCGCCGGTGCCGATGACGGCGAGCTCGAGGAAGTCGTGGGCGTGCGGGTCGACGCCGGTGGTGAGGTGGTGGACGCTACCCCAGACCGGGCCGCCCTGGAACAGGGTCGCCTCGTGGAGGGTTTCGGGCATGTCAGGATCGTACGACGGTAGGCGCGGACTGTCCTGGCCGTGAAGGGCAGGAAAAGCGACTGTTGAGGTATGACAGACCTAGTTGCGGAGTATCGGAAGAACGGATTTGTCCGAGTGCCGGGAGTGCTCACGGCGGAGGAGGTCGAGCGTTATCGCACGCGGGCGGCGAGCTACCTGGAGGCGCATCGGGCCGAGCGGTTGCAGCGGGATGCGATCTTCAGCCAGCTGGTGAACGTGTGGCAGCACGACGACGTACTGAAGGAACTCACGCTCCACGAAAGCATCGCCCAGACAGCCGAGCAGCTCGCCGGGTTCCCGCTCCGGATCTGGCACGACCAGATGCTCGTGAAGGAGCCGAACAGCAACGCCGCCACCCACTTCCACCAGGACCGCCCGTACTGGCCGCACACCAACGACCGGCTCCCCCTGTCGGCCTGGATCGCGCTGGTCGACGTCCCGCCGGAGCGCGGCTGCATGACGTTCCTCCCCGGCACGCAGACCGTCGTCGATCTGGAGCCGCAGGACCTGAGCGACGAGGAGGACCTGTTCACGCGCGCACCCGAGCTGCGCTACGCCCCACGCGTGACACTCCCGCTCAAGGCCGGCGACTGCACCTTCCACAGCGGCTACACCGGGCACATGGCGCTGCCCAACACGACCGACCAGGCACGCTTCGTGCACGTCAACATCTACATGGACGCCGAGACCGTCTACACCGGCGCCCCGCACCCGGTGACCGACCCGTTGAAGCTCACCAGAGGCGACAAGCTGAACGGAGACGAGTTCCCCCGTCCAGCTAGGTGAGATGCCAGCGAGGTTCGGCGCCGCCTTCGCGCGCGAGGTGTTCGAGGTGCGCCCGCGCCATCCGAACCGTCTGCAGGTTGATCCCCCCGAAGTCACCCAGCTCCGTGCCGATCGCCCCGGCCAGCTCGCGCACGCTGAGCGAGCTGCGCCGGCGGAGCAGAGCAGCAGCGAACGCGTGTACGTCCTCGACCCACTGCAGCGACACCTCGATCTTCGCGCGTCCTTCCGCGGCGGGCAGCGGATCACCGTGCGACGGGATCAGCGCGTCGAAGTCCAGTTCCAGCAGCCGGCGCAAACCCGTCGTGTAGCGGGTGACGTCGGTGTAGAGCGGCGCCAGCCAGACGTCGCCGTCGAGAAACGGTTGCCCCCGGCCCTGAACGTCGTCGAACGAGAACAGCGTCCGCGTCCGCTCGTCCAGTACGGCGATGTGCCCGGGACTGTGTCCGCTCGTCGTGATCACCTGCAGCGGCCGCTCAGCCGGGAGCCGGTCGCCGTCCCGGAGCAGTACGTCGATCCGCACCCGCTCACCAAGCTGCTCCAGCAGCTCGGCCCGCTCGGAAGCGTCGAGCGCCATCGCCGCCGGATCCGATCCCCACAACTCCGACACCAGCGACTCGTTCGACTCCAGCCACCCCGCCTCGGCGGCAGGCGCGGCGAAGACAGCGCCGCTCCGCGCCTTCAGCACCTCGTTCCCACCCATGTGGTCGGGATGCGCGTGGCTATTCACCACCAACGTCAGGTCGCCCAAGTCAAGTCCCAAAGACCGCAGCTCGGGCCCGGTCGCGGCCTCGGGCGTCGACGAGACCCCGGAGTCCAGCAGCACCAATTGGTCCCCGGCGTCGATCACATGCAGCCACAACGGCAACCCACACACGTGCGGGTAGTCCGTCGCCAGCCGATGAATCCCCGGCGCGATCTCCAACGGCACGCCGCTCACCGCCCCTCGAACACACCGGTACGACGCTCGGCGAACGCCGCGCGCCCTTCGACAGCGTCCCGCGTCCCCATCGCCACCGCCTGCAGCTCCCGCTCGTACTGGATCGCCGGCTCCAGCCCCATCGACAGCGCCGCCCGCAGGTTCGCCTTGGCCGCGGCCGCCGCGATCGGTGGCCGCGCCGCGATCCGGGCCGCCAGGGAAAGGGCTTCAGGCAACAACTCGTCTGCCGGCAGCACCCGCGACACCAGCCCCATCCGCAACGCCTCGGACGCATCGACCGGATCACCGGTCAGCAACATCAACGCCACGTCGCTCGCCGACAAGCTCGCCGCGAGCAGCGCCGTCACCCCACCACCACCGATCCAACCGAGCTTGATCTCCGCCGCAGCAAACGTCGCCTCCTCAGCAGCCAGCCGGATGTCGCAGGACAGCGCCAGCTCCAGTCCACCACCGAACGCATATCCGTTGACCGCGGCAACCACCGGCGTCCGCAGCGAACGCAGCGCGTCGCAGTAGTCGCGCCGGTTCCGGAAGTCCCACGGCCCGTCGTACCGGTCGAGCTCGGAGATGTCGCTGCCGACCGAGAAGGCCCGCTCCCCCGCGCCGGTCAGCACCACCGCCCGTACGCCGGGATCGGCGTCGATCCGCGGGATCAGCTCCAGGAGCTGCTCGCTCATCGAGCGTGTCGCCGCGTTCAGCTTGGCCGGCCGGTCCAGCGTCAGTACGCCGACCTGCCCGCTCACGTCGAACCGTACCTGTCCGTCCACCGCTCATCCCACCTTCGTCGCGCGCCGGGCGCGGTAGTCGGCCTCGATCCGGTCGACCGCGCGCCCGGGATCCTCGGCGTTGCCGAGCAGCTCCCGCACCCGCTCCGACAGCTCGTCCTGGAACGCGATCCACCCGTCGAAGCGCGGTCTGATGTACGACGCCGATAGCGTCGGCAGGGTCGCCGAGTAGTGCCCGTTCCAGGCCGCGTCGACCTCGGCGGACGACCACACCGCCGCCGACGCCGACTGCCCACCGGCCGCTGACACGACCGACAGCTGCGTCGCGGGGTCGAGCAGCGCGCGGGCGTACTTGGTCACCGCGAGCACCCGCGAGTACGCGCGCCTGGTGACCGCCAGCCCGGTCCCGCCCAACGTGCCGAGGCCGGGTCCGTCCGACTCGAACAGCCGAGGCGCAGCCGACCAGGCCAGCGCGTGCCGGTCACCAGCAGCAGCGCCGTAGTACGCGTACGAATAGACGAGCGGGCAGCAACCAGCGTTGCCCGAGGCAAGCAGCTCGTGGATCCCGATCGGGTCCAGCCCGGCCGCCTCCTGATCGCCGGCCCGCCACACCGCACGCAGCATCTCCACCGCGGCAACAGCCCGCGACCGATCAAGCAGCCCGTCTCCAGCACGCGATCCGGCCATCCCGAGCAAGCTCAACCCCGCATGCGGCCCCGCCACACACAGCACCACACCCGACAGCTCCAGCACCTCAGCCCAGGAAGAAGGCGCCCGCACCAGATCGGGCCGGTACAACAGCGTCTGAGTCGCAGCGTCCAGCGGTAGCGCCCAGTTGTGCCCGTACAACCGATAGCTCTCCCACGTCGGAGCAACCGCCTGCGACCGCCAAACTTCCAGATCCTCCCCCGCGAACACGTCCTCCACCGGCAGCACAGCCCCGGCCTCGATCGCCGCGCCCAGCCCCGGGTGGTCGATCACGAGCAGGTCGTACGTCTCGGCCAACGCCTCCAGCGGCTGCGACTCGAAACCGGACAGCGGCTGCCGGTCCCACACCACCCGTACGTCGTCGGCACCACCCGCGGCCTCGAACGCTTCCAGCGGACGAAAGCCTCGTGGATGGTCCCAGGTGAGCCCCCGCAACTCGATGCTCACGAGCCCACGACTCCCCGATCGACCAGCTCGGCCCAGCGCTCAGAAGGCAGCCCGAGCTCCTCCAGAAGTTCGCCCGTATGCTGACCCGTCAACGGCGCCGGCCGCCGTACGGAAGCGGGCGTCCGCCCGAACCGGTACGGAAACCCCGGCGTCGTCACCTCGCCCTCCGTCGGGTGTTCGTACGTCACGAACGACCCGTTGTGGACGACCTGCGGATCAGCCTGCACATCGGCGTAGTCGTACACCGGCCCGCACCAAACGCCCCGAGCACGCAGCAGCTCCAGCCAGCGATCCGTCGAATCCTTCGACAGGGCAGCCGACACAGCAGCAGCGATCTCGTCACGCCGCACGAACCCGTCCCGCTCAGCGTCCAGCCCAGCCAGCTCCGGCGCCTCCAGCACCTCCGCCAGCACCGACAGATCAGCGAACGCCAGCGACAGGTACCCGTCCGCCGTACCGAAGATCCCGTACGGTGCCCGAATGTAGCTGTGCGCGTGCACCTCCGCGGACCGCGTCTGCGGCACCCCACCCACCGTGTGCACCGACAGCTCCTGCATCTGCAACGCGATCACCGCATCCAGCATGTTCACCTGCACGAGTTGGCCCTCCCCCGTCCGCTCCCGGTGCAGCAACGCCGCCAGCACGCCCTCGAACGCGCTGTACGCCGTCACCGCATCGGCCAGGAAGTACGGCGCCGCGACCGGCGGCTCCCCCGGCCGCCCAGCACTGAACAACGCCCCGCTCATCGCCTGGACGAGCAGATCCTGCCCCGGCCACTCGGCGTACGGACCGGTCTCGCCGTACCCCGACACCGACACGTAGACCAGCGACGGCTGCAGCGCGCGCAGCGTCTCGTAGTCGACGCCGAGCCGGGCGGCGACCCCTGGCCGGTAGTTCTGCAGGAACACGTCCGCACCACGCACCAGCTCGTACAACAACTCGCGCCCCTCAGCGGCCTTCAGGTTCACCGCGAGGCTGCGCTTGTTCCGGTTCAGCGACAGGAACGACGCGTTCACCACGTTCCCGGTCGCGCCGCCGGCCGCGGTGTGCCGCTGCCACTCCCCCGCGACCGGTTCGACCTTGACCACGTCCGCGCCGAGGTCGCCGAGCCGCATCGCGGCCAGCGGTCCGGCCATCGCGACCGAGACGTCGAGCACCCGGTAGCCGTCCAGGATTCCCATCGTGTGTCCTTACTGTGCGGTCCAGCCGGCGTCCACGGGGAGCACCGCACCGGTGATGAAGGAGGCGTCGTCGCCGGCCAGGAAGGCGATCGCCGCGGCGACCTCCGCGGGCTGCCCGATCCGGCCGAGCGCGTGGTGCCGGTCGACCATCGCCTGCATGGCGCCGGGGTCGGCCGCGCCGCCGACCTTGCCGTTGCGGATCAGCGGGGTGTCGATCAGCCCGGGCGCGACGCAGTTCGCCCGGACGCCGTCGCGGCCGTGGTCGAGCGCCATCGCGCGGGTCAGGTTCTCGACCCCGGCCTTGGCCGCGCAGTACGCCGACCGGTTGCGCTCGCCGACGGTCCCGATCGCCGACGAGATCGTCACGATCGCACCGCTGCCCTGGGCCACGAAGCCGGGCAGCACCGCCCGGCAGGAGTTGTAGACGCCGGTCAGGTCGACGTCCAGGATCGTCTGCCACTGCGCCGGCGTCGTGTTCGGCACGGTGTCGCACACGTCGACCCCGGCCGCGCTGACCAGGACGTGCAGGCCACCCAGGTCGGCGGTCACCGCGGCGACCACCGCGAGGGTCCGGTCGAGATCGGTGACGTCCAACTGGTAGCCGCGGCCGCCAAGCTCGCCGGCCAGCGCCTCGGCAGCGGCGCCGTCCCGGTCAGTCAGTACGACGCTGCCGCCCTCCGCGGCGAACCGGCGGGCGGAGGCCGCCCCGATCCCGGAGGCGGCTCCGGTGATCAGGACGACCTTGCCCTCGAAACGCGTGCGGTCCATCAGGGCTTCTCGTACGGGAAGCTGGGCAGCACACCGATCTTGTCGTACTCCATCTTCGAGGTGTCGAAGTCCTCTGCCCAGTCGGCGTTGGTCACCTGGTTGCACTGGTAGGACTGGTACTTCTGGTCGGTCACCTTGCCGACCTGGACGTTGCTGAAGGAGTAGCCGCAGCCACCGGCGTCCATGTGCACACCGCGGGTGCCGCCGGCGTCCGGCATCGACGGGTCCGGGATCACGTCGCCGATCACCATCTGGTCGACGGTGTTCTTGACCGGGTGCGGTTCCTGGTTCCCGACGCCGTAGCTGTAGAAGGCGCCCATGTCACCGCTGTCCAGGCCGGTCTGCTCGAGCCGGATGTACTTGAAGCTGTTGCCGTCGGTGTACTGGTCGCCGTCCTTGACCTCCGGCCGCGACTCCAGGCTGATCCCGTACCGGGCGCTGTGCTCGACGACGATGTTCTCGATCTTGTTGTGCCCGGTGTCCATCAGCTCGATCCCGGCCGCGTCACCGGGGACCAGCTCGCCGACGTGCGAGATGTAGTTGTTCTTGATGGTGTGGTGGTTGCTCAGGTCACCTTCCCCCGGCCAGCCGCCCTCGACCTTGATGCCGTCGGCACCGATGTTCTCCAGCAGGCTGTCGGTGATCTTCACGTGGTCGTTGGCGAACAACAGGTAGATCCCGGTGAAGCCGGTGTCCGACACGTGCAGCCTGGTCAGGTCGATGTTGCTGGTGTTGGTCAGCCGGACCGCGCCGAACCGGTTCCGCGGCATCTCGATCTGCCGGTCGTACTCCGGGTACTTGTGCGGGTCACCGGAGTCGCCACCGGCCACCCACCCGTTGCGGTACCAGCTGACGAAGTCGGAGTACTGGACGCCGAGCCCGTCGAACTTCACGTCGTGCAGCCGGTCCTGCGGCGAGGCGCCGGCCAGGTCGAGCACGGTGGTCACCGTCGGCCGGAGCACCTTGACGCCGTCCATGGTTCCGCCGCGCGGCTTGTAGTAGACCTCACCGGCCTTGGAGTCCAGGTAGTACTCACCCGGCTGGTCGAGGAAGCTCAGCGAGTTCTGGAAGAAGTACCGCGACCCGCCGCGGCTGTTCACCATCGCGTACCGGGTCCAGTACTTCAGCGTGGTCTGGGTCTTGGTGAAGTTGGTGTCGAGCAGCGGGATGGTGTCGGTGAACCAGCTCCACGAGCCGCCGGACCAGATCGTCACCGAGGCCTGGCTCATGTCCCAGGACGGGTCCCAGTCACCGGGCTTGCCCCACAGCCAGTTGTGCACGTCCATCTTGTCCTCCTGGTAGAGGACGGACGTCAGGTACGGCGACCAGGTGTCGTCGCTGCCACGGTTCGGGTAGCGCGCGTTGGTGGCCCGCTTCCCGTCCTCGAACAGCGTGTAGAACGGCTTCGACGCGTCCACCTTGGCCTTGTAGATGCCGTCCTTGTACGGCTGCCAGCCGGTGATCTCCTCGGCCCCGGACAGCGTCGCCGTCCCGGGTCCGTCGGCGCTGCGGTAGATCACCTGGTGACCGTTGGTGCCGGAGTCGCGCTGGTCGAGCTGGATGGTGCTGTCGACCTGGTACGTGCCGGCCTTGACGTTGACCGTGATGTCACAGGTCATCGACTGGTTGAGCTTCTGGGCCCGGATCTCGTCGCGGGCCTTGGTGATCGTCTTCCAGGGCGCCTTCTCGGTGCCCTTGGCGGAATCGTTGCCATAGGGGGCCACCCAGAACTTGGCGCACTTGGCGGCGTCCGCGGTCTGGGTGCTGAACTGGACGGCGGCCACCGTCACCAGGGCGGCGGCAGCCACCGTGGCGACGGCGCCGAGCGCCCTTCGTTTCCTGCTGGGGTGGGACATCGGGCGGGTCCTCTCGAAGAAGTCAGGCGCCGGCGCCGTTGCCGTTCTGCGTGGCGCGCCAGCGTTCGTACTCGAGCCGGGTCTTGCTGTTCAGGGGGTAGTAGTCGCGCAGCGGGGCGCCCTCGTCGATCCGGCGCCGGCTGAACTTCTCCCACTCGTCGTGCTCGGCCGCGGCCTGCACGACCGCCTCGGCGCGCTGCCGCGGGACGACCACCGCACCGTCGTCGTCGGCCACCACCAGGTCGCCGGGCAGGGTCAGTACGCCGCCGACCGCGACCGGGACGTTGTAGGCCCACGGGAAGAGCTCGGACTGCGACGCGTAGTGCGGGGTCGCGCCGGTCGTCCACATCGGGACGTCCAGCTGGGAGACCCGCGGCACGTCGCGGATCCGGCCGTCGACCACGATCCCGGCGCCGCCGCGGAGCTTGAAGTAGCGGACCAGCATGTCGCCGAAGCAGCCGGTGGTGTGGCTGCCGTAGGCCTGCACCATCAGCACGTCACCGGGCTGCACCTCGTCGAGCACGGCCCACAGCGCCGTACTGCGCTCGATGTACTCCTGGGACTGGCCGTCGGCGATGTCCTCGCGCTGCGGCATGAACTGCAGCGTCAGCGCCCGCCCGACGACCTTCGTACCGGGCTTCATCGTGGTCGGCCCGTCGACGAAGGTCCGGCGGATGCCCTGGTTGTGCAGCCGGGCGCAGGCCGTCGCCGACCCGATCGCGCCCAGCCGCTCGACCAGGTCCGGGTCGGCCGCGGGCGGGTCGTCGCCACGGACCGGGAGGTCCCACACCGGCGATGTCAGGGCATGCTCGGTACCGCTACTCACTATGAGGCTCCTTGCTGGTGGTGGAGAGAGGTCAGTCGACGGGCAGCGCGACGTGCGCCGCCCGGTACGCGTTCGGGGTCAGCTGCAGCTCGACCCGGATCGTCCGGCCCGGTGGCAGCACCACCTCGAGCCTGTTGCCGTCGACAACGATCGTCTCGGTGCCGGCGGCCGGCGCCTTCGAGCTGTACGCCGGCGCCGGGCCCGGATAGTCACCGGTCGCGGTGGTCAGCGTCGCCTCGTCGATCCGGTCCGTGCCGAACCCGCCGGCCTGTACGACGACCCGCCGGGTCCGCGTCGCCGACAGGTTGACCAGCTGCAGACCGGTCAGCTCGGGCTCGACGGTGTCGACCAGTGCGGCGACGTCGGGCGGCAGGCCGGGCCGGCCGCGCTCCGGGTCGACGTACAGGACGCGGAACGGCAGCAGCCCGCCGTTGTACAGCAGCTGCGGCGTACCGGTGGTCAGCTGCAGCAACGCCTCGGTCGCGACCGGGTTGTGCCGCTGCCAGTGGTGGACGTGCATGTCGGCCGGGTCGGTCCGGTCGACCTCCATCAGGTCCATCCGGCGCTGCACCTGCGACAGCGCGACGCCGAACATCTCCTCCGGGTACGCCGGGTTGTCGCCCGCGAGGTAGGCCAGCCAGGGCGCTTCGTGCCCGGCGTCCTCCTTGTTGCGGAAGTCGCGCACGGTCCGCCAGTCGTAGCCGCTGCGCTCGCGCAGTTGCCGGAGGCGGTCGCCGTCGGACTTCTGGAACGCCGCCTGGTACAGCCACATCGGTAGGCCGAGCTGCGGCGGCTGGTAGTCGAACCAGCCCTGCTCGCCGTACCGGTTAGGGATCAGCAGGGTCGGCGTCGCCGTGTCGTCGCCGAGCTCGGCCTCCCAGCGGTCGCGGATGCTCAGCTCGGTCTCGTCGACGCTCGCGGTGATGCCACGCTCGTACAGGCGGTCGAGCAGCTCACGAGCCAGGTCGAGGCGGCTCGGGTCGCCGGTCACGACGAAGCCGTTCAGCGCGGCGACCGCCGCGGCCGAGCCGACGCTGTAGACGCCGTGCGGCCAGGCCCAGCCGTAGTTGCCGCCGTGCCAGCGGCCGTCGTGCAGCTCGCCGACGACGCCGTTCGGTCCGACGTTGTCGGGGACGATGCCGCCGTTGGCGCGGGCCCGCTCGTGCCAGGCCTCGAGATACTCCAGCGTCCAGTCGGCGTACCGGTCCTCGTGGCCGTACAGCCACGCGTTGGCGGTCAGCGTCGTCGCGGCGAGGTTCACCGCGACGTCACCGGCACCGAGCCTGCGGACCATCTCGGCGCCCATCAGGTCGGCCTTGACCGGGTCCTCCAGGTCCGGCCAGCGCTCGATCCCCGGTACGCCGGCCAGCGGCAGCCCGAACGGCTTCATGCTGGCCAGGTTCGCGCCGAACGAGTGCCACTCGTCGTTGATGCCCCAGCGCGGACCGCCGCCACCGTTGTGCGGCGCGCGGATGATCCGGTGCACCGGGTCGTAGTTGGCCGCGGGCGAGCCCGGCAGGTAGAGGTCGGCGAACCGGTACGCGCGCTCGCGGAACGCCTGATCCGTCGGGTCGGCGGCGCACAGCGAGTAGAAGAAGATCATCGACTCGCCGAGGTGGAACCAGTCGTAGCCGCGCTCGAACTCGTCGACCAGGAAGCCGAGGTCGGTGAGCTGACGGGTGACGCCCTGCCAGTGCTGCTTCGAGACGTCGAGCAGGTCGTCGGCGCCGCCCAGCTGGTAGAGCACCGGCCAGTTGACGAACGCCTCGTAGAAGTCGTCGGCGCCGTCGCGGCTGGGCACCACCCCGGCGTACCGGAGGCTGCCGTCGGGCCGGCAATAACGCTCGCGGAAGACGCGCCAGCCCTCGTCCATCACGGCGAACAGCCGGCGCTGCAGGACCGCCCAGACCGGCGGGGCACCGATCGGGGTCGTCGCGATCACGCGTGGCGTCGTCATCCCTTGGTCGCTCCCGTCGTGAGGCCGCTGATCACGTGCCGCTGCAGCAGGACGAAGACCACCAGCAGCGGAGCGACCGCGAGCAGCAGCGTCGGGAAGACGACCGTGTAGTCGGTGGAGTACTGGCTGACGGCGGCGTACACGCCGGTGGTGACGGTGTAGAGACCGCTGCCCGGGCCGAGGATGATCTGCGGGTTCACGAAGTCGTTCCACACCGAGAAGGTGTTCAGGATGACCATCGTGACGACGGCCGGTTTCATCAGCGGGAAGACGATCGACCAGAAGATCCGGTGCTTGCCGGCGCCGTCGACCGCGGCCGCCTCGTCCAGGCTGGCCGGCACGGTCATGATGTAGCCGGCGTACAGGAAGATCGAGAACGGCAGCGTCAGCGTGGTCTCGAACAGCACGAAACCGGGGATCGTGCCCATCAGGCCGAGGAACTTCAGCGTGTAGACGACCGGGATCACCAGCACCTGGCTGGGGATGAAGGTCCCGGCGACGAACAGCAGCAGGAGCACCCGGAAGCGGCGTTCGCTCCGGCGGGCGATCACGTACGACACCGGGCCGGCCAGGGCGACCGACAGCACGTTGACCAGTACGACGAACAGCACCGTGACGGCGTACCCCTTGACGATGTCGAAGTCGGAGTTGTTCCAGGCCTTCTCCAGGTACTGCGTGGTGAGCAGGTCGGGCGAGACCGAGAACGGGTGCGCGAGGATGTCCTGCTGGGACTTGAAGGCGCTCACCACGAGCAGGTACATCGGGACCAGCATCAGCAGGCTGACCACACTCAGGAACACGACCCGGCCGACGCCACGAACCCTTGGTGCGGTGGGCCGCGACACCGCCGTACGGACTCCGGGGAGGCGGATCACGCTCATCCCTGCACCCCCTGGTCGGCGCGCGACCGCAGCCGCGCGACAGTGAGCGCGAGCCCGGCGGTGACCAGCATCAGCACGACCGACTGGGCCGAGCCGAAGCCGAGCGCGTTGTTGTGGAAGGAGTCCCAGAGGATCAGGTACGCCGCCGTCTGCGTCGACCCGGCCGGGCCGCCGCCGGTGAGCGAGACGACCAGGTCGTAGGTCTTCAGGAGGCTGACCAGGGAGAGCACCAGGTTGACCGTGACCACCGGCGCGAGCGCGGGCAGCGTGACGTTGAGGAACGTCTGGCGGGGCGAGGCGCCGTCGATCTTCGCCGCTTCGAGCAGCTCCTTCGAGACGGTCTGCAGGCCGGCCAGGTAGAGCACGACGTTCACGCCGAAGCCTGCCCAGACCAGTACGCCGATCAAACTCGCCAGCGCCCAGGTCGGGTCGGACAGGAACGGCAGCACCTCCGCGCCGCGCGTGGTCAGCCAGCCGTTCACGACGCCCGACGTACCGAGCACGGCGCTCCACAGGAAGCCGACCACGAGCGCGCTGAGCACGTGCGGGTAGAACAGCACGACCCGGAAGAACGCGTTCAGCCGGGAGGCGCCGTTCACCAGGAGCGCGAAGCCGAGACCGAGCACGCTCAGCAGCACCGTGCCGATCCCGGCGATCACCAGCGTGACCCAGCCCGCGCGGAGCGCCTCCTCGCTGCGGGCCAGGTCGGCGTAGTTCTTCAGGCCGACCACGACCGGGTTGGCGCTGTAGCCGTCCCAGTTGGTCAGGCTCAGGTAGATCGACAGCACCACCGGGACGACGAGCATGACGACGAAGAGCAGCAGCGCGGGACCGACCATGCTCGCGGTGGTCAACCGGTCCCGCAGGCGGGCGGCCGCTGCCGTCGTACTCATGACTTGGATCCCATCCAGCTGTCGATCCGGGTCGCGACGTCCGCCGCGCTCTTGCCGGTGTAGAGGCTCTGGACGGCCTTGTTCCACTCGCCGTTGAAGCCCTGCGGCAGCGTCGTCGCGCCGTAGCCCTCACCCTGCGCGACCTGCTGCGGCGCCTGGTCGAGGATCGCCTGGACCTCCTGGCCCAGCGGTGTCAGCCCCTCGCTGAAACCCTTGCGGAAGTTGCCGTCCTGGCTGAGCTGGCTCTGCACGGCCTTCTGATCGGTGACCAGGTACTGGACGAGCTTCAGCGCGAGATCGCGCTGCTCGGTCGACTTCAGCACCATGTACGGCGCCGCCATCGTGACGCCCTGCGGACCCGGGCTCGGCTGACCGGCCTCGGTCGGCGCCGGGAAGACGCTGAGCGCGAACTTCGGCTTGGCCTCCTCCGCGGTCCGGACGAACCAGCTGCCCATCACGTACATCGCGGACTTGCCGGACAGGAAGTTCGTCTGCGCGTTCACGTCGTCCAGGCCGAGCGCGTTCTTGTCGACGTACCCGTTCCTGATCCAGGACTGGTAGCGCTCGAGCAGCGGCTGCATCGTCTTGCCGACGGTGAGCTCCTTGCTGCCGACCTTCTGGTACCAGTCCGGGTGCGCGGAGGCGATCGACGGGTCGCTCAGCTGCAGCAACTGCAGGCCGGTGACGTAGTCGCCCGCGGTCTGCAGCGGCAGGTACCCGGCCGCCTTCAGCTTGGCCATCGCGGCGTCCAGCTCGTCGAGCGTCTTCGGTACGGCGGCGACGCCGGCCTTGGCGAACGCGTCCTTGTTGTAGAACACCAGCGACTGCGCCTGCTGGCCGACACCGACGGTGTAGACCTTCCCGTCGAGCGCGGCCTGCTGGACCAGCGGGGTGTCCTTGGTCCAGGCCTGGTCGGTCAGCTCGAGCATCTGCGGCGCGAGCGTCTTGTCCGCCATCAGGGTCTCGACCACGTCCGGAGCGTTGCCGGCGGCAAGCAGTTGCGGGAGCGAGTCCTTGACGCCCTGGCCGGTCGGCGCCTCGATCTTGACGTCGACGCCGGGGTTCGCGTCCTCGAAGGGCTTGACCAGCTCCTCCCAGTACCCCTTGGTCAGGTTGGGGGTGATGTTGACGAGCATCCGGACCGTGCCGGTGCTGCTCCCGGCCGCGCCGTCGTCGCTGAAGCCGCCACCACCGCAGGAGGCCGCGCCCACCAGGATCGCGGCACCGAGTACGACGCCGAGACACCGGCGTACCGAACGAGACATGGGTCCTCCTACCGATCGCCACGCCCTCGGTGCGAGCCTGGCCTCACTAGCGATGGACGATGCAGGGCGGCGCGGCGGAGTGTCAATCTTTACGCTGCATTTCGGAGGTTTTGAGTCAGAAGTCCGTACCGTTGCCCTCGACAGAAGTCCGCTCGGCAGGCCACCATGCATGCCATGCCCGACGCCGGACGCCCCAAGTCGCCGCTGACCCTGTCCGCGGCCGAGCGCAGCGCGCTCACCGACCTCGCCGCCTCGGCCGGCACCGCTCCGGCGCTGCGACTGCGCAGCCGGATCGTCCTCACCTGCGCGGACGGGCACTCGAACGCCGCCGTCGCCGAGCGGCTCGGCGTCACACCGGGGACGGTCGGCAAGTGGCGACGGCGATTCCTGCGGATGGGCATGGCCGGGCTGGACGACGGGATGCGCAGCGGGCGGCCGCGGATGGTGAACCGGATCACGCTGGACGCGGGATCGATGGCCGATACCGGACAGACCGCCCAGTGGAACGACCAGCAGGAGCCCGTACGGCGTCCGTCGACCCGCGAGGTCGCGGCGGCCACCGGGGTCTCGCAGTCGACGGTCTCCCGGCGCCGCCGCGAGGAACTGCACCGAGCCCGCACCGGCGGCCTCGGCCTCCGCTCGGAACAACCACCGCCGCCCCCGGCCCAGGACACCGAGCTCCTCTCCGAGCGGGTCCACGACGCGATCCGGCACTGGATCCTCTCCGGCGAGCTCGCCCCCGGCATGCGCGTGGTCGAATCGGAAATCGCCCGAGTCCTCGGCACCAGCCAAACCCCCGCCCGCGAAGCCGTCCGCCGCCTCGCTCACGAGGGCCTGGTCACCTACCGCCCCCGCCTGGGCAACTTCGTCACCGAGATCTCCCAGGTCGAAGCCCGCGAGGCCCGCGAAGTCCGGGTGCTCCTGGAAACCGCGGCAGCCCGCCGCGCCACCGGCCACGTCCCCGAGGAAGAGCTCCAGCTGCTCCGAATCCAGGTCCAGCGGATGATCGAGGCCGCCGAGCACCACGACATCGGCGCCTTCCGCGAAGCCGACCTCCGCTTCCACCGCCAGGTCCTGGCCTGCAGCGGCAACTCCATGCTGCTCCGCGTCTGGCGCACCCTCGAACCAGCCCTCTGGAGCCTCCAGGTCGTCTCGAACGCCATGTACGCCGGCGACTGGAACCTGATGGCCCGCCGGCACTTCGACCTGGTCGACGTCCTCGCGGCGACCGACCCGGAGGACGCCGCGCGGCTGTTCTCCGCGCACGCCCGCGGCGAGAGCTCGATCACGCGTCCGGCCGGCCGCCATGACTGACGCGCTCGGCTCCAGCGGTCCCACGGCGGTCGACGCGCTCGGCTCCCCCGGCCCCGCCGCGGTCGACGCGCTCGGCTCCAGCGGTCCCGCGGCGGTCGACGCGCTCGGCTCCACCGGTCCCGCCGCGGTCGACGCGCTCGGCTCCCCCGGTCGCACGGCGGTCGACGCGCATGTGCACCTGTGGGACCTCGGCCGGCGGCTGCTGCCGTGGTTGCCGGCCGGGCACCCGCTGCGCCGCGACTTCACCCTCGCCGATCTCCGGGACGCGGCCGGCGGCGTACTGCCCGAGTGCGTCCTCGTCCAAGCCGACGCCGACCCGAGCGAGGTCCACGACCTGCTCGCCCTGGCCGCCGACCGTCCCGAGGTCCTCGGCGTGGTCGGCTGGTTCGACCTCTACGGCGAATCCCCGCTCCAAGCAACCGACCGGTTGGTTGGCGTTCGTTGCCCACCACCGGATCAGCACGATCCCGAGGCGTTCACCGATCCGCGGTTCCTTCGCGGCGTACGACGGGCCGGCGAGGCCGGGCTGGCTGTCGACCTGTTGCTGCGCCCGGCGGCGCTGCCCGGAGCAGCGCGGCTTGCGGCCGCCGCCCCCGAGGTTCGGCTCGTCGTCGATCACCTGGGCAATCCCGGAAGCGACGAACCAGCCTGGCGCGACGGGATGAATGCCCTCGCCGACGCTCCCAACGTGACGATCAAGCTCTCCGGCGCGTACCTCCCGCCCGACGAGCTCGCCGAGCGCATCACCTTCCTGCTCGACCTCTTCGGCAGCGACCGATTGATGTTCGGCTCCGACTGGCCCGTCTGCACGCTGCGCTCGCCCCGCGCCGACGTCCTCCGCCTGGTCACCGATCTCGTGCCCGCCGCCGCCCACGACGACGTGTTCGGCGCCACCGCGCGCCGGACCTACCTCCAAGGAACCCCATGACCGATCTCGGACTCGGCACCGCACCGCTCGCAGGCGACGGTGGCGAAGACCGCGCCCACGCCGCCGTTCTCGCCGCGCTCGACGCGGGAATCACCTCGTTCGACACCGCTCCCCTGTACGGCGCCGGCTCGGCCGAGACACGCCTCGGGCACGCGCTGGCCGGAGTGCCGCGGGCGGCGTACCGGGTGTCGACGAAGGCCGGGCGGCGGGTGATGCCCGACGGCACGGTGGAGTACGACTTCAGCCGCGACGGGATCCTGCGGTCGGTCGAGGACAGCCTCACCCGGCTCGGGCTCGACCGCGTCGAGCTGGTCCACCTGCACGATCCCGACCACCACGAGCGGCAGGCGCTCGACGAGGCCTACCCGGCGCTGGACGAGCTTCGTCGCCAGGGCGTGATCGGCGGCATCGGCATCGGGATGAACAGCGCCGCGATGCCGGCGCGGTTCGTCCGCGAGACCGACCTCGACGCCGTGCTGATCGCCGGGCGGTACACACTGCTCGACCGGTCAGCGGGTGACGAACTGCTGCCGGTCGCGGCCGAGAGAGGCGTCGCGGTGATCGCCGGCGGGGTGTTCAACTCGGGCGTGCTCGCCGGGCAGGCGACCTACGACTACCGCCCGGCCTCGCAGGAGATCGTCGACCGAGTGGCCGCGATGAGCGCGGTCTGTACGGCGTACGGCGTACTGCTGAAAGCGGCGGCGATGCGCTTCCCCACCACGCACCCGGCGGTGTCGAGCGTCCTGATCGGCTGCTCGACCGCCGCGGAGGTGCGGGAGAACGTCGACCTGTGGAACCAGCCGCTGCCGCCCGAGCTATGGGAGGCGCTCAGCCGACCTGCCAGCTCAGCGGCATCGTGAGCGTGCCGCTCGGCGGGAGACCGAGCGCTGTGTAGACCGACGAAGCCAGCCCGTCCAGCGTGAGCGGCTGGGCGGTGACCGCCAGGTCCTCGGTCGACGTCGGTGGACGCAGGCGGTCGAGGAAGGACCGGCTCGGCGCGGTCACGACGGCGATCTCGTCGCGGTCGAGGCCGGCGCGTGAGCAGGCCAGCTCGAGGGCGTGCTCGAAACCGCCGAGCTCGTCGACGAGACCGCGCTCGTGCGCGTCGGCACCGGTCCAGACGCGGCCGCGGGCCAGCGCTTCCAAGGCGTCGACGGCCAGGCCACGGTCGCCAGCCGCCTTGGCGACGAAGTCGGAGTAGATGCGGTCGAGCGTCTCCTCCAGGCGCTCCCACTGGGCCGGGGAGAACTCCTCCTGGGCGGAGTACATCCGCGCGTTCTCGCCCTCCGACACCGCCTGCTGGGTGATGCCGATCCGGCCGAGCGCGTCCCGTACGACGCCCTTCCCGGACAGCACGCCGATCGAGCCGGTGATCGTGCCGGGCTGCGCGACGATCACGTCGGCGGGCATCGCGACGAAGTAACCGCCGGACGCCGCGACGCTGCTCATCGACGCGATCACCGGCTTACCGGTCGCGCGCAGCCGGAGCACCTCGTGCCGGATCGCGTCCGAGGCGACGTACGAGCCGCCTGGGCTGTCGATGCGCAGCACGACGGCCTTCACCTTCTCGTCGGCGGCGACGGCGCGGAGCGCGGCCGTGATCGTGTCCGAGCCGGTCCGGGGACCGCCGAGCGGGCCGCCGCCGGAGTTGCGGCCGACGGTGATGCCGCCGCTGATGCGGATCACCGCGACAGCCGGCTTCGGCGGCCACGGGAGCTGGTCGAGGGCGTCGTGCACGGTCCGCGGGCCGCGCCGGTGGTAGCGCTCGACGAGCAGTGCGGTGGTCTCCCCCAGACGTTTCTCCAGCTCGTCGTACACGTCGGAGCGATAGCCGAGGCGATCCACCAACCCCTCCGTACGCCCGGCCTCAGCGCCCAGCGGCGCCTGATCCACAAGCTCTCGGACCTGGGCTACCGTCAGCGACCGCCCCTCGGCGATCCCCGCCACGATCTGCTCGTACGCCGACTCCGCCAGCCGCGACGCCATCTCCTTGGCCGGCCCGGTCATCTCCTTCTCGGTGAAGGTGTCGACCGCGGTCTTGTACTCGCGGCGCTTGCCGAACTGCGGGATCACCCCCGCCTTGTCCAGCGCACCCCGCACGAACGTCGCCTGCACCGAGACCCCGGTGATCCCGAGCTCCCCCGACGGCTGCACCCACACCTCGTCGAACGCCGTCGCCAGGTAGTACGGAACGGTCCCGCCACCCACCTCACCGAACGACTCGGTCCACGCGATCGCCCGCTTCCCCGAGGCCCGGAACCCCGCGACGGCGGCCCGCAGGTCCTGCACCTGAGCGAGCGACAGCGCCGGACCGCCCACGTGCGCGACAAGCCCGACGACCTGCTCGTCGGACGCCGCCTTCCGCAACCCGGCGACCAGCTCGCGCACCGTCGGCAGATGCCGAGCCCTGAACGCCGCCAACGGCGACGCAGGCGGCGTCTCCACCACACCCCGACTCAGATCCAGCTCCAGCAAGATGCCCGTCATACACCGACCCTAGACGGCCGGGACAAGCCTCAGCAGCAACAGCTAGTGATACGTCTGACTGCTCGGCGGGGCCGATTCCATCCAGGCGAGTACGCCGGTGAGGGCCTCTTCGGTCATCGCGAAGTGCACGGTGCGGTCGCGCAGCTCGGCGTCGACGATCACGTGGCCGGCGTACGTGACGAGGGGCTCGTTGCCGACCGGGCGGCGGGTGGTCACGCCCTGGAGCTGCCGGCGGTTCACGACGAGCTTGGGCCACCAGGCCAGGCTGAAGACCCGGAACCACTGCAGGTCGTCGCCGACGTAGCGGGCCAGGCCGAGGGCCCAGCCGCGGCCGTGATCCTTCTCAGCGAGCTGGAGGCTGCAGTCGAACGTGCCGCCGTCCCTGGACAACCAGCGACGACGGCACGCGAAAGCGACCACCAGCAGTACGGCAGCGAGAAAACAGACCCCGACCACATCGAGGACTGTCCTCATATGCCAACCTCATTCCTACTGCCAACTGTATGTATTCAATTATTACAGGGTGGGTCAGGAGACCTTCTCGGCGGCCCGCACTCTGGCCTCCGCGAGCCGGACCTGCTCCTGCTCGTCCTCGCTGTCGGTCCCCGCGGCCTGCGCCTGCTCGAGAGCCCGCTTGGCCTCCTCGAGGTCGATGTCGTGCCCCATCTCGGCGTTCTCGGCCAGGATCGAGACCCGGTCGTTCGCCACCGAGATGAACCCGTCCGGTGCGGCGGCGACGAAGTACTCGTCGTCGAGGGTCCGCACCTGGACCGTACCGCCCTGCAGCAGTCCGAGCAGCGGGGCGTGGCCCGGGAGGATGCCGACGTCGCCGTCGGTGGTGCGGGCGATGACGATCTTCGCCTGCCCCTCCCAGACCACCCGCTCGGCCGCGACCAGCGCGACCTCGAGGTGCTTGCCGGTGTCCTCGGCCATCAGACGGTCAGAGCTCCTTCTGGAGCTCGGCCCAACGCCGCTCGACGTCGTCCAGCGACCCGGTGTTGAAGAAGGCCTGCTCGGCGATGTGGTCGGTCTCGCCCTCGGTGATCTTCTTGAACGACTCGATGGTGTCCTTCAGCGGCACCGTCGAACCCGGGGTGTTGGTGAACTTCTCGGCCATGTAGGTGTTCTGCGAGAGGAACTGCTCGATCCGGCGCGCGCGGGCGACGGTGATCTTGTCCTCCTCGGAGAGCTCGTCGACACCGAGGATCGCGATGATGTCCTGCAGCTCCTTGTTCTTCTGCAGGATCTGCTTCACCCGGACGGCCACGTCGTAGTGCTCCTGGCCGATGTACTGCGGGTCGAGGATCCGCGACGTCGAGGTCAGCGGGTCGACGGCCGGGTACAGACCACGCGACGCGATGTCACGCGACAGCTCGGTGGTCGCGTCCAGGTGCGCGAACGTGGTGGCCGGCGCCGGGTCGGTGTAGTCGTCGGCGGGCACGTAGATCGCCTGCATCGAGGTGATCGAGTGACCACGCGTCGAGGTGATCCGCTCCTGCAGCACGCCCATCTCGTCGGCCAGGTTCGGCTGGTAACCCACCGCGGACGGCATCCGGCCGAGCAGCGTGGAGACCTCGGAACCGGCCTGGGTGAACCGGAAGATGTTGTCGATGAAGAGCAGCACGTCCTGCTCCTTCACGTCGCGGAAGTACTCCGCCATCGTGAGGGCCGACAGCGCGACCCGAAGGCGCGTGCCCGGCGGCTCGTCCATCTGACCGAAGACCAGCGCGGTGTCCTTGAAGACGCCGGCCTCCTCCATCTCGCCGATCAGGTCGTTGCCCTCACGGGTGCGCTCACCGACACCGGCGAACACCGAGGTGCCACCGAAGTTGTGCGCGATCCGGTAGATCATCTCCTGGATCATGACGGTCTTGCCGACGCCCGCACCGCCGAACAGGCCGATCTTGCCGCCCTGCACGTACGGCGTGAGCAGGTCCAGCACCTTGATGCCGGTCTCCAGCATCTCGGTCTTGGACTCGAGCTGGTCGAAGGCCGGGGCCTTGCGGTGGATCGGCCAGCGCTCGGCGATCTCGAACTCGGACTCGTCCTGGTTCAGGCACTTGCCGGTCACGGACCACACCCGGCCCTTGGTGACGTCGCCGACCGGGACGGAGATCGCCGCACCGGTGTCGCGCACCTCGGCACCGCGGACCAGGCCGTCGGTGGGCTTCATCGAGATCGCCCGGACGATGTTGTCGCCGACGTGCAGCGCCACCTCGAGGGTGATCGTCGTGGTCTCGCCACCCAGGGTGATGTCCACCTCGAGCGCGTTGTACATGTCCGGCATCGTGTCCGCAGCGAACTCGACGTCGACGACCGGGCCGATCACCCGGGCGACGCGACCGACGCCGCGGGCGCCCGCCTCGTTGTTGTTCTCGGTAACCGTGGCAGTCATCTCTCTCACTCGCTCCCGGCGTTGGCATCGGCGAGCGCACCGGCGCCACCGACGATCTCGCTGATTTCTTGGGTAATTTGGGCCTGGCGCGCCTGGTTGGCCTCACGCGTCAGGCGCTCGATCAGGTCCTGCGCGTTGTCGGTCGCGGACTTCATCGCGCGCTGCCGGTTGGCCAGCTCGGAAGCGGCCGCCTGCAGCATGCAGTAGTGGATCCGGCTGGCGACGTACTTGGGCAGCAGTCCGTCCAGGACGTCCTCGGCGGACGGCTCGAACTCGTACAGCGGCAGTACGTCGTCCTCGGCCGGGGCCTCCTCGCCCTCGACGACCTCCAGCGGCAGCAGCCGGATCACGTCCGGGCGCTGGGTCAGCATCGACACGAACCGGGTGAAGACGATGTGGATCTCGTCCACGCCGCCTTCCTCGGTCGGGGTCAGGAAGGCCTCGATCAGGGCGTCGGCGACTTCCCGGGCCCGGGCGAACGACGGCGAGTCGGACTCGCCGCTCCACGACTGCGCGACCTCACGCTGCCGGAAGGTGTAGTAGGCGATCCCCTTGCGCCCGGTCAGGAACGGCACGATCTCCTTGCCGTCCTCGCGCAGCAGCTGGTGCAGCCGCTCCCCCTCGCGGATCACCGAGGAGGAGTACGCACCGGCCTGACCGCGGTCGGAGGTGATCAGGAGAACCGCGGCCCGCTTGGGGTTCGGCTTCTCGGTGGTCAGCGGGTGGTCGACGTTCGAGAACGTCGCCACCGCCGACACGGCACGGGTGAGCTCACGCGCGTACGGACCGGCCGCCTGGGCGCGTTGCTGCGCCTTGACGATCCGGGACGCCGCGATGAGCTCCATCGCGCGGGTGAGCTTCTTGATCGTCGAGACCGAGGCCCGGCGCTCGCGAAGCTCCCGCAGACTGGCTGGCATGGGTTGATCAGCCCCGCTTCTGCCGGACGATCTGCTCCTGCTCGACGTCCTCTTCGTCCATGGCCTTCGTCTCCTCGCGACCGACGAGCAGCTCGCCGCCGGAGGTCTGGAAGGTCGGCTTGAAGTCGTCCAGCGCGGTGGTGACGGCCTGCTGGGCGTCGTCGTCGAACTGGCCGCTCTCGCGGACGCTGTCGAGCACCTTGGAGTCACGGCGCAGGAAGTCCAGGAACTCCCGCTCGAAGCGCAGCACGTCCTCGACCGGGACGTCGTCGAACTTGCCCGTCGTACCGGCCCAGATGGAGACCGTCTGCTCCTCGACCGGGTACGGCGAGTACTGCGGCTGACGGAGCAGCTCGACCAGCCGCTGACCGCGGTCCAGCTGGCGGCGCGAGGTGGCGTCGAGGTCGGAGGCGAACATCGCGAAGGCCTCCATCGCGCGGAACTGCGCGAGGTCGAGCTTCAGCGAGCCGGAGACCTTCTTCATGCCCTTGACCTGCGCGGCGCCGCCGACCCGGGACACCGAGATACCGACGTCGATGGCGGGGCGGATGTTGGCGTTGAACAGGTCCGACTGCAGGAAGATCTGGCCGTCGGTGATCGAGATGACGTTGGTCGGGATGAACGCCGAGACGTCGTTGGCCTTGGTCTCGATGATCGGCAGACCGGTCATCGAGCCGGCGCCGAGCGCGTCGCTCAGCTTGGCGCAACGCTCGAGCAGCCGGCTGTGCAGGTAGAAGACGTCACCCGGGTACGCCTCACGGCCCGGCGGGCGACGCAGCAGCAGCGACATCGAGCGGTAGGCCTCGGCCTGCTTGCTCAGGTCGTCGAACACGATCAGGACGTGCTTGCCCTGGTACATCCAGTGCTGGCCGATCGCCGAGCCGGTGTACGGCGCGACGTACTTGAAGCCGGCCGGGTCGGACGCCGGGGAGGCCACGATGGTGGTGTACTCCATCGCGCCGGCCTCTTCGAGCGCGCCGCGCACCGAGGCGATCGTCGAGCCCTTCTGGCCGATCGCGACGTAGATGCAGCGGACCTGCTTCTTCGGGTCGCCGGACTCCCAGTTGGCCTTCTGGTTGATGATCGTGTCGACCGCGATCGCCGTCTTGCCCGTCTTGCGGTCACCGATGATCAGCTGCCGCTGGCCACGGCCGATCGGGATCATCCCGTCGATCGCCTTGATCCCGGTCTGCAGCGGCTCGCGGACCTCCTGGCGGTCCATCACGCCGGCCGCCTGGAGCTCCAGCGGGCGGGTGCCCTCCAGGTCCTTGATCTCGCCGAGACCGTCGATCGGACGGCCCATCGGGTCGACGACGCGGCCGAGGTAGCCCTCACCGACGGCGACCGACAGGACCTGGCCGGTCCGGCGGACCTGCTGGCCCTCCTCGATGCCGTCGAACTCGCCGAGCACGGCGACACCGATGTCGCGGACGTCCAGGTTCAGGGCGATGCCCCGGGTGCCGTCCTCGAATTCCAGCAGCTCGTTCGTCATCGCCGAGGGCAGACCCTCGACGTGCGCGATGCCGTCACCGGCGTCGACAACGGTGCCGACCTCTTCACGGGTCGCCGTCTCCGGCTCGTAGCTGGAGACGAAGCGATCCAGGGCGTCCCGGATCTCCTCCGGCCTGATCGTGAGCTCCGCCATTTGCTTCCCTGCTTCCTTGACCTTGCTGGCCTGTTGTGGCTCTAAAGGCTTTGCCGACCCTTAGCGCCTGCTATGTCGTTAGGGTCAGCCCGCGATGCGCCGTTGCGCCTCGTCGAGCCGGGCCGCGATCGTTCCGTCGATCACTTCGTCACCGATGTCCACCCGGACGCCGCCGACGACGCTCGGGTCGACGATGACGTTCAGCTGGATCTGGCGTCCGTACTGCCGGCCGAGCAGCTCGGCCAGCCGGTCCCGCTCGGCCGCCGTCAGGTCGGTGGCGACACGCACGGTCGCGATGCTGGCGCTGCGCCGGGCCGCCGCGGCGACCTGGTACGCGCGCAGCGAGGCCGCGAAGCTGCGGCCCCGGCCGTCCACCGCACGCTCGGCCAGCCGCACGGTGACGGCATCGGCCTTGCCCTGCAGCAGACCGCGGAGCAGCTCCTGCCGCGGTGCCAGCGGGATGTTGCGGTCACTCAGCTTGTCGGCCAGCGCGCGCTCGGCCACGACCACGCGGTCGAGGCGGAACAGCTGGTCCTCGAGCTCGTCCAGCTTGCGCTCGCCGTCGGCGTAGGCGACGTCGGCCTGCACGCTCAGCTCGTCGAGCGCGTTGCCGAGGTCGCGGTTGCTCACCCAGCGACCGGTCACCGCGGCGGTCAGGATCTCCAGCGCCTGGTCGGAGACCTTGCCGCCGAACAGCTGCCGGACCAGGCCGGTCCGGCTCTCGGTGCCGCGCGCCGGGTCGGTCAGCGCACGGCGCAGCGACCCGTTGGTGTCGAGCACCTTGGCGACCGAGAACAGCTCGCCGCCGAGGCCTTCGGAGACGGTGACACCCGCCAGGGCCTGCTCGGCCCGGGCGAGTGACTCCTTCGACGCGCCGCGCATCAGCCGTCCGTTCCGACAGCCTGACGGGCGGACTCGCTCGACTCCAGCTCCTCCAGGAAGCGCTCGACCGTACGGCGCTGACGCGCCTCGTCCTCGAGCGACTCCCCGACGATCCGGCCGGCCAGCGAGGTCGCCATGGTGCCGACCTCGCTGCGCAGCGAGGCGACCGCCTGGGTGCGCTCGGCGTCGATCTGGGTCCGGGCGTGGGTCACGATCCGCTCGGCCTCGACGTTCGCCTGCTCACGCATCTCCGCGATGATCTGCGCACCCTGCTCACGCGCGTCCTCACGGATCTTCGCAGCCTCCTGGCGAGCCTCGGCCAGCTGCGCGTTGTACTTGTCGAGCGCCGCCTTCGCTTCGGCCTGGGCCTGCTTGGCCTCGTTCATCCCGCCTTCGATCGCCGCGGTCCGATCGGCGTACGCCTTCTCGAACTTGGGGACGACCACCTTGGCGAAGGCGATGGCCAGCAGGACCAGGAAGACGAAACCGAAAACGATCTCAGCGGTGTGCGGCATCAGCGGGCTCGGCTCGGAGCCGGCTTCGCTGAGGGGGAGCACTAACGTCATCATGTCTGAGTCCTGTCAGTCAGGGGGTTGGTCAGCCCTGGAACACGAAGGCGAGGGCGATACCGATGATCGCCAGAACCTCGGTGACACCGAAGCCGATCCACGCGATCGACTGCAGCTTGCTCTGGGCCTCGGGCTGACGCGCGGTGCCGTTGATCACGGCGGCGAAGATCAGACCAACGCCGACGCCCGGGCCGATCGCAGCAAGGCCGTAGCCCAGGACGGCGATGTCACCGGTCATCTCAAGAGCGCTCATTGCTGTGTTTCCTTTCGGTACGGATGAAACATCCGGGTTTCCGTTGGTACGGGACTGTGGGGTGGAGCTGATCAGTGGTCGTCGGCAAGCGCGCTGCCGATGTACTGCGCGGTCAGCACGACGAAGATGTAGGCCTGGATGCACTGCACGAACAGCTCCAGACCCGCGATGGCAAGGCCCATCAGCACCGTGATGATGCCGACGCCGCCGAGCGCGATGCTGCCGGACTCGAAGACCATGTACTCGGCACCGAGGACGAACACCAGCAGCAGGATGTGCCCGGCGAACATGTTCGCGAACAGCCGCAGGCTGAGCGAGACCGGCCGGACCAGGATGTTGGAGATGAACTCGATCGGGATCATCAGCGGCATCAGCCACGCGGGCACACCGGCCGGCATGGTCTGGTGCTTGAAGTAGCCGACCAGGCCCTTCTTCTTGATGCCGACCGCGTTGTAGATGACCCAGCTCATGATCGCGGCCACGTACGCCCAGCCGATGTGGCTGAAGGTCGGGAACTGGATCAGCGGAACCGTCGCGGCGACGTTGTTCAGCAGGATGAAGAAGAACAGGCCGCACAGGTACGGCACGTACTTCATGTGCTCGGCGCTGCCGATCGCGTCACGGGCGATCGAGTTCCGCACGAAGTTGTATCCGAGCTCACCGGCGAACTGCAGTTTGCTCGGCACGATCGCCGCCTTGCGGGACGCACCCCAGAAGAACCAGATGATCACGATCACCGACAGCGCGGCGACCAGGATCGGCTTGGTGAACCACTCGACTCCGTCGAAGATCGGCGGGGTCTCGAAGCTTTGTGGACCGGGTGGGATGAACTCGGTCGAAACGCCGGCAATCACCGGGTCTCCTCTCGCGTCGTGCTCAAGTCGTTCGCCATCGGGCTTGGGGCAGGGCGGCTCAGGGCAAGGCGGTCAACAACGTCAGACCCGGTAGAGCTCAGGAGCGCCCGTACCGGAAGTGCAACATCAGAATCGTGAGTCCGGCTCCGAGGACGATGCCCACCGGAAGCAGGAACTGGGTGCCCAGCCAGCGATCCAGCCCGAAGCCGATGCCCCCGTACACCAGGACACCGCCGATCAGGTAGGACAGGACCCGCCAGCCGTCGCCCGAGGTGTCGGGTGTCGGCTTCGGATCGCTTTGCTGGCTCATCGGCACCCGAAAGGTACCAGTCGGCGACACGCGCGGTCACATCGGTACCAGTGCTGTGCGACACACAAGTTGTCACGGTTGGGAAACGGCTTGCCGGAGCACTACGCACAGTGCTCACGCGACCGACTCCTTGTCCAGGTCGTAGATCGGGACCCGCAGCCGCGACCAGGCCCAGATCTCGCCGGCCATCCAGCCCATCACGACGACCATCGCGCTGATGCCCAGCGCGGTCAGATTGACGTTCTCGGCAAGGCTTTCGGAGTTCAGGGCCAGCGCGAGCAGACCGCCGAAGATCGCGATCCGGCCGGTGTAGCTGGCCATCGCGATGCCCAGCTGGGCGGTCGGGCTCGTGCGCCGGGACAGGTGCAGCGCAAGCAGTCCCGCGCCGGAGAAGACAACCACGATCAGCAAGCCCAGCAGTGCACCCAGCAGGCCCTTGAGACCGGCCGCGACCGCGGCGACCGCGGCGGCGTTCAGGCCGACCACCACGCCGGCGACCAAAGCGCCGCGCAGCATCGCCAGCGCCGGGTGCCGAGTGGCCTGGCCGGCGGGTTCGTCGGTGCTTCGATGGGGAGCCATCTGGTGGTTCCGTCCTGCTGGCGACCGGGATTCTTGCCCGCGGTCGTCGGGTGGGCGGGGTCAGGGGTGACGCTTGCCTTCGGTGGTGCTTGTGAAAACTAGCACAAAGTCTGCACCGTCAGCAAAACGAGTCCACTGCCGCTGTACGACCACACCCTATCGGTAGCCCACAGCGGCCACTGGTCTGGTCCCCCACCGGGCTCGAGGCCACTTGCAACTTGCTGCAATTCAAGCGTTTGTATGGGTGTTGCACTAGTTGTATCTGTTCTCACTGAGGGTAGCGGCCTAGACATGCAGCATCACTGGTTCGAGCAAGGAGAAAGCCATGAAGATGTTGCAGCGCTCCGCCGTATCGCTCACCGCCTGCGCCCTGCTGGCGGTGGGTTTCACGACCTCTGCCCAGGCCGTCACGGACACCACCGGCGGGACCGTCGAGGTCACCAAACTCAACGCGTGCGTGAACCTGGTGTCCTGGCGCAACGCCGGCGGCCTGCGCTACGTGACCGCGAAGAACAGCTGCATCAGCCTGCAGTGCTACCGGGTCGAGCAGAAGTACATCGGTGACCCGCTGATCGAGATCGGGGGCAACAAGACCCAGGAAGACGCCTACTCGACGACCTTCTTCGGGCAGGGGATCCGGATCTACGGCGTCGCCTGCTGACAGCCGCGGCCGGCGGTCGCCTTGTGCTGACCGCCGGTTCGTCAAACCTTCGCGAGCTTGCGGCCGGTACGCCTCGGGAGGCCGGTGGTCAGGACGATCGCGGTGACCGTCGCGGCCAGCACGATCAGCACCGTCCACCAGTCCAGCAGCAGGCCCAGGACGACCACGCCGAAGGCGATCAGGGCCGTCCACAGGTACATCAGCAGGACCGCGCGGCGGTGGCTGTGGCCGCGTTGCATGAGGCGGTGGTGGAGGTGGAGCTTGTCGGCGGCGAAGGGTGAGCGGCCGGCCTTCGTACGGCGTACGTAGGCCATCGTCAGGTCGAGCGCGGGGATCGCCAGGACCGCGATCGGCAGGACCAGCGGGAGCAGCGCGGGGAGCAGGCTCGAGCCGCCGACCTCGTACGGGACGGCGTTCGGGTCCATCTGGCCGGTCAGGCTGATCGTCGACGCGGCGAGCATCAGGCCGATCAGCAGCGAGCCGGAGTCGCCCATGAAAACCCTGGCTGGGAAGAAGTTGTGCGGCAGGAAGCCCAGGCAGGCGCCGGCCAGCGCGACCGTGATCAGGGTCGAGGTGGTGGCCCGGTCGAGGTTCTGCTCGACGTTCAGCAGGTACGAGTAGGTGAAGAACGCGATCGCGCCGATCGTCGTGACGCCGGCGGCCAGGCCGTCCAGGCCGTCGACGAAGTTCACCGCGTTGCAGGAGACCAGCAGGATGCCGGCGGTGACGACGGCGAGCTGAGCCGGTGGCGGCGACAAGATGCCACCGGGCAGCGGCAGCCAGTACAGCTGGATGCCCTGGACGATCATCACGCCGACCGCGAGCACCATCCCGGCCAGCTTGGTGATCGGGTCCAGCTCGTACAGGTCGTCGATCACGCCGACCGCGCAGATCACGATGCCGCCGATCAGGATCGCGCGCGCGTCGTGCGCGACCTGCAGGCTGTCGCCGAGGAACGGCATGCTGGAGGCGACCAGGTACCCGGCGATCAGGCCACCGAGGATGGAGACGCCGCCGAAGTACGGGATCGGCACCTTGTGCACGTCACGCGCCCGGACCTTCGCGACCGCGCCGTAGCGCAGCGCGATCTTGCGGGCCAGCCCGGTCAGCAGAAAGGTCGTGGCCATCGCCACGAAGAAGACGAGCAGGTACGCGCGCACTAGTCCGCAGGCCTCACATCAGGTGCCTTCGAGTCGGCCGGCTTGCCCGGCTCCTCGTTGGACGCCGACGTGGGCTGATCGGTTGGCTTGTCGTTGGCCGGCGCAGTGCCGGCGGGCTCGTCCTGGACGTCGGCCGGCTTGGGCTCCAGATCGGTGGTCGCCTCCGGGACGACCTTGCGGATGTCCACCATCGACAGCGCACCGATCCGTACGACGTGCGGCACGTCCCCGGTCAGGTCGACGATCGTCGACGGCTGCCCGCCGGTCACCTCGCCGCCGTCCAGGTAGACCGCGACCGACTCCCCCAGCTGCGCCTCGGCGTCGTACACGTCGAGGGCGGCCGCCTGGCCGCTGAGGTTGGCCGAGCTGACCGCGAGCGGCCCGGTCCGGGACAGCAGCTCACGCGTGTTCTCGTGGTCGGGCACCCGCAGCGCGACCGTGCCCTGGGTGTCGCCGAGGTCCCACATCAGCGAGCCCTGCGCGTGGCAGATCACGGTCAGCGGCCCGGGCCAGAACTCCTCGCAGAGCTTCCGGCCGTCGTCCGGTACGTCGGTCGCGAGCGCGTCCAGCGACTCGACCACCGAGATCAGCACCGGCGGCGGCATGTCCCGGCCACGGCCCTTGGCGTCCAGCAGCCGCTGCACGGCGTCGGCCTTGAAGGCGTCGGCGGCCAGGCCGTACACGGTGTCGGTCGGCAGCACGACCAGGTCACCGGCCTCGATCGCGTCCACGGCGGCGCGGTAGGCCGGCGCCAGTTCGTCTCCGGTGAAGTCAAAGCGCTCGCTCACGCAGTGAATCGTGCCACTGTCCTGGTGAAACCCCGTCATCGGGTCAACGCTGACAGGCCGCTGTCAGGAACTCGGCCCGGCTGCAGCGTGGAGCTGACAATCGGCTGTCAGGAATGCAGCCGGTCCGCCTGCTTTCCTGCGAGGATCCCGGCCATGACTGTGTCCCGCGACTTCCTCACCGGCCTGCCGAAGGCCGAGCTGCACGTCCACCACGTCGGGTCCGCGTCGCCGCGGATCGTCGCCGAGCTGGCCGCCCGGCACCCCGGGTCGCCGGTGCCGGCCGACCCGGCCGCGCTGGCCGAGTACTTCACCTTCACCGATTTCGCGAAGTTCATCGAGGTCTACCTGACCGTCGTGGACCTGATCACCACCCCGGACGACGTCCGGCTGCTCACCTACGAGATCGCCCGCGAGATGGCGGCGCAGAACATCCGCTACTCCGAGCTGACCGTCACGCCGTACACGTCGGTGATCCGCGGGATCGCCGCCGAGGCGTTCTGCGAGGCGATCGAGGACGCCCGGACGGCGGCCGAGAAAGAGCTCGGCGTGACGCTGCGCTGGATCTTCGACATCCCCGGCGAGGCGGGCCTGCCGGCCGCCGAGGAGACGCTGCGGATCGCCACCAAGGTCCGGCCCGACGGACTGGTCGCGTTCGGCCTGGGCGGCCCGGAGATCGGGGTGCCGCGGCCGCAGTTCGCGCCGTACTTCGAGCAGGCCCGCGCGGCGGGGCTGCACAGCGTCCCACACGCCGGTGAGACGACCGGCCCGCAGACCATCTGGGACGCGATCCGCGACCTGAAGGCCGAGCGGATCGGTCACGGCACGTCGGCGATGCAGGACCCGGAGCTGGTCGCGTACCTGGCCGAGCACCGGATCCCGCTCGAGGTCAGTCCGACCTCGAACCTGGCCACCCAGGCGGTCCGGACGCTGGCCGAGCACCCGCTGCCGGCGATGGTCGAGGCCGGTCTGGTGGTCACGATCAACTCCGACGACCCGCCGATGTTCGGCACCGACCTGGTCACCGAGTACGGCGTCGCCACCGAGCTGCTCGGGCTCGACGAGGCCGGTGCGGCCGACCTGGCCCGGACCGCCGTCGAGGTCTCCTTCGCCGAGCAGCCGGTCAAGGACGCCCTGCTGGCCGAGATCGACGGGTACGCCGTACGGCAGCAGTGAGCCGTGGCGACAACTCGTCATCGCCGTGTGGCCGCGGCGCTGTCCACCTTCACTGGATCCGAGGTGGACAGCACGCGACCCGATCACGGCGATGGCGAGGAGCCGGCCCATGGACAACCCCCAGCAACCCGTAGCGCTGCCGTTCGACGGTGGTCGGTACGACCGCCTGAACGTCCCCGCGGACCGGACCGGTCTCGCCGACGGCGAGCCGCTGGTCCGGGTCCGGCTGCCGCACGGTCCCGACGGGTGGATGGCGCGCCGGCATGCTGACGTACGGGCGGTGCTGTCGGACCCGCGGTTCAGCCGGGCGCAGCTGCTCAGCTCCAAGGACGTGCCCCGGCTGCAGGCGGAGTGGGTGGACTACGGCGAAGCCGACGCCGGCAACCTGCTCAGCATGGACCCGCCGGACCACACCCGGCTGCGCAGGCTCGGCGGGAAGGCGTTCAGCGCCCGGCGGATCGCGGCGCTGGAGCCGTTCGTCCAGGAGACCGTCGACGACCTGCTGGCGAGGATGATCGAGACCGGCCCGCCCGCGGACATCGTGAACGACTTCTCGCTGCCGCTGTCGATCGGCGTGATGTGTCAGCTGCTCGACGTGCCGTTCGAGAACCGGTCGACGTTCCAGCAGTGGGCCGACACCACGATGGCCGTCGGCATCGATCCCGCGGACGAGATCGATGCCTGGAGCAACCTACGGGCCTACATCGGCGAGCTGGCCGGGCAGCGCCGTGGCAAGACCGGCGAGGACTTCCTGTCCGTGCTCGTGCAGTCCGAGCAGGAGGGGCTGCTGTCGACCGAGGAGGTGATCGGGTACGGCGTCGCGCTGCTGGTCGCGGGCTACGAGACCACCGCCAGCCAGTTCGCGAACCTCTTCTACCTGATGCTCACCCACCCCGAGCAGCAGGCGAAGCTGCGCGCCGACTACGACCTGACGGCCGCCGCGGTCGACGAGATGATGCGGTACGCGCCGTTCGTCGACGCCACCGTGATCCCCGCGGCGCGGATGGCGCTGGAGGACGTCGAGCTCGGTGGGGTGACGGTCAAGACCGGTGAGTGCGTCTTCATCGACTCCGCCGCGGCCAACCGTGACCCGAAGGTCTTCGACAACCCCGACGCGCTGGACATCAGCCGGCAGGTCAACCCGCACCTCGGGTTCGGCCACGGGATGCACCACTGCATCGGCGCCCAGCTGGGCCGGCTCGAGATGCGGGTCGGCCTGGAGTCCGCGCTGCGCCGCTTCCCCGACCTGGCGCTCGCCGTACCGGAGCCGGAGCTGCAGTGGAAGCAGGGCTCGATCATGCACGCGCCGGAGCACCTGCCGGTCACCTGGACGACGGTCAGTCGCTGACCTTGCGGAGCTGCCAGCGCTGGTCGGCAGCTCCGGTGAACGGCTGCTGGGTGACGCGTTGGTTGCCTCCGGCATCAGTTATGGCGAGGCCGGTGAGCGTGTTCAGTACGCCGTACAGGTCGTTGCCCAGCGGGTGCAGCGTCCAGCGCATGCCGTCCTGGCCCTTGCAGGGGTACTGCAGGACCTGCGTGCCCGGTGCGGTGCCGCTGAAGGCGCTGTCGGCGCACTTGCCGCTGCTGACGTTCTGCAGCTGCCAGCCGGTCGCGTACTGGAAGCGCCACTGCTGGCTGGTCGCTCCGGTCGCCGGCTGGTTCGTGACGTAGGCCAGGTCGTCAGCGGAGGCGACACCGAGCGCACCAGCCTCGTTGGCGAACTCGTAGACCTGGCCGTGGCGTGGACCCGGCCGGGCGTCCGGTACGGCGCTCTTGATCAGCCAGTCGCTGTTGGCGACGTTCCAGTGGGTCGCCAGGTAGCTGCCGGGAGCTGGGGCGGTGTTGAAGTAGTCGTCCTTGTTGCAGTCCAGGAGACGGTCGCTGTCCTTCTCGGGGCAGACGACCGTCGTACCGGAGCCGTAGCACATCAGGTCCCACTCGTCGCTGCAGTGGCCGTTGTAGTGCGGTGCGGAGCTCTGGACCGCGCCGAAGGTGTGGCCGAGCTCGTGGGCGGCGGCGTTGAAGCCCCAGCAGTTCGCTGACGCGTCGACGCGCGCGTAACCGGTGTTGCGGTTGTTGGCGTTGTCCAGGCCGGGCCGGTCGTCGCCGTACAGGGTGCCGACGCCGCAGATCTTCTTGGCGTCGGCGAAGACCAGGTACTTGCGGTTGGCGTCCTTGTGCCCGGCGCTCTGCAGCGCGGCGACCATCGAGTCCCAGGTGTCCAGGCCGCCGGTCGGCAGGACCACCTCCTGTACGGCGATCCTGCAGGCGCCGCCGGCTGTCTCCGTGACGAAGCGGACGTGGCGGCTGGCTCCGGTCTGCGCGGCACTGTCGTTGTACGACGCGTCGATCTCGTGCGACCAGGCCCGGAACGACGGCAGGAACAGCGCGAGTCGCGACACCTGCTGCTTCTCCCGCGCGTACAGGACCTGGACGCGCTTGCCCGCCTTGCCGTCGCCCTCGCAGACGATCGGGTTGGCCGCGACGGTCGCCGCGGCGACCGCGGCCTTCAGCGGGGTCGCCTCGCCTTGGGGAGCCCTGCCGGGGAACTGCTCGTCGGGCGCGACCGGGCTGCCGACGGTGAGCGCGGCGGCCAGCACCAGCTCGATCAGGACGGGCATCGCGTGCTCCTCGAAGGCGGCGAAGGTCACAGAAAGTGAAGCCATGATGACACTTCGGCGCCGCAGACACGCCGGGCCCTTGTCCTGTCGGTCTCGCGTGGTTCCCTTGACCGGTGCGCAAGCTACCCGTCCTGAGCGCGACGGCGATCCTGCTCGGCCTCCTCACCGGCTGCAGCGACGATCCCGCCGACGCCGGCCCGACGCCGAGCAAGCCTCCGGCGACCACTCCGAGAACCGCACCGACCGGTGAGCCACCCGCTCCACCCGCCGCCGAAGGCGACCTGCCGCGCGGCGGCCGCACGATCTTCCCCAAGCACCAGCTCGTCGGGTACGTCGGCCTGCCCGGCTCCCCCGCGCTCGGCCCGCTCGACAAGAACATCGACGCCAAGGCCGCCCAGCTGGAGAAACTCGCGACGGCGTACGCCGGAGGGCGCACGCCGCTGCCGGTGATGGAGCTGATCGTCGTCATCGCCAACGGGCACGCCGGACCGGACAACAAGTACCGCAGCCGGCTGAGCGACGCCAAGATCCAGCCGTACCTGGACACCGCGCGCAAGCACAAGATGCTGCTCCTGCTCGACGTGCAGCCCGGCCGTGCGGACTCGCTGACCGAGGTCAAGCGGCTGGAGAAGTGGCTCAAGGAGCCTGACGTCGGGCTGTCGTTCGACCCGGAGTGGGCGGTCGGGCCTGGCCAGGTGCCGGGCCGCGTCTTCGGCCGGACGACGGGCGCCGAGCTGACCTCGATCGCGACGTACCTGTCGGGCCTGGTGAAGGCTAGAGATCTGCCGGAGAAGGTCTTCGTCTTCCACCAGCTCTCGTCGCGGATCCTGAGCAACGAGAAGGCGTTCAAGCAGCAGCCGGGGGTGGTGACGATCAAGTCGGTCGACGGGATCGGCCACCGAACCGACAAGGAGTCGACCTGGCGCAAACTGACGCCGACGATGGCGCCGGGGGTGCACGCGGGCTTCAAACTCTTCTACGAGGAAGACACCCGGCACGGACCGCTGATGACCCCTGCGCAGGTGATGGCGCTGAAGCCCCGACCGGAGTTCGTGGTCTACGAGTGAGGTCGCGTGCCGGGCTTCATGGTCGGCGCGCTGCGCTCAGACCCGGCGGCCGGTCGCGAAGCGGTGGCGGCCGGCCAGGTCTAGCTGGTCGCGGACCTCGGTGAACTGGCCGGTCGCGGCGAAGATCGCCGGGGCCGACTCGCCCTGGACGTCGGCGTGCTCGCAGCCGAACCAGCCGCCGGGCTTGAGCAGCCGGGCCGCGGTGGCCGCAACCACCTTGATCTCGTCCAGGCCGTCGTCGCCCGACCACAGCGCGAGCGCCGGGTCGTGGTCGCGGACCTCGGCCGTGACCGACTCCCACGCGGTCAGCGGGATGTACGGCGGGTTGGCGATCACCGCATCGACCAGCCCGTCCAGTTCGGGCAGGCAGCCGTCGATGTCGCCCTCGTGCAGCGTGGCGCCGGTCCCGGCGAGGTTGCGGCGGGCCCAGACGACCGCGTCCGCCGACAGCTCGACGGCGTGGACCGTGCTGTCCGGGCGCTCGGTCGCGACCGCTCCGGCGATCGCCCCCGAGCCGCTGCACAGGTCGACGACCAGCGGCGCCTCGACGTCCTTGAGCCGGTCCAGCATCCAGCCGACCAGCACCTCGGTCTCCGGCCGCGGCACGAAGACCCCTGGGCCGACAGCGAGCTCCCGGTAGCGGAAGGCCGCCGTACCGGTCAGGTGCTGCAGCGGCTCGCGCTGGGCGCGGCGGTCGACCAGTACGTCGTACTGCTTGAGCTGGTCGTCGCGGAGGTCAGCCAGGCCCAGCTGGAGCCGGGAGACGCCAGCGACGAAGGAGAGCAGTTCGGCAGCGTCGTACTCGGGTGAAGCGACCCCTGCCTCAGCAAGCCGCTCGGTGGCAGCAGCGATCAGCTGGCGAGTGTTCACTGGTGGGTCTCGACGGCGTCCAGCCGGGCGGCCATGTCGGCGTCGGTGAGCGCCTGGATCACCGGCGCCAGCTCGCCGCCGAGAACCTGGTCGAGGTTGTGCGCCTTGTAGCCGACGCGGTGGTCGGAGAACCGGTTCTCCGGGAAGTTGTAGGTGCGGACCCGCTCGGAGCGGTCGACCGTCCGGATCTGCGAACGGCGCGCGTCCGAGGCCTCCTGGTCGGCGGCCTCCTGCGCGGCGGCGAGCAGCCGGGAGCGCAGTACGCGCATCGCCTGCTCGCGGTTCTGCAGCTGGGACTTCTCGTTCTGCATCGAGACCACGATGCCGGTCGGCAGGTGGGTGATCCGCACCGCCGAGTCGGTCGTGTTGACGCTCTGGCCACCGGGACCGGACGAGCGGAACACGTCGATCCGCAGGTCGTTCTGGTCGATCTCGACGTCGACGTCCTCGGCCTCCGGCAGCACCAGGACACCGGCCGCGCTGGTGTGGATCCGGCCCTGCGACTCGGTCACCGGCACCCGCTGGACCCGGTGCACGCCGCCCTCGAACTTGAGCTTCGCGTACGGCGCCTCGCCCGGCTCGGGAGTGCCCTTGGCCTTCACCGCGACGGTGATCGACTTGTACCCGCCGAGATCGGACTCGGCCGAGTCCAGCACCTCGGTCTTCCAGTTCTGCTGCTCGGCGTACTTGAGGTACATCTTCAGCAGGTCGCCGGCGAACAGCGCCGACTCGTCGCCGCCCTCACCGGCCTTGATCTCGAGGATCGCGTCCTTGTCGTCGCTCGGGTCGCGCGGGACGAGCAGCATCCGGAGCTTCTCGGTCAGCTCCTCGCGGCGGGCCTCCAGCTTGGTCGCCTCGTCGGCGAACGCCGGATCCTCGCTCGCCAGCTCCTTGGCCGCCTCGATGTCGTCGGCGGTCTGCAGCCACTCGTCGTACGCGCGGACGACCGGCGCCAGCGCGGCGTACCGCTTGCCGACCCGCCGGGCGTTGGCCTGGTCGGAGTGCAGCTCGGGGTCCGACATCTGCCGCTCCAGCTCGGCGTACTCCGCCTTGAGCGTCTGCACCGCTTCGAACATCGGTCACTCCTTCCAGATCGTGGGCACAACACAAACCGCGCGCCGGTCCGCGGACCCCTCGAAAGGAATCTGCGGACCGGCGCGCGGTGGAAAAGCTACTTCTTCGCGTACCGCTTCTCGAAGCGGGCGACCCGGCCGCCGGTGTCGAGGATCTTCTGCTTGCCCGTGTAGAACGGGTGGCACTGCGAGCACACGTCGGCGTGGATCGAACCCGACTCGGCCGTCGACCGCGTCTGGAAGGTCGCGCCACAGGTGCAGGTCACCGTGGTGTCGACGTAGGTCGGGTGGATGTCGCTCTTCATGAATCTCCTAGGTTTCAGGTGCCCCGGGTCGTCAGCGGATGCTCACGTGAACCGGAACCAACCAGCAAGTCTGCCAAACGGCGGCGCTGAAAGTAAAATTCCGGCTTTCAGTTGCCGTCGTCGGTGGTGCGGCCGTTGCCGGTGCTGGGGGTGGTCTTGTTGACCTGGAGGAGGAACTCGATGTTCGACTTGCTCTCCTTGAGCTTGCCGATCAGGAGTTCCAGGGCGGCCTGGCCGTCCAGGGCCGACAGGACCCGGCGGAGTTTCCAGACGACCTGGGTCTCGTCCTTGCTCATCAGCAGTTCCTCGCGGCGGGTGCCGGAGGCGACGACGTCGATGGCGGGGAAGATCCGGCGGTCGGCGAACTCGCGGCGCAGCCGGAGCTCCATGTTGCCGGTGCCCTTGAACTCCTCGAAGATGACCTCGTCCATTTTGGAGCCGGTCTCGATCAGGGCCGTGGCCAGGATCGTCAGCGAACCGCCGTCCTCGATGTTGCGGGCCGCGCCGAAGAACCGCTTCGGCGGGTAGAGCGCCGAGGAGTCGACGCCACCGGACAGGATCCGGCCGCTGGCCGGGGCCGCGATGTTGTACGCGCGACCGAGCCGGGTGATCGAGTCGAGCAGCACGACCACGTCGTGGCCGAGCTCGACCAGGCGCTTGGCGCGCTCGATCGCCAGCTCCGCGACCGTGGTGTGGTCGTCGGCCGGGCGGTCGAAGGTGGAGGCGATGACCTCACCCTTGACCGTGCGCTGCATGTCGGTGACCTCTTCGGGGCGCTCGTCGACGAGAACCACCATCAGGTGCACTTCGGGGTTGTTCGTGGTGATCGCGTTGGCCAGCGCCTGCAGCACCATCGTCTTGCCGGCCTTCGGCGGCGACACGATCAGGCCGCGCTGGCCCTTGCCGATCGGGCTGACGATGTCGACGATCCGGGTGGTCAGGATGCCCGGTTCGGTCTCCAGCCGGAGCCGCTCGGTCGCGTACAGCGGGGTCAGCTTGTTGAAGTCCTGGCGCTGCTTGGCGATCTCCGGGTCCGACCCGTTCACGGTGTCGATCCGGACCAGCGGGTTGAACTTCTCCTTGCGCTCACCGTCGGACGGCTGCTTCACCGCACCGGTGATCGCGTCGCCCTTGCGCAGGCCGTAGCGCTTCACCATCGACAGCGCGACGTACACGTCGTTCGGGCCCGGCAGGTAGCCGCTGGTCCGGACGAACGCGTAGTTGTCGAGTACGTCGAGGATGCCGGCGGCCGGCACCAGGACGTCGTCCTCGCTGATCGTCGGCTCGGCGTCGAACCGCTCGCCGCGACCGCGGTTGCGGGTGTTGTCGCGGCCACCGGTGGGCTGGCGGTCGTCGCGGTTGCGGTCCCGGTCGCGACCGCGGCGACGCCGGCGGCGGCCGTCGCCGTCCTGGTCGTCGGCGGCGCGGCTGTCGTTGCGGCTGTCGGTCCGGCCGTCCCGGTTGTCGCGGTTGTCGTTGCGCCCGTCGGTGCGGGTGTCACCCCGGCCGTCGGTGCGGTTGCGCTGGTCGCGGCCACCGTCGCGGTTCTGCTGACCGTCACGGCCACCGTCCCGCTGACCCTCACGAGCCTGCTGGCCGTCGCGGGCCTGCTGACCCTCACGGTTCTGCTGGTTGTCGCGGTTGCGCCCGCGCTCCCGGCCACCCTCGCGGTTGCGGTCCTCGGACCGGCCCTCGCGGTCGTCCCCACCGGTCTGCGCGGTCCCGTTCTGCGCGGCGGCGCGGTCAGCGACCGGCGCGCTCTCGACGGCCACGGCCGGTACGGCGGCGGTCTGCGCCGCGGCGCGGTCGGCGGCCCGGCCGGCGCGGTCCGCGCGGTCGGCACTGTCAGCGGCGCGGTCGGCGCCGTTCTTCGCGTCGGCGCTCTTCGCCTCGGCGGTCACACTCGGAGCGGACGCTCCGTTCTGCTCGGCGGCCGTCTCGGCCGCGGCGGCGCGGGCCCGGCGACTGCCGCCCTCGCGCACCGGAGCCTCGGCCGGCGCGCTCTTGCGCGCCACCGCCGGCTCCACAGCCGCCTCGTCCAGGGTCGGCTGCGTCGACCGGGCGCGGCTGGCGCCACCGGTCGAGCTACCGCCCTGAGCGGCCTTGATCGCCTCGATCAGCTGGCCCTTGCGCAGCGCGCCGGTGCCCTTGATGCCGAGCGTCCCGGCGAGCTGCTTGAGCTCGGGGAGCAGCATGCCTTCGAGGCCGCCTCCGGTCTTGCGGCGCCGCGTGCTCGCGCTCGCTTCGGGCGCCGTGGCGCCGTTGGAGGCTTCAACAGTTTCTGTCACGTGAGGTCCTTCCCACACGGATGAACGATGTCCTGACCGGCTCATCGCCCGGAATCAGCTCCCACGGCCGGCGGACGGCATCGTGGGTACAAGAGGTTCTCGCTGGATCCGGTCCCCCGAAATTCTCCGGCGCAGGCGGCGCAGGTCATTCACTGGGAGATCGCCACGGACACCTGGGTGCCGGGAACACAGCCCGGAAGCGGCGAGAGTCACCGATCACCTGGAGGGGATCGGGTGAGTCGAGACTAGCACCACACAGGGTCCTTCTGCTGCCTCGTGGGGTACAACGCGTGTCCGGTCCTGATCATTCCGCCCACGGCGAACTGTCGCCGTCCGCGACCCCGGACCAGACCTGTACGCCGGCTGGATCGATCGCCAGGTCGTGCCGCGTCCAGCCGTCCGGCGCGACCGGCAGGGCCGCGATCTCCTTGCCCGAAAGGGCATCCAGCACCAGAACGGTAGGACCGGCTCCGCTCACGACGGCGGCCAGACGGCTCCCCCGCAGCTTGTGCACGAGCGCCAGCGTCTCCGGCATCACCGGTTCGCGGTACTCCTGATGGAGGCGATCTTCGGTCGCCGTCATCAGCAAACCCGGCTGCGACGTGATCGCCGTCACCAGCAGCGCGGCCCGTCCGGCGTTCGCCGCGGCGTCCGCATGCGGTACGACGTCCGGCAGCAGGCCGCGTGCCTGCTTCGTGAGCACCTTGACCTCGGGCACGTAGACCGTCGCCCGCAGTTCGGCGACCGGATCCGTCCGCACGGCCTTCCCCACGCCGCCGTCGACCCAGGCCGTCGTGAACCCGCCCAACGCGGCCGCCGCCACGTTGTCCGGATGCCCTTCGAGCTCGTTGGCCAGCGCGACGACGTGCTCGCGCTCGAGCTCGACCCCGGCCAGTCCGTACGCCGCGGCGATCCCGCCGACGATCGCCGCCGAGGAGGATCCGAGCCCGCGCCCGTGCGGCACCCGGTTCGTGCACTGCAGCACGAACCCGGGCACCTCAACACCCAGCGCCGACAGTCCGGCCCGCACGGCGCGCACCACGAGATGCGACTCGTCGAGCGCGACTTCCCCCGCACCGGCGCCGGTGACCTCGACCACGACACCGGAGTCGGCGGGAGTAACAGTTAGTTCGTCGTACAGGCCGAGGGCGAGACCGAAGGCATCGAAACCAGGGCCGAGATTCGCACTGGTCGCGGGAACGCGAACCCGGACGGACTCCAACTCAGACCAGTCCGGCAACGCGAGCGACCGCGTCGGTGTCGGCGGGCGTGACGACTGCCTCGGCCGGCGGAGCGGACGACAGCGCGGTGTCGATGTCCTTCAACCCGTGGCCGGTGACGGTGATGACGACCGTCTGGCCGCCATCCACTCGACCGGCCGCCTTCAGCTTCAGCAGCCCGGCGACACCGGCAGCCGACGCCGGCTCGACGAAGACACCTTCGCGCGCAGCCAGTTCACGCTGCGCGGCGAGGATCTGGTCGTCGGTGACAGCCTCGATCAGACCGCCCGACTCGTCACGCGCGTTCTCGGCCAGCGTCCACGACGCCGGGTTGCCGACGCGGATCGCGGTCGCCAGCGTGTCCGGCTTCTCGACGATCGCGCCGCGCACGATCGGCGCCGCGCCCTCGGCCTGGAAACCCCACATCCGCGGCCGCCGCGACGACACCTTGTCCTTGGCGTACTCGCCGTACCCCTTCCAGTACGCCGCGATGTTGCCCGCGTTCCCGACCGGGAGCACGTGCAGGTCCGGCGCGTCACCGAGCGCGTCGACGACCTCGAACGCCGCGGTCTTCTGCCCCTCCAGGCGCACCGGGTTCACCGAGTTCACCAGCGCGACCGGGTAGTGCTTGCCGAGCTCGCGGACGATCCGCAGGCAGTCGTCGAAGCCGCCGTCGACCTGCACCAGCTGCGCGCCGTGCACGATCGCCTGCGCCAGCTTGCCCTGCGCGATCCGGCCGGCGGGGATCAGCACCAGCGGGATCAGCCCGGCCCGGACGGCGTACGCCGCGGCCGACGCCGAGGTGTTGCCCGTCGAGGCGCAGACGACCGCCTTGTCACCGGCCTGCGCGGCCAGCGAGATCGCGACCGTCATGCCGCGGTCCTTGAACGAGCCGGTCGGGTTGTTGCCCTCGACCTTGAGCCAGACCTCGCAACCGGTCTGCTCGGACAGCCACTGCGCGGCCACCAGCGGCGTACCGCCCTCGCCGAGCGTGACCACCGGAGTGTCCGTCGAGACCGGCAACCGGTCGCGGTATTCCTCGATCACGCCTCGCCACTGGTGCGCCATCCGAATCAGTCCCCTTCGACCCGCATCACACTGCTGACTTCACGAACGATGTCCATGTCGCGCAGGGTCTCCACGGTGGCCGAGAGCGCGGCGTCGGTGGCGGTGTGGGTGACCACGACGAGCTGTGCGTCACCGCCCCGGCCCTCCTGGCGGACGGTCTGGATCGACACACCGTGCTCGGAGAACGCGTGGGCCACCGCCGCCAGCACACCGGCCTTGTCGGCCACGTCCAGCGACACGTGGTAGCGGGTCATCGCGTCGCCCATCGGCCGCACGGCTCGCTGGGTGTACGACGACTCGCCGACCCCCGGCACTCCCTTGAGCCGGTTGCGCGCGGCGGACACCAGATCCCCGAGGACAGCACTGGCCGTCGGGGCGCCGCCGGCACCACGACCATAGAACATCAGCTGGCCGGCCGCTTTGGATTCCACGAAAACGGCGTTGTACGCGTCCCGGACCGAGGCCAGCGGGTGGTTCTGCGGGATCATCGCCGGGTAGACCCGGGCGCTGACCGAGTCGGTGACCTCGTCCAGCTCGCAGATCGCCAGCGACTTCACCACGCAGCCCATCTCGCGGGCCGAGGCGATGTCGGTCGCGGAGACGTCGGTGATGCCCTCGCGGTGCACGTCCGCGATCGAGACCCGGGTGTGGAACGCGAGGCTGGCCAGCAGCGCCGCCTTCGCGGCGGCGTCGAAACCCTCGATGTCGGCGGTCGGGTCGGCCTCGGCGTACCCGAGCTCCTGGGCCTCGGTCAGCGCCTCGTCGAACCCGGCGCCGGTGGAGTCCATCTTGTCGAGGATGTAGTTCGTGGTGCCGTTGACGATGCCCATCACCCGGGTCACGTCGTCACCGGCCAGCGACTCGCGCAGCGGCCGCAGGATCGGGATCGCGCCGGCCACGGCGGCCTCGAAGTACAGGTCACGCTCGTACTTCTCGGCGGCGGCGAACAGCGTCGGGCCGTCCTCGGCGAGCAGCGCCTTGTTCGCGGTGACGACCGAGGCGCCGTGCTCGAGCGCGGTCAGGATCAGCCCGCGGGCCGGCTCCAGCCCCCCGATCACCTCGATGACGAGGTCGAGGTCGCCGCGGCTGACCAGCGCCTGTGCGTCGGTCGTGATCAGCGACGGGTCGACCGCGATGTCGCGCTCGCGGCCACCCCGCCGTACGGCGATGCCCGCGATCTCCAGCGGCGCGCCGACCCGGGCGGCCAGGTCGTCGGCCCGCGTGGTCAGGATCCGGACCACCTCGGTGCCGACCACGCCGCAGCCCAGCAGCGCGACCTTCAGGGGCTTCTTGTCCAGGCTCATTCGGCGGCTCCCATGTCCAGCAGCAGCAGGTCGTCCTCGGTCTCCCGCCGGACGACGACGCGGGTCTGACCGTCCTTGACCGCGATCACCGGTGGCCGCGGAACGTGGTTGTAGTTGCTCGCCATCGAGCGGCAGTACGCGCCGGTGCCCGGTACGGCGACCAGGTCGCCGGGGCCGACGTCGGAGGGCAGGAACTCGTCCTTGACGACGATGTCACCGGACTCGCAGTGCTTGCCGACCACGCGCGCGAGCGTCGGGGCGGCGTCGGAGTACCGGTTGACGAGCGTGCAGGAGTAGTCGGCGTCGTACAGCGCGGTGCGGATGTTGTCGCTCATCCCGCCGTCGACCGAGACGTAGGTGCGGGAGGCGCCCGCGTCGAGCGTGACCTCCTTGACCGTGCCGACCGAGTACACCGTGCAGACGGCCGGGCCGACGATCGCGCGGCCGGGCTCGATCGAGATCCGCGGCGCCTCGACCTGGTAGGCCCGGCACTCGTGCTCGACGATCTTGGTCATCTCGGTGGCCAGCTGCGCCGGGTCTGCCGGGTCGTCCTGGGTGGTGTAGGCGATCCCGAAACCGCCGCCCAGGTCGAGCTCGGGCATGTCCACGCCGAGCTCGTCGGAAACCCTTGCGTGCAAGGCGATCAGCCGCTTCGCGGCCAGCTCGAACCCGGCCGTGTCGAAGATCTGCGAGCCGATGTGCGAGTGCAGCCCGAGCAGCCGCAGCTCGGCCGCTTCGTTGACCTTGGCAACGGCTTCGAAGGCCGCGCCGGAGGTGATCGAGAAGCCGAACTTCTGGTCCTCGTGCGCGGTCGCGATGTACTCGTGGGTGTGCGCCTCGACGCCCGCGGTGACCCGGACCATCACCGGCGCGACCACGCCGCGCTCCGCGGCCAGCTCGATCAGCCGGTCGATCTCGAACAGCGAGTCGACGATGATCCGGCCGACCCCGGCCTCCAGCGCGCGGGTCAGCTCCGGCACCGACTTGTTGTTGCCGTGGAAACCCAGCCGCTTCGGGTCAGCGCCGGCGCGCAACGCGACGGCCAGCTCGCCGCCGCTGCAGATGTCGAGGTTGAGCCCCTCCTCCATCACCCAGCGCACGACCGTCGTACAGAGGAAGGCCTTGCCCGCGTAGTACACGTCCATGTCCTTGAACGCGGTCCTGAACGCGCGCGCCCGGCTGCGGAAGTCGTCCTCGTCCAGCACGTACGCCGGGCTGCCGTGCTCGGCGACCAGGTCACGCAGGTCCACGCCGCCGACGACCAGGGAACCCTCGGCCGACTTCTTCGCCGTACCGGACCAGAGCGCCGGGACCAGGTCGTTGACGTCGCGGGGCGCCCGCAGCCACGGCGGCGCCTTGTGCCCGATGTCGGCGTGCAGCGTGCCCGCCTCGTGCGCCCTCACATCCGCTCCGGAGCGCTGACGCCGAGCAGGTCCAGCCCGTTGGCCAGGACGGTCCTGGTCGCCGAGACCAGGGTCAGGCGAGCCTTGTGCACCGGCTCCACCTCCTCGTCACCGCGCGGGAGCACCCGGCAGCTGTCGTAGAACTTGTGGAAGGCGGACGCGGTGTCCTCCAGGTAGCGGGCGATCCGGTGCGGCTCGCGCAGCTCGGCCGCCGTCGCGACGATCCGCGGGAACTCGGCCAGCGCGCGGAGCAGGTCGCCCTCGCGCTCGTGGCTGAGCAGACCCGGGTCGAACTCGTCCAGCTTGACGCCCAGATCGTCGGCGTTGCGCAGGATCGAGGCCAGCCGGGCGTGCGCGTACTGCACGTAGTACACCGGGTTCTCGCTGACCTGACGCGTCATCTCCTCGATGTCCAGCGTCAGCGGCGAGTCGACCGGGTAGCGGCAGAGCGTGTAGCGGAGCGGGTCGACGCCGCCCTCCTCGACCAGCTCGGCGAGCGTGACGATCGTGCCGGCCCGCTTCGACAGCTTCATCTCCTCACCGTTCTTGAGGATCTTCACCAGCTGGCCGATCAGGATCTCGATGTTGTGCTCCGGGTCGTCACCGGCACAGGCCGCGATCGCCTTCAGGCGGTTCACGTACCCGTGGTGGTCGGCGCCGAGCAGGTAGATCGCGACCTCGAACCCGCGCTCGCGCTTGTTCACGTAGTACGCCGCGTCCGAGGCGAAGTACGTCGGCTCGCCGTTGGACCGGATCAGCACCCGGTCCTTGTCGTCGGTGAAGTCGGTGGTGCGCATCCAGAGCGCGCCGTCCTCGTCGTACAGGTGGCCCTGGGCGCGGAGCTTCTCGATCGCGTGCCCGACACCGTCCTGCTCGTGCAGGCTGCGCTCGGAGTACCAGACGTCGAACTTGGTGCGGAAGTGCTCCAGCTGGTCCTGCTGCTCCTTGAGCTGCCGCTCGTACCCGGCCTCACGGAACGCGACGACCGGGTCGGTGGCCTCCAGGATGCCGGGGACCTCGGCGACGATCCGCTGCGCCAGCTCGCCGATGTACTCGCCGTGGTAGCCGTCCTCGGGGATCGGCTGACCGGTCGCGGCCGCGAGCAGCGAGGCGCCGAACTTGTCCATCTGGGCGCCGCGGTCGTTCACGTAGAACTCACGGGTGACCACCGCGCCGGCCTTGGTCAGCACCCGCGCCAGCGCGTCGCCGACGGCGGCCCAGCGGGTGTGCCCCAGGTGCAGCGGGCCGGTCGGGTTCGCGGAGATGAACTCGAGGTTGATCGCCTGACCCTTCAGGCTGTCGCTGCTCCCGTACGCCGAGCCGGCGTCCAGGATCGACTGCGCGATCTTGCCCTGGGCATCGGCCGCCACCCGGATGTTGATGAACCCCGGGCCGGCGATCTCGACCGCGGTGATCGCGTCGTCACCGCCCAGCTTGGCCGCCAGCAGCTCGGCGAAGGCACGCGGATTCATCCCCGAACGCTTACCCAGCTGCATCGCGACGTTCGTGGCATAGTCCCCGTGCTCGGGGTTCTTGGGCCGCTCGACCTTCAGCTCGCCCGGCAACCCGCCGTCGACAGTGATGGTGCCGTCGTCGACGAGCGCGGTCAGGGCCTGCAGGATCTTCTCAGCGAGCTGTTCCGGAGTCACCCGCTCAGCCTAATGGCCCGCGTCCCCGCCTCCACCCCCGCCATCCACAGGCCGGAACCGAGCGCGAGCCGAGGCGTGTCCGGCGATCGGGTTCAGAGGGGGAGGGAGCCGCTGCATCTAGCTGTGAAGCAGGCACGGCGCGTGTCCGTTCCGTCGGGTGGCGGGGCGGGTGGGCCGCGGCGGTGTGTGCAGAAAGGAGCTGCCGCATCCAGCCGTGCGACAGGCACGGCGGCTAGCCGTTCCGTCCGGCGGTGGGGGTGGGCGGGCCGGTGGTGGCGGTTCGCAGGTGCACTCCTCGTACGGGCCTGGGGCGCTGGTGCCGGAGAGCGCTGAGCTGGGTTCGGGCAGGAGTGGTCGGGAGTCAAGCTTGTCCAGGACGCTGCGAGCCGGACTGCCGCATTAGGCGCCGGGCGCTGTCCCGCCGAGCTGGGCGAGCCTCGGCGGCGCGGTCAGACACGGAGCTAACCCATCCAGCCGCACGACGCCCACGCCACTCCGACGCCTCCGAAGGCGACGGCAGCCACCGCGCCTCTCCGTTCCATCCGGCGGCCAGGGTAGGCAGGCCGCGGGCTTGCCTGACCGGGTCGCAGGGCCTCCACCACGTCTCCCGCCCAACCCAGCAGGGTGGTCGGCGTCGCCAAGTCGGTGAACGCGACGCCCACCACTGTCCAAGCCGGCGACACGCCGCGTGCAGCGGGGTTCGGCGCGGCGTGTCGTGAGGTTGGTCAGTGGTGGGCGTCGGCGGCTGGTGGTCGCGTGGGCGGGCGCCGCGCTAGCGGGCTGCGGCTCTGGGCGTGGTACGCGCGGTGAGCTGGCGGGCGTGAAGCAGCGAGCCGGGCCGCAAGTGGGGTTGCCGCGTGGGACGCCGGGCCGGCGCGGGACGGGACGGCACCCCAGCATGCAGCGCGGCTAGCGCCACGCCCTGCGCCGACCCAGCGTGCGAGGCGATCAACCTCGCGCCGCCGCGGCTGGGTGAGCAGGACAACAGCGTCCGGGCCTGGCTCGACGAGGAGTAGCCGGCCGCCACTGCGCCCTGGCCGAACGCCCACCACCTTCCAACCTCCGCGAACCGGCCCTTCGGACGGCGTGTCGCGGCGTGTCGCGCCAGATTTCGCTGCTTGGTGGGTGGTGCACGTTCGCCTTTCCAGCTGGCTCGAACGAGTGTCGCCGCACGACCGGCCTGCCTAGGGTGCGAAGACGCTGTCGGTATCCATTCCCCGCCCCGGTATGGCCAGGGGCGGACGGGCTGGTGAGTCCGGGCATAAGTGGAGCGAGGCAGCAGGTACCAACTGCCATCAGCGACCCGCCCACCCCGACCGCCGGATGGAACGGTTGAAGCGGTGACTACCGCACGGCTGGACGCGGCGGCTCCTTGCCTGACCGCGCCGCCGAGGCCCGCCCGCAACCACCGCCCGATGGAACGGGGAAGCGCGGTAGCTGCCGCACGGCTGAATGCGGCAGCTCCTTGCTTGACCGAGCCGCCGAGGCCCGCCCTCACCACCGCCCGATGGAACGGGGAAGCGCGGTAGCTGCCGCACGGCTGGATGCGGCAGCTCCTTCTCCCGACGGCGCGCCGCGCTCAGGCTGGGCTGAGGCGCATGATTGCCAGCGTTTCGACGCCGTTGCCTGCCGGGTGGCGCTGGTTGACGGTGACTGTGACCACGTCTAGCTTGCCGATCCGTGCGCGGTAGCCCGGTTGCTGGCCGACGCTGCCTGCCGTGTCCGGCCCGGTGCCGGCGAAGTCGACGCCGCTGGCGGTGGCTTTGCTGACGACCAAGGTGCCGAAGCCGGCGACGCTTTGTTTCATCGGGACTCTGGTGCCGGTGCGGACGTAGATCTCGCAGGTGCCGTCTTTGCAGGTGTCGTAGTCGAAGCCGTTCTTGGCGTAGGGGCCGGTGGGCTTCGGTGGGGACGTGGGGGTGGGCGACGTGCTGGGCTCGTCGGCGGGCGGCGCCGAGCTCGGCGTACCGGACGGGGCCGCGCCGGAGTCGGCGCTGCAGGAGGTCAGGCAGACGGTGAGGGCGGCGGCGGCCAGTGCGGTGACAGCGAGGGGCGTACTGGTTCGCATGAGGTCAGCCAAGCGTAGTGGACGGGTCACTGGCGGCAGTCTGCCACTTTCCTGCCAGGGTGCGTTCCACCTGGTGGACTCATCGTGTCGCGGTGACCTGGATCCTGCTCTGCCGGACCAGTTTGGTGTCCCACGCGACGGGCTCGCCGTTCAGTTCGACCTTGACGGTGCCGCAGACGTCGCCGACGCACTTGCCGTCGTACCGGACGCCCCAGAGCTCGAAGAACTGCTTCAGCGTCGGGCGCTCGGCCTTGGTCTTCGCCTCGACGTAGACCAGGCCGTCGTCGGTGTGGGTGTGGATCGCGGCCTGCTCCGCGCGGACCCGGTCGACGCCGATCCCGGCCGGGATCTTCACCGCGCTGCCGGCGACGGTCAGGGCGAGGTTGACCGTGTACGGCATCGGGCCGCTGAAGTCGAGCGGCAGCCGTTCCATCCCGGCCTGGTCGATGTACGACACCGCGTCGCGCGGGGCGTCCCACGGCGGCGGACCCTCCCGGGTCTCGGCCGGGCCGGGCGGAGCCGGGCCGACCTGGCAGCCGGTCGCCAGCACCGGCAGCGCCGCCAGTACGACGGCAGCGATCACCCGGCGGCCTGCTCTCATGGGCAGGAGGGTTTCACGGGCGTCCGGCGTACCGGACAGGTGGTCAGTCCTCGGCGGGCATCAGGACCCAGAGCACGAGGTAGATCAGGAACTGCGGGCCGGGCAGGATGCAGCTGATCACGAAGATCAGGCGCATCGTGTTCGGCGTGGTCCCGAACCGGCGGGCGAGCCCGGCGCAGACGCCGGCGATCCAGCGACCGCGGGACGGACGGACCAGAGTGGTGGAAGCCATGAGGTCGGATTTCCTTTCCGGGGTTGGCGTTACGACCACTATGACGCCCGGCCCGCCACGGGAGATCCCGCCGCGCGGAACAGCCAGGGACCGTTCAGGGTCATCCCGGTGACCCACATGAGGGTGCCCGATTCGGGATCTGGGGCGATCTCCTGCTACTGTTCTGCTCGTTCCTGAGCCCCCGTAGCTCAGGGGATAGAGCACCGCCCTCCGGAGGCGGGTGCGCAGGTTCGAATCCTGCCGGGGGCGCAGAAGGCACCACCGAAGGCCTGGGTCTACACCCGGGCCTTTCGTGTTTTCAGGATCTCCGCGTAGTGGTCGAGGATCACGTCACCGGCCGCCTCTCCGAGAGCAGGATCAGGTAGCCCAGGCAGCTCCCGGTCGGGCGTCGTCGACCATGAGCAGCGGTCCCCGGATATCCATACGTTGCCCTCAGCAACCGCACTGGGTCTGCGGCGGCCGGAACAGAGTGTGGTCTCGCATGTCCGGAACGTGACCCCCTGATGACCGCAGCCTGTCGCTGGTTGGATGGGGCTATGACGCTGCTGCACTACACGGCCTTCAGCACCGATCCTGCGGGTGGGAACCCGGCGGGGGTGGTGCTCGACGCTGCTGGGATGAGTGATGCGGAGATGCTGGCGGTCGCCGCGGAGGTCGGGTACTCGGAGACAGCCTTCCTGATGAGCAGCGCGGCCGACGGCGCGATCCCGATCAGGTACTTCTCGCCGCAGGCCGAAGTGCCGTTCTGCGGGCACGCGACGGTGGCTACTGCTGTCGCCCTGGCTGAGCGGGTGGGTCCTGGTGAGCTGACGTTCGCCACACCAGCCGGAACGGTCCCTGTGCTGATCGAGGAGGGCCCGGACGGGCTGCGGGCGACGCTGACGAGCGTGGAGCCGTACGTCGAGGCAGCGGGTGATGTCAGCGAGGTGCTGGAGCTGCTGGGCTGGCAGAGCGACCAGCTGGACGCTGCGCTGCCGCCGCGGGTCGCCTACGCGGGTGCGCGGCATCTGGTGCTCGCGGCGGCGACGCGGGAGCGGTTGGCTGCGCTGGAGTACGACTTCGACGGGCTGCGGGCGTACATGCTCGAGCGCGACCTGACGACGCTGCAGCTGGTCTGGCGGGAGTCGCCCACGGTGTTTCACGTGCGCGATCCGTTCCCGGTGGGTGGCGTCGTCGAGGACCCGGCGACCGGCGCTGCGGCTGCCGCGTTCGGGGCCTACCTACGGGAGCTCGGACTCGCTCACCCACCCGCCACCATCCAGCTCCGTCAGGGAGACGATCTCGGGCGGCCGAGCCGGATCACTGTGGAGCTACGCGTCGACGACAACCGCGTGCGGGTCAGCGGGTACGCCGTACCTATGGAACCTGCCTGAGCCATTCCTCGGTGCCGAACTTGCTGACCACCCGCTCCTCGGCCTCGGCGACGGTCGCCGCGGAGATCTCGCCGGGCGCCAGGCCGTAGCGGCCGCGGAAGGACGCGACCATCCGGTCGATCACGTCGGCGCGGTCGAGGCCGGTCTGGCTGCGCAGCGGGTCGACGCGTTTGGCGGCGCTCTTGGTGCCCTTGTCGGAGAGCTTCTCGCGGCCGATCCGCAGCACCTGGACCATCTTCGCGGCGTCCATGTCGTAGGCCATCGTGACGTGGTGCAGCACCGCGCCACCGGCGAAGCGCTTCTGCGCGGCGCCGGCGATCTTGCCGGCCGGCGAGGTGATGTCGTTGATCGGCTGGTACGTCGCCGCGATGCCGAGGTCGTTCAGCGCGCCGAGCACCCAGTCGTCGAGGAACGCGTACGACTCGACGTACGACAGGCCGGAGACCAGCGACTCGGGGACGTAGAGCGAGTAGGTGATCGTGTTGCCCGGCTCGACGAACATCGCGCCGCCGCCGCTGATCCGGCGCACGACGGTGACGTCGTGCTCGGCCGCGCCGTCGAGATCGACCTCGTTGCGCAGCGACTGGAAGCTGCCGATGATGACCGCGTTCGAGGCCCACTCCCAGACCCGCAGCGTCGGCGGCCGCTCCCCCGACCCGACCTGCTCGGTGAGCACCTCGTCGAGCGCCATCTGCAGCGCGGGCTCGCGCGGTACGTCGTGCACGAACTCCCAGGCGTGGTCGTGCCAGCCGGTCGCGCCGGTCAGCGCGCGCCGTACCGCGACCGCGACCGCCTCCGGCGAGAACCCGAGCATCTCGACGCCGTCCCCGAGCACCGCCCGCACCCGCGCCGCGACCTGAGCCGCCGGCGCGTCGACCGGCGTACCGGCCAGCGCGTCGTTGATCCGCTGCAGCGCGTCGTCGGGTTCGAGAAAGAAGTCGCCGCTGATCTGCGCCTTCAGAACCGTGTCGTCCAGAACCTCGAGATCGGCCACCACGAGCTTGCCACCCGGGACCTTGTACTCACCATGCACACCAGGAGCAACCCGCCCGGCCCGGCGGATGTTCCCGGCTCACGCCGGGGTCCGGCCGCTGATCCTCAGGAGCAGGTTCTCGGCGGTGTCCTCGACCACCTCCCCGGTGCCCAGGCTCCAGTCGAGGTCGGTGGCCTGGAGTCTGGTGCCGGTGAGGTCGACGCCGAAGTACTTGAGCTGCTTCTCGCCGGCTCCCGACAGGACGATGGCCAGGCGGTCGAGGGGGACGTGGCGGTCGATGCCTAGAGCAACGGTGAGGTCGAGGCCGTGGATGACGTCGTGGGACAGCGCGCCCTCGTAGCCGCCGCCCGGGGGTTTCCACTGGTGGTGGATGTTGTCCTCGAGGGTCTTGGTCAGTTCCTCGGCGGTGAGTGCGGCCGCGTCGTCGGCGGCCTGGCGGTTGGCGAGGCGGTTGAAGTTGCCGCGGCTCTTCAGCATCTCGAGCAGGAAGCGCGGGGTGCTGTAGCGGTACGGCATGACGATGTGGGCCACCAGTTCGCGGACCCGCCAGCCCTCGCACAGGGTCGGGCGGTCCCAGTCGGCAGCGGAGAGATTGCGGAGTACGGCGACCAGGTCGGTGCGCTCGGCGGCGATGGTGCTCTGGATGTCGGTCATGCCTTACCGACGAACAGGCGCGCGGCTAAACGGACACCTGGTCGAGCCGGCGCTGCAGGTACGCCTGCTCAGCGTCTGACTTGGTGAGAGCGAGTGCGGCTCGGTAGGCCGCGGCAGCCTCCTCGAAGCGGCCCAGCCGACGCAGGAAGTCGGCCCTGGTCGCTGCCAGCAGGTAGTAGCCGTCCAGACCCTCCAGCTCGTCCAGCAGCCGCAGGCCGATCGCCGGGCCGTCCGCCATCCCGATGGCCACAACCCGGTTGAGTGCCACGACAGGTGTCTGCTTCAGCTGCCCGTAGAGCGCAGCGATCTGCGGCCAGTCGGTGTCAGCAGCAGTCGGCGCAACCGCATGGCAGGCGGCGATCGCTGCCTGGATCTGGTAGGGCCCAGGACGCCTGCGACGCAGTACGGCGTCCAGCAACTCGGTGCCCTCGGTGATCTCGCCCAGGTGCCAGCGGCTGCGGTCCTGGTCCTCCAGCGTCACCAGTACGCCGCCGGCCGAGCGTGTGTCCCGCCGCGCGTTGTGCAGCAGCATCAGCGCCAGCAGCCCGCCCGCCTCCGGCTCGTCGGGCATCAGCCGGACCAGCAGCCGCGCCAGCCGGATCGCCTCGGTCGCCAGCTCACGGCGTACGAGCTCAGCTCCCGCGGTAGCGCCGTACCCCTCGTTGAAGAGCAGGTACAGCACAGCCAGTACGGCGGGAGTCCGCTCCGGCAGCAGGTGGTCCGGCGGCACCCGGTACGGGATGCCCGCGTGCTTGATCTTCTGCTTGGCGCGGGTGAGCCGCTTCGACATCGCCTCCTCCCCCACCAGGAAGGCCCGCGCGATCTCCGCCGTCGACAGCCCGGCCAGCGTGCGCAGCGTCAGCGCTACTCGCGTCTCCATCGCCAGCGCCGGGTGGCAGCAGGTGAACATCAGCCGCAGCAGGTCGTGCTCGGGCTCCTCCGGCCAGTCCATGGTCACCGCCACCTCCCGCAGCTTCGCCGCCCCGACCGCCTCGCGCCGCATCCAGTCGATCGCCCGGCGCCTGGCCGTGGTCGTCAGCCACGCTCCCGGCTTGTCCGGTACGCCGTCCTCCGGCCAGGTCCGCAGCGCCGCCGCGAACGCCTCCTGCACGCACTCCTCGGCCACCTCCCAGTCACCGGTGACCCGGATCAGCGTCGCCAGCACCTGGCTCCACTCCTCCCGGAACACCTGGTCCAGCTGGTCGGCGACGCTCACCCGAACGGCCCCTCCAGCACCGGGCGGATCTCGATCGTCCCGTACGCCGCCGCCGGGTGCTTGCCGGCGATCTCGATCGCCTCGTCCAGGTCCGCGCACTCGATCAGCACGAACCCGCCGATCTGCTCCTTGGTCTCCGCGAACGGCCCGTCGGTCAGCAGCAGCTGGTCGTCCCGGACCCGGACCGTCGTCGCCTCCTGCGGCGGTCGCAGCCCGGCACCCCCGCGGACCACGCCGCGCTCCTCCATCTCCTCCGACCAGCCGCCGCACCCGTCCTGCGCGTGCTCCTCGGCCGTCTCGTCGCCACAGATCATCAGCAAGTACTTCATCCGGACTCCTCTCCACCCCACCGACGAACGGGGAAAGTCGTTCCGGACACACGGTACGCAAACGGCCTGCTGAACATCGGCTGAACTGCGAGGCCGGGAGGGTCCGCGTGCCTACACTGAATCCGTTTGTGGTGTGCCATCCGTAGGAGGACCGATGCCCGACTCCCGTACTCAGACGATCGCCTACCCCGCGCCCGGTGCGCGACCGTCGCGACGGGACCTGGAGCCGCTCGCGCCGCACGTGATCGTGCTGTTCGGGGCCACCGGCGACCTGGCCAAGCGCAAGCTGCTGCCGGGCCTGGCCTACCTGCAGCAGAACCGGTTCGCGCCCGACGTCCGGATCATCGGGACGGCGACCGAGGAGCTGACCACCGACGAGTTCCGGGCCCGCGCGCGGCTGGCCATCGACACCTTCGGGACGCACAAGATCACCGAGGAGGAGTGGGAGCAGTTCTCCACCCGCCTCAGCTACGTGCCGACCACGGCCGGGCCGGCGGCGCTGGCCGCCGCGGTGAAGGAGGCCGAGACGCTGCTCGGCCCGGACACCTGCCGCCTGCACTACCTGTCGGTGCCGCCGAAGGCCGCGCACTCGGTGATCGAGATGCTGCGCGACGCCGACCTGGTCGACCGGGCCCGGGTGGTGATGGAGAAGCCGTTCGGTGACGACCTGGCCAGCGCGATCGAGCTGAACGACTTCGTGCACGAGACCTTCGACGAGGCGCAGATCTTCCGGATCGACCACTTCCTCGGCAAGGAGGCGGCGCAGAACATCCTCGCCTTCCGGTTCGCCAACGGGCTGTTCGAGCCGATCTGGAACCGCAACTTCATCGACCACATCCAGATCGACATCCCCGAGGAGCTCGGGCTCGACCAGCGGGCCACCTTCTACGAGCCGACCGGCGCGTTCAAGGACATGGTCGTCACGCACGTGCTGCAGGTGCTCGCGTTCGTCGCGATGGAGCCGCCGACGGCGCTGGAGCCGCGGGCCATCTCGGAGGAGAAGAACAAGGTCTTCCGGTCGATGCTGCCGATCCAGCCGGCCGACGTCGTCCGGGGTCAGTACGGCGGCTACCGCGCCGAGGCCGGGGTGGCGCCGGACTCCGACACCGAGACGTTCATCGCGATGAAGGTCGGGATCGACAACTGGCGCTGGGCCGGCGTGCCGTTCTACCTGCGGACCGGCAAGAAGATGGCCGAGGGGATGCGGATCATCTCGATCGCGTTCAAGGAGGCGCCGAAGACGATGTTCCCGGCCGGCTCCGGCGTCGGGGCGCAGGGCCCGGACCACCTGACCTTCGACCTGGCCGACTCGTCGCGGGTGTCGCTGTCGTTCTACGGCAAGCGGCCCGGTCCGGGGATGCGGCTGGAGAAGCTGTCGATGCAGTTCTCGACCCAGGAGACCGAGTCGGCGGCCGACGTACTGGAGGCGTACGAGCGGTTGATCCTGGACGCGATGCGCGGCGATCACACGCTGTTCACGACGGCCGAGGGCATCGAGTCGCTCTGGGAGAACTCGACGCTGCTGCTCGAGGACCCGCCGCCGGTGAAGCCGTACGCGCCGGGCACCTGGGGGCCGAACGCGATCCACCAGCTGATCGCTCCGCGGGCCTGGCGGCTGCCGTTCGAGCGGGAGTGGCGCGAGCAGAAGAGCTAGACGGGCCGGCGCAGGTCGTCGATCGCCGCGGTGAGCGCGGTCTCCAGGTAGTTCATCCGGTCGGTCGCGACCAGCATCGTGGCGCCGCCGTTGATCGCGGTCAGGATCGCGGTGGCGCTGCGGACCGGATCGACCGCTTCGCTGATCTCGCCGGAAGCGCGCAGTGCTTCGACGCCGTCGACCAGGTACTGCAGCCAGCGATCCAGCATGTCGCCGACGATCTGCCGGGTCGTCGTGTCGCCCAGCCCCAGCTGCCCGACCAGCGCCGACAGCGCGCAGCCTTCGCGCTGCTCGTCGTACATCTTGAGAACCCGGCGCCGCCAGGCCTGCCACTTGCGCCAGCTGGTCAGGTCGCCGAGCTGCGGCATCTGCTCGGCGATCACCTGCTCGGCCTCGTGCCGCGCGACCGCGAGCATCAGGTCGGACTTGCCGTCGGGGAAGTAGTGGAACAGCTGGCTCTTGCTGGTCGCCGTCGCGGCCCGGATGTCGTCCAGGCCGACGTTCACCACGCCCTGCTCGCGGATCAGCCGCGCGGCCCCGTCGACGATCCGCTGCCGGGTCGCGGCGCCCTTCGCGGTCAGCACTCGCTCCTCCATGCTTCGAGTGTACTGGACCGCTCAGTTCAGACGTCTGGACCGAGGGGTCCAATCGGCGTGCTACTTTGGACCCATCAGTCCAATCACTAGCGAAGGAGCAGCTGCCATGCGTCTGGCAGACAAGACCGCCCTGGTCACCGGGGCCACCAGCAACATCGGCCGCGCGATCGCGGTCGCGTACGGCGCGGAGGGCGCGCACGTGGTCGTCACCGGCCGCAACGCCGAGCGCGGTGAGGCGGTCGTCGCCGAGATCCGCGCCGCCGGCGGCAAGGCCGACTTCGTCGCCGCCGACCTCGACGGCTCGCCCGCCGCGGCCCAGCAGCTGGCGGAGCAGGCGACCGCCGTACTGGGCGGCCGGATCGACATCCTGGTCAACAACGCCGGCGCGCTCGACGGCACCGGCACGACCAGCATCGACGAGGCCGCGTTCGACACCGTCTACGCGGTGAACGTGAAGGCGCCGTTCTTCCTGACCGCGGCGATCGCGCCCGCGATGGCCGCCGCCGGCGGCGGCACGATCGTCAACCTGGGCTCGTGGGTGGCCCGCCTCGGCGTCAGCGGCGGTACGGCGTACGCGGCCTCGAAGGGGGCGCTGGAGACGCTCACCCGCGCCTGGTCGGCGGAGTTCGGGCCGTCCGGCGTACGGGTGAACGCGATCTCGCCCGGCGTCGTGCACACGATGACCGACCACCCGGCGGCCGGCATGATGACCGGTACGCCGGGTGGTGACATCGGCCGCCCCACCGACATCGCGCAGGCCGCCGTGTTCCTGGCCAGCGACGACGCCCGGTTCATCCACGCGACCACGCTGGACGTGGACGGCGGACGGATGGGAGTGGCGGTGATCGCCGGTTAGAAGGCCGCGGCCACTGGGATCACGTCGGCGCCGATGCGCTCCAAGCCCTCGAGCTTCTGCACCTCCGGGACGAACCCGAGGGCGGCGTCGACGCCCAGGCCGTGCAACCTGCCGAGTTCGTCGATCAGCTGCTGCGTCTTCTCGCCCTTCTCGCCGGTGTCCAGCGCCTGGTACACGGTCTTGGTGATCTCGTCGTAGTCGCGGCCGACCGTCTCGCAGTGCTTCCGCAGTACGTCGAGCTTGTGCTCCAGCTCCGGGGTGTTGAACAGGTTGCAGGCGTCGGCGTACTGCGCGACGAGCCGGAGCGTCTTCCGCTCACCGCCGCCGCCGATCATCAGCGGCGGATGCGGCTTGCTGAGCGCCTGCGGCGAGTTCAGCAGCCGGGTCGCCTGGTAGTGCTTGCCCTCGAACGCGCTCTCGTCGTCCGACCACATCCGGAGGACGATCTTGACCGTCTCCTCGAGTCGCTCGAACCGCTCGGCCAGCGGCGGGAAGGGGAAGCCGAGCCCGCGGGACTCCTCCTCGTTCCAGCCCGCGCCGAGGCCGAGGATCGCGCGGCCGCCGGACAGGACGTCTAGCGTCGTGACCGCCTTCGCGAGCAGCCCCGGCTGGCGGTAGTGCACGCCGGTGATGACCGTCAGCAGCTTGGCGCGCTCGGTGTGCGCGGCCAGGAACCCGAGCGCGGTGTACGCCTCGAGCATGTCGTTCTCGGCGGGACCGACGCCGCCGATCTGGAAGAAGTGGTCCATCAACGCCAGGTACCGGAAGCCGGCCTGGTCGGCGGTCCGGGCGACCGCCGCGAGCTCCGGGCCGAGTGCGCTGGGCCCGTTGGGCCAGGTGAAGTCGGGAATCTGCAGACCGATGTCCATCGAAGCTCTCCTCTTTGTTGCCGTCTGCCAGACAGTCAACAGCCGCCGTACGGGTCTGCTTCCCGATTCGGGAGAACTACTGTGCGTCACCGGGAGGGCGGCGTGGACTCGGGTGGGTGGGGCTGATGTGATCGGGGCATGACGACTCAGCGGATCGCGCTCATTCCCGGGGACGGTATCGGCCGTGAGGTGGTGCCGGCGGCGCTCGCGGTGCTGGAGGCAGTGGGGCGGCGGCACGGGGTGGACTTCTCGTACGACGAGTTCGACTGGTCGTGCGAGCGGTACCTGAACGAGGGCGCGATGATGCCGGCGGACGGGCTGGACCTGATCCGGGGGCACGACGCGATCTTTCTCGGGGCGGTGGGGGCGCCCGGCGTACCGGATCATGTGTCGCTGTGGGGGTTGCTGATCCCGATCCGGCGGCAGTTCCAGCAGTACGTGAATCTGCGGCCGATCCGGGTGTTCGAGGGGTTGGACAGTCCGGTGCGTGGGGCTGCCGCGGGGGCGGTGGATCTGGTGGTCGTTCGGGAGAACGTGGAGGGTGAGTACAGCGAGATCGGCGGGCGGATGGGGCGGGGGTTCGCCGACGAGCTGGCGGTGCAGCAGGCGGTGTTCACGCGGGCGGGGGTGACGCGGCTGGTGGACTACGGGCTGTCGCTGGCTGAGGGCCGGCGTGCGTTCGGGTCGGTGTCGCCTGCTGCTCGTACCGGTCGTTTGACCTCGGCAACCAAGTCGAACGGGATCGTGCACACGATGCCGTTCTGGGACGAGATCGTTGCCGAGCGCACCGCGCTGCACCCGGCGGTGCGCTGGGACCAGGAGCACATCGATGCCCTCAGCGCCAAACTCGTCCTCGACCCGGCGCGCTTCGACGTGATCGTTGCCTCGAACCTGTTCGGCGACATCCTCAGCGACCTCGCCGCGGCCGTTGCCGGCGGCATCGGCATCGCGCCGGCCGCGAACCTGAACCCGCCCCGGGAGTTCCCGTCGATGTTCGAGCCGGTGCACGGCTCGGCGCCGGACATCGCCGGGCGCGGGATCGCGAACCCGATCGGCGCGATCTGGACGGCGGCGATGATGCTCGACCACCTCGGGTACGTCGAGGCGGCCGCGGAGGTGGAGAGCGCGATCGCCGGCGTACTGGCTGCTCGGGAGGTCCGGACGCCTGACCTCGGCGGCACGGCCACGACGACCACGTTCACCCAGGCTGTGCTCGACCAACTGGGGACGCGGTGAAGCTCGACGGGTTCTCCTATCGACGGATCGATGCCGAGGGCATCGAGATCAACTGCGCGGTCGGCGGGAGCGGGCCGCCGGTGCTGCTGCTCCACGGCTATCCGCAGACGCACCTGATCTGGCACCAGGTCGCGCCGGTGCTCGCTCGTTCGCACACCGTTGTCGCGGCCGACCTGCGCGGGTACGGCGACAGCGCGAAGCCTGTCAGCGCTCCCGACCACGCGCCGTACAGCAAGCGGGCGATGGCTCGCGACCAGCTGCTCGTGATGCGGTCGCTCGGCTTCGAGCGGTTCGCGGTGGTCGGTCACGACCGTGGTGGTCGCGTCGGGCATCGGCTGGCGCTGGACCATCCTGATGCCGTCGAACGGCTCGCCGTGCTCGACATCGTGCCGACCCACTACACCTTCGAGCACGCCGACGCGGAGTTCGCCCAGGGCTACTACCACTGGTTCTTCCTGACCGCCGGGAACGGGATCCCGGAACGGCTGATCGGCGGCGACCCGGAGTTCTGGATCCGGGCCCGGATGGAGGCGCGTCACCACGGCGGAACCGCGTTCGATCCGGCGGCGATGCGGGAGTACGTGCGGTGCTTCTCGTCACCTGAGGCGATCCACGCCAGCTGCGAGGACTACCGCGCCGCGGCAACGATCGACCTGGTGCACGACGACACGTCGTACGGGACGCCGGTCGGCTGCCCGGTGCTCGCGCTCTGGGGCCGCGACAGCTTCGTCGGGCGCACGTACGACGTACTGGCTGCTTGGGGCAACTACGCGACCGATGTCCGGAGCAACGGGCTGCCGTCGGACCACTACCTCCCGGAGGAGGCCCCGGCGGAGACCGCCGAGGCCCTGCTCGCGTTCCTCAGGGAGCGATCTCCAGCGACGTGATGACGTCGCCTTCGAGGGTGAAGCGGTAGATCAGGTCGACCTCGCCGCCGGGGAAGTCGCCCTCCAGGTGGTGGGTGAGAACCCAGTGCGTGTCGTCGAGCTTCTCGGCGTGGGTGAGCTCCTGGGTGTAGGTGAACTCGCTCGCCGCGGTCTCGCGCCAGTGCCGGATCTCGTCGTGGCCGGTGTAGGTGTTGCCGTCGTCGAGCACGGTCGCGTCGTCGGCGAACGCGGGCAGCAGGTCGTGGAAGTTCGCCTTGCGGCCCGGCTGCGACTCACGCAGGTACGCCGTGATCGCGTGCGGCAGGTGCTTGGCCGTCTCGGCGACGGTCGGGTCGGGCGGGGTCGGGATGGTCATCAGGCCTCCGTGCTCAGGGTGAAGGTGGCGCGGCCGAACGAACGGCCGTTGATCTGGAGCTCCAGCGCGTGCTCGCCGGCGTAGTACCGGCGGGTGGAGATCGGCTTGAACGAGTGCCGCTTGGCGAGCGTGACGGACTCGCCGGGCGCGAGGGTGCGGGTGGTCAGCTTGAACACCTTCGGGGCGAGCGTGCCGTTCGCCTTCACGTGGTGCACGACGTAGTCGATCGCGAGCCGGACGTCGTCGGGCCCGTCGTTGCGCGCGTCGAAGCTGAAGTCGAGGGTGTCGCCGATGGCGACGCCGTCGACGGAGAGCACCGGCCCGTCGACGCTCAACGCTTTCGGCGGTCCGTACCCGAGCAGCGCGAGCGCCGCGGGGTCGCCGGCCTTGATCAGCGTGCGCAGTGCGTGCCGAACGAGCTGAGGTGTCGTCTCCTCGGGCTTCGCGAGCCATTCGGTGGCGATCTCGACCGCCAGGGCTCGATCCACCCGGCTGACATCGTTCAGGTGATTCGCCACCGACCGCCGGACGTACTGCGACTCGTCGGTGCGCAGCGCGTCGAGGATGCCGCGAGTGACCACGGGGTCCGCGAGAATCGCCCGAACCTGCTTGGCCCACGGCAACCGCGGCCGCGTCCCCTCGCTGGCCAGCCGCCGTACATGCTCGTCGGGGTGAGTCGTCCACGTGCTGACCACCGCCAGCGTGCGCCCCAGGTCAGCCGCCAGAAACGTCCGCAGCGCGAACTCACCGGTCAACCGAGGTGTGAGCAGCGCAAGCAACTCCAGCCCGCGCTCGAAGTCACCATCTGTCGCCCGCACGGCAACTGCTTCCGTGACCGGCCAGATCATCCAGCCAGTGAAGTCCGGGCGCGCCAGCGCCGCTCGGAACAGCTCGTCGGCAGGTGCGAAACCTGCCGGTAGATCCGTCAGCAAGGCGTCTCTGACCAGTCGGCCCCGGTCGCTGAACGCCAGGTCATGGAGCTGCGCGGGCGCGGCGTCGAGCGCGGTGAACGTCAGCTCGGGTGCCAGCTCGGACAGGATCCGGCCCAGCGTGACGACCGACTGCGTGCTGAGCATCTCCTCGGCCGTTGGCACTGGTCTCCCCCTCGCGTCGCGTACTTACTTCTAAATTAGCAGTCAGGCATCCGTGCCGTGCGCCAGGGTCTCCCCCTGGCCCCGCGGGTCGAGGAGTCGGAGCGCAGGCGGGTGGGGATCCGGCCGGGTGGCGAGGAACGGGAACTAGGCTGCTCGGTCATGGAGATCTTGGTGATCGGGATCGGGGCCGGGGATCCGGAGTACCTGACGGTGCAGGGCGTTCGGGCGATCGAGCGGGCCGAGGTGTTCTTCGTGCTCGACAAGGGGGAAGTGAAGCAGGAGCTGGTCGATCTGCGGACCGAGATCCTCGAGCGGTACGCGCCGGGGGCGAAGGTCGTGGTGGGGCGGGATCCGGAGCGGGATCGGAGCAGTTCGGCGTACGTGGAGTCGGTGGACGACTGGCGGCGTCGGCGGGCGGATGTTTGTGCGGGGATGATCGCTCGGGAGCTCGGACCCGATCAGGTGGGGGCGTTCCTCGTATGGGGCGATCCCTCGCTGTACGACAGCACGCTGGCGATTCTCGACGACCTCCTGGAGCGGGGGGAGCTGGAGTTCGGGGTCGAGGTGATTCCGGGGATCAGCAGTGTGTCCGCGCTCGCAGCCAAGCATCGGGTCGGGCTGAATCAGGTGGGGAAGCCGATCCAGGTGACGACCGGGCGGCGGTTGAAGGAGAGCTGGCCCGACGAGGTGGACGACGTCGTGGTGATGCTGGACGCGCAGACGGCGTTCACGGCGCACACGGATCAGGACGCGGACATCTACTGGGGTGCCTACTTGGGGACGCCGGACGAGTTGCTGGTGGCCGGGAAGTTGTCCGAGGTGGCCGGGGAGATCGAGAAGGTGCGGGCCGAGGCGCGCGAGCGGAAGGGCTGGATCATGGACACCTACCTGCTCCGGCGCAACCACCGGTAGCCACAGAGAGTCACTCGGCGATCACCCATAGATATGGAGAGAGATTTCCTATAGCTTCGGTCCTGTCCCACCGCCCCCAACGGGCCGTGCCCCGCCCCCACCCGGCACGGTCGAGGACAGGAGTACCACCATGAAAACTCCACGATTCGTGCGCGCGCTGCCGGTCCTGGTAGCGCTCGGAGCGGCGATCTCGATGGTGCTGACGGCACCCGCCGACGCGCGAGAACAGGCACCGGACGGCGTCCAGGCCTTCCCGGTCAGCGAGGCGCAGTTCAACCAGATGTTCCCGAGCCGGAACCCCTTCTACACCTACTCCGGACTGGTCGCCGCGCTCGGCGCCTACCCGGGGTTCGCCAACACCGGCGACGACACCACCAAGAAACGTGAGGCGGCCGCCTTCCTGGCCAACGTCAACCACGAGACCGGTGGACTGGTCTACATCAAGGAGATCAACGAGGCGAACTACCCGCACTACTGCGACTGGGGTCAGCCGTACGGCTGCCCGGCCGGGCAGGCGGCGTACTACGGACGTGGCCCGATCCAGCTGAGCTGGAACTTCAACTACAAGGCGGCCGGCGACGCCCTCGGCATCGATCTGCTCGGCAACCCCTGGCAGGTCGAGCAGAACTCGGCGATCGCCTGGAAGACCGGACTCTGGTACTGGAACACGCAGTCCGGTCCGGGCACGATGACGCCGCACAACGCGATGGTGAACGGCGCCGGGTTCGGCGAGACGATCCGGAGCATCAACGGATCGATCGAGTGCAACGGCGGCAACCCGGGTCAGGTGCAGAGCCGGGTCGACGCGTACCAGCGGTTCACCTCGTTGCTCGGCACGTCGCCGGGCGGCAATCTGTACTGCTAGTTCGACCAAAGGTGTAGTGCGCCTGGCCGTCCGGCCGAAGCGGGAACCACCCGCGAACGCCGAGGCTGCTGGGCATGAGCAGACGATTCAGCAAGAGCAAGGGAGTGCGGCCGGCGCTGGCCCTCGTGCTGGTGCCGGCCGCACTCGCGACCGGTACGGCGGACGCCAGTACGACGTCGCCGGCCGTTGCCACCACAGCTGACCCGACCGTCGTACGCACCGACACCGGCCTACTGCGCGGCACGGTCTCCGCCGATACCCGCGTCTTCAACGGCATCCCGTACGCCGCCCCGCCGGTCAGAGCCCTGCGCTGGAAGGCCCCGCAACCCGTCAAGCCCTGGCAAGGCATCCGCGACGCCAAGCAGCTCTCCAGCGCCTGCCCCCAGCAGGACAACCCCGAAGTCCCCGGCGGCTCGACCAACGAGGACTGCCTCTACCTCAACGTCACCACCCCGGCCAAGCAGTCCAGCAAGCCGCGCGCAGTAGTCGTGTGGATCCCCGGCGGCGGCTTCTTCTCCGGCGCCGGCAACAGCTACGGCGCCACCAAGCTGGCCGCCCGCGGCGACGTCGTGGTGGTCACCGTCAACTACCGGCTCGGCATCTTCGGCTTCTTCGGCTACCTGGGCCTCAGCGGCTCCGGCACGTACGGCATCCAGGACCAGCAGGCAGCACTCCGCTGGGTGCAGCGGAACGCCCGCAGCTTCGGTGGAGACCCTAGAAACGTCACAGTGGCAGGCGAATCCGCAGGCGGCATGAGCGTCTGCGCCCAGCTCACCTCACCGACTTCAACCGGGCTGTTCGCCAAGGCGGTCATGCAGAGCGGCTCCTGTGCGTTCAACTGGCCCGACAACAGCCAGTACCCCGGCCAGGCGGCGGACTCCCCCTGGGTACCGGAGAGCCGAGTGCGGCAGACAGGTGTCGAGTGGGCCGCGGAGAGCAAGGACAAGCTGCAGTGCAAGCCCGGCCAGGCGATGCTGGCCTGTCTGCGAGCAGCTGACCCCGCCGTACTCACCGCGGACACGCTGCAGTTCACCCAGCCGGCGTACGGCGGCAGCGCCGTGCTGCCACTCAGTCCTGCCAAGGCGATGAAGGCCGGGCTCTTCCACCGCGTACCAGTCCTGTCCGGCAACAACCACGACGAGGCCACGGCCTGGCTGGCAGCGTTCGGCGACCTGACGGACGCCGACTACCCGCGGCTGGTCACCGACATGGTCGGCGCGAAGCAGGCCCCCGCCGTACTGCGTGAGTACCCGCTGAAGAACTACACGTCAGCAGCAGAGGCGTGGGCGACCGTGACGACCGACAGGATCTGGTCGTGCACCCAGGTCGCCACCGACCAGCAGGCAGCGCGCAAGGTCCCGGTCTACGCCTACGAGTTCGCCGACAAGCACTCCCCGATCTCGCAACCAGGCCAGGGCGCAGCACACGCGGTGGAGCTCCCCTACCTGTTCAGCCTCGGCGGCTGGGACGCCCCACTCACCCCGACCCAGCAGCGCCTGTCGGAGCAGATGATCGACTACTGGACGGCCTTCGCCCGCACCGGCAACCCCAACGGCCCGAACCGCCCGCACTGGGCTCCGGTCAACGAGAGCAACGTCAAGGGCATCTCACTCGCCCCCACCGACCAGGGCGGCATCCAGCGCGTCAGCCTGACCGACGAGCACCACTGCGACTTCTGGAACTAGTCAGATCGGTCAGCCGGGAGCCCGCGCATCAGGGCTTCCGGTTGACCAGTGGGCGGCTGATCAGCGGGGTGAGGAAGAGCAGGAACAGGGACCAGAAGTTGACGCCGGGGATCAGGGCCGCCAGGAGGAAGGCGACGGCGAAGAGGGCGGCGGTGACGACCGAGTTGACGACCTCGGAGCGGGTGAGGGGGTTGTCCGGGTCCTCGATGTCGGGGTGGCGGCGGATCAGGAGGACCAGGGCGGTCTGGCAGAGGCTGAGGATCAGGATGGTGCCGATGTAGAGGCCGGCGGTGAAGCGGCCGGCCGGGTAGGTGCCGATGAACTCGGTCGGGAACGGGAGCAGGACGATCAGTAGGAGCCAGGCGAGGTTCAGCTGGATCAGGCGGGTCGTGTACTGGCGGACGTGCTCGAAGACGCGGTGGTGGCTCAGCCAGAAGCGGGAGATCACCACGAAGCTGAGCAGGAACGTCCAGAACTGGGCCTCGTGCTCGGTGATCACCTCGGTGGCCGACAGGCCCTCGGTCCTGGACTCGGTCACCACCTCGACCAGCGGCAGGACGAGCAGGGTGACGGCGATCGCGACCACGGCGTCGGTGAAGAGCACCAGCCGGTCGGGGTTCCTGGACATGCTCACGAGCGACCACGGTAGTGGACCGAAGGTCTGTCCGCCGGATGCCACCAGCACGGCGGGAATCCGCCAGAGTTGCCAGCAGCAACCAGGTGGACTGGGTGTCATGTCTGCTTCGCTGCTCGTCCGTACGCCGGTGGTCCGGTGGCTCGGGGTCGTCGCGGTGACGCTCGGGATCTTCTCGATCGTCACCGCGGAGATCCTCCCGATCGGGTTGCTGACCCCGATCGGCGCGGATTTCGGGCTCTCCCCCGGACGCACCGGCTGGCTGATGACCGCGCCCGGGCTCGTCGCCGCCGTTGCTGCGCCGCTGGTGACCGTGACGACCGGCCGGGTGGATCGCCGGGTGATGCTCGGCGTGCTGATGGTGGTGCTCGCCGGGGCTGACCTGCTGGCGGCAGCAGCGACGGCGTACTGGCTGGAGCTCGTGGCGCGGGTGCTGGTCGGGCTGGTGATCGGTGGGTTCTGGTCGATCGGCGCGGGGTTGGCGGAGCGGCTGGTGCCTGAGCAGCAGGTCGGGCGGGCGACCGCGGTGATCTTCTCGGCGGTGCCACTTGGCTCGGTGCTCGGTGTGCCGGTGGGGACGTTCCTCGGCGAGTACGGCGGGTGGCGGCTGCCGTTCGTGCTGCTGGCCGGGCTGAGCCTGCTGGTCCTCGTGGCGCTCATCCTGTTCGTGCCGCCGCTGCCGGCGGAGGAGGTGACGCGTCCGGCGGTGCTGGTGGAGGTACTGCGGCTGCGGCAGACGCAGGTGGGGTTGCTGGCGACCTGTCTGATCGTGGTGGCTCACTTCGGCACCTACACGTACGTGACGCCGTTCCTGCGCGACGTGACCGGCGTACGGCCGGAGCTGATCAGCACGTTGCTACTGGTGTACGGCGTGGCCGGGCTGGTCGGGAACGGGATCGCTGGGCTCACCACTCAGCGCTGGTTGCGGCAGACCTTCCTGAGCGCGGCCGGGCTGGTAGCGGTCGCGACGCTGCTGCTGCCGGTGGTCGGGCGGACGACGCTGGGCGCAGCCGCGCTGCTCGTCGTCTGGGGTGTCGGGTACGGCGCGGTGCCGGTGTGCTCGATGAGCTGGTTCGCGGCGGCGGCGCCGCGGGCTCGGGAGGCGGCGACGGTGGTGTTCACGTCGTCGTTCCAGGCGACGCTGTCGGCGGGGGCGCTGCTCGGTGGGGTGCTGGTCGACCGGACCTCGGTGACGGCGGTGATGGTGTGCGGCGGGCTGACCGCTCTGGGCATGGTCGGGGTGCTGCTGAGGCGGTGACGCAGAACACAGCCGTACGACGGGACGTAGCATCACCGCGTGGCCAGTGGTGGGAGGAGTCAGCCGGACCGGTGTCCTGGTGTGCTGTCGGTGCATCAGGCCGCTGATGGTGGGCTGGCTCGGGTGCGGCTGCCTGGTGGGGTGCTGACGCCGCAGCAGTTGCTGGTGCTCGCCGAGGCCTCGCGGGAGCTGGGCGACGGGAACCTGGAGCTCACCTCGCGCGGGAACGTGCAGATCCGGGCGCTGCGGGCGCCGGAGGAGCTGTCGGATCGGCTGTACGACGCTGGGTTACTGCCGTCGATCAGCCACGAGCGGGTGCGGAACATCCTTGCGTCGCCGCTGAGCGGGCTCGACGGGTCGTACGACGTACAGCCGCTGGTGGCTGAGCTGGATCGTGCACTGTGTGCGTCGCCGCGGTTGGCTGGGTTGCCGGGGCGGTTCCTGTTCGCGCTGGACGACGGGCGCGGGGATCTGGCGGCGATCGAGGCTGACGCCGGGGTGCGGGTGGTTGGGGAGCAGTTGGCGTTGCTGCTGGCTGGGGCGGACACCGGTGTGCGGCTGACTGGAGCAGAGGCTGTCGGTGTGCTGCTGGGGGCTGCTGAGGCGTTCCTGGAGGAGCGGGACGGCGAGTGGCGGTTGAGCGAGCTGGCGGACGGCGTGGAGAGGGTGCTGAGCCGGCTGGGCTACAGCAGCCCAGCTGGAGAGCCCGCTGTCGCCGACGAGCCGCCGGGCGGGCTGCTGCCGGCCGGGCGGCCGGTGCAGGCCGGGGCCTACCGGTCCGACCTGCTGGTCGCCAGCGTCCCACTGGGCAGTCTCGCCCAAGACCAGGCTGCTGTGCTGGCTGAGGCCGACCAGCTGCGGGCGACACCGTGGAGGTCTGTTGTCGTGCTGGGCGGAGACGCCGAGAAGCTGCAGCAGAGCGGACTGGTGATCGACGGCGACTCCCCCTGGAACAGGGTGACCGCCTGTGCCGGCAAGCCGGGCTGCGCGAAGGCGCTGGCCGACGTACGAGCTGACGCCCGGCGCATCACCCCCCTGATGCGAAAGGGCAGACGCCAGGTGCACTGGTCCGGTTGTGAGCGGCGGTGTGGGCAGCCCGCGGGAGAGTTCGTGGACGTGCTCGCGGTGGCCGACGGGTACTCGGTGGACGGTTCACGGACCGTCAGCGCCGAGCAGAGTGTGATGAGGATGCGGTGAGCCAGTACGAGTACGAGACCGACGGCGCCGAGATCTACCGGCGGTCGTTCGCGACGATCCGGAGCGAGGCCGCGCTCGGCGACCTGCCGCCGGACGTCGCGCAGGTCGCGGTCCGGATGATTCACGCCTGCGGGATGACCGACCTGGTCAAGGACATCGGCTGGTCCACCGGCGTGGTCAAGGCCGCCAGAGAAGCACTCCGGCAAGGCGCGCCGATCTTCTGCGACGCGGCGATGGTCGCAGCAGGTGTGACGCGGCGCCGGCTGCCGAAGGACAACGAGGTGGTCTGCACGCTGAGCGATCCGTCGGTGGTGGAGCTGGCGAAGAGTTCAGGGACTACGCGGAGTGCGGCTGCGCTGGACCTTTGGGTTGACCGGCTCGAAGGATCGGTAGTTGCCGTGGGCAACGCTCCGACAGCGCTCTTCCGGCTGCTCGAGCTGATCCGCGACGGTGCCCCGAAACCGGCCGCCGTCCTCGGCATCCCCGTCGGCTTCATCGGCGCGGCCGAGTCCAAGGACGCCCTGGCGGCCAACGACCTGGGCCTGGAGTACCTGGTCGTCCGGGGACGCCGGGGCGGCAGTGCGATCACCGCCGCCGCCATCAACGCGATCGCGAGCGAGGAAGAGTGACCGGACGGCTGTGGGGTGTCGGGCTCGGCCCGGGCGACCCCGAACTGGTGACGGTGAAGGCGGCGCGGCTGATCGGCGCAGCCGACGTGATCGCGTTCCACAGCGCGCGGCACGGGCGGAGCATCGCCCGCTCGGTCGCGGCGCCGTACCTGCGCGACGGGCAGGTCGAGGAGCACCTGGTCTACCCGCTGACCACGGAGACGACCGACCACCCGGGCGGCTACCAGGGCGCGATGGACGACTTCTACACCGAGTCCGCGGAGCGGCTGGCCGCGCACCTCGACGCCGGGCGCGACGTCGTCGTACTGGCCGAGGGCGACCCGCTGTTCTACGGGTCCTACATGCACATGCACAAGCGGCTGACCGATCGGTACGAGTGCGAGGTCGTGCCGGGGGTGACGTCGGTGAGCGGGGCGGCCGCCGTACTGGGCCGGCCGTTGTGCGAGCGGGACGAGATCCTGACCGTGCTGCCGGGGACGCTGCCGCCGGACGTGCTCGCCGAGAAGCTGCGCGAGACCGACGCGGCGGCGGTGATGAAGCTCGGGCGGACGTTCGGGAACGTGCGGGAGGCGTTCGAGCTGGCCGGGCGCGCGGACGAGGCCTGGTACGTCGAGCGGGCGACGACCGATCAGCAGCGGACAGCGAAGCTGGCGGACGTGGACCCGAGTGAGGTGCCGTACTTCTCGCTGGCGTTGCTGCCGAGCCCGATCAACAACACCTTCACCGAGCCGGAAGAACGCAAGCAGGTCGAAGGCTCCGTGACGGTGGTTGGGCTCGGCCCGGCCGGGCCCGAGTGGATGACGCCCGAGGTCCGCGCCGCGCTCGCGAACGCCGACGACGTGATCGGCTACGGCCCGTACGTCGACCGCCTGCCCGACCGCGCGCGGCAGCGCAAGCACGGCTCCGACAACAAGGTCGAGTCCGAGCGCGCGGCGTTCGCCCTCGATCTGGCCCGCAAGGGCTCCCGGGTCGTGGTCGTGTCCTCCGGTGACCCGGGCGTGTTCGCGATGGCCAGCGCGGTCACCGAGGTCGCGGCCGAACCCGAGTACGCCGACCTCGCCGTCCACATCCTGCCCGGCATGACCGCCGCCCAGGCCGTCGCGAGCCGCGCGGGCGCGCCGCTCGGCCACGACTACTGCGTGCTGTCGCTGTCGGACCGCCTCAAGCCGTGGGACGTGATCGCGGCCCGCCTGACCGCTGCCGCGGCGGCGGACCTGGCGATCGCGATCTACAACCCGGCGTCCAAGTCGCGCACCTGGCAGGTCGCCGCGACCCGCGACCTGCTGCTGGAGCACCGCGATCCCGGTACGCCGGTCGTCGTCGGCCGCGACGTCGGCGGCGCGGAGGAGTCCGTCGCGATCACCACGCTCGGTGAGCTCGACCCGGCGACCGTCGACATGCGCTGCCTGCTGCTGATCGGTTCGTCCCAGACGCGATCCGTGCAGCGTCCGGGTGGACCACTTGTCTTCACTCCGCGTCGCTACCCGGCCGACCCGAAAGCCCCCGTTAATTCTCCCGAACCGGGGGAATGAGCGTGACCACTCCGGGGTAGGCCCCTCTCACGAGGCGCCCCCTGGAGGAGATTGTCGTGGTTCAGCCGTACGAAGACCCCGGTCCGTTGACGGACACCAGCACGCAGCGCTACGAGGAGGCGCGGGCGGCGGCGCACCGGGCGATGACGAGCGTCCGGCTGGTCCCCGACCAGCCGGAGACCGAGCCGGAGGCCGCTGAGACCGAGCGGCCGGCGTACCGGGGGTTCAAGGCGGGCGCGGCGTTCTTCGGCTGGCTGATCGCGTTGGCGATGACGGTCTTCCTGAGCCTGGTCGTCGCCGGGCTCGGCGGTCTGGCCGGCTACTTCCTCGACTACACGCTGGTCGACGCGCGCGAGCACCCGACCGAGGTCGCGCTGGTCGGCGCGGTCGGGGTGCTCGTCGTGCTGACCCTGGCCTACTTCACCGGCGGGTACGTCGCCGGCCGGCTCGCGCGGTTCGACGGGAAGCGGCAGGGCTTCGGGGTCTGGCTGATCACCGTGCTGGTCGTCGTGCTGATCGCCGGGATCGGCGCCGCGCTGAACGTCTGGTACGACGCCGTCGACCGCCTCGACCGCTCCGACCTGCCGCTGCGGATCGGGACGCTCGACTCCGACCTGCTGCTGTACGGCGCGCTGGCGACCGCGGGCGCGGTGCTGCTCTGCACGCTGATCTTCGCGATCCTCGGCGGGCGCGCCGGGCGGCGGTTCCACGACAAGATCGACCGCGAACTGGTCTAGCCGCGATCGGCAATCGGACGCAGCGCATGCACCGGCGTACGGAGGGTACGGGAGGTGCGAGACGGGGCCGTCCTTGTGAGGAGAACTGCCATGGTCCAGCACTACCGTGACGACACCGACAGCCGCGTCGGTCCGCCCGAGCAGCGGTTCACGCCCGACCGGACCGCGACCCAGCCGGTGGTCGAGGAAGGACCGGTCGACGAGCGCAAGCCGCTGCACCGGTCGAACGTGAAGACCTCCACGGCTGCCGAGGTCGACCCGGCGTACCGGGGTTTCAAGGGTGGCTCGGCGTTCTTCGGCTGGCTGATCGCGGTCGGCCTGATCGTGCTGCTGACCGGCATCGTCAGCGCGGTCGCGGCGGCGGTCGACTACGCGGTCACCATCGACCGCTCGATGCTCGACGAGCAGGCCGGCACGATCGGGATCGTGTCCGGGGCGCTGCTGGTCGTCGTGCTCGCGGTCGCGTACTACAACGGCGGGTACGTCGCCGGCCGGCTGGCTCGTTTCGACGGCGCCCGGCAGGGCTTCGGCGTCTGGGGCATCGGCGTCATCGTCACGCTGATCGTCGCCGGGATCGGCGCGCTGGCCGGTTCGCAGTACGACATGCTCGGGCGGGTCGACCTGCCGTCGGTCCCGATCGCGGAGGCGGATCTGACCACCGGCGGGATGATCTTCGGCGCTGCGGTGCTGGTCGTGACGCTGCTGGCCGCGGTGATCGGCGGCAAGGCCGGTCAGCGCTACCACCACCGGATCGACCACAGCTTCGACTGATCGCCCTCCCCCCAAATCTGATCTCACCCCTCCCCCCGAAGCGGGGAAGCCGGACCCTCCCCCGGCTTCCCCGCTTCGCCTTTGTGCCGAACAAGCCGGATCACCCCGATCCGCTCTGCGGGAATCCATGGCCCAGCGGCCTGCGAGCGCACAGGATCGGACGCATGTCAGCGCGACGTGCGGTGGTGATCGGCGGAACCAGCGGCATCGGTGCCGCCGCCGCTCTGCGGCTGGCTCGAGATGGGGCGGAAGTGGTCGCCGCCGGCCTGGATCCGGAAGCGGCTCCGGCGGAGCTTCGTCAGGTGGCGGAGCTCCGCGCGCTCGACCTGCGCTCGCCCACCGACCTCGAGGACCTCATCAAGCAGTACGACGCACTGGACGTGCTGATCAACGCCGCCGGGATCATCCGCCGCGGCGACGAGCACCGGCCCGAGGTGTTCGCCGAGGTGCTCGCGATCAACCTCACCGGCGCGATGCGCGCCGCCGAGGCCGCGCACGACGCGTTGGCCGGTACGAAGGGCTGCGTCGTCAACGTCGCCTCGATGCTGAGCTACTTCGGCGGGCCGCTCGTCCCGGCGTACAGCGCGAGCAAGGGCGGGATCGTGCAGCTGACCCGGTCGCTCGCAGTCGCGTGGGCGACCGAGGGCATTCGCGTGAACGCCGTCGCGCCCGGCTGGATCGCCACTGATCTGACCGCAGCGCTGCAGGCGGACCCCGAAGCCTCCGACCGCATCCTCGGCCGGACGCCGATGGCTCGCTGGGGTACGCCGGAGGAGGTGGCCGGAGCGATCGCGTTCCTCACCGGACCTGACGCAGGGTTCGTCACCGGGGCCGTGCTCCCTGTCGACGGCGGCTATTTGAGTGCCTGAACCTGACCATCCGCCTGAAGGAGAGCAGATGACCCAGATCCCCATCTCCCCCAGCGTCCCGCTGGAGATCGCCGTCCAGGCGGTGCCCGACGACGACCGCCTCTGGGTGCCGCAGGCGCCGGACGTGTGGTTCCGCCCGCTGATGCTGAACACGATCACCGGCCAGTGGTGCAACCTGCTCAAGGTCACCCGGGCCGGCATCGTCTCCCGGCACCGGCACCCGAGCGCCGTGTTCGGCTACGTGATCAAGGGCAAGTGGCAGTACGACGAGCACGAGTGGGTCGCCGAGACCGGCTCGTTCGTCTACGAGCCACCGGGCGAGATCCACACCCTGCGCGTCCCCGAGGACACCGGCGAGATGATCACGTTCTTCAACATCTCCGGCGCGATGATCTACGTCGACGACGACGGCAACCAGACCGGCTACGAGGACACCTTCACCAAGATCCAGCTCTGCCGCGACCACTACGCTGCGAACGGGCTCGGCGCCGACTACGTCGACCAGTTCATCCGCTAGGCGGACTCGCGGACCACGAGCTCGGTCGGGAGGATGCGCGTCTCGCCGGCTTCGCCGCGGATCTGGCGGAGCAGGACGTCGACCAGGTCGTGCGCGACCAGCTCGAGCGGCTGGCGGATCGTGGTCAGCGGCGGGTCGGACTCGCGCGCGATCCGCGAGTCGTCGAACCCGCCGACGGCCACGTCCTCCGGGACGCGCTTCCCCGCACGCCGCAGCTCGACCAGCGCACCCGACGCCAGCAGGTCCGACGCGGCGAACACGGCGTCCACATCAGGGCTCTTCGCCAGCAGCTCATGCATAGCCCGTACGCCGGCCTCGTGGCTGTAGTCCTCCACCGACACCACCAGCCGCTTCAGCGCCTTCCGCCCGAGCACGTCCTGGTAGCCCTGCAGCCGCTCCTGCCCGCCGGCGATCTGCGGTGCGCTGATCATCCCGATCCGCTGGTGCCCCCGCTCCACCAGGTACCGCGTCATCTGCCGGGCGCCCTCGCGGTCGTCAGCAGCGACGTACGGCAGCACGTCCCCACTCACCAGCGGCCGGCCACACACCACAGCCGGTACGCCGGCCCGGGCCAGCTCGGTGAGCAGCGGGTCGCCGGAGTGCGTGGAGATCAGCAGCACGCCGTCGACGTGCTCGCCGCGGACGTAGCGCAGGATGCGGTTGCGCTCGGCGTCGCTGGTCTCCAGCATCAGCACCAGGTTCACGTCCTGCTCGGCCAGCGCCTGCGTGCAGGAGCGCAGCAGCACGCTGAAGTTCGGGTCCTCGAACAGGCGCTCCTGCGGCTCCGACAGCACGAACCCGATCGCGTTGGACCGCTTGGTGACCAGGCTGCGGGCGCTCTGGTTCACCGTGTAGCCGGTCTGCTCCATCGCCTGCTCGACGGCCGCCAGCGACGCGGCGCTGACGTAGTGCCCGCCGTTCAGCACCCGGGAGACGGTGCCCCGGGAGACACCGGCCAGCTCGGCGACGTCGTCGATCGTCGGCCCGCGCCGCATCGCCCGCCGGGCCGCGCCCCGGGACTTGGGATGGACCTTGGGCGACTCCGCCTTGGTCCTGGATGACGTCACGTGTCCCACTCCTCGTTGTGCCCTGGCGCGGCCCCATCATCTCAGGCGGGCTGCCCGTTGCCAGTCACCGCCGGGGTACGGCGTTGTCGCGGGCCACCTGCCCGAGCCAGCCGGCACTGGTCTTCGGAGTCCGCTGCTGCGTGCTGTAGTCGACGTGGACCACTCCGAAGCGCTTGGCGAACCCCTCTGCCCACTCGAAGTTGTCCAGCAGCGTCCAGACGAAGTAGCCGCGCACGTCCACCCCCTCCTGGATCGCCTGGTGCAGCGCGAGCAGGTGCCCGTGCAGGTAGTCCACTCGCAGCGGGTCGTCGACCGAACCGTCAGCAGCCGGTACGTCGTCGTACGCCGCGCCGTTCTCGGTGATGTAGAGCGGCGGCAGCCCGTCGTACGTCGCGGTGAGCCCGGCGACCACCTCCCGCAGGCCGTCCGGCTGGACGGGCCAGTCGACAGATGTGACCGGGACGCCTTCGGGCAGCACTGTCCTGGTGAACAGCGGTCCGGTCTCGCTGGCCTCCACCAGCATCCGCCGGTAGTAGTTGATGCCCAGGAAGTCGATCGGCGCGCTGATCAGCGGCAGGTCGCCCTCCTGCACCCAGTCGAAGCCGCCGAGCTGCTCCAGCACGTCCTCCGGGTAGGCGCCCCGCAGTACCGGGTCCAGGAAGAGGCGGTGGCTGTCGCCGTCCAGCCTGCGAGCAGCAGCCCGGTCAGCGTCAGATGCCGTTGCTGCCTCGACCGGACTGACGTCCAGCGTCAGCCCGACCGACTGCCCGGCCGCATGCCGCCCGTCACGCAGCACCTGCAGGCCGAGCCCGTGTGCCAGCAGCAGGTGGTGCACAGCCCGGTTGCGCTGGTCCTGGTCCTTGATGCCCGGCGCGTGGATGCCGTCGCCGTACCCGGCGTGGCTGGAAACCTTCGGCTCGTTGAGCGTGATCCACTGCTTCACCACGTCGCCCAGCGCTTCGTGCACGACCCCGGCGTACTCAGCGAACCTGTACGCCGTGTCGCGCGCGGCCCAGCCGCCCTTGTCCTGCAGGGCTTGCGGCAGGTCCCAGTGGTAGAGCGTCACGTACGGCGTGAGGTCGCGCGCGAGCAGCTCGTCCACCACGCGGCGGTAGTGGTCGAGGCCCTTCTGGTTGACCGCGCCCGACCCATCGGGCTGGATCCGCGGCCAGGCGATCGAGAACCGGTACGCGCCGAGCCCGAGCCCGGCCATCAGCGCGACGTCCTCGGGGTAGCGGTGGTAGTGGTCGCACGCGACGTCCCCGGTGTCCCCGCCGGCGACGGCTCCGGGAACCTTGCAGAAGGTGTCCCAGATCGACGGGCCGCGCCCGTCGGCGTCCACCGCGCCCTCCACCTGGTACGCCGCGGTCGCGGCACCCCAGACGAAGCCGTCGGGGAAACGTGCGTCAGTCATCCAAGTCCTCCAGAGAGTGTGGGTTCAGCCCTTGACGGCGCCGCTGACGAGGTCGATCCGCCAGTAGCGCTGCAGGAACAGGAAGAGCGCGATCAGCGGCAGCACCGAGAGGAAGGCGCCCATGATCACCAGCGAGTACAGGGCCGGCTGGCTGGCGCCCTGGTTGAGCATCGAGAACAGCCCGACCGTCATCGGGAAGTGCCGGTCGTCGGAGATCATGATGTAGGGCAGCAGGAAGTTGTTCCAGATCGCGACGAACTGCAGCAGGAACACCGTGATCATGCCCGGGATCATCGGCGGCAACCCGATCGACCAGGCCAGCCGGTACTCCCCCGCGCCGTCGATCCGGCCCGCCTCCAGCATGTCGTCGGAGACCACCGCCGCGGCGTAGATCCGGGACAGGTAGATGCAGTACGGGCTGATGATGCTCGGCAGCAGCACAGACCAGTACGAGTTCACCAGACCGAGCTTGGACATCAGCAGGTACTGCGGGACGGCCAGCGTGATCTGCGGGACCAGGACTCCGGCCAGGATGCAGCGGAAGATCGTCTCCCGCCCGGCGAAGCGGTACTTGGCCAGCGCGTAGCCCGCGGTCACCGAGACCGCGACCGAGAGCAGCGAGCCGGCGCCGGCGTACAGGAGGCTGTTGAGTGCCCACTTCCAGAAGATGCCGTCGCGGAAGCCCAGCAGCGTGCGCAGGTTGTACTCGAAGCCGCCGTTGAAGCTGGGCCAGAACGAGAAGGTGGTGAACAGGTCGTTCGGGCCCTTGGTCGCCGCGATCACCACCCAGGCCACCGGCAGCAGGCAGTAGAGGGCCCCGAGCAACAAGATCGCGGTCGAGATGTAGCGGGTCTTGCGCGGCTTGCGCGCGGACGTCTGGACGACGGACGCCGGGCGGTCCAGGACGGCGGTGGTCATCGGTCCTCCCCGAAGGCGCGCTTCTGCAGGAAGCTCAGCACCGCCAGCGAGACCGCGAGCGTGCCGGCCGCGAGCAGCACCGAGGCGGCGGCCGCGGTGTAGATGTCGTTGTTCACGAAGGCGTCGCGGTAGATCGTCATCAGCGGCACCCAGGTGAACGAGATCGAGTCGGTCAGCGGCTGCAGCGTGGACGGCTCGCTGAACACCTGCAGCGACGAGATCAGCGAGAAGATCCCGGTCATCACCAGCGCGGGCGCGATCAGCGGCACCTTGATCCGCAGCGCGATCTGCAGCTCGCTCGCGCCGTCCACCCGGGCCGCGTCCTGCAGCTCCTCGGGCAGCCCGCGCAGCGCGGTGTAGAGCACGATCATGTTGAAGCCGACCCCGCCCCAGATCCCGATGTTGGCGACCGAGAACAGCACGGTGTCCGGCCCGAGGAAGTCCGGCGCGGGCAGGCCGATCTTCTCCACCGCGGCGCGGATCGGGCTCACGCCGGGCAGGTAGAGGAAGCCCCACAGCAGCGACGCGATCACGCCCGGTACGGCGTACGGGAGGAAGATGCCGAGCCGGGTGAACGACTTCAGCCGGGCGCCCTGGGAGTCGAGCAGCAGCGCGAACAGCAGCGCCAGCCCGAGCATCACCGGGACCACGATCACGCCGTACCCAAGCATCCTGAGCACCGACTGCGCGTACGCCGAGTCGGTGATCGCCCCGGCGTAGTTGGCCAGCCCGACGAACGTCTCCTTGCGCAGGCCGAGCCCGCCACCGGTCACCCGGGAGGCGCGCAGGCTGAGCCAGAGCGTGTAGCCGATCGGGATCAGCAGGAACAGCACCAGCAGGACGATCGCCGGGAGCATCAGCACGTACGGCGCTGGACTGCTCTGCCGCCGGCGGACCTTGAGCGGAACGGCCGTCACCTCAGGACTCCTTGACCTGGAAGCCCTGCTTCTTCAGGTCCGCGACCGAGGCCGCCTGCAGCTGGTCGACCGTGGCGGCGAAGTCGCCCTTGGTCTGGACCGCCTTGGCGAACAGGTCGGAGTACTGGCTGTAGGTGACGTTGACGTTCGGCGCCCAGGTGAACCCGCGCGCGGTCTTCGCGATCGCGGCGGCCTCGGTGAAGAAGGTGGGCTGGTTCGGCATCATCGCCGGGGCCTTGCTCAGCGCGGGTGTCGACTGGCCGGCCGTCGCGGCCGGGTAGATGCCGCCCGACGTCACGAACGCCTCGAGCGCGGCCGGGTCGGTGTTCAGCCACTTGACGAACTTCTGCGCCTGCGCGCTCTGCTGCGACTTGGCCGCGATCGCCGTCGCCGAACCACCCCAGAAGCCGGTCACCGGCGTCGCGTCCCACTGCGGCATCGGGACCATCTTCCACTTGCCCTTGGTGGTCGGCGCGACGCCCTGCAGCACCCCGGCGCCCCAGACCGCGCTCGGCCAGGCCAGCAGGGTGCCGTCGCTCATCGCCTTGTTCCACTCCGGCGTGTACATCGGTTTGCCCTGCAGGGTTCCGGCGTTCACCAGGTCGCCCCAGAACTTCGCCATCTTCTTGGTCGGCTCGTCGTTGATCGCGACCGACCAGGAGCCGTTGTCGTTGGTCCACCAGTTCGCGCCGGCCTGCTCGGCCAGCCCGGCGAACCAGCCCGGGTCGCCGGAAGAGAAGGTCGCCAGGTACCGCTTGGAGTCCTTGCTGCGCACCTGCTCCGCCAAGGCACCGAACTCGTCCCAGGTCTTCGGCACGGTCAGCCCGAACTGCTGGAACAGGTCCTCGCGGTAGTAGAGCATCATCGGCCCGACGTCCTGCGGGATCGCGTACGTCTTGCCGCCGAACGACGTCAGCCCCCAGGTGCCGTCGGTGAACGCACCCTTCACCTCGGCCGCGAGCCCGCTCAGGTCGGCGGTGACGCCGTTGGTGATCAGCACCGGCAGCGCCTGGTACTCCGCGTGGATCAGGTCCGGCGGGTTGCCCGCGCGGTGCGCGGTGACGATCTTGGTCAGTAGCTCCTCGCCCTGGGCCTGAGCGCTGACGGTGACCTGCTGGGTCGGGTTCTGCTGGTTCCAGATCGCGACGACCTTGTCGATCCCGGTCGTCCAGGTCCAGAACGTCAACTTGGCCGGGGCGTCCGGGTCACCGGACGGCTGCGGTGCGGCGGCCTGGTCGTCGCCGGAGCCGGAGCACGCGGCGAGCCCACCAGGTAGCGCCGCGGCCAGACCGAGCCCGCCGACCCCGCGCAGGAACCTGCGTCGGTCGAAAGAGAGATCCATGGTGCCCTCACGATCTGGTCGAGACTGGGAACGCTCACAGGATTCTGTGAGCGATCACAGAATTGGGCGCCCGGCGCACTGCTGTCAAGGCTCCGGCGGGAGATTTCCGGGGTTCGGGGGCAGACATTCTGTGAGCGGTCACGGTAGGGTCCGGGCATGCTCAACGGACTGCGCCGGGTCGAGCTCGGCTGCCGTGATCTCGAACGGTCACAGGCGTTCTACGAAGGGTTGCTGGGCTTCTCCCCGACCGGGCCGGTGCAGGACGGCCGGCTGACGGTGGGCCGCGGCACGGTACTGCTGGACCTGGTCGAGGTCGGTGCTGACGGCAACCAAGGTGGGTGGCGCAACGAGGATCTGCAGGGTGGGATCCGGCATCTGGGGTTCAAGGTCGAGGCGGTCGACGCCGAGATCTCCCGGCTGGCGGCCGCCGGCGTGACGGTGCTGTCGCAGCCGGCCGACGTGCTCGGGGAGGTCCGGATCGCGTTCTTCCTCGACCCGGACGGCGCGCGGCTGGAGTTCATCCAGGGGAACCTGGCCTACCAGCGGATCGGGTCGGAGGCGCTGGCCGAGGCCGAGGCGCGGCAGGTTCCGGACGCGCGGCCGCGGTTCGACCACGTCGCGGTGACGGTGTCCGACCTGGACGCCGCGCTGGCGTTCTGGCGAGACCGGTTCGGGTTCACGGTGATCGGCGACATCCGGCACCACGGCGATCCGCGCGGATTCCTGATGACCTACCTGCAGGCGGGGGACGCGGTGCTCGAGGTGTTCAGCTTCGACGTACCGATCGAGGCGTGGGATCTGAGCGCGGCCGGGCCGGCTGTGCTCGGGCCTCGGCAGCTGATGGTCGACGGTGCCCCGGGTGGGCAACGCCTGGTCGCGCCGGACGGCGTACCGGTTCTGGTGGGAGGACAGCGATGACACGCATCTTGGTGACAGGCTCGAACGACGGGATCGGCGCGGAGATCGCCGCCGAGCTGTCGCGGCAGGGGCACGACGTGATCCGGCACGCGCGGAACGCGGAGCGTGCCGCGGGGATGTCCGGTGAGGTGGTGCTCGGTGATCTCGCGTCGCTGCAGTCGACCCGGGACCTGGCGGGCGCCGTACGGGCGTTGGGTGCGCCGGAGGTCGTGGTGCACAACGCCGGGACGGGGACCGACGCGACGACTCGGCCGGTGACCGTCAACGGGCTGGAGCTGCTGTTCCAGGTGAATGCACTGGCGCCGCTGCTGCTGACCGCGCTGCTGCCGGTGCCGCGGCGGCTGGTGTTCGTCAGCTCGGACTCGATCGTGCGCGGCAACATCCGGCTCGACGACCTGCAGCACGCCGACGACTGGACCGGTGACGCGGCGTACGCGGACTCGAAGCTGGTGATGGCGGCGCTCGCGTTCGCGCTGGCCCGGCGGTGGCCGGGGTCGCTGGTGAACGCGGTGCACCCGGGGTGGGTGTCGACGAAGATGAGCGGGTACGCCGCACCGCTGACCGTTGCCGAGGGCGCTGACACGCCGGTGTGGCTGGCGGTGTCGGAGGAGCCGGAGGCGATGGTGTCGGGGCGGTTCTTCCTGAAGCGGGCGGTGGTGAACCTGAACGAGCAGGCCTACGACACGGAGGTGCAGGACAAGCTGCTCGCGCGGTGTTTGGAGCTAGCCGGAGTGACGCTTCCGGAGGCTTGAGCTCGCTGCCTACCTCCCGCTGGACATGGGTGGCTCTATCGCGGTGACCGTATCGATCACCGCGGTGAGCGCGGGAGTCCTCGGGCGGTCGCGGTGCAGGAAGAGCGCGACCTGGCGCTCGACGCCCGCGTCGTGGATCGGGACCAGGCGGACGCCGTCCAGGTTCGCGGTGGTCACCGCGAGGGCGTTGGTGACGCCGGTCCCGAGGCCGTGCCGGACCAGCGACAGCAGCGTCTGGGGCTGATTGGTGCGGTAGACGCTCGCCGGGCTCAGGCCGGCCGACGCGAACGCGAGGTGCGACTCGAACTGGCGCCCGCCCGAGGCTTCGCCGATCGAGATCAGCGGCAGCGCGGCCAGGTCCGCGAGACCGACCGATGGCTGGGCGGCCAGCGGGTGATTCGCCGCGAACACCGCGACCAGCGGCTCTCGCCAGAGCACCCGGTGCTCCAGCGACTCTGATGCGACCAGCGGATGCACCGGACGGATCGCGAGGTCGATCTCGCCTTGGACGAGCGCGCGTTCCAGCTCGATGCTCGGGCCTTCGACCAGCAACAGCCGAACGTCTCTGATTCGTACGGCAACTTGCGGGAACAGCCACGCGGCCGCGCTCGGGTACGTCCCGAAGCGGACCTGGCCCTGCACGGTCGCCAGCTCACCCAGGCGGTGCAGGATCTCCTCCGCCGCGGGCAGCAGCGCGCGGCCCTCCGGGGTCAGCGCGACCGGGTGCGCCGACCGGTCGAACAGCTGCACGCCGAGCGCCTTCTCGAGCTCGGCGACGTGCTCGCTGATCCGCGACTGGCCGCGGAACACCGCCTTCGCGGCCGCCGAGAACCCACCGTTCCGGGCGACCGCGACGAAGCTGACCACCCAGTCCAGCCGGTAGCCGTACGCCGTCGTGAGATCCATGCAGTGAGGTTATCCGGGAAGACTCGCCCCGGACCGGGCGTTGCACAGACTGTGGATACCCAAGTCGTGGTGATCGGGGCCGGCCAGGCCGGGCTGTCGGCGGCGTACCACCTGGTCCGGCTGGGCTTCACGCCGTACGACGAGGTGCTGGTGCTCGACCGCAACGACGCCCCCGGCGGCGCCTGGCAGCACCGCTGGAACTCGCTGACCATGGACGACGTGCACGGCATCGCGAACCTGCCCGGCGCCGACGTACCGCCGGCGATCGGCGCGGAGCGCGCGAACGTGTTCGTGCCGAGGTACTACGCCGACTACGAGCGGCGCTTCGCGCTGCCGGTCGTACGGCCCGTCGCAGTCGAGAGCGTGAAGGCGCAGGACGGCCGCTTCGAGCTCACCACCGACGGCGACATCTACACGGCCGACGCGATCGTGAACGCGACCGGGACCTGGAACCGGCCGTTCATCCCCTGGTATCCCGGCATCGAGACGTTCCGGGGCCGGCAGCTGCACACCGCTGACTACAGCGGCGCCGAGGAGTTCGCCGGGAAGCACGTGCTGGTGGTGGGCGGCGGCGCCTCCGCCGTACAGCTGCTCGCCGAGATCTCCGAGGTCGCCACGACGACCTGGGTGACACGCCGCGAGCCGGTCTGGCGGACCGACGAGGAGTTCGGCCCGGAGCTGGGCCGCAAGATCATCGCGAAGGTCGAGGAGCGGGTGCGCGCCGGGCTGCCGCCGAAGAGCGTGGTCAGCGTGACCGGCCTGCAGCTACGGCGGCAGGAGCAGGCCGCCGCTGACCGTGGGGTCTACACGCGGCTGCCGATCTTCGCGCGGGTGACGCCTGACGGCGTCGTGTGGGCGGACGGCCGCGAGGAGAAGGCCGACGCGATCCTGTGGGCGACCGGCTTTCGCGCCGACCTCGCGCACCTGGCGCCGCTGCACCTGCGCGAACCGTCCGGCGGGATCCGGATGGACGGCACGCACACCGTGCTCGACCCGCGGATTCACCTGGTCGGCTACGGCCCGTCCGCCAGCACGATCGGCGGCAACCGCGCCGGCTTCGCAGCTGCCCGCGAGCTGAGAGACCTGCTGCACCCTAAGCAGGAACAGGTACTTGGGGTTGCCACTGCTGGTGCCGCCGGACCGCCACCGGAATGAAACTGCCCGCAACCAGGAAGATCGTGGCCGTAAGCAACCATCCTGGCCAGCCCCAGCTCACGGCCACCACCGTGAGCACAGCCGGCGCGATCAGGTCCCCGAGCTGCGTCCCCATCGCGTAGGCCCCCTGGTACTGCCCCTGCCCACCCGGCGGCGCCAGCTCGAAGCTGATCCCCCAGCCACCGGCGGACTGCAGCATCTCCCCCAGCACGTGCACCAGCGCAGCCGCGACCAGCAGCACGATCGTCACCGCACCAGAGGTGACGTCAGTGACAGCCAGCACCCCACACGCCAGCGCGAGCAGAAGCCCAGCCCGTCGACCAGCCCGCGCCGCACCAGCCAGGTGCTCGGTCCCCCGCGCGACCCGGAGCTGCAGCAGGATCACCGACGCCGCGTTGACCACCAGCAGCACCGAGATCAACCAGGTCGGCGCGTCCGTCGCCGTCGCCACCCAGAGCGGGATGGCCACCTGCGCCATCGCGTTGTGCATGCTCAACAGCCCGTCGAGCGCCACGAACGCCAGGAACGGCCGGTCCTTCAGCGCCGTCATCCCCGACGGCCCAGCAGCCGACGGAACCGGAGCGACCCGCGTCATCCCCCACTGCACCAGCCCAGCAGTCACCATGTACGTCGCAGCGTTGGCGAGCAGCGCGATCACGTACACCTCGCGCTGGTCCACCGCCAGCACGATGCCGGCCAGCGCCATCCCCACGCCCATGCCGATGTTGGTGGTGACCCGCAGCAGCGCCCGCGTCCGCACCCGCTGGTCGGACGGCACCAGCCCGGCGATCAGCGCGCCCTTCGCGCCGCGCTGCCCGGAGTCGGCGATCGCGGTCACGCCGACCACCGCGACGAAGAGCGCGAACGACCGGACCTGCGTGAGCGCGGTCATCGTGACGGCCTGCAGCAGCAGGAAGCCGACGTACGCGCGGTTCGGGCCGAGGCGGTCGGCGACGACGCCGAGCGGCGTACTGGCGATCAGGCCGACCAGTCCGGCGACGGTCAGGCCGAGGCCGACCTCGTGGACGGACAGACCGGCGGCGCGGGTCAGGTAGAGCGCGCCGACAGCGGCGTACACGCCGTTGCCGAACGTGTTGACCAGTGTGGCGACCACCAGCCGGCGGACCTCAGGCGGAAGGGAAGCAGTCATAGCAGCCAGCCAACAGCTCCGGCGGCCGGGCAGCTGGTGGATTGACGGGATCCGTCAACGCATGACGAGGTCCAGCAGATCTGTGCCGAGGGCACGCATCACCTGTTCGTCCAGCCGGTACGCGACGAACCTACCCTGCCGCTCGGCCGTCACCACGCCGGCACGGGTCAGCACGCGCAGGTGCCGAGTGACCTGTGTGGAGTTGAGTCCCCAGAGCGCTGCGATCTCTCCGGCCGTCCTGGGCTCGCTGGCGACCGCACGGCAGATCTGCAGCCTGTCGGGCGCTGCCAGTGCTTCCAGCCGAGCCCTGACCACCTGTGCCGCTGGTACGCCGGTCCGCTTGGCCCCCGCCGGGTAGATGACGGTCAGCGGCTCCCCCGGCACCTCACCGAGGAAGACGTGCGGCGCGATGTAGTTGCTCGGTACGAGCAGCAGCGACCGGGTGGACAGGTCGATGCGCTTGTTCTGCACCTTCTGGACCACCACGCTGTCCGGGTCCCGCGGGTGCACCGAACCGTCCAGCGACCGCAGCATCGTCTCCACCCCGTCCCGGGCGGCCAGGTCCCGGTCCTGCCGGCCACGGGCTGCCAGCTGGTCGCGTGACTCGCTCCACAGCTCACCGAACCACTCATGCCAGCAGGAGTCGAGCAGAGCCAGGAAGCGCTGCACCGGCTCGGCCGGAGCCGTCAGCAACGACTCCACCAGCACCTCGACCTCCCGGCCGCGGCTGCGCGCCCAGCGGCGTACGGCTTCGGTGTCTGTCGTGCGGGAGCTGAGCGGGCGGCCCCGGAGCGGGCGGACCAGCTCAGCGGCGAGGTCTTCCGGCGTACGGGCTCGGAGTGCGTCCAGCTCGTCCTGCCAGGTCGGCACACCAGTAGCGGAGCTGGTGGCGAAGAAGCGGGCGCGGACAGCCCGGACCGTCCAGCTCCAGGCAGCCAACTCCTTGCGCAGCGGCTTGCTCAGCTCGATGCCGGCGGCCCAGTCGGTCTTGTCGTGGTGCCGCGGCTCGGCCAGCACGTGCAGTGCGCAGCCCAGCTCGATCAGTGGTGAGGCGACGTGCCGGATCCGCTCCGGGTCCAGCTTGGTGAGGCCGGCGAGAACCGTCGGCACTTAACCCCGCAGCCGGAACAGCAGCTCGGTCTCCCACTGGTCCATGTCCGGTACCTCGATCGGGTCCGACTTGTAGACCTCGAGCCGGGCACCCCAGTGGTCGCCGTCGGCGTCCCACTCGAGCCCCTCCTTCTCCGCCCAGGCCAGCAGGTCACCGGTCGCCTGGTACAGCCCGTCCGGGTGCCCGTGATGGGTGTGACTGACGTACCGCCCAGCCGGAAGCACCCCGGTGATGATCTCCCCCTCCCCGGTGTGCCGCTCCTCGACCGGGATCCCGATCTCCATCACCAGCCCGTTCTCCATGTCGACCACGTCGTACTTGAAGAACAGCGCGTCCACCGGCGTGATCCCCCGCGCGGCCAGCCAGCCGAACACCTCCCCGCCGCGGCGCGCGAACGTCGCGATCTCGTTCATCTGCACCTTCGCCCTGATGGCGACGTACGGCTGCTCGTCCCGCTCCACGATCTCCGGCATGCCTGACATCCTGCCCGGCAGCCGCTCAGGACGCCAGGACCCGCTGGATCGCCGCGGTGTCCTGGTACTCCCGCCACTGCACGATCCGCCCCTCCCGCACCCGCAGGACGCCGACGAACCGCGCACTCGCCCGCTGCCCGGTCGTGGTCACCACCCCGCCGAGCTCGTACTCGACCACCGCCACCTCCGGGTCGGCGGTCAGGTGCACCGCGTGCTTCACGAACGCGTCGAACCGCACCGGCAACTGCGCCCGGCTGGGCGTCGCGAACGCCAGCCACTCGGCCTTGCCCACCCACCGCCGCGCTCCACCGGCCGCGAACGGCACCTCGATCACCACGTCGTCGGCCAGCAGCTCGTCCATCCCCGCCGGGTCGCTCGTCCAGGCCTCACCCATCCGGTCCAGCACCTGTTCCAGCATCACGGCCTCCTCGAAAGTGAGTCACCACTCAGGTTTCCTCAGGACTATAGTGAGTTGGCACTCAGGTTTCCAGCCTCAGGAGGACCGTGGAGCTCAGAGCGGACGCGCAGCGGAACCGGACGGCGATCCTCACCGCCGCGGCCGGGGTCTTCGCCGAGCACGGTCCCCGGGCGACGACCGAGCAGGTCGCGCGGGAGGCCGGCGTCGCGGTCGGGACGGTGTTCCGGCACTTCCCGACCAAGGACGCGTTGCTGGTCGCGATCATGAAGGAGTCACTGGAACGGCTCACCGCGCTGGCCGACGGAACGACGCTGGCGGACTTCTTCGCGGCGGTGGTCGACGAGGCGGCGGCAACGCGGACCGTCGTCGAAGCACTGGCGCCGCGCGGGCTGGACGTCGGCGAAGCGCTCGGTGGTCTCCGCGAGTCCACGGCCCGGCTGCTCACCGCCGCCAAGAAGACCGGCGACGTGCGGCGCGACGTACGGATCGACGAGGTGATGGCGTTGCTGACCGCCCTCGCACAGGCGACCCAGCAGGCCTCCTGGACGCCGGATCTGCGGCGCAGGACGCTGAACATCGTGCTCACCGGCCTGCGCTGAAATCCCCCATTGCCGCCCGCGATTTTCGGGCGTGTACTGCTGGTGGGAGGGGATGACAGTGTGGCGGCTCAAGGTGTTGGTGGTGGCGGGGGCGCTGGTGGTGGGGACGGCCGGTACGGCGGGAGCTGAGCCGGCTACGGGGGTGGCCTACCCGGCGGGGGCGACGGCGACGCGGGTGAACGGGTGGGCGTTCGACACCTGTACGGCGCCGACCGTTGCGCAGATGGCGGCATGGAAGGCCTCCTCGCCGTACCAGGCGGTGGGGATCTACATCGGCGGCGGCAACCGGAGCTGTGCGCAGCCGCAGCTGACGGCCGGCTGGGTGAGCACGGTGACCAGGCAGGGCTGGCGGCTGATCCCGATCTACCTGGGCTGGCAGGCGACCTGCACGCACCGGACCAACGCGTTGAAGATGTCGTCGTCGACAGCAACGGCTGCCACGCAGGCGAGAGGCTCGGCGGCGGACGCGGTGACGAAGGCGCGGGCGCTCGGGCTGATCGGTGGGAGCGCGATCTACGGCGACATGGAGCACTACGACCTGGGCAACGCGAGCTGCCGGGCCGCCGTACTGAGCTACCTGTCGGCGTGGACGAAAGAGCTGCACCGGCACGGGTACCTGTCGGCGGTGTACGCACACCAGGACAGCGGGGCGCGGCATCTGGCGGAGGTCTACAACAACAGCGCCTATGCGAGACCGGATGCGTTGTGGATCGCCCGGTGGGACATGAGGACGGCACTCACAGACTGGCCTTTGATCGATAACAGCTACTGGGCGACAGGCCAGCGCGCCAAGCAGTACTGGGGCGACCACAACGAGACCTGGGGCGGCGTCACCCTCAACATCGACGCCGACCGCTTCCACGCACCCGTCGCTTCCGTCGGCTTCAACTACACGACCACCACCACGCTGAGCGCCCGCAGCGGCCCGACCACCAGTCACCCGGTCGTCGCCACGTACGCCGCCGGCGCGACCGTCCGCGTCGCCTGCCAGACCTACGGCACCAAGGTCGGCACCACGACGGTCTGGAACAAGCTGACCTCAGGCGCCTACGTCACCGACTACTACGTCAGCACCCCGTCCAACACGACGTACTCGTCCCCGATCCCCGGCTGCTCCGTGGCCTACCAGACCACCACCTCACTCAGCCGCCGCAGCGGCCCCGGTACGTCGTACGGCGTGGTCGGCACGCTCCCCAGCGGCTCGCTCGCCTGGGTCACCTGCCAACGCCCCGGCAGCACCGTCGGTACGACGAACCTCTGGGACCGCCTCACCGACGGCAGCTACGTCACCAACTACTACGTAGCCACCGCCGGCAGCGCGGCCATCAGGCGCTGTTAGGGCTCGTCGACGACAGACGCGTAAGAGATGACGCCGCGACGGATCTGATCGGTCACCGCACGCGCCGTCGCGCGCAGCGGTGTCGGGCCGGCCGCGTCGGCGACCTGCTCGGTCAGGTCGATCAGCTGCTTCACCCAGCGCACGAAGTCGCCCGCCGCCAGGTCCGACTCGTACAGCACCTCGGCCAGCGACGCTCCCGAGGCCCACCGGTACGCCGCCCAGCAGAAGCCGAGATCCATCGAGCGCAGGAAGTCGACCTTCATGTCCCGCTCCAGCGCGGACAGGTCGCGCCAGATCGCGCCCATCTTCTCCAGCGCGTCCCGCACCTCACCGCGCGGCAGCCGCGGTGAGGTCGGCTCGTCCTTCGAGCGCGACTCGTAGACCAGCGCGGCCAGCGCCGACGCCAGCTGCGGCACGTCCAGGTCGTCGAACACGCCCTGGCGCAGGCACTCGGCCGCGACCAGGTCGAGCTCGGCGTAGATCCGCGACAGCCGGTCACCGGCCTCGGTGGTCTTGTCGCCGTCCAGGTAGTGCAGGGCGTCGAGCACCTGGCAGACCCGGTCGAACTGGCGGGCGATCGTGTTCGTCCGCTGCTCGATCTTGCGCTGCACCTCGCGGTTCTCCCGGTCGAGCCGGTAGTAGCGCTCGGCCCAGCGGGCGTGGTCCTCGCGGTCGGAGCAGCCGTGGCAGGGGTGCGCGCGCAGCTGCGCCCGCATCTCCTGCAGCACCGGGTCGTCGGCGTGCGTGATCACGTCGCCGGCCCGGCTCCGGTACGACGGCGGGCCTTCGTCGCCGTGCATGTCGGTCCGGTTCCGCAGCACCTGGGCGAGCTCGCGGCGCTGCTGCGGGTTGCGCGCGTTGAACTTCTTCGGGATCCGGAGCACGCCGATCGACTCCACCGGCGTCGGGAAGTCGACCATCGACAGCTTGCGGACCTGACGGTCCAGCGTCAGCACGGTCGGCCGCGGCCCTTCCCGCTCCGAACGCATCCCCGGGTCGATCACCAGCGCCCAGCCCGCGCTGCGGCCGGCCGGGATCCGGATGATGTCGCCCATCCGGAGCTTCTCGATCGACTCCTGGGCCTCGACCCGGCGGTCCAGCTTGCGCCGCTTCGAGCCCGACGACTCGCGCTCACCGATCCGGCGGCGCAGGTCGGCGTACTCGAGGAAGTCGCCGAGGTGGCAGTCGATCGACTCCTTGTAGCCCTCCAGGGCCTCGGTGTTGCGCTGCACCTGCCGGGCCAGCCCGACCACGGCCTGGTCGGACTGGAACTGCGCGAACGACAGCTCCAGCATGTCCCGGGCGCGCGACCGCCCGACCTGGCGGACCAGGTTCACCGCCATGTTGTACGACGGGGAGAACGACGACCGCAGCGGGTAGGTCCGCGTCGACGCCAGACCGGCCACCTCGCGCGGGTCGAACCCGGGCTGCCAGAGCACCACCGCGTGCCCCTCGACGTCGATCCCGCGCCGCCCGGCCCGGCCGGTCAGCTGGGTGTACTCGCCCGGGGTGATGTCGACGTGCGCCTCGCCGTTCCACTTGCTGAGCTTCTCCAGCACCACCGTGCGGGCCGGCATGTTGATGCCCAGGGCAAGCGTCTCGGTGGCGAAGACGACCTTGATCAGGCCGCGCGCGAACAGCTCCTCGACGACCTCCTTGAACGCCGCCAGCATGCCCGCGTGGTGCGCCGCGATGCCACGGCTGAGCGCCTCGGCGAAGTCGTGGTACCCGAGCACGCCGAGGTCCTCGTCGGGCAGGTCGACGGTCCGCTCGGCCAGCACCCGCTTGATCTCGTCGCGCTCGCTCGGCTTGGTCAGCCGCAGCCCGGACCGCAGGCACTGCAGCATCGCGTCCTCGCAGCCCTTGCGGGAGAAGATGAAGTAGATCGCCGGCAGCAGCGCGCCGGCGTCCAGCTCCTCGACCACGTCGGACCGGAACGGGGTGAAGTGCGAGCGGGCCGGCCGGTTCTTCGGCAGGTCCCGGCGGCGCCGCGGCTTGCGTGAGTCGTCGCGGAAGATCCGGTTGTCGTCCCGGGCGATCCGGACCAGCTGTGGGTTGACCAGGTCGCGCAGGTCGGGCGCACCCGGCTTGGCCGCCTTGGCCGGGTTCCCCGAGCGGCTCGCGCGACCGGCCGACGGGCCGAACTGCGCCTGCGCCGTACCGGCGGTGGGGGTCTCGCCGGCGAACAGGTCGTGCAGCCGCTTGCCGACCATCACGTGCTGGAACAGCGGCACCGGCCGCTTCTCCTCCAGCACCACGACGGTGTTGCCGCGGACGGTCTCCAGCCAGTCGCCGAACTCCTCGGCGTTGCTGACCGTCGCCGACAGCGAGACCACCGCGACCGAGTCCGGCAGGTGGATGATCACTTCCTCCCAGACCGCGCCGCGGGACCGGTCGGCCAGGTAGTGCACCTCGTCCATCACGACGTACGACAGGCCGAGCAGGGTTTGCGACCCGGCGTACAGCATGTTGCGCAGCACCTCGGTCGTCATCACCACGATCGGGGCCTCGGAGTTGATCGAGTTGTCCCCGGTCAGCAGCCCGACGTTGTCGGCGCCGTAGCGGTGCACGAGGTCGGAGTACTTCTGGTTGGACAGCGCCTTGATCGGGGTGGTGTAGAAGCACTTCTGGCCGCGCTGCAGCGCCAGGTGCACCGCGAACTCGCCGACCAGCGTCTTGCCGGACCCGGTCGGCGCCGCGACCAGCACCTGGTGGCCGTCCTCGAGCGCGGCGCAGGCCCGGAGCTGGAACTCGTCCAGCTGGAAGTCGTAGAGCGACCGGAACTCCTTCACGGCCGGGTGCTCCTGGTCCGAGCGGAAAAGGGCGTACTTCTCGGACGGAGTGCTCATAGGGCACAGGCTACTAAAGAGGGAAAGAGTGAAGCCCCCGTGCCGCACGGCACGGGGGCTTCACATGATCACAACTAGCTGATGTGGAAGCTGTCGCCGTACACCTTCCAGTCCAGCGGGGTGTTCAGGTTGAGGTTGCCGTTGCGCAGGAAGACCCGCTGGGCGGTGTCGACCCGGCTGGTGTCGCTGTGCGCCTCCTCCTGCTTCATCGCCCAGACCCGGGCGTCCAGGAAGGCGTTCAGCCAGGTGGTCTCGTTGCCACCCTGGGCCGGCGGCTTGGCCTTGGTCAGGGCGCGCTTGCGGATGTTGCGGAAGCTGGTCGAGTCGCCACCGTCGCCGTGCATCACGATGGCGTCGTAGTACATGAACTGACCGAGCACGCCGACCTGGTCGGACTTGCCCTGGTTGACGGCCGGGTTGAAGTAGACCCGGTCCCGCTCGCTGTCCTGCGCGGCCTTGAAGACCGAGTCGTTGGCGGCGGTCTTCCAGTCCCGGGTGTAGTTCGGGTCGAGCCCGTCGTGCGAGTCGGTGCCGTCGACCTCGCGCAGCGCCGGAAGGTACTTGGCCAGCACGTTGCCCGGCTTGCGCTGCTGGTACAGCTCGACCAGGTCGAGCATGTCGCCGGTGCCGGAGCAGAACCCGATGATGCCGGCCGTGTAGCCGCGGCCGTCGTCGATGTCCTCGATGTACTTGTACTGCGCCTTCCAGTCCAGCGAGGAGTTCTCCGCGCTGGACACGATCTTCATCGCGATCTCCTTCTTCGCCGGGTCGTCGAGCCCGACGGCGGCCGGAGCCTGGACCTGGTCCTGGTACTGCGTGCCGGCCTGGTGCTGCTGCAGGGGCTGGAACGGCGAGGCGAAGGCGGTCGCCGGGGCGGCTGCGACGGCGAGGCCGAGCAGGACGGCGGCGAACCGGCGAGTGGTGCTGGGGCGGTTGAGCACGATCTCTCCTCTGAGGGGCGTCGAGAGGTATCTGTTAGGAAGCTTTCCTATCAGATCTGGATCGTGACGAACAGAGATCGAGCGAATTCTTTTCGTGACCGATGGATTCAGGCGTAGACGGTGAGCGCGCCCGGGGCGATCGTGATGTCCAGCGGCAGCGGGCCGAGCAGCTCGCCGTCGCCGTACGCGGTGACCGTCGGCGACTCCAGCCGGACCTCGCGGCCGCGCAGCGCGTGCACCGCCGGATGCCCGACGTGGGTGCCCTTGGACAGCTTTGGGAACAGCTGCAGCAAGGTCAGCCGGGACACCGGCTTGATGATCGTGAGGTCGAGCAGGCCGTCGTCGATCTCCGCCCCGGCGCAGATCTGCAGCCCACCGCCGTACGTCGGACCGGTGCCGACCGCGACCAGCATCGCGTCGGTCTCGATCCGCTCGCCGTCCACGGTGACAACGTAGGAGAGCGGGGTGAACGTACGCAGTTCGGCCAGCGTCGCGACGGTGTAGCGGGCGTTGCCCTTCGGCCACGTCATCGCGTTGGCGCGCTTGTTCACCAGCGAGTCGAAGCCGCCGGCCACGACCGTGGTGATGAACTCCCCCGCCGCGACCCCGAGGTCGACCGTCCGGGTCCTGCCCGCGACGATCAGGTCGGCGGCCGCCTCAGGATCCTTCAGCGGTACGCCGAGCCCGCGGGCGAAGTCGTTGCCCGTCCCGGCGGGGATGACGCCGAACGGCATCCCCGACTTGGCCAGCACCTGCGCGCCGAGGTGCAGCGTGCCGTCGCCGCCGACCAGAGCGACGCCGTCCGCGCCGGAGGCGATCACCTCGGCCGAGATCCGGCCGACGTCCTCCGCGCACGTGGTCTCGTACAGGTCGACGCTCAGCCCACCCTGCTCGAGCCGCCGCCGGACCACCGGAGCGACCCGGGCACCCAGGCCGCGGCCGCTGGTGGGGTTCACCACCAGCGCGATCTTGCGGCCCATCAGTCGGCCAGCAGTGCTTCGGCCTTGCGGGCCTTCCGCTTGTCGAGGATCCGGGCGATGATCTCGGCGCCGAAGAACAGCGCACACATCGGCACCGCCAGGAACATCAGCGAGAACGGGTCACCCGACGGCGTCGCCACCGCGCCGAAGATGAAGATCGCCAGGATGATGTACGGCCGGAACTTGGCCAGCGCCTTGGCCGGCACCACACCGACGATGTTCAGCAGCACCACGACCAGCGGCAGCAGGAACGCGATCCCGAAGACCAACATCGTGCGCAGGACGAAGTCCAGGTACTCCGGCAGGGTGATCAGGTTCTGCGCGAAGTCCGGCGTGAAGCCGATCAGGATCTCGATGCCCTTCGGCAGCGTCCAGTACGCCACCGCGAGGCCGGCCACGAACAGCGGCGTCGCGATCCCCGCGAACAGGAACGCCCAGCGCCGCTCCGAGCGGTGCAGGCCGGGGGCGATGAACGCCCACAGCTCGTACAGCCAGATCGGCGCAGCCAGGATCAGGCCGAAGACCAGCGAGATCTTGATCTGGAAGGTGAACGGCGAGGTCACGTTGTTGAACGTGAGCTCGGGCCGCTTGCCGCCGTTGTTGTCCGCGAGCAGCTGGCGCACACCGTTGTTGAACGGCTTGACCAGGAAGTCCAGCGCCTGGTCGTAGAAGACGTACCCGACGACCGTCAGCACCACGATCGCGAGCACCGAGATGAGCAGGCGGTTGCGCAGCTCGGCGATGTGCTCGCGCAGGGTCATCCGACCCTCTTCGTCCTTCGGACGTTCTTCCTTCCGCCGTCCGAACCTCACCATCGTCACAGGTGGTGCGCGGGAATCAGTTGGCGGTGTGCGTCGGCGGCATGCCGTCGCCCGGGGCCTGACCGTTCGCCTGGTTCTGCTGCGGGGCCGGCTGCGCCTGCTGCACCGGCGGCTGCACCGGCTGGGCCGGCGGCGGGGCGGTCTCGGTCAGCTCGGCGTCCTTCTTCTTGCCAGGGCCGACCTCTTCTTCCCAGATCTTCTTCGACTTGCCGAGCTGCTTCACCAGGGCCGGCAGCTTGGCCGACCCGAACAGCAGCACGACGATCGCGAGAATGACGAGCCACTCTGCGCCCTGGGGCATACCGAGAAGCGGGGGCATGAGGATCTCCCTTTCACGACTGACTGATGGCTCAACGGTGAGACGTCGCCGATACTACGCCCGCGACCGCACAGACCCGCCGGTCCGGTCCGGACCTGGCCTCTGGGCGGCTTCGAGCTTCGACTGGGCGGCGCCCAACTCACGCGTCAGCGCCTTGGTCTGGCCCCACAGCTTCTTCGCGAGCAGGGCGAGGACCAGGAGCCACACCGCCACGACCGCGAGAAAGAGCAGGAACCAGTACATGTTCCGACCTTATCCGGTTCGGGGCCGCTGCCCACGCGGATGGGTGTTCGTCACGGGCAACGGTGTCGGAACGTGATGGTAAGAATTGGTGTCCGGCGAGGGATCGAGGGGGCAGAGTGCTGCGGATCGGGATCGAGGAGCGGCGAACCAGGCTGGGACGCCGGCACCGGCTGGCGACTTCCTGTCAGGCGACGGACCCGGTTCAGGCGGCGATTTCGGTGGTCGTTCTGCACGCGACGGACCCGGCGACGGTGCACCTCTCGGTCGCTGCCCGGATGCCGGACGGTGACGTCGTACTGACCGAGCGTGCCCTGTACGACGACCGCACGCTGATCCGGATGCTCGGGATGCGGCGTACGGTCTTCGTCGTACCGACGGCGTTCGCGCCCGTCGTACAGGCTGCTGCGAGTGACGAGATCGCGGTGAAGCAGCGCCGCTTGCTCGTGAAGCACCTGGTCGAGGCGGGGATCGCGGGTGAGGCCGAGGCGGCTGGGCAGTGGCTGCGGACCGTGGAGGAGTCCACGGCGACCGCGCTGAGCCTGCGCGGCTCAGCGACAGCGCAGGACCTCGCCCAGGACGAGCCCCGGCTGCGCAGCCGGCTGGCGATGGCCCCTGGCAAGTCGTACGCGGCCCAGCCGTACGTGACGAGCCGCGTGCTGTTCCAGCTCGCAGCCGAAGGCCGCATCGTCCGAGGCCGCCCGCTGGGCACCTGGTTGAGCAGCCAGCACCAGTGGTCACCGGTGGAGGCCTGGCTCCCCGGTGGTCTAGCCAGCGACCTGTCAGCCGATGAGGCCCGTACGACGCTAGCCCGCGCGTACCTGAACTCCTTCGGCCCAGCCACCCTCCCCGACCTCCAGTGGTGGACCGGCTGGACCCTCGGCCAGTCCCGCAAGGCACTGCTCGCCGTAGAAGCAGTAGAAGTCGACCTGGACGGCACGGTCGGCTACGTCCTCCCCGGCGACGAGTCCCCCGAGGTCCCGGTCGAGCCCTGGGTCGCCTTCCTCCCCGGCCTGGACCCCACCCCCATGGGCTGGAAAGACCGCCACTGGTACCTCGGCGACCACAAAACCCGCCTCTTCGACACCACCGGCAACATCGGCCCGACAATCTGGTCCAACGGCCGCATCGTCGGCGCCTGGGGCCAACCGGAGTCCGGCGAAGTCCGCTACCAACTCCTGGAAGACGTCGGCCAGGAAACCGCCCTAGCCATCGAAGCCCAAGCCGCCGCCTGGACCACCTGGCTCGCGGGCGTCCGCATCACTCCCCGCTTCCGCACACCCCTGGAAAGAATCCTCAGCCAGGGCTGACCGCCGGGGCCACCCTCCTCCCCCCGAGCCAACGCCCCACCTACACCGCACCAACCACCCAGGCCGAGCCAACGCCCCGCCCACACTGCACCCACGCCCGAGGCGAACGCCCCGCCCACCACGCACCCCCGAGCCACCGCCCCGCCCACCGCTCGGTGTCCACCGCTCGGTGCTCCACCACCCGGGCCACCGCCCCGCCCACCGCTCACGCTCCACCGCTCGGTGCTCCAGCAGTCGCGCTCCACCACCCGGTGCTCCACCCACTCGCACTCCACCACCCGGTGCTCCACCCACTCGCACTCCACCACCCGGTGCTCCACCCACTCGCACTCCACCACCCGCGCTCCACCACACTCCGACACCCCGCCTTCCCTCCGGCCGCCGCGACCTCAGCCCAAGCCGACCTCACCGGCCGCATGCCCGCAAGCTCAGCCACAACCATCAACAAACAGATCTGTGGTGACCGAGGTGCCGATGCGGCCGACACGGTCGCCTCGGGCTGAGGCCGCACCGGCCGGAAACAGAGCGAGGTGTGCTTCAGCCGCATGGACCGATGGCTGGTCTTTCACCCGGCCAGGTGCTCTCCGTCGCGAGCTTGGGCACCTGCCGCCTGATCCCCGGTGGTACTTTCCAGCCATGTCGTCCGTCGAAACGGCACTGACCGAAGCCATCACCCGCCGAGCTGAGGCTCTCCGCACGCGCGACATCGCCACGCTGGCCGAACTGTTCGCCGACGACTTCACCTACGTGAACTCCCAAGGCGCCCTGCTCACCAAACAGGCCTACCTGGACTTCATCGCGCACGGCCCGCTGCGCTTCGACCAGCAGACAACCGACGAGCTAGCCATCCGCGCCCACGGCGACACGGCGGTCGTCACCTGCCTCGTCCACGACACCGGCACCTGGCAGGGCGACCCCTTCGAGGCGGTCTTCCGCTCAACCCAGACCTACCTGCTCCGAGAAGGCCAATGGCTGTACGTGGCAGGCCAGACAACCGCGCTGGAGTAGGTCAGAGCTGGTCGTCGTACGCCGACAGCGCCTCTCGGGCGGTGTTGGCGATCTGCGCCCCCAAGTCGGCGGGCTCCAGCACAGTCGCCGAGCCCCCAAGGCGGAGGACCAAGCGCTGGAGCCATGAGGTGTCGGCGACGCGAAGCTGGATGATCAGCGAACCCTGCGGGCCCTCCTTCACCGACTCCGTGGGGTAGTACTCAGCCACCCAACGCGCCGGCGGCGCCAGCGAGACCGTCGCGAGCAAGTCGCACTCCGACGGCTGGAACATGCCGTTGGAGAGGTCGCGCGGTGTCGCCTCCGGTGGGGGCTCGCTGGGGAGGTCGAGGAGCTTGACGGCGGCGATGCGGTCGAGGCGGAAGAGGCGGACGTCTTCGGCGAGGCGGCACCAGGCTTCCAGGTACGTGCGGCCCTCGGAGACGACCAGGCGCATCGGGTCGACGTCGCGTTCGGTGGTTTCGTCGCGGGACGGTACGTCGTACGTGAGGTGGAGGCGGCGCTTGCCGGCCAGGCCGCGGTTGACGGTGTCGGCGATCTCAGGCGCGGCCGGCTCGACGTGGACGTGCGCGGCGGCGCCCTCGACGGCCGCGGCGCCGGCGCCGGCGGCTGTTTCGAGTTTGGCGATCGCGCGGTCGACGGCGTCGCGGTCGGCGCCGGCGGTCACCTCGCGGAGCGTCCGGAGCGCGGTCAGCAGGGCGAGCGCTTCGTCGGCGGCGAGGCGCAGCGGGCGGGCCAGGTAGTCGGCGTTGTTCAGGTGGATGACGCCTTCGCCCTCGGCGGCGTCGATGTCGATCTCGATCAGGTCGCCCATCTGCGCGCCGGGCAGCCCGCAGAACCAGAGCACCTTGAGGTCCGCGATGATCTGCTTCGGCCGTACGCCGAAGTCGGCCGCGACGTCGTCCACCCGTGCGCCGTCGTGCTCGCGCAGGTACGGCACGAGCGCCAGCAGCCGCTGCACCTGGTCACGTGCGTTGCTCATCCGCGGCCTCGCTCCGCGCCGGCCGCCGCTCGCCCGGCCGCACCGCGAGCCCTGGTCACCAACGCTGTCCGCTCGCTCATGAAACCCCCGCCACCGTCCGCAAACGACGCAGCACTCCGTCCAGCACGTCCCCCGGACCCTCGACCACCGCATCCGGCCCGTACGACGCGATCTCCTCGGCCAGCACCCCGGAGTCGGCGTACGGGACGTGCAGCAGGTCCCAGCCCTCCTCGTACGGCTCGATCGCGTTCGCGCGGCGACGGAGGCTGACGCAGGAGCCGGTCCGCGCCCGGACCTTCGCCTCGGACGTCGGCCGGGGCGGCGCCAGCTCGGCGACGAGCGAGCGCAGGTCGGTCCCCTCGGGCACGGTGAACGCGCCCGCCGGCCCGACGGTCTTCACGTTGCCGCCGATCCGCGACATCCGGAACATCCGGGTCGCCTCGCGGTCCCGGTCGCGGCCCACGACGTACCAGCGGCCGTGCCACGACACGATCCCCCACGGTTCCAGCGTGCGCAGGGTCGCCTCGGAGGCGCCGGAGCGCCGGTGCTCGAAGCGGACCGCCGTACGGCTGACGACCGCGGACCACAGCGGGTCGAAGGCCGGCTCGGACGCACCGACGTGCGGCTCGATCGCGCTGAGCGCGGACTGGTCGGTCTGGATCCCCGCGGCCTTCAGCTTCAGCACCGCCGACGTGGTCGCCTCGGCGAGGCTGGCGTGCTGCCAGACCCGCGCCGCGACGCCGAGCACCGCGGCCTCGTCGGGCTCCAGGTGCACCTCGGGCAGCTCGAAGACGTCCCGGCGGATCCGGTAGCCGACGTCGTCGGAGAAGAACTTGTCGATGGTGCCCATCTCGATCGGGATGCCGAGGTCGCGCAGCTCGTCCTTGTCGCGCTCGAACATCTTCTCGAAGGCGTCGTCGGTCTGCCCGGCGTAGCCCTCGACCACCTCGCGGATCCGCTCCTTGGTCACGTACGTGCGCGCGACCAGCAGGCAGATCACCAGGTTGAGCAGCCGCTCACTCTTCCGCGCCGACACCCGACCACCTTACGGGGTCGCGGGTCCGAATCACGTACTGCGCGCCGAACAGGTGTTCTAATCGTCGAGGGTTTACCGCGGTCAACTTTCTTTACCCCGCTAAAGTCGGCGCGTGATCCGGTGGCGTGAAGGAACGGTGGCTGAGCTGGGCCGAGCATGGTCCGGCGCTCAAGAGCTTCGGGTGACGGTCGGTGAGCAGAACGTGAAGGCCCTCGCCTACCCCGACTTGGTCGGTCAGCCGGAGCCAGGCGACCGCGTGCTGCTCAACGTCGGCGCCCTCGACCGCGGCCTCGGCACCGGTGGCTACGCCCTCGTCGTCGCCATCCCCGACCGCCTCCCCGCCGATCCGCCCGAGAACGGCCACCTGGTCAAGGCCCGCTACACGCCGCTCCAGGCGATGGTGCTGGGCGCCGACGAGCAGGACTCCCCCGACCACGCCGTACTGCGTGACGCCGACGACCTCTTCGGTACGCCGGTCGTCGTCGCCGACCTGCACTCCGCGCTGCCCGCCGTCCTGGCCGGCGTCTACGAGATGCGCCCGACCACCCGCGTCGTCTACGTGATGACCGACGGCGGCGCGCTCCCGCTCGCGTTCTCGCGCACGGTCGCGTCGCTGCGCGACAGCGGCTGGCTCGCCGGGACGGTGACCGTCGGCCAGGCGTACGGCGGCGACCGCGAGGCCGTCACCGTGCACACCGGCCTGCTCACCGCGGTCCACGTGCTCGCCGCCGAGCTGATCGTCATCACCCAGGGCCCCGGCAACCTCGGCACCGGCACTCGCTGGGGCTTCTCCGGCGTCCAGTCCGGCGAGGCGGTCAACGCGGTCGGCACGCTCGGTGGACGCGCGGTCGCGTCGCTGCGGATCTCCGAGGCCGACCCGCGGCCGCGGCACCGCGGCATCTCGCACCACAGCCTCACGGCGTACGGGCGGGTGGCGCTGCAGCCGGCCGACGTCGTCGTCCCGGATCTCGAGGGCGACTTCGGCGACGCCGTCCGCGACGCCGCCGAGCCGCTGAAGGCGCGGCACCGCGTCGTACGGGTCGGTGTCGAGGGCCTGTACGACGCCCTGCAGGCGGCGCCGGTCCAGCTGTCGACGATGGGCCGCGACCTGGACGGCGACCGCGCGTACTTCGAGGCGGCGGCCGCGTCGGGGCGGCACGCGGCGCGGCTGGTGGACGTACCACCACCGGCGCCGGGGTCCCAGTACTCCTGATCTTCGCCGCGGCCGGGCGCAGGCTCGGAGTATGGAAACCACACGCCTCCCTGTCCCGCCGCTGACCGCCCGCGCGGCCACCGGCGCGTGGCTGCTCGCCGTCGGCGCGGGCATCGCCGAGTCCGTCGTCGGCCTGGCCGGCGCCATCCACGACGGCGCCCCCGCGCTGGCGCTGATCGCCCAGGTCGCCTTGCGCGCAATTCTGTACGGCGGCCTGTTCCTGGTGATCGACCGCTACTTCCGCCACGGTGTCCGCTGGTCGCGGCTGCTGCTGACCGGTCTGCTCGGCACCGCTGGGATGGCCAGTCTGCTGATCGGCCCGATCAGTTGGCTCGCCGACCACCACCTGACCGACCTCTCCTTCACCGCGGGCTTCGTCACCGACGCCGCCCTCAGGACTGTCCACTTGGTCGCCCTGATCACCGCCCTGGCGCTCAGCTGGCAGCCGGAGACCAGCCGCTGGTTCCGCCGGGCATGACGAAGGGCCGGCTCCGTCTCGGAGCCGGCCCTTCGAAGAAGTCGCTACTGCTGCTGCTTGCCCGCCGGGAAGTTGTTCAGCAGGTCGATCACCGCGAACGCGTTCACGGTCTTGCCCTTGTCGTCCTTGGACGGCGGCAGCTCGACCAGCACGCGGCTGCCGACCGGGATCCCGGCCAGGCCGTCGAGCGCACCCGCCTGGCCGGTCGGGCCGGGGCCGACTTGCAGCTCGGCCGGCGCGCCGGCCTGGCCCTGCTGGCCGTCCCAGGTGCTGGCCTGCTTCTTGCCGGTGTAGTCGAAGATCACGTAGCGCGAGACGACCGTGCTCGACTTGTCGACCGGCTTGCCCTTGCCGGTGGCGATCACGACCGGCTTGCCGGGCTTGGCCGGCGGCTTCGAACCGGCCGGGACGGTCACCTTCGGCTCGGCGTTCAGCTCACCGGTGACCTTGAACTTGGTCGCCGGGGCGGCGACCGGGTCGGCCTCGAGCTTGGTGTCGTTGGCGGCCGCGGAGACCAGGTCGACGACGAAGATCAGGGTGTCGTCGCCCTTGATGCCGGCCTGCTCGTTGCCCTGCTCCTTGTAACCCTTGTCGGACGGGATCGACAGCATCACGCGGCTGCCGAGCTTCTTGCCGACCAGGCCCTCGTCCCAGCCGGCGATGACGCCGCCGACACCGATCGGGAACGACGACGGCGCGCCGCGGTCGTAGGAGTTGTCGAAGACCTTGCCGTCGCGCCAGATCTGGCCGAGGTAGTTCGCGGTGAGCAGCTCACCCTTCTTGACCTCGGGGCCGTCGCCCTCCTTGAGGACCTCGGTGACCAGGGTCTTGTCCGGCTCGCCCTCGCGGTGCGTGACGGTCGGCTTCTTCCCGAACTCCGACTCGACCTTGACCCCGCCGGCCCCGAAGTCCTTGCTCCCGCCGGATTCCGAGCCGCAGGCGGCCAGGGACGACCCCAGCGCGATCACCGCGACGACACTCAACAGCTTGCGCACGAACGAAGCACCTCGAAAAATCCCGGCGCGGACCCCGCGCCTGCTGGACGGCCATGAACGCGCCCACCCTAGCGGGCACGCCCAAGCCGCGGATCAGCCGCCTGCGTCACCGTTCGGTCACGTCACGCAGCGTCGACCGTCACGGTCCGGACGTCGCGATCCGCGATCGGGATGGCCGTCGCGCGAACGAATGTGGCCGTTTCGCAAACAAGTTACTTTCCCCATCCTCTTTACTAATTCGCTTTACCTAGACAAGATCAGGACCCACGTCCGCCCCGGTCGAGAGGATCGACGATGAAGTTGTCGCGAGTGATCAGTCGCGCCAGAAGGCGCCTGCTAGCCCTGGTCTCGGCCTGCGTGGTGGTCGCGCTGGTGGCGGCCTGTACCGCGGGTACGGCGGGTGGAGGCCCGGCCGGGAACTCCGGCGGGAACTCCGGTCGCACGGGGACCGCCGCCGGTGACTCCAGCAAGTTCCTCACGTTCTTCCCCTGCTGCAGCTGGGGTACGACGTGGTCCTACAACCCGTACAACGTGAACCAGCTCGGCATCCAGAACGACTTCATCTCGATGCGGCTGGCGCTGGTGAAGTCGCCGAGCCTGACCGAGTTCGTGCCGCAGCTGGCCGACAAGTGGACGGTCGAGGGCGGCAAGCTCAACGTCCACCTGCGCGACGACGCGAAGTGGCAGGACGGTACGCCGCTGACCAGCAAGGACCTGCACGACACCGCGATCCTGAACGGCCTGCGCGGCGACGGGTTCTGGAACGACATCACCGACGTGGCGATCGTCGACGAGAAGACGGTCGCCTTCACCCTCAAGCAGGGCCAGCCCGAGTCGCTGGCGAAACTGGACATCCTGAACTCGATCCGCCCGTACCCGTCCAGCGTGTACGGCAAGCTCGTCACCGACGCGCTGAAGCAGGACGTGCTCACGTACTTCCGTACGCTGCAGAAGAGCCCGGAGCAGGCCGCGAAGCTGCCCGAGTCCAAGCGGATGGGCGACGCGTTCAAGGACCTGGCCGCGATGAAGGTCGACAAGCTGATCGGCAACGGGCCCTTCCAGCTGGAGAACATCACCACCAAGGAAGCCAAGCTGGTCAAGTGGAAGGACTTCTGGGACTCGAGCAAGATCAAGTTCGCCGGCATCCGGTACCTGAACGGCTCGACCCAGACCGTCTACCCGCAGCTGTTCAGCGGCAACGTGCACCTGTCCAACGTGTACATGCCGCCGCCGATCCTGAACCGCTGGAAGACGACCCCCGAGTCCAACACCGCGCTTCCGCTCGGGTTCGGGTTCGCGATCATCTTCAACAGCAACCAGAAGCCGCTCGACTCCAAGGCGGTTCGCCAGGCGCTGGCGTACGTGATCCCACGGCAGCAGATCAGCGAGGCGGCGTACGGCACCGACGACGCGGCCGGCGGTACCTGGAAGGAAGTCAACACCGGCATCTCGCCGACGCTCGAGGAGCTCTACCTCAAGCCGGACCAGGTCGCGAAGCTGAACAAGTACCCGGTCGACCTGGCCAAGGCCACCGCACTGCTGCAGGGCGAGGGCTTCACCAAGAAGGGCGACCAGTGGATCAAGCCGGACGGTAAGCCGTTCACGATGAGGTTCACCGTCAACGCCGAGACCACCGACATCGTCACGTCGTTCAACTCCGCGGCCAAGGCCCTGACCGCGTTCGGGATCAAGTCCGACGTGAACGCGACCTCGGGGGCCCAGCAGGACGCCGACCAGCACAACGGCGACTTCCAGGCCGGGATGGCGTTCGTCGGCGGCAGCAACCCGATCGCGATGTACAACTTCCTGCTCGGCCCGGGCTACAACTTCACCCGCCAGGGCAACTACGCCGGCAAGCGCGGGATCGGTTTCGGCCCGAAGAAGAACGTTCCCGGTCTCGGCGAGGTCGACGTGGTCAGCACCATCGACCAGCAGGTCCGCAGCGTCGAACCGGGCGAGGAGATGAACAAGCAGGTCTGGAACTGGGCGCAGCTGATCAACGACGAGGTGCCCTACATCTGGTACGCGACCAAGGTCTACCAGTTCCCGTTCTCCACCAAGGAGTTCACGAACTGGCCGCCCCTGGGCGACAACAAGTCCAGTGAGCTCTGGGACATCATCAGCGCCGACATGAACGGCGGCCTCTCGCTGGCGATGCAGCAGGGCTTCATCACGCCCAAGTAAGTCCTGGACTCCCCGGACGGCACCCGCACCCGGGTGCCGTCCGGTCCCGGCCCGACCCCGGAAGGCGCTGATGGTTTCCTACGTCCTGAAACGACTGGCGATGTCGTTGCTGATCATCTACATCGTCATCTCGCTGTCGTTCTTCATGGTCCGGCTGATGCCCGGCAACCCGATGGCGGCGCTGGAGGCGCAGCTCCGGATGCAGGGCGGCCTGAGCGAGGTCGAGATCCAGCAACGGATCAGCGCCGTCTACAGCGTGACCCCGGACGCTCCGGTCTGGGAGCAGTACGTGCGGTACGTCTGGGGCGCGGTCCGCGGCGATCTCGGCCGCCCGATCACCAACCCGGGCACCACCGTGGTCGCGGTGATCGCCGAGGCGCTGCCCTGGACGATCATGGTGGTGGCGGTCTCGCTGATCATCAGCTTCCTGATCGGCATCGCGGTCGGGGCGGTGATGGCCGCCTTCCAGAACAGCCGGTTCTCCCAGGCGATGACGTTCGTCGTCTCCTTCCTCAGCGCCGTACCGAGCTACCTGGTGGCGATCGCACTGCTCTACGTCCTGACCAGCGTTTACCAGGTGTTCCCGTCCGGTGGCGCCTACGGAGTCGACGTCACACCAGGGTTCAACGGCCCGTACATCGTCAGCGTGCTCTACCACGCCGTCCTGCCGATCGCCGCGTCGGTGATCACCTCGTTCGGCGGCTGGGCGCTCGGCATGAAGGGCAGCGCGGTGTCGGTGCTCGGAGCCGAGTACGTCCGCGCGGCCGAGTCGCGCGGACTCAGCGACCGCCGGATCACCCAGTCGTACGTCGGGCGGAACTCGATGCTGCCGATGGTGACGCAGCTGGCCCTGTCGGTGGGCTTCATGTTCGGCGGCTCGGTGTTCATCGAGACCTACTTCCAGTACCCGGGGATCGGGTTCTACATGATCCAGTCGGTCGGCCAGCGCGACTACTCGCTGATGATGGGCTGCTTCGTCCTGATCACCGTGTCGGTGATCATCACCAATCTGCTGGTCGACCTGCTCTACCCGCTGGTCGATCCGCGGATCGCCAACCCGGCCGCGCGGGCCCGGGCCACCGACCAGCCCGCCGACCCCGACCAGGAAGTGCTCCCGGCAGGAGGTTCGATGGCATGAGGTTCCTCAGCGACCTGTGGCGGATCCTGCGCCACGACAAGGGGGCCCTGATCGGCGGGGCGATCGTCCTGCTCTACTGCCTGGCGGCGATCTTCGGCCCGATCTTCGTCCAGGTGGGCAACGAGCAGGACGCGAACCAGGCCTACCTGGCGCCGTCGTGGCAGCACCCGCTCGGCACCGACTCCCTCGGCCAGGGCGTGCTGTCCCAGATCATCGTGGGCACCCGGCCGATCATGATCGTCGGTGTGCTGTCCGCGGTGGTCACGGTCTTCGTCGGTGTGGCGATCGGCCTGCTGACCGGGTACGTCGGCGGTGTGGCCGACACGGTCATCATGCGGGTCACCGACATCTTCCTGACCATCCCCGGCCTGCCGCTGATCATCGTCCTGGCCAGCGTCATCAACACCACCAACCCCGTCGTACTGGCCCTGATCCTGTCGATCACCGCCTGGGCAGGACTGGCCCGGGCGATCCGGTCGCAGGCGATGAGCCTGCGCAGCCGGGAGTTCGTCGAGGCCGCCAAGCTCCAAGGCGTCTCGCTGACCAACATGGTCGGGCGGCAACTGCTCCCGAACGTCGGCCCGTACGTCGCGATCCACTTCCTGCTGGCGATCACCGGCGCGATCTACGCGTCGGTGGGCCTGTTCCTGCTCGGCATCGCTCCGATCAGCGGCAACAACTGGGGGATCATGATCAACCTGGCGATGGCCCAGGGAGCGTTGTACACCACCGACAGCGCGTTCTACCTGTTCTCCCCGATGGCCGCGATCGTCATCCTGCAGGTCGCGTTCGTGTTCTTCTCCCGCGCGCTCGACAGCGTGTTCAACCCGAGGCTGCGTGTCCAGTGAACAGCGTGAACGGGAACACCGACGACCGGACCCTGCTCGAGATCGACGACCTGACGGTCGCCTTCGGCGACGGCGCCGGCTCGGTCCGCGCCGTCGAGAACGTCACCCTCTCGGTCGCCCCCGGCGAGATCTACGCCCTGGTCGGCGAGTCGGGCTGCGGCAAGTCCACCCTGGCGTACTCGATGCTGCAGATCGTCCCGCAGCCCGGCCGGGTGACCGGCGGCGACGTGAGGTTCCGCGGCCGGGGCATGGTCGCGATGTCGAAGCGCGAGCTCAACGCGCTGCGCGGTGCCGAGCTGGCGATGGTCTTCCAGGGCGCGATGAACGCGTTCAACCCGGTCGTCACCATCGGCGCCCAGGTGGACCACATCCTGCAGGCGCACCCCGAGGTCTTCCCCGACCAGAAAGCGGGCCGCAAGCACTTCGAGCACCTGCTCGAACTCGTCCAGCTCCCGCCGCAGCGGATCTGGAAGGCGTACGAGAGCCAGCTGTCCGGCGGGATGAAGCAGCGGGTGGCGATCGCCGTCGCCCTGCTGCTGAAGCCGTCCCTGGTGGTCCTCGACGAGCCGACCACGGCCCTCGACGTCCTCAACCAGCGCCTGGTGATCGACATCCTCAAGGACCTGCACCGCGACCTCGGGGTGACGATCGTCTTCGTCACCCACGACCTCGCGGTCGTCGCCGAGGTGGCCACCCGGGTCGCGGTGATGTACGCCGGGCGCCTGGTCGAGACCGGCACGGTCGAGGAGATCTTCAAGGCCGAACGCCGGCATCCGTACGTCGAGGCGCTGATCAACGCGATCCCGAGCGTGCTGGACGCCGGTCTCACGGTCAAGCCGATCGGCGGCGCGGTACCGAACCTCGCCGAGCTGCCGCCCGGCTGCCGGTTCGCTCCGCGGTGCCGGTCGGCCGAGGACATCTGCCTGCACACCGAGCCCGCACTGCTCGGCGACGGTGGTGGCCACCTGGTGGCCTGCCACGTCGCGAATCGCGACGTCGTACCGATGGAGGTGTCGAAGGCATGAGCCTGCTCGACGTGCGGAACGTGACGCACACCTACGACACGGGCACCGGCCGGCCGGTCCTGCACAACGTCGACCTGTCCACCGGCGAGGGCGAGATCGTGGCCCTGGTCGGCGAGTCCGGCTGCGGCAAGACCACGCTGGGCCGGCTGATCGCCGGGCTGCACGAACCCAGCAGCGGCAGCATCGCCTTCGAGGGCAGCGACATCGCGGGCCTGAAGGGCAAGCAGCGCCAGGACTGGCGGCGCCAGGTCCAGATGGTCCACCAGGACCCGTACGGATCGCTGAACCCGGGACTGACCATCGGCAGCACGCTGGCGCCGGGCATCCTGCGGCACAAGCTGGCGAACCGGCGTACGGTCCAGGCCGAGATGATCAAGCTGCTGCAGCAGGTCGGGCTGGACGCGACGCCGGCGTTCCTGCAGCGGTACCCGCACCAGTTGTCCGGTGGCCAGCGGCAGCGGGTGTCGATCGCCCGCGCGATCAGCCTGCAGCCGAAGCTGATCGTCGCCGACGAGGTGACCAGCATGCTGGACGTCTCGATGCGGGTCGCGATCCTCGACCTGCTGCTCTCGTTCCAGCGCGACCGGGGCATCGGGTTCGTGTTCATCAGCCACGACTTCGGAGTCGTCCGGTACTTCGCGCAGGGCGGCCGGATCGCGGTCATGTTCTACGGCCACATCGTCGAGGAAGGCCCGGTCGAGGACCTGATCAAGACCCCCAGCCACCCGTACACGCACATGCTGCTCCAGGCGATCCCCGTCCCGGACCCGGTCCTGGTGCGCAAGCGCGACGCGGAGGGCGGCGGCTCCGAACGGCTGGCCGGCGAGCCCGCGACGAAGGGCTGTGTCTTCTCCAACCGCTGCCCGCTGGTCCAGGACGTCTGCCGCAAGGAAGCCCCACCGCTCGTCGACATCGGCGCGGGCCACCGGACCGCCTGCTTCTTCTCCGACGAGATCCCACCACTGCAGCACCTCGCCGCCGACGAGCCGAGCCCGGCGCGATCGCAGGTCGGCTCATGACGCGGACAGCGGCCAGGGTCCTGCTGCGGATCGGCATCGGCCTGCTGATCATGTCCCTGCTGATCCGGCCGGCGATCAAGACCCCACACGGGATGATGGGCGACAACTTCGCCATCATCGCCTGCCTGGCCCTGATCGCCACCGCCGCGCTCGGCATCAGGTTCGCGCCGGACGACGGCGCCGGCAGGAAGCACCAAGGCGACCATCTCGATTGAGGGGAGAGCGAGTTCGCCACGATGCTGAGGTACGGCCAAGGCGGGGTACGACGCGCGATCCTGGACGTCTTGGCCGGGCTGCCGGAGGCCGCACAGTCGGCACGCTGGGGTCTGGGTGAGGCAGCGCGACGCACGCCCATCGCATTGGGGCTGGCGGTTCTGTCGGCCCTGATGCTGGCGCTGACGCCGGCGGCACAAGTGCAGGCAGTCGCCTGGTTGATCCGCGACGCCGGGACGTTCTCGACCGCTGTGGTCCCGTTGGTGCTGCTGATCCTGTTGGTGGGCACCGGGCAGGTGCTTGCCACTGTGGATCTGTTCGCTCGGCAGCGTGCTGGGATTCGATTGCAACGGACACTGCAAGACAGTCTCGTTCGCAGCTTGGCGAAGATGTCTCCGGAGGACATCGCTGACAGCTCGGTGAGCGCTGACGTGCAAGTAGGACGCGATTCCTTGCCGGACCTGGGACGGCTGCCGTGGTCAGTCATCTCCGCGATCGCCTCCTTGGCAACGTTTGTGGCCCTGTTCGTGTCGGTGTGGTCCATCGCGCCCCGTGCCGCGATCGTGATCGTGCTGTCGTTGCTGCCCAGCATGGTCTTGTTCTCGTGGGCGCAGGCTCGCCAATCGAAAGTCTTCGATGCGGTGGGTGGCCACTTGCGGCGCACGACGTACCTGATCGAACAGTTGGCCCAGCAGCGTTCCGGCACCGAGATCGCGACGTTCGGATCTGGAGCGCGCCTGGCCCGCCAGATCACCCAGAGCCAGGGGCGCGCCGATCAGCTTCTGGATCGGCTGCTGGCGCAGTTGATCCACGGATCCCTTGGCGGCGGTCTCGTGGGTGCGGCACTCCTGGGTATCGCGTTGTCGATGATTGTCTTCAGCGGTGCCGGTGGTGCGGGGATTGCTGCCGGCCTGCTGGGGGTGCTGGCAGGGATCGAAGCAACGCGGGGTGCGGGATTCGCCATCGGGGAAGTTCTGTCGGCCACGCCGAGGGTGAAGATCTTTCGGCGAGTCACTTCTGCTTCAGCAGACGCGCACGTCGGCGCTGCGATCGTCCGCCGGGTGGACTCACTGGAGGCGCGCGACGTATCCGTTCGGTATCCCGGGGCGACAACCTGCTCGCTGGAGTCGGCGACCATCGCTGTTCGCCGCGGGGAGGCGATCGCCTTGGTGGGTGCCAACGGGGCCGGAAAGACCACGCTGGTCCGCGCCCTTCTCGGCATCGTCGCGACCGCCGGCGGTGAGGTCCTCCTCGACGGACGACCGGCCGGCGATCTGGCACTGCCCGCGCGACTGGCCCACTTCGGACTGATGACCCAGGAGTTCGGCCGTTACGAGCTTTCGATTCGAGACGCGGTCGCGCTCGGCGCGCCCGATGGGGTCGAGGTGACGGCGGACGACATCTGGCGCGCCCTGACGGTGGCACGGATGGATGACTTCGTCAGGAACCTCGATGAAGGACTGGATACACAGATCGGCGAACAGTTCGGCGGCATCGGCCTGTCGGGAGGCCAGTGGCAACGGATCGCCCTGGCCAGAATCGCTGTCCGTGGAGCGGGCATCTGGATCCTCGACGAGCCCACATCGGCCGTCGACGCCGAGGCCGAACGAGACATCTTCCAGGAGCTTCTCGAATCGCGCCGTGATCGCATCACGGTAGTCGTCTCCCACCGCGCGTGGACCCTGCGCGGTATGGACCGGATCTACGTGATCGACAACGCGAGGATCGTTCAGTGCGGCACGTACGAAGACCTTCTGGCGGCGGAAGGGCGGTTCCGCCAACTGTTCTCAGATCAGTAAGGCGGCCCAGTGCGAACCGTGAGGCAGATCGCGGTCGCGGCCTCAGGAGCCTGACGGCGCTCGGCTCAGGTCTACGACGCAGAACAGGTTCCCGTCGGGGTCGGCCAGGACGACGAAGTCGGGCTTCGGCGGGTAGCTGTCCCAGGCGACGCGCTGGGCGCCGAGCCGGACCAGCCGCTCGACCTCGGACTCCTGCTCGGCTGTCGAGTCCACGAGCAGATCGAGATGGATCCGCGGGTGCGGCTCGGGCGGTGACTCGCTGTGCATCAGCCCGAGGACGCGCTCACCGTCAGTACGCCGTACGAGCGTGCGCCAGGTGTCGCGGGACCACTCGGGGCTTTCCAGCAGGTCCAACGCCTCGGTCCAGAACGCAGCAGCAACCGTCACGTCGGCCACACCGACCACGGGATATCCGAGCCTGATCACCGCTCCAACCTAACCCGGCACGGCGGGTTGTCCGCCGTACCGGGTGTTCGCCTCACATGCTCGCGATCAGCTTCTCGACGCGTTCGTCGTGGGACTTGAACGGGTCCTTGCACAGCACCGTGCGCTGGGCCTGGTCGTTCAGCTTCAGGTGCACCCAGTCGACGGTGAAGTCGCGGCGGCGCTCCTGGGCGCGCTTGATGAACTCGCCGCGCAGCCGGGCGCGGGTGGTCTGCGGCGGGACCGACTTGGCCTCGAAGACCCGGAGGTCGTCGACGACGCGGGTGACGGCGCCCTTGCGCTCGAGCAGGTAGTACAGGCCGCGCGGGCGGTGGATGTCGTGGTAGGCCAGGTCGAGCTGGGCGACCCGCGGGCTGGCCAGGCCGAGGTTGTTCTGGGCGCGGTAGCGCTCGATCAGCCGGTACTTGATCACCCAGTCGATCTCGCGCTCGATGCCGGACAGGTCACCGGACTCGATCGCCTTCAGCGTCCGCTCCCACAGCGACAGCGCGCGCTCGACCGCCGGCGTACCGAGCTCGCGGCGGTCGACGAAGTCGCGCGCCTTCGACAGGTACTCGCCCTGGATGTCCAGTGCGCTGGCCTCGCGGCCGTTGGCCAGCCGGACCTCGCGGCGGCCGGTCATGTCGTGGCTGATCTCGCGGATGGCGCGGATCGGGTTGTCCAGGGTGAGGTCGCGCATCACGATGCCGGCCTCGATCATCCGCAGCACCAGGTCGGTGCTGGCCACCTTGAGCAGCATCGTGGTCTCGGACATGTTCGAGTCGCCGACGATCACGTGCAGCCGGCGGAACCGCTCGGCGTCCGCGTGCGGCTCGTCGCGGGTGTTGATGATCGGGCGGGACCGGGTGGTCGCGGACGACACCCCTTCCCAGATGTGCTCCGCGCGCTGGCTGACGCTGTAGACCGCGCCGCGCGGCGTCTGCAGCACCTTGCCCGCACCGCAGATCAGCTGCCGGGTGACCAGGAACGGGATCAGCACGTCGGCGAGCTTCGCGAAGTCGCCGTGCCGGCTGACCAGGTAGTTCTCGTGGCAGCCGTAGCTGTTGCCGGCCGAGTCGGTGTTGTTCTTGAACAGGTAGACGTCCCCGAAGATGCCTTCGTCGTGCAGCCGCTTCTGGGCGTCGACCAGCAGTCCCTCCAGGATCCGCTCACCGGCCTTGTCGTGCGCGATCAGGTCGGTGACCGAGTCGCACTCGCCGGTGGCGTACTCCGGGTGGGAGCCCACGTCGAGGTAGAGGCGTGCCCCGTTGCGGAGGAAGACGTTGCTGCTCCGCCCCCAGGACACGACGCGCCGAAACAAGTACCGCGCCACCTCATCGGGGGTCAGTCGGCGCTGACCGCGAAAAGTGCAGGTGACTCCGTACTCGTTCTCCAGGCCGAAGATTCGCCGGTTCACATCACCCACACTACGGCGCCCCTCCGACATCCGTGCCCTGTCCCAGGCGCGGCGTTTCGGGGCGTTACCCCTTTGATGTCAACCGCCCCTGGTTCGAGAGCGCTTTCCGGCGGGTGGTGGATCTTCGGTGGAGGTCCGTTCGACAGCAGTGACGGCGATGGTTGCAACTGCCACCGTCGGGGCCATGAGACGCCGAACCTTCCTCGCCGCCGCCGCATCAACCGCCTGCGCAGCAGGCCTTCCGGCCACGCCCGCATCCGCCCTCGCTTCGTCCCGTACCGGCCTGGTCCTCGACCTCCCACGACCGACCGGCCGATACCCGGTCGGCACCACGATGCTCCACCTCACCGACCGCTCCCGTCCCGATCCGTGGAACGCGGCAACAACTCGCGAGCTGATGACAACGATCTACTACCCGGCCCTGCACACCCACGGTCACACCCGGGTCCCCCACCTCACCCCCACCGCCGCCGCGATCTTCAGCGGCCTCGACGCCGGCCTCCTCCACCCCGAGCTGCCCAGCACAGGAGTCGACTGGTCAGCTACCCGAACCCACGCGTACGCCGACGCCCCCGCGATCCCCGTACGCCGTCCGGTCCTCCTCTACAGCCCCGGCGGCGCCGATCCGCGCACCATCGGCACGTCCCTCGCCGAGGACCTCGCAAGCCACGGCTACGTCGTCGTCACCATCGATCACCCGGGCGAAACCAGCGAGGTCGACTTCCCCGGCCGCCCGCCGCGCATCATCGAGATCACCCCCGACGTCCAGACCGATCCCGTGCTCAACCGCACGATGATGACGACCCGCTTCGCCGACACCCGCTTCGTCCTCGACGAGCTCCACCGGTTGTCAGGACACCCACTCCACCGCGTCCTCGACCTCCGCCGCGTCGGCACCTACGGCCACTCAGCGGGCGGCGCCACCGCAGCCCAGTCCATGCACGCCGACCCCCGCATCCGCGCCGCCGCCAACCTCGAGGGCTACCTGGACCTCGCCGACGGCGAGCTCTACCCGATCGCCCAGCAGGGCACCCGCCGCCCCCTCCTCCTGGCCGGCACCGATGGCTACACCAACGCACGCTTCGACCGCACCTGGTCGGCAGTCGAGTCCCACGGAGGCCCAGTACGCCGTACGCAGCTCAGCAACGCCAACCACTGGGCCTTCACCGACTACGCAGCCTTCGCCCCGCAGCTGGTCGCCGCCGGCCTGATGACCCCGGCGGAGCGCACCCAACTGGTCGGCGACAATCCCCACACCCCGACCGCTGTCCGCACCCTGCTCCGCACCTTCTTCGCCCGCGCCCTGGCGCACCACACCTGCTAAGGCAGCACCCCCGGCGGATGATGGCGCCCCGACCGGTCCGTCCAGCCCTTCGCATCGGACTCGGCGCCCACCTCGGCGACGTCCCAGACCAGGTTGCGTACGCCGGGCCGGTCGACCACCTGCTGGTCGAGCATGTCCTGGTGGTAGCGCCGCGCGCACAGCTCGTCGTTGTACACCTGGACCATGTGCCCGTCGCGGGTCCACGTGCCGTGCACGAAGCCCGGCATCGGGATCTTGCTCGCGGCCATCAGCGTCAGCTGCTCACGCAACCCCTCGATCTGGTCCGCGTCGATGTCCCAGACTCCGATCACTGCCCACATGGCGCCCTCCCTGGCGCCAGTATGGGATCAGAGGTCGACCAGGTCGAGGAGCTGGCCGAGCTCCTTCGGGTCGAGCTCGCGGAGCTCACCCGTGTGCAGGTTGCCGCGGCGCACCGGGCCGATCGCCGTACGAGTCAGGCGCTTGACCGGGTGACCGACCGCGTCGAACATCCGGCGGACGATCCGGTTCCGGCCCTCGTGCAGCGTGATCTGGATCAGCGTGCGGCCCTTGATCTCCGCGGTGACCTTGACCGTGTCGGCCCGCGCGGGCCCGTCCTCGAGGTCGACACCGTCGAGCAGCCGGCGCAGCACGACCGGCTTCACGTTGCCGTCGACCTCGGCGACGTACGTCTTGCTCACCTCGTACGACGGGTGCGCGAGCCGGTGCGCGAACTCACCGTGGTTGGTGAGCAGCAGCAGCCCCTCGGTGTCGGTGTCGAGCCGCCCGATGTGGAACAGCCGCTCCTCGCGGTCCTGCACGTAGTCGGCGATGCACGGCCGGCCCTGCGGGTCGGACATCGTGGTGACGACACCGCGCGGCTTGTTCAGCACCAGGTACGCGTGCGCGCTCGTCGGCGGGATCCGCTCACCGTCGACGCGGATCACGGACACGGCCGGGTCGACGCGCGTCCCGAACTCGGTGACCACCGAGCCGTCCACCTCGACGCGCCCCTGCTCGATCAGCAGCTCGGCACTCCGCCGGCTCGCGACCCCCGCCTGCGCCAGCGCCTTCTGCAACCGGATCCCGGTGTCTTCAGTCATCACTACCGCTACGGTACTGCGCTGCCCCCGGGGCGCTGTCGCCGCCTGCCTCGCGGGCACTGTCCGCCGGTACGCCGTCAGCGGCGCTGTCCTCGTCGACGAGCTCCTCGGCCGCGTCCATCCGGACGTCCTCGGTCTCGCCGATCAGCTCCTCGGCGGGCGGCAGCAGGTCGTCGTCGTCCTCGTCGTCGTCCTCGTCGAGGTCGTCCTCGTCGTCGCTGTCATCCTCATCGCTGTCGTCGCTGGAGCCGTCGTCCGCGTCGTCATCGTCGTCGTCCGAGTCGTCATCATCGTCCGAGTCGTCGTCATCCGAGTCCGTGTCGTCCTCGTCGTCGGAGTCGGCGCCACCGATCTCCGGGATCTCGGCCGGATCAGCCTCTTCCTGATCCAGCTCGGTCTCCCCACCGGCCTCCAGCTCCTCGGCCGGCTCCAGCTCCTGCTCGCCGTGCTCCAGATCCAGCTGCGGCGCGGCCTCAGCGCTCAAGTCGCCGTCGATCCCCGCCGCTCCCACGTCGGAGGTCACCGCCTCGTCGGGCTCCGGAGTGGTGACTCCGTCCGGCGTACCAGCGACGTCTTCGGTGGTGGTGTTCTGGGCGGCGAGCTCTTCTTCCACGTCGTCCATCTCCGGGAGGTAGGGGGCGAGTTCCGGCAGGTCGTCCAGACTCTGCATACCCATCCGCTCCAGAAAGTAAGAGCTGGTCCGGTACAGCGTCGCCTGCGACTCGGTGTCGGCACCGGCGTCCTCGACGAGCCCGCGGCTGATCAGCGTCCGCATCACACCGTCGACGTTCACCCCGCGGATCGCCGAAACCCGCGCCCGGCTGACCGGCTGCTTGTAGGCGACCACCGCGAGAGTCTCCAGCGCCGCCTGGGTCAGCCGCGCCTGCTGCCCGTCGAGCACGAACTTCTCCACGTACTGCGCCTGCGCGGGCCGCGTGTAGTACCGCCAGCCTCCGCCCACTTCCCGCAGGTCGAACCCGCGCCCTTGCTCGGTGTACTCACTGGCGAGCTCCTTCAGCGCCTCGGTGACGTCCGAGAGCGGACGGCCGACAGCGCGGGCGAGCACGAGCGCGGGAAGCGGCTCGTCGGTCACCATGAGGATGGCTTCCAGAGCCTGCCGCATGGCGACGTCGTCGATCACCACCTCCCCGGCGGCCGGCTCTTCCTCCAGTTGCAGCAAGAGCTCCTCAGCACCGTCCGACTCCTCGTCGGTGGCCGGTACTTGAGAGACGTCCGCAGCAGGCGCGTCCTCGCCCGGGACGTCGTCGGCCGGCTCGTCCTCGGCGGGGCCGTCCGCCGACACGTCGGCCGAGGCGTCGGCCGGAGCACCGTCCGCGGGACCGTCCGCCGGAGCATCGTCCGTCGGCTCGTCGTGCTGTTCCACCGGCTGTTCCGTGCTGGTGACCGAGTCCAGGGCGTCGGCGGTGGCCGGGTCGGGCTGGGGGTGGGAATCGGTCACTGGTCTGCCGTCTCGGTCGGGGCTTGGGAGGAGGGGGCGGGGTCAGCGTCCGCTGGAGTTTCAGGTTCTGGTTCGTCCTCGGTGAGGGACTCGCCCTCGGCGAGGAACGCGGTGATGTGGTCGTCGGTGACCTCGGGGGCCTCGCCCTCGGCGTCCTCCGGCGGCGTGACCTCGTCGAACTCGTCGCCCACCGCGATGTCGCCCTCGTCAGTGCCGGTCCAGCGGATCGTCAGCTCGCCCAGCGGCGTCACCTGCTCGAAAGCGACAGCGGCCTCGCGGAAAAGCTCCAGCAGCGCCAGGAAGCGGCAGACGGTCGTGACCGTGTCCGGCGAATCAGAGACGAGCGTCCGGAAGGTCGTGGTGCGCTGCCGCCGCAGCCGGTCGACGATGACCGCGGCCTGCTCGCGCACGGTCACAGCCGGCGCGTGCAGATGCTCCAGCGACACCCCCTCGGGGATGATCGTCCGCGGCGCCATCGCAGCCGCCGCCAGCGCCGCGAACTGGTCCGGCGAGACCCCGAGCAGCACCTCCGGCAGCAGCTCGGCGTACCGAGGCTCCATCCCCACCGCGCGCGGGAACCGCAGCCCCTCCTCGGCGACCCGCTGCTGGATCAACGCCGCGATCTGCTTGAACGCCCGGTACTGCAGCAGTCGCGCGAACAGCAGATCCCGCGCCTCCAGCAGCGCCAGGTCCTCCGCGTCCTCGACGTCACCCTGCGGCAGCAGCCGCGCCGCCTTCAGATCCAGCAGCGTCGACGCGATCAGCAGAAACTCCGACGTCTGATCGAGATCCCACTCCGAGCCCAGCGCCTTGATGTAGGCGATGAACTCGTCGGTGATCTTCGACAGCGAGACCTCGGTGATGTCGAGCTTGTGCTTGCTGATCAGCTGCAGCAGCAGGTCGAACGGCCCCTCGAAGTTGACCAGGTGGACGCTGAAGCCCTTGCCCGACGAGGACGGTTCACCCTCAGCCAGGTCGAGCGGTACGTCGGTCGAGGTGTCGGCCATGACGAACTACTCCGCGGCAGCCCGGAGCCGCTGCACCAGCACCGAGTCGGGGCCGTGGTCGACGAAGTCGGCCAGCAGCACGTCGATCGCCTCGCGGACGATCCGGCCGCGGTCGGCGGTCAGGCCGTGCTCGGCGCGCAGCGCGAGTCTGGTCTGTTCGAGTCCGAGCAGCTCTTCCTCCGTCACGTACACGGTGATCTTCGTGTCGTGCCGGATCCGGCCACTGGACTTGCGGTCCTCGACGACCGCGGTCCGGGCCCGGCCGGCCGGAGCCGGTCGGTCGGACAGCGCGGGGCCGTCGGTGGCGGTGCGCTTCTCGGGTCGGGTCTGTTTCGGTGCCGCACCCCCGAACAGCTCGCTGGCACCTGGCAGGCTCACCCGGCGGGACAACGCGCCAGCACCTCCTTGGCAAGGTCGCGGTACTGGGTAGCCGCTTGGGACGAGGGAGCGTAGGTCGTGATCGGTTCGCCGACGACCGTGGTCTCGGGGAACTTCACGGTACGCCGGATGACGGTGTGGAAGACGCGCTCGTCGAAGGCCTGGACGACCCGGTCGAGCACTTCCCGGGCGTGCGTGGTCCGCCCGTCGAACATGGTGCCGAGGATGCCGACGATCTCCAGCTTGGGGTTGAGCCGGTCCTGGACCTTGCCGATCGTGTCGGTCAGCATCGCCAGGCCGCGGAGCGCGAAGAACTCGCACTCCAGCGGGACGACGATGCCGTGCGACGCGGTCAGCGCGTTCACGGTGAGCAGGCCGAGCGACGGCGCGCAGTCGATCAGGATCACGTCGTAGTGCGGGATGATCGGCTCGAGCACGCGCTGCAGCGTGTACTCGCGGGCGACCTCCTGGACCAGCTGGACCTCGGCCGCGGACAGGTCGATGTTGGCCGGCAGCAGGTCGAGGTTCTCGACCTTGGTGGCCTGGATGACCTCGTCGGGCCGGATGTCACGCTGCATCAGCAGGTTGTAGACCGACAGCTCGAGGTCGTGCGGCTGTACGCCGAGCCCGATCGAGGCCGAGCCCTGCGGGTCGAAGTCGATCAGCAGCACCTTGCGCCCGGTCTCGGCGATCGCGGCGCCCAGGTTGATGGTGGTCGTGGTCTTGCCGACGCCACCCTTCTGGTTGCACATGGCGATCACCTGGGCCGGCCCGCGACGAGTCGGCGGCAGCACCTCCGGCAGATCGGGAAGCGGCCGTCCGGTCGGCCCGATCTTGTGCCTCGGGCCGTGCGGGTCATTCACAGGTGCCATGTCCTCCGCGGTGAGCTTGGCCGTCGGCCGGGGCATCTCCGCATAGTTGTTCGGGATGATCGGGCGCTGCTGGCTCGCGTCGGCACCGGCCGGCGGGTCCTGCGGCGCCATGCCCGGGTCCGTGCTCGGCTCCGGGCTGGGTTGCGTCGTGCTCGGTTCGGGGGCCGGCGACATCGGTTCCGTCGCCGGCTGGAGGTGCAGGTTCTGCAGGTGCTGGGTGCCCGGGAATGTCGACTCGTTCATGACTCGTCAAACCTTTCAACCGATGCGGGCGATCCCAGCGACTGTAAGCGTGCATTCAAGCACTCTCAAGCGGCCACTCCGCAGCCGGGTCGGGCTGTTTCCGGTCGGCATTCCACAGCAGGCCGATCACCCAGGAAAGGTGACCGACCGTGCACAGATGATCGCACACCGTCGAATTCGCCTGCTCAGCGGGGTCCCTCCGGAGCGTGAGCGCCCCGGTTCAGAGCGCTCGTGGGTGCGACGTCGCGTACACCTCACGCAGCTTGTCGACGGTCACCAGCGTGTACACCTGCGTCGTCGTCACCGACGCGTGCCCGAGCAGCTCCTGCACCACCCGTACGTCGGCCCCGCCGTCGAGCAGGTGCGTGGCGAACGAGTGGCGCAGCGTGTGCGGCGAGATCTCCTTGCTGATCCCGGCCCGCTGGGTCGCCCGGCGCAGCACCGTCCAGGCGCTCTGCCGCGACAGCCGCCCGCCGCGCGCGTTCAGGAACAGCGCATGCGACCCGCGCCCCCGCCCGACCAGCTCCGGCCGTCCACGAACCTGGTACGCCGCCAGCGCGTCGCGCGCGTACGACCCGACCGGGACGACGCGCTCCTTGCTGCCCTTGCCGCGCAGCAGCACCTGCCCGGCGTCGAGGTCGATCTCGTCGACGTCCAGGCCGACCGCCTCGGAGATCCGCGCGCCGGTCCCGTACAGGAACTCCAGCAGCGCCGCGTCGCGTGTCTCCAGCACCCCGGACTCGCCCTCGACGCCGGCGGCCGCGGTCAGGATCCGCGTCACCTCGTCGACCGACAGCGCTTTCGGCAACCGCTGCGGCGGGACCGGCGGTTTCACCGCGGCCGCCGGGTCGGTGGCGGTCAGCCCTTCGCGCAGGCAGAACTTGTGGAACCCGCGGACCGCGACCACGGTCCGCCCCGCGCTGGACGCGGTCAGCGGCGGGTGGTCGGCGTCGCCCTCCCGCAACCGCATCAGGAAGTCGCCGACCACCGCCTCGGTGACCCGGCCGAGCGCCGTGATCCCGGAGCCGGCCAGGTACTCGTCGTACCGGCGCAGGTCCCGCCGGTACGACGCCAGCGTGTTGGCGGCCAGTCCCCGCTCGACCGTCAGGTGGTCGAGGTAGGCACTGACCGCCCTGCCGATGTCACTCACGCGGAGCAGTCTGACGGATGCCTCAGACAAGGACCTCGTCGAGCTTCAGCTGGTCGAGGCCGTGCGCCTCGGCGACCGGGCCGTAGGTGACGTGGCCGTCGAAGGTGTTCAGGCCGAGCGCGAGGCTGTGGTCGTTCTTCAGCGCCTCCCGCCAGCCCAGGTTGGCCAGCTCCACGGCGTACGGGAGCGTCACGTTGGTGAGCGCGTACGTCGAGGTGTTCGGCACCGCGCCCGGCATGTTCGCGACGCAGTAGAACAGCGAGTTGTGCACCTTGTAGACCGGGTCGGCATGCGTGGTCGGGTGCGAGTCCTCGAAGCAGCCGCCCTGGTCGATCGCGATGTCGACGAGCACGCTGCCCGGCTTCATCCGCGAGACCAGCTCGTTGCTGACCAGCTTCGGCGCCTTCGCACCGGTGACCAGGACCGCACCGATCACCAGGTCGGCCTCGAGCACCGCGCGCTCGATCTCGTACGCGTTCGACGCGACCGTGCGCAGGTGGCCCTGGTAGGTCCGGTCGGCGTCGCGCAGCCGGGCGATGTTGCGGTCGAACAGCTGCACCTCGGCCTGCATGCCGAGCGCGATCGCGGCCGCGTTCATCCCGGCCACACCGGCGCCGATCACGACCACCCGGGCCGAGTGCACGCCGGAGACGCCGCCCATCAGGACGCCGCGGCCGCCGCCGTTGGCCATCAGGTGGTACGAGCCGGCCTGCGGCGCGAGCCGGCCCGCGACCTCGCTCATCGGCGCCAGCAGCGGCAGCGAGCCGTCGGGGAGCTGGACGGTCTCGTACGCGATCCCGGTGATCCCGGAGTCGGTGAGCGCCTTGGTGGTCTCGGGGCTGGCGGCCAGGTGCAGGTAGGTGAACAGCACCTGGTCCCGGCGCATCCGGTGGTACTCCTCGGCCACCGGCTCCTTGACCTTGAGCACCAGCTCGGCCTCGCCCCACACGTCGTCGGCGGTCGGCACGATCCGCGCCCCGGCCGCGACGAACTCCTCGTCCGGCAGCAGCGACCCGGTCCCGGCGCCCTGCTCGATCAGGACCTCGTGCCCGCTGCGCACGAACTCGTGCACGCCGGCCGGGGTGATCGCGACCCGGTACTCGTGGTTCTTGACTTCCTTCGGAACTCCGACCTTCACTGCTCGCCCTTCTTCCGTGTCCAGGGAATGCGGCCCACAACGCCGTGTCCGCGGCCCGGCGGTCGAGGGGTGGTGCCGAGTCGCTGCGAGTGTAGCCCGCGGGGTTCATACCACTTCAGCAGATGGTCTTGTCCGAGGACGACGCGCTGACAAGATTTCCACGATCTCGTTACTTTTCCCGAAAGGTTTTGCCCTGCAAGAAATCCGCGGCCCGGTGCGCCGGTCGTCGGTCAACCTAGGGGGATGTTCGAAGGATTCGCTGACCAGAGCATCGCCCTGACCGGAACGACCGCTCGGTACCGGGTGGGCGGCGACGGGCCGCCGGTGCTGCTGCTGCACGGGTTTCCGCAGACCGGGGCCTGCTGGCACCTGGTCGCGCCCGTGCTGGCGCGGACGCGGACGGTCATCGTGCCCGACCTGCGGGGGTACGGCGGGTCGTCGCCGGCGTACGACGACAGCGTCGCGGCATACTCGAAGCGGGCGCTGGCCGGCGACCAGGTCGAGTTGATGGAACGGCTCGGGTACGAGAGGTTCGCGGTGGTCGGGCACGACCGCGGCGGCCGGGTCGGCTACCGGCTGGCTCTCGATCATCCGGAGCGCGTGGAGAAGCTGGTGACGCTCGACATCGTGCCGACGGCCGACATGTGGGCCGCCGCCGCCAAGGAGCCCGAGGAGAAGCTGCGGGCGTGGCACTGGAACCTGCTGACTCGCCCCGAGCCCGAGCCGGAGGAGCTGATCTCCGGCGACTACCTGTACCCCGGCGGCAGCCCGTCGCTCTCGTCGCACCCGATCAAGCTGGCTCCCGAGGCGCTCGCCGAGTATCTGGCCGCGCTCGAGAACCCGACGGTCCGCCACGCGATGAGCCAGGACTACCGCGCCGGCGCGACCATCGACCGTGCGCTCGACGAGCAGGACCTGGCGGCCGGCCGCACGATCGCCTGCCCGCTGCTGGCGCTGTGGGGCAGCGGCGGCGGCCTGCCCGAGTGGTTCGACCCGCTGGAGATCTGGAAGCGCTGGTCGCCGGGCGTCCAGGGCGAGGCGCTCGACTGCGGGCACTTCGTCCCCGAGGAAGCCCCGGAGGAGCTGCTCGCGCGGCTCGACGGGTTCCTCTGACCGCGGATCTGGTTGCTTGGGCAACCATCGTTGAGTGACTTCGGAGTAACAGGTTGACTTGACGATGTCGCCGGAATGGTCGCTCTCCGCTCGGAGCTGCCCCAAGGGAAGCGTTGACGGAAGGAGCACGACGTGGCGGTCGATCTGGGACGGTTCGGGGTCTGGCACCAGGCGGAGAAATGGGGCCCGGAGCTGGCCGCCGGTCTGGAGCAGCTCGGGTACGGCGCGCTCTGGCTCGGTGCCTCGCCGGACGCGGACCTGCGCGACGCCGAGGTGCTGCTGGCCTCGACTGACACCGTGAAGGTCGGCACCAGCATCGTGAACATGTGGAAGGACGACGCCGCCGCGGTCGCCGCGTCGTACCACCGGCTCGAGGAGGACCACCCGGGCCGGTTCGTGCTCGGCGTCGGGATCGGTCACCCGGAGCGCACCGGCGAGTACAAGACGCCGTACGAGACCATCGTCGACTACCTGGACGCGCTCGACGACGCGAAGGTCCCGGTCGACCGGCGGGCGCTGGCCGCGCTCGGCCCGCGGGTGCTGAAGCTGTCCGCGGCTCGTACGGCGGGTGCCCTGCCGTACCTGACGACACCCGAGCACACCCGGCAGGCGCGCGCCACGCTCGGTCCGCGCGCGTTGCTGGCGCCGGAGCAGAAGGTGGTGCTGGAGATCGACGCGGACATCGCCCGCTCGATCGCGCGCGACTACCTGGCGAGCTACCTGCAGCTCAGCAACTACACGAGTAACCTGAAGCGTCTCGGGTACCACGACCACGACTTCGAGGACGGCGGCAGCGACCACCTGGTCGACGCGCTGGTCCTGCACGGGACGGCGGTCGAGATCGCCGACGGGCTCAAGGCGCACCTGGACGCGGGGGCCGACCAGGTCGTCATCCAGCAGCTCGGCAAGGAGGGGCCCGACCTGCTGCCGGGCTACGAGGCGCTGGCCACGGTCCTGATGTGACTCTTAGCGAAGCGTGAAGTCGGCGAAGTCGAACCCCGGCGACACGATGCACGACACCAGCACCGCTTCGTCACCGGCCGGCCGCGCGCTCTGCCACGCCCCGGCCGGTACGACGAACTGCGGCTGCTGACCCGCGCGCACGTCCGGCCCGAGCGTGATCGACTCCGCCGCCCCGGGGTCGTCACCGGTGCCGCCGAGGTCGAGGGTCAGCGGGCCGCCGGAGTGCCACAGCCAGATCTCCGCCGAGCGGACCCGGTGCCAGCGCGACTCCTCGCCCGGCGCGAGCAGGAAGTAGATCGCGGTCGCGCTCGCGCGCTTGCCGTCGTACCCGGTGGGCTCGAACGTGACGTCGGAGCGCCAGGTCTCGCGGTACCAACCGCCCTCGGGGTGCTGGGACAGGTCCAACGCCTCGGCCAGCTCGGGCCGCTCCTGGGTCGCCATGCCGGAAACGGTAATACCCGTGACGGTCGCGCCCGGCAGCAGGCAGAGTTCGGTCATGAACTCGCCACAGCGCCCGACCGCCTACCACCAGCGCCTCCCGTACGGCGAACGCGTGTCGCCCGCACCGCTGCTCGGCAGCCCCTTCTTCGCCTTCGACGGCGACGTGCAGGTCGTCGTACTGGACGAGCCGGTGCTGCCCGAGCCGCCGCGGGCGGGTGAGGAGGGCGGCGCGCCGTGCCCGACCTGCAGCGACCCGGACGGGCTGGCGATCTGGGCGGACGAGCGGTGGGTCGTCAAGGCCGGTTTCGAGCCGACCGGGCTGCAGATGGTCGCGCTGCTGCTGCCCCGCGAGCACTACCGGCTGGACGACCTGGCGCCTGAGCTGGTCGCTGATCTCGGCCCGATGATCCAGCGGGTCGCGGGCGCGGTCGGGCGGATCGAGGGCGTCGGGCGGACGCACTTCAGCCGCTTCGGCGACGGCAGCGAGCACTTCCACGTGTGGTTCTTCGCCCGCCCGGTGGGGATGCAGCAGCTGCGCGGGCCGCTGCTGTCGGTGTGGGGCGACATCCTGCCGCCGGTGCCGGAGGAGGAGTTCCAGGCGAACGCGCGGACGGTGGCGAACGCGTTGGCCGAGGTGTCAGGCACACCGATGGGTGTTGCAGTCCGCTGAGCTCAGCGCAGCTTCCGCGGCGCCGAGTGGGCGTCCACGTAGTACGCGTGCCTCTCCCCCAGCAACCGCCGCGCCATCGCGAAGTCCGTCGTGTCCTCCTCGGTCCGCAGATGGAACGGCGGCGGGTAGTAGCAGTCCCCGAGCAGCATCACGTCCGACTCGGGGTCCACGGCAACGATCGAGTCCGGCGCGTGCCGGCCCCCGACGTACCGGAGCTCCACCCCGGTCGGCAGCGTCAGCGTCTCCTCGAACGTCGTGTCCGGCGCGACGATCCGCAGCTCGGAGAAGTCCGGTACGGCGAGCGCCCGCGCCCGGAAGCTCGGCCCGAGCTTGGGGTTCTCCCGCACCTGGTCGTGCAGGTACTGATGGCTCCACGGCCGCTCGGCCTCCGCCTTCAGGATCGCTGTCGCCGAAGCGTGCGCCACGATCTCCACGTCCTCCCACGCCGCGGCACCCCAGGTGTGGTCCCAGTGGTGATGCGTGAACACCAACCACCGCGGCGCCGGCAGCCCCGCGGCCTCGACGGCACGCCGTACGACGCGACCGTGCGCCGGACTGTTGCCCGCGTCGATCAGCACCGACCCGCGCTCGTCCGCGATCACGCCGACCGCGGCGCCGATCGCCTCGGGATCGGGGTCGTGCGGGTAGATCCAGACCCGCCCGGCGACATGTTCCAGCTCCATCTGGACGACGATAGTGCGCATGCAGACGAGAGCGCGCGACCTGGGTGTGGCGATCGGGACCCTGCCGACCGGGGCGCTGAACGCGATCACCGACGTCCCCGGAGTGCTGGTCGGGCAGACGACGCTCGCGGACGGCGACCTCCAGACCGGGGTCACCGCGATCGTCCCCGCCGGGGTGACCGGCGGCCTCCCGGCAGCTGTTGCTGTGGGCAACGGCTATGGCAAGCTGGTGGGGTCGACGCAGCTGGAGGAGCTCGGGCTGCTGGAGACGCCGATCGTGCTCACCGGGACGCTCTCGGTCTTCCGGGCCGCGGACGCGCTGCTGACCTACTTGCTGGAGCGCGACCCGCAGGCGATCAGCCTCAACCCGGTCGTCGGCGAGACCAACGACGGTTACCTGTCCGACATCCGCCGCCGCCCGATCACCGAGCAGCACGTGCTCGACGCGCTCACGTCAGCCTCAGCCGACCTCCCCGAGGAAGGTTGCGTAGGAGCCGGCACCGGAACGTGTGCTCTTGGCTTCAAGGCAGGTATTGGAACGTCGTCCCGGCGCACTGACCTCGGCACCATCGGTGTGCTCGTGCAGTCCAACTTCTCCGGCACCCTCCAGATCCTCGGCACCAAGATCCCCGCGCCCCCGCGCGAACCCGACGGCAACTCCTGCATGATCGTCGTCGCCACCGACCTCCCGCTCGACGCCCGCCGGCTCGGCCGCGTCGCCCGCCGCGCGATCTTCGGGCTCGGCCTGATCGGCTCCGACTACGCCCCCGGCAGCGGCGACTACGCGATCGCCTTCGCGACGACGCACCAGCCACCGATGCCCGACCGCGACCTCCGCCCGGTCTTCCAGGCCACCCTCGAGGCCGTCGAAGAGGCGCTGCTCAACTCCCTCGTCGCCGCCCGCACGACCACCGGCTACAAAGGCCGGACCCAGTACGCCGTACCGCACGAGCTGATCACCGCGGCGCGGGATAGAGCGCAGCCACCGTCGTCGCCAACCGCCTGATCTCGGCCCGCACCTCCTCCGGTGCGAGCACCTCCAGCTCGTCGCCGTGCCGGATGAACTGCGACGCCGCGTTGCCCACCGACTCGATCGGCACCTCCACGGTCACGGTCCCGTCGGCTTCCGGCTCGACGCCCTCGATCGCCTTCACCAGCAGGGGAAACGACACGTCCTTCAACCGCCGCACCAGCCCCGCCGACGCCCTGACCGTCGCGGTCCCGGTGAACCGCCGCTGGTCGAACTCCTCCAGGTGCTCCCGCCACACCGTCGCCAGGTCGAACCCGCGCGGCCGGCTGAACTCCTCCTCGGTGATCGTCAGCTCGAGGATGTTCGACACCCGGTACGTGCGCACCGCCGCACCCGCGGCCGCGACGACGTACCAGCTCCCGTTCTTGAGCACGAGCCCGTACGGGTCGAGCACCCGCTCGACCTCACGCGGCGCCTCCCAGCGCCGGTAGAGCACCTTGACGCGCCGATCGTGCAGCACGGCCTCGGCAATCGGCGCGAGCTGCGGCGAGTCCTCGGCGTCGGAGTACCAGGCGGGCATGTCCAGGTAGAACCGGTTCTTCAACCGCCCGGCGCGGTCACGCTGATCCGGAGCCAGCGCCGCGAGCAGCTTCAGCTCCGCCGCCGACGTCTCCGCCGTCAGCCCGAGCGCGGCGGCCGGCCCCGGCATCCCCACGAGGAACAGCGCCGCCGCTTCCTGCTCGGTCAGCCCGGTGAGCCGAGTCCGATACCCGTCGACCAGCCGATAACCGCCGGCCCGCCCCTGATCAGCGTACACCGGTACGCCGGCCGCCGCGAGCGCCTCGACGTCCCGGTAGATCGTCCGCAACGACACCTCGAGCTCGTCTGCCAGCTCACGCGCCGTCAACTGCCGCCGCGTCTGCAGCAACAGCAGGATCGACAACAACCGACTCGAACGCACGCCCCAGACCCTACGCCCGAACACTGCCACGATCTGTCAGGTTTGGGTTCCGCACCTGCGGTCGGCCGAGGAGACTGCAGCAACGTGCATTCCACTCGCGCCGCCGCGCCGCACCCGGCAAGATGACGCGGATGCACAGGCTGCTGCAGGCACCGACCTGGACGATCGGACTGCTCGCCGGAGTCCCGTTCGGTATCGCGCTCGCCGTCATGATCAAGGTCTCCGGCGACACGACGCCGGCCGCGCTCATCGGGGGCGGAGCGGCCGGACTGCTCGTCGGCATCGCGATGGCCCTCGGCTCGCGCAGGCCCCGCCGCGAACTGCGTCAGACCCTCGCCGCACTGCCGGTCGCCGACTGGAAGGCGGCACGCCGAGCCGCCTGGCGCGGCCCGGTGCCCACCCGGCCCGACATCCGCGCCACCGCCCTGGACCTGGTCGACCTCCGGCTGCGCACTCTGCTCCGCGCCCGCCGGTGGATGACGGTCGTGTTCGGGCTCAACCTCGCGATCGCCGGGTTCAACATCGCGGCCGGGAACCGGGCCGGTGTGCTGCTCGCGGCGCTGTGGACGGCCGGCCTGGTCGACCAGTGGCACGCGCCGCGCCGGCTGCGGCGGCGCCGGGATCTCCTGACTGCCGGATAAACACTGCCACGACCTGTCAGGTTTCGCTGGGAAGGTCGGGGCATGGACAAAGTGACCAGCGATTTCGACTTCTTCAACGGGTACTTCGACGTGCGGCACCGGCAGCTGCTCAAGCCGCTGAGCGGGAGTGACGAGTGGGAGGAGTACGCCGGGACGTGCAGCGCGCGGACGCACTTCGACGGGGCGATCAGTCTCGACGAGACGCAGTTTCCGACCAAGGGCTCGTACGGGTTCTCGCTGCGGCTGTTCGACCCGACGACCGAGGAGTGGTCGATCTACTGGGTGAACAGCAGGACCTGCGAGGTGTTCCCGCCGGTGCGTGGCAAGTGGGACGACGGTTCGTGCCGGCTGATCGGCGAGGACACGCACGACGGCCGGCCGGTGCTGGTCAGCTACAGCTGGTCGGACATCACCGACACGACCGCGCACTGGGAGCAGTCGTTCTCCGCGGACGGCGGTGAGACCTGGGAGCTGAACTGGACGATGGACTTCACCCGCCGCGAGACCGCACCACCCGCGCCCGAGGTCCCGAAGGTGACCGGCGACTTCGACTTCCTGGTCGGCAGCTGGGACATGCACAACCGCCGGCGCCGGCCCGCGCTCGGGGAGCCGGCCGAGTGGTACGAGCTGGAGTCGAAGATGCAGGTCTGGTCGTACTTCGACGGCGCGATCAGCTTCGACGAGGGGTGGTTCCCGTCGCTGAACTTCCAGGGGGCGACGTTCCGCGTCTTCAACCCGGCGACTGGTCAGTGGTCGATCTACTGGGTCAACAGCCAGCGTGGGCAGCTGGAGACTCCGGTGGTGGGTTCGTTCACCGACGGCGTCGGGATCTTCGAGGGGCCGGACGTGTGGGAGGGGCAGGAGATCGACGTGCGCTTCCGGTGGACGCCGGGCGATCAGCAGGCGAGCTGGCAGCAGTCGTTCTCGACGGACGGCGGGGAGACGTGGGTGCCGAACTGGGAGATGACGCACACCCGCACCAGCTAGCGGCGGCGTCGCGACGCGTCAGCCCGCCGAGAGGGCGCCGGGGAGCCCGCTGCCCGCGGGCTCGGGTCGAACAAGCCGGTCCGCCTAGTTGAGGTGCGACTCCGCGTACGCGACGGCGTCGGCGTTGCCGAAGAAGCCCGGGAGGCCGCCGGTGTGCACGAACACCGGCCGGTCGCCCGGCCGCAGCGTCCCGTCCTCGACCGCGGCGATCAGCCCGGCCATCGCGCGCCCGGTGTAGATCGGGTCGAGCACGACACCTTCGGTGCGCGCGGCAACGGTCAGCGCGGCCGCGGACTCCTTGGTGAAGTGCGGGTAGCCGAGGCCGACCTGCTCCCGGCGTACGCGCAACTCGTCAGGGGCGATCGTCCGGCCGGAGACCTCGCTCGCCAGTTCCGCGACCACCGCGACCGGATCGGCCAGCGCGCCGGTGTCGACGCCGAGCACCCGCTCCGGCCCCAGCTCGGCGACCAAGCCAGCCATCGTCCCGCCGGAGCCCAGCGCGACGACCGCCGTCGTGAACTCCGGCAACTGCTGCTTCAGCTCCTGCCCGCACTCGACGTACCCCTGCGCCCCCAACGCATTGGATCCGCCGAACGGGATCAGCGCGGTCGTCGCCGACTCGGCGACGATCTCCGCCGCGACCTCCGCCCGATCGCGCTCCCCCGCCCACACGACCCGCGCCCCGAACAACCCGTCCAGCGCGAGATTGCCCGACCGCGACGCACCGGCTTCACCAGGAAACACCAGTACGGCGCGCAGCCCGAGCCGCGCCGCCGCCGCGGCGGTCAGCCGGGCATGGTTGCTCTGCGGCGCTCCCGTCGTGACCACCGTCTGCGCACCTTCAGCGAGCGCCGCGCCGAGCGTCCACTCCAGCTTCCGGGTTTTGTTGCCCCCAGCCCCCAACCCGCCGAGGTCGTCGCGCTTCAGCCACAGATCGGTCAGCCCGATCGCAGCGGCAAGTCGCGGCGCGTGCTCGAGCGGCGTCGGCCAGGTCCCGAGTGAAACCTTCATGCGTTCTCCTCCACAGCTCGCTCGGACAAGGTCATCCGCGACCCGCCCTAGGCGCCGGCCGCGAGTGCTGCGATGACGTCGCCGGCCGGTCCAGTCCGCGCGTCGGCATAGCCCGTCCCCGCCCACAGATGCACCTGATCCGGCTCCCCAGCGGCAGCGGCAGCAGCGCGCAACGGCCGGGTCAGGTGATGAATCTCCGGATACCCGAGCGGCGCCCCCGCCTCGTGCCGCTCGATGAAGCCGTTCCGGATCCCCCGCGCCGGCCGCCCGGTGAACGCCCGCGTGATGACGGTCCGATCAGCCCCGGCCGCTGCGAGCGCGTCCTTGTGGACGGCGCTCGCGCCGCTCTCGTCGGTCCGCAACAGGACGGTGCCGACGGCAACGGCTGAGGATCCGAGGTCCAACAGGTCACGCACCTGCGAGGACTTGGAGATTCCGCCTGCCGCGATGACCGGCACTGTGGTTTCCGCAACTACCTGCTCGACCAGCGCCCGCAGCGAGACGACGGCCGGCTTCTCCGGGGTGTGGGTCCCGCTGTGGCCGCCGGCTTCTGTGCCCTGGGCAATCAATCCGTGCACCCCCAGCTGCACTGCCGCCCGAGCCTCGTCAACCGACGTGACTGTCGCCAGCACCTGCGTCCCAACCCCGGTCAGCGCCCCCACCACCTCAGCGCTGGGCAACCCGAACGTGAAGCTCACGAACTCCACCGGCCGCTCCACCAGCAGCGCGATCTTCGCCGCCCAGTGATCATCGTCGTCCGCCACCATCGGCGCCGCCGCCAGATCCAGCCCGTACGCCGACCCCTCCGGCGCCAGCTCCTCCGCATACCGCCGGAACGCGGCCTCGGTCAGCCCCGACCGCCCCGGCACGAACAGGTTCACCCCGAACGGCACATCAACGGAGGCCATCTCAGCACCCAGTGTCTCAGGCGTCTTGTAACCCCCGGCGAGAAACCCGAACCCACCCGCGGCCGAGACCGCCGCGACCAGCGCAGGCGTCGTGGCCCCGCCGGCCATCGGCGCCCCGATCACCGGCAGCGCCGACGCCGTCCAGGAACCAGCCATCGGGACTCAGAGACCCTTGATCGCGGCCAGCGTCACCAGCGCCGCCTGCGTCGACTCGTACCCCTTGTCCTCGCGCGAGTCCGGCAGTCCGGCCCGGTCGAGCGCCTGCGGGTCGTTGTCGCAGGTCAGCAGCCCGAACCCGACCGGTACGCCGGTGCTCATCCCGACCTCCATCAGCCCGTTCGTCGCGGCCTGGCAGACGTACTCGAAGTGCGGCGTGTCCCCACGGATCACGACGCCCAGCGCCACCACCGCGTCGTACCCGGCCTTCGCCGCGTGCAGCGCCGTCACCGGCAGCTCGAACGACCCCGGCACCCGGATCACCGTGTAGTCGGTGACGCCGGACTCGTCGAGCGCGCGCACGGCGCCGGCCACCAGCGCGTCGGTCACCTTCGGGTGCCACTGCGCGGCGACCACCGCGACCCGGGCGCCCTCCACCCGCGGCGTCTCGATCGTGGGTGCTCCACTGCCCGACATCTACAGTCCCTTCTCGTCGGTGCCGGTGGGCAGGTAGTGGCCCATCCGGTCGCGCTTGGTGCGCAGGTAGCGCAGGTTGTGCTCGGTCGGGTCGATCTCGATCGAGCGGCGCTCGACCACGTCGATCCCGTAGCCCTGGACGCCGGTCAGCTTGTCCGGGTTGTTGGTGATCAGCTTCACCGAGGTGATGCCCAGGTCGGCCAGGATCTGCGCGCCGGTGCCGTAGTCGCGGGCGTCGGCGGGCAGCCCGAGGTCCAGGTTGGCGTCGACCGTGTCGCGGCCGGCGTCCTGCAACTCGTAGGCCTGGAGCTTGTGCAGCAGCCCGATCCCGCGGCCCTCGTGACCACGCAGGTAGACCACCACACCACCTTCGGCGGCGACCTGCCGCATCGCCTCGTCGAGCTGCGGGCCGCAGTCGCAGCGCAGCGAGCCGAAGACGTCCCCGGTCAGGCACTCCGAGTGCAGCCGGACCAGCGTCGGACCGTCCCCGATCTCGCCGCGGACCAGCGCCAGCTGCTCCGACCCGTCGACGGTGTTCTTGTAGCCGTGGGCAACGAAGTCGCCGTACCGGGTGGGCAGGGTGGTGGTCGCGACCCGCTCGATCTGGCGCTCGGTCCGCCGCCGGTAGGCGATCAGGTCCGCGATCGAGACCAGCACCAGGCCGTGCTCGTCGGCGAACGCGCGCAGCTCCGCGCCGCGCTTCATCGAGCCGTCGTCGTTGACCAGCTCGGAGATCACCGCGGACGGCCGCAGCCCGGCCAGCCGGGCCAGGTCGATCGACGCCTCGGTGTGCCCCGGGCGGACCAGGACACCACCGTCGCGCGCCCGCAGCGGGAACACGTGCCCGGGCTGGACCAGGTCGAACGGCTCCGACGCCGAGTCGGCCAGCACCCGGATCGTCCTGGCCCGGTCGGCCGCGGAGATCCCGGTGGCGATGTTGTCGCGGGCGTCCACCGAGATCGTGTACGCCGTGCGCAGCTTCTCGCGGTTGTGCGGGGTCATCAGCGGGATGCCGAGCCGGTCCAGCTCGGCCCCCTCCATCGGGACGCAGACCACGCCCGAGCTGTGCCGGATCAGGAACGCGAGCAGCTCCGGCGTCGCCTTGGAGGCGGCGAAGATCAGGTCGCCCTCGTTCTCGCGGTCCTCGTCGTCGACCACGATCACCGCGCGCCCGGCCCGGATCTCGTCGATCGCGTGCTCGATCGTGTCGAGCTTCAGCACCTCGCCCATCGTCTAACCCACCACCACTGGTTCGGGGGCGGCCGGGACGGCCTCCCGCTTGTCGATCCGCCACCAGGCCACGAAGCCGAGCACGCAGAACAGTCCGTAGATCACGTACATCGCCGCCGACGGGTAGAACTTGGCCTGTACCAGCAGCGGTACGCCGACCACGTCGACGGCGATCCAGACCAGCCAGAACTCGACGAACCCGCGGGCCATCCCGTACGTCGCCAGGATCGACCCGGTCAGGATCCAGGCGTCCCACTGCGGACCCCAGGAGCCGAGCTCACGCAGGACGAAGTACGAGATCGCGTAGAGCACGACCGCCGCGCCGAGCATCTCCAGCCGCTCCCGGGCCGACGCCCAGCGCGGCTGGACACCGGTCTTGGCGCCGCCGTGCCGGGTCTGGTACCAGCGGTACCAGCCGTACAGGCTGACCAGCGCGAAGAAGACCTGGCGGCCGGCCTGGCCCCAGAGGTCCTTGTCCTGCGGGGTGTCGAACAGCCCGCCGACGAAGACCGTGAACAGCAGCACGTTGCCGACGATGCCGACCGGCCACGCCGACACCAGCCGGCGCATCCCGAACAGCGCGCTGGCCAGGCCGAACACGTTCCCGACGATCTCACGCACCAGCACCGGCGACCCGGCGACGGTGACCTGCTCGTGCAGCAGCCAGTCGATCATTCGTTGCCTCCGGCAACACTCTTCGGAGCGGTCAGCAACCGCTCGACGTACTTCGCGATCACGTCGACCTCGAGGTTGACGGTGTCGCCGATCTTGTTCCGCCCGAGCACGGTCAGCTCCAGCGTGGTCGGGATCAGGCTGATCCCGAACGTCGTGGTCGCGTCGTCGACGTCGGTGACGGTCAGCGAGACCCCGTCGACCGCGATCGAGCCCTTCTCCGCGACGTACCGGAGCAGCTCCGGGCCGGCCGCCACCCGGACGACCTCCCAGTGCTCGGCGGGCTCGCGGCTCGCGATCGTGCCGACGCCGTCGACGTGGCCCTGGACGATGTGCCCGCCGAGCCGCTCGTGCGCCGTGACAGCGCGCTCCAGGTTGACCGTCGAGCCCTTCTCGACACCGCCCAGGCTGGTCCGGCGCAGCGTCTCGCGCATCACGTCGGCGGTGAAGGTGCCGTCACCGGTCTCGACGACGGTCAGGCAGCAGCCGTTGACCGCGATCGAGTCGCCGTGACCGGCGTCCTCGGTGACCTTGGGGCCGCGGATGGTGAGCCGGGCCGCGTCGCCCTCCAGCAGGTCGAGCGACTCGACGGTCCCGAGCTCTTCGACGATTCCGGTGAACATCTACTTCCCTCCCAGGGGAGTCAGGGTGAGCCGGACGTCGTCGCCAAGGCGAGTGACGTCCGCAAGGGTGAAGCGCCGCAGGTGGTCGATAGATTCCGTGCCCAGGTCGCCGACCGCGGAGAAGCCCGACCCGAGCAGCGCCGGGGCGACGTACGCGACGATCTGGTCGACCAGCCCGGCGCGCAGGAAGGCGGCGGCCAGCGTCGGCCCGCCCTCGAGCCACAGGTGGCGGATCTGGTGGTCGTCGAGCTGCCTCAGCACCTCGGCGGGGTCGTGGGTCGGGAGCAGCAGCGTCGGCGCCCGGTCGTTGCGGACCCGCGCGGTCTCCGGGATCTCCCGGTCGCCGACGACGACGCGCAGCGGCTGCCGGGGCAGCGGCTGGTCGTGCTCGTCGCGCACGGTCAGCTCCGGGTCGTCGACCAGCACGGTCTGGGTGCCGACCGCGATCGCGTCGCACTCGGCGCGCTTGCGGTGCACGTCGGCGCGGGCGGCGGCGCCGGTGATCCACTTGCTCGACCGGTCCTTGGCGGCGCTGCGGCCGTCGAGCGTGGTGGCGAACTTCCAGGTCACGAACGGGCGGCCGGTCCGGACGCTGTGCAGCCAGACGTGGTTCACGTCCTCGGCCTCGGCCTGGAGCACGCCCTGCTCGACCCGGATGTTCTTGCCGCGCAGCTTGGCGGCGCCGCCGGCGGCCTGCGCGTTCGGGTCCGGTACGGCGTACACGACGCGGGCGATCCCGGCCTCGATCAGCGCGTCCGCGCACGGGCCGGTCCGGCCGGTGTGGTTGCAGGGCTCCAGCGTCACGTACGCCGTCCCGCCGCGGGCGCGCTCGCCGGCCATCCGGAGCGCGTTCACCTCGGCGTGCGGCCCACCGGCCTGCTGGTGGTACCCCTCGCCGACCGGGAGGCCGTCGCGGCCGGTGATCACGCAGCCGACCACGGGGTTGGGGTGCGTGCTGCCGATCCCGCGCGCGGCGAGCTCGACCGCGCGCCGCATCCAGGCGACGTCGACCGGCCCGAAACCAGTCACGGCGTTGTTCACAGACGGTCCCTCGTTGTCACGGACGCACTTCCGGGGTCTGTGACAACCGGCACGCTCCGCCACTGCCGCGCAGGCAGGACGGCGCACACCGATCGCGTGCGCCTCCCATCCGGACTTTCACCGTCGGTCCTGGAATTCCACCAGGTCAACCGGCCGACGAACTGCATCGACCGGGTCGCGGACTGTCACCGCCGGCTCGGAATTACACCGACCCCGGAGCACGCGAGTGGGTTCACTCGTCCTTGAAGTGTACGCCGTCGGCCAACGCCCGGGTTGTTGCCTCCATCACCTGGACGCGCGACCGCCGCCTGGGGGTGAACAGCCGTATACCAAACGCCTATGCGGCCCGGACAGACTCGGCAGTGCTACCACCCCGACCAGGTCCGGAGGCCCCACCGTGTCCGTCGAATCCCGCGCCGACCGCACCACCCAGCGGCTGGCCGACCTGCTGGCCGACGACCCGCAGTTCGCCGCAGCCTTCCCCGACGCGGCCGTCGAGGAGGCGCTCCAGCGACCGGACCTCGGGGTGCGGGAGCTGCTCGACGTCGTACTGACCGCGTACGCCGACCGGCCCGCGTTCGCCGAGCGCACCGTCCAGCTGTCGACCGATCCGGCCACGGGGCGGAATCGGGCCGACAAGCTGGCGGCGTACAGCACCTCCGCGACGTACGGCGAGGTCGCGGAGCGCCTGCGGGCGGTCGCCGCCGCGCTGGGCTCGGGCGGTGCGCTGGGCGCGGGTGACCGGATCAGCTTCCTCGGGTTCACCGGCGTCGACTACACGGTCGTCGAGCTGGCGGCGACCGCGCTCGGCGCAGTCACCGCGTCGCTGCCGCTCGGCGTACCGGTGGACCGGCTGCTGCCGATTGTCGCCGAGACCGAGTCGACGGTTCTCGCCGCCGGCCTCGACCTGCTGGACGCCGCTGTCGAGCTGGCCAACCAGGACCCAACCATCCGGCTGCTGGTCGTTCTCGACCACCGGCCCGAGATCCACGACGGCGCCGACGCCCTGGCCGCCGCCCGGTTCGCCCTGGCCGGAACGCAGGTCGCCGTACAGACCGTCGCCGAACTGATCGCGGCCGGCGCCGACCACCCGATGCCGCCCGCCCCCGACGTCGAGGGCGACGCCCCGGCGCTGATCCTCTACACCTCCGGCAGCACCGGCACCCCCAAGGGCGTGGTGTTCACCCAGAACCAGATCGCCCAGATCTGGCGGACCGCTCCCCTGCTCAGCCGCCCGGTGCCGGGCCGGATGCCGTGGATCACCCTCAACAACCTGCCAATGGGCCACCTGATGGCCCGGCATGTCCTGCACGGCACGCTCTCGGTCGGCGGTACGGCGTACTTCCCGGCGGAGAACGACATGTCCAGCTTCCTCGAGGACCTGGCGCTGGTGCGGCCGACCGCGACCGCGATGGTGCCGCGGTCCTGGGACGTGCTGTACCAGGAGTTCCAGGACGAGACCGCGCGCCGCCGGGCCGCCGGGGACGACTCGGCCGACCTGGAGGCGACGGTGACCGCCGAGCTGACCCAGCGGATGTTCGGCGGCCGGCAGATGCTCGCCGTCACCTCCGCGGCCGCGATCTCCAGCGAGCTCGCGACCTGGCTGGACTCGCTGCTCGACCTGGACCTGCTCGACATCTACGGGATGACCGAGATCGGCCTGATCACCTTCAACGGGCGCGTCAGCCGGCCGTGGACGGTCGACTACCGGCTGATCGACGTACCGGAGCTCGGGTACTTCGGGTCCGACCGGCCGCACCCGCGTGGCGAGCTGCTGGTGAAGGTCCGGCTGCCGTTCTCCGGCTACTACCGGCATCCCGAGACGACCGCGGAGGTCGCCGACGAGGAGGGCTGGTTCCACACCGGCGACATCTTCGCCGAGCCCGCGCCGGACCAGTTGGTGTACGTCGACCGGCGCAACACCGTGCTGAAACTGTCGCAGGGCGAGTTCGTCGCGGTCTCGAAGCTGGAGGCGATCTTCGGCAACCACCCGCTGATCCACCAGATCTACCTGTACGGCAACAGCACCCGCGCGTACCTGCTCGCGGTCGTCGTCCCCAGCGAGCGCGCGGACGCCGATGACAAGAGCGCGATCGCGGAAGCGTTCCAGCAGATGGCGAGGACGGCCGGGCTGCAGTCGTACGAGCTGCCGCGGGACTTCCTGATCGAGACCACGCCGTTCAGCCGGAACAACGGGCTGCTCACCGGCGTCGGCAAACTCGCCCGGCGGAACCTGGCCGAGTTCTACCGGTCGCGGCTCGAGGAGCTGTACGCGACGCTGTCGAGCGGCCAGGCCGAGAGCATCCAGCAGCTGCGCGAGCACGGCGCCGAGCTCCCCACCGTCGAAACCGTCACCCGGGCCGCGAGCGCGCTGCTCGGTACGACGGGCGACGCGCTCCAGCCCAGCGCCCGGTTCTCCGACCAGGGCGGCGACTCGCTGTCGGCACTGACCTTCGTCGAGCTGCTGAACGACATCTACGCCGTCGATCTGCCGGTCGGTGTGGTGGTGAGTCCGGTGATGGACCTGCAGGGTCTGGCCGACTACATCGACGCCGAGCGCGGCCCGAGCACGCGGCGGCCGTCGTTCGCCTCGGTGCACGGCGCGGGGTCGCAGGAGGTCTCCGCGAGCGAGCTGACGCTCGACAAGTTCCTCGGGCCTGAGCTGCTGAGCGCTGGACCGACGGCTGAGCCGGCGAGCGCCGTACGGACTGTGCTGCTGACCGGGGCGACCGGATATCTCGGGCGGTTCCTGGTGCTGGAGTGGTTGCAGCGGCTGGCCGGTGGCGACGGGAAGCTGATCTGCCTGGTGCGCGGCAAGGACGACGCGGACGCTCGGGCGCGGCTCGAGAGCGTCTTCGCCGGCGGTGATCCGGCGTTCGCTCGACGCTTCTTCGAGCTGGCCGACCGGCTCGAAGTCGTTGCCGGTGACAAGAGTGACCCCTGGCTGGGGCTGACCGGCGAACGCTGGCAGCAGCTCGCCGACGAGGTCGACCTGATCGTCGACTCGGCCGCGCTCGTCAACCATGTGCTGCCGTACCAGCAGCTGTTCGGCCCGAACGTGCTCGGCACCGCCGAGCTGATCCGGATCGCGCTGACCGGCCGGCTCACGCCGTACGTGTTCGTCTCGACCGTTGCCGTCGGCCAGCAGATCGCGCCCGGAGACTTCACCGAGGACGCGGACATCCGGGCGATCAGTCCAGCCCGCAAGTTGCTCGACGAGTACGCCGACGGCTACGGCACCAGCAAGTGGGCCGCCGAGGTCCTGCTCCGCGAGGCCAACGAGCGCTTCGGACTCCCGGTCTCGGTTTTCCGCAGCGACCTGATCCTCGCCGAGCACCGCTACCAGGGCCAGGTCAACGCCCCCGACCTGTTCGCCCGCCTGCTCCTCAGCCTGGTCGCCACCGGCGTCGCACCGACATCCTTCTACCAGCTGGACGCTGAGGGCCACCGGCAACGATCACACTACGACGGCCTCCCGGTCGATTTCGTCGCCCAGTCCATCAGCACCCTCGGCGCCCGCGACCCCGGTGGCTTCACCACCTTCCACGTCGTCAACCCCCACGACGACGGCATCGGCCTCGACGAGTACGTCGACTGGCTGACTGAGGCCGGCCACCGGATCACCCGCGTCCCGGCGTACGACGAATGGCTCGACCGCTTCGAGACCGCTCTCCAAGCGCTGCCCGACCGGGAGCGACAGGCGTCGGTCCTGCCGCTGCTCCACGCCTACCGTCACCCGTGGCCGGCCCAGCGCGGCGCCCTCGTCCCGAGCAACCGCTTCGAATCCGCCGTCCGAGCAGCCCACCTCGGCGCCGCCGGCGAGATCCCGCCGGTGACCCCCGAGCTGATCCGCAAGTACATCACCGACCTGCGATACCTGGGCCTACTCGACTAGAGCGCCGCCCTGGGCCAGGTAGGCGAACGTCGCCAGCCAGTGGTCGTGGTTGAAGTCGCCGCTGGTGACGCTGGGGAGGGCGGCGTCGAGATGGGCGGTGACCTGGCGGTCGTCGTCGGTCAGGGCGGCGAGCTGCCAGGCTCGGGTGAGGTTGAGGCCCTGGAGGTGGCCCTGGCGGCCGTCGATCGGGTAGCGGACCTGGACGGGCTTCAGGACGGACAGGTCCGGGAGGAAGGCGGGCAGCCAGGCGGCGAACTCGTGCTCGGTGAGGACCCGGCGCATGAGGTCGGCCTCGCACAGCGCGGCCGAGACGAAGTCCTCGCCGCTGGGCTCCCAGGCGATCGGGTAGTCGCTGTCGGCCTCGAACCAGGTGCGGGCCTTGTCGCGGACGGCCTGCGTCAGCTTGTCCTGGCCGAGAGCCTCGGCGGCCTCCAGCAGCAGGGCGAGCGCGAACGCCGAGTTGGAGTGGACGCCCGAGCGGACCGGCCGTGCGGCGCCCTCCAGCCACTCGACGCTCAGGTCGACGATCGCCTCGACCAGCGGCGTCATCGCGGCCGACCACTTCGGCGCCGCTTCATCGGGGCTCTTGGCAACGGCCGCGGCCAGCACCAGCGCCCACGCCCAGCCGTACGGGCGCTCGAACGACGGCGAGCTGCGCAGGTACGCCGCCTCCGCCGCCAGCGCCTCCGCGGTCAGGTTCCGGTCCAGCGCCGCCCGGATCACCGCCGGGTCGGTGGCCTCAGGCAACAACCTGACCAGCAGCCAGTGCATGTGCACGCAACTGTGCCAGTCGTACGACGTGTGGAAGGCCGGGTGCAGCTCCTTGACCGTGTAGCCGCGGGTGTCCTGGGCGACGTGGTCGAGCTGGTGCGGCGCCTCGGTCCGCAAGTTCTGCAGCGCGATCTCGACGTACCGCTGGCTCATCACAGGACTCCGAAGGCGAGGAAGTACATCAGGAAGATGTTGCAGACCAGCAGCGGGATCGCGGTCGGCAGCTGGGCCTTGATCGGTCCGTACCGGCTCTTCATGTCGAGCAGCGCGGCCGGGACCAGGTTGAAGTTCGCGGCCATCGGCGTGGTCAGCGTGCCGCAGAAGCCGGCCAGCATGCCGATCGCGAAGACCGTCGCCGGGTTGCCGTCGAAGGTCTGGACGAGCACCGGGTAGCCGATCGCGGCGGTCATGATCGGGAAGGCGGCGAACGCGTTGCCCATGATGACCGTGAACAGCGCCATCCCCACGCAGTACACGACGACCGAGCCGAACAGCGATCCCTCCGGCAGTACGTGCGTGGTGACCTTGCCGACCGCCGTCCCGACGCCGGCGTCGGTGAACAGCCGGCCGAGCGTGGCCAGCATCTGCGGCAGCACGGCCGCCCAGCCGATCACCTCGAGCAGCCGGTGGCCTTCCTTCAGCGGAGTCAGGACCGACGGCGGACGCAGCATGATCACGCCGACGATCGCCGCCGCGACCGCCGAGACACCGAGCCCGATCAGCGTCTCGGAGCCCTTCTCCAGCAGCGGCTGGTCGCCGGCCTTGATCTTGGCCAGCCCGACCGCGAAGATCAGCGCCCCGAGCGGGATCACCAGCGGCGGCACGAACAGCTTGTTGCCGAACCTGGTCGCCGCGGCGACTTTCTCGCTGAGGCTCGTCGACACCTCGGTACCGCGGCCGAGCTGGCCGGTGCCGACCAGGACCGTCATCGCGATCACGACCAGACCGAGCACCCAGGCCGGCGCGGTCTTGTTCACCACGAAGGTGCTGTAGCCGAACGACGCGCCGAGCAGACCCCAGAACGCCGCGCTGCCGTACCGCTTGCTGTTGCTGGTGTCGCGCAGCGTCACCACCGCGCCGAAGAGGAAGATCAGCCCGCACAGCCAGTAGAACCACTCGACCTTGATCACCGGCCGGCCTCCTTCTTCTTCATCGCCGGCGGCGCGCCCTCGACCGCCATCAGGCGGTCGAGCTGGCGGTCGAAGTAGAGCATTCGGGCGCCGTGGATGAGCAGCGCGCAGATCGCGGTCGGGATCGCCCAGAGCGCGACGTGCAGCGCGTCCAGCTTCAGCCCGTACGTCGAGTCGACGAACCCGGTGATCAGCAGGATCGAGCCGACCGCGATGAAGACGTCCTCACCGAAGAACACGCCGACGTTGTCGACCCCGGCCGAGTGCCCCTTGATCCGCTCCTGGACCGCCTCGGGCAGCTTCCGCCCGTACCGGCGCTCCGCGGCGCCCTCGGCCATCGGGTAGATCAGCGGCCGCACGGTCTGCGCGTGCCCGCCGATCGACATCAGCCCGACCGCGGCCGTCACCTGCCGGATCACCTGGTACGCCGCCAGCAGGCGCCCGGTGGTGAGGAAGGTGAGCTTGCCGATCAGCCGCCGGGACTGCTCCTGCAGCCCGAACCGCTCGACCAGCCCGATCACCGGCAGCACCACGATGAACAGGGTCACCGAGCGGCTCCCGGCGAAGCCGTTGCCGAACTCGTTGAGGATCTTTCCGGGACTCAGGCCGCCGAGCAGCCCGGTGGCGATGCCCGCCACCGTGACCACGACCAGGGGATTCAGGCGCAGGGCGAACCCCACCACCACCAGCAGGACTCCGATCAGGACCAGCACCGCACTACCTCCGCTTCTGCTGAGTGGTTCGGGCGGTGCGATCGTATACATTGTTGAACAACCCCACAATCCATCAGAGCAAAATTACTTCTTGTTATGATGTGACCGTGAGTACTGGAGTTGACGACGACATCTCGGGGTGAGTCCCGAGGTGACAGGCCATCGAGCCGGCGTTCCGTACGCCGTTGCCGTGGCCTGATCGGCGTTTCCTGACCATTCCGCTCGCCCTGCGGGGCGGCGTACTCACTGTTTCGCGAGGTCTCCCGCATGTCCGACACATCCATCGTCTGCTCGTCGCTGTCGTTCGCCTGGCCCGACGACACCCCTGTCTTCGCCGACCTGTCCTTCGCGGTCGGCCCCGGCCGGACCGGCCTGGTCGCGCCGAACGGCGCCGGCAAGTCGACCCTGCTCAAGCTGATCGCCGGGGAGCTGACGCCGACCGGCGGCAGCATCTCCGTCGACGGCGTCCTCGGGTACCTGCCGCAGTCGCTGCCGCTGGTCGGCGACCTGACCGTCGCCGAGGTGCTCGGGGTGGCGCCGGTCGTCGCCGCGCTGAACGCGATCGAGTCCGGTGACGTCGACCCGAAGCATTTCGATGCCGTCGGCAACGACTGGGACATCGAGGAACGCACCCGCGCGCAGCTCGAGCGGCTTGGTCTGGACGCCGACCTCGACCGGCGGCTGAACACGTTCTCCGGCGGACAGGTGATCTCACTCGGGCTCGCGGCGCAACTGCTGAAGCAGCCTGATGTCCTGCTGCTTGACGAGCCGACCAACAACCTCGATCTCGATGCCCGGCGCAAGCTGTACGGCGTACTGGAGAACTGGAACGGCTGCCTTCTGCTGGTCAGCCATGACCGCGCGCTGCTCGACCGGATGGATCGGATCGCCGCGCTGGAAGGCGGTGAGCTGCGCTCGTACGGCGGGAACTTCACGGCGTACGAGGAGGCGATCGCGGCCGAGCAGGAGGTCGCGGAGAAGAACATCCGGTCGGCGGAGCAGGACCTGAAGCGCGAGAAACGCGAGATGCAGCAGGCGCGCGAGCGCGCGCAGCGGCGGGCGAGCAACGCGCAGAAGGGGTTGAAGGACGCCGGGCTGGCGCGGATCTTCGCCGGGAACATGAAGCGGTCGGCGGAGGTGTCGGCGGCCAAGGCCAACGCGACGCACGCCAACCGGCTGAGCGACGCGAAGGCGAAGCTCGACGAGGCCGGCCGGGCGCGCCGGGACGAGCCGAGACTCGCGCTGGAGCTGCCGGGGACGGCGGTGCCTGCCGGGCGGACTGTTTTCGAGGGGTCTGGTCTGCTCGTTCGCGATCTGTTCTCTGGTGACGGGGTTTCGCTGAACATCCGTGGGCCGGAGCGGATCGCGCTGTCGGCGCCGAACGGGACCGGGAAGTCGACGCTGCTGCGATGGATCGAGGGCTCGCTGGCCGGCGGTTCGGTCAAGCGTGCTGACGGGCGGATCGCTTACCTGTCGCAGCGTCTGGATCTGCTCGATCTCGACCGGACGGTCGCGGAGAACCTGGCCCACTTCGCGCCGACGATGCCGGAGGCGCAGCGGATGAACCTGCTGGCCCGGTTCTTGTTCCGCGGGCAGCGGATCCATCTGCCGGCGGGTGTGCTGTCCGGGGGTGAGCGGCTCCGCGCGACGCTCGCGTGCGTGCTGTACGCCGAGCCCGCGCCGCAGCTGCTGCTGCTGGACGAGCCGACGAACAACCTCGACCTGGTCAGCGTGGAGCAGCTGGAGTCGGCGCTGAACGCCTATGAAGGCGCCTTCGTGGTCGTCAGCCACGACGAGCGCTTCCTGTCGGAACTGGGGATCACGCGGCACCTGACGCTGACCGGCGGCCAGCTGCTGGAGTCAGCGCCGCCGGTGTCGGCCTGACCTCTCGCCCCCTCCCCTCCCGCGCTCAGTGTGGGAGGGGAGCTCTTCGGATGGTTGCCCCATGCCCTTTTCTGCACTTGTTGCCGAAGACATCGTCCGGGTGCTCGGTGCGCGCCGGGTGCTCGACGGTGTCTCCCTCACCGCGTCCCCCGGTCAGCGGATCGGACTCATCGGCGAGAACGGCGCCGGCAAGTCCACCCTGCTGCGCATCCTCGCCGGCGCCGACGCGCCCGATCGCGGGCGCGTCACGCGTCCACCTGATCTCGGCTACCTCTCCCAGGAGCTCCCGTTCGACCCCGCTGCCACGCTCACCGACGTCCTCGACGAAGCGCTGGCCGACGCGCACGCGGCCCTCGCCGAGCTCGACCGGCTGGCCGAGGCGCTGCCTGATTCGCCCGAGCTGCTGGCGGCGTACGGCGAGCAACTGGCGTACGCCGAGGCCCACGACGCCTGGGACGCCGACCGCCGCGCCGACCTCGTCGTCGCAGGCCTCGGCCTCGGCGACGTCGCGCGCACGCGGCGCCTCGACACCCTCTCCGGCGGCCAGCGCGCCCGGCTCGCGCTCGCCGCACTCCTGATCCGCCGCCCCAGCGCGTTGCTGCTGGACGAGCCGACCAACCACCTCGACGACACCGCGATCGCCTTCCTCGAAACGCAACTCCGCGCGCTCCCCGGCGTCGTCCTGGTCGCCACCCACGACCGCGCCCTGCTCGACGCCGTCTGCACCGACCTGCTCGATCTGGATCCCGCGCTCGACGGACCGACCCGGTTCGGCGGGAACTACACGGCGTACCAGTCGGCTCGTCGAGCAGCGCTCACCCGCTGGCGCCATCAGTACGTGGAGGAGCAGGCCGAGCTGGCGGCCGTCCGCGAGGCGGCCGCGGTCACCGCCCACCAGATCGCGCCCGGTCGCCTCCCGCGCGACAACGAGAAGATGGGCCAGGGCCACACCACCGGTCGAGTCCAGAACCAGATCGCTCGGCGTACCCGCGCCGCCACGCGGCGCCTCACCATCCTCACCCGCGAGCAGATCCCGCCCCCACCCGAGCCGTTGCACTTCCGCCCAACCGAACCAAAATCCCCGACTTCTTCTGACGATCCCCTGTTCTCCCTCCGCAACCTCCACATTCCCGGCCGCCTCCACCTCGACCAGCTCGACCTCCTCCCCGGCGACCATCTCCTCGTCACCGGCCCCAACGGCGCCGGCAAGTCCACCCTGCTCGCCGCCCTCGCCGGTCACCTCCCGGGCGCCGTCCCCAGCGATCCCGAGCTCACCATCGCCCTCCTAACCCAGGACACCACCTTCCCCGACGCCACCCCCGACCACCTCTACACCCTTGCCCTAGGCAACGAGCGGGCCGAGCAGATCCCGCTCAGCTCCCTGGGCCTCCTCACGCCGTACCAACGCAGCCAACCCGTAGGCACCCTCTCCGTAGGCCAACGCCGCCGCCTGGCCCTGGCGCTCGTCATCGCCGACCCGCCCGACCTGCTCCTCCTCGACGAACCCACCAACCACCTCTCCCCCACCCTCGCCGACGAGCTCGAGCAGGCGCTCACCTCCACCCTCCGCACCGTCGTCGTCGCCACCCACGACCGCCACCTCCGCACCCACTGGCCGTCCCGCACCCTCCACCTGAACGCCTAGCCAGGTAGTTTCTCCCCGGTGGACCCGGTAGCAGGGCGGTACCAGCTGATCGACCTGATCGGCACCGGCGGCATGGGCTCGGTCTGGCGCGCCTGGGACCTCCGCAAACACCAGTACGTCGCCGCGAAGGTCCTGGGGCAACACGACGCCGGCATGCTGCTGCGCTTCGTCCGCGAACAATCCCTCCGCATCCAGCACCCCCACGTGGTCGCCCCGCACGGCTGGGCCGCCGAAGACGACAAGGTCGTCTTCGCCATGGACCTGGTCGCCGGCGGCTCCCTCGCAACCCTCCTGGGCGACCACGGCCCGCTCCCGACGCCGTACGTCGCCGTCCTGCTCGACCAGCTCCTGCACGGCCTCTCCGCGATCCACGCCGCCGGCGTCGTCCACCGCGACCTCAAACCCGCCAACCTGCTCCTGGAAGCCACCGGCACCGGCCTCCCCCACCTCCGCATCTCCGACTTCGGCATCGCCGGCCTCGTCGACGAACCCCGAATGACCCGCCACAGCACCATCCTCGGCACCCCCGGCTACCTCCCACCCGAACAACTCCAAGGCGCCGACCCCGACCCCCGCCAAGACCTCTACACCGTCGGCGCCGTAGCCACCGAACTCCTCACCGGCCTCCGCCCACCCATCCCCACCCCACCCGGCCCCCTAGCCGAACTCATCACCCGCCTCACCGCCGAGTCCCCGGACGCCCGCCCCACCACCGCCACCGAAGCCGCGCGCCTACTAGCCGCCTCAGGCGCCCTCCCCCCACCAGGCGCGACCCCGTGGACCACCACCCCCGACCCACCCGAGGTCTTCAACCAACTCCCCCCGCTCCCCCACCCGTGGACCCCCACGGGCCCCGTGCGCCCGCTCGCCACCCCCGGCACCACCCCCACGGCGCCACCAGACACCACAGCCGAAGCCAACCCCACACCCGCAACCCAGCGGACAGACCCAACACAGCCGCCGGCATCAGCGCCTTCCCCGGGCGAGCCCCACCCCGCGGCGCAGGCGCTGGGCCCCATCCACCCGTCGCACACCGCGCACGTGTCGCACCCACCTGACGCCTCGCCCGGGCCGCCCTCGTCTGCCCCGGCGAGCGCCGCGCCGCCAGCACAGGCGGCGTCGGGCTCGGCGCCTGGATCCCACCCGAGCGACGCCCGCCCGGCGGTGCAGGCGTCAGGCCCGGCGCGCCCATCGTCCACAGCGCCGGCGTCGAGCGCGACCCTGCCGGACCAAGCCCACCCCACGGCGTCGAGCGCAGACCGCGCGGCCGAGGTCCGCCCGCCGGTCGGACGCGCCGCGGAGAGCGCAGCCCCGCCGGGCCAGCGCCATCCCGCGGCGCAGGCGTCAGGCCCGGCGCGCCCGGCTCACGTGCCGGCCCCGGCGAGCGACCCGGTCTGGGCGGAGGCGGGGCCGGGCTTGGCGTCGACTGCGGCGCGCGCGAGTGACGCCCAGGGCTCGGGCGATGCCCGGCGCTCGGGCACGCATGGGGCGTTCGGCTCGGCTTCACAGCAGGCGGCTCCCGGCGTACAGCGCTCCTCTCGGCGGGTCCTCGTGTGGGTTGCCGTCGCGAGTCTCGTAGGCGCGCTCGGGCTGCTCGCGGCTGCTGTTTGGGTGCTGCTGCACTGAAGCTGTGGCATCGTGTCGGATCGGAGTGGAGCTGTTCGTTGTACTGGTGAGTGGCGCCAAAGAGACGGTGCCTGGAGGAGGGAACGCCGTGCAGTACTTGGTCTCCGTGATTCATGACAAGGCGAACGACGGCACCGACGACGAGATGGCGGCCATCACCGCTTTCAACAAACGGGTACAAGACGACGGGAACTGGGTCTTCGCCGGCGGCCTCGCGGCCCCCGAGGCGGCGACGGTCATCGACAACCGGGACGGCGTGAGCTTGTTCACCGACGGGCCGTTCATCGAGTCGAAGGAGTTTCTCGCGGGGTTCTGGGTGTTCGAGGCGCCCGACCTGGACGCGGCGCTGAAGCTGGCGGCTGAGGGGTCGCTGGCCTGTAACCGGCGGGTGGAGGTTCGGCCGTTCCTGTGACCGACGCAGCTCAGGCGATCACCGAGGTCCACCGCGAGGAGTGGGCTCGGGTTGTCGCTGCGCTGACTCGGCGGTTCGGGGATCTCGATGTCGCCGAGGAGGCGACGGCGGAGGCTTTCGCGGTCGCCGTCGAGAAGTGGCCCGCGGACGGCGTACCGCCGAACCCGGGCGCCTGGCTCACCACGACCGCGAACCGGCGCGCGATCGATCGCCTCCGCCGGGAGACGAAGCGGGCCGACAAGCAGAAGGAGGCTCAGATGTCGTACGACGTACCGCCCGAGCCTCTCGGCGCGATCGACGATCCGCGGCTGCGGCTGATCTTCACCTGCTGCCATCCGGCGCTCGCGATGGAGGCGCGGGTCGCGCTGACGCTGCGGATGGTCGGTGGGCTCACGGTCCCGGAGATCGCTCGTGCGTTCCTGGCGCAGGAGTCGGCGGTCGGGCAGCGGATCACTCGCGCGAAGAGCAAGATCAAGGCGGCCCGCATCCCGTACCGCGTCCCGGCCGCGGAGGATCTGCCCGGCCGCGTCTCCGGCGTTCTCGCCGTACTGTTTTTGGTCTTCAACGAGGGTTACCTCGCGACCGCCGCCGACTCTGACCCCGTCCGCCAGGATCTGACCGCCGAGGCGATTCGCCTCACCCGGCTGATCCGCGCCCTGATGCCCGACGACGGCGAGGTCGCCGGGCTGCTGGCGCTGATGCTGCTGACCGAGGCCCGCCGGACCGCCCGCGTCTCCGGGTCCGGCGAGCTGGTCACTCTCGTCGAACAGGATCGCGGCTCCTGGAACGGCGATCTGATTGCCGAAGGCCACCATCTGGTCCGCGAGCGGCTGGCCACCGGTCTGCCGCCGGGCCGGTACCAGATCCTTGCCGCGATCAACGCCGTGCACACCTCGGCCCCGGACGTCCGGGACACCGACTGGTCCCAGATCGTTGCCCTGTACAACCAACTGATGCGAATCGACCCGACCCCGATCGTTGCCCTCAACCGTGCGATCGCGATCGGTGAGCTGGACGGCCCGGACGTGGCGCTGGCGATCGTCGACGGTCTCGGCGGCAAGCTCGGCAGCTACCACGCCTTCCACGCCACCCGCGCGGATCTGCTCCGCCGGCTGGGCCGCAGCGGCGAGGCCCGCGAGGCCTACACCCAGGCCATCGACCTCGCGGGCAACACCGCCGAGACCGCCTACCTCACCCGCCGCCGCGACCAGCTCGGCTAATCAGCGCCCGTACGGCGGGTACTGCGGCGGCGCAGCCGGCTTGCGCAGCCGGACGATCGCCCAGATCCCCACCGCCACCAGCACCAGCGCTCCGCCGCCGAGCCCACCGATCAGCCCGTACGGCGTACCGTCGTCATCCGGCGACGAAGGCGAGGAAGGCGGCACCAGCCCACCGGCCTCGGTCTTCTCAGCGGCCGAAGGAGTCGGGGAAGGCGTCACCGAGTCCCCGGCAACCGGCGTCGCGCCGTCGGTGTACTCAGGCTTCCCCGTCCCCGCGGTCCCGACGAGCCCGACCGTGACCGTCATCGGAATCGCGAAGGCCTGATCCTTCGCCTTGCGCGTCAGCGAGACCGCCAGGTAGTACTCCCCCGGAGTCGACGTCCCCGTGTCCTGGTTGTTCGCACCGTCCCGGTTCAGGTACCGGATCTCCTTGGTGGTGATCGCCTGCACCACACCCCGCTTGGTCAGCACACCGCGCTTCCCGGACCCTCCCGGCATGTTCTTCGCGAACACCGCGTACACGTCCTCACCGGTCGGCGAGATCAGCACCGTGTCGAGGTACCGGATCCCGTTGACCGCCTCACCGGTCGCCCCGGCAAGCTGCGGCACCGTCACCTGCGCCTGGATCCGCTGGCCCCAGTCCGCCTTGATCTTGTAGATCTGCAGCTCACCCGGCATCACCGTCGTCTTGTAGCTCCCGGCCTCGAGCAGCGGCGCGTCCGGAAAGCTGGACCCCGGCACGATGTCGCGCGGCGCACTGCCCGGCATCGAGGCCCAGGTCGGGTCGTCGGCCTCGGCCGGCAGCGCGGTCGTCTCGGCGACCGGCGGCTCCTCGTCGACGCGCAGCTCGTACGGCACGCCCTTGAGCTCCCGGAAGTCCTTGCCGGGGTCAACAGTCAGGACGAGCTGCTCCGCGCTGGCGCACGGCTTCTGATGGGCGTACTTCGGCCAGCTGGACGCTGTCCCGGTCGCCAGCCCCTGGTCGCCCTCGAAGGCCCGCGGGTAGCTCCAGCCGCAGTCGTCGCCCTCGATCGTCCGGAGCTTGGTCGCGGCCTGGATCACCAGGCTGCCGCCGCTCGGGCGCCGGAAGCTGACCCCGGCGCGCAGCGTCGACCCGGTCATCGTCCGCTTGATCAGGTAGTGCTTGGCGGTCTGGTCGGTGCCGAAGGTGTCGGAGTACAGGCCCGGGGTGAGCACCGGCGCGCCCTCCTGCTGCGGCGCGCCCTGCACCGGCGTACCGGAGATGCGGAACGGGCGGAACGCGCGGGTGGACAGCCGGTCGAGGCCCGCCTCGAGGTCGGTCGTCGAGTCGGCGTCGTAGTAGTCGCCGCGGCCCTCGCGGGCGACGCACTGCAGGTCGCTGCGGGCCTTGCCGGTGACCCGGAACCCGACCACGTCGATCTTCAGGTCGATGCCCTGCTTGGCGATCGCGCGGGCGACCGCGCACGGCTCCGGCGCGCAGGTCGCCTCGCCGTCGGAGACCAGCACGATGGTTCGCTTGCCCTCGGCCCCGAGATCCTTGGCCGCCTCCTGCAGCGCGTAGCCGATCGGCGTCTCGCCGTACGGCGTGTACTTCGCGATCGCGGTCCGCAGGGCAGGCCGGTTGCCGGTCCCGATCGGGACGGTCAGCTGGGTGTCGGTGCAGGCGCCGGGCTGGCTGCGCTTGAACACCGTCGCGCCGTACACGCGCAGACCGACCGCGGCCTCCTCGGGCAGCTTGCCGACCACGCGGGTCAGCGCCGTCCGGGCGGCGGTGATCTTGGTCTGCCCGTCGCCGGCCGGCTCCTTCATCGAGCCGGACGAGTCGAGCACCAGCACAAGCTTGCCGTCGCCCGGTTCCGGGTCGGCGAGCGCCGGCAGCGTCGTCCAGCTGCTCAGCAGCACGGCGCCGAGCAGCGCCAGCGCCGCGGGACGGCGGAGTCGGGTGGTCATCGGGTTGCCTCCAGGGGTGGTGTGCTGCGGCCGGAGCCACCTTTGCAGTTTGCTATCGCGAATGTCAACCGCAGCCTGCGACTTGGCATTTCGGTTCGCTACTGCGAAGATGCTTCGCACAAGCAACCACGAGAAGGGGTCACAGATGGACCAGACGGCCGAGAACCGGCAGCTCCAGACCGAGCTGTACGGCGAGCCGCTCGGTGACCTGATCCGCCGGATCGGCAGCACCCTACGGCTGACCCAGGCCAAGGTCGCCGAGGTGATCGGCCTGTCCGCGCCGATGCTGTCGCAGCTGATGAGCGCGCAGCGGGTGAAGATCGGCAACCCGGCGGTGGTCGCCCGACTGCAGACCCTGGAGGAGTTCGCCTCCCGGCCCGGCGTCGAGCAGCTCACCCACAGCCAGATCGAGACCGCGCTGGACACCGTCCGCGACACCACCGGCGCGTTCACCGGTTCGTCGCCGAGGGCAACGGTCTCGCGGGTGGTCAGCGGCACCGCGGCCGGCCCGCTGACGACCCGGGCGGTGGTTCGCCAGATCCAGGACCTGTTCCGCGAGGTGGCCTCGGCCGACGAGATCCAGCGCGCCGCCGAGGTGATCCGCGTCGCATCGCCGGGGCTCGCCGAGCTGCTGACGGTCTACGGTACGGGGCGAACCGATGACGCTGTGGCACACTTCGAGCGTCGTACGAGCTGATATACCACGCTCGGAGTAGACATTCCGGACCCGTCTCATCCGGTGTCACGGCGGAATGCCGCCCTCGCGGGCGGCGTTAGCGTCGTTCGGTGGGTCATCCCCACCGTTCCAGCTCACTCGTTCCCAAGGAGACACCCGTGCGCGCCATCAGCGCCTTCCGCAAGTTCGCCGCTCTCGGTACCGCCATCACCCTGGCGGTCGCGCTCGCGGCCTGCGGCAGCGACGCCGAATCCGATGCCTCCGGCCCCGACCTGGGCCTGCTCCAGCAGGGCACGCTGCGGATCGGCACACTCACCGACGCGCCGCCGAACGTCTACGTCAAGGACGGCAAGTTCACCGGGTTCGACAACGACCTGATCACCGCGGTCGCGGCCAAGCTGAACCTGAAGCCCGAGTTCGTCGGCACCGACTTCTCGGCGCTGCTGTCCCAGGTCAACGGCGGCCAGTACGACCTCGGCAGCTCGTCGATCACGGTCACCGAGGCCCGCAAGAAGACCGTTGCGTTCAGCAACGGCTACGACTTCGGCTACCTCGGCCTGAACACCACCAAGAGCTCCGGCATCACCAGCTTCGACCAGCTGGCCGGCAAGCGCGTGGTCGTCGTCCAGGGCACCGTCCAGGACGACTACGCGACCGGCAAGAACCTCGACCCGGTCCGGGTCCCGAACTACAACGCCGCGCTCGGCCAGCTCAAGGCCGGTACGGCGGACGCCTGGGTCTCGCCCGCCGAGATCGGCGAGAAGATGGCCAACGAGCAGGGCGGCGGCACGGTGATCCTGGCCGCCAAGGAGCTCAGCGACGCGCCGATGGCGTTCGCGGTGGCCAAGAGCAACGACAAGCTGCGCGCGGCGGTCGACAAGGCGCTCGACGAGGTGATTGCCGACGGCACCTGGACCAAGCTGGTCGAGCAGTACTACCCGGGCCGCGCCGTACCGGCGAACTTCAAGCCCGGTAGCGGCACGGTGAAGTTCACCGCTCCGAAGGCCGCCGCCGGCTGATGGACGTCTGGTCCACCCTGGGCGACACCTTCCTCGACTGGGAGTCGATGAAGGCCGTCCTGCCCGAGATGCTGAAGGTCGGGCTGGTCAACACGCTGATCCTCGCCGCCGCCTCGGTCGTGCTGGGCACCCTGCTCGGCATGGTCGTGGCGGTGATGGGGTTGTCCCGGCACTTCTGGCTGCGCTGGCCGGCCAAGATCTACACCGACATCTTCCGCGGCCTGCCGGCGATCCTGACCATCCTGCTGATCGGCCAGGGCCTGTCGCCGATCACCCGGCACTGGTGGGGGCCGAACCCGTACCCGCTCGGCATCCTCGCGCTGTCGCTGATCGCGGCGGCGTACATCGGTGAGATCTTCCGCTCCGGCATCCAGAGCGTCGAGAAGGGCCAGCTCGAAGCGGCCCGGGCGCTCGGCTTCGGCTACAGCACCGGGATGCGGCTGGTCATCATCCCGCAGGGCGTACGCCGGGTGCTGCCGGCGCTGGTGAACCAGTTCATCGCGCTGATCAAGGAGTCCAGCCTCGTCTACTTCCTCGGGCTGCTGGCCAGCCAGCGCGAGCTGTTCCGGATCGGGCAGGACGCCGCGGCGACGAACGGGAACCTGTCGCCGCTGCTGCTGGCCGGGATCTTCTACCTGGTGATCACGGTCCCGCTGACCCACCTGGTGAACTGGTTCGACAAGCGGCTCCGCGAGGGCCGTCCCGCCGATCTCGAGGTCGAGGAGCTCGTCCATGCCGACCATCGCTGAGTCCGCGGCCAGCCTGGAGCTGACCGGGATCGAGCTTGCCTTTGGCAACAACAAGGTGCTGCGCGGCGTCGACCTCGCCGTACCGGCCGGGTCGACCGCGTGCGTGATCGGGCCGTCCGGGTCGGGCAAGTCGACGTTGCTGCGGGCCACCAACCGGCTGCTGGAGCCGGCCGCGGGTGACATCAAGCTCGGTGGGGAGTCCGTGCTTCGGAGCGACCCGGACGAGCTGCGGCGCCGGATCGGGATGGTGTTCCAGCACTTCAACCTGTTCCCGCACAAGACCGTGCTGGAGAACATCACGCTGCCGCTGCGCAAGATCAAGAAGCTGACCAAGGAGGGCGCCGCCGAGGCGGCGCTGGTCCAGCTGGAGCTGGTCGGGCTGAAGGAGAGGGCGTCGGCGCGGCCCGGGAACCTGTCCGGCGGTCAGCAGCAGCGGGTCGCGATCGCGCGGGCGCTGGCGATGAAGCCCGAGGTGATGCTGTTCGACGAGGCGACCTCGGCGCTCGACCCCGAGCTCGTCAAGGGCGTGCTCGGACTGATGGCCGACCTCGCGGGCGCCGGGATGACGATGGTGGTCGTGACGCACGAGATGGGGTTCGCGCGGCAGGTCGCCGATCAGGTCGCGTTCATGGACCAGGGCGTGGTGGTCGAGTCGGGCGCGCCGGAGAAGCTGTTCGGCGCAGCCGAGTCGCCGCGGCTGCGGCAGTTCCTGTCGCAGGTTCTCTAGGCCATCGCCGTGATCAGCGGGACGACGTCCGCGATCGACTCGACGATCCGGGTCGGGCGGTAGGGGAAGCGGTCGACCTCGTGCTCGCCGGTGGAGCCGGTGAGCACGAGAATGCTGCGCAGCCCGGCTTCGAGCCCGCTGATGATGTCGGTGTCCATCCGGTCGCCGATCATCACCGAGGTCTCCGAGTGCGCCTCGATCCGGTTCAGCGCCGAGCGCATCATCAGCGGGTTCGGCTTGCCGACGAAGTACGGCGCGACCCCGGTCGCCCGCGTGATCAGCGCGGCCACCGACCCGGTCGCGGGCAGCGGCCCTTCCTTCGACGGCCCGGTCGGGTCCGGGTTGGTGGCCAGGAACCGCGCGCCGTCGGCGATCAACCGGATCGCCCGCGTGATCGCCTCGAACGAGTACGTCCGGGTCTCCCCCAGCACCACGTAGTCCGGGTCGCGATCGGTCAGCACGTACCCGACCTCGTGCAGCGCCGTGGTCAGTCCCGCCTCCCCGATCACGTACGCCGTACCGCCCGCCCGCTGGTCGTCGAGAAACTGCGCCGTCGCCAGCGCACTCGTCCAGATCGCCTGCTCCGGCACGTCGATCCCACCCGCGAGCAGCCGCGCCCGCAGATCCCGCGGCGTGTAGATCGAGTTGTTGGTCAGCACCAGAAACTTCCGCCCCGACGACTGCAACGTAGCGATGAACTCCGAAGCCCCCGGAATCGCCCGCTCCTCATGCACCAGCACGCCGTCCATGTCGGTCAGCCAACTCTCCACCGGCTTGTGCTCGCTCACGCCCATCTCCTCGCCGTCGACTCGCATCTGATCTTCGCAGACCCACCTCGGTCCATTCGCCAAGCACTCGGTGAGCCCGAACGCCCACCACTCACCAACCCGCGCCGTGATCCGTCCCCCACGCTCATTCCACTCAGCCCAATGCCTGAACTCCTCGGTTACTGAGTGCTGCAGATCCGCTCTTCGCGCCGCTCACCACTGACCGTCCCGATCTCCGACCGACACCCACCACTGTCCAACCTCCCGAAGCATCACCCGTTCACACTCAGCACCCCCCCGCGGGACGCCTCAACACCGGGGTTGATCAGTGCTGCACGTCGACGGCCCACCCCAAGCCGCACTCCGGGGCGATCCGCCGGACCGGACGCCCGGTGGTCCCCACCTGCCCATGCGGCCGGGAAGGCAGTCCGGGGCTGACCACCGCGGCGGCCGAGAGAAAGCGGAAGCAGGAGGCGGCGGAGCACTCACTCCGCCGGGGTCGCCTGCCCGGGGCCGCCCGGTGGCCCCGCCTGCCCATGCGGCCGGGAAGGCAGTCCGGGCTGACACCGCGGCGGCCGAGAGATAGCAGAGCGGCAGGCCGCGGAGCACTTCGGCGGGCGCCCACCTGGCGTTGTCTTGGCGCCTGCGGGCGGCGCAGCACTCGCTCCAGCAGGTGCCTACCGGCGGAGCCCTTGGCTCCTGCGGGCCGCGGAGCCCGAACGCCCACCACTCACCAACCATCCCAACCAGCCGGCCCCACGCTCAGGCCACCCCACCCGACGCCGGAGCTCCTCACTTACTGAGTGCTGCGGATCCGCTCCCACGGCCAATCACCAGGCACCGGCACCATGTCCGACCGACACCCACCACTGACCAACCTGCCGAAGCATCACCCACTCACGCTCAGCACGCCCGCGCAGACGCCTCAGCAGCCGGATTGGTCAGTGCTGCACGTCGGCACCCGCGGGTGCACCGGCCTTCCGCGGCCAGCTGCTCGCGGGTTGTGCCGCAGGCGCCTCGCGGCGGCCAGCTGCTCGCGGGTTGTGCCGCAGGCGCCTCGCGGCGGCCAGCTGCTCGTGGGTTCTGCGGCAGGCGTCTGGCTGCGGCGAGGTCAGCCGGCGTTTTCGGCCAGGCCGCGGAGCTTTTCGACCATCGCGTTCGGGTCGTCGGCCGCGTACACCGCGGAGCCTGCGACGAAGACGTCGGCGCCCGCCTCGGCGCAGCGTTCGATGGTTTCGGTGGAGACGCCGCCGTCGATCTGGATCCAGAGATCGAGGTCGTGTTTGTCGAGCAGGGCTCGGGTGCGGCGGATCTTGGGGAGGCAGACGTCGAGGAACTTCTGGCCGCCGAAGCCGGGTTCGACGGTCATGATCAGGATCATGTCGAGCTCGGGGAGGAGGTCCTCGTAGGGCTCGATCGGGGTGGCGGGCTTGAGGGCCATCGAGGCGCGGGCGCCCTTGGCGCGGATCTCGCGGGCGGTGCGGATCGGGGCGCGGCAGGCTTCGGCGTGGAAGGTGACGCTGCTGGCGCCGGCCTCGACGTAGCCGGGGGCCCAGCGGTCGGGGTCCTCGATCATCAGGTGGCAGTCGAGCGGCTGGGCGGCGGCCTTGGCCAGGGACTCGACGACCGGGAGGCCGAGGGTGAGGTTGGGGACGAAGTGGTTGTCCATCACGTCGACGTGCAGCCAGTCGGCGTTCGAGACCGCGCGGGCCTCGTCGGCCAGCTTGGAGAAGTCCGCGGACAGGATGCTCGGTGCGATCTGGATACCCATAAGGCTTCGGAGTCTACCGACGGGCCGTCAGCCAGCCGACGACCTGGTCCAGGGTCTCGACGGTGTCCACACCGGGTGGCAGCGGCGGGCGGTGGATCACGATCACCGGTACGCCGAGCTGCTCGGCGGCGGCGAGTTTCGCGGCGGTCATGTCGCCGCCGCTGTCCTTGGTGACGAGGACGTCGATGCGGTGCTCGCGGAGGAGCGCCAGTTCGTCATCCACCGCGAACGGGCCGCGGGCCAGCAGAAGCGTGCACCAGGAGGGGGCGGGGTCGGGTGCGTCGACGCAGCGGGCGAGTGTCCAGAGGCTGGTCCGGGCGAAGGCGTCGAGGCCCTGGCGGCCGATGGTGAGGAAGACCCGGGAGCCGACCTGCGGGAGGAGATCGGCAGCAGCCGCAGCTGAGTCGACCGAGTACCACTTGTTGGAGGAGTCATCAGGTGGGGATTCCCAGCCGGGCCGACGCAGGACCAGAAGCGGGATGCCGGTGCGAGCAGCAGCTTCAGCGGCATGCGAAGTCATCGTCGCCGCGAAGGGATGCGTCGCGTCGACCACCGCATCCACCCGCTCGTCCTCGAGCCAGCGCACCAGCCCCTCGACCCCGCCGAACCCGCCCTGCCGCACGGCACCAACGGGCAGTCGAGCGTTCGCCGTACGCCCGGCGAGCGACGACACCACCTCGATGTCCTGGGCAACCAGGAGGTCGGCGAGCCGGCGGGCTTCGCCGGTACCGCCGAGCAGCAGGACCTTCACGGTCCAACTATCTCGCGGCGACCCGCTTCCGCACGATCAGCCCGGCGATCACCAGCACGAGCAGCACCACGATCAAAACCACCGGCAGCACCCGAGCATGCGCCCCGGCGTCCACAGCGGCGAGCTCCGAGGTCGACCCCGCGGCATCGGTGAGCAGCGGTACGACGGTGACGTCCGCGCTCAGCGGTACGACGGCTGCGACCCCCTTGACCGCAACAGTCGCGTTCCACTTGTCCCCCGGCAGCAGCGCCGGTGAGTCGGCGACATCGGCCGACGTGGCCTTCAGCTGCCCGAACGGCCCGGCCAGCGAAGCCGTCTGCCGCGCCGACACCGTCGCGTTCCCCGTGTTGTGCACGGTGTAGCTGACGGTCGCATCACCCCCGACGAGCGAAGGCTTCACCCGTACGTCGCTGACGCTCAGCTGCGGCTTCAGCTCCCCACCGACCCGCACCTGGATCCGCACTCCCATCCGCTGCTCGCCGGCGCTCGCGAGCGACGTGACGATCCCGCCGATGTGATCCCCCGGCGCCGCATCCGCCGGAACCGTCATCGTGAACGGCACTGACGCCGACTTCCCGGCCGCGATCGACAGGTGCCCCACCCCTGCCCGCACCCAGGCGCCCACGCTCGTCGCCTTCTCCCCCTTGGCCCGCAGATCCAGCTGACCCGACTCAGCGGTGAACCCGTCGGCGGCGTACACGTCGAGCTCGAGCGGATCCTTGCCCCGGTTGACGACCAGCAGCCCGTCGTCGACCTTGTCGCCCGGCTGGACGGTGTAGGTGTAGTTCAGCCGGTCCGGGCCGAACGCGTTGTCGGCCGGCTGCACGCTCCAGGGCGCGTCGGCGGCGTACGCGGGGACGACGGACAGGCCGGCCAGAGCGATCACGGCGGCGGCCAGGAAACGGATCGAGCGCATCGGTGCAGTCCTTGGAATCGAGAACAGAAGGGTGGAGCGAGCCCCCGCTCGCCCCACCCCCGGATCAGCTGCTCAGCGCAGCCAGTTGGTGTCGGCGGCAAGCTTGTTGTTGCCCTTGCCACCCTTGTAGGTGGTGACGGCAACCTTGTCGACGACCGAGCCGACCGGCTGGGCCGGCGAGGCGCCGCTGTTCGGGCCGCACCAGTCGACGTTGCCGCGCTCGACGGCCGCGTTCGGGGCGGCGCAGGTGCCGCTGCGCAGGTTCTCGACGACCAGCTTGTCGTCGGTGACCTGCACCCGGACGTAGGTCCGGACGTGCTCCTGGTTCTCGACCGAGTTCGCCCAGTGGCTGTTCGGGTTCAGCGGGTCCGGACCGTAGTTCGGGTCCTTGGTGACGTCGGGCTTGGTCAGGTCGTAGTACTTCGAACCCGACGCCGAGTTGGCCGTCACGTAGAGCACGCCGCCCGGGCCCTGGGTGACCTTGGTCTGGCCCGGCAGCTCCTTCTTGTCGGCCTTCTTGCCGTTCTTGATCTGGTAGCTGCGCGAGTAGCTGTGGTCGTGACCGGACAGCACCAGGTCGACGCCCAGGTTGGAGAACGCGGTCGGGAAGTCCTGACGACGCACCTGGTTGTCACCGTCGTTGGCGTGCGAGGCCGGCGAGTAGATCGCGTGGTGGTAGACCAGCACGGTGTACTTGGCCTTGGCGCCGTACTTGTTGATCACCTGGGTCACGTAGCCGATGTGCGCGGCGTCCGAGGCGTTGGCGATCGCGTTGCTGTTCAGGTCGATGAACAGCACGCCCTTGTACATGTACCAGTAGTCACCGCCGGAGCGGGTCGCAGCGTCGCCGTTGTAGTACGGCGTCGAGCGGTCGGTGTTCGGCGTCCAGAAGTGCTGCTCGTAGGCCTTGCCGCCGACGTCGTGGTTGCCGATGGTCGCGGCCCACGGGTACTTGCGCAGCACGTCGGAGCCGAGGAAGGCGTCCCACTGCGACTCGACGTTCGCGGACTCGACCTGGTCGCCGCCGGAGACCAGCAGCTCGGTCTTCGGGTTGGCGGCGGTCGCCACCTTGAGGGTGTCGGCCCAGCCGGCACCGTCCAGTGCGGTGTCACCGGACGACCCGATCTGCGGGTCGCCGAAGAACAGGAAGCTGAAGTCGCCCTTGAAGTCCTGCGTCTGGAAGGTGTACGTCGGCGACCAGTGGCCGGCGTTGCCGATCCGGTACGCGTACTTCTCCCGCTGCTTCAGCCCGTCGATCGTCGCGTGCGCGTTGTAGCCGCCGTTGACGGTGTTCGGCGACACGGTCGCCGGGAAGGAGATCGGGTTCTTCGGGAACTCGCCCTTCTTCAGCTGGTTGGCCGGGACGACCTGCACGAGCGTGCCCGCGTTGGTCGACGCGTACCAGCTCAGCACTCGCTGGTTCTCCTTGGCGCCGACGCCGAGCACGACGCGCGAGACCACGACCGGCTCGCCGTCGACCGGCTTCTTGGCCGCCGTCGCGGTCGCCAGACCGCCGGCGAAGACTGTGGAAACCCCCACCATCGCCACCGCGGCCAGGGCCAGACGGCGGCCAGCAGCTCCGCGGGGGCGGACCTGCTTCCACTGGTTGAACTTCATCGATGTTCCGTCCGTTTCAGGTACGAGAAGTAGTTGCAACGACAACTTCCTCGCGGTGGGTGGACCGGCGGTGAACAACCGTTTCCTCACCATCAAAATATTCGGGTTCAATCAAAATGCGATCCGCTGCACGAACCAGAACAACCCGGTCACGGCGACCCCGCCGGAGATCACGCCGGTCACCCAGAGTGCGGTGATCGGCGTCTTGCGCCGCAGCAGCGCGAGCACCGGGAAGACCAGCGCGATGATCGTCAGCTGCACGGTCTCCAGACCGACGTTGAAGACCAGCAGCGACCACAGCAGCTGCCACGACCACGCGGCGTCGATGCCGAGCGCGCTCGCGAAGCCGAGGCCGTGCACGAGCCCGAAGCAGAACACCACGCCGAGCCGGGTCCAGCCCGCGCGGTCCAGGCTGAAGTGGCGGTTGCGAACCGACTCCAGCTCACCGGCGTGCAGACCTCGTTGCCTGAGGCGCCAAAGATGCCAGCCCGCGACGACGGCGATCGACAGCGCGATCACCGGCTCCACGAACGACGCCGGCACCTTGACCAGCCCGAGCGCGGCGAGCACGAAGGTGACCGAGTGCGCCACGGTGAACGACGTCGCGGCCAGCACGACCTCGCGCAGCCGGCGCGATCCGGCGATCAGCGCGAGCAGGAACAGGATGTGGTCGATCCCGGTCAGCAGGTGCTCGGCGCCGAGCCGGAAGAACTCCCAGAACCGCTCCGCCGTCGACTGGTGGGTCGAGAACGACCGGTGCTCCTTGTCCAGCGCGGCGCTGCCCGACTTCAGGTCGAGGTCGTAGGTCAGGATCGTCTTCGTGTCCTTGACGTACGTCTCGCTGTCCGGGAACAGCTCGCTGCGGATCTCGTGCTCGTCGGCCGGCTCAGGACACGCGTAGTCGAGCACGAGCACCGTGTACGGCGCTCCGTCGCGCTCGGTCATCGTGTAGTCACCGTCCTGCGTCGGCGTGCAGGCCTGGCCGTCCGCGGCGACGGTGAACCGCTTGCCCACGTAGGCGTTGACCGACTGGGTGTGCGCGGTCAGAGCGGCCGCCATCGCGTCGGGGTCCTGCGCGTCGAACGCGGCGGTGCCCGCGCGGAACAGCGCGTCGTCCTTCTCGGCGTCGGCGTCGGCGGCCGAGACGACCAGCAGGTCGTACTCGAGGCCGAGCTCGGCACGGACGTGACCGCGCTCGGGTGCGGTGACGTCGACGTACACGACGGAGCTGAAGCCGTGCGCCGCGGCGATCGGGGCGGCGACTGCGAGTCCGGCGACGGCGAGCAGGAGCGTGCCGACTACGGAACGCACAGGGATACGGAGGAACATGAGGCCTTCTCTCTGGTCGTTCGCACCGTGCACTTGAAAAATGAACTGATGGCGAACACCTCACGACCGAGGCCCGATCGGGCTGGGTCGTGCGGTAGAAAGTCCTTGATGTGCTGTCTGTTCGGGGAGGATCATTGCGTTCGCGACTTGCCGCGACGATCGTGCTGGCGGCGGTTCTGACCTCCTGCGGGACGCACGACGACTGGGCCGCGCCGCGGGTGGCGCCCGCACCGGTCGGTGCTCTGGGCAACGGATTCGTCGACCCGCAGGCGACACCGACGCCGGAGGCAACGATCTCGCCGCGCCCCGGGTCCTGGGACGGCGTACACCCCTCGGAGGGCTACCGGGTGGTCCTGCTGACCGCCGGCGACGACCCGCAGACGAAGGTCCTGACCGACGCGGTGACCTCCTGGGCCGCGGCCGAGAAGGTCAGCCTGAAGACCGTCCAGGACCACGACCCGGCCAAGCACGTCGACGCGATGGACCGGGCGCTGGCCCTGAAGGCCGACCTGATCGTTGTCGCGGGCAACAGCTTGATCGACCCGCTGGCGCTGTTCACGGCGAACCATCTCGACCAGCAGTTCCTGGTGCTCGGCGCCGAGGTGGCCGAGCCGACACACAACGTGACCGCGGCCGACTGGACCGGCGCCGCGTTCCGCGGCGAGGGGCTCGGGATGTCGTCGACGTACGACGCGACGACGTTCACCCCCGAGCGGGCCGGTCGCGCGCTCCGCGCCGGGATCGCCAGTGTGCTGCACGGGCTGACCGGCATCGTGGTCTGGATCGACTAGCTAGCGGTCACGCGTCGTCGAATACAGGTGGCTGTCGCGGAAGTTGCTGGCGGCAAGGGTCTCGCCGACGATGACGACGGCGGTACGGCGTACGCCGGCCTCGTTGACCTGCGCGGCGATGTCCGCGAGCGTGCCGCGCAGGATCAGCTCGTCGGGCCGGCTCGCGCGGGCGACGACCGCGACCGGGCAGTCGGCGCCGTAGTTCGGGGTCAGCTCCTCGACGAGTCGTTCGATCTGCTGGACGGCCAGGTGCAACACCATCGTGGCGCGGCTCGCGCCAAGCGTCGCCAGGTCTTCGCCGGCCGGCATCGCCGACGCCCGCCCGCCGACACGGGTCAGGATCACCGTCTGACCGATTTCGGGCACGGTCAGCTCGCGGCCGAGCGTCGCGGCCGCCGCCGCGTACGCCGGGACGCCGGGCGTCACGTCGTACGGGATGTCGAGCGCGTCGAGCCGGCGCATCTGCTCGGCCATCGCGGAGAACACCGACGGGTCGCCGGAGTGCAGGCGCGCGACCTCGAGGCCCTGCTCGTGCGCGGCGGCCAGCTCGGCGAGGATCTGGTCGAGATCGAGGTTGGCCGTGTCGACCTTGCGGGCGCCGGGCGGGCAGTGGTCGAGCAGCTCGACGGGGACCAGCGCACCGGCGTACAGGCAGACCGGGGAGCTCGCGATCAGGTCGCGGCCGCGGACGGTGATCAGGTCGGCCGCGCCCGGGCCGGCGCCGATGAAGTGCACGGTCACTTGGTCACGCTCCAGATCGTCACAGGCATCGCCGGGCGCCAGCCGGTCATCCCGCCGACCGGCGAGGCGCGCTGGACCGACAGGCGGACCAGCTCGCCGCCGAGCTCGGCGTACCAGCGGGCGATCAGGGACTCGGTCTCCAGGGTGACGCCGTTCATCACCAGGCGGCCGCCGGGTCGGAGGGCTTCCCAGCAGGTTTCGACGACGCCGGGCTTGGTGCCGCCACCGCCGACGAAGATCGCGTCGGGGCTCTCCAGATCCTGCAGTGCTTGGGGAGCAGCGCCGACTGTGGTCCGGACGACGACGCCGAGGCCGGCCGCGTTGCGGTCGAGGCGCTTGGCGCGATCGGGGTCGCGCTCGATCGCCACCGCGCGGCAGCTCGGGTGGTGCCTGGCCCACTCGATCGCGATGCTGCCCGCGCCGCCGCCGACGTCCCAGAGCAGCTGGCCGGGCACCGGCGCGAGGCGGGAGAGCGTGACGGCGCGGACCTCGCGCTTGGTGAGCTGGCCGTCGCTCTCGTACGCGTCGTCGGGCAGGCCGGGGCTCGTCGACAGGAGTTTGGCGTCGGGGTCCGGGCGGCACTCGATGCCGATGACGTTGAGCGCGTCGACCGTGTTTTGCCAGTCGCGGGCGGCGCTGGTCGTGACCGTCTCGCCGGCGCCACCGAGCTGCTCCAGGACGGTGAACTGCGAGCCGCCGTACCCGCGCTCGGTCAGCAACTGCGCGACCTCGGCCGGCGTGTGGGCGCCCCAGCTCAGGACGACTAGCCTCCGACCCGGCTGAACGTGCGGGTGGACCAGCTCGAGCGGGTGCCCGACCAGGCTGATCACCTCGACCTGGTCCTGCGGCCAGCCGAGCCGCGCGCAGGCGAGCGAGACGCTCGACGGGTGCGGAATCACGTGCACCGGCCCGAGCAGGCGGGTGAGCGTCGTACCGATGCCGTGGAAGGTCGGGTCACCGCTGGCCAGGACGCAGATCTTCTTGTCCTGGTACGTCGCCAGCAGGCCCGGCAGCGACTCCGACAATGGCGACGGCCAGGCGACTTTCTCGGCGCCGTCCGGCACGAGCGCGAGCTGGCGCGCGCTCCCCATCACCACCTCGGCGGCTTCGACCGCCTGTCGCGCTCTCGGTGACAACCCGTCCCACCCGTCGGCGCCGACCCCGACAACGGTCAGGTCAGGCATTCCCCAGCACCTTCGTCACGTCGATCTCGACGACGACGCGCAGCGGATTCACCCGCGGCTGCTTGTACCGCGCGGCGTACCGACGCTCGGCATCGGCAACCGCCGCCGGGTCGTCGTTCACCGCCGCGCGCCCCTCCAGCGACGACCACGTCCGGCCGTCAACCTGCGTCACCGACACCGCCGCGCCCTCGGCGCCCGCCGCCCGGATCAGCCGCGCCTTGTGCGACTCCCCGCTGCAGATCACCCGCGCGATCCCGGCCTCGAGGTCGAGAGTCACCCCCACCGGCGTCGAGTGCACCGTCCCGTCCTTGCGCACCGTGCTCAACACACACAGGTGCCGCTCGGTCCAGAACTGCCCGAACCCGACCGACCGCCCACTCAGCACCGATTCCACCCGCCGATCGTAGACAGCCCGCCCGCGCGGACCCGCGGGCGGGCTGCGCGGCGGACCTCCACCACTCACCAACCGGCGCCGGCTCGGCGTCGCGCCGCTCAGGGTCCGCGGCAGCAGGCCCGTCAGCGGAGGTTGGTGAGTGGTGCGCGTCCGTCAGCCGATGTCGCGGCGCCGGAAGGTTGCGTAGCCGGCCAGGGTGAGGGCGGCGGTGATCGCCAGAAGCCAGATCACCGGGGTGGCGGTGAAGTCGCCGCCGGGGAGGCGGGGGGTGTGGGCGTAGGGGCTGAGGTTCTGGACGGGTTCGGGGAGGTTGAAGAGTGAGCCGAACTCGCCGACGAGGAGGAAGGCGCCGTAGAGGAACCAGGCGGCGGTGACCAGGCGGGGTAGGGCTCCGAAGAGGAGGACGACGATGGCGGTGACGAGCCAGGTGGCGGGGAGTTGGACGAGGGAGGCGGCTAGCAGGCGTGGGAGTTGGTGGCTCATGTTGCCGAGTTCGGCGCCGCTGGAGATGCCGGTGCCGATGCCGCCGAGGACCGCCAGGGCGGTGGTGCCGGCGAGGGCGATGAGGACGTGGCTGGAGAGCCAGCGGGTGCGGGTGATGCCGGTGGCGAGGAGGGGTTCGGCGCGGAGGCTGGTTTCCTCGGAGCGGAGCCGGAGGGCGGCCTGGATGCCGAAGGCGCTGGCGAGGAGGCCGAGCATCCCGGTTTCGGTGGCGAGGAAGGCGTCGGTGATGCCGTCGACGCCGCCGAGTTTCTGGACCAGGTCCTTGGCGCTGTCGCTGGTGACGAAACCGTCGACGTTGCTGGCGATGTTGCCGACGATCAGGCCGAGCAGCAGGAACGCGGCCGACCAGCCGTAGAGCGCTCCGCGCTGCAGGCGCCAGGCCAGAGCGAGCGGCGAGCGCAGCGAGCGGGCGGCGACCGGCGGGCCGGGACGCGGGCGGACCAGCCCGGCGCCGATGTCGCGGCGACGCAGGAGGGCGATGGCAGCGGCCACCAGTACGGCGGTGAGCGCGATCGGCAGCAGCGCGACGACGAACCGGTCGCCGGCGTACGGGCGGATCTGCTGGGTCCAGCCGATCGGCGACAGCCAGGACACCCACTCGGCGCCGGCCGACGAGTCGCCGATCGCGCGCAGTACGTACGCGATCCCCAGTACGACGGCCGTCAGGCCGGTCGCGGTCCGGGCGTTCTCGGTGAGCTGGACGACCAAGGCGCTCACCCCGGCGAACGCCAGGCCGGCCGCGATCCAGGTCAACCCGAAGGCGAACGAACCCACCGCCGGGAGGCCGGCGCCGATCAGCCCGAGCGCGCTGACCAGGCCGAGCGCGATGACGGTGCCGGAGGCAACGATCAGCGCGGCGGTCAGGGCGGCGTACCGGCCGAGGACGCCGGCGCTGAGCAGCTCGAGGCGGCCGGTCTCCTCCTCGCCGCGGGTGTGCCGGTTGACGATGATCGCCGCGAGCAACCCGACCAGCAGGGCGCCGAAGTTGATCAGCTTGAACAGCGACACCTCGCCCAGCGAGGTCGGGTCGAAGATCCGGCCGTACAGCGAGAGCAGCGCGGGCGAGGCGTTGGTCGTGTTCGCGGCGTCCACCCGGGACTGTACGTCGGGGAACACCTCGATCGACGCCGCCGCCGAACCGGCCGCGGTGACCGCGAAAACGACCACCCACAAGGGGATCAGGACCCGGTCGCGGCGTAACGCGAGCCGCACCAGGGTCGACGTACCGACGAAGTCGTTCATCGCGCGTCCACCAGCTCCGGAGTCTCGTCCTCGTAGTGGCGCAGGAACAGCTCCTCCAGCGTCGGCGGCTGCGCGACCAGGCTCTTGATCCCGCTCGCGGCGAGCTGCTTCATCAGGCCGTCGAGCTGCGCGGTGTCGACCTCGCAACGGACCCGGTTGCCCTCGACATCGAGATTGTGGACCCCGGGCAACGAAGCGATGCCGTTCGGGGAGGCCGACAGCTCGGCCTGGATCGAGGTCCGGGTCAGGTGCCGCAGGTCGGCCAGGGTGCCGGTCTCGACCACCTTGCCCTTGCGGATGATGCTGATCCGGTCGCAGAGCGCCTCGACCTCGGACAGGATGTGACTGGACAGCAGCACGGTCCGGTCCCGGTGGCGCTCCTCCTCGATGCACTGGCGGAACACCTCCTCCATCAGCGGGTCCAGGCCCGAGGTCGGCTCGTCCAGGATCAACAGCTCGACGTCGGAGGCGAGCGCGGCGACCAGCGCGACCTTCTGCCGGTTGCCCTTGGAGTACGTGCCGCCCTTCTTGGTCGGGTCGAGGTCGAAGCGGCGCAGCAGCTCGTCGCGCTTCTTCGGGTCGAGTCCCCCACGCAGCCGGCCGAGCAGGTCGATCACCTCGCCGCCGGTCAGGTTCGGCCACAGGTTCACGTCGCCCGGCACGTAGGCCAGCCGCCGGTGCAGGGCCGCCGCGTCGCGCCAGGGGTCGCCACCGAGCAGCGACACGTCGCCGGAGTCCCCGCGCAGCAGTCCGAGCAGAACGCGGATCGTGGTGGACTTCCCCGCGCCGTTCGGGCCGAGGAATCCGTGCACCTCACCGGTCGCGACGTCGAGGTCGAGACCGTCGAGGGCGTGCGTCACGCCGTACGACTTGTGCAGTCCGGAGACCGTGATGGCTGAAGTCATGGTTCAGACGCTACACTTCATTCAGAAATTTGTGAATGTTCCTAACGTTTCTCTCACACGTCAGGGATTTCGGGGACCGAGAGGAGATGATGGGGCGGTGAGCGCACAACGAGACGACGAGGCGGTCCAGCGGTACGCCGAGGGCTTCGGCAACCTGCTGGCCGACACCGGCTGGCCGCGGATGTCGGCCCGGGCCTTCGCCGCCATCCTGTCCAGCGAGGACGGCCGGCTGACGTCGGCCGAGCTGAGCGAGCAGCTGCAGGCCAGTCCGGCGGCGATCTCCGGCGCGGTCCGGTACCTGCTGCAGATGCGGCTGGCCTCCCGCGAGCGCGAGCCGGGCAGCCGCCGCGACGTGTACGTCGTCCAGGACGACTTCTGGTACGAGTCGATGATGCGCCAGGACCGCTTCCTGCCGCGCTGGGAGGACATCCTCGGCCAGCTGATCAACGAGCTCGAGCCGGGCAGCCCCGCGCACCGGCGGGTCAGCTCGACACTCGGCTTCCTGGCCTTCATCCAGGCCGAGGTGGACGGGCTGAGCGAGCGCTGGGTCAAGTACAAGGCCGAACTGGACGCCGAGTACGACGCGCAGTACTGAACGCGAAAGGCCCCGGCGACGTATCGCCGGGGCCTCTCACAGCGGCGCCTAGCGCAGCGTGCTGGCCGCCACCATGTCGAGCGTCTGCTGCAGCAGCGGGCTCACCTTCACCGAGCCGGCCTTCGACTTCGGCAGCGGGACCGCCTTGCCGTCGACCGGGCCCTTGACCGGGTAGACCGACAGCTCGGCCGGCAGCGGGCTGGTGCCGCAGACCTGGTCCTTGCCCGGCAGCTCGCCACCGAACACGAACCGGTCACCGATCGCCTCGGCGCACGCCGACGCCGAGCCGATGTACTGACCGTGCTGGCCCTCGTCGTCGATCGCGACGAAGCGGGTCACCTGCTTGGTGTCGTTGTGCGTGCGCAGCGAACCCTCGTACGCCGTCGCCGGGTCGAGCTCGCCCTGGACGATCAGCATCCGGGGCGCACCCTTCAGGTCCAGCTTGCGGTCCTGCGGGGCGTACTTCCAGAACGCGCACATCGGGACGCCGTTCATGTAGCCGAAGAAGGTGTACTTCTTGGCCATCCGGTCGGCTTCCTTCAGGTAGAAGTTCGGGTCCGTGTTCCAGGCGGTGTCGTTGCACCGGACCGTGGTCCCGATCGCGCCGAGGTTCACCGGCTGGTCGCCGGAGGTCGCCCGCGCCGCGGTCTCTCGGGCGTCGGCGAGCACCGACTTCACCGTGTCGGCCTGGGCGGCCGCCACACCGGCCGTGGTCAGCGCCGCGGCGCTCACGCCGTACCGGGCCCTGATCGCGGCGAGGGTGTCGAAGGCCTGCAGCTCCGGCGCGAGCCGGGCCCAGGCGCGGTCGACGTGCTGGACGGTGACCGTGCCGGCGTCCGGGTCCTTGACGAACTCGTCGTGGACCAGGATGTCCATCGTGGCCCGGATGAACCGGACGTTGCCGTAGATCGCGCTGTAGATGTTGCCGTCCAGACCGTCGCCCCGGACGTCGCTCTCACCGGCCTTGACCAGCGTCACCAGCGACGCGCGGATGCCGTTGTACTTCGCCAGTACCTGCGCCGGGGTCTTGCCCAGGCCGGTGATCTGGTCGGCGTGCCGGGCGATCCACGGGAACAGCTGGGTGTCGCGGCGGCGCTGCCCGGAGAACGGGTCGAAGTTGATGTTGTCCCACTGGGTGTGGGTCCAGTCCATGTTCGAGTCGAGCACGAACCGGCCCACCCGGCTCGGGTAGGTGTCGGCGTACCAGCCGGCCAGCCAGGTGCCGTAGCTGTACCCGATGAAGTTCAGCTGCCGGGCCTTGAGCAGCGCCCGGATGAACTCCATGTCGTACACGGTCTGCTGGCTGCTCACGAACTGGCCGAACTCGGTCGCCGCGCAGGCCTCGGCCTGCAGCTTCGCCTCGGCGACCTCGACCTTGTGGGTGAGCTTGGTGCGCTCCTTGTAGTCGGGCGTCACCGGCAGCGCGTTCAGCTTCTCGGCCGTGGTGATGCACTGCAGCGGCGTGCTCTGGCCGAATCCGCGCGGGTCGAAGCCGACCAGGTCGAAGTCGCTGAACAGCTGCGGCTTGTCGGTGGCCAGCGCCGCGCTCAGCGTCAGGCCGGCACCGCCCGGACCGCCGGGGTTGGAGGCCATCAGGCCCTTCGACGTACCGGTTGCCTTGCTGTACGAGATGGCGATCTCGACGTCGGGGTGCGCGGTCGGGTTGGCCCAGTCCATCGGGACCTTCACCTTGGCGCAGTTCGTGGTCGGGGCGGCTGGGTAGAGCGCCTTGATCTGCGCGTCGAACGCGCAGACCGACCACTGCACCGGCTGGTCCAGGTACTGCTGCGGAATGGCCGGCGTCGGCGGGTCGGTCGGCTTCGGCGCCGCCGCGGCCGTGGTGGCCGTCAGCAGCGGAAGGACCAGCGCCGCGGCGGTGGCTGTGGCCACCGCGATCTTCCGGGGTGTGAACACGCTCAGACTCCCGTTGTTCCAGGCGGACAGGAATAGGGCAACCTAATTCGCCTGACGTGACAGTTACCAGGTGTGAGAACGCAATCAAGGGCAAACCCGCATCACAGCTCGTAGACGCTGTGGATCGTGCAGTAGATCGGCGGCGACTCCAGCCCCGGGTAGTAGAGCCGTCCGGCCTCGTCGGTGATCTTGAAGTACGCCGTGGAGGCGCCGGCCTGCGACGGCGCCTGCAGCTGCATCCGGACCGTCACGATCTGTCCCGGTACGGCGTCCGGCAGCCGCGCCGACCGTGGCGACCGCATCCAGCCCGGCGTCGCCGCGGCACCCTGCCGGGTCAGCCAGCGGTCCCGCCACGGGCGTTCGCCGCTGTTGCGGATCTCCCAGGTCTTCTCGAACTTCTGGTCCCGCACCACCCGGGTCCCGTCCGGCACGCTCTCGCCGACCAGCTCCGCGCGGTCCTCGGGGTGGTGATCGACCGGGACCGATCCGCCCAGGATGACGGGCTGGACGTGCCGGCGCTGGTCGCGCTGCGAGACGTCCTTGCCGGCCCGGACGGCGGCGTCGAGCTCGTCGAGCTGGTTCACCAGGGAGCTGTCGGCGCCGAACTGTTCGTCGTACCACTCGATCAGCTGGCGGCTCGGCTTGGTGTGCCCGCGCTCGACCCGGGACAGGTGGCCCTTGTCCCACCCGGACAGGCCGGCCGCCCGCGTCAGCGGGACGCCGGCCGCCTCCCGCAACTCGCGCATCCGGCTGCCGATCAGGGAGCGAACCTGGGCTGGCCTCACCGTGCTTCTCCGATCGTTGCCCACTGCGACAACACCGTAACGCTCTGATTCTCTGTGAATCAGTACCAGCGCGCTACCTCGCAACCGAAAAGGAGCAACCATGCGTACCGCCCTCCTGCGCATCACCGCCCGGCTCACCCTGACCACCCTGCTCGGCGGTGCCGCCGTCTTCGGCGCCACGATGCCCGCCCACGCCGCGACCGGGACCGTCGTCACCGACAGCGGGACCGGCGTGACCATCCGCTCCGGCAACGCCACGACCTTCGGCGCGGTCGGTACCCAGCCCAACGGGACGGTCCAGATCGACTGCCAGATCTACGGCGAACCGGTGACCGGCAAGTTCGGCCGCAGCCTGGTCTGGGACCACGTCCCGGGCAAGGGGTTCATCTCCGACGCGTACGTGAACACCGGCAGCAGCGGGCTGGTCGCGCCGCTGTGCACGAGCAACCCGCGCGCCGACAAGGCGATCGCGTGGTACTCGTCGCGGAACGGCTCGACGGCGTACCAGGGGTACTGCGAGAAGGCGGCCGAGAACTCGTACGGCAAGACCGCGATCTACGCCTCGGCCAAGGCGAACTGGAACGACGCCGTGGCGCGCGGGGCCGCGCACCGGGGTGATCTGAACCCGCCGAAGGGTGCGCTGGTGTTCTGGGACCTGGCGGCGCCGTACGGGCACGTCGGGGTGGCGCGCGGGGACGGGTACTTCTGGGCGACGAGCGTCGGCGGCAAGATCGGGCTGGCCAAGCTGCCGTACTTCAGCTCGTACCTCGGCTGGGCCTGGCCGAACTTCTAGGGCGGCGCCTGGGGAGTTCCGCGCAGGAACTGCCAGCCCGCCTTGGCCCAAGCGCCCGGTCGCACCCGCCCCTCCGACCGGGCGCGGACACCCACCACTGTCCAACCTCGCGCAGAACCGGCGTGTCGGCCCGACACGCCGTGGTCGGCGACGGTTGATCAGTGGTGGGCGTCCGCACTATCGGGGTGACCGCTCCCCCGACCCGCGCTGGATGAGCGTGACGGGCACGACGATCCGCTGCGGCGGGCGCGTCTCGGTGCCGTCCGCGCGCGCGAGCAGCAGGCGCGCCGCCGTACGGCCGAGCTCGGCGATGTCGGAGGCAACGACCGTCACCGGGGTCGGCAGCATGTCGGCCATCCGGAAGTCGTCGAAGCCGACCACCGCGGGCACGCTGTTCTCCCCCAGCCCGCGCAGTACGCCCTCGGTGACGAAGTTCGTCGACGCGAACAGCGCCGTCGGCGGCTCCGGCTGACTCATCAGCTCGCGCGTCGCCTTCTCGGCCGCCTCCGCGGTTCCCTCCGGCAGCTGCACGACCAGCGACTCGTCGACCGTCACGCCCGCTTCGCGATGCGCCCGCCGGTAGCCGCGCAACCGCCGCCCGGTCGTGTAGTACGACGGCGCCAGCAGGATCGCGACCCGGCGATGCCCCTGCCCGAGCAGGTGATCGGTCGCCACCTTGCCGCCGGCCTCGTTGTCGACCATCACGATGTCGGCCTCGATCCCGTGCGCCGGCCGGTCCACGAACACCACCGGTACGCCGGCCGCGGTCAGGAACGAGTGGTCGCTCTGGTCCGGCACGATCATCAGCCCGGCGACCTGCCGCCCGATCAGCTCCTGGATCGCCCGCTTCTCCCCCTCCGGGTCCTCGTCGACGCTGCCGAGCACGACCGCGAACCCGGACTGCCCGGCAACCTCCAACGACGCCTTGGCGATCGTCGCGAAGAACGGGTTGGTCAGGTCGCCGAGCACCAGCGCGAGACTCGACGACTTCTTCCCCGGCCGCAGCGCCCGGGCGACTTCGTTGCGCTGAAACCCGAGCTCCCCGATCGCGACCCGAACCCGCTCAGCAGTCTCGGCCCGGACGCCCGCACCGCCGTTCACCACCCGCGACACGGTCCCCAGCCCGACCCCGGCCCGCCGGGCCACATCGATCATCGTCGGCGGCTTGGCATCCGGACTACGCGGAAACGGCTCGGTCACAGGGTCAGCTTCCCTCTCACGGCAAGGCATCGGCACCCGACAGTAAATTGCCGCCCGGCCCGCTGACGACGATCCCCGGCAAGCTGTGATGATTCCGGGATGACCGCCGACGACGTGCAGCACGTGAAGGTCCGCTTCGAGCTCGAGCCCGACGAGGACGGCTGGCCGCCCGCGAGCAGCGAGGGCCTGTGGGCGGTACCGGTGGGCGAAGACAGGGTGCGGCTCGACAACAACCCGTGGTTCGCTATGAACGTCGCCGCGGACGACATCTTCCGGGTCCGCCCGGACGACGAAGGGGTGCTGTGGGCGACGGAGAGGCTGGAGTGGTCGGGGAACTGCACCATCCGCGTGATCCCGTTCCGCGCCGGTCCGTTGGCCGGCAGCCGCCAGGCGGTGCTGGACGCGTTCGCCGATCTGGGCGTGGACGGCGAGGGGATCGAGCGCTTCGGGATGGTCTCGCTGAACGTGCCACCGGAGGCGGAGCTCGCAGTGGTCAAGGGGGTGCTGGAGCGCGGGGTTCGGGACGGCTGGTGGGAGTACGACGAAGGCTGCGTCGGCGAGGACTGGCAGAACGCGGACCCGGCGTAGGCGCTGGGGTCTGGGCCGAGCGCGCGCGGACCCGGCGTAGGCGTGAGGTTGCGCGGGCGGGCCCGGCCGGGAGCACCCGGCCGGGCCTTCCGGCGTGCTAGACGGCTTGCCAGAGGGAGAGGGCGAAGCGGTCCTCGGTGTCGGTCCACCAGGCGCCGGGGGTGAAGCCGGCTTTGTCGAGCTCGGCTTCGACGCCGTGGCGGTGGAACTTGGCGGAGATCTCGGTGCTGAGCTCCTCGCCTTCGGCGAAGTCGACCTCGAGGCGGATCTCCGGGATCAGGACGCGCATCGCGCGGTCGGCGCGCAGGTGCATCTCGATCCACTCGTTCTCGGGGTCCCAGACGGCGACGTGGCTGAAGGCGTCGACGTCGAAGTCGGCGCCGAGCTGGCGGTTGAGGACGCGGAGGACGTTCTTGTTGAACTCACCGGTGACGCCCGCGCTGTCGTCGTACGCCGCGACGAGCGTCGCCGGGTTCTTCACCAGGTCGGTGCCGAGCAGCAGCCACTCGCCTGGTTCGAGGACCTCGCGGACCGAGGTGTAGAAGGTCTCGCGCTCGGTCGGGAGCAGGTTGCCGATCGTGCCGCCGAGGAACGCGACCACGCGCGGGGCCTCGCCGGGGAGTTTGTCGAGGTGGGCGGTGAAGTCGCCGACCACGCCGTGCACGGTCAGCGCCGGGTAGTCGGCGTTGATCGCCGCGGCCGCCTCGCGGAGCGCGGTCTCGGAGACGTCGAGCGGGACGAACGTGTTCAGGGTGCCGTGCTTGGTCAGGCCGTCGAGCAGCAGCCGGGTCTTCTCCGAGGAACCGGAGCCGAGCTCGACCAGGGTGTGAGCGCCGGTGAGCTCGGCGATCTCGGCGGCGCGGGCGGTCAGGATCTCGCGCTCGGCGCGGGTCGGGTAGTACTCGGGCAGGCGGGTGATCTGTTCGAAGAGCTCGCTGCCGCGGGCGTCGTAGAACCACTTCGGCGCCAGCCACTTCGGGTCCGCGGTCAGTCCGGCCCGGACGTCCTCCTTCAGGGCGCGGGAGGTGTAGTCCGGGGTCAGATGAACGTCGATCAGGGTCACTGTCGTCCTTCCATCGAGGTGGTGGAGCAGGCGTACCGGGTCGCGGTGAGCAGGGTGCGGTCGGGGAGTTCGCGCCAGCCGGGGTCGTCGGTCCACGGCTCCGAGCTGACGGTCACGGAGTCGTCGGTCTGTCGTACCCAGAGGGCATGCGTCCAGGTGGTCGCGACGAGCTGCTCGCCGTCGGTGAGCAGGATGTTCAGCCGCGATCCGGGCGCGGCGGCTTCGACGTCCTGTACGACGGACGCCACCGCCTCGGCCGGGCCGCGGTCGAGGCGGTCGACGATCAGCGCCCAGAGCAGCGCGGAGTCGACCGGGGCGTCGAGGGTCAGCAGGTCGGTGACGGGCAGGCCCTCGGCGAGCTTCGCCACCGAGCCGGGCCAGTCGCGGATCAGGCCGTTGTGGCTGAAGAACCATTGGCCGTGCTGGAAGGGCGCCGCCGCGCCTTCACCCAAAGGCATCCCGGTGGTCCCGTTGCGCACGGCAGCGATGACGGCACCGGAGGAGATGCTTCGGGTGAGACCCGGGAGGTTCTCGTCCGCCCAGATCGGCACACTCCTCCGGTACCTGACAGCCTGACCGTCGACGTACCAACCAACCCCGAAGCCATCGGCGTTCACCGATCCCCCACCGCGCATGTCGTTCGGCGCCCAGCTCTGCTTGTACAGCGAGTGCGGTGGGTCGAGGACGAGCGATGCCAGTGAGACCGATGGCCCGAGGTAGGCCAGGTGGCGGCACATCAGGGGCGGTCCGACGGTTGCGGGTCACGGGCGCACCGGAAGCCCGCGAAGATCTGTCGCCGGATCGGGTAGTCCCAGTTCCGGAAGGTGCTGCGGGCAACGACCTCGTCGGTGCCGAACGAACCGCCGCGGAGGATCTTGTAGTCCGGCCCGAAGAAGACCAGCGAGTACTCGTCGTACGGGAAGGCCCGGAAGCCCGGGTACGGCGTGAAGTCGCTCGACGTCCACTCCCAGCAGTCGCCGATCAGCTGCTCGACGCCCAGCGGCGACGCACCCGCCGGGTACGCCCCGACCGGCGCCGGCCGCAGGTGCCGCTGCCCGAGGTTCGCGTGCTGCGGACCAGGCGTCTCGTCACCCCACGGGAACCGCCGCGTCCGCCCCGACTCCGGGTCGAACCGCGCCGCGAACTCCCACTCCTCCTCGGTCGGCAGCCGCTTGCCGGCCCACTTCGCGTACGCCTCGGCCTCGTAGAAGCAGACGTGGATCACCGGCTCGTCCAGCGGCAGCGGCTCGCGGTGCCCGAAGCGGGTCCGCATCCAGTTGCCGTCGACGACCTCCCAGAACCGCGGCGCGACCAGCGACGCCTTCTGCACATGCGCCCACCCGGCCGCCGACCAGTGCTGCTCACGCTCGTACCCACCGTCGAGCACGAAGCGCAGGTAGTCCCCGTTGCTCACCGGCACCGTGTCGATCACGTACGGCGCAACCTGTACGGCGTGCGCCGGCCGCTCGTTGTCGAGCGCCCACGGCTCGATCGACGTGCCCATCTCGAACACCCCGCCCGGCACGTACACCTCACCGGCCGGCAGCCGCCGCCCAGCAGGCGGCGCCGGCGCGTCCAGCACCGGCGAACCGGTGCGCAGCTGGTGCGTGGCGAGCATCGTCTCGTCGTGCTGCTGCTCGTGCTGGACGATCATCCCGAAGGCGAAGCCGTCGTTGACCAGCTCGCGGCCGCCGTCGAACCTCACGTGGTCGAGCACGTCCATCACCTTGTCGCGCACCTCCACGACGTACGACTTCGTCTCGGTCGGGTTCAGCAGCGGCAGCGAGGGCCGGTCGGCGCGGGCGTGCATGAACGCGTCGTACAGCTCGTCGATGTCCTGCCGGACCGGGTCACGGCCACCGACGTCGCGGACCAGCCAGAGCTCCTCCTGGTTGCCGATGTGGGCGTAGTCCCAGACCAGCGGGGACATCAGCTTGGAGTGCTGGCGGATCAGGTCGTCGGTGTCGACCGCGTCGGTCAGCTGGACGGTCCGGGCGCGGGAGCGCTCGAGCTGCCCGGCGACGAAGGCCCGGAGCTGCTCCGGGGACAGGTCGGACAGTTGGTGGTTCATGAGGCTCGCCTTCTGTGGGTGTCGTCGACGATGCAGTGCAGCCGGGTTGCGACGTGCTCTGTCAGTTCCTGCGGTACGCCGGTCCGCTCCAGCGCCCGGCTGCCCAGCTCGACCAGGTCACGGGCGGCCTGGAGCACGGGCTTGTCGTCCAGCCCCTCCCGCGCGGCCGGGAACCAGCGGCCCGCCGCCGGAGCGGCAGCGGCCAGCGCCTGGTCGGTGACCGCTTGGTCGGACATCAGGGCGATCAGCAGCAGCGTCGGCGCGATCCAGCCGTCGCCCTGCTGGGCGTCCAGGTACCTGACCTCGAGGTACCCGCGCGGGCGGACAGGTGGGAACAGAGTGGACAGGTGGTAGTCGAGGTCGTCGTACGTCGGTCTGTCGCCGGGCAGCGCGCCGTCGGCCCAGGCCCCGAAGGTCAGGCCGGGTGGCGCCTCCCAGGAGTCGCCGCGCCGCAGGCAGAGCACCGGCGCCTCCATCGCCGTCCGGGCCCAGGCTGCTGCCGGGTCCTCGTCGAGCGGTGGTGGTTCGGTGAACGGCGCGCAGGTGCCGAAGGTCGCCTCGGTACGCGCCGACGCCCAGCCGGTGTCGCTGCCGGTGCGCTGCCGCGAGTTGGCGAACAGGGCGACCATCGCCGGGCCGATGTCGTGCAGGGCGCGCCAGCGCAGGGCCGCCTGGCCGGGCTCGCCGGCGTCGAGGCAGACCTGGAGGCCGGCGGTGCTGCACATCATCCGGGGGCCGTGCGGACCGAGCTGCGCGAAGGCGCGCTCCATCGCGGCGTACCGGGGGACGGTCAGGATGCGGCGGGGTGGCCGGAAGGCGTCCAGGCCGTGGTCGCCGGGAACGAGCCCGGCGGCGCTGAGCAGTTGGGTGAGTTCCGCCGCGTCGGCGGCGGTGTCCTCGATCAGCCTGGGCACCGAGGCCGAGGCGGGGCCGGAGATCTCCACCTGGCCACCCGGCTCCACCGTGACCAGAGAACCCCGGCCGAGTGGCAGCTGCGGGCTGCCCCTGACCAGGGTGGGGGGCGCGTGCACGCCCAGGGCCTTGCCGAGTTGTCCGGCGTCGAGCGGCCGGTGCGGGTCGTCCGCGTGATGCACCGTCCACTCCAGCTCGACACCGTGCAGCTGCGGAGGGCCGTGCTTGAAGCACACCATCGCGACGTAACCCTCCGCTTCGGCCCGGGAGCCGATCGGAGTGGTCGTCGCCGGGGAAGAACCTGGCTCCGTCACGTCAGCGAACCTAACCCCGGCCACCGGCAGGAACAACCGATAGCGAGTTACCTCTCGATGACGTCAGAACCGGCGAGTGGAAGGAATTCATGCCGTCCAGCGTGCCTGGTGGCACCGACAGTTTTCGCCGATCCGCCTTCAGATCGGCTGTTTCACGCCGGAAATCCGCGGGCAGGTGCTGCACGGGTTCGTGTTCGGCAGCGCGTAGACGAAGCAGCACGACGTCCGCATCGTCTGGGACAGGTCGAGCCGGAACGCCTCCGCAGCAGCGACCGCGTGCAGGGCCTCCTCAGGCATCTGTACGGCGGCCCGCAGCTCGTCGCTGATCGCCCCGAGCCGCTGGCGAGAGCTCAGCTTGACCCCTGGCTGGTAGCTGTCCGTGAACGCCCTGGTGTGGCTCTCGACCTGTTCCACGGCCTCCTGCGTCGTGACGACCCGCTGCGACAGCAGGGCGACCTCCAGCGGGTAGTGGGCGGTCGGGTGCTTCCGGAAGGCCAGCGCGTCCGGTGACACGTCCGGCGAGACACCGGTCAGCGCTGTGGACAGCCCGGCGATGATGGACGGCACCGAGACGTACCACATCAGCACGAACATCGCGGCGACCCGGACCGGAGGCTGGATCGCGTACTCCGCCGCGTACTCGTCCTCAAGCACCTTCCGCCACCCGTGCGTCGGGTCAGCGCCGGCCAACTGGTCCTGGAGCAGGGCGCCGCAGTGGATCCACTCCGGGCCAGGCACCTGGTCCGCGGCCCGGACCGACAGCCACTCCAGCTCCCCGTCGAGCAGGTCCGCGAGGCGGCTCGCGGTGTAGGTCATAAGGCCAGCCTAACCTCGACCAGGAGCTAGCCTCGGTGCCGTGACAGTCCTCGAGCGGTGGCATGTGGGGCCTTGGACAACTTCCGGTACGGCGGTCGGGGCACCGCTGGAGCCCGGGCGGCGGCGGACGCCGGACGAGCTGAACTTCGACGTCGTCGGCCTGGCGCGCATCCTCGGCCGTCGCCTCGACGGGCGAGCGGAGCTGCAGGTCCGGCTCTGGCAGAACGAGCTGCGGCCCACCCACACCCGCCTGGTCGGCGTCCACACGCTCGCTGACCCGGCCAACGCGGAGCTGCTCCGGCAGACCGCGCTGGAGGCCTTCGACTGGCTCAGCGCGCTGGCACCCGACGGCTACGAGTTCGTCCTCACCGACGCCGTCCGCCTCCAGCCCAAGCTCGACCTGACCGCTGAGGTCGTCGCTGTCGACGCGGTGATCCAGCTGGCCGCCGACCGCGGCGACTCGTTCCCCGCTGACCGTCTGGCCGCTTCCCACGTCCGGCAGTCGTCCGCTGGAGACTGGTACGCCGGGGACGCCGTCTGCAACTGGTCAGGCCCGTACCCGACGGCCGACGAGGCAGTAGCTGCCGTCAGAGCCGCCCGCGTCGAGCTGGCCGACCAGCTGCGCGCCGGCGGCCACGAGGACCTGGCCGCTACCGAGCCACGCTGGGCGCCCGTGCCAGTGGATCAGGTCCAGGAAGCGACGAGGTAGCCGACGCCGTACGGCGCTGCGTGGTACAGCAGGTTGCCGGTCAGACCACTGGTTGCTGCCAGGACCTGCCAGGCCGCCCGGCCGGCAGCGTGGAGCTCGGCAGCCAGGTCTGGGTCCAACGCCGCGAGCGTAGTGGTGTCCGCCAGCTGGAACGCTGCGGCGACCGTGCTGTCGAACAGCTCAGCGCGCGGGTGGAGGTGGACGGGCGAGTGCTCGCTGCGGCGAGCTGAGCCGTCGCCCATGACCAGCAGCGCCACGCGGTCGCTGCTGTCGGCCAACTGCTTGCCCAGCGCGAGACAGTTGGCAGGCGTCTCGTCAGACGCGACGGCGTAGTAGCTGCGCGGGACGTCGGCGGCCTTGGACTGGTTGAGCAGCCAGGCGCCGATCGTCAGGGACAGCGGCAGCGTCGGCGTACCAGCGCCCACCTGGAACGGCACGCCGTACGGCGTGAGGCTGCCGGCCGCGTCGGCGGCGTACAGGGCCGAAGGGCCGGAGCCGACGACGACCAGGCGGTCCGCTGCGGCCAGCGGGGTGAGTGCGGTGAGGCAGGCCGCGCGCAGGTCGTCCAGGTCGGCGGCAGCGCCGGTGGCGATCTCGGGAACGAGCAGCGGCGGGTGCGGGCAGACGGCTGCACTTATTACTGGCATGTCAGGCCTCGCGAAGGTAGCGGAAGAAGAGGTACCCGTCGTCGCCGGCCAGCGCTGAGTGCAGCACGTAGCCGCGAGTACTGGTCGCTGCTGGACCGGCGGTGATCCGGCCGGAGCCAGGGCCGGCCAGCATCGGTGCCAGCGACAAGCACATCTCGTCGATCAGGTCGGCCTCGGTCAGCGCACCCTGCAGGTGTGGTCCGCCCTCGGTGAGGATCTGCGGCAGCCCGCGCTCGACCAGCGTTCCGACGACCTCGTGCAGGTCGACACCCGCGTGCCCGCACACCACCACGTCGGCGACCTCGGCCAGCGCCTCGCGCGCCTCGACCGGGGAGGCCGGGTTGGTGAAGATGATCGGCCGCACCGGGGCGTCGGCGAGGTAGCGGGCCTTCGGGTCCAGGTCGAGCCGCGACGAGACCAGGGCGAGCGTCGGATTCTCCGCGAGGCCGTGCTCGAGCCGCCAGGCCCGGCGCTCGGCGCCGAGCCGCAGCGCGTTGTAGTGCTCGTCGCGGACCGTCCCGGCACCGACGAGGATCACGTCGCTGAGCATCCGGAGCTTGCCGAACACCTCCTGGTCGGAGGCGCCGCTGAGCGCCTTCGACTTGCCGTCGATCTCGACCGCGCCGTCGAGCGTGGTCACGAAGTTGCTGCGCAGGTGCGGGACCGACCGGTCCTCCACCTGGTACGCCGCCAGCACCTCCGCCTCGGTGAGCTCGGACAGCTTGCGCATCAGGCGAGGCTCCTTCGGGTGCCGGCAGGTTGTTTCGCGCCCTTGAGGACGGCGACGAGGTCGAGGGCTTGCCGAGCCGCCGGTACGTCGTGCACGCGGAACAGCCGGGCGCCGAGCCAGGCCGACACGGTCAGCGCGGCCGTCGTACCGGTCCCCCGCCGACCCGGCGGCAGCTCCAGGGTCTCGCCGATGAAGTCCTTGTTCGACACCGCGACCAGCACCGGCCAGCCGGTCGCGACCAGCTCGTCCAGGCGACGGGTGAGCTCGAGCGACTGCAACGTGTTCTTGCCGAAGTCATGGGTCGGGTCGATCACCAGCCCGTCGCGCCGGACGCCTTCCGCGACCGCCCGGTCGGCGAGCGCGGTCGTCGTCCGGATCACGTCGGCGACCACGTCGTCGTACGCCATCCGGTGCGGGTCGGTGCGAGGGGTGAGCCCGCCGACGTGGCTGCAGACCAGTCCCGCGCCGCTCGCGGCCGCGGCCGCGGGCATCTCGGGGTCGGAGCCGGCCCAGGTGTCGTTGATCAGGTCCGCGCCGGCCTCGCCGACGCGGCGCGCGACGCCGCTGCGGTAGGTGTCGACGCTGATCACCAGGTCAGGATGGCGAGCACGGATCCCGGCGACGAAGTCGACGGTCCGGCGCAGCTCCTCGGTCTCGCTGACCGGTTCGCCGTACCCGGCCTTGACGCCGCCGATGTCGACCAGGTCGGCGCCGTCGGCGACGGCCTGCGCGATCGCCTCGTAGGCCTTGTCGGTGGCGAAGGTCGCGCCCTGGTCGTAGAACGAGTCCGGTGTCCGGTTCACGATCGCCATCACCGCGAACTGCCCCGGCCCGAACTCCCGCCGGCCGAGTCGCAGCACGCCCGCCCCCGCCACCTGGTCCGCCACGGCGACGACTCTAGCCGTTCGCTGTGAAGCGCTTCCCGAAACCCGTGACGGCGATGCCACATATCCTATAGGATCTCTGACAAGCAGTCCCTGCGTTCCGCCTCCGCACCAAAGAACGGGTCCTCTATGCCGCGCTTCACCGAGTTCGAGACGTACGACGTCCGCTTCCCCACCTCGCGGGACCTGGACGGCTCCGACGCGATGAACGCCGACCCGGACTACTCCGCGGCGTACCTGATCGTGCGCACCGACGCCGGGGACGGGCTGGAGGGGCACGGCTTCGCGTTCACCATCGGCCGCGGCAACGACGTCCAGACCGCGGCCATCGAGGCGCTCCGCGACCACGTCGTCGGGCTCGACGTCGACGCGACGCTGAACGACCTCGGCGGGTTCTGGAAGTCGCTCGTGCACGACTCGCAGCTGCGCTGGCTGGGCCCGGAGAAGGGCGTCATGCACATGGCGATCGGCGCGGTCGTGAACGCGGTCTGGGACCTGGCCGCCAAGCGGGCCGGCGTCCCGTTGTGGAAGCTGCTGGCCGACCTGACCCCGGAGCAGATCGTCGACCTGGTCGACTTCCGGTACCTGACCGACGCGCTCACCCGCGACGAGGCGCTGGAGATCCTGCGCAAGGCCGAACCGGGCCGCGCCGAGCGCGAGGAGCTGCTCCGCGAGCGCGGCTACCCGGCGTACACGACGACGCCCGGCTGGCTCGGGTACGACGACGAGAAGCTGGTCCGGCTGTGCCGCGAGGCGGTCGCCGACGGGTTCACCCAGATCAAGCTGAAGGTCGGCGCCGACCTCGACGACGACGTCCGCCGGATGCGACTGGCCCGCGAGGCCGTCGGCCCGGACGTGCGGATCGCGATCGACGCGAACCAGCGCTGGGACGTCGCCGACGCGATCGCCTGGGTCAAGGCGCTGGCGCCGTACGACGTGTGGTGGGTCGAGGAGCCGACCAGTCCCGACGACATCCTCGGGCACGCCGCGATCGCGCGGGGGATCGCGCCGATCCGGGTCGCCACCGGCGAGCACGTGCAGAACCGGGTCGTCTTCAAGCAGCTGCTGCAGGCCGGGTCGCTGGAGTTCCTGCAGATCGACTCCGCGCGCGTCGCGGGCGTGAACGAGAACATCGCGATCCTGCTGCTGGCCGCGAAGTTCGGGATCCCGGTCTGCCCGCACGCGGGCGGGGTCGGGCTCTGCGAGCTCGTCCAGCACCTGTCGATGTTCGACCTGGTCGCGGTCAGTGGTAGTACGGACCAGCGGGTGATCGAGTACGTCGACCACCTGCACGAGCACTTTCTCGACCCGGTGGTGATCGAGGCGGGGCACTACGTCGCGCCGGTCCGGGCCGGGTACAGCGCGGAGATGTCGGCAGAAACGTTGCGCGACTTCCGCTTCCCGCAGGGTGTGGTGTGGACCGAATCGAAGGAGCAGTCGAAGTGACGGATTTCGCCGGCCTCAAGGCCGTGGTCACCGGTGGCGCGTCGGGCATCGGCCTGGCCGCCGCGACCCAGCTGGCCGCGCGCGGCGCCGAGGTGGTGGTCTTCGATATCAAACCCGACGTCGCGGCCCCGCTGAACGGGATCGCCGCGGACGTCACCGACGACCAGTCGGTCCGGGACGCGGTCGCCTCGGCGGCGCTGCGGCTGGGCGGCATCGACATCCTGGTCAACAACGCCGGAATCGGTGCCCAGGGCAACGTCACCGCGAACGACGACGAGGAGTGGCACCGGGTCCTCGACGTGAACGTGGTCGGGATCGCGCGGGTGACACGGGCGGTGCTGCCGTACCTGCGGCGGTCGTCGGCGGCGGCGATCGTCAACACGTGCTCGATCGCTGCCACGGCCGGGCTGCCGAACCGCGCGGTCTACAGCGCGAGCAAGGGCGCGGTGCTGGCGCTCACGATGGCGATGGCCGCGGATCACGTGCGCGAGGGCGTGCGGGTGAACTGCGTGAACCCCGGTACGGCGGACACGCCGTGGGTCGGGCGGCTGCTCGACTCCGCGACCGACCCGGAGGCGGAGCGGGCGGCGCTGGAGGCCCGGCAGCCGATGGGGCGGCTGGTGTCGGCCGACGAGGTCGCGCAGGCGATCGTGTACTTGGCGAGTCCGTTGTCGGGGTCGACCACCGGTACGGCGCTGGCGGTGGACGGCGGCATGCAGAACCTGCGGCTGCCCGCGGTGCGGAACTGATCGGCGCCACGCGCCCCGGCGCGCCGGCGCGGCTGATCGGCGTACTGTCTGTCTGGCTCCCGTCCGAAAGGTGACCTGCCTGTGAAGATCTTCCCCACGGACCTGCGGATCGGTCTGGGCGGTGCGCCGCTGGCCGGGCTGTTCACGCCGATCTCGGACGACGACGCGAAGGCGACCATCGAGGCGGCCTGGGAGGAGGGCTGGCGGTTCTACGACACCGCGCCGCACTACGGCCTCGGCCTCGCCGAGGAACGCCTCGGCGCCGGCCTGGCCGGGAAGCCGCGCGATGAGTACACGCTGTCCAGCAAGGTCGGCCGAATCATCTACGAGGCCGACAGCGACGAGGCCGACGGCGAGGGTTTCGCCGTCACCTCGAAGCGGCGCCGGCGCTGGGACTTCAGCCGCGACGGCGTTCTCGCGAGCATCGAGGACTCGCTGCGCCGGATCGGCACCGACCGGCTCGACATCGTGTTCGTGCACGACCCGGACGACCACTACGAGGAAGCCGTCGCGACCGCCTTCCCGACGCTGATCGAGCTGCGCGAGCAGGGCGTGATCGGCGCGATCGGGTCCGGGATGAACCAGTCGGCGATGCTCACGCGTTTCGTCCGCGAGGTCGACGTCGACGTGATCATGCTGGCCGGGCGCTACACGCTGATCGACCCCGACGGGCTCGACGACATCCTCCCGGCCTGCCTCGACAACGACACCCAGGTGATCGCCGTCGGCGTCTTCAACTCCGGCCTGATGGCGCAGCCGCGGCCGTCGTCCGACGCGACCTTCAACTACGCGCCCGCCGCACAACCGCTGATCGACAAGGCCAACCAGCTCGCCGACGTCTGCGAGGCGCACGGGATCACGCTGCCGTCCGCGGCGCTGGCGTTTCCGTTGTTCCACCCTGCGGTTGCGGGGATCGCTGTCGGGTGCCGGTCGGCGGCGGAGGTGCACGCCAACGCGGCGTTGTCGCGGGTGGAGGTGCCTGCGGCGTTCTGGTCGGATCTGAAGTCGGCCGGGCTGCTGCGGGAGGACGCGCCGACGCCGAGCTGACGGGTTGCGGTTTACGGCGTACGGCGGTCAGCTCACCGAGGACGACGGTGCGGTGAACGTGTTGCACAGCGCCAGGTTCGGGCGGTCGAACGCCCGCCTGGACCAGGCGCCGTGGTTACGGGTGCTGCCGTGGTCGCGCGCGCCCGTGTCGGCCCGGTCGCCGGTGTTGTTGACGACGTACAGCCACTGGGTGCGCAGTGCGCCGCGGATCGGGTAGCTGTTCTTGTTGGCGCCGAGGAACAGGTTGCCGAAGCAGGACGCCTGGAGCTCGAGCCGGCGCTCCGTCTCCAGCGCGGCCGCGCGGGTCGGCGCGTCGTAGGCCATGCGCCGCTGCGCCCGCAGGATCCCGGTCAGCTCCTGCACCGCGTGACCGTACTCGTGCGCCGCCGCGTGCGACCCGACCGCCCGGCTGAACGTCTGCGACTGCCGCCAGTACTGGATGTCCAGGTCGGCCTTCATGTACATGGTGTGGTTCGTCGGGCAGTAGAACGCCAGTGCCTGCACGGCGGTGCCGCACGGCGAGCTCCCGTTGGTGGCAATCGAGATCAGCCCCGGCGGCCGGAACTGGTACCCGGCCGCGGTCACCTGGCGCCGCCAAGCGCGATCCATGCAGGCTCGCATCGAGCGGTAGTACGCCAGCGAGGCAGCCTGGTTCCCGAGCCCGGCCCGCGACTCCCGGCAGCCGACCGAGGCCTGCGTCCCGGTCCGGTACAGCTTGTTCGTCGCCGCGATCTGGTACGGCGTGAGCCGCGGCGGCGGCTTCTGCGTCGGCTTCGTCGCGGTCGGCCTGGTCGCCGTCGGCCTGGTGGTCGGCGGCGCGTTCGTTGCCGTCGGCACCTCAGGCTCGTCCGCCGTCGGCTCGTACGTCGGCTGAGCCACCGGCGGAGTCGCCGACGAGTCGGCCTTCCCCGCGAGCGAGAACCCCACCCCGATCACCACGGCCGCGAGAACCGCCAACCCACCGACCACAGCCAGCACCACGATCCCAGCCCCCCGCCGCTTCTTCGGCGGCGCAGGCATCGGCCCCCACCCAAACTGCTGCTGCCCCGGCGGCGTCCCCCACTGCTGAGGCGGCGGCCCGTACGGCGGTTGCTGCCCCGGAGGCCCGTACTGCGGCTGCTGCCCAGGCGGGCCGTACGGAGGCTGCTGCCCAGGCGGGCCGTACGACGGCTGCTGCCCACCCGGCCCGTACTGCGCCTGGCCCGGCGCGCCGCCGTACGGCTGCTGCCCGGCGGCCCCGTACTGCGGCTGTCCCGGCGGCCCATACTGCGGCGGCCCCGGTTGCTGCGGATTCTGCCCGCCCGGTCCCCACTGCTGCGGAGGCTGCCCCTGCGGCGAAGGGTACTGAGGACCAGACATGCGACTCCTTCGCCCAGGTCGGTCCCCGCGACCGATCTCCCAGATCTTAAAAGCGCGAGGGGCCAGGCCGGTCACGCGGAACGGGCCTGGTCCAGCGCGACTTGGTCTGCAGGTGCCGGCGCGGACTTCGTCGCCGACGGGTTCCGGCCCGAGCCTCGTCCGAGCCCTGTACCTCGGGGCGGCACCGGCATAGGTTCCCGTGCATGTCAGAGCGGAACATGCAGCAGCCGGACGGCTTGGCAGCCCTCGTCGCAATGAATCGGCGTGAGCAGAAGCCGGTCGAGATCCGACCGGCGACCTGGGCGAGGTACTTGCCGGCTAACCCGGAGTACGCCGGCCTGCTGACCACCGCGGGGACTGCCGACGGCGACCAGCGAAAGATCGGCAGACCTGAGGTCCACGCAGCCTGCGCGGCGATGGATCCCGACAACGAACTGCAGGTCCTGCAGGCCTTCGTCCTGGTGATGGCCTGGGGGAACGCGAACAGCGGACGCGGGCTTTACAACACCCGCGAGGCGATCGCCGACCCCGCGCGGGCGCACGCGGTGCTGCGTCGGACGGCGCTCGACCTCCGAGCGATCCAAGAACTCGCCGACGGATCGCTCGAGAACGTCTACCGCGCGTGGAACCTGCCCAGGGTCGGGCGGTCGTTCTTCACCAAGTGGTTCGCCTTCGCGGGAGTCACGGAGGGCCGCAGCTGGCAGCCGCTGATCCTCGACGACCGGGTCTTCCGCACGCTCAACAAGACGCTCAAGCGAAGCACGATCGATCTCGCCGGGTCCCACCGCCGAGCGAAGCGGTACCGCGCGTACGTCGAAGCGCTCCACCAGTGGTCGGCCGACTTAAAGTTGGAGAAGGCGGCCGACCTGGAGTGGGTGCTGTTCGAGCACAACGGAGGAAGCTAGCGCGGTCCCCGGTGGGAGTAATGCGGATGCGGAATGACCGGCCACGGATCAGTCCGCCGCCGCGCCGGAGCTTTGCTGGTCGCCCGGGGAGGCGCCTGAGCAGGATCCCGCCGGATGCAGTGGAGGCTGCCGGCTCTTCTCATCAGAGGGCCTCGATCTCTTGGAGCTGGTTGTCTTCGATGGACAGCCAGCGGGTGATCGACAGGCTTCTCAGGAACGGGAGGTCGTGGCTGGCGACCACCAGTGCGCCCTGGTACGACGACAGGGCGTCCTGGAGTTGGGCTGTGCTGGCGAGGTCGAGGTTGTTGGTGGGTTCGTCGAGCATCAGGAGTTGTGGGGGCGGCTCGGCCAGGAGCAGGGCGGCGAGGGTGGCTCGGAAGCGTTCGCCGCCGGAGAGGGTGTGGACGGGTTGATCGGCCGCGCGGCCGCGGAAGAGGAAGCGGGCCAGGCGGGCGCGGCGGTCGTTGTTGTCGGTGCCGGGGGCAAGGATCGCCAGGTTGTCGGCGATCGAGAGGTCGTCCTGGAGGAGGTCCAGGCGTTGGGGCAGGAGGCGGGCGGGGACCAACGGCAGGTCCGCGGACGTGACGGCGTGGAGCAGGGTGGACTTGCCGGCGCCGTTCGGGCCGACCAGGGCGATGCGTTCGGGGCCCCGGATCTCCAGCGACACGTGCAGGCCGGTGCGGAGGACGAGGTCGTCGAGGCGCAGCACGATGCGGCCCGCGGGAACGGCCGTGGCGGGGAGGTCGACGCGGATGTGGTCGTCGTCGTGGATCTTCAGTTCGGCTTCGGCCAGCGCGTCCTGCGCCGCCTCGATGCGGTCGCCGTGCATGCCGAGGTGCTTGCCCGCGGACACCTGCGACGACCGTTTCATCGCGCCCGCGGCCATCTTCGACACGCTGCCGCTCTCGAAGGCCCGCCGCCCGCCTGCCTGGCGGCGCTCGATCTTCGTGCGTGCCTCGATCAGCTCGCGCTTCTGCCGTCGCAGGTCGGACTCGGCAACGCGCATCATCCGTTCGGCGGCCTCCTGCTCGACGGCGACGGCTTCCTCGTACGCCGTGAGGTTGCCTCCGTACCAGGTCAGGTCGCCCTTGCGGAGCTCGCCGATCTGGTCGACGCGGTCGAGCAGTTCGCGGTCGTGGCTGACCACGAGCAGGGCGCCGCGGAACGCGTCGACCGCGTCGTACAGGTGCCGCCGGGCGCGCAGGTCGAGGTTGTTGGTGGGTTCGTCGAGCAGCAGGACGCCGGGCCGCCTCAGCAGCTCGGCGGCGAGGCCGAGCAGGATCGTCTCGCCGCCGGACAGCTCGCCGACCGAGCGGTCGAGGCCGATCGCGCCGAGGCCGAGCTTGCCGAGCATCGCCTCGGCGCGTTCCTCGACGTCCCAGTCGTCGCCGACGCGGGCGAAGTTGGCGTCGGAGGCGTCGCCGGACTCGATCGCGGCGATCGCCGTACGGACGTCGGCGATCCCGAGCGCCGCGTCGACGCGCAGCGAGGTGTCGAGGGTGAGGTCCTGCGGGAGGTAGGCCAGCTCGCCACTGACGCGGATCGCGCCGCGCTGCGGGGTGAGCCGCCCGGCGATCAGCCGCAGCAGCGTGGACTTGCCGGCGCCGTTGCGGCCGACCAGACCCGAGCGCGCCGGACCGGCCGCGAACGTCAGCCCGTCGAACAGCACGTCACCGTCGGGCCAGGCGAAGTAGAGGTCGTTGCACGTCAAAGAGGCAGTCATCAGGGTGTACTCCGAGATCTCGAACGAGACCGCGCACCGACCGGTGGCGATCAACCGCTGCTGAAGAGAGATCTCAGTACGACAACCCGCACCCCTGACGTGGACGACAAGACACCCCAACGCTAACGGCCTTCGCGCCGCCACTGCAACGGATTAAGCACCCGAAGGGGCGGAGGGGAGTGGGGTCAGAGCGGCCGACGCCCCGGAGCTACGGTGCTTTGCGGAGCCAGCTTTCGACGCCGGCGATATGGGCGGTCATCCACGCCCGCGCGGCCTCCGCGTCGCGCTGCTCGAGCGCGTCGAGGATCGCGGTGTGCTCGGCCAGCGTCCGCTCGACGGCGCCGGCCTGGGTGACACCTCGCCAGATCCGCGCCCGCTGAGTAGCGCCCGACACCCCGTCCAGCAGCGAGCAGACGACCGCGTTGCCTGTCGCCTCAGCGATCCCCCGGTGGAAGCGCAGATCGTTCGCCACCAACTCGTCGACCTCGGCGCCAGGCGACAGATCACTCGTCAGCAACCTCAGCGCCGTCAGCTGCTCACCAGTGATCCGCGCGGCCGCCAGCGCGGCGACCCCGGGCTCGAGCAACCGGCGTACCTCGAAGAACTGCAGGACCGAGTCGTCGCGGTGCAGGTCGACCATGAAGCTGAGCGCGTCGAGCAGGTGCGCGGAGGTCAGGCTGGTCACGTAGGTGCCGTCGCCGTGCCGGACGTCGAGCACGTTGACCAGCGTCAGCGCCTTGACCGCCTCGCGCAGCGAGTTCCGCGACAGGCCGAGCCGGGCAGCCAGATCCGCCTCCTTGGGCAGCCGGTCGCCCGGGCCCAGCTCGCCGGAGGTGATCATCTCCTTGATCTTGACGATCGCCTCGTCCGTCAGCGCCATCGGATCAGTATGCCGCCGAGGTCGCCCACCCGCTCGTATCCTCGAACCGTGGTGACTGGCTACTCCGGCAAACCGCTGGCGGCCAAGCTCGGGATCGAGCCCGGGTACGCCGTACTGCTCGACCGCGCGCCGGAGGGCTTCGTGATCGAGGGTCTGCCCGGCGGCGTCACCCCGCTGACCCGCCCGGGCCGCGCCGAGCTGGACCTCACGCTCACCTTCTGCGCGGACCGCAAGCGGCTCGCGCAACGCCTCCCCCAGCTCCTCGCCAAGACCGCCACGAACGGGATGATCTGGGTGGCCTGGCCGAAGCGCTCGTCCGGCGTACCGACGGACCTGGACGAGAACGGCGTCCGCGAGCTCGCGCTGCCGCTCGGCGTGGTGGACGTGAAGGTGTGCGCGGTCGACGCCACCTGGTCGGGCCTGAAACTGGTCCGGCGGCTGGCCAATCGCTGAGAACTGGACTGATCCGCTGCGTGACGTTGGCCACACTTCTGTGCACAGCCGGTCATCACGACCGGCGTCCGCGCAGTTGCATACTGTGCACGCCCAGGCGTAGCCGGTACTCCGGAACAGCCCCGAGCCACGCCTGGAACCCCACCTCTGCAACGTCTCCGGCAGTCCCACCGACCCGCGACGGCGGCACCGGGAGCGGGGCCGGGGGCAACGACGCTGAAACACCCGAATCCACAGTGTTCCAGGGCTCGATCGATCAACTCGCCGTGGCGCAACCACTCGACACACTGGTCCGGTGGTCCCGGGCTGTAGATCGGTTGCCGGTGCTATTAGCCTTGGCTCGGGAGCACCCCATAACTCCTGTAGTCATAACAGTGGTACCGGACCCGCAATCGGAAGAGGCGAACTGCCCAGTGGCCACCGAGCCATCAGACACAAATCCCCTTGCAGCCTTCGGAGCGAACGAATGGCTGGTCGACGAGATGTACGAGAAGTACCAGCAGGATCCCAAGTCGGTGGATCCCGCGTGGCTGGACTTCTTCAAGGACTACACCCCGGGTGACGCGAAGCCGGTGAACACCGCCCCGGCCGACGCTCCCCGACCCGATGCGGTGTCCGACAACAAGACCCCGGAGGCCGCCGGCCGCGGTACGGCGGCGACCGCGCCGGCCGCCAGCAAGCCGGCCGCGCAGGCCGCCGCGACGACGCCGGCCCCGGCCGCGCCCGCCGCGACGACGGCGGCGCAGAACCAGTCCCAGCCAGCCCAGACCAAGCCCGCAGCAGCGGCCCAGCAGCAGACCGCGCCCGCGGCCGGCGGCGCCCCGACCGGAGGAACGGTGAACCAACCGCCCAGCGCGCAGCCCAAGCCCGCACCCGCCACCAGCGCGGACGCGGAGCGCAAGATCCTGCGCGGTGCCCCGGCCCGGACGGCCCAGAACATGGAGATCAGCCTCCAGGTCCCGACCGCGACCAGCGTCCGCCAGGTCCCGGTCAAGCTGCTGATCGACAACCGGATCGTCATCAACAACCACCTCAAGCGCGCTCGTGGTGGCAAGATCTCGTTCACCCACCTGGTCGGCTGGGCGCTGGTCAAGGCGCTCAAGACGCTGCCGGAGATGAACGCGTCGTACGACGAGACCGAGGGCAAGCCGACGCTGGTCCAGCCCGAGCACATCAACCTCGGCCTGGCCATCGACATGCAGAAGCCCGACGGCACCCGGCAGCTGCTGGTGCCGTCGATCAAGGCGACCGAGACGATGACGTTCGCCGAGTTCTGGATGGCCTACGAGGACATCGTCCGCCGGGCCCGCGACAACAAGCTCGCGCTGCCGGACTTCCAGGGCACCACGATCAGCCTGACCAATCCGGGCACGATCGGGACCCAGCACTCGGTGCCGCGGCTGATGAGCGGCCAGGGCACGATCATCGGCGTCGGCGCGATGGAGTACCCGACCGAGTACCAGGGTGCGGCCGAGGAGACGATGGCCAAGCTCGCGGTCAGCAAGGTGATGACGCTGACCTCGACGTACGACCACCGGATCATCCAGGGCGCCCAGTCGGGTGAGTTCCTGCGCCGCCTGCACCAGCTGCTGCTCGGTGCCGAGGGGTTCTACGACGAGATCTTCCAGAGCCTGCGGATCCCGTACGAGCCGATCCGCTGGGCCGCCGACCTCCCGCACAGCCACGAGGAGGACATCAGCAAGCAGGCCCGGATCCTGGAGCTGATCCACGCCTACCGCGTGCGCGGCCACATCATGGCCGACACCGACCCGCTGGAGTACAAGCAGCGCAGCCATCCCGACCTCGACGTCGCGACCCACGGCCTGACCCTGTGGGACCTGGACCGCGAGTTCGCCACCGGCTCGTTCGGTGCGGCGACCGACCGCCGGTTCATGAAGCTGCGCGAGATCCTCGGCATCCTGCGGGACTCGTACTGCCGGACCACCGGCATCGAGTACATGCACATCCAGGACCCCGAGCAGCGCAAGTGGCTGCAGGAGCGGATCGAGCGGCCGCACACCAAGCCGCCGCGCGAGGAGCAGTTGCGGATCCTGGCCAAGCTGAACGAGGCCGAGGCGTTCGAGACCTTCCTGCAGACCAAGTACGTCGGCCAGAAGCGGTTCTCGCTGGAGGGTGGCGAGACCACCATCCCGCTGCTCGACGAGATCTGCGAGGAGGCCGCCGGCGCCGGCCTCGACGAGGTCGTGATCGGGATGGCGCACCGCGGCCGGCTGAACGTGCTGGCCAACATCGTCGGCAAGTCGTACGGGCAGATCTTCCGCGAGTTCGACGGCAACATCGACCCGCGCACGGTCCAGGGCTCCGGTGACGTCAAGTACCACCTGGGCGCCGAGGGCGAGTTCGTCAGCGAGTTCGGCGACAAGATCAAGGTGTCGGTGGCGGCCAACCCGTCGCACCTGGAGACCGTCGACCCGGTCCTCGAGGGCATCGTCCGGGCCAAGCAGGACATCCTCGACCAGGGCGCCGCGTTCCCGGTGCTGCCGGTCCTCGTCCACGGTGACGCGGCCTTCGCCGGCCAGGGCGTCGTGGCCGAGACGCTGAACCTGTCGCAGCTGCGCGGGTACCGCACCGGTGGCACCATCCACGTGATCGTCAACAACCAGGTCGGCTTCACCACCTCGCCGGCCTCGTCGCGCTCGTCGATGTACTGCACCGACGTGGCCCGGATGGTCCAGGCGCCGATCTTCCACGTGAACGGCGACGACCCCGAGGCCTGTGTCCGGGTCGCCGACCTGGCCTTCGAGTACCGGCAGGCGTTCAACAAGGACGTCGTCATCGACCTGGTCTGCTACCGCCGCCGCGGTCACAACGAGGGCGACGACCCGTCGTTCACGCAGCCGCTGATGTACGACCTGATCGAGCAGAAGCGTTCGGTGCGCAAGCTCTACACCGAGGCCCTGATCGGCCGTGGCGACATCACCGTCGAGGAGGCCGAGCAGGCGATGCGCGACTTCCAGCAGCGGCTGGAGCGCGTGTTCACCGAGGTCCGCGAGGCGAAGAGCCAGCCGGACACCCCGGCGCCGTACGTCACCGTCCCGGTCTACCCGGACAAGCCGGAGGGCCCGGACGCGACCGCGACCACGCCCGAGGTGCTGAAGAAGATCGCCGACGCGTACACCACGCTGCCGGAGGGCTTCACCGCGCACCCGAAGGTGATGCCGCAGCTGCAGCGTCGCGCCGCCGCGATCACGCAGGGCCCGGTCGACTGGGCCAGCGCGGAGATGACGGCGTTCGGTTCGCTGCTGCTGGCCGGCCGCCCGGTCCGGCTCGCCGGTCAGGACAGCCGCCGCGGCACCTTCGTGCAGCGGTTCGCGGCCGTCATCGACCGGGTCAACGGCCAGGACCACGTCCCGCTGCAGAACCTGGACGAGGAGCAGGCGAACTTCTACGTCTACGACTCGCTGCTCAGCGAGTACGCCGCGCTCGGCTTCGAGTACGGCTACTCGGTGGCCCGGCCGGACGCGCTGACCCTGTGGGAGGCGCAGTTCGGTGACTTCGTGAACGGCGCCCAGTCGATCATCGACGAGTACATCTCGGCCGGTGAGGCGAAGTGGGGCCAGAAGTCCGGGGTCGTGCTGCTGCTGCCGCACGGCTACGAGGGCCAGGGCCCGGACCACTCCTCGGCGCGGATCGAGCGGTTCATGGCGCTGTGCGCCGAGAACGCGATGACCGTCGCGCAGCCGTCGACGCCGGCGTCGTACTTCCACCTGCTGCGCCGGCACACCCTCGGCGAGGAGCACAACCCGCTGATCGTCTTCACGCCGAAGCAGCTGCTGCGGCGCAAGGAAGCGGTGTCGCAGCCGGAGGAGCTGACCAGCGGCACGTTCCGTCCGGTGCTCGGGGACGCGGAGGCCGAGGCCGCCTCGGCCACCGTCGACCGGGTGATCCTGTCGTCCGGCCGGATCGCGTACGACCTGTTCGCGGAGCGCAAGAAGACCGAGACCGACAAGATCAGCACCGCGGTGATCCGGGTCGAGCAGCTCTACCCGCTGCCGGCCGAGGAGATCAAGGCCGAGCTCGCGAAGTACCCGAACGCGACCGAGGTCCGCTGGGTGCAGGACGAGCCGGCCAACCAGGGCCCGTGGCCGTTCATGGCGCTGAACCTGACCGAGCACCTGGGCGGCAAGCCGTTCTACCGGGTGTCCCGGCCGGCCATGTCGGCGACGTCGGTGGGCTCGATGGGCGCGCACCAGGCCGAGCAGCAGACGCTGCTGAAGCAGGCGTTCAGCTGACGTGTACTTCACCGACCGAGGGATCGAGGAGCTCGAGGGCCGGCGCGGCGAGGAGGATGTCTCGCTGGCCTGGGTGGCCGAGCGGCTGCGTGAGTTCGTCGACCTGAACCCCGAGTTCGAGACGCCGATCGAGCGGTTCGCCACCTGGCTCGCGCGGTTGGACGACGAGGACGACTAGTCGTTTTGTAGTGTGAGCGAATGCCCTTCGCCGACCATCCCGTACGACGGGTTGCCGCGGCGGAGGGCATTCGTGCGTCCGGGGAGTGGCCGCACACGATTCCCGCCGTCCGGCAGGTGCTGGCCGACGGGCTGGACCTCGGGCCGGGGGTGACGTTCCTGGTCGGTGAGAACGGCGCCGGGAAGTCGACGCTGGTCGAGGCGATCGCGGTCGCGTTCGGGATGTCGCCGGAGGGCGGCTCGACGGGCGCGCGGCTGACCACGCGCGTCACCGAGTCACCGCTGTCGGAGGAGATCCAGCTGACCCGCGGCGCGGGTGCCGCCCGGGCCGGGTTCTTCCTGCGCGCGGAGACGATGCACGGGTTCTACTCCTACCTGGAGGACAACCCGAACAACCACGGCGACATCGCATTCCACCGGATGAGCCACGGCGAGAGCTTCCTGACCCTGATCGAGTCCCGCTTCACCCGCCGCGGCTTCTACTGCCTGGACGAGCCGGAGTCGGCGCTGTCCTTCTCGTCGAGCCTCGCGGTGGTCGGCGTCCTGAAGCAGCTCGCCGATACCAAGTCACAGGTGCTGTGCGCGACCCACTCCCCCGTGATCGCCGCCCTCCCCGGGGCGACGATCCTGGAGGTCGGCGAGTGGGGCATCCGTCGTACGGAGTGGGAAGACTTGCAGCTGGTGCAGAACTGGCGCGCCTACCTGCAGCACCCCGAGCAGTACCTGCGCCACGTGCTCTAGCTCAGTGGACGACCACTACCGGCTCGGTGGTGGTCGCCTGTACGCCGGGCTGCCAGGGCCTGACCACTGCGAGCAGGGTGATCAGGGAGAGCGCCAGACCGGCCGACATGACTACGGCCATCGCTACCGCGTCGGTGCCGAGGGCACCGACCAGCGGTGCGGCGATCGCGCCGATCCCGAACTGCACAGCGCCCAGCAGGGCGGCCGCCGTACCGGCTGCTTCGCCGTGGCGGGACAGCGCCAGGGCGGGCGCGTTCGGCAGCGCCAGGCTGGCGGCGAACAGCGCTGCCCAGACCGGGATGAGGATGCCGATCAGACCGCCCAGGCTGAGCGTGGCAGTGAGCAGCAGCGCTACGCCGGCCAGTGCTGCGAGGACCGCACCTGCGGTGAGCACCTGCTCGGGCTCCCAGCGCTTCAGCAGCACCGGGTTGAGCTGGGTCGCGGCGACGAGCAGGAGCCCGCCGACACCGAACAGCAGCCCGAAGGTCTGGCTGCTGACACCGAACTGCTCCTGGAACACGAACGACGCTCCCGCGACGTACCCGAACACGCCGGTCATCGCGAGGCCGGCGACGAGGGTGAGGCCGACGAAGACGCGGTCGCGGACCAGCTGGCCCGCCGTACCAGCGATCTGCGCCAGGCCGAACGGGCGGCGGCCGGCCTTCGGCAGCGTCTCCGGCAGAGTGAACGTCACCAGCAGCATCAGCGCGACACCGAGCACGGCCAGTACGCCGAACACGCCCTGCCACGGCAGCACTACCAGCAGGGCGCCGCCGACGGTGGGGGCGAACACGGGGGCGACGCCGATCACCAGCATCAGTCTCGACAACAGCGTGGCGGCCGCGCGGCCGACGTACAGGTCGCGGACGATCGCCAGCGCGACCACGGACCCGGCGGCGGCACCGACGCCCTGCAGGATCCGGAAGACCGAGAGCGTCTCGACGTTCGGCGAGATCGCGCAGAGCACGGAGGCGAGCACGTGCAGGCCTGCGCCAGCGATCAACGGCAGTCGCCGCCCGACAGTGTCGGACAGCGGGCCCACCAGCAGTTGCCCGAGCGCGAGGCCCGCGAAGGTGCCGGTCAGGGTGAACTGGATCGCCGTCTCGGAGGCGGCGAGATCGGTGGTGATGGTCGGCAGCGCCGGGAGGTACATGTCGATGGTCAACGGGCCCAGCGCCACGATGAACCCGAGCGTCAGGACCAGCCTGATCCGCCCGAGCGGACGAATCACCGGCTGCTGCTGGATGGAATCGGCGGACGTGATCGGAGGATCGGAGATCGCCATGGGTTCCTCGAAAATCGGCAGGCCAACAGGGCGCGACGTCGCTGTCGCCAGCCATCAGCAACTGCCCGCCGGCGTCCGCTATTCCCGGCCGCGCCGCCGATCCACTCTGTGGACTCAGTCGGCGTGCGGCGGCCGGGTTCTCCGTGGTGGGTCCGGCGCGAGTGAGCCGTCCGGGGCGATGTGTTCGAAGATCTGGTCGACCAGGTTCAGCACGTGCGGGTCGTCGACGGTGTAGATGTGGCGGCGGCCCTCGCGGCGGGCGGTGATGATGCCGGCCAGGCGGAGTTTGCCGAGGTGCTGGCTGGCGGTGGCGATGCTGACGCCGACGCGGTCGGCGAGCGTGCCGACGTCGTACTCGCCCTGGGCGGCCAGTGAGACCAGATGCAGCCGGACGGGGGCGGACAGCATCGCGAAGGTGCCGGCGGCGGACTCCAGCTGCGCCTTCGTCGGTTCGGGGAAGGTCGTCATCTCGCGGTCATTGTGACCGGTCGAGCGGGTCCTGGGGAGTCGGCAGGCCGAGGGTGAGCACGGTCTCACACTTTCGCAATTGCGAAAGTATCGAAACGATGGCAGCCTGGAGGCATGGCAAGAGCTTTCCGCCCCGTACTGCTCCTTCTCGCCGTGGCGATCCCCGCGGTCGTCCTGCGGCTGACCGGCACCCACCCGTTCGCCCCGCTCGGCATCCTGGTCTTCGGCCTCGGCGTCGTCGCCGCGTCGTTCGTGCTGGCCTGGGCCGCGGAGGCCGCCGAGATGGACATCTCCGGCGGGCTCGCGATCGCGCTGCTCGCGGTGATCGCCGTGCTCCCGGAGTACGCGGTGGACCTCTACTTCGCCCACACCGCCGGCAGCAACCCGGAGTACGTCCAGTACGCCGCCGCCAACATGACCGGCTCGAACCGGCTCCTGCTCGGCCTCGGCTGGTCCAGCGTCGTCCTGGTCAGCCTGTACGTCGCCAGCAAGCGCAGCGGGCGGACCGTCAAGGCGCTTGTGCTCGACTCGGGCTACAAGCGTGAGCTCGGCTTCCTGCTGATCGCCGGCGTGGTCGCGTTCATCATCCCGCTGACCGGCCAGATCCACCTGGTCCTCGGCATCGCGCTGCTCGCTTTCTTCGCGTACTACCTGTGGCGCGCCGCGGCGAGCGAGCACGGCGACGAGCCCGACCTGGTCGGCCCGGCCGCGCGGATCGGCGGCCTGCCGAAGGTGCAGCGCCGGATCACGGTCATCACCATGTTCGTGGCGGCCGCGACGATCATCCTGTTCTCCGCCGAACCGTTCGCCGACTCGCTCGTCGAGGGCGGGCACGCGCTGGGCATCGACCAGTTCCTCCTGGTCCAGTGGCTCGCGCCGCTGGCGTCGGAGGCCCCCGAGTTCATCGTCGCCCTCCTGTTCGCCTGGCGCGGCAAGGGCGCCGCGGCGCTCGGCCTGCTGATCTCCGCCAAGGTGAACCAGTGGACCCTGCTGATCGGCAGCCTCCCGATCGCCTACGGCCTCGGCGGCGGCCCCGCCGCGCTGCACCTGGACGGCCGCCAGGTCGAGGAGTTCTTGCTGACGGCAACGCAGACGATGCTGGGCATCGCGATCCTGCTGGCCCTGCGCTTCCCGCGCTGGGCGGCGTGGACGCTGCTCGCGCTCTTCGCCGTCCAGTTCGCCGTCCCGGGCCAGACCGGTCGCTACGTCATCTCCGGCGTGTACGCCGTACTGGCGATCGCCGCGTTCGTTCACCACCGCCGCGAGATCATCCCGGTCCTCACCGACCCGTTCCGCCGCACGAAGAAGACCGCCGAGGAGCGCACGGACGAGCTCGTCGGGGTCTGAGCGTTGCCGAGGGCCCGCGGATGCGTCCGCGGGCCCTCGTGCTGTCAGCTGGCTTGCTGGTCCGGCGTGCGGCGACGATCGGCGGGGCCGGGGCGGCCCCGGCGGCGGCCGTCGAGGAACTTCTCGCCGGCCGCGGTGCCGGTGAACTTAATTCGGCGGGCCCAGGCGCGGCACTCCTCGAGGACCGGGCAGGTGGTCAGGCAGATCGCCTGGGCTTTGCGTTGCTCCCACTGGGTGGCGGTCTCGTCGTACGCCGGGGACATGCCGACGCACGCGGCCTTCGACATCCAGCGGTCGGCGGGGTCGGCGATCACCGTCAAGGTCGGCCTCATGGGCCCTCCTGCTCGTCGTCCGGTCGGGCGGACCGGATCCGCGGGGGTTTCCCGCGGACCCGATCAGCTTGCGCCCGGCTCGTTGCCCCGGTGCGACGCCGATGTTTCCAACGTGAAACGTCGGCGCCGCGCGGTGTCACATCGGTGCCGCTGACACCTTGTCCCACAGGTCGCAGTGGTGCGTGCCGCGCAGGTTCACCGGGCCGGTCGACGCGACGCCGACCGACCGGACGACGTCCCGCCGGTACGGCGCCCAGCCGGGATCGCCGCCGCGCGCGAACGCCGACCACTGGTCGAGCAGCCGTCCGGACAGCTCGCGCTGCGCGGGGGTGAGCGGCGGCGGCTGCCACGGGCCGGGGTCGGTGCTCGCGAAGAAGTACGGCATCTCGACGCCGTGGTGCGCCCCGTACGGGAACTCCCCCGGCCGCGGCGTCCGCGGTTCGGCGAACTCGTACGCGTAGACCGGCGCGCGGCGGCGCATCAGGTCGTTCGCCCGGAGCTGTGAGCAGGCGCCGAGCAGGAGTCCTTCGTCGGTCAGCACCTGCGCGAGGGCGAGGCTCGGCGTCGGATGCGCCGCCGCCGGGTACGCGGCAAGGACCTTCGCGGTGGCGTCGCCGTACAGGTAGTGGACGATCTGCGGGTACTGCTCGGCGGTGACCGGCCGCCCCGCTTCGTCGTACCGGCTTCCGACGAAGGACCGCATCTCGTCCTTGGTGCCGCCCTGCAGAACCGGTACGGCGGCCGCGAGCCCGGCCAGGTGCGCCACCCGCGGCTGAAACGGCAGCACGCTGGTGCCGACCGTGGGCAGCCAGGACCGGTCGGTGGTCCGGCGGTCCAGGCTGCTGTCGTCCCCGAGTCCGGTGAGCTGCTGAAACGGTTTGGCCCGCAAACAATCCACGGCGGTCCGCGGATCGGAGCAGCCGACCCCGGCCGCGGTCTGCACCGCCCGGAGCTCCGCGGTGCGCGCCGGCAGCAGGTCGTTCACGCAGGGCGCACTCTGCACGATCGCCCGCGCGAACAGCCCACGCGCCTGCGGGGAAACGAGCTGCGCGCACACACTGAACGCTCCGGCCGACTCGCCCCACAGCGTCACCCGGCGCGGGTCACCGCCGAACGCGCGGGCGTTGCGCTGGACCCAGCGCAGCGCCTGCTGCTGGTCGGCCAGCCCGAAGTTCCCGGCGGCGCGGTCGCGCATCCCCGGGTGGCGGAGGAATCCGAGCGCGCCGAGGCGGTAGTTGACGGTCACCACGATGTTGCCCCGCGCAACCATCTCGGAAGGGTCGTACAGCGACCCGGCACCGCTGGTGAACCCGCCGCCGTGCAGGAACAGCAGCACCGGCGCGCCGCCGCGCAGCTCAGCGCGTGGCGGGGTCCAGACGTTGAGGGTCAGGCAGTCCTCGGCACCGTCGACGGTCGGGCCGCCGGCGGACCATCCGGCCTGCGGACAGATCGGGCCCGGCCGCGTCGCGTCGCGAACGCCGGACCAGGCCGTGGGCGGGCGGGGTGCGGACCAGCGCAGGGTGCCGGTCGGCGGGGCGGCGTACGGGATGCCCTCGAAGACCTGGAGACCGGTCGGCGTCGTCCGGCCGTGGAGCAGTCCGGTGTCGATCCGGACCAGCTCGGTCGCGGCCTCGGCGGGTGGGGCGAACGCGCCGAGAACGGTCAGGCAAAGCAGTGCTGCTGCGGTTCTTCGGAATGGTTTCATACCAGCCGATGGTGCCGAGCCGCCCTGGGTCGAGGCATCGCCCAGCGGCGGTATCCCGTGCTACGCCGGCTGCGGTACGCCGACGGTCAGCAGGGTGCGCACGGTCTCCTGCGCGCACGCCTTGTTCACGCCGATTCCGCCCTGGGCGCCGCGCTTGATCCAGCCGGTGACGAAGTGGCCGGGCCGGCCGACGACCGCGCCGCCGACGTTCGGCACGACGCCCAGCGTCTCGTCGAAGGGCAGTCCTTCGATCGGCCGGCCGGTGAAGCCGATCGCCGAGACCAAGGTGCCGGCGGGGATCAGTTCGCCGGTGGCGGTGGTCAGGCCGCGCTCGTCCCAGCCGGCCGGCGTCACGCCGTACCGGAAGACGATCTCCTTCCTGCCTTCGACTTCCCGGTACGCCGAAGCGGTGTAGGCGGCAGCTTCCGGTCCCCGGCGACCCAGGACCAGCACCTCGGTGATGCCGGTGCCGGGGAGGGTGGGCAACAGGCGAGCGAGGTCGAGGGCGACATTGCCGTTGCCGACGACGATGGCCCGGGGCCCCTTCAGCTCAGGCCGCCGCGCCCCCGGGCGCCCGTTGTACCAGGCAACGATCCCGTCCGCGGTCAGCTCGCCCGGGAGGCCGAGCCGCCGGCTCTCGGACGACCCCGACGCGTGCACCACCGCGTCGTACCGGCCCTCGAGCTCGGCCACCGTCACCGACGTACCGGGGCGCCAGTGCACGCGAGGGTGCGCGGCGATCCGCTCGAACGTCTCGACGATCTGCTTCGTCAGCGGGTGATCGGGCGCGACGCCGTACCGCGCGAGGCCGCCGACCACCGGCAGACGGTCGAACAGCGTGATCTCCGCCGTACTGCGCTGCAGCAGCTCCCGTGTCGCGTACATCCCCGCCGGCCCGGCGCCGACCACCGCGACCCGGCGCGGGCCGTTCGACCAAGGGTCGAAGCGCGGCGGCTCCCAGGTGTCGAGGTCGAGGCCGTCGAGCGGCGGGCGTTCGCGGTAGTACGACGCGTTCAGCTGTACGTCGACCGGCGCCGAGCGGTCCGCGGGCTTGGCCGCGTCGACCGGGCAGATGTCGGCGCAGGCCCCGCAGTCGATGCAGGCTCGCGGGTCGACGTACAGCCCGTCGGTCGTCCCGAAGCCCGGCTCCCCCGGCGACGGGTGGATGCAGTTCATCGGGCAGACCGCGACGCAGCTCGCGTCCGAGCAGCACTCGCCGCTGATCGCGTAGGTCATCTCAGAGCAGCCCGGTCCGCCGGTACACCCGCCGCGCGGCCGGCGTCAGCAAGCCGACCTCGGCCAGGAAGTCCATCAAGTTCGAGCAGCTCGTCCGCAGCAGCGACCGGTGGTGCTGGTTGCCGCGGGCCAGCGTGACAGCTTTCCCGACATCGAGGCCCACGTTCCGGTACACCGCCGGGCTGACCATGCTGCTGACGATCATGTCCGCCGCGAGCGCGATCACCAGCGCGCTGATCCAGCGCCGGACCGGCCCGGCCGCGGCGATCCGCTCCCGGGTCTCCTCCCGCGCGAACACCATGTGCCGCGACTCCTCGACGACATGGATGTGGTTCACCGTGCGGACCAGCGGCGCGACCCGGCGGTCCCGCATCCAGTCGCGCTGCATCACGTCGAGGACTTCCTCGGCGACCAGGATCGCGGCGTACGCCGTGGCGCCGGTGGCGACGGTCTTGAAACCGCGCCCGAGCTCGCGCGCCGGCAGCCCCGGCCGGTAGCGGGCGTCGACCAGCCGGCCGGACGCCTTCGCGAACATGATCGAGTGCCGGCACTCGTCGGCGATCTCGGTCAGCGCCCACTGGAACTCCGCGCTGGCCGGGCTCTCGTCGTACACGTCGCGCAGGATCATCTGCTGCAGGATCAGCTCGAACCAGATCCCGGTCGAGGCGACCGAGGCCGCTTCGTGCCTGGTCAGCTCGCGGCGCTGCGCCTCGGTCAGCTCGTCCCAGTACGGCGTCGCGTAGAGCGTGCTCCACTCCGGGCTCAGGCCGTAGTCGTCGCCGACCGGCGCGTCCCAGTCGATCTCGGTCTCCGGATCGCGGGACAGCTGCGCCGCCGAGGCGAGCAGGCGTCGTGCGGTGTCGTCCGTGTCGTGCATGAAGCACCTCCCGGCATCGTTACATCCTCAATGTAACATGCTGGTTGGCTTATTAGGCAAGGGCTCCTGCGCGGATCGAACCATCCGGATCTCGGGGACGCCGAAGAACTCCTCGTCCTCCCGCGCACCGTCCTCGACGAACCCGTTGCGCCGGTAGAAGGCCAGCGCGCGGTCGTTGCCCTCGAGCAGCCAGAGACTCGCCGCCTCCCGGCCGATCGCGACGTCGAGCAGCCGCTGCCCGAGCCCGCTCCCCCACCAGGCCTGCCGGGCGTACACGGAGTACAGCTCCAGTGGTGTCGGAGCATCGGGATCGCGACCTGGACCTGGCGACGAAAACCCGATCACCCGGTCCTGAATCGGCACGTCCTGGCCCGGGTTGAAGGCCAGCCAACGGACAACGCCCGCCTCGATCGCACCGATCCACCGTTCGGTCCGCCGCCCGATCCCCGCCGGGTCCGTCTTCTCCTTCAACCGCTGGGGGTCCAGTAGCTCGCCGTACGCCTCCTGCCAGCACAACAGGTGACACCACGCGCCGGCCTCGGCGTCGCCGATCTCAGCCCGCCGGATCTCGACCCGCGCCGCGTCGGCGCGCGAGAAGCTCGCCGCGCTCATCTAGACAGTGAAAACGATCTTGCCGAAGACGTCGCCGTCGTTCATCTTCGCGAAACCGGTCCGCGCGTCGGCCAGCGGAAGCGTCGTGTCGATGTGCGGCGAGATCCCGGCGTTCGCCATGAACTGCACGAGCTCCGCGAGCTCCTGCCGCGTTCCCATCGTCGAGCCCTGGATCCGCAGCTGCAGGAAGAAGATCCGGTTCAGCTCGGCCGACTTCGGCGCCTGCCCCGACGTCGCGCCCGAGATCACCACCGTGCCGCCCTGCTTCAGCGACTTCAGCGAGTGCGACCACGTCGCCTCACCGACGGTCTCCATCACCGCGTCGACCCGCTCGGGCAGCCGCGCGCCCGACTCGAACACGTCGTGCGCGCCGATCTCCAGCGCCTTCGCCCGCTTCCCCTCGTCCCGGCTGGTCGCCCACACCCGGATCCCGGCCGCGCGCGCCAGCGTGATCAGCGAGGTCGCGACGCCACCGCCCGCGCCCTGCACGAGCACGGTGTCACCCGGCTTCAGTCCCGACTGCGTGAAGAGCATCCGGTACGCCGTCAGCCACGCCGTCGGCAGACAAGCAGCCTGCTCGAAGCTCAACCCAGCCGGCTTCGGTACGACGTTGTGCGCCGGGACGACGACCTTCTCGGCCAGCGTCCCCTGGTACCGCTCGCTCAGCAACGACCGCTTCGGGTCGAGCGTCTCGTCGCCCTTCCACGCCGGGTCGGAGATCACCGCGTGCACGACGACCTCATTGCCGTCCTGGTCGATCCCCGCCGCGTCGCACCCGAGGATCATCGGCAGACTCTTCTCCGCCAGCCCGACCCCCTTCAGCGACCACAGGTCGTGGTGGTTCAGCGCCGACGCCTTCACGTCGACCGTCACCCACCCGTCCTGCGCCACCGGCTCCGGCCGCTCCCCGACCTCGAGCGCGGACACCGGGTCGTCGGCGTTGAACTTGGCGGCATAGGCAGCAAGCATGAGCCCACCCTAGGCGCTGGTCCCGTGCCCGTCAGTTAGCAACGTCACCGGCTCAGTGCAGGCCGGCGTCCGCCTCGGTGACGGCGTACGACGTGAAGCGCACCTTCAGCCCACTCCGGGTCGGCGCGCAGCACATGGGTCCCGCGGTGGCTTCGGCTCCCGGGTCCAGAGGCGCCAGCCGGACCATGCGCCACGGCTCGTCGTCGACGCGCGCCCGGACGGTCACCGCGTCACCCGAGCGGCTCACGCGGATCGTCACCTCACGCCCGGCCCACTCGGCGACCGGCGCCATCGACCAGTCGGAGACCCCGCGCGTCACCACAGCGCCCAGCTGAGGAGCCCCGTCGGTGAACTCGACGCCGGCCTTGATCCAGTTCTCCTCGTCCACCCGGACGAGGATCCCCGCCTGGTCGTACAGCTCCTCGAACGCGGCGACGAAGCCGACCTCGATCGCCGTGTCCTGGGGGAACTCGGTCAGCAGCGCGTGCCCGTCGTCGTGCACGAACCCGTAGCTGGTCGTCCGCCAGAAGTCGCTCCCCTCCCGCGCCGACACCACCAGGTCGTTGCCATCAGCAAGCACCCCCTCAGGAGCGTTCAGCCAGGCCGCCTCGGACCACTCGATCGCACGCCGGTTCTCCACCCGACAGACCTTATCCCGGGTGGAGAACCAGCAGTGAGTACGTCAGCTGCGGGCGACGCCTTCGCGGTGGGCCGCTTCGGCGACCGCCTTCGCGACCGCCGGCGCCACGCGCTCGTCGAACGGCGACGGGATGATGTAGTCCGCGCGCAGATCCTCCGGCGCGATCAGGTCCGCGAGGGCCTCGGCCGCGGCCAGCTTCATGCCCTCGGTGATCCGCGTCGCGCCCGCGTCGAAGGCGCCCCGGAAGATCCCGGGGAAGGCGAGCACGTTGTTGATCTGGTTCGGGAAGTCCGAACGCCCGGTCGCGACGACGGCGGCGTAGCGGTGGGCGAGGTCGGGGTGGACCTCGGGGTTCGGGTTGGCGAGGGCGAAGATCATCGCGCCCGGCGCCATCCGGGCCAGCGCGTCCTCGGGGACGGTCCCGCCGGAGACGCCCACGAAGACGTCGGCGCCGTCCAGGGCGTCGGCCAGGCGCCCGGAGAGCTGAGCGGTGTTGGTGTCACGGGCCAGCGACAGCTTCACCGGTGACAGGTCGGCGCGGTCCTCGTGCAGGACACCCTTGCTGTCGACGACCGCGAGGTCGCCGACCCCGGCCTGCAGCAGGATCCGCGCACAGGCGACGCCGGCAGCACCGGCGCCCGAGATCACCACCCGGATGTCCGAGATCGACTTCCCCGTCACCCGCAGCGCGTTCCGCAGCGCAGCCAGTACGACGACCGCCGTACCGTGCTGGTCGTCGTGGAAGACCGGGATGTCCAGCCGCTCCTTCAGCCGGCGCTCGATCTCGAAGCAGCGCGGGGCGGAGATGTCCTCCAGGTTGATGCCGCCGAACGTCGGCGCCATCCGGGCGACCGTGTCGACGAACTCGTCGACGTCGGTGCAGTCGAGCGCGATCGGCACCGAGTCGACGCCACCGAACTCCTTGAACAGCAGCGCCTTGCCCTCCATCACCGGCAGCGCCGCGGCCGGGCCGATGTCGCCCAGGCCCAGGACGGCGGTGCCGTCGGTCACCACCGCGACCACGTTCGACTTCCACGTGTACGTGCGGACCAGCGCCGGGTCCTCGGCGATCGCGGTGCAGACCCGCGCCACGCCCGGCGTGTAGGCCATCGACAGGTCGTCGGCGTCGCGGACCTGGATCGACGAGGTCACCTCGATCTTGCCGCCGCGGTGCAGCTCGAAGACCGGGTCACCGGCGTACCGGTCGGAGGCGGGAGTTTCGGACGGAACGGCTTCGGCAACCATCAGGAGACCCTTCATCAGCCCGGCGGACAGCGGGCAGGCGTGTGCGGAGCGTGATCAACAAGTGGCGGTTCGGAAAGGGTGCGTCGAACACCGCCGTGGCCAGGGGGTCACCCGTCGCAACGAGTAAACCACAGGCCGCACTGGTCTGATCTGTGAGGCCCCCCACACGGCAACGGCGCGGTGACGATCGAGTCTCGGCCCCGGTTACCGGCCGACAGCGCGCTGCCTGCTGTGTCAGGATGCGGGAATCCTGACCGGTAACGTCCGGCAGGACGATCACAACCAGTGTCGAGGAGTATTCGCGATGAACATCGTCTCCACCCTCCGCAAACGTCGTGCAGCGGCCGCCACCGCCACGGTCGCCGCGCTCGCCCTCGCGCTCACCGCCTGTGGCAGCGACGACTCGGGCAGCGGTGGTAGCGAGGACAAGGCCGCGGCCGCCGGGATCACCCTGGTCAAGCCGGGCAAGCTGACCATCTGCACGCACCTGCCGTACAAGCCGTTCCAGTACAAGGACGGCACCAAGGTGGTCGGGTTCGACGTCGATCTGCTCGACCTGCTGGCCCAGGACCTCGGGCTGGAGCAGGAAGTGGTCAACATCGAGTGGGCCCAGGTCACCTCGGGCGCCGCGTTCCAGGCCAAGAAGTGCGACGTCGGCATGGGCGCGATGACGATCACCGACTCGCGCAAGGCCGCGATCAGCATCACCGACCCGTACATGGACGCCACCCAGGTGCTGCTGGTGAAGAAGGACGCGCCGTACAAGTCGCTGGAGGACCTGAAGGGCAAGAAGGTCGGGGTCCAGGCCGACACCACCGGTAAGGACTTCGCCACCGAGCAGTCGAAGAAGATCGGCTTCGAGGTGGTCGTGTTCAACGACCTCGCACTGCAGGAGAACAACGTCAAGTCCGGCCGCGTCGACGCCGGGATCAACGACAACGGCGTGCTGTACGACTTCGTCAAGGAGAACCCGGACACCGCGGTCGCGGCCGAGTTCGACACCGGCGAGCAGTACGGCTTCGGCGCGCTCAAGGACGGCAGCGGCCCGAAGCTGGTGGAGAAGTTCAACGCGCTGCTGAAGACCGCCCAGACCGACGGCAAGTACAACGAGATCTACAAGAAGTGGTTCGGGGTTGAGCCGAAGAAGTGAGCGCGCCCAACGACACGGTCGTCCGTAAGGGCCTGAGTCCGCGGCAGCGGGCTCAGCGCTCCCGCTACATCCAGTACGCCGTCCTGGTGGTGCTGGTCCTGGTCGCGGCGTTCTCCGCGGACTGGGGCCAGATCGCCAGCGTCTTCTTCAAGCCCGAGTACATCAAGTCGGCCTTCGCCGACGGTCTGCTGACCGCGCTGGTGAAGACGCTGGAGTACACCGCCGGCGCGTTCGTGATCGGTCTGCTCGGCGGCACGCTGCTGGCGCTGATGCGGCTGTCCAGCGTCGGCCCGTACCGGTGGATCGCGACGGCGTACATCGAGTTCTTCCGGGGTCTGCCGGCGATCGTGGTGTTCATCGCGTTCAGCCTGCTGCCGCTGGCCTTCGAGGGGATGACCATCCCGTTCGACCCGTACGGCGTGGTCTGGCTCGCGCTCGGCATCGTCGCCGCGGCATACATGGCCGAGGTGATCCGGGCCGGTATCCAGGCGGTCCCGAAGGGGCAGCTGGAGGCGGCCCGGTCACTCGGCATGCCGGCCGGCCTCGCGACCCGGAAGATCGTGCTGCCGCAGGCGTTCCGGATCGTGCTGCCGCCGCTGACCAACGACCTGATCCTGCTGGTCAAGGACTCGTCGCTGGTGTTCATCATCGGGACCAGCGCCTCGGCGTTCGAGCTGACCGGGTTCGGCCGCGACCTGGCCAACACGTACTCCAACCTGACCCCGCTGGTCACGTGCGGCTTCTGCTACCTGGTCATCACACTGCCGCTGGGCATCCTGGTCCGCCGGCTCGAAGCCAAGGCTGCGAGGGCCCGCTGATGGCACTGGTCGAGATCAAGAACCTGCACAAGTCCTTCGGCAGCAACCACGTCCTGCGCGGGATCGACTTCACCGTCGAGCAGGGTGAAGTGGTCTGCGTGATCGGCCCGTCGGGCTCGGGCAAGTCGACGCTGCTGCGCTGCGTCAACCTGCTCGAGGTCCCGCAGGAGGGTCAGGTGATCGTCCGCGGTGAGGACATCACCGACCGGGACTGCCACCTGGACGCCGCCCGGCAGCAGATCGGGATGGTGTTCCAGCAGTTCAACCTGTTCCCGCACCTGTCGGTGCTGGCCAACTGCACGGTCGCGCAGACGACCGTGCTGAAGCGCAAGGCGTCCGAGGCCGACCAGATCGCCCGGGCCAACCTGTCCCGGGTCGGCCTGGACGACAAGGTGACGGCCTACCCGGCGCAGCTGTCCGGCGGTCAGCAGCAGCGGGTCGCGATCGCGCGGGCGCTGTCGATGGACCCGGCCCTGATGCTGTTCGACGAGCCGACCTCGGCGCTCGACCCGGAGCTGGTCGGCGACGTCCTGACGGTGATGCGCAAGCTCGCCCTGGACGGGATGACGATGCTGGTGGTCACCCACGAGATGGCCTTCGCCCGCGAGGTGGCCGACCGCGTGGTGTTCATGGACGGCGGCGTGATCGTCGAGCAGGGCCCACCCGGCGACGTGATCGGCAACCCGCAGCAGCCCCGCACGCAGGACTTCCTGCGCCGGGTGCTGAACCCGACCCACGTCGAGCCGACGTAGTTCCTCGTACGACGAACGGCCGGTCCCCTGCCCAGGGGACCGGCCGTTCGTACGTTCAGGCGACGGCCGCCGCGAACACGTGCAGGCTGCCGGTCGACGGCAGCGTGATCAGCTCAACGGTCTTGGCCGGGTCGAGCGGAACCGAGTTGGCGAACACGCGGTACTGGTACTCCGCGTTGGCGTAGCCGCCCGGGGTGTTGCGGCCGGGCACGCCGATCACCTGGGTCGCGCCGTGCGCGCCGGCGTCCTGGAACGACCAGTTGGGGAACCCGAACGAGCCGGTGGACGACGTACCGTCGGCGTACCAGATCGTCACCGTGCCGACCGCGGCCTGGCTGGAGCCGGAGCCGAGCAGCACGAGTCGTTGCCCTTGGCCCGCGAACTGGACGGTCTGACCGCCGCCGGCCGCGTTGTCCTTCGTGCCCAGCTGGGCGTCCGGCCACGTCAGCGTCGCGCCGAGCGCGCTCACGGTCGAGCCTGGCGTCACCCCGGCCGCCGCCAGGCGCTGCGCCGCGAAGCTGTTGCCCTCGCCGTCGAAGTCGCCGGGCGCCGGGGTGGATTCGTTGGTGACCCCGACGTTGTTGAAGGCCGCCGCGAGGTTCGGCAACGGCGTACCGGACAGCTTGGCTTTATCGTCCTCGTCCTTTCGTGCTCAGCCGACCGGGGGCATGTCGGTCTCGCGGGAGTCCAGCCCGAGCCGTAGCTCCGACCAGCGGCCGCGGGTGAAGTCCGGTACGTTGACCGGGCGTCCGTCGCGCTTCAGGGACTCCACGCTCAGTGGCACCGGTGCGCACCAGGCGGCCGAGTCGTACACGTCGATGTCGGGCACCAGGCCGGCGCGCATCTGCTGCACGATCCGCCACTGGAGCACGTAGTCCATCCCGCCGTGGCCGCCGTTGTTCTCGGCGTCGTCGCCGATCTTCTTCCACAGCCAGTGGTCGAACTCCTGCCGGTACGGCGCGAAGTCGCGCCAGCTGTGGCCGCCGTGGTCGGGCTCCAGGTACACCCGGCCGCCGGTGCTGCCGACCGGGACGTAGTCCTCGAAGATGCCGCGGCTGCCGGCCAGGCTGTTGATCCGGCTGTACGGGCGCGGCGAGCTGACGTCGTGCTCGGCCCGGATCACCCGTCCCTTGGCGGTGTCGATCAGACAGGTGACCAGGTCGCCGTTGACGTACGTCTCGTTCCAGGACGGGTGCGAGCGCGGGATGTTGCGCTCGCGGTAGTCGGCCAGGCCGCGCGGCGCGGTCGCGGTGGCGCGCAGCGTGGTCATCCGGTCGCCGCGGTTGATGTCCATCGCCGCCGCGATCGGGGCCAGGCCGTGCATCGCGTAGAAGCTCGCCGTACTGCGGGTGTGCCACTTCCGCCGCCACGCGTCGGTGTAGTAGGTGTCGCTGAACAGCAGCTCCCGCAGGTCGTGCAGGTAGCCGCCGTGCCCGTTGGTGATCTCACCGAAAAGGCCCTCGTGGGCCATCTTCAGCATCGCGAGCTCGTTGCGGCCGTAGCTGCAGTTCTCCATCAGCCACAGGTGCCGGCGGGTCCGCTCGGAGGTGTCGACCAGGTCCCAGAGCTGCTTGAGCTCGGTCGCGATCGGCAGCTCGACCCCGACGTGCTTGCCGCCGAGCAGCGCGGCCTTGCCCTGCTCGTAGTGGAACTCCCAGGGCGTGGCGATGTAGACGAGGTCCACGTCGCTGCTGCGGACCAGATCCTTGTACGCCGACGCCGAGCCGCCGTACTCGGTCGGGCGCGGTTTGCCGAGCTGGACGAGCTTGTCACCGGCCGCTTTGGCCCGGTCGGCGCGGATGTCGCAGACGGCGGTGACGACCGCGCCGGGCACGGCCGCCCAGCCGGTCAGCATGCCGGCGCCGCGGTTGCCGAGACCGATCAGGCCGATCCGGACCGTCTCGTGCTCGGCGAAGGGGACGTCGACCATCGAGCGCTGGTTGGACCGGCGCTCGGCGGCGGCGGCCCGGGTGGACTGGCCGGCCGTCGTACCGGATGCGTTGGCGGCGGCCGATGCGCCGAAGGCGCCGGAGGCGGCGGCCGGTCCGGCGGCGCCGGCGGCGGCCAGGACGCCGGCGACTCCGGCGCCAAGCACGGTCCGGCGTGAGCTGGTGGGATCCACGGTGAACTCCTGTCGTCGGGCGGGGCGAGAAGAAGTGCGTGATATTGCTCGGTATCCCAGCATGCTCGACATCTACGCGCAATATGTCAGGGCAACCCAGATCGATCGGGGGCGGTTGTGCATTGCCGGGCCGCAGCGGGGAAGATGTACGCGGTGTGGGCCGACCCGCCCAGAGATCAGCCCGCCAGGGAGGCAGCAGTGAGCAACACCGGACAGGCCGCCGAGGTCCGCCTCAGCATCCCGGCCGACAGCGCCTACATCGCCGTACCGCGCTCGGTGGTCGGGAACCTCGCCGCCCGCAACGACTTCACCGTCGACGCGATCGACGACCTGCGGATCGCCGTCGACGAGGCCTGCTCGCTGCTGCTCCCGCAGGCCACCGACGGCGAGCTGGAGTGCGTCTTCGCGATCGACCCGCCACAGATCACCGTCCGGACGTCGGCCGTCGTGCCGGCCGGGTGGATGCCGGACACCGACTCGTTCGGGTGGACCGTGCTGACCGCGCTGGTGGAGTCGGCCGCCGCGGAGACCGTCGACGGCCGGCTGACCATCACCGTGACGGCGACCGCCACCGCCGCGGAGAAGGCGTGACCGACGAGCGATCCCTGGGCGAACCCCAGGAACCCAGCACCGACCTGCGCACCCGGACCGCCGAGCTGTTCGCCGCCCTCGGGGCCGCGCCGGCCGGCGACCCCGCGCACACCCTGGCCCGCGACGGCCTGGTCGCCCTGCACATGCCGCTGGTCGAGCACCTGGCCCGCCGGTTCCGCAACCGCGGTGAACCGTACGACGACCTGGTGCAGGTCGCGACGATCGGGCTGATCAAGGCCGTCGACCGGTTCGACCTGGAGCGCGGCGTCGAGTTCTCGACGTACGCGACCCCGACGATCCTCGGCGAGATCAAGCGCTACTTCCGCGACAAGGGCTGGGCGATCCGGGTGCCGCGCCGGCTGCAGGAGCTGCGGCTGTCGCTGACCGCGGCGACCGCGGAGCTGACCCAGGAGCTCGGCCGGGCGCCCACGGTCGCGGAGCTGTCGACGCGGCTGGAGCTGGCGCCGGACCTGGTGATCGAAGGGCTGGAGTCGGCGAACGCGTACAACACGCTGTCGCTGGACGCGCCGGACCAGAACGAGGCCGATGCGACGACGGTGCTGGACGGGCTCGGCGGCGAGGACGAGGCGCTGGAGAGCGTCGAGTACCGGGAGTCCCTGAAGCCGCTGCTGGCCCAGCTCGACACCCGCGAGAAGCGGATCCTGACGCTGCGGTTCTTCCGGGGCATGACCCAGTCGCAGATCGCCGAGGAGATCGGCATCTCGCAGATGCACGTGTCGCGGCTGCTCGCCCGGACGCTGACCGAGCTGAGGGCAGGCTTGCTCAAGGAATAGGAGTTCTAGAGCACTGGCGGGTGGTCGCGGGCCGGGTCGTCCTTGAGGGCCTCGGTGGAGGCCTTCTGGAAGATCGCGAGCAGTACACCGACCGCCGCCAGTGCCAGGACGACCGAGACCGGGCGGGTCGAGCCGCCCCAGAAGCTGTAGGCCATCAGGACCTGGATCAGCTGGGTGAAGACCGCCGGGCCGCGGCTCCACGTCGACGCGCGGAACAGCCCGCGGGCGATCAGCAGCAGGCCGCCCCCGTACGCGATCAGGAACACCGTGGTGGTCAGGCCGAGCCCCAACCGTCCGGAGTCGAGCGTTAACGCTTCGGCAAATCCGAGAACGGCGACCACGAGCCCTTCCGCAGCGACCACAGCCGCGGCTAACTTGAGCGGACGCGGTGCGGCTGTGGAGGAATCGGTCGGCACACCGCAAGCCTACGCGGCGGAGGTTCGGGCGTACTGGTGTGCCTGCCAGTACGACGGAACGTCCGTCGCTGGGCAACTCGAAGCCCCGGCGGACCGCTGTGAGGAGCGGTCCGGCGCTGGGCACGACGTACCTGGGCCCACCCCTGCCCCAGGTGCGGCGAAGGGTCGGAGAGCCTTTCCCCACAGGGATTCCAGGTTTTGCGTAACCCCGAGGCTGTTCGATCGGTTACTTGCAGTGAACGGGTGATCGCAGCTCAGGCCCCGCGTTCGGATAACGGACGGGGCGGTCCGCTCTGCACCGGTTCGGAACGTAAAGGAAGCGTTGTGATCGGATCGACAAGTCCATAACCCTTGTTTCGCCAGCGCGAGATTGGGAACATGGTGTCGTTCGTGAAAACGTTCACAACGCTTCGCACCACCCCCGTGCGATTACTTCCACGCTGATCGGGCACAGACCAGCCTTCAGCGTAATTCGACTACCGAGAGAGATGGGATTCGCCATGGATTGGCGCCACCGGGCCGTTTGCCTCGATGAGGACCCGGAACTGTTCTTCCCCATCGGCAACACCGGGCCCGCGATCATGCAGATCGAGGAGGCCAAGCAGGTGTGCCGCCGTTGCGACGTGCGTGAGCAGTGCCTGGCCTGGGCACTGGAAGCCGGCCAGGACCACGGTGTCTGGGGCGGCCTGAGCGAGGACGAGCGTCGTGCGCTGAAGCGCCGCAACGCCCGGGCCCGCATCCGCACCGCCTGACGCAGCAACACGATGGGGCCCCGCGGGATCCGCGGGGCCTTTTGATTTCCCCGTTGCCCCAGGCCCCCACGCTGGCTGCGAAGAACCATGGGTCACCACCAACAGTTGAAGTCCCCCACGGTTGTTCACAACCAACGAACAGACAAAACAACAGCAACCACCACCGCCCACCCCCGAAGCCAAAGGTGACGAGGGCAAAGACCCACCCCAAGGTGACGCCTGCTGACTTCTCGCCCAACAGCGTGCCTGTACCTGACAGTCGGCGGAAGCAGGCGAGAAGGACACAGGTGGCACCTACCCGCACCCAACCGCCAACCCGCAGCCGGCGCCGCGAGGCTGGAACCACCCGCACCCGCCCTACGTACGCCAACCCCAGCCGCTCAGCCGACAAGCAACCCCGGCCCCGGCGGACGCCGTACAAGCAACCCCAACCCCAGCCGGTCCCTCCGCCGCCTCAGTCTTTGATCGGCAGATCCAGCACCACAGTCGTCCCCGGTCCACCGCGTCGACCGTGGAACTCGAGCGTCCCGTCCAGCTCCCCCAGCACCAGCGTCCGCACGATCGACAACCCGAGATTCCCCGAGGTCTCCGAGTCGAACCCCTCCGGCAACCCCTTGCCGTCGTCCGTGATGACCACATGCAACCGCCCCACCGACCGATTCGCCTCGAGCTCGATCGTCCCCGTGACTTCCTCCCCCTCACGCAACCCGAAAGCATGCTCAACCGAGTTCTGCATCAACTCCGTCAGCACCATCGCCAGCGGAGTCGCCACTTCGGAGTCGAGCACCCCAAAAGACCCCGCCCGCCGGATCGACACCGCCGTAGCGACAGTCGACACATCAGCCACCATCGCCGCCACCCGATCAGCCACATCGTCGAAGTCGACGTGCTCGTCGAACGACTCCGACAACGTCTCGTGCACGATCGCAATGGACCCCACCCGCCGCACAGCCTCCGCCAGCGCCGCCTGTCCCTCCGGCACCGTGATCCGCCGTCCCTGCATCCGGAGTAACGCGGCGACGGTCTGCAAGTTGTTCTTCACACGATGGTGAATCTCCCGGATGGTCGCCTCCTTGGTGACCAGCTCCCGCTCCCGGCTCCGCAGCTCGGTCACGTCCCGGAGCAGGATCAGCGCACCCACATGCTCGCCGGCGGCCCGCAGCGGGATCGCGCGCAGGAACAGCGTCGCGTCCGCGTTCTCGATCTCGAGCTCCTTGGCGGCCCGCCCGGTCAGCACCGACGCGAGCACGTCGTCGACCTTGTGCCCGGTGTGCAGCAGCTCCCCGGTCACGTCCTTGAGCCGGCTCCCGACCAGATCGGTGACGAGTCCCATCCGCCGGTACGCCGACAACGCATTGGGGCTGGCGAACGTCACCATTCCGTGCCGATCGACCCGGATGCACCCGTCCCCGACCCGGGGCGTGGTGGACAGCAGCCGCTCCCCGCCGTACGGGAAGATGCCGTCGGTGATCATCCGGGCCAGGTCGGTCGCGCTCTGCAGGTAGGCGATCTCGAGCCGGGACGGCGTCCGGACGCCGAGCAGGTTGGTGTTGCGGGCGATCACCGCGATCACCCGGTCGCCGCGCCGGACCGGGATCGTCTCGACCCGCACCGGGACGTCGTCGCGCCACTCGGGGTCGCCTTCGCGGCAGATCCGGCCGCCGTCGTAGGCCTGGTCGAGCAGCGGCCGCCGGTCGCGCGGGATGAAGCTGCCGACGATGTCGTCCAGGTACGCCGTCGGCCCGGTGGTCGGCCGCATCTGCGCACCGGCCCAGAAGCCGAGGCCCTCGGTGTCGGGCAGCCAGAGCACCAGGTCCGCGAAGGACAGGTCGGCGAGCATCTGCCAGTCCGAGACCAGCAGCTGCAGCCGGTCGAGGTCGGCGGAGTCCAGGGTGGTGTGGTTACGGGCCACGTCGCTCAGGGAGGGCACCCACCTGAGCGTAGTCGTAGCACCCGGCTCGACAGATTCGCGCATTGGGTGTTGATTGATCTGTGCCGAACCACGGTTCGAGTGAAAGGATGTTTTGGTGGAGTCGACGTCGTACTGGCAGGACGTGATGGCCGCGGACTATGCGGTCCCGCACGACCGTGGGCTGAGCGACCTCACCGAGGAGCTGGTCCGGGGCCTGGCCAGTACGAACCCGCAGATCCGCGACGCCCTCGCGTACCCTACGCTGGCCACCTGGCTCGAGCGTGGCGTGTACGACGACCTGCTGCCCGGTTTCGGTGACGGGCTCTGCGCCGGGCTGAACTACGGGCTCGGCGAGGACGGCACCGACACGGTGTTCCGGCGCTCGTTCACGGCGCTGACGCTGGCCGAGGTGATCCACCGCGACAACGCGGAGTTCCTGGTCCACGACGAGGTCGTGATGCGCTGGGGCGACCGGCTGGCGACCTGGCTGCTGCGTGAGCGGGACCTGCGCGGCTTCGTCCCGGACTCGGGCTGGGCACACACGGTGGCGCACGGAGCCGACGCGATCGGCGCGCTGGCGCGTTCCCGGCACTGCGACGCCGGCGTCCTGCGCGCGCTGCTCGACGTACTGGCCGACCGGATCGTCAAGGACACCCAGTACCGCTGGGTGCACGAGGAGCACGACCGGGTCGCGCACGCGGTGATGACGATCCTGCACCGCAACATGCTGACCAGCGACGAACTGGAGCGCTGGCTGAAGCCGGTCGCGGCGACGGCGGCGCAGCAGCCGATGATGCACGAGACGCTGCCGGAGTGGCCGACGCCGAACGTGTTCAACGCCCGCGGCGTGCTGCACGTGCTGCTCAGTCAGCTCGCGATCGGCGTGAAGGGCTTCCCGATCCCGGGCGACGACGACCTGTTCGGCCGCCCGATCGAGTCTCGCGCGGACCTGCTGCTGATGGTCACCGAGGCGGTCCGCGCCTCGCAGCCGTACATCTACCGGCCGGCGCCGAGCAGCAGTTAGTGCCCCGCGTCGGAAGTTGTGTTAGCGATAGCGGTGTCCAGGTGCGTGCCTCGCGGTGGCGGAGGGGCGGCCTCGATGTTTTCCATCGTGGCCGTTCCTCCGCTGCCGCGAGGTGCGTGCCTGGGCGCCGGTAGCGCAACAGAACTTCCGACGCGGGGCACTAGCGGAGTACGGCGACCGTCGCGATCACCGCGCGGTGGTCGGTGCCGTCGATCTCGTACGTCTTGAACCGGCTCGGCTCCACCCCGACGCCGGCCACGACGTGGTCGATCTGCGTCCGCGCGAACACCGGCCGGTCGGCGGGCCAGGTCCCCTGCAGTCCCTCCCCCACGGCCGGGCCGACGCTGCGGCAGTTCTTGCCGAGCGCGTCCCGGAAGTCCGCGTGGTCGGTGGTCGCGTTGAAGTCCCCGGCGACGATCGTCGGTGCGTCGGACGAGCACCACTTCCGCAGTACGACGAGGTCCTGCTTCCAGGTGCTCATCTCGGACGGCAGCGGCGGGTAGCCGTGGTAGGCGATCAGCCGCAGCTTGCCGAGCGTCCCGCCGGTGACGACGATGTGCCCGAACCGGGTCGTCGTCTGCTGCACGACGCCCGCCTTGTCGAGCGCCGGCTTGCCCTCGGGCGCGGCACCGTTCGGCACCACGGCGTTCACCCGGCCGGGGTCGAGGGTGTCGGCGGTGAAGGCGACCTTGCCGAGCGAGCTCGCCACCAGCACGCTGGTCGCGCTCTCCGGTGCGGCGTTCGCCTGCACCGTGTACCCGTGGTAACCGAGCCCGTCGAGCTGCTGCTGGATCTGCTCGCGGACGTCGACCTGTGCCTCGGGCAACGACACCAGGTCGGGCCGCTGGGAGCGGATCAGCTTGCCGACCTCCTCCGGGTCGGCGCCGCCGCCGAGCACGTTCGCGACCATCACGGTGAGCGCCCGTGATCCCGGTTCGGGCGGCTTCGGGTCGGAGATCGCCCGCGGCGCGGTCAGCGCGGCACCGGTCAGCACCAGCAGCACGACCAGGGCCGACGCGAGCCGCCAGCTTCGGCGTACGAGCATCAGGAGGGCCAGGACGAGGACCAGCCCGAGCAGCTGCGGACGGAAGGCGACCAGCTGCGGGAACGGCGTCACCTCGTCCAGCCCGAACAGCTCGGGATAGAGCGGTACGGCAACGACCAGCAGGAACAGGGTGGACAGCACGACGCTGCGGACCCGCCAGGCGGTTTCGTTGTCCATCAGTGTCCCCCTACGTCTAGTCGCGTTCCATCAGCGAACGGTAGCGTTCACCGTTGCGCCAGCCTGTGTCCCCGAGGAGGTTGCTGTGTCCAAGCTGTCCGCGGTGAGACCCGCGTACTGGATCGCCGGCGTTCTGCTGGCGGCCTCAGTCGTGGTTCCTCTCCTGGTCTCCACCTATGCCAAGGACGAACCCCGGTTGTGGGGTTTTCCGTTCTTCTACTGGTACCAGCTGCTCTGGGTGTTCATCTCCGCGATCACGGTGAGCATCGCGTACTGGCTGGTGACCGGTGAGGAAAAGAAACGACGCGCCGCCGAGGGTCTGGGCGCGGTCAAGGAGGGCGACCGGTGAAGCACGTCGACTGGGTCCAGCTGATCATCGTCGTGGTGATCTTCGTCGCGGTCACCGTGATGGGGTTCATGGCGGCCCGCTGGCGCAAGACCGGTGAGCTGGACAGCCTGGACGAGTGGGGCCTGGGTGGGCGGGGCTTCGGCACCTTCATCACCTGGTTCCTGCTCGGTGGCGACCTCTACACGGCGTACACGTTCGTCGCGGTGCCTGCCGCGATGTACGCGACGGGTGCGATCAGCGGCTTCTTCGCGGTGCCCTACACGATCGTGGTTTACCCGATCATCTTCGTGTTCATGTCCCGGTTGTGGTCGGTCTCGCACCGCAACGGCTACGTGACCCCGGCCGACTTCGTCGGTGGCCGCTACGGAAGCCGGGGACTGTCGCTCGCGGTGGCAGTGACCGGCATCCTGGCCACGATGCCCTACATCGCGCTGCAGCTGGTCGGCATGCAGGCCGTCTTCGAGGTGATGGGCCTCGGCGGCGACAACCTGCTGGCCAAGGACCTGCCGCTGCTGATCGCGTTCGCGGTGCTGGCGGCGTACACGTACTCCTCGGGCCTGCGGGCGCCGGCGATGATCGCGTTCGTCAAGGACGGCCTGATCTACCTGGTGATCGGCGCCGCGATCCTCTACCTGCCGGGCCAGCTCGGCGGCTGGGACAGCATCTTCGACGCCGCCCAGACCAAGATGCAGACGCCGTCGCCGACCACCGGGCAGCCGATCGGCGCGTTCATCCCGGGCGAGGCCGGCTACTCGTCGTACTGGACGCTGGCGCTCGGTTCGGCGATGGCCCTGTTCATGTACCCGCACTCGGTGACCGCGGTGCTGTCGACGAAGAACCGCAACGTCGTACGCCGCAACGCCGCGATCCTGCCGGCGTACTCGCTGCTGCTCGGCCTGCTCGCGCTGCTCGGCTTCATGGCGATCAAGGCGAACGTCGACATCAAGGGCCTGGACGGCCTGGCCAACCCGCAGCTGGCGATCCCGCGGCTGTTCGACCAGGAGTTCCCGGCCTGGTTCGCCGGGATCGCGTTCGCGGCGATCGCGGTCGGTGCGCTGGTGCCGGCGGCGATCATGTCGATCGCGGCGGCGAACCTGTTCACCCGCAACATCTACCGCGACTTCCTGAAGCCGGACGCGACACCGGCCCAGGAGGCCAAGGTCTCCAAGCTCGCCTCGCTGCTGGTGAAGTTCGGCGCGCTGGTGTTCGTGCTCGGGATGGACAAGACGATCTCGCTGAACCTGCAGCTGCTCGGCGGGATCTGGATCCTGCAGACCTTCCCGGCGATCGTGGTCGGCCTGTTCACCCGGTGGTTCCACCGGTGGGCGCTGCTGGCCGGCTGGGCGGTCGGCATGGTCTGGGGCACCATCACGGCGTACAACGTGGTGAACCCGGCGACCGGCAAGCACTTCGGCGGTTCGCTGGCGATGATCCCGTTCACCGACACCAAGGTCTACATCGGCCTGACGGCGTTCGGGCTGAACCTGGTCGTCGTGCTCGTGCTGACGGTCGTCCTGCGGGCGCTGAAGGTGGCCGAGGGCACCGACTCGACGCACCGCACCGACTACACGGCCGACGCCGGGGACCCGGGCGTGAAGGACCTGGACGAGCTGCTCGACGAGGGTGGCGCGACCGCGAAACCCTGACCTGGTTGGCTTTTCCGGCGGGCGGTTCCTCCTCGGAGGGACCGCCCGTCACGCTTTGCGGTTATGTCGACACGCTCAGGAGTGTCATGTTGCCCGGATCCGGGCAACCGGCGGGGCAGAATCGCGAGGGTGCTGCTGGTCCTGCTCGTCATGGTGCTGGCCGCGGGAGCGGCGTTGCTCACCGGCGGCCGGCTCGTTCGCCTGGCCGACAGCAGCCTGGCCGGCCTGCACTGGCTGGCCGCAGCAGCCACCGGCCAGCTCCTCGGCTCGGTCACCGGCGGCATCGCGTACCCGGTCGGCCTCATCGGCTCGGCCGTCTGCATCGCGGTCTTCCTGCGCCAGAACCTGCGCCACCCCGGCGTCGCCCTGCTGGCGCTGGGCTTCACGGCGAACGCGCTGGTCGTCGTACTGAACGGTGCGATGCCGGTCTCCCGCGAAGCGCTCGGCCAGGCAGGCCTGACGACCTTCGTCGTCGACCCTCGCCACGAGCTCGCCGACGCGCGGACCCTGCTCCCCTGGCTCGGCGACGTCGTACCGGTCGCCCTCCCCTGGCTCGGCCAGGCCGTCAGCCCCGGCGACGTCCTGATCGCCGCCGGCGCCGGCCTCCTCCTGTACGCCGGCCTCGGCGGCACCGGCCGCGTCCCGGCCGACCGTGCCCCTTCGTGGGCCGAACTAGAAGCGGAACCCGCGCCCGACCACCCGGCGCAGTGACTCCACCACCACCGGGTCGTACTCCGCCCCGATCCCCAGCCCGATCGACTCCATCGCCTTCTCCGGCGACTGCCCCGACCCCTCGCCGACCAGCTGCTCGTAAGCCAAGGCGACGTTGACGATCCCGCTCTCGACGGGGATCTGCGAGTTGTTCGCCCGGCCTTGCCGGTAAGGGTCGCTGGAGTGCCGCACGATCTCGGCGACGTGATCCAGGACGCCGGACCGCTCGATCACCGAGGCCCCGATCTCCGCCGCCTGCTGGCGCTCGGCGCGGTTCCGCAGCAGCGACGCGCCGCCCGGGCTGGGATCGGCGAGCGCGAGCTGACCGACACCGGACAGCAGGGCGGCGTACTCGAGGGCTTCCATCCGGTCGGGACGCAGCCCGAGGTCGTTGCCGATCGCCACCGCGACACTGGCCGTCCTGGCGTTCTGGCCGGGGCTGCTGAAACCGGCGATCTCGGTACTGCGGGCCATCGACCGGACCGTCGCACGGTAGGTCCGCCGCGCGGAGGCGAAACGGCGGAACGCGAACTGCGTCAGCAGCAGCGGGACAACCACGAGCGGCAGACCCCACAGCCCGATCAGCGAGGTCCCGATCGCCAGCAGGATCGCGCTGATGCCCATCGCCATCCCGATCCGCGCGGCCATCACGACCTCGTCGCGCAGCGCCGAGGGAAAGGGCTGGTTGAGGGTCTCGGTCGCCTGCCCCGCACCGATCAGCGCGTCGACGGTCGCGGCCGCCAGAACGCCGAGCAGCATCGCCCCGGTCAGCGCGACCGCATGAGTCGCGGAGCCGCTCCAGTACAGATCCCCTGGTACGACGGCCGTGAACACCGCCGCCGCGCAGGCCACCGAGAGGACCCGGCGGCAGGACACCGCGAGATCCCAGCGCAGGCCCACGAACATCCGCGGTACGACGCCGGCCAGCGTGGCCAGCCCGGTCACCGCCACCACCTGCGCGACGTCCGGGGGAAGACCGACCTCCGGCGGCCGGAGCAGCGCGTACCCGAGGGCGGCGCTGGTGGCGATCGGCGCGCGGTTCCGGCTGCTGTCGACCCGGAACTGGACCATCTCGCCGACCGCGATCAGGACACCGAACGCCAGCGCGTACTGCCATTCGGTGATGCCGTTGCGAATCGTCACACCCAGCGCGGAGACACCGAGGACCGCGCCGGCCAGCAGGATCACGAAGCCGCTGCCGACCAGCCGTGGGACGCTCGTCTCGGGATCGGTCATCACGACTCCGTCGGTCCCGCGGCCGAGCCGGAGGCGCCACCGCTGGTGCCCAGGCTGAGGTCGTCGTGGTCGATCCCGGCCTTGACGGTGCCGTCCGGCGCGGGCTGGTCGGCGGCGGCCGCCATCCAGCCCTCGGTCCGGATCACCTGGATGAAGTCCGCGACCAGGTGCGGGTCGAAGTGCGAGAACCGGTCGGCGTGCAGGATCTCGAGGGTCTCCTCGATGCTGCGCGCGGGCCGGTACGAGCGGGTCGAGGTCAGGCTGTCGAACGCGTCGACGATGCCGATGATCCGGGCGAAGTACGGGATGTTCTCGCCGCTCAGGCCGGCCGGGTACCCGGTGCCGTCGTACTTCTCGTGGTGGTGCAGCACGGCCGACTTCACTTCCTCCAGGAAGGGGATGCTGCCGATCAGCTCGACACCCCGCGCGGGGTGGAGCCGGATCGCGTCCATCTCGAAGTCCTCCAGCCGGCCGGGCTTCTGGATGATCCTGGTCGGTACGCCGACCTTGCCGACGTCGTGCAGCAGCCCGGCGTGCTCGAGGGCCTGCTGCCGGTCCTCGCCGAGCTTGAGATGCCGGCCGAGCATGCCGACGCCGGTGCTGACCCGTTCGGAGTGGCCACGGGTGTAGAGGTCCTTGGTCTCGATGACCTGGATGAACGCCCGCATCGTCGCGGCCTGGGCGTCCCGCTCGGCCTGGTACAGCGACAGGGTCCAGCGCGCGACCAGCAGCGGTACGACGACCAGCAGGATCGCGCCGACGCCGAGCCCGCCGATCCAGACCACCGCGAGCAGCACCCCGAGCAACCCGTACCCCGTCAGGGGAAGCACCGTGGGCGCGGCGACCTTCCGCAGGAAGGTGAGCGGCGACGTCGCGCCGTGATCGAGCCAGAGCACCAAGCACATCAGCAGCGCGTTCGCCGCCAGCCAGGCGATGATCGCGGCCGTCGCCGCGATCAGCGCACGCCCAGGTGACTCCAGCACCTCAGCTTTGCGGACCCCGCCCATCCCGACGTAGACACCGGCGGCAGCGGTCGCGCAGAGCACAGCCTGCGCGCCGTTGAACACCCGTCGCATCAGCGGGAGCCGACGATCCTGCGTCAACGGCAGCAACACCGAGACCACCACGGCCGCGGCAGGACCGGACAGCAGGAACAAAGCGATGTGAACAACGTAGTCCAGCGAAGCTCGGACCGGCCCGACCCGGGACCGGAGCAGCACGCCGACCAGCAGCAGAAGGCCCAAGGTCACCGTCGGGACGTCCGGCCTGGCATGAACCAGCGCGATCACGAGCACCACGGCGGCGACGCCAGCACTGAACGCCACCGTGAGTCGGAGCGGCCAGCGGCTGTTCACTCGCGAACCTTATCCTTCACCACTCCCAGCCGTCACTACCGATCATGCCCAGTCACCTCCAACCAGCAATTTGCGTCTTGGCCCCGCAACCAGCAGGGCACAGGGGGCAGACAGCACATCGCTGACTAGTCATAAGTTTGCTCATCAGGCGCGCCGCGAAACACTGTAGGGCAGCGCCTGACTCGCCGCACCGTGCTCGGGAACCTGTGTGGTATGAGAGACTGTGACTCTTTGCAGTTGTTACAAGGAGGCTTCAGATGGGCAAGACCGGCCGCAAGCGCCGCGCACGCAAGAAGAAGGGCGCGAACCACGGTAAGCGCCCGAACGCCTGAGTTCAGGCAGCTACGGACAGCGAGGACCCCGGGACAATTTCCGGGGTCTTTGCAATTTGGTCACATGTTTCGACAAGACCACCAATAAAAGAGGTCTTGTATTCGGAGCGTCTGCCCGCGACTACTGAACGCTATAATTCAAACAGCTGTTTGTCGTCGCGTCCGAGTCTTCCCGTTCTGATTCCGTGCCTGTGGACAACCTCGGCGCACCGTCGGTGCGGACTCCTACAGTGGGGTCTGTCGATCGCGGTTGTATACCGCGGACCATCGGACGTACGGGGAGGTGGACGGACGTGGCACCCGAGACCACGCTCGGCGAGCTGCTGCGCGACTTCCGGATCGCCGCCGGCCTCACCCAGGGCGCGCTCGCCGAGAAGGCCGGGCTGAGCGAGCAGGCCGTCAGCCTGCTGGAGCGCGGGACCCGCAAGCGTCCCCGGATCAGCACTCTGCAGGCTCTCGCCGGAGCGCTCGGGCTCGATGCCGACGCGGCGACCCTGCTCACCGACGCGGCCCGGGGATCACGCGAACCGGCCGTCACGCCGGCCCGGCCGCCGAGCAGCGACACCGTGCCGCCACCTCGCCAGCTCCCGCCGACGCTGGCCGACTTCACCGGCCGTCCGGCCGAGGTCGAGGCGCTGGTCTCCGCTCTGACCGACGACGTCACCATCGGCACGGTGCGTACGGTCGCGGTGACCGGGATGGGCGGGGTCGGCAAGACGTCGCTGGCGGTGCACGCCGCCCACCTCACCGCCGGCCTGTACCCCGACGGCCACCTCTACCTCGATCTGCGCGGCTACGGGCCAGGCGATCCCGTCCGGCCGATCGAGGCCCTGGCCCAGCTGCTGCGCTCGCTCGGCGTCGACGGACAGTCGATCCCGGACGGCGTGGAGGAGTCCGCGGCGCTGTACCGCTCGCGGCTGGCCGGGCTCCGGATCCTGGTCCTGCTCGACAACGCGACCGGTGCCGCCCAGGTCCGGTCACTGTTGCCGGGGGCACCGGGGGCCGCGGTGATCGTCACCAGCCGCCGGAGCCTGACGACGCTCCCAGGTTTCCGCCAGATCCGCCTGTCCCCGTTGTCGGAGGCCGACTCGGTCGCTTTGCTGGGCCGGATCGCCGGGGAGTCCCGGGTCGCCGCCGAGGGGCCGTCGGCGAAAGCGATCGCTCGCCTCACCGGCCGGCTGCCGCTCGCGGTGCGCTTGATCGGCGCCCGCCTGGCCGCGCGACCGGGCTGGCCGGTCGAGCACGTGAAGAACCAGCTGCAGGACGGTCGCCGCCGGCTCGACGAGCTCGGGTCCGGCCACACCGGCGTACGGTCGAACATCGCGGCGTCGGTGGAGTTCCTGGCCGGCAGCGACCAGCTCGTCGAGCGACAGGCGGCCGAGGCGCTGGACTTCCTGGGCCTCCCGGACGGCACCGAGCTCGTCACGACCACGGCCGCCAGCCTGCTCGGCGAGAGCGATCAGCACACCGAGGAGATGCTGGAGCGGCTGGTCGACCTCAACCTGCTCGAGTCGACCGCGCCGGGCCACTACCGGATGCACGACCTGATCCAGGCCTACGCCCGGGAGAGTTCGGGACGACGGCTGACCGAACCGACCCGGATCGAGGCGCTGGCTCGGGTGCTGACCTACTACACCGAGCTCGCTTGGCGCAGTCAGCAGTTCACCCATCCGCACAAGGGCCGGATGCGGGCCGCGACGGTCCAGGTTCCGGCTGTCGTGGAGGCCGGCGCGGGGATCGACGATCTGCAGCTGGTCGAGGCCGAGTGGCCGAACATCTCCGGAGCGCTCCACCAGGCCCACCGGACACCGGAGCTGCAGCACTACGTCCCCGAGCTCACGCTGGCGTTGTTCGGGTTCCTGGAGACGCATGCGAAGTGGATCGAGATGCGGCTGTTCTACTCCGTCGCGCGGGACCTCGCGGACCGTCTCGGCAGCGACCCGCACCTCGCGGCCTGGCTGGAGCACGACCTGGCCATCCCGAACGCCGAACGCGGAGCGCTCGAGCAGGCGCTCGTTCATCTGAGAGCGAGCCAGGAGATGTTCCGCGCGATCGGCGACGCGGCCGGTCAGGCTCGGTGCGCCAGCTCGCTCAGCCACGTCCTGGAGCGGCTCGGCCGGCTGGACGAGGCGGTGGAGCGGGCCGAGCAGGCGCTGCGACTGAGTCAGGAGATCGGCGACCAGACCGTCGAAGGCATCAGCTACGTTGCGCTCGCCAACCTCTACAACCGAGCGGGCGACACCGTCCGGGCCGAACGCGCCTTCAACCGGTCGATCGCGCTGGCCAAGATGTCCGGGAACCTGCGCTCGCTGGGGCGGCGCTACCAGATCGCGGCCCAGTCCTACCGGAAGGCCGGGCTGCCCGGGCCGGCGATCGAGTTCATGACCGAGGCGCTCGCGACGTTCCAGCAGGTCCAGGACAAGAACGGCCTGTCCGAGTGCCACCACGAGCTGGCTGCTCTGTACCGGGTGACGGGTGACCTGGCGACGGCGCGCGACCACGCCCTGAGGGCCGCGGAGCTCGGCCGGGCGATCGACAGCAGCCAGCGTGAAGGCGAGGCGCTGATCGAGCTCGGCAAGGTCGAGCAAACAGTCGGAGATCTCGCCGCTGCCCGCAACCACTGGCGCGAGGCAGCCGACTTGCTGCACTCACACTCGGCCGGCGACGCCGCGGTCGCGCTGACGTTGCTGGCCGAGCACCCCGATCCCCGGGAGGTCGAGCCGCCGGCACCGGTCGAGGCGGCTGACCCGAGTCGCCCGCCGGTCCACGGGAACGCCCGCGACCTCGAGTCGCGCCCTGTCCCCGGAGACGCCGCGACCGCGGCACCCTGAGGGTGGCGCGGTCGGGGGTGATGCAGACCTGAAGGTCAGTCCGGCGTCGTCGTTTCGGCGCGGGCCTGAAGGTCAGTCCGTGGTGGTGGTTTCGACGCGGACCTCGGTCAGCCGCAGCAGGATCTTGGCCCGCAACGCGTCCGGTGCCTGGTCGTCGCCGCAGGAGCGGTGGACGAGTTTCTTGATGCAGCGTTCGAGGTCGTACTGGTCGAGGCAGGGGGCGCACTCTTCCAGGTGGGTGCGGATCTCGTCGCTGCTGGCGTCTTCGAGCTCGTTGTCGATGAAGACGTACACGCGCTGCAGGATCTCGCTGCAGTCGACGTCGTGGTGCTCGCCGCAGCTCACGACTCCTCCTCGGTCTTCGCGTCGGTCGCGGGGATCAGGCCGCGGTCGCGGGCGTAGTCGGCCAGCAGCTCGCGCAGCTGGCGCCGGCCGCGGTGCAGCCGTGACATCACGGTGCCGACCGGAGTCCCCATGATGTCGGCGATCTCCTTGTAGGCAAAGCCCTCGACGTCGGCCAGGTAGACCGCCAGCCGGAAGTCCTCCGGGATCGACTGCAGGGCCGACTTGATGTCGGAGTCGGGCAGGTGCTCGAGGGCGACCGCCTCGGCCGACTTCAGCCCGCCAGGAGTGTGCGACTCGGCGGCGGTGAGCTGCCAGTCCTCGATCTCCTCGGTCGGCGACTGCGTGGGCTGACGCTGTCGCTTGCGGTAGCCGTTGATGAAGGTGTTGGTCAGGATCCGGTACAGCCACGCCTTCAGGTTGGTCCCGGGCGTGAACTGGTGGAAGGAGCTGTACGCCTTCGCGAAGGTGTCCTGGACCAGGTCCTCCGCGTCGGACGGATTACGGGTCATCCGCATCGCCGCGGCGTACATCTGGTCGAGGAAAGGCAGCGCCTCGCGCTCGAAGCGCTCGGTCCGCTGCTCGGGAGTCTCGGTGGTCGTCGATGTCGGCATCACTATCGAGAATACCGGGGCGACCCCAGAACTCGGTGCTCTGTCCAGGCTCGTAACCGTCATGTCTGGTAGAACACACCCCGCGACGGGCTCATTCCCGCCCGGCCGGCGCTAGCCGGAGACTTCGCGCGACACCCATTCGAAGACCGCTTCGACCAGGACTTCGTACGACTCCTGCTGGCTCAGCTCGGCCCGTTTCGGCACCTTGAAGCTGTGGTCGGCGTCCGGTACGACGGCCATCTCGGTCAGCGGCGGGAACTCCTCGGGCGTCCCGAACGGGTCCTTCTCCCCCTGGACGACCAGCGTCGGCAGCCCCGCCGCCTGGAGCTCGTCGACCCGCGACCTGTCCGGCTTGCCCGGCGGGTGCAGCGGGAACGACAGCGCCAGTACGCCGGACGCCCCCAGCCCCGTCGCCGTACGGCAGGCCACTCGCGCCCCGGCCGACCGGCCGCCGAGCACCAGCGGCGTCCGGATCCGGAGCTGGCCGATGATCGCGACCCAGGCCTCGTCGAGGATCTTCGGCGCCGGCGCGAGCTTGCGCCCGGCCCGCCGCCAGGGCTGCTCGATCAGGAACACGTTGATGTCCTGCTTCGGCAGCCGGGCCGCCAGCGCGGCCAGGTCACCGGCCTCGATGCCACCCCCGGCGCCGTGACCGAGCGCCAAGGTCGCCACCGGCCGCCGGGCCCGGTGCGCCACGATCCGCGCCTCACCGTGCGGCGTCGCCACAATCCGTTCGTCGGTCACGGGCCCATCCTGTCATTGGAAGGGCCGCTGACCGGTCACCCACACAGCTCAGAACAGCGGATTGTCCTCGGCCTGGGTCGGCGGGCCAGGCTTGTCCGCCGGGTCCTCGCCGTCCGGGGGCAGCGGGTCGACCAGGTGCGGGCCGTTGTTCTTCACCGAGCTGACCGCCTTCGACACGGCGTACGCCTCGAGCCGGCCGGGGGCCGCCGGGACCAGCAGCTCCAGCAGGTCGTCGGGATCGGAGGACAGCGGGTCGAGCCAGGCGTCGTACCGGTCCTTCTCGACCAGCAGCGGCATCCGGTCGTGGATCTGGCCGAGGTCGTCGGTGGCCGACGTGGTCAACACAGTGCACGTCCACAGCCAGGCGGCGTCGGAGTCGGCGTCGGCGACCGACTTGTCGCGCCAGATCTCGTACAGCCCGGCCATCGCCAGGACGCCGCCGTCCGCGGGACGGATGAAGTACGGCTGCTTGACCGGCTTGCCGTTCTTCTTCTGCTCGGTCTCGTACCACTCGTAGTACCCGTCGGCGGGCAGCAGGCAGCGCCGGGTCGCGAACGCCTTCTTGAAGGCGGGCTTCTCGGCGACCGTCTCCATCCGGGCGTTGATCAGCCGGCTGCCGATCGAGGTGTCCTTGGCCCAGGACGGGACCAGGCCCCACTTGACCGTGGTCAGCTTGCGGACCACCTGGTCGGGCTGCTCACGGTTCTTCCGCTCGACCACGGCGATCACCGGGTCGGTCGGCGCGACGTTGTAGTTGTCCGGCAGCTCCTGCACGGACTCCTTCACGTTGCCCGCGGCGATCTCGAACTCGACCACCAGGTCGGAGGGGTCCCGGCTGCTCGCGTAACGGCCACACATGCAGATCAGCCTAGCGACAGCCACCGACAGTTCGCCGTACGACGCAACGCACAGCGGCGGTGGATCGCCGACCCCGTGATCGGCGATCCACCGCCTGCTTGTCGCGCCCGGGCATCCCCCTGTAGACGTCCGGGCGCAAGCTCTAGCGCCGGGTCAGTTCGTCCAGCAGCCGCACGGCCATCGCGTCGGAGGCCGGCAGTCCCTCGATCCAGATCCGGGCCAGCTGCGGCTCGTCGGTGTCGAGCCGCCACTGGGTGATCAGGGCTCGGACCGTCGCGACCTGGTCCGGCAGGTTCGGCTCGCGATCGACGAGCGCCGCCGCGCGGTGTGAGCCGAGGCGACCCAGTACGTCACCGCCCGCGAACACGATCCGGAGGCACTCCGCGACGTCGACGAGCCGGAGCTCGCGGTCGAACGGCGTGGTGCCGGGCGGGTTGAGCGGCTCGACCACCACCAGTGCGTGGGTCGCCGGTACGGAAGTTCCACGGAGATCGGCCTCCCGGTAGATCTCGCCGAGCCGGGACCGCAGGTGGGCCAGGCTGGACAGCCCGGTCAGCGGGTCCTCGCAACTCAGCGAGTGCAGGTAGATGAGTGACGCTTCGGCCCAGCTGGAACTGAGTGCGCGTACCGCGGCGAAAGCCGGCTCGCCCCCGGCGATCGAGCGGTACAACGCACTCAGTCCATCAAGTGCCTCGAGCAGCGAGACTCCGTCGGCCGCCAGCTGGCGGCCGACCTCGTCACTCGCAGGCACGACGTCGGCTCCGTCCTGGAGCGCCTCGGCGATCGCGAGGTAGGCACTCCGGTCGAAACCAGCTGTGCCGTGCGGCTCCCTCCTTCCGCACGGTTGCGCTGCTGACGACGCTTCCGGCCGGTCCCGGGCGAGCGACCCCGCCAGGTTCGGGCCGCGCAGCGAGTCGAACCGCCGGCGGATGTCCGCGTACAGCGACATGACCCTCCTTCACGCAGCCCTTTCAGCCTCCCGACCAGGTGGCCGGAAGCGTCGTTCTGAGGGAGAGACAGCGTGATGACGGGTTCATGACGCAGATTTCAGAGATTTTTTTCCGTAACCTCTGACTGGCCGCGGTCGTCAATCAGAGGAGTCTTGTCCTCGGCAACTTGTGACAGACTGTGACGACTCGATGACAGCAGGGGGAGAGCCTCGATGGAGGAAGTGCCGAGCGACGCGGAGCTGATCGCGCGCGTGCGTTCGGGCGACCTCGAGGCGTACGGCGAGCTGTTCGCCCGGCACCACCAGGCCGCCGAGCGGATGGCCCGGCAGCTGGTCCCGGCCAACGACGCCGACGACCTGGCCAGTGACGCGTTCGCGAAGGTGCTCGATGCCCTGCGCAACGGCGGCGGCCCGGACGTCTCCTTCCGCGCCTACCTGCTGACGACCGTCCGCCGGGTGCACGTGGACCGGATCCGGGCCGGGCGCAAGGTCACCTCGACCGACGACATCGCGGCGTACGAGCGGGAACCGCAGGGGTTCGACGACCCGACGGTGACCGGTTTCGAGAGCGGCGCGGCGGCGAAGGCGTTCGCCTCGCTGCCGGAGCGCTGGCAGGCCGTGCTGTGGCACACCGAGGTCGAGGGCGAGAAGCCCGCGGCGATCGCTCCCCTGCTCGGCCTGACCGCCAACGGCGTCTCCGCCCTGGCGTACCGGGCTCGTGAGGGCCTCCGGCAGGCGTACCTGCAGCAGCACCTGGCCGACGTCGCCGGAGACCGCTGCCGCTGGACCACCGAGCGCCTGGGCGCCTACGTCCGTGGCGGCCTGACCAAGCGCGAGAACCGGAACGTCCGCGAGCACCTGGACGAGTGCGCCAAGTGCACCGCGGTCTACCTCGAGCTGGTCGAGGTCAACAGCGCGCTGCCGGCGCTGCTCGCTCCGGCCCTGCTGGGCACGGCGGGCCTTGGCTACCTGGCCGCTGCTTCCGGCGTGAAGGTCGGGCTGGTCGGCTTCTTCGTCACCGGGTGGCAGAAGGCCACCGAGAACAGCACCCGTACGGCGCTCAGCGCCGGCGGAGCTGTCGTGGTCGTGGCGGCAGCGGTGATGGCCGCGCTCGCGCTGACCGGTGGCGAGGCGCCTCCGGCAGCGATCGACCAGCCGCCGTCGCAGCAGCCCACGCAGGCGCCCCCGCCACCACCGGTGCCGCCGTCAGCGAAGCCGCCGACGCAGAAGCCGCCGGCCACCCAGCCGACGCAACCGGAGCCGAGCCAGCCCGAGCCGACTCAGGCAGAGCCGACCACTGCGCCGACGAGCGCACCCACCAGCGCCCCGACGACCCCGGTGCCGACACCGCCGTCGCCGACCACACCGATCCTCGACGAGGGCCTGCTGACGATCAGCCTGCCCACCGGCGGCGGTAGCCCGTCGACGGGCGGCCCGGCGCGCGGCGGCGCGGCGTTGGGTGGCGGCAGCCCAGCGGCGTACGGGCCGTGGGCGCGCAGCGGCGCCGAGCGGGAGGCCGGGCTGCGCGCCACCGTGGCCATCAAGGTCCCGGCGAACAACACGAACCCTGTGGTCATCGGCATCAAGTACGGCAACGCCCTGCAGTGGCCGCTGACCGGGAGCCCGGCGGGCTGGACCTGCACCAAGGCCGCCGACGGCAAGAGCGGCAGCTGCACGGCTGTCGATCCGGCGGCGCCGCCGGTGCTCCCGATGACGTTCACCGAGCCCACCGGCGGCTCGGTCGCCGACCGCACGTTCACCGTCTCCGGCAAGTCCGGTCGCCTGTACGACGACGACTCCGCGACGCTGACCGCTCCCCCGCGCCTCGACGAGAACCTGCTGAAGCTGGCCGTCCGCAAGACCGACCCGGACCGCTACTTCCGCACGATCACCGTGGCCCCCGGCACCGACCGGACCGGCGTCACGCTCAAGCTGACGTACGGCGCCTCGCTGGAATGGCCGCTGGCCGCCAGCCCGGCCGGCTGGAAGTGCAACCAGGCCGCCAGGACCTGTACGTCGACGACGCCGACCAAGCCGGCTCCGCTGCCCGCCGACTTCGCCGTACCGGCCGGTGGCTCTGTTGCGGCCCGGACGTACACGGTGACGGCGACGGCCGGTCTGCTGCACGACACCGACTCCGAGACGCTGGCACCGGTCCGGATGGACGAGTCGCTGCTGCGCATCCTCACCCCGGACCCGCACAACGACCCGAACCCGTTCGTCTACAACAGGTTCCTCGACCTGAGCGGGACGACCGGTCCGGTCACGCTGGACATCACCTGGGGCCGGAACGTCAGCCTGGTCACCTACATCGCCAAGGGCTGGACTTGCTCGCGCTCGACCGACGTCCGGCAGGCCACCTGCTCCACGGACAACTACACCAAGGCGCTGAACACCGAGTGGGCCGCCTGGCCCGGCGGCGGCGTGAAGAACCAGATCACCGTCAAGGCGACCACCCCGGGCCGGTACGACACTGACACGGCGCAGATCCCGCCGACCGGGCACGGCAAGCGCTGAACAGGTTTGGCGCTGTGCCTGGTGCGCCCTAGGCTGGTGGATGTTCGCGCTGACGGAACCGAGTAGCGCCGGACACCTGTGCTGGAGAGAGTCGCCGGTAGCTGCGAAGGCGACGTACAGGCCCGGCCGTGAAGACACTCCTGAGCGAATGCGTAGCAAGAGGCCGAGCATCGCTCGGTGAAGGTGTGGTGGCACCGCGAGTCCCCTTCGCCCACACCTCCGGGGTTCGAGCAATCCGACGGAGGTGAAAACAGCGATGCGCATTCTCAACCACGAGATCCCCTCAGCAGTGGGCCAGACCGTCACGGTGGCCGGCTGGGTGCACCGAAGACGACGGCTGGCCGCGGTCAGCTTCCTGGTCCTGCGGGACCGCTCCGGCCTGGCCCAGATCGTGCTCAAGGGCGCTCAGGAGCAGCTGGACGAGCTCAGCGAGGAGACCGTCGTCCAGGTGACCGGTACGGTCGCCGCCAACCCGCAGGCGCCCGGTGGGGCCGAGCTGGTCGACCCGGTGATCGTCCCGCTGACCGAACCGGCCCGTACGCCGCCGATCGAGCTGTGGCGTCCGGCGGTCGGCGCAGGGCTGCCGGTCGTGCTGGACAACGCGCCGGTCGCGCTGCGGCACCCGGCGGTCCGGGCCGGCTGGGAGGTCGCCGCAGCTGCGCTGCACGGCTTCCGGAGCACGCTGGACGGGCTGGACTTCACGGAGATCCAGACGCCGAAGATCGTCGGTACGGCGACCGAGTCCGGCGCGAACGTGTTCGCGCTCGACTACTTCGGCGGTCCGGCGTACCTGGCGCAGTCGCCGCAGTTCTACAAGCAGACGATGGTCGGTGTCTTCGAGCGGGTCTACGAGGTCGGTCCGGTGTTCCGGGCCGAGCCGCACGACACAGTGCGGCACCTGGCGGAGTACGTGTCGCTGGACGCGGAGCTGGGGTTCATCAACGACCACCGCGACGTGCTGGCGGTGCTGCGCGAGGTAGTGGCAGGCATGCTCGCTGCTGTCGGTTCCAGAGCCGGTACGGCGCTGGAACGGCTCGGCGTCGAGCTGCCGGAGATCCCGGTCGACGTACCGGTGCTGCACTTCTCGGAGGCGCTGAAGCTGGCTGGGGCCGACCCGGGCGAGCCGGACCTGTCGCCGGCCGACGAGCGGGCACTGGGCGAGTGGGCGCTGCGGGAGCACGGCAGCGACTTCGTGGCCGTCGAGGGCTACCCGATGGTGAAGCGGCCGTTCTACACGCACCCGCAGCCGTCGGACCCGACCTGGTCGAACTCCTTCGACCTGCTGTTCCGCGGCGTGGAGCTGGTCACCGGTGGGCAGCGGCTGCACCGCTACAGCGACTACGTGGCGGCGCTGGAGGCCAGAGGCGAGTCGGCCGAGGCGCCGGCGTACAGCTCGTACTTGCAGGCGTTCAAGCACGGCATGCCGCCGCACGGCGGGTTCGCGATCGGGCTGGAGCGGTTCGTCGCGCGGCTGACCGGCGCGGAGAACGTCCGGGAGGTCACGCTGTTCCCGCGCGACCTGCACCGGTTGACGCCGTGAGTTAGCGCACGCCCGTCTCAAGTACCAGCCCCCGACAGGTGGCTGGTACTTGAAAGCCACGTCGCCCCCTACCTCTCAAGTCCCGACCCCCGAAAGGTGGCTGGTACTTGAGAGGTGATGGGCGACGTGCCGGTGCATGATGTGCGCCATGAGTGCTGACGTGGAGCGGGCCGTGCTGGCGGCACTGGACGACGACCTGATCGTCGAAGAGCTGCGCGAACTGGTGCAGATCCCGAGTGTCGACGGGACCGCCGAGGAGAACGTGGCCCAGGAGTGGGTGGCCGGGCGGCTGAGCACGCTCGGAATGACGGTCGACCACTGGCAGTTCGACCTGCCGGCGATTGTCGGTGATCCCGCGTTCCCCGGGATGGAGGTTGCGCGCACCGACGCCTGGGGCTGCGTCGGGACGCTCGGCGACGGGACATCAGGACTGATCTTCAACGGGCACGTCGACGTCGTACCGCCGGGTGACCTCGCGCTCTGGCCCGACGGTGACCCGTACTCCGCCCGCGTCACGGACGGGATCATGTGGGGCCGCGGCACCTGCGACATGAAGGCCGGGATCGCGGCGATCCTCGGTGCGGTCCGCGCGGTTGTTGCCTCAGGCATCGAGCTGCGGCGCCCGCTGGCCGTGCACACGGTGGTCGGCGAGGAGGACGGCGGCCTCGGCACGTTCGCGACGCTGCGCCGCGGGCACACCGGCGCGGCCTGCCTGATCGCGGAGCCGACCGCCGGCACGGTGATCCCCGCGAACGCCGGCTCGCTCACCTTCCGGCTGGAGGTCGCCGGGCTGGCCACGCACGGCTCGACCCGGACCCGCGGCGTGAGCGCGATCGAGAAGTTCGAGCCCGTGCACGCCGCGCTGCGCGAGCTCGAGGCTTTGCGCAACCGAGAGCCGCATCCGCTGCTGGCGCACCTGGACCTGGCCAACCCGCTGTCGATCGGCCGGGTGAGCTCCGGCGACTGGGCGAGCACAGTGCCCGACCAACTGGTGGCCGAGGGCCGGTACGGCGTACGGCTGGGTGAGCCGGTCGAGGAGGCGCGCGCTGCGTTCGAGGAGGCTGTTGCTGCGGCGTGCGAGAAGGACTACTGGCTGCGGGACCACCCGGTGAAGGTCAGCTGGCCCGGCGGGGTGTTCGCCTCGGGGCTGCTGCCGGAGGGCGACCCGCTGCTCGCCGACACGCTGCAGGCGATCGCGGACACGGGTGCTGGTGCTGCTGAGGTCCGCGGCGGGCCGTACGGGTCGGACCTGCGCCAGTACGCCGCTGCCGGCGTACCGACGTTGCAGTACGGGCCTGGTGACGTCCGGGTAGCCCACGCGACGGACGAGCACGTGGCGCTGGCCGAGGTGCTGCACTGCGCGCGGGTCTATGCGTTGCTGGCTGTTCGCCGCTGCGCCTAGTGGTACAAAGTGGCCATGGATCCGCTGCGTGGGCGCTCGGCTGAGTTGGGCCGGTTGCTGGAGGCAATGCGCGCGGCGGATCAGGGTGCTGCTTCGCTGACGGTGGTGACCGGCGAGCCGGGCATCGGGAAGTCGGCGCTGCTGCATGCGGCGGTCGAACAGGCTGAGCGGCACGGGATGCTCGTCGCTACGGCGACGGCGCACCAGACGGACAACATCAGTCCGCTGGCCTCGCTTGCTCCGGCGCTGCGGGCCGGCAAGGAGCCGCTGATCGGGACCGAGCACTTCCTGGAGCTGGCTGCGCTCAACACGCAGCCGCTGTGGCTGGCTGAACGGCTGGCCGACCTCATCGGTCAGCGGCTCGCAGGGACGGCCGCGCTGGTGGTGCTGGACGATGCGCAGTGGTCGGACCCGCTGACCGGGTTCGTACTGCGGGTGGTGGTGTCGCGGCTGGCTGACCGGCGGGTGATGTGGCTGCTGGCCACGCGTCCGGCGCCGGGTGGGGTGACCGACCAGCTTGTCGATGCGCTGGGCGATCAGCTGCCGGTGCATCTGGTGCAGCTGGCTCCGCTGGACACCGAGGCGGTGCTGCAGATCGCTGCTGATCGGTTGAACCAGCCGGTCGATGCTGCGCTGACCGTGCGGCTCGGAGGCGCCCAGGGCGTCCCGTTCCTGGTCGAGCAGGTTGTCGCAGGCCTCTACCTGGCGGATGAGTCGCCGCAGGGCCCGCTGCCCGCCGGGCTCGTCGAGGGCGTTCGCCGACGGACCGCTGGCACTACTGAGCTCTCCAGGTCGTTGCTGCGAACTGCTGCTGTGTTCGGCAGCGAGTTCCGGCTGGAGGACGTCGCTGCGCTGATGGGTGAGGGTGTCGCGCGCCTGGCCGAGCCGTTGGACGAGGCGATCCGTGCTGGGCTGCTGGCGGACAGCGGCGCCCACCTGACCTTCCGGCACGAGCTGCTGCGGGCCGCCGTACTGGCTGATGTGCCGCCGTCGGCCCAGCGGGCGCTGCACTCGGCGGTGGCTGACCAGCTGCTGTTGACCGAGCAGGGCGCGTCCGCCGCGGCGCCCCACATCCTGGCGACGGCCGCTGTGGGCGACCTGAGCGCGATCAGCACGCTCCGCACGGCTGCGCGAGACCTGCTCAGCACCATGTCGATCACCGCGATGTCGGTGATTCAGGAGACGTTCGAGCTGACTCCGGTCGACCAGGCGATCCGCGGCGAGGTCGGCGCGGACGTGGTCGAGATCCTGCTGGTCGCCCGTCAGTACGACGCGGCACGGGCCTTCGCCGACGACCTGGTCGGTGGGACCGCGCTGTACCAGGGCCCGATCACACCGGAGCTGACAGCGCGAGTCAGGCTGCTGCTCGCTCCGCACGAGTGGGCCACGGGCGCGCTCGACCCCTCTCGCCTCACCGTTCCCGGAGCATCGAGCCCGCTGGCCGACCGCCTGACGGCCTACCAAGTACTGGCCGGGGCAGCCGAGCCGTTCCCGACAGATGACCTTGTGGCATCGGCTGTCCTCCAGCTCGCCAGAGCCGAGCAGGCAGCAGCCGCAGGCCGCTTCTCCGAGGCCGCGCAGGCGTACGCCGTCGCCCGCTCAACCGCCGGTGACTCTGTCGGTGCGCCACCAGCCGTGCGGGTCGAGCTGGCGGAGCTGTTCAGCCGTGCCCACGCAGGCGAACCAGCCGCCGCTCTCCAGCGGCTCTCCGAAGGCCTGCCCGGTGACTCCTGGCTGGCACCACAGGTCGCCCTGCTGCGGGCCCAGCTGGAGCTTGCTGTCGGCAACCTCCCGGCGGCGGGCGAAGCGGCCCGAGCCAGTCTCCGCTGGTCCGCTGAGTTCCACGAGCCGTCGGTCGAGCCGATGGCCCGACAGGTCCTCGCGCTGATCGCTGTGCTCCAGAGTGATCTAGCGGCTGCCCGCAAGGTCCCGGACGAACCAGTCCGAGCCCTGCTCGCACTGGCCGATGGCGACGCTTCTGCAGCCTCACGGCTGCTCACCACTCCCCTGGATCACCCGCTCCGGCTGGAGTTGCTGGTCCGCGCTGCAACGGTCTCACTTGGCGCCTCGGCGCCGGTCGCCGCGCAGACAGTCGCTGGGCTCCTGGCCGAGCAGGCAGCGGCTACGCCCGCCACCAGTGCGGCCACACTCGTGGCCGCGGCCAGCGACCGAGACCTGACCGCCCTGGCCAGCGCAGCCGACGACCTGCGCACCAGCGACCGCCGCCTCCTCGCAGCAGCCGCTGACGAGCTCCACGGGCGAGTCGAGCTGGAGCACGGCGACCGTAGTACCGCCATCGCCGCGCTGGAGCGTGCGCTCGACTCCTACACCCAGCTGGGCGCCACAGCGCTCGCCGTACCGGTGCAGGCTGTTCTGCAAGCAGCGGGCGTACGGCGACGCCGCTGGTCCGCCGTACCGACCAGGCCGGAGTCCGGCTGGGAGGCGCTGACGCCGATGGAGCGCAAGGTCGCGCTGCTCGTCGCGGACGGCCACACCAACCGGTCCGCCGCCGAGGAGCTCGTGCTGTCGGCCAGCACCGTCGGCACCCACCTGCGCAACGTCTTCAGCAAGCTCGACGTGAACTCACGCGTCCAGCTCACCCGTCTGGTCCTCCAGCGGTTCAGCGCTCCCCCGAACGCATGAGTTTTGGGTGCACCACCCCGGCCTGAGCCTGGCCTGGGGGTGGTGAAGTTCCTGTTTTCGGTCGATCCGGCGAACCGCCCCGGAGCGGTTTTCTAGGGGCACAACGAAAACCGCGAACGAGAACCGAGGACGAGAGATGAGCGAGAAGAACCCCACCGCGCTGCTGGTGCACGGAGCCTTCGCCGACGGTGGCAGCTGGGCCGGCGTGATCGCCGAGCTGGAGAACCGCGGCATCACGGCGATCGCCGTACCGAACGACCTGGCCGGAGCGGCCGCCGACGGCGCCAAGGTCGCGGCGCTGGCCCGCGAGATCGACGGCCCGGTCGTCCTGGTCGGCCACTCCTACGGCGGCGCGGTGATCACCTCCGCGGCCAACGACGCCGACAACGTCGTCGCCCTGGTCTACGTGACCGCGTTCGCGCTGGAGGAGAACGAGGGCATCCTCGAGCACCTCGCCAACTACCCGGCCAACGACTTCGGCGCCTCGCTGGTACCGCACCAGTTCGGTGAGCAGACCTACCTCGGGATCGACCTGGACAAGTTCCAGCACATCTTCGCGGCCGACGTACCGGCCGGTCAGGCGCTGGTGATGGGTCGCTCGCAGCGGCCGATCGCGGCCTCGGCCTTCGAGGAGAAGTCGGGCCCGGCGAGCTGGAAGCGGCTGCCGAGCTACTACCTGGTCGCGACCGCCGACAACGCGATCCCGCCGGTGGCCCAGCGCGGGATGGCCGAGCGGATCGGCGCCAAGGTGACCGAGGTCGACGGTTCGCACGCGGTCGCGGTCTCGCAGCCGCTGGCCGTCGCCGAGTTCGTCGCGAGCGCGGTCGAGGCAGGTGCGGACAAGTGAGCACCCGTCGCCGCTTCCTCGCCACCGTCGCCGGTGTCGCCTCCGCCGCCCTCCTGACCGCCGGCGTCACCACTGCCGCCGCCGGCCCCGCCCACCACACCACCCCGAAGCCGACCGTCGTCCTGATCCACGGCGCCTTCGCCGACGGCTCCAGCTGGAACGAGGTGTCCGAGCGCCTCCAGCGCGACGGCTACCAGGTCGTCGTACCGGCGGTCCCGCTGCGCAGCATCGCGACCGACACGACGTACCTGACCGGCGTCCTGGCCGGCATCCCCGGCCCGAAGGTGCTCGTCGGCCACTCGTACGGCGGCGCGCTGATCACCCAGCTCGCCGGCGCCCCCGGCGTCAAGTCGCTGGTCTACGTCGCGGCGTACATCCCGCAGGCCGGCGAGAACCTCGGCGACCTGACCGCGAAGTACCCCGGCAGCGAGATCGGCCCGGACACCACCAACACGATCACGTACGCCGGCGGCGCCGACCTGGTCATGAAGCCCGAGTCCTTCCGCCAGGTCTTCGCCGCGGACCTCCCCCGCAAGCAGGCCGCCCTGCTCGGTGCGTCCCAGCGCCCGGTCTCGGCCTCGGTCTTCGGCGAGACGGTCGCGAAGTCGGCCCCGGCGAACCTCCCGAAGTACGCGGTCGTCGCGACCGGCGACAAGGCGATCCCGCCGGCCGGCGAACGCTTCATGGCCAAGCGCGCGAAGGCGACCATCGTCGAGGTCAACGCCTCCCACCTGGTCGCACTGTCCCAGCCGGAGAAGGTGACGAACCTGATCGAACGCGCTGCCCGCTGAAAATCACCAGAGGAGCAGGTGCCACTCGGCACCTGCTCCTCTGCTGTGGGAATAGAACCCCCACCACAGCTCTTGAAACTCTTTATGCGTATTGATGTCTGGTCCGATGTCGTCTGCCCCTGGTGCTACATCGGCAAGCGCCGGCTCGAAGAGGCCCTGACCGCCTCCGGCGAGCAGGCCGAGGTGGTCTTCCACAGCTTCCAACTCGACCCCGACGCCACCAACGACGACCCCCGCGACCTCGCCACCCGCCTCGGCGAGAAGTACGGCCGCGGTCGCGAGTGGGGCCTCCAGGCCAACGAGCACGTCACCACCGTCGCCCGCGAGCACGGACTCGACTTCGATTTCAGCATCGCCAAGTCCGCGAACACCGTCGACGCGCACCGCCTGCTCCACCTGGCCCGCGAGCTCGGCGCCTCCGGCGAGGTCCCGGCCGACACCCAGGCCCGCCTCAACGAGCGCCTGCTGAAGGCCTACTTCACCGACGGCCTCCCGGTCGGCGACCACGCGACGCTGACCGCCCTCGCCACCGAGTGCGGCCTCCCCGCCGACCGCGTCGCCGCGGTCCTCGCCAGTACGGCGTACGAGCAGGAGGTGGCCGCCGACCAGGCCCAGGCCCTCGCGTACGGCGCCAACGGCGTCCCGTTCTTCGTGATCGACGACAAGTACGGCGTCAGCGGCGCCCAGCCGACCGAGGTCTTCCAGGAAGCCCTGCGGCGCGCGGCCGCCGACCGCAAGCCGGTGACGCTGATCACCGCCCCCGGCAGCACCGACGACGCGACCTGCGGCCCGGACGGCTGCCCGGTCTGAGGGGTTGAGCCGGAGACACACGGGTACCTGGTGCCCAGATCGGTTTGCCGGACGATGTAAGAAGGAGCCATGACTGTCGTGCGCGCACTGGCCAGGCCGTTGCTGTCCATCATCTTCGTCGTGCAGGGCGCCAACCAGGTGCGCAACCCGGAGCCGCTGGTTCCGAAGGCGCAGCCGGTGACGGACCGCCTGGTGCCGCTGGCCAAGCGGGTCGCGCCGCCGCAGGTCGGCGACCGGATCCCTGACACGACAGCGAACCTCGTCCGGCTGAACGGCGCGGTCCAGGTCCTCGGCGGGCTCGCGCTGGCCAGCGGCAGGGGGCGGCGCGTCGGCGCCGCCGTACTGGCTGCTTCGCTGGTGCCGACGACGATGGCCGGGCACCCGTTCTGGCTGGAGAAGGACAAGCAGGCCAAGCAGGTGCAGCGGGTCCAGTTCATGAAGAACCTCGGGCTGTTCGGCGGGCTGCTGCTCGCGGCGGTCGACACCGAGGGTCAGCCCGGGCTGGTCTGGCGTGCGTCGCACGGCGCGAAGGCGGCCAAGCGGGAGACCAAGCGCGGCGCGAAGCTCGCGAAGCGCGAGACCAAGCAGCTGGCGAAGACGGCCCGCCGCGAGGCGAAGCTCGCTGCACAGACCGCGCGCGCCGAGCTGCCGTTCATCTAGAACCTGTGGACAACCGGCCTCCGGATCTTCTTCCGGGGGCCGGTTTTCTGCTGTCCGGGCGACCTGTGGACAGAGCGCGACGGCGTTCGGTGGCCATGCCCTAGGCTCTTGAGCGACATCGGAATTCGCTTGAGGAGTGCAATGGGGACGTCAGAGGGCTGGCCGGCACCGCGCCCGGCCGGGGCTGTCAACGGCCGGGTCACCGTGCCCGGATCGAAGTCGATCAGCAACCGCGCGCTGATCCTGGCCGCGCTCGCGGACGGGCCCTCCACCCTCTCCGGCCTGCTCGCCGCCCGGGACACCGCGCTGATGAAGGCCGCCCTGGTCTCGCTCGGCGTCGGCATCACCGAGCACGACGGCCTGGTCACGGTGACCCCGGGATCGCTGAAGGGCCCGGCGTCCGTCGACTGCGGCCTTGCCGGGACGGTGATGCGCTTCGTCCCGCCGGTCGCCGCGCTCGCCGACGGCATCGTCTCCTTCGACGGCGACCCGTACGCGCGGGAGCGCCCGATGAACGTCATCCTCGGCGCGCTGCGCACGCTCGGCGTCGAGATCGACGACCACGGCACCGGCCGGATGCCGTACGCCGTGAACGGCTCGGGCTCGGTCCGCGGCGGCGAGGTCACCCTCGACGCCTCCGGCTCGTCGCAGTTCGTCTCCGCCCTGCTGCTCGCCGGCGCGCGCTACAACGAGGGCGTCGACCTGCGCCACGACGGCAAGCCTGTCCCGTCCCAGCCGCACCTGGACATGTCGATCGCCATGCTCCGCGAACGCGGCGTCACCGTCGACGACTCCGAACCCAACCGCTGGATCGTTGCCCCCGGCCCGATCCGCGCCCTCGACACGGCCATCGAGCCCGACCTCTCCAACGCCGCCCCGTTCCTGGCCGCGGCGGTCGTCACCGGCGGCACGGTCACAGTCACCAACTGGCCGACATCGACAACCCAGCCCGGCGGTCAACTCCCCGACCTCCTCTCCCGCTTCGGCGCCGAGGTCACCTTGTCCGACGGCGACCTCACCGTCCGCGGCACCGGCCACATCTCCGCAGTCGACCTCGACCTCAGCGAAGTAGGCGAACTCTCCCCCGTCCTCGCCGCCATCGCCGCCCTCGCCGACGGCCCCTCCTACTTCCGAGGCATCGCCCACCTCCGCAACCACGAAACCGACCGCCTCGCCGCCCTAGAAACCGAGTTCAACGCCCTCGGCGGCGACGTCTCCCAAACCCCCGACGGCCTCGAGTTCCGCCCGAAGCCCTTGCACGGCGGCGTCTTCGCCACCTACAACGACCACCGCATGGCCCACGCCGCCGCGGTACTAGGCCTCGCCGTAGAAGGCATCGAGATCGAAAACATCGCAACAACCGCGAAGACCTTGCCGGAGTTCCCCGAGCTGTGGTCGGGCTTGGTCGCCTGATGCGTTCTTCTGCACAGGTGAGCTGCTGATGTCGCGGTACGACGAGGAGGCCAAGTACGACCGGCCGAAGCGGCGGACTCGGCCGCGGACGAAGGATCGGCCGGCCTACGAGGACGCGGTGACCGGGTTCGTGATCACGCGTGATCGCGGGCGGTACACCACCTGGGTCGGTGAGGGCGACCGCGTGGTGACCGCGATGAAGGCGCGGCAGCTCGGGCGAAAGGGTGTGATCGTCGGCGACCGGGTCAAGCTCGACGGCGACTCGAGCGGCGCCGAGGGCACGCTGGCGCGGATCGTCGAGGTCCTCCCCCGGACAACCCTGCTGCGCAGATCAGCGGACGACGACGACCCGGTCGAGCGCCCGCTCGTCGCGAACGCCGACCAACTGGTGATCGTCGTCGCGGTCGCCAACCCGGAGCCGCGCACGCGGTTGATCGACCGCTTCCTCGTCGCGGCGTACGACGCCGGCATGCGCCCGCTGCTCTGCCTGACCAAGACCGACCTCGCCGATCCCGAGCCCCTGCTCTCGACGTACCGGCCGCTCGGTGTCGAGTCCGTCGCGACGCAGCAGGGCGGGAACCTCGACGACCTCAACGAACAACTCCGCGACCGCACGAGCGTGATGGTCGGCCACTCAGGCGTCGGCAAGTCGACCCTCGTCAACGCGCTGGTCCCCGGCACCAACCGCGCGATCGGCGTCGTCAACGACAACACCGGCCGCGGCCGCCACACCTCGACGAGCGCCCTCCTCCTCCGCCTCCCCGAGGGCGGCTGGATCGTCGACACCCCCGGCATCCGCTCGTTCGGCCTCGCCCACGTCGAACCGGACCAGCTCATCCACGCCTTCCCCGACCTCGCCGACGAAACCGCCAACTGCCCCCGCGCCTGCGGCCACTCCGAGTCCGACCCTGGCTGCGGCCTCGACGAGGCGGTCGCCGAAGGCCGCGTGGACGCCGAACGCGTCGCCTCCTTCCGCCGCCTCCTCGCCAGCCGAGAGGGTCGCCCCGACCCGACCTGAGCAGCCGCGACGGCCCCCGGCCCGACCTGATGCCTGCCCCGAGCCGGGCTGCAGCTGGAGGTCCCGCCGCCGACTGGGACAGCGCTTGTGAGGCTAGCCTTACCTAAGGCTACGATTGGAGTATGCGCAGTGAGCCGATCCACGACAGGACGTCGACGCGTCCGCCGCTGACAGCGGGCGCCGACCAGGCTGACCTCCAGTCCGTTCTCGCGCTCGAGGCGGTCTGATGCCCACCGTGGTGATGGGGACCGTGACCGGCGTACGGCGTACCAGCCCGTCGTTTCTGACGGTGACGCTGGCCGGGTGCTCGACGTTGGAGACCGGTGGGTTCGATCAGCGGATCAAGATCCTGCTCGCGCAGCCGGGGCAGGCCGAGCCTGTGCTTCCGCCTGCGGAGGACTGGTACGGCGTCTACCGCGAGATGGCCGACGACGTGCGGCCGGTGATGCGGACGTTCACGATCCGGGCGCAGCGCGGCGAGGAGATCGACATCGAGTTCGCGCTGCACGGGGACGCGGGCCCGGCGGCGGCGTGGGCGTTGTCGGCCGCGCCGGGGAGCCGGCTCGGGATCATCGGGCCGGAGATCGGCGACAACCCGAAGGCCTACCAGTACATGCCGCGCAGGCCCGACTGGCAGTTGCTGGTTGGGGACGACACCGCGGTGCCGGCGCTCGCGTCGATCATCTCGGCGCTGCCCGCGGAGGCGGTGGCGGTGGCGCGAGTGTTCATTCAGGTGCCGCACGCGGAGGACGTGCGCGAGTTCGAGACCGCCGCGCAGGTGAAGGTCGAATGGTGCGTCGGCGGCGGGCTCGCCGACGCGGTCCGCTCCGCCGACCTGCCGGACGGTACGCCGTACGCGTGGGTGGCGGGTGAGACCAGCATCGTGCGCGACATCCGCCGGCATCTCACCGGCACGCTCGGCTGGGACAGCAAGCCGCACTACTTCGGCGGCTACTGGAAAGCCGGGCAGTCGGAGGGCTGACTACTTCGGCGGGAGTTGTCCGTCCCAGACCGCCTTCGCGCCGGCGTCGCCGGTGCGGATCGTCTGGTAGATGACCAGTACGCCGACCACAACCACCGCGGCGCTCAGCACCCACTCGAGTGGCTGGCTCTTCGTTGCCTTGGCGCCCTTTCCGCTCGCCAGCGCGGACGGCCCGGCCAGCAGTACGAACGCGAGCACCACCAGCACCGCGAAGCCGACCACGAACCAGAACAGCAGGTCGCCGCGATCCTGGTGCAGCTTCACCGCGGGCTCCAGCTCCGGGATCGCCGCGAGGAACGCCTCGCCGCTCTCCTTCGCGACGAACGCGACCACGAGCCCGCCGAGGCCGAGCAGCAGCGCCGGCCAGCGCAGCAGCCAGCGCCACTTCGGGACCAGCGCGAACACGATCGCGGTCAGCGCCGCCACCGGCAGCACCACCACGGCCGCATGGATCACCAACACATGCAGAGGAAGATCCCCAAAGCGCTCGAACATGACGCCTCCCGTGGCCCGGCCGTAGTGAACTGACACTAACTGCACGTTCAACCACCCAGAACGGTTCAATCAGCCTAGTGGCCGGCGACCACTCGGAGTCGGTGCACCGCCGCGCCCGGCTCCGACATGCACCACTGATCAACCCGCCGAACAGCCGAACTCGGGCGGCGCCCTGAGCGTGGAACGCGCTCGTCACGGGTGCTTGATCAGTGGTGCAGGTCGGCCCACCGACCGGCAGTTGCGCGCCGCAGCCTGCCGGGCGCGGCTCGGGCCCGTAACCGGCCGTCCCTCCGTACGCCGGACCGCGCGCTCATGGTGAGCCCATCGCGGGTAGCCTCCCCGCCGCACCCCGGACCGCACGTCCACCGTGAGCCCATCGCAGGTAGCCTTCCGGCATGCCTTCGCACACGGACGACCTGCGGCTCGCGCACATTCTGGCTGACGACGCGGATTCGACCACGATGGATCGCTACAAGGCGCTCGACCTGCATGTCGCGACCAAGCCGGATCTGACGCCGGTCAGCGATGCCGACAAGCGGGTCGAGGACGTGATGCGTAAGACGCTGAGCCGGGCTCGCCCGCGGGACGCGTTCGTCGGTGAGGAGGACGGGACGACCGGCTGGGGGCCGCGGCGTTGGGTGGTCGATCCGATCGACGGGACGAAGAACTACATCCGCGGGGTCCCGGTGTGGGCGACGTTGATCAGCTTGATGATCGAGGATCAGGTTGTCGTCGGTGTCGTGTCGGCGCCGGCGCTCGGGCGGCGTTGGTGGGCGTCGTACGGCGATGGTGCGTGGACGGGGCGGGCGTTGATGTCGGCGCAGCCTTGTCGGGTGAGTGATGTGAGCAAGGTCGAGGACGCCTCGTTGTCGTACTCGTCGCTGAAGGGCTGGGACAAGCTCGGTAAGCGCGACCAGTGGGCCGACCTGATGGACGACGCCTGGCGGACGCGTGCGTACGGCGACTTCTGGTCGTACATGCTCGTTGCCGAAGGCGCCGTCGACATCGCGGCGGAGCCGGAGCTCAACCTGTACGACATGGCGGCGTTGTCGATCATCGTCGACGAGGCCGGCGGCAAGTTCACCTCGGTCGACGGCAAGCCGGGCCCGAACGGCGCGAACGCCGTCGCGACCAACGGCCGCCTGCACGAGGACGTCCTCAACCGCCTGGCCTGATCAAGCAGCCCGGTACGACGTTCAGACCGCAGGCGCCGGTCCCGTGGACTCCCGGAAGATCAGCCGGTTGATCCCCCGCTCCGCCGCCTTCGGCGCCGGCTCGTCCTTGATCTCCGCCAGCAGCCGCAGGATCGCGTCCCGCCCCTGCGCCTCCCGGTCCACCGCGACCGTCGACAGCGACGGTGTCGCGAACTTCCCCATCACCTCGTCGTCCCACCCGAACACGCTCAGGTCGTCCGGCACGCTCCATCCCCGCTCCCGCGCCGCGCGCACGACCCCCATCGCGACCACATCATTCGCCGCGACCACAGCCGTCACCCCGCAATCACCCGCCAGCGCAGCGATCGCGTCGTACCCCGACTGCGCCGTCCAGTCGCCGTCGTACACGCCGATCGAGCGCAGCCCGAGGCGCTCGATCGCCTCCAGGTAAACGGCTTTCCGGTTCCGCGCCGACGCGAAGTCCTGGTCCCCCGCGACGTGGAAGAACGACCGGTGCCCGAGCGACGCGAGGTACTCGACGATCTCGACCACCTCGGACGCCTCGGCGAGCTCGCCGAGGCCGCGCAGCTTGTCGTCGTACGTCTCGCTCTCGACGATCGGGACCTGCCGCAGCTTGCGGCTCTTCAGGCCGGTCGGTGAGATCGCCAGGATCCCTTCGACGGCACCCGATCGTGCCAGGTCCTCGATCCGCGCCGACCGGGCCCGCGAACCGCCTTCTACGCTGACCACCTCGACCTGGTACCCGGCCCGGTGCGCCGTCTCGGTCGCGGCGGCAAGCAGCCGGCCGGGGAAGTGCGGGCCGGAGGCGAGCACGATCGCGAGCCGGTTGGTCCGCCGGGTGCGCATCGAGCGGGCGACCAGGTTCGGCCGGTAGTCGAGGGTCTTGACGGCGAACTCGACCTTGACCCGGGTCTTCGGTTTCAGGCTGTCGGCGTCCTGCAGGTAGCGCGAGACCGTCGTGTGCGACACCCCCGCCAGCCGTGCCACCTGATGGATCGTCGCCGGCCGTTTCTGCTCCACCTCTGCACACCTTCCCCTCCGCAGCGCCGCTGCGACACACACGTTAACCGATCCAACCGTTCACTGGTTGGGTTCTACAACGTTTGACCTGACATCCGTCCGATCCCGGTCCGAGGGGTTGACATCGTCGGACAGGCTGCGGTTAGCTACCGGATCAGAAGTGGATCGATCACATTTTATTGATTGACCCCGGGAGCGCCTATGAGCGATGCCGCCCGCAGCCGAAAACTTTCCTTTCGCGAGCGTTTACGACGAGATTATCCTGTCCTCTTGCTGGCTGTTCCCGGCATGCTGGTCATCTTCGCCTTCCAGTACTACCCGCTCTGGGGCAACGTCATCGCCTTCCAGGACTACCAGCCCTACCTGGGCGTCGGGCAGAGCCTCTGGTCGGGCGTCGAGAACTTCACCACCGTCTTCAACGGCGACCCGGAGTTCCTGAACGCGGTCAAGAACACGCTGGTGCTGACGCTGATCCAGACCGTCATCGTCTTCCCGGCCCCGATCGTGGTCGCGCTGGTGCTGCACAGCCTGCTGTCGAACCGGCTGCGCCAGATCGTCCAGACGATCATCTACGTCCCGCACTTCATGTCCTGGGTGATCGTGGTCGCCGTCTTCCAGCAGGTCCTCGGCGGCACCGGCATGATCAACAACTGGTTGCGGGCCCACGGCTACGACCCGCTGAACATCATCGGCAACGCCGACGCGTTCCGCGGTCTGCTCACCTCGCAGGTGATGTGGAAGGACACCGGCTGGGCGACGATCCTGTTCCTGGCCGTGCTCTCGCAGATCGACAAGTCGCTGTACGAGGCCTCGGCCGCGGACGGCGCCGGCCGCTGGCGGCAGACCTGGCACGTGACGCTGCCGGGCCTGAAACCGATCATCATCCTGCTGCTGATCCTCAAGCTCGGCGACTCGCTCACGGTCGGTTTCGAGCAGATCATCCTGCAGCAGCAGGGCGTCGGGGTCGATGCGAGCGAAGTGCTCGACACCTACGTCTACAACAACGGCATCATCGGCGGCGACTGGGGCGTCGCGGCCGCGGTCGGGCTGGTCAAGAGCGTGGTCGCGCTGACGCTGGTGCTGCTGGCCAACAAGCTCGCGCACCGCCTCGGCGAGGAGGGGGTGTACCGCGGATGAGCCGCAAGCAGAAGGAGATCCTGGTCGGCGGCATGCCGATGCCGGGCTGGCCGGAACGCATCATCAAGGCCGTGTTCCTGCTGGCGATCTGCGCGGTCGTCGTGCTGCCGTTCATCGGCGTCATCTCGACCAGCCTGGCCACCCCGGACCAGGTGATCAAGGCCGGCGGGTTCGTGATGTTCCCGACCCACGGGTTCGACCTGTCGGCGTACAAGTCGATCCTGTCCGGCGGCACGGTGACGCAGGCGCTGCTGATCAGCGCGTTCATCACCGCCGTCGGTACGACGCTCGCGCTGTTCCTGACCTGCACGCTCGGCTGGGCGCTGAGCCGCCGCGGCACCTTCGGCAACAAGCCGTTGCTGCTGCTGGTCCTGGTCAGCCTGCTCTTCAACCCGGGCCTGATCCCGACGTACCTGGTGGTCCAGCAGTTCGGTCTGCTGGACAGCCTGTGGGCCGTCATCCTGCCGATCTCGGTCAGCGCGTTCAACGTGATCGTGGTCCGCGCGTACTTCGTCGGGCTCCCTGGTGAGGTGCTCGACTCGGCCCGGATCGACGGCGCCTCGGAGTGGAAACTGTTCTGGCACATCGGCCTGCCGCTGTCCAAGGCGGTGGTCGCCGTGGTCGGCCTCTTCTACGGCGTCGGCTACTGGAACAGCTTCTTCGGCGCCCTGCTCTACCTGAACGACGCCAGCAAATGGCCGCTGCAACTCGTGCTGCGCACGTACGTCGTCGACGGTGTCGAAATCGGCGCCCAGGACCTCGGCGGCGCGAGTGAAGCACTGCCGCCGCAAACCTCCATTCAAATGGCCATTCTGATGATTTCCATCATTCCCATTCTGTGCGTCTACCCGTTTGTCCAGCGGCATTTCGCCAAGGGTGTCCTGACCGGCGCCGTCAAGGGCTGACACGAGAAAGGCAGAACCATGAGCACTGGTGATTCACGGATCGGCCGCCGGGCCCTGCTGGGCGGCGTCGGAGCCCTCGGACTGAGCGGCGTCGTCGGCGCCTGCTCGAACGAGGGCCGCGGCGGCACCACGGCTCAGAATAACGCTCCGCAGTCCCGGGTCCGCCCTGCCTACGTCCCGTACACCGGAGTGAAGCCCGACTTCGCCGGCGCCCAGTACAAGATCCCGGACGCGTTCGTCCGGTACCCCACCAACCCGGTCCGGGCGATCGCGGAGCCGCCCGGCGACGGCGAGCCGATCAGCGTCGTGACGTTCACCAACACGCCGGTCCCTCCGCGAGTGGAGCAGAACAAGTTCTGGCAGGAGTTCAACCGACGGGTCGGTTCACCGGTCGAGGTCAGCCTGACTCCATCGGTCGACTACAACCAGAAGTTCGCCACATCCGTCGCGGGCGACCAACTCGGGGACGTCTTCATGGTCGGCGGCGTGCCACAGATCCCGCAGCTGCTGAGGACCAAGGCCGCAGACCTCACTCCGCACTTGTCGGGCGACAACATCAGAAAGTACCCGTATCTGGCCAACCTGCCCGCCGAACACTGGAACGCTTGCATCTTCGGCGACCAGATCTTCGCCGTACCAGTGCCGCGTGGCGCGATCAGTTCGAACGTCTTGTATAGCCGCGCCGACCTGCTGGAGCAGCGCGGTGTCTCAGCCTCGGTCAAGAACACCGACGACTTCACCGAGCTGTGCAAGGCACTGACAGACCGCCGCCAGAACCGCTTCGCGCTGGCATCTGCACCGACGATCTTCGTCCGCAACATGTACGACATCCCGAATTTGTGGAGCGAGGACGGTAAGGCCGTCGTCAGTTACCTCGAACACGACGCTCACGAGGAGGTGCTCCAGATCCTGCACAAGTTGTGGAACGCCGGTTACATCCACCCCGACGCCTTTACCGGGCAGAACCAGGACCTCAAGGTCCGGTTCGGCAACGGCTCGAGTCCCCTGGTAGTGGACACGTTGAGCGCGTGGCCGAGTTACCTGCAGACCGCGGTTGACCAGCGGGCCCGAATCGGGATCATCTCCCCTCCGAAGCACGACGGTTCGGGGCCGGGACGGATCTGGCTGGGGGCGCCCAACCTGAGCACCACCGCGATCAGCAAGAAGTCTTTGAACAGGGTTGAGACGCTGCTCTCCTACCTGAACTTCTTGGCAGCACCCTTCGGAACTCGGGAGTACTTGTTCCGCAAGTTCGGCCTGCCGGCCGTGCATCATCGAGTTGTCGACGGCAACCCGATACTTACCGAACGCGGCTTCAGCGAGACGCAGCTGGGTCTCATGTATACCGTTGACAGTCCGTGGACGATTTTTCTGCCGGAGAAGAAGGAGAGCGCCGAGGCCGCCTTCCAGGCGATGAAATTGACCTGTCCGAGCGCCCTGGCCAATCCGGTGGCCGGGCTGTACTCCGAGGCAAACGTGCGGAAGGGTTCACAGATAACCAAGGAAGTCGACCAATTGACCTCCGACATCATCCAGGGTCGCAAACCGGTGTCCGCCTGGGCCGGCGCGGTCAAAAAGTGGAAGAGCGACGGCATCGACCAGATGGCCGAGGAGTACGCCGCCGCGCTGCAGGCCTCTCGTTGACTCACCCGACAAGTTCACCTGAAGGGAACTCCGTTGACCTCCACCCACCCCGTCCGCTTCGCCGCCGTCGGACTGGACCATGTCCATGTCAACGGCCAGATCGCTGGACTCGTCAAGTCAGGCGCTGAGTTCGTTGCGATGTCAACCGACGATCCGTCGTCGGCAATCGCCCAACAGGTTCGCGAGCGCTATCCGGATGTCCCATACGTCAATGACCCGGACGAGCTGATCGCTCGCGACAACCTCGATCTGATCGTTACCGCTGCGATCCCGGACCGCCGTGGTCCTATCTCGGTTGCCGCTCTGCGGGCTGGCAAAGACGTGGTTACCGACAAACCGGGCTGCGTGACGTTCGACCAGCTGGCCGAGATCGAGAAGGCAGTCGCCGACAGTGGCCGGTTCTGGTCGGTGACGTTCTCGGAGCGGTTCGAGGTCGCCTCGGCGATCAAGGCCGGCCAGCTGGTCCGCGAGGGCCGGATCGGGACCGTCGTCCAGACCATCGGCCTCGGCCCGCACCGGATCGGCGACCGCGGCCACCTCGGCGGCAACGCCGGGCGCCCGGACTGGTTCTTCGAGAAGGAGCGGTACGGCGGCATCCTGGCCGACATCGCCTCGCACCAGATCGACCAGTTCCTCTGGTACACCGATTCCCGCACCGCCGAGGTGGTGACCAGCTCGGTCGGCAACTTCGCCAACCCGGACAAGCCCGGGCTGCAGGACTTCGGCGACCTGCTGCTGCGCAGCGACCACGCCCAGGGCTACATCCGGGTGGACTGGTACACCCCGGCCGGCCTCGGCACCTGGGGCGACGGCCGGCTGATGATCCTCGGCACCGAGGGCTACATCGAGCTGCGCAAGTACGTCGACATCGGCGGCCGCGACGGCGGCAACCACCTGTTCGTCGTCGACGGCGAGAAGACCGAGTACATCGACTGCTCCGACGTCGAGCTCACCTACTACCCGGATCTCGTCCGCGACGTCCAGGAGCGGACGACGACGGCCGCGCCGCAGGAGCACACCTTCGAGACCATGCGGCTGGCGCTGACAGCGCAGCAGAACGCCGCCGTACGGGGAGCCGCCAAGTGACAGCACAGCTCAAGGTCGCGGTAGTCGGTGCCGGAGGCATCAGCCGGAGGCACGCCGAGGCGTTCGCGAGCACCGGCCGTACGACGCTGGTCGGCGTCGCCGACATCGTCGCCGCGAACGCGCAGGCGCTCGCGGACAAGCACGGGTCGAAGCCGTTCGGCAGCGTCACCGAGCTGCTGGCCGCGGTCGATCCCGACCTGGTCACGGTGACGACGCCGCCGGGCAGCCACGCCGAGATCGCCATCGAGGTGCTGGCCGCGGGCAAGTCGGTGCTGCTGGAGAAGCCGCCGGTGCTCAGCCTGGCCGAGCTCGACGCGGTCGCCGAGGCCGAGCGTTCCAGTGCGGGGTCGGTGTACGTCGTCTTCCAGCACCGGCACGGCTCTGGCGCCGTACGGGCTGCCGAGCTGCTCGCCGCCGGGACGTTGGGGGCGCCGCAGGTCGCGGTCTGCGAGACGCTGTGGTTCCGGCCGCGGCCGTACTTCGACCCGGAGTGGCGCGGCACGTGGGTCGGCGAGGGCGGCGGGCCGACGCTCGGCCACGGCATCCACCAGATCGACCTGTTGCTGCACCTGCTCGGACCGTGGAAGACGATCAACGCCACCGCCGTACGGCTGGACCGTCCGGTCGAGTTCGAGGACGTCTCGATGGCGTCGGTGATCTTCGAGAGCAACGCCGTCGCGACGGTGATCAACAGCCTGCTCTCGCCGCAGGAGCTGAGCCGGATCCGGATCGACACCACTGGCGGGTCGCTCGAGGTGAACCACCTGTACGGCTACAAGGACGCGGACTGGAAGTACACACCGGCGCCGGACGCGGCTGACACGTGGACGCCGTCGGCTGGTGAGGATGTGGCGAGCAGCCACGAGGCGCAGCTCGGTCGGCTGGTCGACGACCTGCTCGCGGGGCGTCCGCACGACACGACGCTGGAGAGCACGCGGCCGACGATGGAGTTCGTGACTGCGCTCTACGCGTCGGCGCTGACCGGGCAGGCCGTACGGCGTGCTGATCTCGTCCCGGGGCATCCGTTCTACCAGGCGCTGAACGGCGGCTTGCCGCAGTCGGAGCTGACCGAGGCGTTCGCGCCCTGATGCTGCTGGTAGCCCTCGCCCCGGTGCGGGGGCTACCAAGCGCAGCGGAAGCCGAGGTTGCCCGCCGTACTGGTCGGGTCGTTGGCGGAGCGGGCGGCGACGCGGTAGCGGTTGCAGTACGACGCGTGGCACAGGTACGAGCCGCCGCGCATCGCGCGGTTGTCGCCCCAGGCGTCGGCCGTCCACTCCCACACGTTGCCGACCACCTCGTACAGGCCGTACCCGTTCGGCGGGTACGAGCGGACCGGCGCCGTGCCGCGGTGGCCGTCGTCGAGGGTGTTCTTCACCGGGAACGTGCCCTGCCAGATGTTGCACAGGTGCTTCCCGTCGGGCGTCAGCTCGTCGCCCCACGGGAAGCGCTTCTGCTCGAGCCCACCGCGGGCCGCGCGCTCCCACTCCGGCTCGGTCGGGAGCCGACCGCCCGCCCAGGAGCAGAACGCGACCGCGTCCGACCACGAGACGTGCACGACCGGATGATCCTCGCGACCCTGTACGTCGGAGTGCGGCCCTTCCGGCCGATCCCAGGTCGCACCCTCGACCCCGCACCACCAAGGCGTCGCCGGCGGCCGCCGACTGACCTTCCGTACGGCGGCCGGGAGAAACCCCGCGAACACGAAGCTCCACCCGAACCGCTCGGCCTCCGTGACGAACCCGGTCGCCGCGACGAACTCGGCGAACTGCGCCGTGGTGACCGCGGTGACACCGATCGCGAACGCGTCCACCTCGACCTCGCGCACCGGTCCTTCGCCGTCGGCCGGGAACGCGTCGGCGTCCTCGGTGCCCATCAGGAAGACACCTTGCTCGATCCGCCTGCGTTCGATGGCCGAACTGGCCGATGCAGCGACGTGGATCTCACCGACGACGCCTCCCGGCTCCCGCCGCGGACTGCAACACCCCTCGCTCACCCGCCCACCGTACTCACCCCTTGCTCGGCGCCAGATCCTCGTCGATGAACGGCGTCCGGCTCAGCGACTTCTGGTACACCTCCAGCGCACTCGCCAGATCGAGCCGCCCGAGCTCCAGCAACGTCTGTACGCCGTTCAGCTCCGCCCCCACCTGCTCGGCGGCGCTGATCCGCTCGGCGGTCTCCTGCGACCGCAGCAGGTTCGTACAGATCGCGGCCACCACCGAGATGGCGAGCCCGAGCAGACACAGCCCCTGCCACACCGCCGTACTGGACGGCAGGCCGAGCGCCCCTTGCACCGAACTGGCGAATTCCTGCCCACCCACCGCGGGCCCAGCAGTCAGTACGGCGGTCAGCGCACTGCTCACCACCCCGATCGTGCCCAGCCGATGGTTCCGCGGCCGAGCCCGATCGAGAAACGCGTCGAGCACCACCCGACGATCATGGATCCGCCCGATCAGCGCGTCACGGTGATCAGGTTCAACAGAAGAATCAGACACAGCCAACTCCAGGTCGCTGCCGGCAGAGGACGTTTCCGTCCGTGCTCGGGGGCCAGCACGGCCTGCACCGCGGCCGTTTCAGCCACAGCACCGCGACAGAGAGTACAACCTGTCAGCGAGCCCGCCGACGCAGCAGCTTCTTCAACCCGGACGTCGATTGGCACAACATCGCCACCCCGCACACGGCGATCACCACGAACAACACGGTCCGCCCGGTCCCGAGCCCGCCGCGCGTCAGCTCCACCCCACTCCAGACCAGCAACAGCCCCGCGGCGAACAGCGTCAGATACCCCGTCCCCAAGTTCCGAGGAGTGAACTGCCACCAGGGCTCGTCCTCCGGCCACACCCGCTTCATCCCGAGCTCCTTCCCCAAGAGGCCACTCCCCGCTGGAGCAACCCGACCCTTCGAACGTAGGGCGAGCGGAGCGGTCACCACCTCAACCACCAGGACGAACCCACCGGACCAGCTCGTACTTTCGGCCACCCCTCACACGGAGGCTGTGTACCGCTGGAGGCGCCAGACCGCCGGGACCATCAGGGTGAGGAGGACCACCACGAGGTAGATGCCGCCGCCGTACAGCTGGACGGCCTTGGCGCTGGTCGCGGCGACCACGTAGCCGACCAACAACTGCCCCAGCGGCCCGGTGACGAAAGAGCCCAGCATGTCGTACGACGCCACCCGCGACAGCTTGTCGAGCGGAATGTGTTGCCCGAGCGCGGTCTCCCAGCCGATGCCGAAGGTTTCGAACCCCAGGCCGACGGCGAACGCCGCCGCGGCGACCGTCACCGTGTTCGGCGCGAGCGCGAGCGCCGCGAAGATCGGCAGTGCGGCGAGCATGCCGAACATCCCCACCCGCACCGGGTAACGCGGCTTCAGCCGGATCATCAAGATGCCTCCGGCAACGAGTCCGGCCCCGAAGCACGCACTGACGACACCCCAGCCGGCCCGGCCGAACGTGTCGTCGGCGATCACCGGGCCGAGGGTGGAGTAGCACGCGACGAAGATCAGGTTGAGCACGCTGAACGCCGCGACCACGCTCCACACCCACTGCCGCGACACGAACTCGGTCCAGCCCTCCCGCAGGTCGCGCAGGATCGACGTACGGGCGCGCTCGACCCGCGGCAGCGTAAGCCGCGCGAACAGTACGACGGCCAGCGCGAACGTCGCCGCATCGACCGCCAGCCCGACGCCGGGGCTCGTGAACCCCACGATCACCCCGGCCACAGCTCCGCCTCCGACGAGCGCCGCCGACCGCGCGAACCCCGCGACGGCGTTGGCCTGCGGCAGCTCGACCGGCTCGACCAGCGCCGGCATGATCCCCATCAACGCCGGCATCACGAACGCCGACGCGGCGCCGTTCAGCGCCTCGATCACCACCAGCTGCCAGATCTGCGCGTGCCCCGACAGCACGAGGATCGCGGCCAGCGCCTGCGTCAGCGCGCTGACCGTGTTGGCGACGATCAGCACCAGATGCCGTGGCAGCCGGTCGGCGATCACCCCGCCGATCAGCAGGAACACCACGTTCGGGATGCTCCGCGCGGCCAGCACCACTCCGACCGCGGTCGCCGAGTCGGACACGTCCAGGACGGCGAACACCAGCGCGATCGGCGCGATCGACGACCCGAGCACGGCCACGAACCGGGCCGACACGAAGATCCGGACGTCGCGGTGCCGGAGCACCGCGAGGTCGTCGCGCCAGCTCATCCGATCACCGACCGTGACGAAAATGGACCATGGTTCCGGCGGGCGGGACGGGCGGCGGTCACCGCGCGCATTCTGCCAGACCTGCCGTTCAGGGCGCCGAACCGCTACCGTGGGGTCTTGGGCTCTCGATTCAGCAGGAGGCTCCGTGAAGATCAACGACGTATTGCGCGGTAAAGGCAACCAGGTCGTCACCATCTCCCCCGAAGCCACCGTCACCGAGCTGCTCGCGCTGCTCGCCGAGCACAACGTCGGCGCGCTCGTGGTCAGTCCGGACGGCTCCAGCGTGGCCGGCATCGTCTCCGAACGGGACGTGGTCCGGCTCCTGCACGGCACACCTGACGCGGGCCAGGTCCGGGTCAGCGCGATCATGACGTCCCCGGTGCACACCTGCGGACCCGACGACCTGATCGACAACCTGATGCGGCTGATGACGGACCGCCGGATCCGGCACGTGCCGGTGGTGGTCGACGACGCCCTGACCGGCATCGTCAGCATCGGCGACGTGGTGAAGTCCCGGATCGGCGAACTGGAGTTCGAGAAGGAACAGCTCTCGAACTACATCGCCGGCTGATCTTTCCACCCGCACCAGCCTGTACGCCGGTCCGCCGGCTCCCGCGGCACGCGGGAGTCGCCGGATCGTTGCCCTGTGCCCCCATGGGACTACAGTCCGTTCATGGAGCCAACCGAACCGCCGGCCGGACCGCCCGGGCCGCCGCAGCGACCCGGTGACCAGTCGGGTCAAGGACAACCACCACCCCAGTACGGCCAACCGCCGTACGGACAGCCTCAGTACGGCGGCTACCCCGGCGGCCAGTACCAACTCCCACCCCAGCAGCAGAAGACCAGCGTCTTCGCCATCCTCTCCCTCGTCCTCGGCGTGATCAGCGCGATCCCGTTCGCGATCATCTTCGGCATCATCGCCCTGGTCCGGATCCCGAAGACCCGCGAGAAGGGCAAGGGGATGGCGATCGCCGGCATCGTCCTGGCCTGCCTCTGGCTGGTCGGCATCGTGCTCGCCGTCGCGTTCTCCGACTCCGACCCCGAGCGCGACGCCTCCGGCCAGGTCACCGCCACCGCCGACGTGGCGCCGGAGAAGCTGAGGGTCGGCGACTGCGTCGCGGAGGTGCAGGAGGGCGAGGTCCAGGACATCAAGGTCCAGCCCTGCTCGGAACCCAACGGCGGCAAGGTCTACGCCGTCTTCGAGCTCCCCAAGGGCTCCTTCCCCGGCCTCGACGCCGTCCAGGCCAGCGCCGAGAAGGGCTGCACCGACCGCTGGAAGCAACTCGGCGAACAGGCCACCGACCTGTCCGACATCTTCTACCTGCACCCCACCGAAGACAGCTGGAGCCTCGGCGACCACAGCGTCACCTGCCTCCTCGCACCCCGCTGAACCGAGTTGCCGAGGGCCCCGACCGGGACCCTCGGCACACCGGTGTCCGGGTCGCATCTACAGTCCCTCCGTGAACCCCGCCGAACCGCCACCTGGCCCGCCTCATGGGCCTGACCCCGAACCGGCCGCCCGCCGACCGCTCCCCAAGTACGGCGAGTTCGCCGCCGGGCCGGTCTCGGCCTACTCCGAGCAGCCGTACTACGGCCCGCCGCCGCACGGCTACCCCGGCCACGAGCCGGCCCCGAACCAGAAGACCAGCACCCCGGCAACCCTCGCGCTGATCTTCGGCGCGATCGGCGCCATCCCGGTGGCGATCGTGCTCGGCATCGTCGCGCTGAACCGGATCCCGCGCACCCGCGAGAAGGGCAAGGGCCAGGCGATCACCGGCATCGTCCTGGCCTGCGGGTGGGTGGTCGTCGGCGCTCTGATCGGCGCCACGGCCGGCTCCGGCGCCGACCGGGACGCCGCCGCCACCACGCGGAACGCCGCCGGGCAGGTGACCGCGACCGCCGACATCGCGCGCGAGGACCTCGAGGTCGGTGACTGCGTGACGCGCGTCGCCGAAGGCAGTGTCGGCGACCTCGAGGTCCGGCCGTGCTCCGGGCCGAACGGCGGGCGGGTCTTCGCCCTGTTCGAGCTCCCGGCCGGCCCGTACCCCGGCCTGACCGCGACGCAGAAGACCGCCGAAAAGCGCTGCACCGAGCGTTGGGCGGAGGACGGCGGCAAGATGAGCGACCCGACGGACGTCTTCATGCTGTTTCCCACCGCGGCGAGCTGGAAGCTGGGCGACCACCGCGTCACCTGCCTGCTGACGCCCCGCTAGACGAAGGCCCCGACCGCCGCGGCGGTCGGGGCCTCGTCACAACATCATCAGTACCGCGTCACCGCCGCCCAGGCATCCACGATCCCGTTGCCGTAGAAGCCGTTGAAGCTCCGGTTGCCCTCGCACAGCGCGTCGAACTCGGCCGGCCGGCCCTCGTTGGCGTACGAGACCAGCGGCGGGTTCGGGCAGGCGCGCTCCTGCGCGGAGCCGAGCATGATGGTGCGGACCTTGTCCGGGTTCATGCCGAACGAGTTGCCCTTGCCCTTCTTGCCGTACTCGCTGACGATCAGCGCGGCCACACCGGTCGCGTGCGGCGACGCCATCGACGTGCCCTGCAACCAGTTGTAGTAGCCGCACTTGGTGTAGTCGGTCACGCCGGCCGCGCACTGCTTCTGCACGCCGCCGGCCACACCGGCCTCGGTGATGTTGCCGTCGGCATCGACCAGGCCGCCGGCCTGGAGCGTGTTCACCGGGTACGTCGACAGGATCAGGTTCTCGTTGACCCGGTGCTGCGGCGTCCCGAAGTAGTCACGGAACCAGCCACCGGGGGCCGACACCTCGGTCTGCTCCAGACCGTAGTTGGAGTAGTCCGCCTTCTTGCCCGACGGGCCGAGCGCGGAGACACCGATCACGTGCGGGCCCTCGACCGGCAGGTCGACGCAGGTCGCGTTGTCGATCGGCCGCGGGTACGGCGGGACGTCGCCGAAGTCCGGGCTGGAGATGTCGGTGCGCGGCTTGCCCAGGTCCTCGTGGTTGTTGCCGAGCGAGCCGACCAGCGTGACGTCGCGGTTGTGCGCGTAGTTCAGCGCCCGCTGCATGGCCCGGATCGTGGTCCGCTGCTCCAGCTGCGCCTCCGGGCTGTCGGCCGGGTTGTTGGTGCAGTTGTAGAGCCACGGGTCGACGTAGAACGACATGTTCACCACGTCCAGCCCGACGTCACCGGCGTAGGTGAGCGCGTCGAGCACCGGGCCGAGGAACACGAAACCGCTGTCCTGGCCGCCGCGGATCTCGACCAGCGACACGTTCGGCGCGACGCCGGAGACGCCGAGACCGTTGACCGCGGCACCGATCGTGCCGGCCACGTGGGTGCCGTGGCCGCTGTCGTCCCAGCCCACCGGGTCGACACAGCCGCGGAACTCGCACGGCCCGTCGATCTCGGGCAGGTCGGAGGCGAAGTTGCGGGACAGCTTCCAGTCGAAGTTCGGCGCGATGTCGGGGTTGCGGGCGTCGATACCGGAGTCGAGGACGCCGACCTTGACCTGCTTCTTGCCGGGCTGCACGGTCCGGGCCAGGTCCGAGCGGACCATCTTCAGGCCCCACAGCTGCGCGTCCAGCGGGTCCATGCCCTTGGCACCCTTCGCGGCGGCCTTGGCCTTCGCGGCGCCCTTCTCCTGCTCGACCAGGGTCGGCTTGGACCGCGGCAGCTGCCCGATCGGCCGGCTCCGGGTGGCGCCCTCGACCGCGCCGGAGGCCGACACCTGGCTGGCGAAGCCCGAGGAGGCCGCCCGCACGGTGATCGTGCCCAGGTTGGTGTTCTCCTTGACCACTTCACCCCCGGCGGCCTTGACGGCGGCCAGCGCCTGCGCCCGGTCGGCCCCCTGCTCGACCAGGACCAGGTACTCGGTGCTGCCACCCTGCGCCTGGGCGCCGGCGACGACCGGCACGGCCAGGCCGGCGGCGACCAGTGCGAACGCACCCGATGCCGCGTACAACGATCTGCGGACGTCTCTCACGAGCGGATCCCCTCCCTGAAGTGAGTCTGACGCGCACAACGTAAGTCAGCGGTGCGGATCACGGGAGGGGGCCGACGTTGTCAGGATTTCAGTTCAAACGACTGAATCAGCCCGAGTACGAGCTGTTCGCCGCGAAGACCACGAAGATCAGGATCATCGCGATCCCGAAGAGGATGATCAGGATCAGCAGCACGGTGCCGACGATGCCGGTGATCCGGCCGGCGACGGCCATCCCGCGGTTGTTGTAGACGCCCGGGTTCGCGTCGATCTCGGCGACCGCCTGGCTGCCCTTCCACCAGGCGAACGGGGACAGCAGGAAGATCCCGGTGATGAACGGGATCAGCCCGAGCACCAGCGCGACGGTCGCGTTCGAGTTGTCGCGCAGCACGCCGTACGCCGGTTGGCCGGGAAACCCCGGCTGCTGCGGGTACTGCCCGTACGGCGCCTGGCCGTACTGCGGCGGCCGGTCCTGCGGTCGCTCGTCGAACGACATGTCGTGCTCTCCTCTGCTCAGGGCCAAGTGGTCCTGAGCAGAGGATGACAGGTCCTCAGCTCAGCTCGGTGACGTCCCCCAGCCCGGCGAGCTGGTCGCGGACGTCCTTGGCCTCCCCTACGACGACCACGAGCAGCCCGTTGGTTCCGACGTACCGGTTGTACGCCGCGGTCGCGGACTCCGCGGTGGTCGCCGCGATCTGGGCCAGGTAGGTGTCGGCGAAGTCCAGCGGTACGCCGGCGGCGATGTTGCTGCCGACCTGCTGGGCGATCGAGTCGGCCTGCTCGTAGCGCAGCGGGGCGGTCCGGATCAGGTTGTCCTTGGACTCCCCGACCTCCTTGTCGGTCAGCCCGTCGCGGGCCTCGCGCAGGATCCGCAGCGCGTCGGTGATCGCGGCGCCGGTCACCTCGGTGCGGACCGAGCCGCCGAGGCTGAACGTGCCGCCCTTGCGCGGCGCGGTGAAGCTGGACCGGGTGCCGTAGGTGTAGCCCTTCTCCTCGCGCAGCACGGTGTCGACGCGGGAGGTGATGGTGCCGCCGACGACGTGGTTGGCGACCGCGGCCGCGCCCCAGATGTCCTCGCGGCGGTCCGGGCCGGGGCAGCCGATCAGCAGCTGGCTCTGCACCGAACCGGGCCGGTCGACGAGCACGATCCGGTCGCCGAGCACGTACAGCGGCTCCGGGGTCTCCAGCGCGGGGCCGGCCTCGGAGGTCCAGTCGCCGAACGCGTCGTCGACGATCCCGGCGACGTCGACACCGGTGGCGTCCCCGGCGAACAGGATCTGCGCCCTGGCCGGTCCGACGTTGTCGCGGTAGAACTTCGCGACCTCGACGTTGGTCAGCGGACGGATCGTGTCCGGTGTGCCCGCGGTCGGGCGGGAGCGCCGTACGGTCGGCTCGAACAGGTGCGCGGAGAACGCCTCACGGGCCCGGTACCCGGCGTTGGCGCGCTCCTGGTTGATCTCGCCGAGCCGGATCGTGACGTGCCGGCCGACGTCGGCGGGGTTGAACGCGGGCCGGGTGACGGCTTCGGCGAGCAGCTTCACGGCGGGCGCGAGCTGCGAGGTCGGGACCGAGATCTCCACGTGCAGCGCGTCGGAGCTGACGTCCACCCCGTACGCCGCCCCGTGCCGCTCCAGCGCGGCCGCGAAGTCGTTGGCCGAGTGCAGCTCGGTGCCCTCGTCGAGGGTGCGCGACATGATCGTCGCGACGCCCTCGAGCTCGCGCGGCTCCGCGAACAGCGGCAGCGCGATGGTGACCCGGACGGTCGCGACGTACTGGCCGGGCCGGTCGAAGACGTGCACCGGCGTCCCGGCGCGGGTGGTGGTCGTGGTCGAGGCCGGGAACGTCCAGGGCCTCGGCGGCGCGACGACGGGCGGCGTGGCGAGGTTCTGGGTCATGAGCTCTTCCTGTAGGTCACCTGGACGCGGCCGTCGGCCCGGATCCACTGCTGCGCTGCCTGCTGGACCTGCTCGACCGTGACGGCGCGGAGCTGGTCGATCCGGGTGTTGATCCGGTTCGGGTCGCCGAACAGCAGCGTGTGGTGGGAGATCTCGTCGGCGCGGCCGGCGCAGGTCGCCAGCTGCTCCAGCCAGTCCCGCTCGGCCTGCGCCTGGACGGTGGCCAGCTCGTCCGCGGTGATCCCGTCGGCCGCGAGCTTCTCGACCTCCTCGACCAGCGCGTCCTCCACCTTCTGCAGGTCGACGCCGTCCGACGCGATCCCGGTCAGCGTCCCGAACGAGACGCCGCCGATCAGCGGCAGCGCTCCCCCGGACACCGACTGCGCGATCTGCTCGTCGCGGACCAGCCGCCGGTTCAGCCGGCCGCTCTGGCCGGCCGCCAGTACGTCGAGCGCGAGCGCCGCCGCGTCGAGCTCGGGTGTCCCGTCGACGGGCAGCCGGAACATCATCGTGATCAGGTCCGACGGCACGTCCTCGACGACGTCGTCGCGGGCGACTCCGGTCATCGGGCCGATCGTGCCGTCCGGCGCGGCCGGCGGCTGTGGGATCGCGGGCAGGTGGCCGAAGTACCGCTTGACCGCCGCGAAGGTGTCTTCCTCGTTGACGTCGCCGACGATCGTCAGGACCGCGTTGTTCGGGCCGTAGTACTTGCGGAAGAACGCGTGCACGTCCTCGACCGAGGCGGCATCGAGGTCCTCCATCGACCCGATCGTCATGTGCCCGTACGGGTGGCCCTGCGGGAAAGCCAGCCGGACCAGCCGCTCGTAGGAGTCGCCGTACGGGCGGTTGTCGTAGCTCTGCCGCTTCTCTTCCTTGACGACGTCGCGCTGGTTGTCCAGGTTCTCCTGGTTGACCGCGTCGAGCAGGTACCCCATCCGGTCGGCCTCGAGCCAGAGCGCGAGGTCGAGCCCGCCGCTGGGCAGCGACTCGAAGTAGTTCGTCCGGTCGAAGAACGTCGAGGCGTTCAGGCTGGCACCCGCGCTCTCCAGGAGCCCGAAGTGCTCACCGGACTTCACGTTCCGCGAGCCCTGGAACATCAGGTGCTCGAACAGGTGCGCGAAACCGGTGAGCCCCGGCGGCTCGTGCCGCGACCCCACGTCGTACCAGAGATTCACGGCGACGATCGGCACCGCGCGGTCGATACTCACGACCACACGCAGCCCGTTGTCCAGAGTCTGCTCAGCGAGCGGATACGTCAGCGGCATACGGACAAACTTACCCTCACCCCTTGATCGCTCCGCCCAGGGCGAACGCGCCGCCGAGCTTGCGGCTGAGCAACAGGTAGAGCAGCAGCACGGGGAACGTGTAGATCAGCGAGTACGCCGCCAGCTGGCCGTAGTTCGGTTCGCCGTACTGGCCGAAGAAGGTGAAGATGCTGACCGAGGCGGGCAGGCGCTCCGGCGACAGCAGCAGCATGAACGGGACGAAGAAGTTCCCCCACATGCCGATGAAGGTGAAGATCAGCACCACCGCGATCCCGGGCCACATCAGCGGCAGCACGATCCGGCGCAGCGCCTGCATGTTGCCGGCGCCGTCCACCCAGGCGGCCTCCTCGAGCGAGATCGGCACGCCGTCCATGAAGGTCTTGGTCAGCCAGATCGCGAACGGCAGCGAGCTGGTCGCCATGAACATGATCGTGCCGCCGATGGTGTCGACCAGGTTGAGCTGCACGAACAGCCCGTAGACCGGCACCATCACCGCGGTGATCGGCAGCCCGGTGCAGAACAGCACGGTGAGCAGGAACGGCCGGTTGAACCGCGACTTGAACCGCGACAGCGGGTACGCCGCGAGCACCGCGCAGACCATCGTCAGCAGCGCCGCCCCGCCGCACAGCACGATGCCGTTCAGCACCGGCCGGTACGTCGTGTCGGTGTTCAGCACCGCCTTGAAGTTGCCCAGCGTCGGGTTGGTCGGGAACTCCACCCGCAGCCCCGCGGTCCGGTTGATCGAGGCGAACAGCACCCACAGCAACGGCAGCACGAACAGGATTCCGATCGCCAGCAGCACCAGGTTCGAGGTGAGCTTGCTGACGCGGTCGCGGGCGATCACGCTGCCTCCGTGTTGAGTCCACGCAGGTAGATCAGCGAGAAGATCGCGCCGATCGCCAGCATCACCAGGGCGATCGCGGTGCCGTAGCCGATCTGGGAGAAGCTGAACGCCTGCTCGTACATGTACAGCGGCAGCGTCTGGCTCTTGGTGCCGGGCCCGCCGCGGGTCATCGCGTAGATCAGGCCGAAGACGCTCAGCGTCTGCAGCGTGATCAGCATCAGGTTGGTCATGATGGCTCGGCTGATCATCGGCAGCGTCACGAAGACCAGTCGTCGCAGCCCGGCCGCGCCGTCCATCTCGGCCGACTCCTCGATCTCCTTGGGCACCTCGCTGAGCGCCGCGGAGTAGACCAGCATCGAGAACGCCGTACCGCGCCAGATGTTGGCGATCGAGACCGCGATGATCGGTGCCGCGTACAACCAGTCCTGGCCGGGCAGCCCGACCTTGTGCAGGATCACGTTCAGCGTGCCCTCGTCGTTGAAGAACGCGCTGAGCAGGTACGCCGCCACCACCTCGGGCAGTACCCAGGCGCCGATCACCGCCGTACCGACGAAGTTGCGGACCAGCTTGGTGGAGCGCCGCATCAGCAGCGCCAGGCCGAGGCCGAGGGTGTTCTGGCCGATGATCGCGGAGATCAGCGTGAACACCAGGGTCAGCCAGATCGAGTTCGTGAACGCCGAGCTGCCGAAGGCCTTGCGGAAGTTGTCGAGGCCGACGAACTTCACGTCGCTGGCCCCGGGACCGGTGAGCGCCATGTTCGTGAACGCGGCGTACAGGCAGTAGATGATCGGGCCGGCCAGGAAGACCAGCATCAGCCCGATCGCCGGTCCGAGCGGCAGCATCTTCAGCAGCTTGGCGCCGCGCGGGCGCCCACCGCCCCCGGCCTTTCGGCCGGAGGCAGCGGGCAGCGCGGAAGCGGAGGTCGTCACAGAGAAGATCCCTTCAGCAGCGCAAGGAGGCTGTTACTGGCCCTGGCTCTGGCTGGTCGTCTTGTCCTTGCTGACGATGCTCTCGACGGCCTCGTCGTAGTTCTTGGCCGCTTCCTCCGGCGTCGACTGCTTCGTCATCACCGCTTCCATCGCGGTGATGATCTCGTTGGAGACCTTCGGGTACTCCGGCAGCGCCGGCCGGTACACGGTCACCGCCACCAGGTCGGTGAAGAACTGCGTCGACTTGGCCGAGGTCTTGTAGCCGGCGTCGGAGGCGACGTCCTTGCGGACCGCGATCTGGGCGCCGTCGGTGGCGTACTTGGTCGCGTTCTTCTGCGTCTGCAGGGTCTTGATGAAGTTCCAGGCGGCGTCGGGCGACTTCGACTTGGCCGGGATCGCCCAGGTCCAGCCGCCGGAGAGGCTGACCTTGCCCTTGCCGCTGCCGTCCTGGCTCGGCATCGCGGTCTGGCCGAGCACCTCGGACCACTGCGGCCACGGCTTGGCGCCGGTCTTCTGCCAGTTGTTGTACAGCCAGGAGCCGTCCAGCGCGATCGCCAGCTTGCCGTTCGGGAGCAGGTCGCTGCCGACCTTGTTGCCCCAGTTCGGGTCCAGCGACTGCTTCGGCTGCGGGGCGATGCCCTCGTCGAAGACGGTCTTGACGAAGTTCAGCGAGTCCTTGAAGCCCTGGCTGCCGACGACCCACTTCTGCTGGTCGAAGTTGTACAGGGTGTCCTTGGTGCCGTAGAGCAGCATCTCCATGCCCTGCATGGCCGAGGCCTCACCCATCGGCTTGCCCGAGTAGATGTTGAACGGGATGACACCGGGCACCTTCTGCTTGATGGTGCGGGCCGCGCTGAGCACGTCGTCCCAGGTCTTCGGCTGCCAGTCGGCCGGCAGCCCGGCCTTGGCGAAGATCTCCTTGTTGTACCAAAGAGCCCGGGTGTCCGTGCCGTCCGGTACGCCGTACGTCTTGCCGTCTTGGCCCTTGGCCGCGCCCTTGGCGGTGTCCTCGAACTGGTTCCAGTCGGCCCAGTCCTTGATGTAGTCGTCCAGCGGCTTCAGGTACCCCGCGGTGATGTCGGAGTTGATCAGGAAGGTGTCCTCGTAGACGATGTCGGGCGCCGTGTTCGGCGAGCGCATCATCAGCTGGAGCTTGGTGTAGTAGTCGTTCTCGCTGGCCACGATCGGCACGATCTCGACCTTCGAGCCGGGGTTGGCCGCCTCGTACTCGGCCTTGGCGCCGGTGAGGAAGCTCTTCATCACCGTGCCCGGGCCCCACTGCTGGTAGGCGATCTTGATGTTCGCCGGGCCGGAGCTGGAACCAGCTGCTTCCGGCGTCTTGGTGGTCGATCCCTGACTGCAGGCCGAAACCCCCAGCAGGAGTGCGCCCACGGCGAGGACACCCGCCGTCTTGAAACCGTTCTTCATGACCATCACGTCCACCTTCGGGCAATCGTTGTCATCCCGGTACCACCGCTCAAACCCCGTGGGCTTTCCCGTGACCGTAGGAGTGTCAGACCAGTGAAGTCAATGGTTGACAGACAACGTTGTCGCCGTCCGGACGGACCGAAGCGGCAACCGGGCCGTAACGATCCGGTCACCGCTTTGCCGTAGGTCAGACGGTAACGGGCGACGCCTCGTGACGGGCCTGTACGACGGGCCGCCGGCCGCGGATCGAGCCGAGTCCGCAAAGAACCAGGCCGAGCACCAGCCAGCCGGTCAGCACCAGCAGCGGCTGGGCCGCGCCGGCTCCGTCGAAGAAGCTGACCGAGCGCAACGCCGTACCGGCGGCTCCCGGCGGGAGGTACTGGCCGAGCGTTCCCCAGCCGCCCGGCAGCATCTCGGGCGCGCTCGTCATCCCGGACAGCGGGTTGCCGAGCAGCATCATCGTCGCGGAGCCCAAGCCGAGCCCGGCCGCGCCGAGCAGCCACTCGAGGCCCAGCAGGGTCAGGCTGATCGCGCCGATCGACATCGCGATCACACCGGCGTTGGCCCAGTAGCTGCCCTCGAACGAGCCGAGCCAGAACTGCAGCACCGCGGTCAGCGCCAGCGCGCCGGCGACGGCGAACCCGAGCGCGCCGACGATTCGGCTCCGCCCGGCCTTGGCGAAGTTGGTCAGCGCGGCGGCCGCGAGGATGCCCCCGAGCACCAGCGGCAACGCGCCCGCGGCGAGCCCCGCACCCCGCGGATCCTCGGCAGGCAAGGGAACCACGTCGGTCACCTTCGGCACGGCGGCCGGGTTCTGCGCGGCCAGCTTGCCCGCGACCTGCGTGAGCAGCTGCGACACCACCGGACCGGCCGCCGACGCGGTCAGCACCTCGGGCGCGGCCTGGTCGAGCACGATCGCGCCGTACACGTCCCGGTCCTTGATCGCCTGTACGGCGGACGCCCGGTCGACCACCGGCTCGATCGCGAAGCCACCGGGCATCGCCTGCTCCAGCGCGGCGGTGACCTGACCGACGGCCGCCTGCGGACCGGCGACGGCCAGCGGGACCTCCCGCGGCTCGGACCGCGCGGCCGGCCAGGCGAACGCGATCAGCAGCACCGTCAGCAGCGCGGTGAGCAGGGTGACGACGACGAGCACCGGCGGGCGGCGGCGTTCGGTGGTCTCGGACATGAGTTCTCCCCTAAAAACGAATGACCGTTCTTTTAGATGCTCCGAGCCTGACCCCTGGCCGGTCGAGTTGTCAAGAACGGACATTCGTTTTATGTTCGCGGTATGCCGAAGGTCACCGCGGAGCACCGGGTCGCCCGGCGCGAGCAGATCGTCACCGCCGCGCTCACCTGCGTGTCCGAGCACGGCTTCCACAAGACGACGATGGCCGACGTGATCCGCGAGTCCGGCCTGTCGGCGGGCGCGGTCTACGGCTACTTCCGGAGCAAGGACGAGATCATCGCCGCGATCGCCGACCAGGCGCTCGGCACCGTCGACGACCTGTTCGCCGAGATCCTGTCCACCGACGAGCCGCTGACGCCGGCCGAGGCGATGCGCCGGGTGCTGGTGCACGTGGTGGCGATCGCCGAGCGGCCGGGCGGCGACATCACCCGGATCGGCCTGCAGGCCTGGGCCGAGGCCGTGCACAACCCGGCGATCGGGGCGATCGCCCGCGAGAAGTACAAGATGCTGCGCGGTCACTACCTGCGCGTCGTACGGCGTGCGCAGGCCGACGGCACGGTCGCGGCCGACGTCGACCCCGAGCACGTCGCGCAGGCCCTGTTCGGCCTGCTCCCCGGCTTCATCCTGCAGCGTCTGCTGCTCGGCGACGTCACCCCGGAGAGCTACTCCGCGGGTATCGACGCGCTGTTCGGGTCGTCGACTCCTCAGACCACCTGAAACTGAAAGATCCTCCGACTTCGCCACTGTGAGCGATTACAGGGTCACGGAGGGCTTGAGTCCTCAGACTTGTCCGGTTAAGTTGTCCGGGGTTATTTCAAGCCTTGAACTTAAGGGGTCAGCCGCAGGGCCGGTGTACCGACGACGCTGGGGAGAGTCGTGCGATCAACCACAACTGCCGTGCGGTCGCGAACCGGCCTGCCCTGGTACTGGGCCAGCCAGACCGCGAGTTTCACCGGGGACCGGCTGACCGGTTTCGCGGTCCCGACGATCGCGATCCTCACCCTCGACGCCAGCGAGGCGCAGGTCGGCGTCCTGTCCGCGCTCGGCTGGTTCGCCTACCCCGCACTCGGGCTGGTCGCCGGTGCCGCGCTCGCGCACGTCCCCCGCCGCCGGGTGATGATCGCCGGTGAGCTGGTCCGCTTCGCCGCGTTCGCCAGCGTCCCGCTCGCCGCACTGGCCGGCTGGGTCAGCGTCCCGCAGCTGTGCGTCGTGGTCGCGCTCGCCGGCGCCGCGATGGTGTTCGTCGACATCGCCGGCCAGTCGTACCTGCCCGCCCTGGTCGAACCTGGCGACCTGGTCGGCGCCAACGCCAAACTGCAGAGCTCCGACAGCCTGTCCAAGCTCGTCGGCCCAGCGCTGGGCGGTCTCCTGCTCCGCACCACCACGCCGTACGCCGGTCTGCTGCTCTGCGCGGTCCCCTTCCTGGCTTCAGCTCTCGGCCGCACCCGAATCGCGGCCGTAGAGCCGCCACCTGAGCCAGTGCGCGAGCCGCTCCCCCACCGGATCCGCACCGGCTTCACCTTCGTCTGGCAGCACCAGCTGCTGCGTCGACTGGTCGGTGCGGCGGCGATCCGCAGCTTCGGCTCGGGCATGGTCGACGCCGTCCTGCTGCTGTTCGCGTACCGGGTGCTCGGCCTGTCCAGCCTCGCCGGCGGGCTGCTGATCGCCGCCGGGTCGGTGGGCGGGCTGCTGGGCGCGTTCGTCGCCAACAGGCTCGCCGCGACGATCGGCGTACGGCGGACGCTCGTGCTGACCGGTGTGGAAGCCCTGTGCTGGCTGGCCGTTCCCCTGTGTCTGCTGAGCGCTCCGGCGCTCGCACTGGTCGCCATCCGGATCTGCGCCTCGGTCTGGCTGCCGGTGTGGAACGTCGTCACCACCAGCGTCCGCCAGCAGGTCACCCCGGCCGCGCTGCAGAGCACCGTGCACGCCACCGCGCGCACGCTCACCTCGTCCACCGTGCCGCTCGGCGCGATCACCGGCGGCCTGGCCGGCGGCGTACTGAGTGCACAGCTCGGTACGGCGACCGGTCTGGTCCTCGTCCTCGCGACAGGAGGTGTGATCGCCGGAGCCAGCGCACTGCTCGTCGCCACAGCCACCCACCAGGAGGTCTGATGCGTCCCACCACCACCCGCACGCTGAACACCAAAGAGTTCGCCGACATCAAGCACACCGTGTCGATCCGCTCCAAGGCCCGGCGCAACCTGCTCGCGGACCCGTCGTACGCCGCACCGCTGCCGCAGGAGGTCAGCCTGCAGCTCACCTACCGCTGCAACCTGCGCTGCACGCACTGCTACCAGTGGAACGAGCAGGGGTTCTTCCGCGACTTCAGCGCGGTCAAGCAGAAGACGGAGCTCGACCTGGCGGTCGTCGAGGACGTGCTGCGGACCACCGCGCCGGTGCGCTCGAAGCTGTTCCTGTGGGGCGGCGAGCCGCTGATGCACACCAAGTTCAACGAGGTCGCCGCGCTGCTGGAGAAGTACCCGCGGACGGTCAACATGTGCACCAACGGCCTGCTGTTCAAGCGCAAGCTGGACGACCTGCTGCGGATCGGCGAGAACCTGAACCTGCTGGTCAGCCTGGACGGCCTCGGCGAGGACCACGAGGCGCTGCGCGGCCGCGGGACGTTCAAGCGCACGATGGAGAAGATCCAGCTGATGCTGGACCTGAAGCGGTCCGGGCAGTGGGACGGCGAGCTGTCGCTGTCGTGCATGGTCAGCCACGTCACCGTGCACAAGATGTACGAGTTCATGGAGTGGGCCGAGGAGCTCGGCGTGAACACGGTCTACTTCCAGTTCCCGTGGTACATCAGCCCCGAGGTGGCCGAGTCCATGGACCGCCTGTACGAGAAGACGTTCTCCTGGCTGAACCCGAGCACCGACACCAAGAAGCCGACCTGGCACAGCTACACCTACCAGCTGCCCGAGGAGGAGCTGCCCGCGCTGCGTGACTCGATGGCGCGGCTGGCGTCGCGCGCCTGGAACGTCCGGCTGCGCTACCAGCCGCAGCTCGAGGACGACGAGGTCACCGACTTCATCCTCGGCACCTCGCGGCCGGCCCAGCACCGCAGCAAGTGCCTCGCGGTCTCGAACCGGATGGAGGTGCACGCCGACGGCGCGGTCAGCTCGTGCAAGTTCTTCCCCGAGTTCGTGGTCGGCAACCTGTACGACCAGCCGGTCGGCGAGCTGTGGCAGAGCCAGTCGTTCCGCGAGGTCCGCCGGATCATGTCCGAGAACGGCATGATGCCGGTCTGCTCGAAGTGCATCCTCCTTTACCTGAACGGAGTCTGAGCATGTCCGCTGTGATCGAGGACCGCGTGAAGATCGTCCTGGCCAAGGTGCTGGACAACGGGACGACCGCCGAGCAGATCGGCCCGGAGGCCGACCTGGTCGAGCAGTACGGGCTGGACTCGCTGCAGACGATCACGTTCCTGCTGGCGATCGAGGACGAGTTCGACCTGGAGCTGGACTACCCGCAGCTGCAGCTCGACGACCTGCGCTCGGTCCGCCAGTTCAGCGCGTTCGTGGCCCGACTGACCCAATGAGCGTCCGCTTCGGCACGTTCGACGCCGAGTCGTGGTGGCGGCCCGGCGACCTGGCCGTGCTGCCGTCGGTCGGCAGCGACCCGTCGGTGGCCACGATGGACGAACTGCTGGCCGGCTTCTGCGCGCCTGGTGATCTGCTGATCACCAGGCGGGCGGTCGCCCCCGAGCTGCTGGCCGGGTACGGCGTCGCCTTCACCCATCGTTCGCTGGACGCCCCCGACTCCGGCCCGGTCGAGAACCATCTCCCGCCGCTCGACAACCAAGTACCAGCCCCCTACGCAGTCCTGTCCCCGCTCCCACCCCTCCCCTCACCCGACGTAGTTGCCCAGGTCAACTCCAAGTCCTGGTCAAACGCCCTCGTCCTGGAGCTCGGCCTCCCCGGCGCCGGCCAGGTCGTCCGCTCCGCCGACGAACTCGTCGCCGCCGTCACCGACCTCGACTTCCACGCCCTGGTCAAGGACCCGTACGGCGTCTCCGGCCGCTCTCTCCTGGAGATCAGCACACCCGGCGTCCTCCGCGCCGTCGAACGCTTTCTCCGCAAGCAACCCGAACGTCGCGTCGAGCTGGTCGTCCAACAGAAGCTCCCCAAGAAGCACGACTTCTCCGGCCACCTCTCGCTCGCCCGCGACGGCTCCTGGGAGTTCCTCGGTCTCCAGCAGATGACCAACAAGGGCTTCCGGCACTTCGGCTCCAGCCCCGCCCCGACCGCTCTCCTCGACGCAGGCTGGTACGCCGACTCTCTCGGCGAGGTGGTCGCCGCGCTGCACACCGCCGGGTACTGGGGCCCGGTCGGCATCGACGCGATGCTGCTCGACGACGACTCCGTCGTACCGGTCCTGGAGATCAACGCGCGGCAGTCCCTCGGCCTGCTCGCGTTGCAGCTCGGGCAGCGTGGCTCATTGCCGGCCCACCTGTGGCAGCTGGAGCTCAACATTGCCCCGGGCAAGGGCCTCGGTGACGTCCTGCTCGCCTTCGACGGCCTGCTCACCACCGGCGACCACCCCGGCGCGATGGTCCTCAACGGCACCCACCTCGCCGCCCCCGGCGGCCGCGTGTACGTCGCGATCTTCTGCCCCGCCGGCGAGCTCACCCGCTGGCAGCACCGCCTGCTGGCCGCGGTCACCGCGGCCGGCCTGACTCCACGAGGGATGACCGATGCCGCTTGAGCTGGGCCTGATCGGCGCCACCGGGATCGCCGCCCGGACGATGATCGGCAAGGCGAGCGTCGACGTCCGTGCGGTCGCGGCCAGCGATCCCGTCCGGGCCAAGGAGTTCGCCGGCCGCTACGACATCCCGCTGGTCTACGAAAGCTACTCGGCGCTGCTCGCCGACCCGGCGATCGACGCCGTCTACATCTCGCTGCACAACTCCGCGCACCACCGCTGGGCGGTCCGCGCGGCCGTCGCGGGCAAGGACGTGATCGTCGAGAAACCGCTCTGCCTGACCGCGGCCGAGGCGGAGGAGCTGTGCTTCGCCGCCGCGGAGACGCGGGTCTTCGAGGCCGTCGCGACCGCTGGTCATCCGTGGCAGGCGACGGTTCGCGAGTTCGTCGAGGGCGCTGTTCACGGCGCGCTGCGATCCGTCGAGAGCCGGATGACGTTCGCCGTACCGGCGGCCGGTGGCTATCGTGACCGCCCCGACCTCGGCGGCGGCATCTTCTACGACTGCGCGAGCTACTGGCTGCAGGCGCTGCAGGCCACCACCGGGCTCGACGTCACGGCGTACGAGGGTCGCTCGGCCTTCGACGGGCCGAACGGCGTCGACCGTGACTTCACCGCGTCGTTGCGCTGGGCATCGGGTACCGAGGCGACGCTGACCTGCGCGGTCGGCGCGGACCACGTCGCCGAGCACCTGTTCACCTTCGAGCACGCGACGGTGAAGCTGCGCAACTTCCTCCGCCCGGTGCTCGGCGCCGTACCGCTGAACCTGGTCGTCACCCCGGCCGACGGCGACCGCGAGGTGATCGGCTTCCCGCCGGCCGCGTACTACGAGCAGCAACTGGCGAGGATCCTGGCCGAGGACGGCGACGACCTGGAGGCCGCGCTGCCCCGCATCCAGCTGATGGAGGCGATCTACTCCGACGCCCTGTCCCGAAGGGAGAACCGGTGAAGCGCACGCTGGACCTCGCGGCGATCCACGCCCTGCTCGACCGGGCCGGCATCGCGCCGCACGAGCTGCACGCCCACGAGGAGCTGACCGAGGGCACGTACAACACCGTCTACCGGCTCACCGTCGGCGAGCGGCAGCTCGTGCTCAAGGTCGCGCCCGACCCGGCGTCGCCCGGGCTGACCTACGAGCAGGCGCTGATCCGGACCGAGACCGAGTTCTACCAGGCGGCCCGAGGCAAGGCACCGGTTCCGGAGGTCGTGTACGCCGACGCCGAGGTGCTGCTGATGACGGCGTTGCCGGGGGCAACGATGCTGAGCGTCGGCGCGGAGCGTACGGCGTACCGGCGGGAGCTGGGCGCGATCGTGCGGAACCTGCACGAGGTGGTCAGCGCCGACGGGTTCGGGTATCCGCAGCGCGGGCTGGTGGCGACGTGGGCGGTGGCGTTCCAGCGGATGCTGGACGACGTACTGGCTGATGCCGAGCGCTACGGCGTCGAGCTGCCCGCTGGTGTGTCGCGGCAGCTCGGTCTCGATCGGTTCGAGCTGCTGAACGGCGTGCGGACGCCGCGGCTCGTGCACTTCGATCTGTGGGACGGGAACATTCTCGTGGACGGTGGGCGGATCAGTGGGTTGATCGACGGGGAGCGGGCGTTCTGGGGGGATCCGGTCGCGGAGTTCGTGTCGCTGACGCTGTTCAGCTCGGTCGACGACGAGTTGCTCGCGGGGTACGGGAGTGACATCGACCGGGAGCTGTTGTCGCTGTACCGGGTGTACCTGTACTTGATCATGTTGGTCGAGCGGACGCCTCGGGGTGACGACGATCCGGGGATGCTGAAGCTGATCCAGAAGCACTTGGCGAAGGAGCTGAGTGTGCTGTGATCGAGATCCTCACCTCGGGTGTTGCTCTGGGCGTCCATGTCCCTGGTCTGTTGCTCGTCGACCGGATCCGCGAACAGGGCGGCACAGCGTCTGTCTCCGTCCTCGAACGCCTCATGTCCCCTTCCACGTTGGCCACCACGTTGCGCTCGAAGCAGGCCTTCCACCGCGACTTCCGCGTCGCCCTGGCCGGCCAGCAGCTCGCCCGCAACGCCGCCGTCTCCACGGAGGTTGCAGCAGTCGACCAGCTCTTCAGCGACTGGCATGAGCGCGGTGTGACCCACTTCGTCGTCCTCTCCGGCTTCTGGCTCCAACTGCTGGAGCAGTACGTCGCCCGGTACGGACCTGTGTCCGTTGACGTCTGCCACGTCGATTCGGTCCAGTCCCCCTCGTTCGACAAAGCTGAAGCGAGCACGTTGCCGGTCCGCCATATCTGGCTGGCCGACGCTCGGAGCGGCACGCTGCCCTGCAGCATCCCGGTCACCCGCGACGCTCCTCTGACCTGGCCCGCCCGCGACCATCGCCTGCTGGTCCACGGCGGCGGCTGGGGCATGGGCACCTACCGCGAGCACGCTGCCGAGCTCCTCGCCGCCGGCTTCTCTCTGGACGTCGTCGCCTACGAGCAGCAGGACCTCTCCACCGACGGCGTCCGCTACTTCATGATCGACCCCGACTGGCACCCCTGGCTCGACGACGGCTACCCGCCCTTCGCCGAAGCAGGCAATCCCTTCGTCCAGCGCACCGGCCACCACGGCTCCTTCGACCTCTGCCGCCAAGCACTGGCGACCGTCAGCAAGCCCGGCGGCGGCACGCTGCTCGACTCCCTCTGGTCAGCAACACCACTGGTCCTGCTGGAGCCGTTCGGCCCCCACGAACAACGCAACGCGGACCTGTGGATCTCGCTGGGCTACGGCATCGCCTACGAAGACTGGCAACGCAAGGACTACTCGCTCGACGTACTGGAAGAGCTGCACGCGGCTCTACTCACCGCCGACGTCCGTGACTACTCCAAGGCCTTGCTGTGAAGACATCCCTCTGGCAGACCTTCGCCCTGGAGCTGGACGCTCGCCGCCCCGGCTTCGCGCTCGGCCCCTGGTTCACCATGAACGCCCAGCTCGCCTTGGACGGCCCTGTCGACGCCGACCGCCTGGCTGCGGCCTTCCACACCCTCCAGCAACGCCACGACGTCCTCCGCACCGAGGTCCCGGTCGGCGTCCACGACTCCCCCACCGCCGCCCTGGAGCTGGTCGCCGAACCCGCGCTGCACGTCCCAGTGCCTCTGGAAGCTCCAGTACGCCTCCAACTCTCCAGCGAGCACCTGACCCTGCACCTGCACCACCTGGTCTCCGACCCCGCCACCCTCTGGCTCACCCTCACCGAACTGGCCGCCCTGTACTCCGGCACGCAGCTACCGCCACCACCCCAGTACGCCGACTACACGGCCGACGAAACCGAACAGGTCAACCGGCATGCTGCTGCAGCTGGCCTTTGGTGGCAGTCGCAGGTCACCGACGCCAAGCTCTGCCCACAACCCTCCTCCTCACGCTCTGCGGCTTTCGCCTACCGCAGCGACCTCCTCTCCCCCACCGAGCTCTCTCACGTCGACCAGCTCACCCGCACCCACCGCAGCACCGCCCTGGTCACCCTGCTCGCCGCACTAGCTGCAGCAACGAACCCCTCCGAGGGCGACACCCTCCTCTTCAACACCCTGTTCAGCAAACGCGACCGCCCCGCCTGGCAACAGGTCCTCGGCCCCTGCATCGTCCCCTCGGTCCTCGCCGTCCCCCGCTCCACCGGCGCCCTCGCGGCCGACGTACCAGCCATGCGCGCCGCCGTGGTCAACTGCAGCCGCTACGCCCGCTTCCCGGTGCTCTCGCTGGAGGTGCCGAGCCGAACCCCGTTCTTCGAGTACGTCCCCCAGCAATGGCCCACCCCCTACTCCTTCGGCACCACCCGAGCCACCGTGGTCGGAGCAGCCGGCCCCAAGGACACCGGCCTCGCCGACACCCTCGCCATTCGGATGCGCCCCACGACAACCGGCGTACTGACCGGGCACTTCAGCGGCGACGGCACCGACTGGACCGAGCAGCACGTCTCCGCACTGGTCGACGACTTCCGCACCTACCTTCTGGGGTAGGCCTAGCACCACTCCGACCGGCGGCCCAGCTCCCTGGGGCGAGCGGCCCGATCTTCCTAGCGTTGAGCCCATGAAGCGCAAGCAGGAAACACTCCAGAGGTCGTCGAACTCCGTCGTGCTGTCCGACGTCCGCCGCGTCTACGGCAAGGGCGCCGGCGCGGTCGTCGCGCTCGACGGGATCAGCATCAGCTTCGCCCGGGGGACGTTCACCGCGGTGATGGGGCCCTCCGGGTCCGGCAAGAGCACCTTCCTGCACTGCGCCGCCGGGCTCGACCGGCCGACGTCCGGGACCGTGGCGATCGACGACCAGCCGTTGGCCGGGCTGAGCGAGCGGAAGCTCACCGAGCTGCGCCGGGAGCGGATCGGGTTCGTCTTCCAGTCCTTCAACCTGCTGCCCGCGCTGACGGTCTGGCAGAACGTCACGCTCCCGCAGGAGCTGGACGGCCGGCGTCCGCACCGGCACTCGGTCGAGGAGGTCCTCGAGCGAGTCGGCCTCGCGGACCGGCACAAGCACCGCCCGGGCGAACTGTCCGGCGGTCAGCAGCAGCGCGTCGCGATCGCGCGGGCGCTGGTCGCGCGGCCCGCGGTGATCTTCGCCGACGAGCCGACCGGCGCGCTGGACACGCAGACCGCGGCCGACGTACTCGAACTGCTCCGCGAACCCGTGCGCAGCCAGGGCCAGACCGTCGTCATGGTCACCCACGACCCGGTCGCTGCGTCGTACGCCGACCAGGTGGTGTTCCTCGCCGACGGCAAGCTGGCCGGCAGCCTGGTCGCCCCCACCGCCGAGCAGGTCGCCGAGCGCCTCACCCACCTCGGCGCCCGCTCCCGCGCCCACGGTCTGGCGGTCGCGCGATGATGAAACTCGCCGTCCGCACCCTGCGCTTCCGCAAGGGCGGCTTCGTCGCCACCTTCGTCGCCGTCGTCTTCGGTACGGCGATCGTCCTGGCCTGCGGCGGACTGATGGAGACCGGCATCCGTTCCAACGTCCCCGCCACCCGCTTCGCCACCGCCGATCTCGTCGTCACCGGCCCCGACTCCCATCTGCGCCCGGGTCGCGAGGACGCCACCCCGTTGACGGAGCAGACCGGCGTTCCCGCCGACCTGGCTCCCAAGCTCCGCGCGATCCCCGGCGTGAAGGAGGTGATCGGCGACCTCACCTTCGCAACGCCGATCCAGCTCTCCACGCCCTCCTCCCGCCCGACCACGTCCTCCCCCGCCGACACGTTCCTCCCCGCCGAAGGCCACTCCTGGGCCTCCGCCCGCCTCACGCCGTACGAGCTCACCTCAGGCAACCCACCAACGCGCCCCAACGACGTCGTCCTCGACACCTCCACCGCCCGCGCCGCCAACCTCCACCTCGGCTCCAAGATCACTCTCCTCACCAACGGCGAGCCCACCACCTACACCGTCCGCGGCCTCGCCGACGGCCCCGCCGGCCACACCTTCTTCTCCTCCCAAGAGGCCACCCGCCTGGCCAACACCCCCGGCACCTTCACCTCGCTCGCCCTGATCGTTGCCCCCGGCACCGACCTCGGCACCGTCAAGGACGCCGTCGAAGCCCAGGGCGACCTCACCGTCCGCACCGGCGCCGACCGCGGCCTCGCCGAGCACCCCGACGCCGCCCAGTTCCAGGAGGCCCTGATCGCCGTCGCCGGCTCGTTCGGCGGCATCGCCACCCTGACGATGATGTTCGTCGTCGCCTCCACCCTGGCCCTGGCCGCGCAGCACCGCGAACGCGAGTTCGCCCTGCTCCGCAGCATCGGCACCACGCCCGGCCAGGTCCGACGGATGATCCTCGGCGAGGCACTGCTCGTCTCGATCCCCGCAGTCCTGATCGGCATCGTCCCCGGCTTCCTGCTCGGCCGGTTCCTCTTCGACCAGCTCGCCGAGCACGGCGTCGCGTCGCCGTACGTCGAGTTCCACCAGGGCTGGATCCCGTTCGCCGCCGGCGCAGGCGCCGCCGTGCTGGCCGCCATCGGCGCCGCCCTGATCGCCGCCCGCAAGTCCGCGAAGATCAAGCCCGTCGAGGCGCTCGTCGAGGCCGGCCTGCAGCGCAAGTGGTTCACCTGGACCCGCGCGATCCTCGGCGTACTGTCGCTCGGCGGCGCGATCGCGCTGATGATCGTCACCGCGACGGTGATGACCGGTCCGCTCGCCGCCGCGACCGCCGGCCCGGCCGTGCTGTGCTGGGCGATCGGCATCGCGCTGCTCGGGCCGTTCTGGACGAAGCTCACGCTGGCCCTGATCCGCTGGCCCCTGTACGCCGTCAGCCGCGTCAACGGCCGCCTCGCGATCGTCAACGTGACCGCCCGGTCGGTCGCGATGTCCGCCGCGGTGATGCCGGTGATGCTCGCCGTCGGCATCTCGACCGCCAACCTGTACATGCAGACCACGTCGGTGCACGCCACCGAACAGGCCTTCACCAAGGACCTCAGGGCCGACGCGGTCCTCGTCTCCAGCACCGGCACCGGGCTCCCGGCGTCGCTGCTCGACGACGTCCGCAAGGTCCCCGGCGTCGCCGGCGCCTCGTCGTACGTGACGAGCCTCGGCGCGGTCGACGCACCCCGCAAGGCGCCTTTCGCCGAGGACGGCGCGCCGCTGATCGGCGTCAGCGCGCAGGGTGCGGACGGCCCGGCGCCGGTCCGGATCACCTCGGGCTCGCTCGAGAACCTGACCGGTACGACGATCGCCGTCCCCGACCGCATGGTCGAGAAGACCGGCGAAGGCCTCGGCTCGACGGTCAAGCTGACCCTCGGCGACGGCACTCCCGTCGACCTCCGTGTGGTCGCCACCTTCGCGGCCGAACGCGGTTACGAATCCCTGGTCCTGCCGGCCGAACTGCTCGCGAAGCACACCACTGGTCGGCTGGCGCCGCAGATCCTCGTCCGCTACTCCCCCGGCGCCGACCCCGCCGCGGCCCTCGCGGCGACGGCCGCGCGGCACCCCGGCGTACAGGTCGCCGGTCGGGACGCCCTGATCGAGAACAACCGTGCCGACGCCCAGACCCAGGCGTGGGTGAACTACCTGCTCGTCGGCCTCCTGATCGGGTACACCGCGGTCTCGGTCGTCAACACGCTCGCCTCGTCGACCATCCGTCGCCGGCGCGAGTTCGCCCTGCAGCGCCTGACCGGCTCGACCCGAGGTCAAGTCCTCCGGATGCTCACCACGGAAAGCACGCTCATCACCGCCACCGGAGTCATCCTCGGCACGCTGGTCGCCGTGGCCACGCTGGTCCCGTTCAGCGCCAAGCTGTCCGGCTCGGCGATCCCGCACGGCCCCTGGTCCATCTACCTGGTCATCGTCGCCGCGGCCGCGGCGCTCACCTACCTGTCGACGCTGATCCCGGCCACCGGCGTACTGCGGACCAGCCCGGCCGAAACAACCTCACGGCCGGACTGAGTAGAGGCCAGAACCTGACCGCTTCGAGGAGGAGAGTTTTGCTCAGCAAGGCTCTCCTCCTTCGACGTCAGGACTTCTCGCGATGACCTCCACCGGTTACACCACCCTCGCCCCCTGGGTCGTCACCGACGACACCGGCGCCCTGCTCGACTTCGTCACCACCGTCTTCGACGGCGAGGAGCTCGCCCGCATCCCCACCGAGGACGGCCTGATCGGCCACGCCGAGATCCGCGTCGGCGACACCGTCCTGCTCGCCTTCGACCGCCGCCCCGACTGGCCCGCGATGCCGTCCCTGCTCCGCATCTTCGTCCCCGACGCCGACGCCACCTTCGCCCGCGCGGTCGAAGCCGGCGCCCGCATCGTCACCGACCTGTCCACCGCCGCCTGGGGCGACCGCGGCGGCCGCATCCGCGACCCGTGGGGCAACATCTGGTGGGTGGTCGCCCACGTCGAGGACGTCCCCGCCGAAGAGGTCGGCGCCCGGATGGCCGACCCCCGGTACGCCGAAGCGATGCAGACCGCCCAAGCCACCTTCGACGCCGAAATGACCGGCAACCCCGGCCGGTCTTCGCGCCCGGTCCTCTGACGTTCTATCTCCCCGGGGTCGGCTCGGCGATCGGCCGGAGGGCGATCGTCGTCGCCTGCACGATCCCCGCGTTCTGCCGGATCCAGCCGGCCAGCACCACCTGCAGATCCTCCAGCTCACGCTCTTCGAGAATCACCCCCGGCACCGGCACACTCGCCCCTAGCTCCGCCAGCACCGGCCGCAGGTGCTGGTCCGCGAGCAGCTTGTGCGAAGGCGCCGCCGACACCGTCACCGGTACGACGACCGCCCCCGCGAGCGCCTCCGGCCGCAGTACGTCCAGGAAGCTCTTCAGCAGCCCGGTGTAGCTCCCCTTGTAAACCGGTGTCGCTACCACCACCAGCGAAGCCGACGACACCAGCTCCACCGCGCTCTCCAGCGCCGCACGCTCCTCCTCCCCGGCCGCATCCCCCTGGAAGATCGCCGGCGCGAACGTCACCAGATCCACCAGCTCGTCCAACCGGTACGGCGTACCGAGCTCAGAACTCAACAGCTCGGCAACCGACGCGGCAGCTGCCGCCGTCCGCGACCCGGCGCGCGGATTACCCACGACGGTCACCACGGACTGCGGCCACACCGGCGGATCAGGGACAACACGCGGCTCGAAGGCGACTGACGGCATCAGGGATCTCCAGCGGTTCGGCAGTGAGACCCCGAGCGTAGCCAAAGTCCAGCGGGCTACTGGACTTTCTCAGATTCCGAACGTTTCGCCTTCACCTTGACAACCACGAACCAGGTCACCGCGGCCACCGCGGCCGCGATCACGACGTACTGGAAGACGCCGACCGACGACTCCACCAGGTGCCACTTCTCACCCAGCGCGTAGCCCGCGACGATCAGCGCCGAGTTCCAGATCAGGCTGCCGAGCGACGTCAGCCCGAGGAACAGCGGCACCGACATCCGCTCCACGCCGGCCGGCACCGAGATCAGGCTGCGCACGACCGGCACCACCCGCCCGATCAGCACCGCCTTCGGGCCGTGCTTGGCGAACCACTGCTCGGCCTTGTCGACGTCCTCGATCTTCATCAGCGGCAGCCGCGCGGCCAGCGCCCTGGTCCGGTCGCGGCCGAGCACGCCGCCGACGCCGTACAGCGCGAGCGCGCCGACGACCGAGCCGAGCGTGGTGAACAGGATGGCGCTGATCAGCCCGAGGTCACCGCGGTTGGCCGCGAAACCTGCCAGCGGCAGGATCACCTCGCTGGGCAGTGGCGGGAAGAGATTCTCCAGCGCCACCGCGAGGCCCGCGCCGGGAGCCCCCAGTTTCTCCATCATGTCGATGGCCCACCCGGCCACCCCACCGGTCGGTTCCTGCGTCGCTTGCAGCGCGGTCATCATCACCTGGTTCGTCGAGTTCATGGCGTCGACGCTAGGTCCGCGAACACTGCCCGCGCCCTGTGGTCGACCGTCGTAATTGCTCGGCTTTTCCACAGTACAGACCTGTGGAAAACCACAGTCTCCGATCGTCCGGTTCCCACTAGCCTGGTGCGTATGCAGGCCATCGATCCCCGCGCTCCACTGCGCAACCCCACGTCCTTCGGGCAGAGCACGCCGGCCTGGCGCGCGCCGCTGCTCGGGCGGAGCCTGCGCACTCTGGCCGGCGTCACCCTCGGCGCGCTGCTCGCTCTTGCCGAGCTGGTGTTTCTCGCCGTCTGCGCGCTCGGCCTGATCCCGATCGTTGCCGTCCCGCGCTCGCGCCGGGCGGTGCTCGGCCTCACCCATCGTTGCGCCCGGCAACTCGCCGGTCTGGAGCGGCGACGGCTGGCTCGGTTCCACGACGTCCACGACCTCGGCCCGTACGGCGCACGCCAAGCCTTCGGGTACGTCGCCCGTCGCTGGCCGCTCGGCCTCTTCGGCGGCCTCGTCGTGCTGGTGCTGGTCTTCGGTCTGGCCGTCGCCGGGTCGATGCTGTCCGCCTGGATCTTCGGCGGGACCTGGAGCTTCATCGAAGAGGACGGCGGCACGGTCAGTACGGCGACGATCGCCGTCGCCGCGGTCCCCGGCCTGGTCCTGCTCTACCTGAACGTGATGGGCATCGCCGGCGTCAGCCAGCTCGACGCCGCGCTCGCCCGCCGACACCTGACGCCGTCGACCGAGGACGTGCTCGCCCAACGGGTCTCCGAGCTGACCCTGAGCCGCAGCGAGGTCGTCCAGGTCGTCAACGACGAGCGCCGCCGGATCGAGCGCGACCTGCACGACGGCGTCCAGCAACGCCTGGTCGCCCTGGGCCTGCTGCTCAGCCGAGCCCGCCGCTCCCGCGACCCGGACCGCGCGGCCGACCTGGTCCGCCAGGCGCACGAGGAGTCCGAGCAGGCGCTGGCCGACCTCCGCGACGTCGCGTGGCGGGTCTACCCCACCGTGCTCGACCAGCTGGGCCTGGAGGATGTCGTCCGCGTGCTGGCCGAACGTTCCAGCATCCCGGTCACGTTGTCGTACGACCTGCCCACCCGTCCCCCGGCACCGGTCGAGACCGCCGTGTACTTCGTCATCTCCGAAGCACTCACCAACGCCACCAAGCACTCCGGAGCAGAGCGGATCAGAATCACCGTCCAGGCAGCCGTGCCCGCGGCACCGCTCGGCTTCGCCCCGGCCACCGAGCCGACCTCGGTCGTCGTGACCGTGACCGACGACGGCCGCGGTGGCGCCGACCCCCGCGGCCGCGGCCTCAGCGGCTTGGCAGGCCGGGTCGCCGCCTACGACGGCACCTTCACCATCGACAGTCCACCCGGCGGTCCGACCACGATCCGAGCGGAGCTGCCGTGCGAGTGATGCTGGCCGACGACACCACCCTGCTCCGCCAGGGCCTGGTCCTGCTGCTCGAGGAGGAAGGACACGAGGTCCCGGCCGCAGTCGGCGACGGCGACTCCCTGGTCGCCGCCGTCCGCATGGCCGCCGAAGCCGGTGAAGCGCCGGACATCGTCGTGGTCGACGTCCGGATGCCCCCGACCCACACCGACGAAGGCCTCCGCGCGGCCCTGACCATCCGCACCGAATGGCCGTCCGTCAGCGTGCTGGTCCTGTCGCAGTACGTCGAGAAGTCCTACGCCACCCAGCTCATCACCTCCGGCCAGGAAGGCTTCGGCTATCTGCTCAAGGACCGGGTGATGCGCGTCGAGGAGTTCCTGGAAGCCCTGGACCGAGTAGGCAGCGGCGGCGTCGCCTTCGACCCCGACGTCGTCCGCCAGCTCCTGGCCCGCACCACCCACACCGACCCACTCAGCAAACTCACCCCCCGCGAACACGAGGTCCTCGCCAAGATGGCCGAAGGCCACAACAACCGAGGCATCGCCGAAAAGCTCTTCATCTCCCAGAGCGCCGTGGAAAAACACGTCTACGCCATCTTCGACAAACTGGCCCTGCACGACGACCCCACGTACAACCGCCGAAGCCTCGCCATCGCGACGTACCTCACCAACTAGCGCCGCGAAAACCCGTCGGCGCTGCGAACCGCCGTCTCCTAAGGTTCTGAAGGTGGACTACTCCGACGAGCTCATCCCTGAGCATGTTCGTGGGCTCGGTCATCCGAGTCCTGAGTTGCTGACGATCGGCATGCAGGGGGCTGTGTTTCGGGTGCGGGGCGGGAAGGTGGCGAAGGTTTGGTTTCATTCGCCGCGCGCTGAGCTCGAGCGGCTGCAGCGGTTGTACGCCGAGGTGCGGCTGGCGTTCCGCACTCCGGAGATTGTCGAGATCCACCAAGGGCCGCGGTGGATTGTCAGTGTTGAGGTCGAGCTTCCGGGCCGGCCGTTGCACGAGGTGGCGCCGGAGTTCGGTCAGTCTGGATGGACTGCGGCGCGGGACTGTGTGATCGAGGTGGTCGCCGAGCTCGCCGCGACGCCGGCGCCTCCGGCGTTGTTCGCGATGAGTGTGCTGGACGAGAGTGCGCCGTTCCGGGGGCCGCGGCAGGCGTGGGTGGAGGCGCTCGGGGACCTTCTCGTGCGGCGGGTGGCGACGTACGGCGATCAGCTCGAGCGCCTCGTTGACGACTTCGGCGGCAAGTTTGATTGCCTTCAGCAACGGCTGAAGGCGATGCCGGAGGCCGATCGGCTCGTTCACGGCGATGTGACCGCTGGGAACATCCTGGTCGACGACGATCTTCGGCCGGTGAGTGTGATCGACTTCGGGTTGCTGAGCATGCCGGGCGATCCCGTGTTCGACGCTGCGAGCGCGGCGGCGCTGTACGCGCTCTGGTCGCCGGAGACTCGGGCGATCGAGGCCGACTTCGATGCGGCGATCGTCGAACGGCTCGGGTACGACGCCGACGACTTGCTGACCTATCGGGCGGTGCACGCCTTGCTGGTCGGGAACGCGCACGACGCCGACCCGTTCGGGCGTGACTCGGGCGTCCCGCTCACCGCCAAGCTGCTCAACGATCCGTTGTACGCGGAGTTCCTCAGCTGAGCTGCGCCGTGACGTACGTACGACCGCTCATCAGCTGCAGCAGAAGCGCGATCGGGCCGCGCACCTCCTCCCCCTGACCCACCGACCAGTCGATGTCGGTGGCAACCAGCCGTACGCCGGCCAGGCGCTTACGCGCCTTGAACGGAAACGCCTTCGACCAGATCCGGTTCGCCGCCACCCGCGCGGCTTCCGGTGGGATCGGCCGCGCGATCCCGAGCGGCACCGCGATGTCCTGCCCGTGGATGAGCACGTCCAGCAACGGATCGGCCGGCACCGTCCCCACCGGGTGACGCCGCGAGCCCGCGTACCGGCCGTACTGGGCGACGATGTCCTCGGTCCCGTACGCCGCCCCGGCGCGCCGAGCCTCCTCGTAGACGAAGCGGTTGAAATCTCCCCGCGCCCGCGCCATCCCTACGATCACCGGCAGCACCTTCGCCTGCGGGGACGAGATCACGTGGGCGGCGACGTCCTTCACAGTCCATCCCGGGCAGATCGACGGCGTCGCCCACTGCTCCGCATTCAACCCCGCGAGCAGTTCGGCCAGGCTCGCGCGCTCGGTGTCGACGTACCGCCAGATCTCCTCGGCCCGCACCACAACCACCACCCAACTGGTCAGCCTCTCTGATCAAATTAGACAGCCTCTCTGACCACCGGTCAAGATGTCGGTATGGCGGACCAGCTGAATCTCGGGTTGCTGCTGTTCATCCCCTACCGCGCACTGGAAACCCGCGTCTTCGACGCGCTCGCCGCGGCCGGGTACGACGACTTCACCCCGGCACAGGCGCGCATCTTCCAGCGCATCGGCCCGAACGGCACCCGCCTCACCGACCTGGCCGAGCAGGCCCAGGTCACCAAGCAGACCGCGGGCTTCCTCGTCGACCAGCTCGAACGCGCCGGTTACGTACGCCGTACGCCGGACCCCAGCGACGCCCGCGCCCGGCTCGTCCAGATCTCCCCGCGGGGCTACAAGACCATCCCGATCGCCGCAGCCGCAGTCGCCGAAGTCGAAGCCGAGTGGACCGCCCACCTCGGCCCCACCCGCACCAACCAACTCCGCCAGGCCCTCACCAGCCTCCGCGAGATCACCGACCCGTACGCGTAGAGGCGGATCAGGGAAAGCGGTACTCGAGTTCGGTTCCGCTGCTGCACAGGTTCCAGTAGGTGTTCTTCAGGTCAGAAGTCGGTCGAGTGGGCGAGGTCGCGGCCTGCTTCGAGCTCGGTCAGGCGGTCGGTGAGGGCGGACTTGATGGCTGCGTAGGCGTCGCTGCCCAGGGCGATGCGGCGAGGCGCCGGAGTCGTCGAGGCCGAGGCGATGATCGCCGCCGCCACCTTCTCCGGGTCGCCGGGCGCGTCGGCGGTGATGTTGGCCGACGCCGACAGGTACTGCCGCATCTGGCCCAGCGGGCCGTCGGCGTACGCCGGAAGCGGGTCGGCGACGGCGAGGTTCGCGCCGAACGTCGTCCGGACGATGCCGGGCTCGATCATCGTGACGCCGATACCGAACGCCGCGAGCTCGCCGATCACCGACTCGAAGAAGCCTTCGACACCCCACTTCGACGCGTGGTAGAGACTCGCGCCGGGCGTGGTGATCTGCGAACCCATCGTCGCGAGCTGGATGAAACGACCGCCACCTTGGGCGCGCAGCGACGGAAGCGCGGCGCGGAGCAGGTGGATCGGCGCGGTCAGGTTCAGGGCGATCTGGTCGTCGACGGCGGCATCGGTCATCTCCTCGGCCGCACCGAAGGCGCCGCGGCCGGCGTTCGAGAAGACGACGTCGATGCGGCCGAGCTCGGCGAACGCCTCGGCGACGACGCGGCGCAGAGCCGCGGTGTCGGTGACGTCCAACGCCGCCACCAGAAGCTGGTCGGGGTACTTCGTCGCGAGGTCATCGAGGGCCTCCGGCCTGCGCGCGGTGGCGGCGACGCGGTGGCCGGCGGCCAGGAGTTGCTCGGTGACGGCTCGGCCGATCCCCGCCGAGGCGCCGGTCACGAACCAGGTCTTCGCTGTCATGAACACCCTCCTATTTAATCCAACTAGTCAGTTGCTTTCCGAGCGAGACCTTAAAGCGACACCGAGCGGCATGTCAACTATCTAGTTGGTTTAGAGAGAGCGAGTTATATTCCTCGTATGGCAACTACGTTCGAGGTGCTCGCGGAACCGCGGCGCCGGGAGATCCTCGACCTGTTGCGGGACGGCGAGCGGCCGGTCGGCGAGCTGGTGGACGCGCTCGAGCTGAGTCAGCCGGCGGTGTCGAAGCACTTGAAGGTACTGCGGGACGCCGGGCTGGTCGAGGTCCGCCAGGACGCCCAGCGGCGGTGGTACCGGCTCCGGCCCGCGCCGCTGGCCGAGGTCGACGCCTGGCTCACGCCGTACCGGGACCTGTGGCGCGACCGCCTGAACGCGCTCGAGGCGCACCTCGACACGATGGACGAGGTGCGCCCCGAGCAGCCGAACTAGTACGCCGGACTAGTGCGCCTCGGCGAGGTCGAACACGTTGCCCTCCGGATCCACCAGCGTGATCCAGTGCGTGCCGTACTCGTTGAACTCCCCCTCCCGCTTCGCCCCGAGCGCGACGATGCGATCGACATCGGCGGCCCAGTCACCGCTGCCGAGGTCCAGGTGCAGCCGGTTCTTGACGCCGGACGGCTTCTCCGGGACCTGCAGGAACATCATCGCCGGACCGCCGCCGGAGCGGTTCACGGTCGCCATGAATTCATTGCCGCCGGCATCGACCTCGGTCTGGAAGACCCCGGCCCAGAAGGCGGCCTGGGCCTGGACGTCGGCGCAGTCGACGGCGAGCTGCTCGAAGGTGACGGGCATGGTTCAGCCTCTCGTTGGGAGCTGCTGGATCGGCCAGCAGAGCTCGGTCTGGAACGTGCTCGAATCAGTGGTGTCGCCCGGCCCGACGACGTACAGCTCACGGACCGGGCCGGGCGCGATCGCGCAGAACTCGGCGACGTGACTGCCGAGCGCGCCGTACGCGCGGTCGAGCTCCTCGAAGGAGCCGCGGTGCAGCGCGACGGCGAACAGCCCGGCCGGGAGGTCGATCAGGTCGACGCTCTCGTCGGCCGGCTGGTCGGGAGCGACCGGCAGGAACGCGGTCACCTCACCGGCTTCGTCGGCGAAGAACTCGTCGCTGTACGCCGCCCCCGGTACGGCGCTGATGCCGTACCGCCCGGCCAGCGCGCCGAGGCGGGTGAACACGGTCTCGCACCACGCGGTGATGTCGTCGCGATGGACGCGCTCGCGTACGCCGTACGCGCGGAACGCGGGCACGAACCGGTACTCGACCGGGAGCTCGGTGGGCGCGAGGGTCAGCATCGAGCGCAGCGAGGCGACGGCCTGCTGGGTACGGACCAGCTCACGTTCCATCTGCACGAGATGGAGGCGGACCGCCTCGTCACGGGTCGCGATGTCCGGCGCGTCGATCACCGCGCGGACCTGGGCCAGCGGCATCTGCAACTCGCGGAGCCGGCGGATCAGCTGGGCGGTCGGGACCTGCGAGATCTCGTACCGGCGGTAGCCGGAGCTCGGGTCGACGAGCGCGGGCGCGAGCAGGTCGATGTCGTGGTAGTGGTGCAGCGTCTTCACGCTGAGATGGGTCAGCCGGGAGAACTCCCCGATGGTCACCGAAGCCGTCATGTCCCACACCTTGCACCCTCCGGCCACCGGAGGGTCAACACAACACAGACCGGCCGCAGCCCACAGGTGGGTGCGGCCGGTCCGGGCGGGGTCCCCGTGCGGACCCCGGGCTAGCTGGTCAGGCGTTCCACTTCTGGTTCGCGGCGCCGGTGCAGGACCAGATCTGCAACGGCGTGGCGTTGGCGGAGTTGTTGCCGGTGACGTCGAGGCACTTGTTGGCCTGTGGGTTCACCAGATCCTTGCCGCCGGTGTAGTTCCACTGTTGCGCGGCCGATCCGTTGCAGGTGTAGAGCTGCACCCGAGCGCCGTCGGCCACACTCCCCGACGCCACGTCCAGGCACTTGCCGAGCGCCCGCACAGTGCCGTCACCAGGACGCGTCCACTGCTGAGCCGACGACCCGTTGCAGTCGTACAACTGCACGGCGGTGGCGTCAGCCGGGTTGGCACCAGCGATGTCGATGCACTTGCCGGCCAGACCGGTGATCTGCCCGCCGCCACCACCGCCGCCGCTCTGCGTCCCCGACCAGGTGAAGGTCGCCGAGGTCTTGGTCGGCAGCGTGTAGGTGAACGACTGCGAACCCCAGTTCACCCGCACCGACTGCGAGCTGCCGGTGGTGTTGAACGCGATCAGCGCCTTCGAGCCGTCCGGGTTCTTCCAGGCGACGTTCTTCACCGCGCTGTTGGCGTCGGACTGGATCCGCGCCGCACCCGGCTTCACGAACTTCGTCAGGTGGCCCATCGTGTAGTACTCGACGGTCTTGGTGACCTGCCCGCGCTGCGCGTCGTTGCGGTGGATCGTGACCAGACCCGTGCACACGTTGCACCCGGCGCCGACGAACGGCAGCATCGCCTCGTCCTGGCCGAGGCTCCACTTCACCCAGGACTTGCTCCAGTTCCGGGTGTAGTCGATCAGGTTGTTCATGTCCTCGACCTGCTGGTTCGGGATCCAGGTGCCGCCCGAGTGCTCGGTCATGTAGTGGTTCACGGCCGGGTACTGGTTGTGCACGGTGGTCTGCAGGTTCACGTCACCGCCGTACCCGTGCCAGGCGATACCGCCGAACAGCGGGTCGTTGCGCAGCCCGGCGTCGGCCAGCGGGACCGAACCGAGGTCGTTGTAGTTGCCCCAGTTGTAGTCCAGCACCATCACCTTGGTGGTGATGCCGGCCGCCCGGAACGCCGGGATCAGGTGGTTCTTGGTGAAGTTCAGCAGCCCGGCGCCGTTCCAGTTCATCGAGGCGTAGCCGGTGTTGTCGTTGCCGCAGCAGGTCGGCTCGTTCTGCACCGACACGTAGTCGATGTGGTTGCCGGCGGCCTCGTTCTGCTGCACGTACTTGACGAAGTACTGCGCGTAGAGCGGGTAGTACTCCGCCTTCAGCCAGCCGCGGTTGGTGAACTTGTTGTTGTCCTTCATCCAGGCCGGCGCGCTCCACGGAGCGCCCTTGACCTTCAGGGCCGGGTTCAGCTGCTTGGCCTGCTTGGTCAGCGGTACGACGTCGGCGAGGTCGTGGTTGATCGTGAAGTCGTTCAGGTCGCAGCAGGTGTCGTCGTAGGAGTAGTTGAACCGCGCCAGGTCGGAGGCACCCATCGGGTTGCGGGTGAAGGCCAGGCCGATCCCGTTGACCGGGTCGAACAGATCCTTCATCACCTGGTTGCGGGTCGCGGCGGAGATCGTGTTGCTGCTGTTCAGCAGCCACGCGGCGCTGTCGGTGAACGACGCGCCACCGCCCTCGAAGGTCTGGTACGTCGTGTTCTCGTTGACGTTGACCGTCTGGTTCGCGCTGCCGCCGGCCGGGCCGAAGTTCACCGGCGCCTGCTGCTGCAGGCCGCGGGTGACGTTGCGTCCGGCGGCGTCGTTGGTGGTGGTCAGCCAGACGTTGACCTGCTCGCCGGCGGCCTGCGCCGGCGTCGGGTTGCTCAGGCTGAGACCGGTGGCCAGCACCGAGAGGGCGGCGAACCCGGCCAGGGCGGGCAGCAGGCGTCGTCGTCCGGGGCGGGCACGACGAAGAGGGCTGGGCATGGGCGGATCTCCCTTTTGCTCAAGGGGTTCAGGGGACGAGGCGTTGCACCCCGGATCCGGCGTCTGCCCGCGCCGCAACTGGTGGTCATCAGCAGGTAACCATCGGTGCCTGCCGGAGTCAATGCCGTACGACGCCTTTTTTCACGCCTTGTATTTACGTGTGGCCTTGACGTGGGAGCGTTCTCACGGCACGCTTCCGTCGCACAAGCGAACTGTCTCGTTCACGTCCCGCCCCCGCCCCTACCGGCCGGACGCCCCTCCGGCCGAGCGAGAAATGAGGCACGCATGAGAGTCCCGCGTTCCCGGTTCCGGGCCGCCGCGCTGCTCACCGCAGGCGCCGCGCTGCTCGGCACCGCCGTACTCCAGTCCCCCGCCGACGCCCGGACCCAGTCCGAGACCGCGGCCGCGGCGGCCGCTCAGGTGATGGCCCCGCAGGCCACCATCTGGGAGGACACCTTCGACGGCCCGAACGGCCAGGCCCCGAACCCCGCCAAGTGGCGCTACGACATCGGTGGCGGCGGCTGGGGCAACAACGAGCGCCAGTACTACACGAACTCGACCCGCAACGCGGCGCTCGACGGCGGCGGCAACCTGGTGATCACCGCCCGCCGCGAGAGCGGCGGTTTCCAGTGCCACTACGGCACCTGCGAGTACACCTCGGCCCGGCTGCTCACCGCGCAGACGTTCACCCAGACCTACGGCCGCTTCGAGGCCCGGATCAAGATCCCCGGAACCCAGGGCGTCTGGCCGGCGTTCTGGATGCTCGGCGGCGGCAACTGGCCGAACGACGGCGAGATCGACATCATGGAGAACATCGGCCGCGAGCCGAACACCGTGCACGGCACCATCCACGGCCCGGGCTACTCCGGCGAGGGCGGCATCGGCGCGGCGTACCAGTCGCCGAACGGCCAGCCGTTCCGCAACGACTTCCACACCTACGCCGTGGACTGGGCGCCGGACTCGATCACCTGGTCGGTCGACGGTGTCCAGTACCAGCGCCGGACGCCGGCCGACCTCGGCGGCAGGCAGTGGGTCTACAACCACCCGTTCTTCATGATCATGAACGTCGCGGTCGGCGGCTACTGGCCGGGCTACCCCGACGGCAGCACGGTGATGCCGCAGTCGATGGTCGTCGACTACGTCCGGGTCTCCACCCTGGGCAGCAGCGGCGGGTCCGGCAGCCAGATCACCGGCCTGGCCGGCAAGTGCCTGGACGTCGCCGGCGCGAACGCGGCCGACGGCACCACCGTCCAGCTGTACGACTGCAACGGCAGCGCCGCGCAGAAGTGGACCCGGCCGGGCGACGGCACGATCCGGGCCCTGGGCAAGTGCCTGGACGTCGCGAACGCCGGGACCGCCGACGGCACCCGGGTCCAGATCGCGACCTGCAACGGCAACGCGGCCCAGCAGTGGACGTACTCCGGCGCACGAGATCTGGTGAACCCACGGGCGAACAAGTGCCTCGACGTCACCGGCAACAACTCGGCGAACGCCACCCCGACGCAGATCTGGACCTGCGGCGGCGGCGCGAACCAGAAGTGGAACGTCTGACCTGAGCACGACGAAGGGCCAGGCCGTCCCGGTCTGGCCCTTTCGTCACGCCAGCAGCAGCTCGGCCGCCCGTTCGGCGATCGCGTAGACGGTCGCGACCGTGTTGGCCGACGGCAGTGACGGCATCACCGACGCGTCCGCGACCCGCAACCCGTCGATGCCGATCACCCGCCGGTCGTTGTCCACGACCGCCTGCTCGCCGTCCCCGATCGCGCAGGTCCCGACCGGATGACAGTACGACGCGAGCGTGCGCCCGACGTACTCGCGCAGGTCGTCCCGCGCGGTCAGCGCCGGCCCCGGCGCGATCTCGGTCGGACCCCACTCGGCGAGCGCCCGCGCGGCGCCGAGCTCACGTGCCAGGTCGATCCCGCGCAGCATCGTCGTGGTGTCGCGCGGGTCGGCGAAGTAGTTCGGGTCGATCAGCGGCGCCGCCGTCGCGACGGTGCTCGCCAGCCGGACCGATCCCCGGCTGTACGGCCGCATCACCGACGGCTTGATCGTGAACCCGTACGGCGGTGCGCCGGCCGGCACCTGCGGCAGGTCCGTCACCACGAACTGCAGATCGGGGCCCGCGGCCACGGGATCGACCTGGAGCAGCCCGATCAGCTCGGCGTGGTTGTTCCGCGCCGGCGGGACCGCCGTGGCCGTGCCGAAGACCACGTTCGCGAGCGGGTGGTCCTGCAGGTTCGACCCCACGCCCGGACGGTGGCCGAGCACCGCGATCCCCAGCTCGCGCAGGTGGTCCGCGGGCCCGACGCCGGACAGCATCAGCAGCTTCGGCGACCCGATCGCGCCCGCGGCGAGCACGACCTCGCGGGTGCAGTCGACCGACAGCAGCGCGCCGTACGTGCTGTACCGGACGCCGACCGCGCGCCGGTTCACGATCCGCACCTCGTGCACGGTCGCGTCGGTGACGATCTCGAGGTTGCTCCGGGCAACCACCTCCGGTGTCAGGTAGGCGTCGGCAGCGGTCTGCCGCAGCCCGGCGACGATCGAGAGGTCGGGTAGCCCGAAGCCGGTCTCGAGTCCGCCGCCGATGTCGGTCGCGGCCCGATGACCCACCTCGACGGCGGCGTCGAGCACCGACGCGAGCACCGGGTTCGGCGGGTCGGCGGGACCGACCACGACCGGCCCGCTCTGTCCACGCAGCTCCGGGTCACGGCCGATCGCCGTCTCGCTGCGCTTGAAGTACGGCAGCAGGTCGGTGAAGCCCCAACTCTTGGCACCGGCTTCGGCCCAGTCGTCGTACCCGGACCGGTGCCCGCGGACGAAGAGCATCGCGTTGATGGCCGAGGAGCCGCCGAGCCCGCGGCCGCGCGGCAACTCCGTCGCCGTACCGGTGGCCGCCTGGACGACGGTGCTGTCGCCCCAGCTGAAAGAGCTCTGCCGCAGCAGGTAGTGATCGCGAGGCTCGGCGACCAACGGGTGTGGCTCGCGCGCGCCCGCCTCCAGCAGCAGCACCCGTACGTCGGGTCGCTCGGACAGGCGAGCGGCGAGCACACTGCCCGCCGTTCCGCCGCCGACGACGATGTAGTCGTACGTCATCCGCGCAGGATCAGGTCGGCCGCGCGCTCGGCGATCGCGTACACGGTGGCGTTGGTGTTGGCCGAGGGCAACGACGGGATCACCGATCCGTCGGCGACCCGGAGACCGTCGATCCCGTGCACCCGCAGGTCGAGGTCGACCACGGCGAGCTCGTCGGTGCCGAGCTTGCAGGTCCCGACCGGGTGGCAGTAGGAGATCATCGTGGCCCGCAGGTACGCCGCCAGCCCCGCGTCGTCGTCGACGTCCGGCCCGGGCGACAGCTCGGTGCCGCGCCAGCCGTCGAGCGCGCTCGCCTTCGCGATCTCGCGGGCGATCCGGACCCCGGTGACCATCGTCTCGACGTCGTACTCGTCGGCGAAGTAGTTCGGGTCGAGCAGCGGCGGCGTCCCGGCGGCCGGTCCGGCCAGGCGGACCGTGCCGCGGCTGCGCGGGAGCATCGTCGAGACCCGGATCGTGAACCCGTTCGCCGGCGCGCCCGCGTAACCGCCGTGCTCGGCGACCTGGGCGACGTCGACGAACAGCAGCTGCAGGTCCGGGACGTCGAGCGACGGGTCGGTGCGGATCAGCCCGGCCACGTCGGCGTGGTTGAAGTTGTTGTGCTCGACGGTCCGGGTCGCGCTGAACGCGACACCGGCGGTCGGGTGGTCATGGAAGTTGCCACCGACACCGGGCAGATCCAGTACGACGTCGACGCCGACCTCGCGCAGGTGGTCCTGCGGGCCGACACCGGACAGCATCAGCAGCTGGGCCGAGCCGATCGCGCCGGCCGCCAGCACCACCTCACTGGTGCAGTGGACCGAAGTCGGCTCCGCGCCCGCGACGGCGTACTCGACGCCGATGCAGCGACCGTCCTCGATCAGGAGCTTGTGGGCCAGCGCCTCGGTGACGATCTCCAGGTTGGCCCGGCCGCGGACCTCTGGGGTCAGGTACGCGTCGGCGGAGTTCTGCCGGCGGCCGGCGTACACGTTCTGGTCGGACGCGCCGAAGCCTTCCTCGACACCGCTGCTGAGGTCGCTGGCGCGGCGGTACCCGGTCTCGATCGCGGCATCGAGGCACGCTTCGAGCACCGGGTTCACCGGGTCGGCCGGGCCGACGATCACCGGACCGTCGGTACCGCGCAGCTCCGGGTCCCGGCCGGGAGCGGTCTCGCTGCGCTTGAAGTACGGCAGCAGGTCGGCGTACGACCAGCCCTTGGCGCCGTTCTCGGCCCAGGCGTCGTAGCTGGAGGCGTGGCCGCGCAGGAAGCTCATCGCGTTGATCGCGGAGCCGCCGCCCAGGCCGAGGCCGCGCGGCAGCGGCACCTGGCCGCCCGTGCCGGGCTGGTCGACCGTGAGCTCGCCCCAGGACATCGAGCTGGTCAACAGCGCCGGCCACGCCGGCGGGATCGCCGCCTCGGGCAGCGCCTCGGCGGCGCCCGCCTCGAGCAGCAGCACCCGTACGCCGGCGTTCTCCGACAGCCGCGTCGCCAGCACGCAGCCCGCCGTTCCGCCGCCGACGACGATGTAGTCGTGGTCATTCACGTCAGTTCCCCTCGAGATGTTTCCAGTGATAACACCTTCAGGTGTACCACCGGAACGAGAATCAGCGTAGGCCACTTGCTGTTATCGTCGATAACATGCCAACCAGCACCCGGGCGGACACCCGCGACCGGATCGTCCGCGCCGCCACCGACCTGCTCACCGCAGGCGGCCGCGCCGCGGTCTCCACCCGCTCGGTCAGTACGGCGGCCGGCGTCCAGCCGCCGACGATCTACCGGCAGTTCGGCGACATGGACGGGCTGCTGGACGCGGTCGCGACCCAGGCCTTCGAGGACTACCTGCGCGACAAGCGCGGCCTCGGCGAGACCGACGACCCGGTCGACGACCTGCGCCGCTCCTGGGACCTGCACGTCGACTTCGGCCTCACCAAGCCGATGTTCTACACCCTCGGGTACGGCGGTCCCGGCGACGAGAAGGCCTCGACGCTGCGCGCGGAGGCGCTGGAACGACTGACCGGCATGGTGGCCCGGGTCGCCGCGGCCGGGCGGCTGACGATGAGCGTCGAGCGCGCCACCGCGCTGATCTACGCCAACGGCCTCGGCCTGGTGCTGTCCCAGATCGCGATCCCGCCCGCGGACCGCGACCCGCAGCTGTCCGCGGTCACCCGCGAGCTGGTGCTGAGCTCGATCACCACCGGGCCGACCGAGGCGGCCAGCGACGTCCCGTCCCAGGCGACCGCACTGCGCGTTGCCCTAGGCAATCATCCCGGGAACCCGCTGAGCCCGACCGAGGCGGCGCTGCTCGACGACTGGCTGCGCCGCCTGGCGGACACGAACTGACCGTTACGCGCGGTGCGACCGCACCAGGTCGGCGTACGTCCTGCCGCTGGTCTTCATCACCCGCCGGCCGCTCGGGTAGTCGACGTACGCGAGACCGAAGCGCGGCGCGTACCCGTAGGCCCACTCGAAGTTGTCCATCAGCGACCACGCGAAGTACCCGGCCAGCGGAGCACCCTGCTGCACCGCGCGAACGCACGCCGCGAGATGCCCTTCCAGGTACGCCGTCCGCTGCGCGTCGTCGACGTTGAACTCCGCGTCGGGCGAGTCGACCCAGGCCGACCCGTTCTCGGTGATGTAGATCTTCTCCGCGTCGTACTCCTTGGCCAGCCGCAGGATCAGCTCCTCCAGGCCGGCCGGGTGGATCTCCCAGTCGAGCATGGTGTGCTCCGGGTTCGGCCCGGGGACCTGGCTGAAACCGAGCACCGGCACCGAGTCGTCGGCCTTGATGATCTGGCGGAAGTAGTAGTTCAGGCCGATGAAGTCGGTCGGCGCGGCGATGACGTCCAGGTCGCCGGGCTGCTCGGGCAGCTCCACGCCGTACGTCTCGACCATGTCGGCCGGGAAGCCGCGGCCCGACGTCGGGTCGAGCCACCAGCGGTTGATGTGCCCGTCGGCGATCCGCGACGCGCGGATGTCCTCGGCGCTCTGACTGGCCGGCTCACAACCGCTCAGGTTCACGACCAGGCCGACCGAGGGCGGCTCCGGGCACGACTCGCGCAGTGCCTGCACGCCGAGCCCGTGCGCCAGCAACAGGTTGTACGACGCGCGCACGGCGGTCGCCGGGTCGGTGATGCCGGGCGCCATCCGGCCTTCCCAGTGGCCGATCCAGGCCGAGCAGAGCGGCTCGTTCAGCGTCACCCAGTCGCGCACGCGGTCGCCGAGCTTCGCGCCGACGACCGCGGCGTACTCGGCGAACCGGTACACCGTGTCGCGGTTGTCCCAGCCGCCGGTGTCCTGCAGCGCCTGCGGCAGATCCCAGTGGTACAAGGTGACGAAGGGCTTGATGCCCTCGGCAAGCAAGTCGTCGACCATCCGGTCGTAGTACGCCAGACCGGGCGCGTTGACGGCGCCGGACCCGGTCGGGATCACCCGCGGCCAGGCGATCGAGAACCGGTACGCGTCGACGCCGAGCTGCTTGATCAGGGCCAGGTCGTCGGGCCAGCGGTGGTAGGAGTCGCAGGCCACGTCACCGGTGTCACCGTTGTCGATCGCGCCGGGCACCCGGCAGAACGTGTCCCAGATCGACGGCAGCCGGCCGTCGGCGTCGACAGCGCCCTCGATCTGGTACGCCGAGGTGGCGGTACCCCAGACGAAGTCCTGCCGAAGCGGGGAGAGCTCGACCATCGGTGACCCCCAAAGGGTGGTGGAGAAGGCGGTTTTTTCAAAGCATAGTTGAAGTCCTGAACCCTGCGCAGCGAGTTCAGGTTCCGGAACTTGCGGGGATCAGGCGGTGCTGACTCGTTTGGCGGTGCCGCCTTCGCGGAGGAGACGCAACACCGGCAGCGTCGCGGCGCCCAGCGCCACCGCGTCCCGGCCGAGCTCGCACAGCTCGATCGTCACCTGCGCGTACGGCCGGTGCAGCGCGTGCTTGCCGACGGCCTCGCGCAGCTCCGCGAGGTAGCGCTCCCCCAGCAGCAACCCCGCCCAGCCACCGAGCACGATCCGCTCCGGGTTGACCAGGTTCACCAGGTTCGCGAACCCCGCGGCCAGGTACCCGATCGTGTCCTCGACGACCTTGGCGGCGACCTCGGAGGAGTCGACCGCGCCGAGCAGCCCGATGAAGGCCGCTTCGTCGTCGTCCGACCGCGCGGCGGGCCCACCGGCCAGCCGGTACCGGTCGAGCACACCCTCGGCGCCGACGTACGCCTCGAGACATCCCTCGGCACCGCACCGGCACCGGCGGCCGCCGTACATGATCGTGGTGTGGCCCCACTCGCCGGCGCTGCTGCGAGTCCCCCGGTAGCTCGTCCCACCAGTCACCAAGGCAGCACCGACACCAGACCCGACCAGCGCCACGACGGCATCCGTCGCACCCCGCCCGGCGCCGAACCACATCTCCGCCTGGCCGAGCGTGTTCGCACCGTTGTCGACCTGGATCGGGATCGAAGTCCCCGCCGCCAGCATCGCCCCGAGCGGAACCCCGTCCCACCCGAGCGTCTGTGCGTGCACGACCGCGTCCGCGGGTCCCTCGACCACACCGGCGACAGCCACCCCGAGCCCGAGCACCCGCTCAGCCGGTACGCCGGCCTGCGTGATCACCGCGTCGAGCCCCTGCAGCACGTACTTCACCGCCAGCTCGGGCGCGGGTTTCGGCGTCTCGATCGGGTAGACCACGGTCGCCAGCACCGTCATCGCGAGGTCGAACAGCTCGACCCGGACCCGGGTCTCGCCGACCTCGGCGCCGACGACGTACCCGAAGCTGGGCGCGACCCGGAGCAGCACCCGTGGGCGGCCGCCGTCGGACTCGACGGACCCGGCCTCCTCGACGATGCCCTCGTCCAGCAGCTCGCCGACCAGGTTGCTCACGCTGGCCGCGCTCAGCGACGTCTCGTGGCCCAGCTCGTAGCGGCTCAGCGGTCCCTGCCGGTAGATGCTGGTCAGGATCACCGACCGGTTGGACCGCCGCATGTCGCGCACCGTCGTCCGGCGTCCGTCCATGGTGTTTTCCCGACCCTTTCCGGCAGCTTCCATCAGTTGACGTCATCCTGCCGCACGAGGAGTTCCAAGCTCAGCCCACCGCACTTCTTACACGATTTGAACTTAGTAGTGACTTTCGTTACCGGTCCGTGATTGACGTCACCCCGCACGGACCGCTTCACTCTACGGAACCGCTTCCGAAACCGGTTCCGACGACCGGCTCCGGGAGCAGCTCCATCCGCCCCGCACCACCCCGACCGCCCGAGGGGAGCTGTGTATGTCGATCACGATCGCCGATGTCGCGGCCCGTGCCGGAGTCAGCAAGACCACCGTCTCGCGGGTCCTGAACGGCAAGGGCGAGCTCGATCTGCGGACCGCCGAACGGGTCCGCCAGGTGATCGCCGAGCTCGGGTACGTGCCCAGCGCCCGGGCCGTCGGCCTGGCCCGCGGCCGGACCCGGATCGTCGGCATGCTGGTCCCCTCGCTGACCTGGCCCTGGATGGGCGAGGTCCTGCAGGGAGCCGTCGACGTGGTCGAGACCGAGGGCTACGGCCTGCTGCTGTTCACCTGCAACCGGGGTGAGGAGTCGATGCAGCAGTTCGCCTCGCAGGTCTCGGCGCAGTCGTTCGACGGCCTGCTGGTGATCGAGCCCGAGGGCACGCTGTCCTACATCGAGCAGCTGCACTCGCGCGGCCTGCCGGTCGTCCTGATCGACGACCGGGCCAAGCAACCCGTGTTCCCGTCCGTCGCCACCACCAACCGGGCCGGAGGTGAGGCCGCCGCCCGGCACCTGCTGGAGCTCGGCCGCCGCCGCCCGCTGGTGATCACCGGCGTGGACTGGTTCGGCTGCACCCAGGAACGCCTGGACGGTTTCCGCGACACCTACGCGGCGGCCGGCCTCGAGCTGGACCCACGGCTCGTCTTCGAAGGCGACTTCACCCACGAGAGCGGACGCCGCGGCGTCCAGCAGGCGCTCGAGGCCGGCACCAAGTTCGACGCGATCTTCGCGCACAACGACCTGTCCGCCGGCGGGGCCATCCAGGCCGTCCGGGAGACCGGGCGGAACGTGCCGAACGACGTGTCGGTGGTCGGTTTCGACGACATCCCGTACGCCCAGCACACCGAGCCGCCGCTGACCACGGTGCATCAGCCGATGCGCCAGATGGGGCAGGCCGCGGCCCGGATGCTGATGGACTACTTCGGCGGCAAGCCGCTGCCGGAGGCACCCCAAGTGCTGCCCACGACGTTGATCGTGCGCAGCTCAACCGCCCCCGCCCGCCCCTCTTAGAGCGTCCGGTGGCGAGGTAGCTGCCCCTGCTTCGCCACCGGCACCCAGTAGTCCCGATATCGATCCGTTAAGCCGTGCGCTCTTCTCATGAGAGCGCTTTCACGGCACGATGCGACACCACTGACCGGGTCAACCGGAGTCATCCGCCAAGTAGTTGACGAACACAGGAGGAACGATGCGAGCACGACGCACAGTCGCGCTGGCCCTCGCGGGCCTGCTCGCGGCAGCAACCGCTGCCTGCAGTAACGGGGACACCACCAACTCGAACGCCAACGCCGGCGGCGGCGCCACGGTGCTCAACGTGGGCATGCCGAACGGGCCGCAGACCGAGAACCACAACCCGTTCCTCGGTTCCTCCTCGGGCGCCTCGCTCGGGTACCGGTGGATGATCTACGAACCGCTGGTGATGATCAACGCGCTCAAGCCGCAGGAGCCGGGCAAGCCCTGGCTGGCCACCGAGTTCGCCTGGGCCGACAACTTCAAGAAGGTCACCTTCACGATCCGCGACGGGGTCACCTGGTCCGACGGCAAGCCGATGAGCGCCGAGGACGTGGCCTACTCGTTCCAGCTCCGCAAGGACAACGAGGGCCTGAACCAGGACGCGATCCCGTACGACAAGATCACCCAGACCGGGAACAAGGTCGAGCTGACCTTCACCCGCTCGCAGTTCGTCAACCAGAACAAGATCCTCGGCGTCTTCGTGGTGCCGAAGGCGCAGTGGTCGACGTTCAAGGACCCGAGCCAGGACACCGTCAAGGACCCGATCGGCACCGGCCCGTACAAGCTCAAGTCGTTCACGCCGCAGACCACGACGCTGGAGCTGCGCGACAAGTACTGGCAGGAGCTGCCGAAGGTCAAGGAGCTGCGCTACACGTCGTACAACGACAACAACGCGCAGACCACCGCGCTGGCCAACGGCGCCTCGGAGTGGAGCTTCGTCTTCGTCCCGAACGTGAAGACGGTCTTCCAGGCCAAGGACGAGAAGAACCACAAGGTCTGGGCGCCGGGCACGCTGGGCATCCACGGCCTGTGGATCAACACCACGGTGAAGCCGTTCGACAACCCGGCGCTGCGCCGGGCGATGGACAAGGTGATCAACCGCGACGACATCTTCACCCAGGCCGAGGCCGGGTACTTCTACCCGAAGATCGAGTCCGTCACCGGCATCCCGGCCCCGGCCGGTGAGTCCTACATCGCGCCGGAGTTCAAGGACAAGAAGCACGCCGTCGACGTCGAGGGTGCCAAGGCCGAGCTGGCCGCGGCCGGCTTCAAGCTCGAGGGCGACACCCTGAAGGACCAGACCGGCAAGCCGGTCACGATCACGCTGACCAACCCGGCCGGCTGGTCGGACTACGTCACCAGCCTGGAGATCATCAAGGACAACCTGTCCCAGATCGGCATCAAGGCGACCGTCGACAAGGCCAACCAGGACGCCTGGTTCAAGGCCTTCGACGAGGGCAACTTCCAGGCCGGCATGCACTGGACCAACGGCGGCGCGACGCCGTACGACATCTACCAGAACATCATGGACGGCAAGATCCTGAAGCCGGTCGGCAAGGGTGGCGTGAGCGGCAACTACGGCCGGTTCAGCAACGCCGACGCGACCAAGGCGCTGGACGAGTACGCCAACGCGGCCGACGACGCCGCGCGCACCGCGGCGCTGAACACGCTGCAGAAGATCATGGTCGAGCAGATGCCGATCATCCCGACCGGTGCCTCCAACATCGGTGCGCTCTACAGCACCAAGAACTGGGTCGGGTGGCCGGACGACACCAACCCGTACGGACCGGCGCAGCCGACCCAGCAGAACGCGCTGGAGATCGTCCTGAAGCTGAAGCCCGCAGGGGCCTGACAACCCGCCGGGGGGGGGGGGGGGGGGGCGGGGGGGGGGGGGGGGGCGGGCCCCCGGGCCAACCCCAAGAAAAGACCAGGAAAGGGGGAGGGACCCAGGGCAAACCGACCCCAGAACACAAAA
>NZ_JBVJNV010000006.1:66298-520629 GCF_055583505.1 Kribbella sp. NPDC104740 | reverse complement strand
CCCCCCCCCCCCCCCCCCCCCCCCCCCCCCCCCCCCCCCCCCCCCCCCCCCCCCCCCCCCCCCCCCCCCCCCCCCCCCCCCCCCCCCCCCCCCCGGGACCGATCAGCTCGGCAGGACCGGGGCGATCGTCTTCGTCCTCGCGCCCTCGTAAGCGGCCAGCAGGATGCCGAGGACCGCGATCCCCTCCTCTTCGGTGTGCAGCGGACGGGTCTTGTTGAGCAGCGAGTCGGCGAAGTGGCCGATCTCGGCGACGAAGCCGTCGACGGGCTCCAGTTCGATGGTCTTCACCTCGCCCGACCGCGGGCGGATGGTCAGGGTGTTGCCGTCGCTGTGCAGGGCGCCCTCAGAGCCGACCGCCGAGAAGCGTTCGGTCGATGCTGCCGGCTGGTAGGCCCAGCTCGTGACCAGTTGGCCGACGACGCCGTTGTCGAAGCGGACCAGGACCTGCGCCGAGTCCTCGCCTTCCATGAACTTCAGCCGGTGCGTGGAGAGCATCGCCGTCGCCTCGACCGGCTTGCCGCCCGCGAGGTGCAGCAGCAGGTAGGTCGGGTGGTAGCCGGTGTCGATCAGTTCGCCGCCGCCGCTGGTCGCCGCACTGGCTCGCCAGCCCATCGTGGACGGATCGAAGTCGTTGTAGAAGCTGTCGGTCGTCCGGACCTCGAAGACCGTCCCGATCGTACCGGCCTCCAGGAGTTCCTTGGCCTTGGCAACCGCCGGCAGGAACAGCTGGTTGTGTGCGCACATCAAGGTGACACCGGCAGCCGACACCGCCGCGCGGACGTCCGCAGCCTCCGCGGCCGTCAGGCACAGCGGCTTCTCGCACAGGATGTGCTTGCCGGCCTCGGCCGCGGCGACGATCGCGTCGCGGTGCAGGTGGTGCGGCAGGCAGATGTCGACGGCGTCGAGCTCCTCGCGGTCGAGCATCTCCCGGTAGTCCGCGTACGGCGTCGCGCCGAGCTCCTCCGCACGCGCAGCCGCGGCCTGCTCGTTGACGTCGGCAACGGCAGTGACACCGATCCGGGCCGCGTGCTCCTGGTACCCGCGGATGTGCGCGCCCGCGATTCCGCCGGCGCCGATCAGTCCGACCTTGAGCTCAGGCATTCGCGTCTCCTCCGTACTGCACGACGGTTCCGGTCTCGGCGGCTTCGTTGGCCGCGACAACCATTCGGGTCAGCTCGATCGCGCGCGAGATGTTGTCGTCGGCCCGTGTTCCGTTGCTGATGTGGTCGACCCACTGACCGAACGGATCGATGCTGTGCTCCGGCACAGGTAGTTGCCGACCCTCCCCGTACGCCGGGCCGAACACGTGCAGCGCGTTGCCGTCCTCGGAGTACGTCAGGCTGCCCGTGGTCCCGAACAACTCGATCGTGAACGGGTTGCGGCTCGCGAACCCGGCTTCGATCACGCCGATCCGCTGATCGGCGTACCCGACCGTGACGACGGCGTTGTCCTCCAGCCCGAGCCCGGCCACCGACCGGTACACCGCGCTCACGGTCTCCGGGTGCGCGCCGAGGAACAGCTGCGTCAGGTAGACCGGGTGGCAGCCGAGGTCGGTGAGCGCTCCCCCGATCGCGGTCTTCGGGTCGAAGAACCGCTCGGGCAGCCAGCCGCCCTTCCCGCCGTCGGAGACCGCGCCGTCGTGCGACAGCCGGACCCGGCCGTACGTGATCGTGCCGAGGTCGCCGCTGTCGATCACCTCGCGGATCGCCTGCGTGTAGCCGTGCGCGAGCCGCGGCAGCGAGACCACCAGCTTGACGCCGTTCGCGTCGGCGGCGGCGACGATCTCCTCGGCCTCGGCCACGGTCGGCGCGAGCACCTTCTCGGTGAAGATGTGCTTGCCGGCGTTCGCGACCTTCACCATCAGGTCGCGGTGCACGTCGGTCGACGTGGTCACCGTGACGCCGTCGAGGTCGTCGCGGGCCAGCAGCGCGTCCAGGTCGTCGGTGTACGGGACCCCGAACTGCTCGGCGCCGGCCCGGCCGCGCGTGGGGTCGTCGTCCCACACCGCGACCAGCTCGGTCCCCGGATGCTCCTGCGCCTGCCGGGAGTAGTCCCCCGCGTGCACGTGCCAGAATCCCAGGGCCGCGATCTTGAGCGGTTTCGACACCATCTTCTCCTCGCACCGGTCGGTCAGTGGAAAACGATCTCCGACCTACCTAACCAAGGCTCAGCCGTGATCGCGGGCCGTACCGGCGGTTCGTCTCAGCATCCGGCCGGGAAATCTGGAAACGATTCAAACCCGAGCTGACAAAGCCCGGCTATGCGTCGTACTCGACGATCGGCCGGACCTCCACCGCGCCGTACCGGGCGGTCGGGATCATCGCTGCCCACACCTCCGCGGCCTCGGCATCGGCGACGTTCACGATGTAGTACCCGGCCAGCACCGGCGAGCCCGTCGCTCCGCCCTTCTCACTCGACGTCGCGCCGTCGCGCACGCGCACGGTTCGAGCCCGAGAGACCGCATGGAAGCTTGCCTCGTGCACGAACACCCCGGCCTTCCGTACGGCGGCGTCGAAGGCGAGCCAGTCGAGCAGTTCCTCCTTCGTCGGGCCGGCGACGGCGGGGTCGTAGTAGTACAGCAACGCGAACTGCATGAGGATCCTCTCGAACGGGCCGATGGCAACCACCAGTCAACCGGACAGCGGTTGCTGCGGCCCAACCCCTTGACAGCTCGTGGTCGGTTGACAACGATGTGTCACGTCACCGCCCATGACAAGGTTGTCAGCGCCGCCTGCCAGGCCGACGACCCGCTCCGCCCCCGGTGTGCTCATGGGCGATTCCGTGCAAGTGAGGAAGGAACCCCCCATGAGAAATCTCCAGCGCGTGACGGTGCTGTTCGCGGCAGTGGCGGCCACCGTACTCGGATCGGTCCCGGCAGCCTCGGCGTACGACCTGCCCGAGGCCGCGTCGAGCCAGACCGTCTCGAGCAGCCAGACCATGACGCTCGCGGCCGACGACGAGCACGGCACCGACGCCCACGGCGTCCAGCTGGTCCCGGGCAAGGCCGCCGCGCCGATGCCGGCCAAGATGCTCGGCTGGGACGTCCCGAGCGCCCGCTCGTACACGATCACCGCGTCCTGCGCGCCGTACGCGACCCAGATCCGCCAGGGTGCGGCCGCTTGGAACGGCCTCACCGAAGGCGGCGGCACGCCCGTCTCCTGCCAGGACGGCTACATCACCGACTGCGGCGCCGGCACCGTCATCGGCTGCAACTACGGCGCCGGCCAGCGGATCACGCTGGTCGCCAGCGCGGTCGGCGACGTCCCGCTGCTCGCGGCGCACGAGTTCGGCCACGACTGGTACGGGCACTCCGGCACCGGCTGCGCCAACTGGAACAGCCCCGCCGACGTGATGCGAACCTCCATCTGCGGCTAGCCCCCAGACCTGCGGTATCCGTCGGGCGCAGGGTCCCGACGGATACCGCAGCCTCACGTCGTACGGCGTACTCCAGCCGCCGGCCTCAGCCCGTCTGGTCGGGCGGCGTGGTGTCCACGTGCCGCGACTTCGTCCGCTCGTCGGTGTGCGCGGCCGTCTCACCGGTGGTCTCACCCTTGGCCGACTTCGCCGCCGCGGTGGCACCGAGCCCGGCGCCGAACAGCGCCCAGAGCACGCCGCCGATCGCGAGCAGCACGATCAGCATCACCGGGATCCACAGAACTGCACCCATCATCGCCTCCTGGCTCGAAGACCGCCCGGTACCCGGCCCGCGGCAGCGCAGACATGGACGGTTCAGCACAGATGTTGCAGCATCTGCCCGATCCCCGTTACAGGTTGTCCACAACCATCCACAGATTGTGCATCGAGCCTCCCGGGGCCTGTGGACAAAGCAACCGACAGGCCTCGGTGACCGGCCGGACAGATAACCTCTCTGTACCGGTGACACAGACCGGGGGCGGGGAACTAGTATTGAGGGTGTGGGCTTGACGCCCCCGCACCGCTGATCCCGCCGCGACCACTTCGCCCGGGGCTGGAACTCACGGCCATCTACCCGTCGTCCCGCACGACAGCCAGTTCCGCCGGAGGGTCCTCGGCCGCTCGACGAGTCGATGAACCGTGCTCGCACGCCGGTTCACCGGACCGCCGACGGCGTACGGCGTCGCTGTTGTGCCGCGGCACCGTGCCGCGGTGGCTCTGAGGAGGATTCTTGGCCAACCGAGGTCGTCGCCAGCCCGGCACCGACGCACCCAGCACCGACCGCGGCGCGTCCGCCGGAGACCCGCGCGGCAGCGCCGGTACGACGAGCAGCTCCGCTCGTGACGCGAGCGCCTCGCGCGGCAGCTCCGCCGGTACGGCGACGGCGAGCACCCGCGGCGGGTCGAGCACCGGCTCGCGCAGCGCGGCCGGCTCGCGCTCGGCGGCGGGCTCCGGCTCGCGTGGTACCGACGGTGGGTCGCGCGGTGGGTCCGGGGACTCCCGGGGCGGATCGGGCTCGCGCAGCGCCTCGGGCGGTGGCTCACGTGCCTCGGCCGCCGCGGGGTCGCGCGGCGGAGGCGGCGGTTCGCGCAGCGGGTCCGGCGGGGGCCGCGGCGGGTCCTCGCGCTCCGGCGGCTCGGGTGGATCGTCCCGCGGCAGCTCCGGCGGCTCTTCCCGGGGCGGCGCTTCGCGCGGCGGCTCCGGTGGCGGCGGGACGCGGCGGAAGCGGCGTACCGACGACGCGGACGGCCTGATCCCGGTCCTCGCGCGCGCCGTCCGGGAGGTCGAAGCCGCCGTCGAGCGTGGTGCGATCGCCCCCTCAATCCGGACCAAGTTCCAGGTGATCGGCCTGCTCGTTCGCCAGGAGCGCGCCCAGGTGAACGGCGACGCGACCGCGACCGACGCGTACCGCGCCGAGCAGCTCCGCCGGCTCGACGGGGTCGCGACCATCCTCGCCAAGACCGCCGCCCGCGAGCCCTCGCTGCTCGCCCTGCTCGCCGAGGACGCGGTGATGTCCGAAGCCGCCGTCGCGCTGCAGCGCGAGATGCTGCTCGCGGCCGGCCTCGAAGCGCCTGTGGAAAAGCCGAAGCCGGTCGAGCAGCCCACCGAGACCGCTCCCCCGCCGCGGCAGGTCGTGCCGCAGTCGGTCGTCTCGCGCCAGCTCGCGAACCCGTTCCTCGCGCCCGACTTCTCGGCCGCGCCGCAGAAGGAGGCCAAGCCGCGCCGCCTGGCCGGGTGGGAACTGATCGGTCCCCTGCTCCGCTCCTTCGAGCAGGCCGGCGCCTCGGCGAGCATGTCGCTCCCCGACCCGGCCTCGCTGCAGGCCGCCGGCGGCCGCGAGCTGATGCTGCACCAGGCGCAGCTGATCGCCTCGGCGTCCGACGGTCACCGCACGTTCCTGCTCGCCGACGAGCCCGGCCTCGGCAAGACCGCTCAGGCCCTGCTCGCCGCCCAGGCCGCGAACGCGTACCCGCTGCTGGTCGTCGTACCGAACGTCGTCAAGACGAACTGGGCCCGCGAGGCCGACCTGTGGACGCCGAAGCGCAAGGCGACCGTGATCCAGGGCGACGGCGACTCGATCGACGGCTTCGCCGACATCGTCGTGGTGAACTACGAGGTGCTCGACCGGCACGTCGGCTGGCTGGTCGACTTCGGCTTCCGCGGCATGGTGGTCGACGAGGCGCACTTCATCAAGAACAAGAAGTCGCACCGCTCCCGCAACGTGCTGCACCTGTCCGAGCGGATCCGCTCCCGGACGGCGCGACCGTTGCTGATGGCACTGACCGGTACGCCGCTGATCAACGACATCGAGGACTTCACCGCGATCTGGCAGTACCTGGGCTGGATCGAGGAGCGCTCCCCGGGCGCGGTCCTGATGGAGAAGCTGGAGGAGACCGACCTGACGCCGGCCGACCCGGCGTTCTACCCGGCGGCCCGGACCAGCGTGATCGACATGGGCATCGTGCGCCGCCGCAAGGTCGACGTCGCGGCCGACATCCCCGCCCGCCGGATCGCGAACCTGCCGGTCGAGCTGGACGGTTCGGTCGGCCGCTCGATCCGCGAGGCCGAGCGCGAGCTCGCCGCGCGGCTGGTCTCCCGGTACCACGCGGCGCTCGAGCTGCGGACGTCCGGAGTGGTTGTCGACGGCATCGACCACACGCTGGTCCGCCAGGTCGCGGAGTGGGAGCGTACCGAGACCTCGACCGCGAAGACCGGCGAGAACGTCTTCACGCTCGTACGCCGAATCGGCAAGGCCAAGGCGACGCTGGCCGCCGACTACGCGGCCCAGCTGGCGCACAACGTCGGCAAGGTCGTGTACTTCGCCCGCCACATCGAGGCGATGGACACCGCCGAGCAGCTGTTCGCCGACCGGGGCATCAGCTACGCCTCGATCCGCGGCGACCAGTCGCCGACCACGCGGCAGAAGAACATCGACGCGTTCGTCAACGACCCGGACGTCTCGATCGTCGTCTGCTCGCTGCTCACCGCAGGCGTCGGGCTGAACCTGCAGGTCGCGTCGAACGTCGTACTGGCCGAGCTGTCCTGGACGAACGCCGAGCAGACCCAGGCGATCGACCGGGTGCACCGGATCGGCCAGCAGGAGCCGGTCACGGCCTGGCGCGTGATCGCGGCCCAGACCATCGACACCCGGATCGCCGACCTGATCGACAGCAAGGCCGGCCTGGCCGCTGTCGCCCTGGACGGCGCCGACCCCGAGGACCAGGCGACCATCGACATCCAGGTCGAGGCCCTCGCGACGCTGCTGACGAACGCGCTCGAAGCCGGATAGATCCGGTTCGGCCGCCACGCCGCCGTCCTGCTCACCGCGACGCCGGGCACCTGCTTTACCAAAGCGGGCGGCCCGGCGTCAACGGCGGACGTCACAACCGATTAATCGAAGATTATATGGGCCGACGGCCCGTTAATTCCGGGACATACCAGAAGGCATTTCCCGGTGTAGACCAGTTGTGTTCCGGGCGGTGAATTCCGGCTCTGACCTGCGGATTTCCCTGTGGTTGCCTCAGGCCCCTTTCCGGCCGCTCGCCGGGGCGGCAAGTCGTCCACATCTCAACCACCCGTTGGGTTCCAGAATTTCGAGACCTTTGAGTCCTTTCAACGGTTTACCCTCGTCGAGCACGGGTAGATCGGGAAAGTCGAAGCACCGGAGACGACTCGGGGACTGGAATTGGGAGGGCACCCTTGTCCACGGAACACCTGCCGGCACGCGCCGCCGGCGAACGGGAACACGTGTGTCCCAGGAACGAAACGTTCGCTTTTCTCGACGACCTGACGAATCGAGACAGATAGCGATCTCCGATGGATGCACAGGCCCTGCAACGCAGTTGGGACCAGGTCACCGAGCACGGCGAACAGGTCCCGTTGTACTTCTACTCGCACCTGTTCGTGTCGTACCCCGAGGTGCGGTCGATGTTCCCGCTGTCGATGGCGAACCAGCGCGACAAGTTCGTCGGCGCCCTCGGCCGGATCGTCAGCCACGCCGACCAGATCGAGCACGACGCCGCGTTCCTGCAGCATCTGGGGCGCGACCACCGCAAGTACGCCGTACTGGCCGAGCACTACAACGCGGTCGGCGCCTCGCTGTGCGCGACCCTCGCCCACTTCCTGGGGCCGGAGTGGGACGAGGACCTGGCCGCGCACTGGACGGCGGCGTACCAGGTGGTGGCGCGGATCATGGTCGAGGCGGCGGAGGACGCGTCGGAGTCCACGCCGGACTGGTGGGACGCCGACGTGATGTCGGCCGAGCGACGCACGATGGATCTCACGCTGCTGACCGTGCGGCCGCGGCGCCCGTTCGCGTTCCGGCCCGGCCAGTCGATCTCGATGGAGATCCCGCAGCGCCCCCGCCAGTGGCGGTACTTCAGCCCGGCCAACGCGCCGCGGGCGGACGGCTCGATCGACCTGCACGTCCAGCAGATCGACGGCGGTCAGGTCAGCCCGAGCGTCGTCCGGTCGCTGAAGGCCGGCGACACCGTGAAGCTGGGCGCGCCGGTCGGTGAGCGGCTGACCCTGCGCGACACCTCTCCGCGGGAGCTGCTGCTGGTCGCCGGCGGGACCGGTCTGGCTCCGCTGCTCGCGCTGCTCGAGCAGATCGACGGCGCGTGGCACCGGTCGGGCAGCGGTCCCTCGGTGCACCTGCTGCACGGCGTACGGATGCCTTGGCATCTGTACGACCGGCCGCGGCTGCGGCAGCTCGCCGAGACGCGGTCGTGGTTCGAGTACACCGAGGTCGTGTCGGACGACCCGTCGTACCCGGGAACTCGCGGAAAGGTCGGCACCGTCGCCGCCCGCCAGGTGCAGCCCGGCCGGACGGCGATGGTCTGCGGCGGTCCGCAGATGGTCGCGCACACGCTCGAACGGCTCGCCGCCGCCGGCATGCCGCCCGAGCACATCAAGTACGAGCACTTCTACTACGCGGCCGCGGACGACCACACCGCCGGGCCACCGCTACTACGGCAGGAGACACCCAGTGAGGACCAGCAAGCACCGTCACGGTTCGCCACGGCAGACGGCTCGGTCGATCCGGGACGAGACCTTCCCGAAGCGGATGCGTGGACTCGACGCCGCCGAGGTCTACGCCTACCTCGATCGGCTCGCTGACCAGATGCACGCGATGGAGGGCGAGCTGGCCGCGAGCCGGTCGAACGGCGAGCGGCTCCAGGCCGAGCTGCAGCGCGTACAGGCCGAGCTCGACCAGTACGAGCAGGCCGGCGACCGCGTCAACGAGCAGGTCGTCCAGATGTTCAGCCAGGCCCAGCTGGTGGTCGAGGAGATGGTCAGCGACGTCAGCCGCGACGCGCGCGAGCGGATCGGCCAGGCGCGCGAGCACGAGCGCCGCATCGTCGCGGAGGCGATGGACACCGCCGGGCAGCAGGTCCGTTCGTACGCCGAGACCGCGCAGGCGCAGATGCAGTCGATCGTGAGCACGTTCGCCTCGGAGGTCGGGCACCTCGGCACGGTGACGCCGACCGAACCCGCGGCCGACGCGTTCTTCACCGACGACCCGCATCCCCGCTCCCGCAACGGGCACGCACCGGGCACTCCGGGATAGACCGTGGGACCCGCACAGCACCGCCCTGTTGTGATCGTCCTCGCCGCATCGGCCGCCGCCTTGATCGGCTGGACCGTGCCGACCAGCTTCCCGACGAGCGTCGTACTGATGCTCGTGCTGCTGTTCGCCGCCCTGCGGATCTGCACGCCGCAGCTGGTCGGTGGCGAGCAACTGCTCCAGATCGGCGACCGGCCGTGGCACAAGGCTCCGCGGGGTGGGCGGCGGGCGTCGCCCGGTCCTGGGAGAGTGCAGGCTCGGCCGACACATCCGGTACGGCGACCCGAGCTTGATCCGCCTCACACCGTACGGCGACCTGAGGTCGAGCAGCCACCGGAAGCTGGTCCAGCGCGTTATCCCGCGAACGGCTCAGCCGCTCCGGCGGGCTGCCCGGCTCACGGCGTATCGCCTCCCGCCCCGGTCGCGGCTCCGGCTTGGACCGGCCACGACACCGACGCCGTACGAGCCGCTGCCGAGGAGTTCCTCGAGCTCTACGCCGCCGAGAACCCCCGCTCCGGCCGCATCGGCCCCCGCATCGCCGCGGCCCACCGCGAGATCGAACTCACCGGCACCTACTGGCACACCCCCGAAGAGCTCGCGTTCGGCGCAAGAGTTGCCTGGCGCAACAACGCCCGCTGCATCGGCCGCCTCTACTGGCGCAGCCTCCAGGTTCGCGACCTACGCACCGTCGGCGACGCTTCCGGCGTAGCTGGTCACTGCTTCGACCACCTCCGCGCCGCCCACAACGGCGGCAAGATCCGCCCGATGATCAGCATCTTCGCCCCCGAGACCCCCACCAGACCGGCGCCGAGGATCTGGAACGAACAACTCATCCGGTACGCCGGCTACGCCCAGCCCGACGGCGGCATCCTCGGCGACCCCCGGTACCGCCCGTTCACCACCGAGCTCATCCGCCGCGGCTGGCAACCCCCGGCTCGCCGGAGCGCCTTCGACGTCCTCCCCCTCGTCGTGGAGACCGCCGACGAAGGCCCCCTGCTCTTCCAGCTGCCTCAGCACTCGATCCACGAGGTCCCCCTGGAACACCCCGACCTCCCCTGGTTCGCCGACCTGAACCTGCGCTGGCACGCCGTACCGGTGATCAGCAACAACCGCCTCGACATCGGCGGCGTCTCCTACCCCGCCGCCCCCTTCAACGGCTGGTACATGGGCACCGAGATCGGCGCCCGCAACCTGGCCGACGAGGACCGCTACGCCCTCGTCCCCGAGGTCGCCCAACGCCTCGGCCTCGACACCTCCACCGAAGCGTCTCTGTGGCGCGACCGGGCCCTCGTCGAGCTCAACCGAGCCGTCCTCCACTCCTTCAAGTCGCAGGGCGTCTCCATCACCGACCACCACACCGAGTCCCGCCGCTTCCTCGTCCACCTCGACCGCGAAGAACGCGCCGGCCGCCAGTGCCCCACCGACTGGACCTGGATCGTCCCACCCATGTCCGGCTCCCAGACCCCCGTCTTCCACCGCCTGTACGACGCCGAGGAGCAGTCCCCCAACTTCTTCACCGACCCCGAAACCACGTCCCGCGCCCTCCAGGGCACTCCCCCGGCTTTCCGCGTCTGACGCGTTGTGAAACGTCAGCCGCGAGAGTAGGAAGGTCGGCTATGGGACGACACATCATCACGACGGCGAACGCGCCGAGTTCGCCGTACTACAGCCAGGGCGTCAGGGCCGGATCCCAGCTGCTCGTCTCGGGGACCACCGGGGTCGACCCGCAGACCGGGAAGTTCGCGGGAGACAGCATCGAAGCCCAGACCAGGCAGGCGCTGCAGAACTGCCGTGCGATTCTCCGGGCCGGCGACGCCGACCTCGACGACGTCGTCGAGGTCGGCATCCTGCTCACCGACCCCGCCGACTTCGCCGGTCTCAACGCCGAGTACGCCCGCTGGTTCCCGGTCGATCCCCCGACCCGGTACGTCGCCAAGCTCGGCGTCGACGTACCGGGTCTGCTGGTCTCGATCCGCATGACCGCGTTCGTCGAGTGACGGTCACGCCTGCTGGTGCGCGCGCACGGCTTCGCGGCTCGCCGTGGTCGTCGACGGCCAGGTCCAGGCGCTGCGCAGGATGAAGGCGAGCAGGATCAGCTCCAGCGCGACGCCGAGGCCGTAGAAGTACCGCCAGTCCTCGCCCACCAGGTTGAAGGCCGTGACCGGGACGTAGAGCGCGGCCACGACGAGGTTCGTCGTACGGTTCGCCCTCGCGGGCAGCATCATCGAGAGCGCGATCATCAGGGCCGGGATGGACACGAGGGCCAGCGCCGAGGTCGAGAAGGTCTGGGACAGGTCGAACTCGAAGACCTTGCCGGCGAGAATGTCGCCGACGACGCCGGGGGTGAAGAAGTTGAGGATGTCGACGTAGGCGTAGAGGAACATGAAGCTCGTCCACGTCGCCGCGAGCTTGGCGCGGACCGGGATCGGCTGGTCTATCAGTGTTGTCATCGTGGGCTCCGTTGTCGTGGTGCGGATCAGTGGCTCCACGATCGCCTCGGGCCGGCGGTGAGCGCCTCCGCCCAGGGGCCGGAGTTCGGCTGGCCGATGGCACGACCTGTCTCTAGTTCTTTCGGCTGGTACGCCGACCTGCGCCGGACCCTAGTCTGGAGCCGTGGTCACTCTCCGGCGCAGCATCTGGCACGAGCCGCGGCCCGCTGACGCTCCGGCCGTCGGCCGGCTCGACTGGCTGGTGGCCGGAGTGCTCGCGGTCGCCGTACTGGTCGAGGGCATCGCTCGCCCGAGCCTCGCCTGGCGACCCGTGGTCACGCTGCTCGCCCTGGCGCTGATTCCTGCCGTACTCCTGCGGCGGAGCCGCCCGCTGGTCGCCGCCCTGATCGGGTGGGGCGTCGCCGGGCTGCTGACCGTCCTCCAACTGACCGTCCACACCGGCAATCTCGGCCTCGACTCCATGATCGCCACCTTGATCCTGCTCTACTCCCTCGTGCGGTGGGGCTCGGGCCGCGAGATCGTCGTCGGTACGGCATTCGTGGCATTCGTCGTCCTCCTGGGCATGTACGCCGCCTCAACGGGCTGGGCCGACACCTTCGGCGGGGGCGTCCTGGTCCTGCTCTGCGCCGCCCTCGCGGTGGTGTTCCGCTACCGCGCCGACCTCTGGCACCGCCGGCAGCGCGAGATCCGCAACCAGGAACGAGTGGCGCTGGCGCGCGAACTGCACGACACGGTGGCCCACCACGTCTCGGCCATCGCCGTACAGGCCCAGGCCGGCGGCGTCGTCGCCGGCCTCCAACCCGAGAAGGCCGCCGAGGTCCTGGCCGCGATCGAGAACGAAGCCTCACAAACCCTGGCGGAGATGCGATCCATGGTGCGGATGCTGCGCGACGACGAAGCCGTCGCCTACGCGCCGCCGATGGGCGTCGCGGACCTGCCCGCGCTGGCGCGCCCTAGTGCAACACCCACCGTCGAGGTCTCCCTGAACGGCTCGGTGACCCGGCTGCCCCGCCCCGTCGACGCCGCGCTCTACCGCCTCGCCCAGGAGTCCCTGACCAACGCCGTACGACACGCCCGGAGTGCGACCCGCGTAGAGATCGCCGTACGCCGCGAAGGCAACGCCGTACGGCTCCGCGTCACCGACAACGGCCGTACCGACTCAGGCCCCACCCCGGCCCCTGGCTTCGGCCTCCAGGGCATGGCCGAACGCGCCCACCTCCTCGGCGGATCGTTCTCCGCCGGTCCCAGCCCCGAGGGTGGCTGGGTGGTCGACGCCGTGCTGCCCGTGGAGGCTGCGAGATGACCATCCGCGTCCTCGTCGCCGACGACCAAGACCTGGTCCGAACCGGCCTGGTCATGATCCTCAACGCCCAGCCCGACATCGAGGTCATCGGCGAAGCACCAGATGGCCTGACAGCCCTAGATCTGGCCACCCGCCTACGCCCCGACGTCCTCCTCTGCGACATCCGCATGCCCGGCCTCGACGGCGTAGAAGTAACCCGCCGCCTAGCCGGCCCGGATGTCCAAGACCCGTTGGCGGTAGTCGTCATCACCACCTTCGACCTCGACGAGTACGTCCTAGGCGCCCTCCGAGCCGGCGCCCGAGGCTTCCTCCTCAAAGACGCCGGCCCCCAACTCCTGGTCCAAGCCATCCACGCAGCCGCCAACGGCGACGCCCTCATCGCCCCCAACATCACCAGCCGCCTCCTGGCAACCTTCGCCGCCCAGTCCCCCGCCGTACCGATCCAACCCCTGGACCCCCTCACCGACCGCGAGGAGGAAGTCCTAGCCCTCGTCGCCCGAGGCCGAACCAACGCAGAAATCGCCACCGACCTCTACGTAGGCCTGAGCACAGTCAAGTCCCACGTAGCCGCCCTGATGACCAAACTCAACGCCCGAAACCGCGTAGAAATAGCCATCTGGGCCCACGACACCAAACGCATCCGACCCAACTAACCGTCAACGCTATGGGCTCTGTGATGCCCGGAGCGTCTGGCAGTCTGGGCTCATGACCGAGTCGCTGACCGTCTGGGACCGATTGCGGGACTACGCAGCGATCCAGCATGGACCTTTCACGTCTCAAGAGGCGATCTCGTGGTTTCAACGTCACGCGCCTTCGCAAGCCAATGACCACACAGTGCGAACGCATATCCGGGGTGCATGCTGGAACGTTGTCAACCGTTCCCAGTTCTCGAAGAAGGAACCGTTCCTCACCCGGCTCGATCGCGGACTCTTTCGGCGCGCCACCTCCGACGAAATCGCGGACTGGCGCCGCAGCCACAGCAGCGAAGTTCGCACCCAGCAACCTCCACTGAGGACGACACCACCGGCAGACGAGTGGCACACGGAAGCCAACATTCAATCCCTGCTGGTCACTGCTCTCGCAACCGACGGCTGGCGCATTCTGTCCGTCGCCAACACTGCCTCGAAGGAGCACGGGATCGATGTGATCGCCACTCAACACGGACAGACTGTAGGTATCGAAGTGAAGGGATACCCCAGCCGCGCGTACGCGGACCCCGCCCGCGCAGGCGAGCAGAAGCGCACTACACCAAGCACCCAAGCTGGGCACTGGTATGCCCAAGCCGTGCTCGCCGCCATGCGACTGCGGGGCAAGGAGCCGTCTTGGCGCAGTGTGATTGCCCTCCCCGACTTCCCGCGATACCGGAACTTGCATTCCGAAACGGCTGGGTCTCTGGATGCTGCAGGAATCGAGGTGTGGTGGATCGACCGAACCGGCGCGCTCCACTGCCCGTAGTCTGACTCGCAGCAAAATCTCGGACAACCGAGCACCCAGCCGCACGTTCATGCCGGCAGCAACCAGGCAACTCCCATTCTGATCTTTCTCTTCTTTTGTTGTTTCTTTGACTTTGCCTGTAGCTCTTCTACCTGATGCGCATCCCCGAGATCGCGCGGGAGATGACCAGGCGCTGGATCTCGGAGGTCCCCTCGAAGATGGTGTAGATCTTCGCGTCGCGGTGCATGCGTTCGACCGGGTACTCGCGGGTGTAGCCGTTCCCCCCGAGGATCTGGATCGCTTCTTCCGTCACCTTGACGGCGACTTCGCCGGCCTTGAGTTTGGCCATGGAGCCTTCGCCGTGGCGGTAGTCGGGGGTTTCGCCTCGCATCAGGGCTGAGGACATGTTGGCGGCTCGCCAGACCAGTAGGCGGGCGGCGTCGATTTCCAAAGCCATGTCGGCGAGTTTGAAGGCGATGCCCTGGTTGTCGATGATCGGGCGGCCGAACTGTTCGCGGGTCTTGGCGTAGTCGAGGGCGACCTCGTACGCCGCGCGGGCGATGCCGATGGCCTGGGCGCCGACGATGTGGCGGGTCATCTCGAAGGTGGCCATGGAGGCGTTGCGGGCGCCGCCGGAGGTGGCTTCGCGGGCTTTGGCGAGGCGGGTGTCGAGTTTCTCCTTGCCGCCGAGGACGTTGGCGGCGGGGATGCGGACGTTGTCGAAGAAGACGTCGGCGGTGTGGGAGGCGCGGAGGCCGTGCTTCTTGAGTTTGGTGCCCTGCTCCAGGCCGACCACCTCGGACTTGGGTACGACGAAGGCTGCCTGGCCCTTGGTGCCCAGCGTCGGGTCGACCGTGGCGACGACGACGTGGACGTCGGCGATGCCGCCGTTGGTGGCCCAGGCCTTCTGGCCGTTGATGACCCACTCGTCCGTCTTCTCGTCGTACGTCGCCCGCGTGCGGATCGCGGAGACGTCGGAGCCGGCGCCGGGCTCGGAGGAGCAGAAGGCGGCGACCTGTACGTCGTCCGGCGTGCCGTAGCAGCGCGGGAGCCACTGGGCCCACTGTTCGGGGGTGCCGTTGGAGAAGATCGCGGACGACGCCAGGCCGGTGCCGACCAGGGACATGCCGATGCCGGCGTCACCCCAGAACAGTTCCTCCTGGACCAGCGGCATCAGCAGGCCGGACGGGTCGATGAACAGGTTGATGCTCGCCTCGAGCCCGTACAGGCCGATCTTCGCGGCCTCCTGGATCACCGGCCACGGGGTTTCCTCGCGCTCGTCCCACTCCGAGGCGGCGGGGCGGATCACGTCGGCGGCGAAGGTGTGCGCCCAGTCGCGCAGCTCGCGCTGGTCGTCGTTGATGGCCAGCGAGAACGCGCTCCAGCCCGGTTTCGCCCGCTCGGCGCCGAGCTCGCCGGCGAGGGCCATCACGTCGGCGGAGACGGCGGGCTTCGGGTCGGTCATGGTCATCGAGTCCTCCGGGCGAGCAGGGCAGGGGAAGAACGCATTCGGGAGCAATGTTACCCGCGAGTGTAACCGGCGTTTGCACCGGGCGGCACCCCTGTGACTAAGATCGGTGCATGAGCTCCGCGTTGCTCGCGATCGGACGCCGCCGCACCACGGCGGAGCGCCGTCGCGACCGGGAGCGGGACATCATCCGCTGCACTCGCGAACTGTTCGACGAGCGCGGCACGATCGACGCCCAGATCGACGAGGTCGCCAAGCGGGTCGGCATCAACAAGGCCCTGATCTACCGGCACTTCGCGGGCAAGGAGGAGCTGTTCGCGCTCACCCTGATCGACTACCTCGGCGAGCTGGACGAGCGGCTCGAAGCAGTCGACATGCCCCGCCGTACGCCGATGAACCGGCTGAAGGCGCTCAGCGAGGTCTTCGTCGACTTCTGCCTGGAGTACCCGGCCTTCGCCGACTGCGCGATGAGCCTGCTCCGGCGGACCGGCGACGAACTGTTCGGCGAGATCACCGAGCCGGTGATGGTCAAGCTCGGTACGGCGATGGGGAGCGCTCTCTCGAGGATCTCGACGATCCTCGAAGCCGGCCAGCGGACCGGGGTGTTCGACGAGGTCGACACCGACTACCTGGCCAACCACCTCTACACCCAGACGCTCGGCTCGCTGCACATGGCCCGGATGGGCCTGATCGTGTCGGCAACGCAACCGGGCCACCCGGTGGTGCACCAGGCCGACATCGCCACCGTCCGGGAGACTGCCATCACGGCGACGCTCGCGACCGCGGTCGGCCGCCGTGCCCTCGGCAACAACACCCGGGCCTCAGGCAACAAAACACCAGGCACCAAAACACCAGGCAGCAAGACCCCAGTCAGCAGGAAACCGACCAAGGCGCCCGCCGGCCGTAGTACAGGAGAATCCTCGTGACCGAACCCCGCAAGGTTGCCGTTGTCGCAGGCAACCGGATCCCGTTCGCCCGGCAGGACAAGAACTACCGGCACGCCTCGAACTCCGACATGCTCACCGCCGCCCTGAACGGTCTGGTCGACCGCACCGGCCTCGGCGGCGCCGAGCTCGGCGAGGTCGTCGCGGGCGCCGTCCTCAAGCACGCCCGGGACTGGAACATGGTCCGCGAGGTCGTGCTCGGTTCGAAGCTGGCCGCGACCACCCCGGCGTACGACCTGCAGCAGGCCTGCGGCACCGGGCTCGAGGCGGCGATCCTGGTCGGCAACAAGATCGCGCTCGGCCAGATCGACGCCGGGGTCGCCGGTGGTGTCGACACGGCCTCGGACGCGCCGATCGCGGTCAACGACAAGCTCCGCCAGATCCTGCTCGACCTCAACCGGGCCAAGAGCGCACCGGACCGGCTGAAGGTGCTCGCCCGGGTCCGCCCGAAGGACATCGTCCCGGAGATCCCGCGCAACGCCGAGCCGCGGACCCGCAAGTCGATGGGCGAGCACGCCGCGCTCACCGCGCTGGAGTGGGGTGTCACCCGTGAGGCGCAGGACGAGCTGGCCTACCGCTCGCACATCAACCTGGCGGCGTCGTACGACCGCGGATTCCACGACGACCTGATCACGCCGTACCTGGGCCTGGACAAGGACCAGAACCTGCGTCCCGACACCACGCTCGAGAAGCTGGCCAAGCTCAAGACCGTGTACGGCAAGGGCGAGACCGCGACGATGACCGCGGGCAACTCGACTCCGCTCACCGACGGCGCCTCGACCGTGCTGCTGTCGACCGACGAGTGGGCCGTCGAGCACGGCCTGCGCCCGCTGGCCTACCTCACCCACGCGCAGACCGCCGCGGTCGACTACGTGAAGGGCGCCGAGGGGCTGCTGATGGCCCCCGCGTACGCCGTACCGAAGATGCTCGCGCGGGCCGGCCTGACCCTGCAGGACTTCGACTACTACGAGATCCACGAGGCGTTCGCGTCCCAGGTGCTGGCGACGCTGAAGGCCTGGGAGGACCCGATCTTCTGCAAGGAACGGCTCGGCCTGGACGCACCGCTCGGCGAGGTCGACCGCGCCAAGCTGAACGTCAACGGCAGCTCGCTGGCCGCCGGTCACCCGTTCGCCGCGACCGGCGGGCGGATCGTGGCCGCGCTGGCCAAGCAGCTGGACGAGAACGGTGGCGGCCGCGGCCTGATCTCGATCTGCGCCGCCGGTGGCCAGGGCGTCGTCGCCATCCTCGAGAAGTAGTGGGAGCCTGACAGATGACGGATCGCTACCAGACCTTCACCCGGACGCCGCTCGGCCAGGCCCTGGTCAAGAACCTCGGCCTGCCCGACCCGACGCCGCTGCCGCGCTGGCGCGACGGCGCCAAGGTGATCGACGGCCCGGTCGTCTTCGGCTCGATCGGCGAGACCGACACCGGCAAGGCCATCCAGGCGCTGCTGCGCGACATCGGCGCGCAGTTCACCACGGCGGCCGAAGGCGTCTCGTCGAGCGAGCTGCGCCCGAAAGCACTCGTGTTCGACGCGACCGGCGCAGCCAGTACGGCGGAGCTCAGCTCGCTGCAGCGCTTCTTCTCCCCCGTGATCCGCCAGCTCGGCGCGGCCGGCCGCGTCATCGTCGTCGGCCGGACGCCCGAGCTCGCCGCGACGCCGGAGCAGCAGATCGCGCAGCGCGCGCTCGAGGGCTTCACCCGCTCGCTCGGCAAGGAGGTCAAGCGCGGCGCCACCGTCAACCTCGTGTACGTCGCCCCCGACGCGCACGACCAGCTCGAGTCGACGCTGCGCTTCTTCCTGTCGCCCAAGTCGGCGTACGTCGACGGCCAGGTCGCCCGGATCGGCACCGGCCCGCTGGTCGCCAACGACCCGGCCCGGCCGCTCGCCGGGAAGGTGGCGCTGGTCACCGGCGCCGCCCGCGGGATCGGTGCCGCGATTGCTGACACGCTGGCCCGCGACGGCGCCACCGTGATCGGCGTCGACGTACCGCAGAACGCCAACGACCTGCGCAAGGTGATCTCGGCGATCGGCGGCAGCGAACTGCTGCTCGACGTCACCGCGATCGACGCGCCGCAGCGGATCGCGGCGTACGCCGAAGAGCACCACGGCGGCCTCGACATCGTCGTCCACAACGCCGGGATCACCCGCGACAAGCGGCTCGCGAACATGCGCACCGACGCCTGGGAGGCCGTGCTCGACGTCAACCTGCGCGCGCCGGAGCGGATCACCGCGCACCTGCTCGAGTCCGGCGCGCTGCACGACGGCGGCTCGGTGATCGGCGTCTCGTCGATCGCCGGCATCGCGGGCAACAACGGGCAGACCAACTACGCGACCTCCAAGGCCGGCGTGATCGGGCTCGTCCAGGCGTACGCGCCCAAGCTCGCCGAGCGGCAGATCCGGATCAACGCGGTCGCGCCCGGGTTCATCGAGACCGAGATGACCGCGCGGGTGCCGTTCGCGATCCGCGAGGTCGGCCGCCGGATCAACTCGCTGCAGCAGGGCGGGCAGCCGGTCGACGTCGCCGAGACGATCGCGTGGTTCGCCGACCCGGCCTCCGCGGGCGTCACCGGGAACGTCGTCCGGGTCTGCGGCCAGAGCATGCTGGGCGCCTGAGATGCCGACACGCCGGTACGACGACTCGCCGGGACTCGGCTCGCTCTACGCGCGGACGGTGAAGGCGACGCTGCGGCGGGCGGAGTACGAGCCGGACGCCGACGGGCTCCGGCTGGAGCTGCCCGAGGTGGTGGTCGACCAGGACCACCTGGCGACGTACCGGGAAGTCACGGGATTCGCCGCGGCGCCGGTTCTGCCGGTCACGTACCCGCACGTGCTCGCGTTCCCGCTGCATCTGGACCTGATGTCGGACCCGTCGTTCCCGTACAAGCCGATGGGGATCGTGCACCTGTCGAACACGATCACCCAGTACCGGCCGATCCCGCTGCACGCCGATCTCGCGATCACCGTGCACAGCGGGCCGGAACGGGCGCACCCGAAGGGGACGGTGTTCGACGTCCTCAGCGAGGTGCGGGTGTTCGGCGAGCTGGTCTGGACGGACTCGACGACGCTGCTCAGTCGTTCGAGTGGCGATCCGTCGGCTCATGCTTCGCTGCTGGACGATCCGGGGCTGGACGGGGCCGCGTGGTGGGATCTGCGCGGGAACCTCGGACGGCGCTACGCGGCGGCGTCCGGGGACCGGAACCCGATCCACCTGTTCAAGCTGTCGGCGCAGGCGTTCGGCTTCCCCCGGCAGATCGCCCACGGGATGTGGGCGAAGGCTGCCGCTCTGGCGTCCATCGAGCGGGGCGCCGGGCTGTCGGAGGCGTTCGAGGTGCGGGTCGACTTCCGCAAACCGCTGCTGCTGCCGTCGCGGGTGCAGTTCGGGTACGAGTCGCGCGACGCCGGGGTCGATTTCGCGCTGTACGACGAACGGCACGAGCTGACGCACCTGGTCGGGCGGCTCACCGAGCGGTGAGCCGGAAGCGGTTCAGGGTGGCGGTCAGCCAGATCCAGGCGATGATGATCGCCGCCCAGAACGCGAGCGTCGTCGTCTCGCCGGCCGAGCCGGAGGCGATCCCCACGAACGCGGCGAGGAAGGCTGCGCCGGTCGCGTAGGAGGCTGCCGCCCACGCGCGGTTCGCGGTACGCCGGAAGTGGTTCCCGACGACGACGCAGCAGGCGATGAACGCGAGGAACCCGATCCCACCCGCCGCGAAGTGGGCTGCGCCGTGCCAGGACATGGTCGCGGTCTCGGGGGCGCCGGTCGGGAATCCGAGCGCCGGGTCAGGAAGGAAGAACCCACCGGCGGCCGTACCCAGCCCGAAGACGGTGAGCAGTCGGGCGGCGCGCTTTCCCACCACGCGGCCCAGCCCGACTGCGCCGAGAACGACCAGCAGGCCGGTGATCACGAAGTTCGCGCTCTGGATCCACCCGTGGTCGCCGAGCGTCAGCATGCTGCCCGCGTGCTTCCGGATGTCGAATCCGTCGCGGGTGAACGTCTGGGTCAGCACCAGCACGAGGTTGAACGGGCCGGCCAGGGCGCCCAGTCCTAACAACAGCTTGGTTGACCTGCGGCCGACCCGGCCGCCTGTGGCTGATGCCGCGGCGGCCAGAGAAATGCGGTGGGCGTTCGGTGCAGGCACAGCGTCGGCGGCGGTGGCCGGTGAGCGGAGCTCGAACGAGTCCGCCGGGGAGCTGAGGCGGGAAGAGGTGGCCGAGTCTGCCGACGGCCCTGCCTGTTTGTTCCCGGCCGGTGCTGCATCAGCCACAGGCTGCAGGGTCGGCCGCATGGGCGCCAGGCTGTTGTTCGGGGTCGGGTTCGTGCTCATGATCTGCGTCCTTCCGAAGCGGTTGATTACCAACGCGTCGGATGACGGACCCGCAGATCGACACCCCTAGTTTTCAGGCCCCGGGACGGACAGCGGGTTGAAGCCGTACGGGAGCTCCAGCCGGTGCGCCGACATCAGCGCAGGATCGGCGAGCAGGTCACGAGTCTTGCCGTCGGCGACGATGCGGCCCTTGTCCATCAGGAGGCTGCGTTCGCAGAGCTGGAGGGCGTACGGGAGGTCGTGGGTGATCATCAGCAGGGTGACGTCCAAGGCGGACAGGATGTCGGCGAGCTCGCGGCGGCTGGCGGGGTCGAGGTTGCTGGACGGCTCGTCCAGGACGAGGACTTCCGGGCGCATCGCGAGGACCGTGGCGACGGCGACTCGGCGGCGTTGGCCGTACGAGAGGTGGTGCGGCGCGACGTCGGCGTGGTCCTGCATGCCGACCTGGACGAGGGCTTCCTGGACGCGTTCGTCGAGGTCGGCGCCGCGGAGGCCGAGGTTGGCGGGGCCGAAGGCGACGTCGTCGCGGACGGTGGGCATGAAGAGCTGGTCGTCGGGGTCCTGGAAGACGAGGCCGACCTTACGGCGTACTTCGGGCAGGTGATCCCGGTGCAGATCCGTGCCGCCGATCTGAATGCGGCCGCTGCCGGTGCCGCCGGCGACCGAGCCGAGGATGCCGTTCAGGTGCAGCACCAGCGTGGTCTTGCCGGCGCCGTTCGGGCCGAGCAGGGCGACGCGTTCGCCGCGTTCGATGGTGAAGTCGACGCCGAACAACGCCTGCCGGCCGTCCGGGTAGGCGAACACCAGGCGCTCGACGTGGATCGAAGGGCTGCTCACAAGCCGACCACCCTAGCCGCCACCGCGACGGCGATCGCGGCCAGGGACACCGTGAGGCCGGTCAGCCACTGGCGGCGGTCGGCGCCGGTGACGGACAGCAGCGGCATCCTCCCGGTGTACCCGCGCGACTGCATCGCCAGGTGCACCCGCTCGCCGCGCTCGAAGCTTCGCACGAACAGCGCCCCTACTCCCCCGGCGACCGCCCGCAGATGCCCGGCCCGCCCACCGGCGTACCCCCGGGACTCGCGCGCGATCCGCATCCGGTGCAGGTCGTCCGACACGACGCTCAGGTAGCGAACCATGAACGACAAGATCGCCACCAACGTCGAGGGCAGCCGCAGCCGCTCCAGTCCAGCGAGCAGATCCCGCGGCCCGGTCGACGCCGACAACACGATCGCCGCGACGGCCCCGAGCGTCCCCTTGGCGAGCACGTTCCACGCCCCGAGCACCCCGGCCGACGACAGCGACACACCCAGTACGTCGACCCGCGGCCCGGTCGCTACGAACGGCAGCAGCAGCGCGAACACGATGAACGGCGTCTCCACCGCCAGCCGCTTCAGGACCGTTGCGGCAGGCAACTGAGCGAGTACGACGCAGCCGACGATCAGTACGGCGTACAGGCCGAACGCCCAGAACACCGCCGCCGGCGTCGACACCACGGCGAGCACGAACAGCAGCAGCCCGACGATCTTCACCTGCGCCGGGAGCCGGTGGATCAGGCTCCCGGTCGGGACCAGCAGCCCGTCGCCGCTCATCGACCGCCGGCCCGCGCGAGGACGGGCATCACGCGCTCGTGTCGGCGTTGGCCCGAGCCGACCGCAGCGACGCGATCTTGGCGACCAGCAGCCCGACGGCGATCGTCACCAGTACGCCGATGATACCGGCCAGCGCGCCCGAGACGTGACTGTTCCCGATGCCGCTCACGCCGTAGTCCGCGAGCGGGCTGCCCGCGACCGCCGAGTCCTTCGCGGCGCTCTCGAAGCCGAGCTTCGCGCCGACGAACTCCAGGCCGTCGGGGTGCGCACTCGCGAACAGGCTGACCACCCCGGCGACGACCAGCGTCACCGCGACGCCGACGCCGAGCGAGCGCCCGGCCGGGCGCGCGGCGATCGGCCGGTCCGGCGAGACCGTCGACGAGTTGCCGTCGGCATCGACCAGGACGAGGTCGGCCTGCAGGTGCCGAGCGGCGTAGACCAGATCGGGGCGGGTCGCGACGACCGCGCTCAGCACGGCGGCGGTGATCACCGCCTCGCCGAGCCCGACCAGGATGTGCCAGCCGACCATCGCCGTCGCGAGCTTGCCGAGCGGGATGTCGACGGCGCCGCCGACGGCGTACAGGCCGGTGAAGCAGAGCGCGGCGACCGGCACGGAGACCAGCGCACCGACCGTGGTCGCCGGGACGACGCTGCCGACGCGCTTCGGCAGCACCTGGAGCAGCGCGCGGGTGACGAAGAAGCCGACCAGGACCGTGATCAGGCCCATCAGCGTGATGTTGGTGCCGAGCGCGGTCAGCCCGCCGTCGGCGAACAGCAGCCCCTGCACGAGCAGCACCGTCGACATCACCAGCACCGCGCTCCACGGCCCGACCAGCGCCGCGGCGAGCGCGCCGCCGAGCAGGTGACCGCTGGTCCCGGCCCCGACCGGGAAGTTCACCATCTGGACGGCGAACACGAACGCCGCGGTCAGTCCGGCCAGCGCCGGACCGGTCTCGCGGATCTCGCGGCTGGCGCGCTGGAGGCTGATGCCGACGGCACCGGCCGCGATCAGTCCGGTCGCGATCGAGGTCGGGGCGTCGAAGAATCCGTCAGGGACATGCATAGATCCATTGTTGATCTAGTTGCGACCCGATCGCAACAAAGGTCACTCAGGGTTCGTCAGAGATTCTTCAGCGCCTCGCCGTACGCGCGGTGGAAGGTCGGGTAGGCGAGGATCATCTGCTGCAGCTCCTTGACCGGTACGCCGGCGTGCACGGCGACCGCGAGCCCGCTCAGCACCTCGCCACCGACCGGTCCGGCGCTGGTCGCGCCGACGAGCACTCCGCGTGAGACGTCCATCACGAGTTTCACGAACCCCTCGTTGCCCGCCTTGTGGATCCAGCCGCGGGTCGAGTACGGGATCTGCGTGATCGCGGTCCGGATGTCCAGCCCCTGCGCGACCGCCTGCTGCTCGGTCAGCCCGACCGCGCCGATCTCCGGGTCGGTGAAGGTGACCCGCGGCATCGCGTGGTACCGGGCCGGCGGAGCATCGGGGGTGCCGAGGATGTCGTGCACCGCGATGTTCGCCTGGTACATGGCGTTGTGCGTGAACACGCCCTCCCCGGTCACGTCGCCGACCGCCCAGACGTTGTCCGCGGCCCGCACATGCTCGTCGACGGCAACGAACCGCGTCGCCGGGTCGATGCCGACGGCATCCAGCCCGAGCGCCCGGATGTCGGTCCGGCGTCCTGTTGCCACGAGCAACTTCTCGCCGGTGACCGACGACCCGTCGCCCAGCCGTACCGTGAATCCGTTGTCATAGGCAACCGCTTCGGCGCGGACGCCGACCCGGAAGGTGACACCGTCGCGCTCCATCGCCTCCTGCGCCAGGGCGCTCGACTCCGGCTCCTCCAGCGCGAGAATCCGGTCGGTCGCCTCGACCACGGTCACCGCGACACCGAACCGGGCGAACACCTGGGCCAGCTCCAGCCCGATCGCACCACCGCCGAGGACCACGATCGTCTCCGGCAGCGTGTCCGCCTCGATCGCCTCGTGGTTCGTCCAGTACGGCGTACCGGCCAGCCCTTCGATCGGCGGCACCACCGGCACCGTCCCGGTCGCGACCACGATCCCGCGGGCGGCCTCGAACGTCCGGTCGCCCGCCTGGACCGTGCCCGGACCGGTGATCGTGCCGCGCTCGCGCAGGAACGTGACGCCCTTGCCGACCAGCCGGTCGACGGCGACCTGGTCGTTCCAGGTGTCGGTGGCCTCCTCGCGGATCCGCCGCGCGACCGGCGCCCAGTCCGGCTCGATCGTCGCGTGCCCGGCCATCCCGTCGACCCGCCGCGTCTCGGCGATCAGGTTCGCGGCCCGGATCATCATCTTGCTCGGGATGCAGCCCCAGTACGGGCACTCGCCACCGACCAGCCGCGGGTCCACACCGACGACGTTCAGCCCGGCCTGGGCCAGCCGCCCGGCGGTCTCCTCGCCACCCACGCCGAGCCCGATCACGACCACGTCCACCTGTTCAGCCATGCGGCCAAATCTCGCAGACCGCGGCAGCCCGGCCAAGCTCCCGCACCGCCGGGACAACGGTCACCGCAGTGTCAGCAACCGTTCACCAACGCTCCGTAGCCTGCAGGTCTTGGAGGGGGAATGGGACTGGCAGTGGATTTCTCCGGGCTCGGAGACATCAATCTCGAAACCGTGATCGCGGCGGTCGCCCTGATCAGTACGGCGGTCGCCTGGCTGGTCGACCGGTACTTCCTGCGCCGCAAACGCCTGGTCTACCGCGTCCAGGTCGACGCCCCGATCGGGGTGTTCCCGAGCTCGCACATGGTCGACGTCGAGGTCCGGCACCAGGGCGACGTGGTCGAGGAACCGAGCGTCGTGCTGCTGCGCGTCGACAACGCCGGCGGGATGGACATCGAACCGCACCACATGCACGAGAAGGTGTCGTTCGCGTTCCCGGACCGCACGATCGTCGGGCTGGAAGTGACCGAGGCCAAGCCGGAGGCGCTCGGCGAGATGCTGCAGCGGCAGCTCGACTCGGAGAACTTCGTCGACACCAGCCGGCTGGTGATCCCGCGGATGGCGATCAACCGCGGCGACAGCTTCAAGTTCCTGCTCGTGCTGAGCGGGCGCGGCGACGGGGTCACGCACTCGGGGTATCTCGCGGGTGGATCGGCGGGTGGTGGCGTCTACCACGAGCCGCGGCCGCGTGGGCCGGGTCGCCGTACGCTCATCTTTGGTGCGTTGTCGCTGGTGCTCGTCGGCGCGCTGGTCGCGCTGTTCCTGGTTGACGTACTGCAGCCGCCGGACAACTGCGCGGCCGGCCCGTTGCGCGTCGTCGGGTCGACGGCCGTGGAGCCGACGGTGATGGAGGTGCGCAGCGCGTACGTCGCCGAGTGCACGCAGGCCGACATCACGATCGCCGCCAGCGGCAGCCGGAGCGGCACGCGGCTGCTCGCCGACACCGGCAAGAAGGACCCGGCGGCCGCGGAGAAACTGATCGCGATGTCCGACGGACCCGCCGAAGAGGCGGCCGAGCTGCAGAGCCGGCCGATCGCGGTCGTCGTGTTCGCCGTCGTGGTGAACCGGACGAGCGACGTCAGCGCGCTCACCACGAATCAGCTGCGCGACATCTACGCGGGCCGGCTGACGAACTGGAAGCAGCTCGGCGGACGCGACCTGCCGATCCGGATGGTCAGCCGGGTCGGGCCGGACTCCGGATCGCGGCGGACGTTCCGCGAGAAGGTGCTGGCCGGAGACCAGGAGCTCGGCATCACCTCCGACGACTGCAAGACCAAGGACGACCCGGTCGCCAAGCAGCAGCGCTGCGAGGTCGGGACGACCGAGGAGCTGCTGAGTCGCGTGGCCGACATCGACGGCGCGATCGGGTACGCCGAGCTCGGCGGGTCGCGCAAGTACCCGACGATCACGCCGATCGCGATCGACGGGGTGGTGCCGGCGACCGAGAAGGTGAGCGACCGGACGTACCGGTTCTGGGAGGTCGAGCACGCCTACACGGCGGCGGTCCCGAAGCCGGACTCGCTGCAGGACGCGTTCCTCGACTACCTGACGTCGGACCAGGCCAAGCCGATCCTGGCCCGCGATGGGCTGGTGCCGTGCGGCGACCTCGCGGGGGACTTCTGCGGATAACCTGCTGACCTACGACGAGGAGGTCTGCTGGTGACAGTCATCGCGCACCTGAGTGATCCCCACCTGGACGGGACAGCGGAGGCGCGCGATCGCCTGCGCCGCGTCACGGCGTACCTGCTGGCGTTCAGCCGGCCCGTCGACGTCGTGCTGGTCACCGGCGATCTCGCCGACCACGGCACCGAGTACGCCGAGGTGGCGGCCGAGCTGGCCGCGTTCGGCGAGCTGCCGGTGCTCGTGCTGCCGGGCAACCACGACGTCCGCGCGAACTTCCGCGCCGGGCTGACGGCGTACGTCGAATCGGTGACCGGCGGGGAGGACCCCGTGCACCAGGTCCGTGACGTCGCCGGCGCGCGTTTCGTGCTGCTCGACACGACCGTGCCCGGCGAGGACCACGGACACCTCAGCTCCGACTCCCTCGACTGGCTCGACGCCGCGCTCGCCGAGCCGCACGACGGGCCGGTGTTCATCGCGTTCCACCACCCGCCGGTCGGCCTCGAGCACCCGACGATGGACCAGTGGCTGCTGCGCGAGCCGGGCCAGTTCGCGAGCCTGCTGCGCCGGCACCCGGTGAACGCGCTGTTCGCCGGTCACCTGCACAACGGCATCAGTACGTCGTACGCCGGACTGCCACTGTTACTTGCCCCCGGCATCCGTTCCACCGTCCCGCTGGTCGCCGAGCCCCCGTCCCCCACCGGCGGCCTGGTCGACCCGACCGCCCCTCCCGGCCTGGCCCTGCACGTCCACCACCCCGACGTGCCGCTGCTCACCAAATTCGTCCACCTCGCATGATCACCCTCGAGCCCATCGGCCACGTCAGCTCCACCCTGACCGACCTCTCGACCGCACCCCGCCAAGGCGACGAGGGCGCCCCCACCGCCTGGCTCGCCATCGACCCGGCGTACGCCGAAGCCCTCGCCGACCTCCACGTCGGCGACGACCTCATCCTCATCACCTGGCTCGACCGCGCCGACCGCACCGCACTGAAGGTCCACCCCCGCAACGACCCCACCCGCCCCACCACCGGCGTCTTCAGCACCCGCTCCCCCGACCGCCCAAATCCCCTGGGTCTCCACCGAGTCACCCTCCTGGCCATCGAGCCCTTCCTGCTACAGGTCAACAACCTCGAAGCCCTCGACGGCACGCCGCTACTCGACATCAAACCGGTCCTCGGCGACGTCACCGAACGCTGAGAGTCGGCTAAGAAGGTGGCGCCGGCGACATCTCCGGGGAGGTTCGGCCGTTGATACTGGCAAGACGTTCTACGGAGGAAGCTCATGAGCCTGATCGGGACCCTGTTGGGGTACGCGCTGACGTTGTTCATCCTGGTGCTGATCGTGCGCATGGTGCTCGACTGGACGGGGATGGCGAGCGGGGCCGCCCGTGGTGGGCGGGCGCGGGAGTTGTCGCACGCGTGGACGGAGCCGGTGATCGCGCCGGTACGGCGGAAGCTGCCGCCGTTGCGGGCCGGTGGGATCGGGATCGACCTGGCGTTCACCGTGGTGTTCGTGGCTGCGCTGATCCTGCGGGCGGTCGCGTTCAGTCTGTGACGAGGCCGTTCCAGGACCACTTGGGCACGGCGAGCCCGGCCGGTACGTCGCTCGCCGAGCCCGTGTACTGCGTCAGCGACACGGTCGTCGCCCAGGCGAAGTAGTCGTACAGCACCGTCCTCAACGGCTCCCCCACACCGACATCGTCCAGCGCCGCCGCGAAGCACGCGATCGCGCGGCGGTCCATCTCCTCGTGCGGCCCGTTGCCGCTGTGCATCCGGACGACGAGCGTCTCCCCGCCGTACGACGCCGAGTACGTCGCCGGCCCGCCGAGCGCCTCCGCCCAGTACGCCGCGAGCCGCTCGGTGTGCTTCGGATGGAAGCCGTGGCTGAACGCATGGCTCACCACCTCGTCGGCGAGCACCCGCTCGTGCCACGCGTGCGCCAGCCGCCGGCACCCCTCGTCCCCACCCATCGCGTCGTACAGACTCTCCATGCCCAAGAGAGTGCCACAAAAGCAAGGACCCCCGGCATGACGCCGGGGGTCCTGTGGACAGAGCCGATCAGAAGTTGATCATGTGCCCTTCGAGGCCGTGGAAGGCCTCCTGCAGGGCCTCGCTCAGCGTCGGGTGGGCGTGCACGTTGCGGGCCAGCTCCTTGGTGGTCAGGTCCCACTTCTGGGCCAGCGTCAGTTCCGGCAGCAGCTCGGTGACCTCGGGGCCGATCAGGTGCGCGCCGAGCAGCTCGCCGTACTTGGCGTCGCTGATCACCTTGACGAAACCGGTCGGGTCGCCGAGGCCGTGGGCCTTGCCGTTCGCGGTGAACGGGAACTTCGCGACCTTGACGTCGAAGCCCTCCAGCCGGGCCTGCTCCTCGGTCCAGCCGAAGCTGGCGATCTGCGGCTGGCAGAACGTCGCCCGCGGGATCATCACGTGGTCGAGCTCCATCGTCTCGACCCCGGCGATGGTCTCGGCAGCCACGATCGCCTGCGCCTCGGCGGCGTGCGCCAGCATCAGCTTGGCGTTGACGTCACCGATCGCGAAGATGTTCGGCACGTTGGTGCGCAGGAAGCCGTCGGCCTTGATCGCGCCGCGCTCGGTCAGCTCGACACCGATCTTGTCCAGGCCGTAGCCGTCGACGCGCGGCTGGAAGCCGATCGCCTGCATCACCTTGTCGGTCTCCAGCACCTGCTGGTTGCCGTCCTTGCCGGTGACGGTGACCTTGACCTTCTCGCCGGAGTCGTCGATCGAGTCGACCCGCGTCCCGGTCAGGACGTCGACGCCGAGCTTCTTGTACGCCTTGGCGAGCTCCTTGGAGACGTCGATGTCCTCCAGCGGCATCATCCGGTCCAGGAACTCGACGATCGTCACCTTGACGCCGTAGTTCGACAGCACGTAGGCGAACTCGACACCGATCGCGCCGGCACCGGCGATCACGATGCTGCCCGGCAGCTCCTCGGTGAGGATCTGCTCCTCGTAGGTGACGACCCGCTCGCTCAGCTGGGTGCCCGGCAGCAGCTTGGTGGTCGCGCCGGTGGCGATGATGCAGTTGTCGAAGGTGACGGTCTCGGACGAGCCGTCGTTCAGCGACACGTCCAGGGTGTTCGCGTCGACGAACGAGCCCCAGCCGTCGTACTCCTTGATGTCGTTCTTCTTCATCAGGAAGTGCACGCCCTTGACGCGGCCGTCGGCCACCTTGCGGCTGCGCTGCACGGCCGTCGGGAAGTCGAAGGTCACCTCGCCGCTGATGCCGAAGGTCTTCGCCTCCTTGCGGAAGATGTGCGCCAGCTCGGCGTTGCGCAGCAGCGCCTTGGACGGGATGCAGCCCACGTTCAGGCAGACACCGCCCCAGTACTTCTTCTCGATGATGGCGGTCTTGAGCCCGAGCTGGGCGGCGCGGATCGCCGCGACGTACCCACCCGGGCCGGCGCCGAGGACAACAACGTCAAAGTGCGAGGCCATACAGTGAACTTTAGTGCCTCGCACCAGCGGATCCCGCCGTGGGCCCCGTGGTGGTGGTCACGATCGGTGAGCCGGGGTTTCGCGTCACCCGGTCGCCGCCTAGGCTGGGGTCGCACGGGGGCCGTCTCTACCTCTCGTGCGCGCGTGAGGCGACGGTCGATGGGGGCTTCGGATGACGAACAGGCGGGGGCTGCGGTTCGCCGCGCTCGGCACGCTGCTGGCCGTCTTCGCCGTGCCCGCCTGGTCGGCGTACGCCGACGACCCGACTCCCCCGCCGCCGGCCTCCGTCACCGACGTCAACCGGTCCCTGGAGCAGCTCCGGGCCGAGGCGGCCGCCGTCCAGGCCGAGTTCGCCAAGGCGACGATCGCGTACACGAACGCGCTGAAGGCCGCGCAGACCACCGAGGCCGCCGCGAAGCGGGCCGAGGCGTACGCCGCGACGAAGCGGGCCAGCTCGGAGGTGGAGCGCCGCAAGCTCGGCCTGCTCACCGCCCAGGCGTACCAGCTCGGCATCCCGACCGTGATCGGCACCGAGTCGATGCTGTGGTCGCTGGCCCCGATCGCGGAGAACCTGCAGGAGATCGCCGACCGGCAGGCCGCGATCAAGCAGCTCGGCAGCACCCAGGTCGCCCAGTACAACGCCGCCAGCGCCGCCGAGAACGCGGCCGGTACGGCGGACAACGACGCGAAGAACAAGCGCAAGGCCGCTGACGAGGCGTCGGCCAAGGCCGCGCAGCTGAGCCAGGAGGTCCAGCAGAAGGCTGCGAACGCCTCCATGACCATGGAGGGCCAGCTGGCCGACCTGGCCGGCGCTACCCAGCTGTCCGAGCAGCTGCAGGCCAGCCGGAACCAGCAGGCCAAGTCGCGCTGGCAGACGTACCTGGCTGAGTTGACTGCCGCTGGCGTGAAGCCGCCGGGCGCTAGTGCGCTGCGGAACCCTTCGAAGCTCCCGGCCGGCTACAAGCCGCTGACTGCTGCTGGGAAGGCTGTGGCGGGTGCGGCGACGTTCACCGCGGCCGGCCGGACGGTGAAGGTGCTGCCGGCGGAGACGATCCGGGCGGTCAACCAGGCGTTCGCGCTGCTCGGCAAGCCGTACGGCGTCTCGGCGACCGGTCCGGCCAAGTACGGGTGCCTGGGAGCGGCGCGGACCAGCTGGGCGCCGTACACGAATCTGCCGGCGCTGATCAGCAAGGTCTACTCGAACTACCACACGGTCCCCGGAGCGTCGGTGCAGCCGGGCGACGTGCTGGTGATGGGGAGCCGGTCGGTCGGGCTCTACCACGTCGGGATCGCGCTGGGTGACGGCGAGATGATCGCCGCCGACGAGCCGAAGGGCGCCGTCGTCGTCACGACCGTCCCCGAGAGCCTGTACGCCGCCCTGCGGCCGACGCTGGGGACTCCCGCCAAGCTGAACAACCCGCCCGCGACGACGACCCAGGCGGCACAGTTCCGCTGCGGCAACACGCCGACGTCGTACGACGTGGGCACGGGCGCCTGGACCTGGCCGCTGGCTGACGGGACCTACGAGATCGGGACGCCGTTCGGGCAGTCCGGGTCGCTGTGGGCGAGCGGGATCCACACCGGGCAGGACTTCCCCGCCGCGATCGGTACGCCGGTGCGCGCGGTGACCGCCGGTACGGTCCGGGTCGAGCATCCGGCGTGGGCCGGGAACCTGGTCCGGATCGACCACGGGAACGGGCTGGAGACGCTGTACGCGCACCTGAGCTCGATCGACGTACCGGACGGGGCACGGGTGCAGGCCGGCCAGCGGATCGGTGCCGTGGGCACCGAAGGGAACTCGACGGGCGCCCACCTGCACTTCGAGGTCCGCCTCGGCGGGGACCCGGTCAACCCGATGCCGTTCCTGGCGACGGGTGGGACGAGCCTCGGTTGGGGTGGCTACAGCAACGGCATGATCCCCGCGAACAAGCTCTGCAACATCACAAGCGCCCACTCGCTGCGCTGCGACGCCGCCACGGCGTACCTGGGTCTGTCGTCGGCGTACCAGAAGCGCTTCGGCAAGCCGCTCTGCATCACCGACTCCTACCGCTCCTACAGCTCCCAGGTCTCCCTCTACGGCCGCAAACCGTCCCTGGCCGCCCTCCCCGGCACGTCCAACCACGGCTGGGGCCTCGCCGTCGACCTCTGCGGCGGCATCGAGAACTTCGGCACCACCCAGCACCAGTGGATGCTCCAGAACGCCCCGCGCTTCGGCTGGATCCACCCCGACTGGGCCAAACAGGGCGGCAACCGCGAGGAACCCTGGCACTGGGAGTACGGCAACTCCACCAGCGCGTGACGGCCTGTGGACAAGCTGATCACTGTCCGATGTCCCGCTTGTAAACTCAACTAGGAAAGGGCAGGCGGGCGGGCTGGCGGCGAGGATTTCAGGGGCGGATCAGGGTCACAGATCCCCGGAACGAGCCTGAGCAGGACGTACATTTGGGGTGTGGCCGAGCAGACCAGTCCGGACCGCACGGACGACAACATCACGCTGGACGCCCAGGACGATCGGTGGGAGTGGCGGCGGAAGATCCGTGCGAATCCGCGTAAGCACCTGATCTACCGGATCGGGGTGGGTGTCGTGGGTGGCATCCTGATCATCGCGGCGCCGTTGACCGGGTGGTTGCCGGGGCCGGGTGGGATTCCCTTGTTCATCGCGGGTCTCGCGGTGCTGGCCAGCGAGTTCGAGTGGGCGCAGCGGTTGCTCTACCGGGTGAAGGAGTGGGTGCAGCAGCTCACCGCCTGGACCGGGAAGCAGCCGGCCTGGTTGAAGGCGCTGGGGACGCTCGCGCTGTTCGTCTGCGTGCTCGTTGCCATCTGGCTCTACATGGCCGTTCTCGGCGTGCCGGGCTGGCTCCCGGACTCGTGGGAGTCCTTCCTGCACACGCTTCCGCTGCTCAAGTAAGCAGCCACCGGCGGGTGTGCTCGAGTACATCCTTCCGGGTACGGCCGGCGTGCTCGGCCGCGATCAGCGGACTGCCGATGCGCAGCGAGAACAGCAACAGGCTGCGCACCTCCACGTCCTCGGGATCGGGGCAGAACTCGCCGAACAGCTCGCGCAGATAGGCGATCCGCCGGTTGTCGACGCGTTTGAGCTGTACGGCGACCCGCTCGTCGCGGCGCGCCCACTCGCGGATCGCCAGGTCGACGGCGGTGCCGGTCATCACACCGTCGCCGGCGGCAACGAGTGTGATCAGGCGGTTGAGTTTCGCCCGGCCGTCGCCGCCGGCTTTCTCGACCTGGTCGATCAGCGCCTCGGTGGTCTCGCGCTCCCAGGTGTCGAGGATCTCGGTGAGCAGCGCGTCGCGATTCTTGAAGTAGCCGTAGAAGCCGCCCTTGGTCACGCCCAGCAGCTGCGCCAGCGGCTCGATCCGTACGGCGTCCGGACCACCGGACGACAGCAGCCGCAGCCCCTCCTCGACCCACCGCGTCCGCGGCGTACGGGTCACGCCCACCGTGTGGCTCCCCTCACGCACCCGAGATCTATACGGCACCGTACACATCGGTCTACGTTGCTCATATACGGCATCGTATAGAAGGGATCAGCACGATGAGACTCCCGACCGCGGCGCACGCCGACCGGCCCTGGCGGATCCACGAGATCACCGCCGACTTCCAGATCGAGGACGTCTGGGCGCTGCCCACCCCGGGCGGCCCCGACGACTTCCAGCGCCTGATCGCCCAGTTCTCCGAAGCGAACGCCGACACCCCGGAGCTGATGTCGTCGACCATCGGCAAGTTCCTGATGGCCGCCCGCTGGAAGCTCGGCGAGCTGTTCGGCTGGGACAAGGACGGCGAGGGCCTCGGTCGACGCGTCCCCAGCCTGAAGGACCGCCTCCCGGCCGACCTGCGCGACGGCCCGACCGGCCCCGACCTCGACGGCGTTCCGTTCCGCCCGGTGTTCCTGACCGACAACGAGTGGGCCGCCGAGATCGCGAACAGCACGATGCACGGCGTCCTTCACCTCGGCTGGGTCGAGGACGGCGACCACTACCGCGGCCAGATGGCCGTGCTGGTCAAGCCGAACGGCCCGCGCGGTACGGCGTACATGGCGCTGATCAAGCCGTTCCGCTACCTCTGGGTCTACCCCGACCTGCTGCGCACGGTCGGGCGCGGCTGGGAGGCCGGCCGCGGGAACGCCGCGTGGGTGAACCGGGCCCGGTAGTTCGACGCGGTCAGCCCGTAGTGCAGCTTGAAGCGCCGGGCGAAGTAGTTCTGGTCGGGCCAGCCGACCGACTCGGCGATCCGGCTGATCGAGTGGTCGGTGTGCAGCAACAGGTCCGCGGCCAGCTCGACGCGATGCCGTGACAGATAGGCCATCGGCGGCAGTCCCGTCGACGACTTGAACAGCCTGACCAGGTACCCCGGCACCAGGTGCAGCTCCTCCGCGAGCTCGGTCAGCGTCCACTGATGGGCGGGCGCCGCCTCCAGCATCCGCATCGCGGTCAGCACCGCCGGATGGATCTGCGTCTCGCGCCCGACCACGCCGGTCGCGGCGACCGCCCGGGCCAGACAGCTGAGGAACAGCGAGAGTCGCCCGACGATGTCGCCGCGGTGCAGGTGAACCGATTCATGTCGGAGCTCGCCGAGGCCCTGCAGATGCCCGATCGCCTCGGCCAGGGTGACCTCGTCCAGATGCGTGGTCAGGATCCCGCGCCGCTGGGCCGAGAACGGGCCGGTCCAGAGCAGGAACCCGAGCAGCGGGTCCTCGCGCATCCAGGCCAGCTCGCGCTGGATCAGGTCGGCGGAGAAGCAGCAGTTGTAGAGCTCGAGGTCGACGCAGTCGTCGTACGCGTGCCAGACGCCGGGGCGGAGCAGGATCACGTCGCCCACGGTCAGCTCCTGCCGTCCGGACAGGCTCTCGTGGTACCCGGTGCCGCCGGTGATGACGGCGACCTCGAAGAAGCTGTGGGTGTGCACCGGGTGCCCGGTCGGGTGCACGTACGGGCCGGCGTACGCGACGGCACCGTCGACGAAGTGCAGCAGCGTGCGCGTGTTGCCGACCGGCGGATCCTCCATGCCTCAACCTAGGCGGCAAAGTGCGTTTTGTGCTAGGTCCGGTGCACTCCGTTCTAGCGCGCGGACGGCGGCGGCCCCAAGATCGGACCTACCCAATGAATCGTTTCATCCCGCTAGGAGTGCCATGTCGCGATCCGCCGCACCGACACACCTCCGCTTCGACCATCACACCGGCGCCGGCCCGGTCCTCGGGATCAACACCGGCGCACCGCGCCTGTCCTGGCAGGTGCCCTCCGCCGACGCGGACTGGGCGCAGACGGCGTACGAGCTGGAGATCGTCCGGGGCAGCGCGGCCCCGCAGACCCACCTGGTCGAGGCCGCTGATCAGGTCCTGGTCGCGTGGCCCGACGACCCGCTCGGGTCGCGCGAGCAGGCGTCGGTCCGGGTCCGCGTCCGTGGTGTCGAGTGGAGCGACTGGAGCGAGCCCGCGGTGGTCGAGGCCGGGCTGTTGAGCACCGGCGACTGGTCCGCACGGTTCGTCAGCCCGCGCGAGATCGGCGCCCCCGACTCCCCCGCGCCGGTCGTCACCGGCGACTTCGAGCTACCCGAAGGCATCGTCAGCGCCCGCCTGTACGCCACGGCGCACGGCACCTACGTGCCGACGCTGAACGGCAGCCGGGTCGGCGACCACGAGCTCGCGCCGGGCTGGACGGCGTACCAGTTCCGGCTGCGCTACCAGACCTACGACGTCACCGACCTCGTCCGCCCGGGCGCCAACCAGCTCGAGTTCCTGCTCGGCAACGGCTGGTACCGCGGCCGCCTCGGCTTCAAGAACCAGCGCGCCGTGTACGGCGACCGCCTGGCCGTGCTCGCCCAACTGGAGGTGACCACCGGCTCCGGCGAGACGCTCGTGATCGGCTCGGACGGCAGCTGGAGAGCACAAGAGAGCGCGATCACCGCCGACGACCTGTACGACGGCCAGTCGACCGACCTTCGCCGGGCCCCCGGCGCGAGCAGCCCGGTCGACGTGGTCGACGCCGATCTCGGGCTGCTGGTGGCGCCCGACGGTCCGCCGGTCCGGATCACCGACGTGCTGCCGGCCGTGGAGGTCACCACCTCCCCCGCGGGCAAGACCCTGGTCGACTTCGGCCAGAACGTCGTCGGCCGGGTCCGGCTCAAGGTCCGCGGTGGCGCGGCCGGTGACGAGGTCGTGCTCCGGCACGCCGAGGTCCTGGAGAACGGCGAGCTCGGCGTCCGCCCGCTGCGGACGGCGAAGGCGACCGACACCTACCTGCTGGCCGGCCCCGACGAGGTGACCCTCGAGTCCGAGCTGACCTTCCACGGCTTCCGGTACGCCGAGGTGACCGGTGTCAACGATCTCGTTGCCGAGGACATCGAAGCCGTTGTCGTCGGCTCCGATCTCACCCGCACCGGCTGGTTCGAGTCGTCGAACGAGACGCTCGACCGGTTCCACGAGAACGTGGTCTGGGGGATGCGCGGCAACTTCCTCGACGTCCCGACGGACTGCCCGCAGCGTGACGAGCGGCTCGGCTGGACCGGTGACATCCAGGTGTTCTCACCGTCGGCGAGCTTCCTGTTCGACAGCGCCGGGTTCCTCACCAACTGGCTCGCCGACCTGGCCGCCGAGCAGCACGAGGACGGTTCGGTGCCGTACGTGATCCCGGACGTGCTGCGCGACCCCGGTCCGGCGACCGCCGCTTGGGGTGACGCGGCAACGATCGTCCCGTGGGTCGTGTACGAGCGGACCGGCGACGCTGCCCTGCTCGCGCGGCAGCTGCCGAGCATGCGCGCCTGGGTCGACCGGATGGCAGACCTCGCTGGGGACAACCTGTTGTGGACCGGCGGGTTCCAGTTCGGCGACTGGCTCGACCCGACGGCGCCGCCGGACAACGCGTTCGCGGCCAAGGCCGACGCGGACGTGATCGCGACCGCGCACCTGGCTCGCTCCGCCGAGGTGGTCGCCCGGGCGGCCGAGGTCGTCGGCGAGGCCGACATCGCGAGCCGGTACGGCGAGCTGGCCGCCCGCGTCCGGCAGGCATTCGCCGCAGAGTACACGACCGAGGGCGGCCGGGTGCTGAGCGACGCGACGACGACGTACGCGCTGGCCCTGCAGTGGGCGCTGCTGCCGACCACGGAGCAGCGGCAGGGCGCGGCGGCACGGCTCGCCGACCTGGTCCGGACGTCGGGCTTCCGGATCAGCACCGGCTTCGTCGGTACGCCGCTGATGGCCGACGCGCTGGCCGATACCGGACATCCGGACCTCGCGTACCGGCTCCTGCTGCAGACAGGATGCCCGTCCTGGCTGTACGCAGTGACCATGGGCGCGACGACGGTCTGGGAGCGCTGGGACAGCATGCTCCCCGACGGCAGCATCAACCCGGGGCAGATGACCTCGTTCAACCACTACGCCCTCGGCGCGGTGGCCGACTGGATGCACCGCCGGGTCGCCGGCCTCGCACCGGGCGATCCCGGCTACCGCACGATCGTCGTCCACCCGCTCCCGACCGAACGCCTCACCAAGGCGTCGGCGAAGCACCTCACGCCGTACGGCGAAGCGGCGGTCTCCTGGACCCGCGCCGACGGGCAGCTCACCCTCGCCGTCACCGTGCCCGTGGGGTCGACGGCAACGGTTCACGTGCCGGGGGCAACCTCCCCGGAGACCGTTGGACACGGCAACCACGAGTGGACGGTCGCCGACCCGGCCGCCCAGACCCCGGCGCTGCCCGCGAACGCGAGCATCCGGCAGCTGATGGACCATGAGCCGACCTGGGACGCGCTGGTCCGCGCCGCGGTCGACAAGGACGTCGTCGCCGACGACGCCGCGTTCGCCACCCGGCTCACCCGCTACCTCGACCAACCCGCCACCCAGCTCGTCGACGCCGTCAGCCCGCGGGGCTTCTCCCCGTCGGCCGAGGCGCTGCAGGCCGAGCTCGACCGTCTGCTCAACCGCCGATGAAGATCCCCTGGAGGTCACAGATGACGTTCCGCCGCCGTACCTCAGGACTGGCCGTGGTCGCGGCCGCCTCCCTCGCCCTGACCGCCTGCAGTGCGGGCAGTCTCGGCTCCAGCGACGACACGGGCGGCTCCGGCTCGGTCTCCATCACCTACCTCGCCGGCAACCAGGAGCAGGACGTCAAGGAGGCCCAGCAGCTGATCTCGGACTTCACCGCGAAGAACCCCGACGTCACGGTCAAGCTGGAGAGCCGCCCCGGCGGCACCGAGGGCGACAACATCATCAAGACCCGGCTGTCCACCGGCGACATGACGGATGTGTTCAGCTACAACACCGGGTCGCTGTTCCAGGCGATCGCGCCGCAGAAGAACCTGGTGCCGATCGGCGACCAGCCCTACATCAACGACATCGACGAGAACTTCAAGAAGACCGTCACCGCGGGCGACCAGGTGTACGGCGTACCGGCCGGTGGGTTCATGGCCGGCGCGGTGCTCTACAACATCCCGATCTACACCAAGCTCGGGCTGAAGGTGCCGAAGACCTGGGCCGAGTTCATGGCCAACAACGCCAAGATCAAGGCCGCCGGGATCGCGCCGGTGATCCAGACCTACGGCGAGACCTGGACCTCGCAGCTGTTCGTGCTCGGCGACTTCCACAACGTCGCGGCGACCGAGACCGACTTCGCCGAGAAGTACACGAACAACCAGGCCAAGTACGCCACCTCGGCGGCGGCCAAGAAGGGCTTCGAGCACACCGAAGCCGTGCACGACGCCGGGTACCAGAACAAGGACTTCGCCTCGGCGAAGCTGCCCGACGGCCTCCGGATGCTTGCCCAGGGCAAGGGTGCGCACTACCCGATCCTGACCGGTGTGGTGAACGACATGGTCGACACCTACCCGGCCGGCGCCAAGGACGTCGGACTGTTCGCGCTGCCTGGTGACGACGCGAGCACCAACGGCCTGACCGTCTGGACCCCGAACGGCGTCTACATCCCGACCACCACCACCGGCGACAAGCTGGAGGCGGCCAAGAAGTTCCTCGCCTTCGTCGCCAGCCCGGACGGCTGCGCGTCGCTGGCCAAGTCCGGCACCCCGACCGGCCCGTACGCCGTCAAGGGCTGCACGCTGCCTGCCGACGTACCGCAGTCGATCAAGGACATGCAGCCGTACCTGGACAAGCAGGGCGGGTCCAGCCTGGCGCTGGAGTTCCTGTCGCCGGTGAAGGGTCCCTCGCTGGAGCAGATCACCGTCGAGGTCGGCTCGGGCATCCGCAAGGCCCAGGACGGCGCCGCCCGGTACGACGAAGACGTGAAGAAGCAGGCCCAGCAGCTGGGTCTGGCGGGCTGGTGAGCTAGGTGGCGACCACCTCGGTCCGACCACGCGTCAAGGACACTGTCTCCCCGGCCGCTCCGGCGGCCGGGGGGAAGGTCTACTCGCCGTACTCGAACTGGTTCTACCTGCCGGCCGCCGTGATCTACGGCGTGCTGTTCGTCGTCCCGACCTTCGCCTCGCTGTACTTCAGCCTGACCCGGTGGAGCCTGTTCGAGTCCAAGTTCATCGGGCTGGAGAACTTCCAGCTGTTCTTCCAGGAGCCGCAGCTGATCAAGGGCTTCACCAACACGCTGATCTTCGCGGTCGTCACGTCCGGGTCGAAGGTGGTGCTCGGGCTGCTGCTCGCCGTACTGCTGACCTCGCGGATCATCGGCCGCGGGTACCTGCGGTCGGTGGTGTTCTTCCCGGTGCTGGTCAGCACGATCGGCGTCGGGCTGACCTTCACCGTGCTGATGAACCCCGAGCGCGGCCTGATCAACGGCGCGCTCGAGGTGATCGGGATCAGCGGGCCCGGCTGGCTGACCGACCCGAAGTGGGCGCTGCTGTCGGTCGCGCTGGTCGACGTCTGGAAGGGCGTCGGGCTGGCGACGCTGATCTACATCGCCGGGATCGTGTCGATCCCGCGCGAGTACATGGAGGCCGCGCGGGTCGACGGCGCGAGCGCGTTCGAGACGTTCCGGCGGATCGTGCTGCCGCTGTCGCGACCGGCGACGGTGACCGTGATCATCCTGTCGCTGATCGGCGGGCTGCGGTCGTTCGACCTGATCTGGGCGATGACCCGCGGCGGGCCCGGCTTCACCTCCGACGTGATCGCGTCGGTGATCTACAAGCAGTACCAGGCCGGCTTCTACGGGCTGTCGACCGCGGGCAACGTCGTCCTGTTCATCGTGGTGACCGCGGTGGTGCTGCCGCTGTTCTGGTTCCTGAACCGCAAGGAGGTGGAGATGTGAGCACTCTACGAATGCCGTGCCTCCGGCACGGCGCGTCATGGGGCTGTAACTCCCGTCCTTCCCTCGTCGCTCCGGTCGCTTCGCTCCCTCCACTCCTCAGTCCAGGACGGGAGGCCCCATGACGAGCGAGCTGGTCAACCACAAACCCGGCCGCAACTACCTGCTCAGCGCGGTCGCGATCGTCGCGTCGTTCGTGGTGTTCGTGATCCCGTTCGTGTTCATCGTGCTGACCGCGGTCAAGGACCGGCAGCAGTCCGCGCTGCTGGACTTCTCCTGGCCGCACCAGTTCCAGTTCGTCGAGAACTTCGTCGCCGTGGTCAAGGCCCGCGACTACATGCTGGTGATCGCGTTCATCAACTCGACCGTGCTGACCGTGGTCAGCGTCACCGGCATGGTGGTGCTGGCCGCGATGGTCGGGTTCGTGCTGCAACGCCGGCGGTCGCGGTGGAACCCGTTCATCAACTTCATCGTGCTGTCCGGCCTGATCATCCCGCCGGCCGTCGTACCGACGATCTGGGTGCTGCAGGGCCTGCAGCTGTTCCGCACGATGACCGGGCTGATCCTGATCGAGATCGCCTTCGGGCTGTCGTTCTGCATCCTGCTGTTCCGGGCCTTCGTCGCGACCATCCCGCGTGAGCTGGACGAGGCCGCGGTGATCGACGGCGCCGGGCCGCTGCGGCTGTTCTTCCGGGTGATCTTCCCGCTGCTGCGCTCGGTGATCGTGACGGTGGTCGTCGTGCAGTCGGTGAACGTGTTCAACGACTTCGTGAACCCGCTCTACTTCCTGCCCGGCGACCAGAACGCCACCGTCCAGCTGACCCTGTTCAACTTCCAGAGCCAGTTCACCACGCAGTACAACCTGCTGTTCATGAACATCCTGCTGATCACCATCCCGCCGCTGGTGATGTTCCTGTTCTTCAACCGCCAGATCGTCGCGGGGATGACCTCGGGGGCGGTGAAGGGCTAGCTCTTGCGGTAGATGAGGAAGGCCTGGTCCGTCTTCTCGGCCTCCATCGCCGGGCGGGTCAGCCGGGTCACCTCGACGAAGCCGGCCGCGACCAGCAGTTCGTGGATCGCGGCCGGCTCGTACGCGTAGACGTTCAGCTCGATCGGGTGCCCGTAGCCCTGGGTGAGGTGGTACGTGGCGGTGCCCGCCTTGAAGCCGTAGAGGAAGAGGCCGCCCGGCATCAGGACGCGGTGGATCTCGGCGAACGCCTTCGGGAGATCCTCCAGCGGGGTGTGCACGAGCGAGTAGAAGGACAGCGCGCCGGCCAGCTCGTTGGCGGGCAGCGGCAGGTCGAGCAGCGAGCCGACCTCGAAGCGCAGGTCGGAGTACTCGTTCTTCGCGAAGTCGACCATCGCCGGGGACAGATCCATCCCGAAGGCGTCCATGCCGAGCTCAGCCAGGTACGCCGTGACGTGGCCCGGGCCGCAGCCCAGGTCGCCGACCAGCCCGGCGTCACCGGCGGCCAGCAGGTCGCCGTACAGGGTGAGCACGGCGCGATGGTGCGGGTCGTCGAACCGCGGTGCCACGAGCTTGTGGTAGTCGGCGGCGACGGTGTCGTAGGAGTTCCGGGTGTTCTCCAGGTACGAGGTCATGGCCCGGGACCCTAACCGTCACCGCCGACAGTTCTCACACCCCGTCGTAGTACGCCTCGATCGCCGCGTGGTCGACCGAGCTGTCGGGCTTCATCCCCAGCGACTCGTACTTCTTCCGCCGCGCCCGCATGTCGGCCAGCAGGATGGCCCGGGCGTGCACCGCGACCTCCTCGGCGACCTCCGCCGGGACCACGATCACCCCGTCGTCGTCACACCCGATCATGTCGCCGGGGCTGACCTGCGTCCCGCCGCACGCGATCGTCGCCTGCGTCTCGACGACCTTGATCCGCCCCGGGATGATCGTCCGCCCACGCGCCCGCGAGCAGATCGGCGTCCGCTGCGCGGCGATCTCCGCGGTGTCGCGGCAGTACCCGTCGGTGACGATCCCGGCCGCGCCGTTCTGCACCGCGCCCATCCCGTTCTCCGAGCCCCAGAACCCGACCTCCTTCCCGCCGCCGGCGTCCATCACCACCACGTGCCCCGGCGCGAGGTCGCCCGGCAGCTTCACATTGCCGGTCTCCTCGAACCAGATCCGGTGCGCCTCGACGATGTCCTGGGTGCTGTCCAGCTTCCACATCGGCCGGTTCGACGGCACCGCGCGGATGGTCGCCGCCGGCCCCCAGAACTTCATCCCCAGCCACAGCGGCCGGACGTCCGGCGACATCAGCCCGATGTCGAAGTACCCGATCCCGTCCAGCGCGTCGGCGACGTCCACCACCCGCAGATGCCGGTACAAGCTGCTCAGATCGTCGGCCCTGGCTGTCTCGGTCACTGTCATCTGGATGACCTTTCAGTTGATCCGGTAGTAGTCGGCGGCCGTACCTCCGAGCACGGCCGCGAGTTCGTCCCCGTCCTGCAGCACCTGTTCGAGCGCGCCCCGCAGGCTTCGCCACGCTTCTCCGTACGACGCCCGCAGCAGCACCACGGGCCAGTTGCTCGCCACCATCAGCCGCCGAGCCCCGAAGCACTCGACGACCCACGCCAGATACCGCCCGATGTCCGGCCACTCGTCCAGCTCGGTCAACAGGTCGATCCCCAGCGAAACCTTCATCCCCACTTGCGGACAGGCGGCCAACTCCCGCACCTGCCCCGCCCACGGCTCCCATCCCCCGCTGTCGATCGGAGGCCGGCCCAGGTGGTCGACCACAATCCGCAGCTCAGGCACGGCGTCGGCAAGCTGAAGCACCGCCTTGGTCTGCTCGGCGGTCACGGGCACCACATCCCAGGCGATCCCCGCGGAGGCCAGCTCCCGAAAGAGGCCGACCGACTCCCCCAGCCACTCCATCGGGTCACGCCCCACCAGACACCGCACCCCGCTGAACACCCCAGCGAATCCCTGCAACTCAGCGGGCAGACTGAGGGGGGAGGAGCCGCCGCCCCCGGCTTCGCTTCGCTCGCCGGAGATGGTCGCCGCCACCCGTGCGATCTCCTCGCGTGCTGCCTTCGGGTCGGACAGCGGCAGCCAGCCCACCACCGCACCCACGTACGGTGTACGCGCGTACTCCAGCAGGCGATCGTTCTCGGCTGGTTCGTCGACCGACTGGATCAGGACCGTGCGGTCGACTCCCGCTGCGGTCAGCTCCACCGACAGGTCCTCAGGCGTGTAGTCGCGGGCGATCGCGCCGTGGCGGTCGTCTCGCCAGGGCTGCTCTTGCGCGGCCAGGTGCCAGAAGTGGTGATGGGCGTCGACGATCATCGGCCCTCCCACTCGATGTCCTCATGGGCCAGGAACGCCTTCACCCCGGCCTGGAAGTCTCGGCTGGCGTAGACCTCGGCCAGGACGTCCTCGCCGTCGGTGAAAGCACCGTCGCGGAGGATTCGGCGGTCGAACTCCTTCATCGAGGCGAGGGTCAGCGGGGCGTTCGCGCAGATCACCGCGAGGAGCTTCTCGACGCGGTCGTCGAGATCCTCGCGTTCGATGACCTCCGCGACGAAGCCTGCGATGGCGCCCTCCGACGCGGGCATCAGCCCGGCGGTGAGGAGCAGAGCCATCGTGCGTCCGGCGCCGAGGCGTTGCTGGAGGCGGGCGATGACCAACGGCGGGAGCGTGTTGCCGAGCGTCCGGGCGACCGGCGCACCGAAGACCGCGTCGGGGGTGGCGACGACCAGGTCGCAGCAGGCGGCCAGCGCCAGGCCGGCGCCGACCGCTGGGCCCTGGACGACGCCGACGACCGGGACGCGGACGCGCAGGAAGCTCGTCAGGACCGACGCGATGCGGCGCTCGTACTCGACGCCCTGCTCCCCCGTCGTGAAGTCGGCGAACTGCCGGATGTCGGTGCCCGCCGCGAAGGCCTTGCCGCCCGCGCCGCGCAGTACGACCACCCGGATCCCGCGGTCCTTCTCGACCAGCGACTCGATGGTCGAGAGACCGTCGTACATCTCCCACGTGATCGCGTTCCGGCGCTCGATGTTGGCCAGCGTGAGCCGGAGAATCGCGCCGTCGCGGTCGATCTCGAGCGCGCTCATGCGCCGGTCCCCTCGTCGAGGCGCGGCGACAGCTCGCCCAGCACCTCGTCGGTGTGCTCGCCGAGCAGCGGTGGGTGCCGCCTGATCCGCGCCGGCGTCCCGCTCAGCTTCACCGGCGAGCCCAGCACCCGCACCTTCCCCTCGACCGGGTGGTCGATCTCCTGCACCATCTCGCGGGCCCGCACGTGCGGGTCCTCGTCCAGCACGTACCGGTAGTCCCTGATCGGACCAGCCGGTACGCCGGCCGCCAGCAACCGCGTGACCCACTCGTCGGTGGTCGCGGTGGCCAGCCTTTCCTCCAGTACGCCGGCCAGCTGGTCGCGGTGCGCCATCCGGTCGGTGTTGGTCGCGAAGCGTTCGTCGGTGAGCAAGTCGGTGACCTCCAGAGCGGTACAGAGTCGTTGCCAAAGGCGCTCGTTGTTCGCCCCCAGCGTGAGGTGACCGTCCTTCGTCCGCAACGCCTGGTACGGCGCCGACATCCGGTTCGCCGAGCCGAGCGGCTGCGGAACGGTCCCGGTGGCCCAGTACTCGGTCGACTCCCAGACCGACATCGCGAGCGCCGCCTCGAACAACGACGTCTCGACGTACTGACCCTCGCCGGTGCGTTCCCGCGCGTGCACGGCGGCGACGATGCCGAATGCGCAGAACAGCCCAGCGCCCAGGTCGCCGACCGGCAGGCCCGATTTCACCGGCGGACCGCCGGGCTCGCCCGTGATGCTCATCACGCCGGACATCGCCTGGGCGATCAGGTCGTAGCCGGGGCGGTCGGCGTACGGGCCGGTCTGGCCGAAGCCGGAGACGCTGGCGTAGATCAGCCGCGGGTTGAGCGCGGCGAGCGTCGGGTAGTCGACGCCGAGCCGCGCGGTCACGCCGGGGCGGAAGTTCTCCACCACCACGTCGGCGCTCAGCACGAGCCGCCGGAACGACGCGAGATCGTCGGCCGATTTCAGGTCCAGTACGACGCTGCGCTTGTTGCGGTTGAGCGCGAGGAAGGCGCGGCTGTCCTCGCCGTGCACCGCGTAGCCCCAGGACCGGCGGGTCTGGTCGCCGGTCGCCGGGTTCTCGATCTTGATCACGTCCGCGCCCAGGTCGGCGAGCAGCATCGTGCAGAACGGCCCGGCCATCACCTGCGTCAGGTCGAGCACCCGCAACCCGTCGAGCGCACCCGGCGGCCCGGCGGCCGCAGCGGGCTCGCCGCCAACCGGCGCAGCTCCCACGGCCGCAGCGTCCGGCCTCCCAGCGTCCCCCGCAGCGAAGCTCATCAGCCGCCCAGTCCGGCGTTCGCCTCGGTGAAGAACGAGTCGGCCGCCTGCTGCACGGTCTTCTTCCCGAACGCGATCTCCTCGTACGCCCGCGTGTAGGCCTTCTCGAACGTCGCCTGGTACCCCGGCGGGTACAGGATCGTCGGCGGCTTCTTGGCCACGATCTGCGCGTACAGCTCCAGCTCGTGCTTCTTCAGCGCCGGCAGCGCCGGATCGTCGATCTGTGCCTGCAGCACCTTCTGGTTCGTCGCCGCACCGTTGTCCGACTTGAACGACTTGCCGGCCTCGAGGTCGTTGGTGAAGAAGTCGATGAACGCCGCCGCCGTCGGCACGTTGTCGCAGTTCGTCGGAATCGCGAACCCGGAGGTGAAGATCGCGTTGCCCGACCCGCTCGGACCGGACGGCATCGGCAGCGTGTTCAGCTTCTGCCCGCCGGCCTTGCCCGCGAGCGTCGCCGACGCCGGCGTCAGCGCGTTGCCCGGCATGCTGTCGGTCATCACGCGCCCCTGCGCGATGAAGTTCTGCTCGGCGCCCTCCGGCTCGTCGGCCTGCGCGTCCGCGCCCATCGTGACGCCGTCCTTGCGCAGCTTCTCCCACATGGTCCAGTACTCGACCAGCGACTCCTTGGTGAAGCCGAGCTTGCCGTCGTCGGTGAACAGCTGCTTGCCGTTGGCCAGCTGGTAGGCGATGAAGTAGTTCGGTACGCCGCCGCGCGAGCCCGACGCGAACACGCCCTCGGGCAGCTTGCCCTTGGCCGACGCGATCCAGTCGGTGTACTGCTGCCAGTCGTACCCCTCCTTGGGCAGCCCGATCCCGGCCTGCTGCGCGAGCGTCTCGTTGACGCCGACCGCGTCGTACGCCGCGCCGTACGGCAGGAAGTAGAGCTTCCCGTCCGGCCCGCGTCCGGTGTCGATGACCTCCTTCGGGATGTCGTCGACCTTGATCGCGCCGGACTCGATCATCGGGTCGAGCGGCAGCAGCACCTTGCGCTTGGTGTAGTCGTTGAGCTGCCGGCCCTGCAGCTGCATCACGCAGGGCAGCGTCTTGCTGGAGGCCTGGATGTTCAGCTTGTTGAAGTAGTTCCCGAAGTCGGCGTTCTGCCGGTCGATGCTGACGCCGGGGTGCGCCTTGACGAACATGTCCGCGACCGCGTTCGTCTTCGCCGCCCGGCTGGCGCCGCCCCAGAAGGTCAGCTGCAGGCTGCCGGTCACCTCGCCCTTGCCGTCCTGGCCGCCGCTCGCGCCGCCGCCGGTGTCACCGACCGACGTACCGTTGCAGCCCGCAACCACCATCAGGGCGGCCGAGGCCAGCGCCGCCGTACTCAGTCTTCTCATCGCAGATCTCCAGTCACTTGAGGCCGGTGGTGGCGACGCCCTCGATCAGCAGCTTTTGCGCCCCCAGGAAGAAGCCGACGATCGGGGCCAGGGCGAGCGTGGACATCGCGAACAGCGAGCCGTACGCCGATTCGCCGGTGACGTCCAGGAACGAGTTGAGTCCGAGCGAGACCGTCCACAGCTCGGGCCGGTTCAGGTAGAGCAGCGGGCCGAGGAAGTCGTTCCAGCTGTTGATGAAGGTGAACAGCGCGGTGGTGCCGAGCGCCGGCAACGCCAGCGGCAGGATGATCCGGCTGAACGTGCGCCAGTGCCCGCAGCCGTCGATCCGGGCCGCGTCGTCGAGCTCGCGCGGCAGCGTCCGGATGAACTGGACCATCAGGAAGATGAAGAACGCCTCGACGCCGAGCCACTTGGGCACCACCAGCGGCAGGTAGGTGTTCATCCAGGCCAGCTCGTTGAACAGGATGTACTGCGGCACCAAAGTAACGTGGTAGGGCAACAACATCGTTGCCAGCAGCACCCCGAACAGGGTCCGCTTCAACGGGAAGTCCAGCCGCGCGAACGCGTACGCCGTCAGCGAGCAGGAGAACAGGTTGCCCGCGATCGACAGCCCGGTGATCGCGACCGAGTTCAGGAAGTACCGGGAGAAGTCGAGCTGCCCGGCGCTCCAGCCGTGCTTGTAGTTGTCCAGCGTGTAGTTCTTCGAGAACAGCCCGAGGCTGTTCATCACCTCGGCCGACGGCCGGAACGACGCCGCGACCATCCAGACCACCGGGTACAGCATCACGATCAGGACGCCGATCAGCAGCGCGTGCCGGAGCAGCCCGATCACCAGCGGGTTCCGCGTCGTGCGCCGGCCGAAGAACGGCCGGGCGCCGACCGACACGGCGGTCATCGCTCGTCCCCGTAGTACACCCACCGCTTGGCGGTCAGGAACAGGAACCCGGTGAACAGCCCCAGGACGACGACCAGCACCCACGCCATCGCCGACGCGTAGCCCATCTTCAGCTCCGCGAAGCCCTGCTGGTACAGGTACAGCGTGTAGAACAGCGTGGAGTCGGCCGGCCCACCAGAGCCCCGGCTGACCACGAACGCGCCGGTGAAGACCTGGAACGCGTGGATCGTGTCGAGCAGCAGGTTGAAGAAGATCAGCGGTGTCATCAGCGGCAGCGTGACGCTGAAGAACCGGCGGACCGGCCCGGCACCGTCGACCGCGGCCGCTTCGTGCAGCTCGGCCGGGACCTGCCGCAGCCCGGCCAGGAAGATGATCATCGTCGCGCCGAACGCCCAGAGGTTCAGCGTCACGATCGTCCACAACGCCGTACCGGGACTGCCGACCCAGCTGCCGTGGGTGATGCCGAACAGGCTGAGCACCTGGTTCACCAGCCCGGTGCTGCCGAACATCTGCCGCCAGAGCACCGCGATCGCGACGCTCGCGCCCATCAGCGACGGCAGGTAGAACAGCGCCCGGTAGCCCGACAGGAACTTGATGCCCTTGTTGAGCAGCAGCGCCAGGACCATCGAGACGATCAGCAGCAGCGGCACCGAGACGACGACGTAGATCAGCGTGACCTTCACCGACGACAGGTAGCGCGGGTCGGCGGTGAACATCCGCTGGAAGTTGTCGAGGCCGATCCAGCGCGGCGCGCTGAGCAGGTCGTAGCTGGTGAACGCCAGGTACGCCGAGTACAGCATCGGCCCCAGCGTGAGCAGCACGATGCCGACCAGCCACGGGCTCAGGAACAGGTACGCCGTCAGCCCTTCGCGGCCGGTCCGCGTGTTCTTCATCGGTCGCTCTTCCGCGCGTGGGCCTCGACCTCGTCGGCCAGGTGCTGCGCGAGCAGACCGGCCACCGGCACCTGTACGTCGGACTCGCGCGCTGCCGCGACGATGTCCCAGAGGTCCTTGCTCCACGGCCGGTTCCGCACCGGCGTTCCCGCCGCGTCGTACGCGGCGGCGACCCGGTCGAAGAAGCCCCAGTTCCGGGTGATCCAGGAGTCGCCGGTGCTCGTGGACACCGCGTCGAGCACAGCCTGCTCCGGTACGCCGTACGCACCGGCCAGTGCGAGGCCTTCCTGCACGCCGGCGAGCGCCGCGAACATCATCAGCTGGTTCGCGAGCTTCACCGCCGCGCCCGCGCCCGCGGGCCCGACGTGAAGGATGCTGTCGGCAACGGACTCGAGGACCGGGCGGGCTTGGTCGAGCACCTCGGCGCGGCCGCCGGCCATCACCGTGAGAGAACCAGACAGCGCTCTCTCCGCTCCCCCGCTGACCGGTACGTCGAGCAGCCCGACGCCGCGGGCCTCCGCCTGCAGCGCCAGCTGCTTAGCCGTCGCCGGGAGAATCGTGCTGTGGATCAGCACGACCGATCCCGCGGCCAGCAGCGGGATCAGTTCGGTCAGGATCTCGGTGACCGCCTCGTCGTCAGGAACAGCCAGTGCGACCGCCGCACACTCACTCAAGTCAGCGGGTCCATCGGCCAGTTCCGCGTCCAGATCGGCAGCACGCGCGGAATCCTGGTCGTACACCTTCAGCGACCATCCCGCCCGCCGCAAGGACTCCGCCATCGGCCGGCCCAGATTGCCCAGTCCCACGAAGCCGATCGGGTGTTCTCGGTTGATGTCTTGGGCCACGAACGCGCCTCCAGTTCGTCCCGGCATCCGTCTATGAACTATTGTCTACAATAGATAGTCGACGCCCACAAGACTTCGGGGAACAATGACGCCCATGACAGAGCACCAACTCGAATCGCCCAGCCTGGTCCAGCTCGCCGCCAACGCGATCCGGCGGATGATCCTGGCCGGGGAGCTGGCCGAGGGCGAGCGGCTGATCGAGGAGCGACTGACCGAGCAGCTCGGGATCAGCCGCCCTCCCCTGCGTGAGGCGCTGCGCGTGCTGGAGCAGGAAGGCCTGATCGTCACCAAGCCGCGGCGCGGTTCGACGGTCGCGACCCTGACCGATCAGGACGTCTTCGAGATCCTCACCCTGCGCTCAGCCCTGGAGCGGCTGGCGGTCGAGCTCGGCGTACCGGTGCAGGTCCCCGAGCGGCTGAAGGTCGCGCAGGACGCGCTCCTGGAGATGGAACGCTGCGCGTCCGCCGAAGACCGCGGCAGCCTCGTCCAAGCGGGCTACCGCTTCCACTCCTCACTCGTCGCGCTGGCCGGTCACCGCCGGCTCGAGGAGGCGTACGCGTCGGTGCAGCAGCAGTTGCTGCTCTGCATGGCCCGCAACCTGTACGCCCGGGAGCACTTCTACGAGGACCTGCACGAGCACGTCGCCCGGCACCGCAAGCTGCTCGACCTGGTCGAGGCCGGTGACCCGGCCGCGGTCCTGGCCGAGCTGGCGGTGCACGGGGAGCGCTCGTTCAGCGAGATTCAGAGCAACGTCGGCAGCCGCGAGGCCAGCAGCTCGTAGTCGCGCAGGCTGTTGTAGGCGTGCGCCGACAGCCGCACGAAGACCCGGTCGTCGAACCCGGTCAGCGTGATCTCGGCCTTCAGCTCGCGCGACACCTTGATCTTGAACTCCTCGGCCGCGTTCGGCGACCGGGTGACGTCGAACGGGATCCCGACCAGCCGCATCGTCGCCGCCGGGTGGGCGACGTCGGGCAGGTCGGAGCCGAGCGCCTTGGCCAGGATCTGCGCGCCCTCCTCGACCAGCGTGGTCAGCTGCGGACGCCGGACCGGCCAGTCGAGCTCGGCCAGCACCCGCAGCGACTCCGGCGCCGCGATCCAGGTCGCGTAGTCGTAGGTGCCCTGCATGTCGAAGCGTTCCGGCAGGCGTTCTTCGTACTCCGACCAGGAAACGATCAGCGGCATCGTCGCCGCCCGCCACTTCTCGGCGACGACCAGGCCCGCGGTACCGCGGGGCGTGGCCGGCCACTTGTGGAAGTTGCCGGTCCAGAAGTCGGCGCCGTCCTCGGCCGGCTCGTCGATCAGCGCCGGAGCGTGCGCGCCGTCGACGATCAGCGGGATGTCCCCGCACGCCTCGGCGAGCCGCCGGATCGGGAACACCATCGCGGTGCCCGAGCTGATCTGGTCGACGATCAGCGCCGCGGTCCGCTCGTCCAGCGCGGCGCCGACGGCCGCGACGATCGTGTCGTCGTCGGCCTCCAGCGGCACGTGGACGATCACCACCTCGGCCTGGCGGGCCCGGGCGATCCGCTCGGCGGCGTACCGGACGGCGCCGTAGATGTGGTCGGTCAGGACGATCCGGCTGCCGGGCGGGATCGGGATCGCGGCCAGTGCGGCGGTGACGCCGGCGCTGGCGTTCGGGACCAGCGCGAAGCCGGCCGGGTCGGTGCCGAGGAACGCGGCGAGCTCCAGGCGGCTCGTGGTCAGCCGGTCGGCGACCGAGCGGAACCAGAGCATCGTGTTGGCCTCGGTCTCGGTCCGCAGCCTGGCCAGCAGCTCCTGGGTCCGGCGCGGGACCGCACCGTAGGAGCCGTGGTTCAGGTGCAGGACCTCGGGGTCGAGGGACCACAGGTCGGGGCGGGGGCTGAGATCCGTCACCGTCACCACGGTACATAATCTGGCCCGTGTACCCCTACCTCGACCACGAGGGGCCGATCGCGATGGCCCACCGCGGCGGTGCGTTGCACCCGGACAACGTCGGCTACGAGAACTCCCTGCGCGCCTTCGCGCAGGCGGTGGCGCTCGGTTACCGGTACGTCGAGACCGACCTGCACGCGACCAGCGACGGTGTCGTCGTCGCCTTCCACGACCACCGGCTGGACCGGGTCACCGACCGGACCGGCCTGATCGCGGAGCTGCCCTGGTCGGAGGTCGGCAAGGCGCGGATCAACGGGCACGAGCCGATCCCGCTGCTCACCGACGTGCTCGAGGAGTTCCCCGACATCCGGCTCAACCTCGACATCAAGGCCGACAACGGCGTCGGCCCGGCGGCCGCCGTGCTGCGGGACGCGGGCGCCATCGACCGGGTCTGCGTGTCGTCGTTCTCGCAGGCCCGGGTGCAGCGGATCCGGCGCGAGCTCGGGCCGCGGCTGGCGACCGGGTTCGGCCAGAACGAGATCGCCCGGCTCCGGTTCGCGCCGTTCCGGCTGTCGTCGCCGGGCGCGTGCCTGCAGATCCCCGAGGTGTACGGCCGGATCCGCGTGCTGACGCCCGGGCTGCTCCGGCGGGCGCATGCCCTCGGCAAGCAGGTGCACGTCTGGACGGTCGACGACCCGGCGGACATGCACCGGCTGCTCGACGCCGGCGTCGACGGGATCATCACCGACCGCACCGACCTGCTGCGCGACGTACTGGTCGAACGGGGCGAGTGGCGCTGAAGTGTTACCGGCAGGTCCTGCGAACGACGCCTTGACCTGACACACTCCTGCGCATGGGATTCCTGTCGGCCCCGGCGGCCGTCGACAAGCGTGAGTACTGGGGCTTCAGCCTCTACGACTGGGCCAACTCGGGCTACGTGACGACCACCGGCACGGTGCTGTTCGCGCCGTACCTGACCTCGGTCGCCGAGACCGCCGCCTGCGGTGCCGCCGGTACGACGGACAACCCGTGCCGCACCAACCTGGAGGTGCTCGGCCTCGGCATCTCGCCGGGCTCGCTGGCCTTCTACGTCGTCACGGTCGCGACGCTGTTCTCGGCCCTGTTCCTGCCGATCGTCGGCGCGATCGCGGACCGGTCGCCGCGCAAGAAGCTGCTGATGTGCGGCTTCGCCTGGACCGGCGCGATCGCCGCGAGCTCGATGGTCTTCGTCAGCGGCGGGAACTGGCAGCTCGGCGCGTTCCTGCTGTTCGTCGGCAACCTGTGTCTGGGCTCGTCGATGGTGGTCTACGACTCCATCCTGATCGACATCGCGCCACCGGACGCCCGCGACGACGTGTCCTCGCGGGCCTGGGCCTTCGGGTACCTCGGCGGGTTCATCCTGCTCGCGATCAACCTCGGCGTGGTCACCGCGCACGACGCGCTCGGGATGAGTCAGGGCACCGCGGTCCGGCTGAGTCTGCTCAGCGCCGGGCTGTGGTGGGGGCTGTTCACGTTCATACCGTTCGTCAAGCTGCGGAACCGGCCGCCGGTCGCCGTCGTGCAGGTGCGCAGCGGGTCGCTGGTCCGGCAGAGCTTCGGCCAGCTCGGCGCGACGCTGCAGCACCTGCGCGCGTACCCGATGACGCTGCTGTTCCTGGTCGCGTACCTGTTCTTCAACGACGGGATCCAGACCGTCATCTCGGTCTCCTCGACGTACGGCGAGAAGCAACTCGGGTTCGAGACCCAGGTGCTGATCATGACCATCCTGCTGGTCCAGTTCGTCGCGTTCTTCGGGGCGATCGGGTTCGGGCGGTTCGCGCGGAAGTACGGGTCGCACCGCACGATCATGGGCGGGCTGGTGGTCTGGATGGTGATCGTGATCGCCGGGTTCACGCTGCCGGAGAAGCAGATCGTGCCGTTCCTGGCGATGGGCGTGGCGATCGGCATCGTGCTCGGCGGGACGCAGGCGCTGTCCCGGTCGGCGTTCAGCCAGCTGATCCCGAAGGGCCGCGAGGCCGAGTACTTCAGCCTGTACCAGGCCGGAGAGCGGGGCACCTCGTGGCTCGGCACCCTCGTCTTCGGCCTGGTCCACCAGGTGACCGGCTCCTACCGGCCGGCCATCGTGGCGCTCGGGCTGTTCTTCCTGATCGGGCTGGTGCTGCTCAGCCGCGTCGACATGCGCCGCGGGATCACGGAAGCCGGCAACACCCAGCCGACGCTGGTCTAAGCAGCTCCCGGTCCGACGTCAGCGGCGGTCAGCGGACGGCGTACCGGCTGGGCAGTCGAATACTCGTCGGCACCTACATCGAATGGTGCTGTTCTCGTCTGTCCGTCGACGTCGTCCGTCACTCTGCTCGACTCACTCGCCGCATTGATCGCCGCGCTCCCCGAGCCGAGCCTGTGAATGCCGTCGGAGCCGGCGGTCAGCTTCGGATCGGCCCGCGTGAACCCACCGGCCGGGATGTTCCCGTTCGCCGCGCTCCCCCACAGCACGTTGTTCTTCCAGGTGATCCCCTGCTGGTACGGCATCTCCACCAGCGCGTCCCCGTCGCCGACGACCAGGTTGTCGGCGACGCGGCACGCCAGCGGCGGCAGTGTCCGCTGGCTCTCGCCGACGATCCCCTGCCCGTTGTTCCGCAGCGTGTTCAGCACGATCGTCACCCGGTCCGGCGCGTCGTTGCCCTTGCGCGAGTCCGACGACTCGCCGCTGAAGTGGTCCCGCACCGACCCACTCCCAAGCACGATCCCCGCACCGTCGATCCCGTCCAAGTAGTTGTTGACGATCAGATGATCGTTGCCGTAGACCCGGATCCCGTTGCCTCCGGCCAGCACATGGTTGCCCTCGACCCGGTTGTCGTTGCCGTGCCGCAGCACGATCCCGCCCACGCTGTCCCGGATCGTGTTGTACCGGATCGTGTTCCCGGACGCCTTCACCGAGATCCCCTCCGGGTCGCCGTTCACGCGCTCGAACAGGTTGTACTCGACCGTCGCCCCGGCGTCGCCGAGCGCCCGGCTGCTGACACCGAGCCGGATCGGCTCGCCGCCGTTGTCGCCGCTGAAGCTGTGGTCGCGGAAGTGGTTGCGCAGGATGTGCGTGCCCTGCGCCATCGCCGTACCGGACGGGCCGTCGACGACCAGGTAACAGCCCTTGGTGGACTTGTCGTGGAAGACGTTGCGGTCGACCTTCGCGCCGTCACCGCGGACGACGACCCAGTGCTCGGCGGCCGCGGCCAGGTTGAAGTCGTTGCGAGTCAGCCGGATCCCCGGTGAGTTCGCGGGCAGGTCGAGCGTCGAGCTCTGCTTGAAGACGAACCCGCTGATCACGATGTCGGACGAGTTCGACACCACGAAGCTGTGCGGCCCGGTCAGCGTGACGCCGCCGCGGGTCTCGGCGGTGATCGTGATCGGCGAGGCGCTGGTGCCGTGCCGGCCGCTGATCGTGATCGGCGAGCCGGACGGCACGGCGTACGAGCCGTTCTTGAGCACGATCCGCGCGCCGGCGGTGGCGCTGTTGATCGCCTGCTGGAGCTGGGCGAGCGAGGTGACGGTCGCGGTGGTGCCCGCGAAGGCCGTTCCGGTTCTGGAGAGTACGAGGGCGGCGACGCCGCCGGCCAAGAAGGTACGACGATCCATGAGTAGAACTCCTAGCTGTGGGGGCGGTACAGCCTTCGGTACTCGCTCGGGGTGACCGAGCTGACCTGGCGGAAGACCTTCGAGAAGTACGACTGGTCCATGCCGACGGCCGCGGCGATCTCCTCCATCGGGCGCGCGGTGGACGCCAGCTCGCGCTGCGCCCACTCGATCCGGGCCCGCTTGAGGTACTGCTTGGGTGACAACCCGAACTCCGCCCGGAAGTACCGGATGAAGCTCGGCTGGTCCTGCCCGAACCGGGCAGCCAGGCTCTCCACGGTCAGCGGGCTGCCGAGGTTGGCCTGGATGTACTGGACGACGTCCGACTCGCTCGTCTGCTGCGGCGAGAGCTGGACGGTCCCGGGCGGCGCACTGTCCAGGTAGTGCGCGAACAGCGCGGTCAGTGCCGAGCGCAGCCGAAGCGGAGTCGCGAGACCGGGCGGATCCCGGTCGGCGGCGCCGACCTGCTCGAACAGCGCGCCCGCTTCTTCGGGCGACTTGCTGCGTACGACGTACGGCAGGCTGAGCACCTCGCCGATGTCCTTGTCGCCGATCAGCGCGGAGAAGTGCAGCCAGTGCTTGCGATACGTGTTGTCGCTGATCGCCTCGTACGAGACCGGGACTTCGGCGGGCAGGTAGCACAGGTCGCCGGGCTTCGGGTCGAGGACCTCGTCGCCGACGACGAGCCGGCCCTCGCCCTCGAGGATCAGGTAGAGCCGCGAGAACGGGTCGGGCTGCAGCGGGCGCGCCCACTCGCGGTGCACCTTGGTGATCCGGGCGGCGACCACGAGGTCGAGGCGCAGACGATCCAAGTGGGTCCGAATCAGTTCGTCCTGCTGAGTGATCGTCGTGTTCATGCGCTGTACGGCCCGACCTCGGCCGCGGTCAGCGGGCCCCAGACCGGCCGGTGCCGCGAGTACTCGTCGGCGCCGACGTCGACGCGGCCGTGCCGCTGGTCGCCGTCGAGGTCGCACTCGACGCCCGGGTACCAGCGCGTCGACGCGTCCCGCGCCGGGCTGTGCTCGGTCAGCCGCCGTACGCCGTCCGGCCCGGGCGCGAGCAGCGGGTCCTTGCGCGTGCCGGGCACGTTGCCGTCGGCGGCGGCTCCCCAGGTGAGGTTGCCCGCGAAGTCGATCCCGTCCGGGTACGGCATGTCGATCAGCTGTCCTGTGTCGCCCACGAGGAGATTGTCCGTGATCGCGCAATCCAGCGGCGGGAGGGTCCGGTGGCTCTCGCCGACGATCCCGTCTCCGCAGTCGAGAACGGTGTTTAGGCCGATCCGCACTCGATCGGGCGCGTCGTTCCCCCGGCGGGACTCCGCGGACTCCCCCGCGAAGTGGTCCCGCACCGACCCGCTCCCGAGCACCACCCCGGCACCCTCGATCCCCTCCAGGTAGTTGTTGGCGACAAGATGATCGTTGCCGTAGATCCGGATCCCGTTGCCACCGGCGAGCAGGTAGTTGCCCTCGACCCGGTTGTCGTTGCCGTGCCGCAGCACGATCCCCCCGATGCTGTCCCGGATCGTGTTGCGCCGGATCACGTTCCCCGACGACTTCACCGAGATCGCCTCCGGATCCCCGTTCACCCGCTCGAACAGGTTCAGCTCGATCACCGCACCGGCCCGGGACAGCGCTCGCGGGCTGACGCCGAGCCGGATCGGCTCGCCGCCGTTGTCGCCGGGGAAGGTGTGGTCGCGGAAGTGGTTGCGGGCGACGTACACGCCCTGGGCCATCGCGCTGGTCCCCGCGCCCTCGATGCCGAGGTAGATGCCGAGCGTGGACTTGCCGTGCCAGACGTTCCGGACCAGCGTCGAGTGGTCGGCCCGGACCATCACCCAGTGCAGACCCTCGAGGTCGGCGAGCTGGAACTCGTTGTGGCTCAACCGGATCCGCCGGCAGTCCGGCGGCAGGTCGAGGGTCGTTCGCTGCTTGAAGACGAACCCGCTGATCGTGAGGTCGGACGAACCGGTCAGCACGAAGCTCTGCTCGCCGGTCAGCACGACGCCACCGACGGATTCGGCGCGGATGGTGATCGGGCGACGCCGGCTCCCCCGCTTCCCGGTGATCGCGATCGGGGTGGTGACGTCGTAGGTGCCGTTGGCAAGCGTGATGGTGCTCCCGGCCACTGCTTGGTTGATCGCTCGCTGGAGTTCCTCCAGTGAACGAACAGGTGGTCTTCGCGCGGCCACAGCTTCAGAAGGCATGGCGAGACCAGCTGCTGTCACACCGGTGGCGGTGAGGAACGTTCGTCGTTTCATGGGTCCTCCTGTTCACAGGAACAGTTCGATGACGGGGACCGCGACCTCGGGGCGGCGGACGGGGAGTTCGAGCGTGAGCGTGCCGGGCGGCTGAGCACCGGGGCGGGTGTTCTCGGCCTCGCGGTCCGCGTCGTGATCGACGAGCTGCACCTCGGAGCCGTCCGACAGCAGCTGGGCGTAGCGGACCTTGCCTGCGAGCCCGGGGAGGTGGACGTGCTTGAACGGCCAGCTGAACAGATGCACGTAGAGCCGATCGCCGTTCTGCGTGTACCGGCAGTCGGCCGGCGCCTGGTACTCCGAAGCACCGCAACCGCGGATCGACCGCTCGTGCAGCCGCATCCACTCACCGATCGCCGCCAGCCGGGTCTCGGCCTCGGGATCGATCAGCCCGCGACCGGTCGGCCCGACGTTGAGCAACAGGTTGCCGTCTTTGGACACACCGTCGATCAGCATCCGGACCAGCAGCTCCGGCGACTTGTAGTCGGCGTTGTCCCGGTCGTACCCCCAGCTCCCGTTGAGCGTCTGGCACGCCTCCCACGCAACCGGCAGCGGCCCGGACGGCTGGTACTGCTCGGGGGTCACGAAGTCACCGGGGAGCCCGGTCCGGTCGTTGACCAGGATCTCCGGCTGCAACTCGCGAACCATCGCGAGCAGCTCAGCCGCAGCCCAGTCCTCGGCGCCCTTCCCCTCCGCCCTCCCCGCGTACGAGAAGTCGAAGAACAAGTAGTCGATCGTCCCGAACCCGGTCAGCAGCTCCCGCACCTGCCCGTGCAGGTACTCCCGGTACACACTCATGTCCCGAGGCCGCTTTCGCGCCTCCTCGTCGTCGCGCTGCGGATGCAGCCCGTCGATCGGAAACTCGGGGTGATGCCAGTCGATCAGCGAGTGGTAGAACCCGACCTTCAGCCCCGCCTCCCGGCACGCGGCCACGAACGGCCCGACGAGATCCCGCCCGTACGGCGTACCGGTGACCTTGTAGTCAGTCAGCGCGCTGTCCCACAGGCAGAACCCGTCGTGGTGCTTCGTCGTCAGGACGACGTACCGCATCCCGGCCGCCTTCGCCGAGCGGGCCCACGCGCGCGGGTCGTACAGATCGGGGTCGAACCGGTCGAAGTACCGCTGGTACTGCTCGTCGGTCATCCGTTCCCGGTTCTTCACCCACTCGTGCCGGGCGGCCAGCGAGTACAGCCCCCAGTGCACGAACATCCCGAACCGGTCGTGCCGGAACCACTCCATACCACTCATCCCTTCAGGGCGCCCGAGGTCAGACCCCGCGCGAACGACCGTTGGAAGAACAGGAAGACCAGCACCGACGGCAGCAGGGCCAGCAGCGACGCGGCCAGGACGACGCCCGGGGTGACGACCGGGTCGATCCGCAACGTTCTGAGGGCCAGCGGCAACGTGTAGGCCGACGAGTCCGTTGCTACCAGCAACGGGAGCAGGTACTGGTCCCAGATCATCGTGAACCCGAACACCCCGATCACGCCGAGCGCCGGCTTGCACAGCGGCAGGATGATCTGGGCGAAGATCCGCAGCTCACCGGCGCCGTCGATCCGGGCCGCCTCCTCCAGCTCGCGCGGCACGTCCTTCATGAACTCGGTCATCACCAGGATGGAGAACGCCCAGGCGCCGAGCGGCACGATCATCCCCGCGAGGGTGCCCATCAGGTTCACGTGCAGCAGCGGGAGATCGCCGAGCACGAGCGTGAGCGGCAGCGCGAGGATCTCCTCGGGCAGCATCATCGTGGCCAGGATCGCGACCATCACCAGCGTCATCGCCGGGAACACCTTGCGGGCCAGCGCGTACCCGGCCAGCACCGAGACCGCGACCTGGAGCAGCAGCCCGAAGCCGACCACGAAGAACGAGTTCAGCAGGTACCGCAGTACGCCGTGGTCGAAGGCGATCCGGAAGTTGTCCAGCGTCGGGCTGCGCGGGATCACGCTCAGCTGGGTCGGGTCGGAGACGTGGTTGAACGAGCTCACGAGCAGCGCGAGCAGCGGGCCGGCGAAGACCACGAACAGGCCGAGGTAGACGACGGCCTTGATCAGTTTGGCGACCGGGCCGGTGCGTTCGGTGAGACCGAGCGCGGTCTCGGTGGCGGCGCTCATGCGGCTCTCCTTCGACGCAGCAGCTGGACGCAGACGGTCAGGACGAGGGTCGCGGCGAACAGCAGCACCGCACCGGCCGAGCCGACGCCGAGCCGGTTCTGCTCGAGGCCGAGCTTGTAGATCAGCGTCATCACGACCTCGGTGGAGCCGTTCGGCCCGCCGTTGGTGAGCAGGAAGACCTCGGTGAAGCTGCGGAACCCACGCACCGCGGCGAGCACGAACAGGATCGCGAACACCGGCCGGAGCCCCGGCAGCGTGACGTGCAGGATCCGCTGCCGCGTGGACGCACCGTCGACGGTCGCGGCCTCGTACAAGCCGCGGTCGATCCCGGCCAGCCCGGCGAGGAAGATCATCATGTCGTACGGCGCCCCGCGCCAGATCCCGGTCACGACGATCGACGCGAGCGAGCTGTCCGGGTGGTTGATGAACCCCGACGGCCCGAGCCCGACCAGCCCGATCACCTGGTTCATCAGCCCGTCGGCGGTCGGGTGGTACATGATCCGCCACAGCTCGGCGACGACGGCGAGCGGCACCACGACCGGCAGGAACGCCGCCGACCGGACGAAGCTCAGCTTCCGGGTCTGCCCCTCGACCAGCAGCGCCAGCCCGAACCCGAGCAGCATCGAACCGAACGTCTGCCCCACCGCCAGCACCACGGTGTTCCACGCCGCCGCCCGGAACCCCTCCGACCCGAGCACCTCGCCGTAGTTCGCCGCCCCCACCCAGGTGTTCCCGAGATAGGGCTTCACGTCCTGCACCGACATCGTGACGGCCCGCGCCATCGGGATGAACTTGAAGTACAGGAACAGCACGAGAGCAGGAGCCAGGAAGGCCCACGGCACCCACCACTGTCCGAGTCTTCGCACTCGCACTTTCGCGCGAGCGACCCCCAGTACTTCGATCGCGGTCATCAGGCGCCGATCCCCTGCTGGTTGAGCGCGTCCGTGAGCTTGCTGTCGAGCTTCTTCAGCTCGTCACCGACGTTCAGGCTGCAGTCGGCGATCAACGCGTTGATGGTGTCGGCCGACGCCTGGCGAACCGCCGTCCAGTTCGGGATCGACGGCGCGTACCGCGCGTGCGACTTGTACGCCTCGGCGTACACCTTCCAGCGCGGGTCGGGCCGGACGCTGCTGATGTCGACGCTCTGGTTCACCGGGAGCTGCACGATGAACGCCTTCTCGCCGGCCATCCCGAGCTTCTGGCCCTCGGCCGAGATCGCGTACGCCGCGAAGGCGTCCTGCCCGGCGCGGTTCGGCGACCCCGCCATCAGATACACGCTGCCGCCCTCGGCGAGCACCGTCGCGTCCTTCGGCCCGGCCGGCACCGGCACGACCTCGTACTTGTCCTTGCCGAGCGCCGAGTCGAAGCGCGGCAGCAGGTACGGCCCGACGACGTACATCCCGGCGCGCCCCGCCTCGAACGTCTCGTTCGTCGGCGGCGTGTCCATCGTCGCGGCGCCCGGCTGCACCACCTTCGCCGTACAGGCCAGGTCCCGGAACCACGTCGTCGCGGCCACCGACTCCGGCGTGCTCATCGCGGCCTTGTACTTGCCGTCCGGCTGCGCCGCGACGAAGTCACCGCCACCGGCCCAGAGGAAGTTCGAGAAGTACCACGACGCGTACCCACGCTTCGTCGACCCCGGTACGGCGAGCCCGGCGGTGTCGGCCTTGCCGTTCCCGTCGGGGTCCTGCGTGGTGAACGCCTTGGCCAGCGTCACCAACTCCGCCCACGTGGTCGGCACCGGCAGCCCGGTCTTCGCGCGCCAGTCCTTGCGGATCAGCAGCGCGCTCGCCTGCGCGGAGTACGGAACGCCGTACGTCTTGCCGTCGGTCGCGCGCCCGGCGGCGAGCGCCGCCTCGAGCAACTGGTCGCTGCCCTTGACCGCCGCGAGGTCGACCTCGCGGACGATGCCCTGGCTGACCATCGTGCCGAGCTGCGCCGAGTCGTTCAGCACCAGATCCGGCAGGTCCTTCTGCGCCGCGCGCTGGGACAGCTTGGTCTCGAAATCGTCGAAGATCGCGGTGACCTGGACCTTCTGCCCGCTCGCCGCCTCGAACGCGGCCGCGAGCTTCTTCATCCCCTTCTCGCCGTCACCGCCGGGCGTGGTCCTGACCCACAGCTCCAGCGGTGCCGACGAGTCCTGGGCCACCTCACCGGCGCCGGACGAACCGCACGCGGCCACCGTGAAGGTGGCCGCCAGCACCGCCGCGACGAGTCTCCTGGAACTGCGCATGCCGTCTTCTCCTGTCGACGAAGAGGCGAATTTGTACTTTCTGCGCCTCATTTCGTCGCAAGATAGCGCTTTCCAAAGAAGCCCGTCAACGGTTGGGCGGTAGCTCCCCTTGCCGGACGGTCCGCGCGGTCAACGTCCCGTCGGCCGTCTCGCCGCTCACCACGACCTGCTGACCGGCCTTCAGATCACTCACCGACCCCTTGCTGCTGATCTCGTACGCCGTATCGCCGGTCAGCTTCACGGTCACGTCACCGCTCTGCGTCTTCACCACGAGCTTCCCGTCGGCCGCCGACACCACCGTGCCGATCGCCGCGCGGCCCTGGCCGAACTGCCCGCCGCCGCGTTGCCCGGCACCACCCTGGCCGGCCCCGCCCTGACCAGTGCCGCCCTGACCGGCACCATCCTGGCCGGGCTGCCCGCCCTGACCACGGAAGCCGCCGTACCCCGCCCCGCGCCCCGCCTGCGCCGACGTACCGTCCGACGCGAACGCCGCGTGCAGCCCGGCGCCGCCCGCCAGCCCGATCGCCAGCACCACCACCCCGCTCAGCACAGCAGTTGCCGCCGGCAACTTCAGCGTCTTCTTCGGCCGGAGCGCCGCCTCGACCTCCTGGTCGGACCCGATCTGGGCGAACTCGTCGGGACTCTGGTTGGACATGCCTGAACCTCTCACTCGTGTCGCAGTGCATCGATGGGACGCAGCCCGGCCGCCCGGTGGGCCGGCATGCTGCCGAAGAACAGCCCGACGGCCGCGGAGACGCCGAAGGCCAGCGCGATCGACGACGGCACCAGCACCGGCCGGACGCCGGCCAGCTCGAATCGGCTGACGACCAGCGCCGCCGCGACGCCGACGGCGCCGCCGATCAGGCTGAGCAGCGTCGCCTCGATCAGGAACTGCCCGAGGATCGCCCGCCGGCGCGCGCCGAGCGCCTTGCGGATCCCGATCTCGCGGGTCCGCTCGGTGACCGTGACGAGCATGATGTTGGTGACGCCGATCCCGCCGACCACGAGGCTGATCGCCGCGACCGTCGCGAGCAGCGCGGTGAAGGTCGCGGCGGTGTCCTGGCTGGTCTGCAGGATCTGCGCCGAGTTGGTGATCCGGAAAGGCCCTGTTTGGCCCGCTGTCTGGTTCGCCGGGACCTGGTGCCGGGCCGCGAGCAACTGGGTGACCTCGGCCTGGGCGACGTCGACGCGGTCCTTGCTCGTGGCCTGGACGACGATCTGGTTGAGCGCGCCGTACCCGGCCTGGGTCGCACGCAGCGTCGAGATCGGTACGACGACCGCCGCGTTCGGGTCGGCGAAGCCGGTGCTGTCCTTGCTCGCGAGGACGCCGAGGACGGTGAAGTCGACGGCGCCGAGCTTGACGGTCTGGCCGATGGCGGTGGCCGGGCGGGTGAAGAGCTCGCTGGCGGCCGTTTGGCCGAGGAGGATCACGCGGGCTGCCTGGTCGACGTCCTGCTGGGTGAAGGCGCGGCCGGTGCCGACCGGGGTGTTGGTCGCGGGCAGGTAGCCGGGGGTGGTGCCGATCACCTGGTTGACGGTGTAGCTCGTGTCGCCGTTGGTCGCCGTACCGGAGCTGGTCATCACGGGGGCGACGGTTGCGATGTCGGGCGCGAGGCGATCGTCGGCGAGGGCCGCGGCGTCGTCGGTGGTCAGGGCGTACTGCTGCGCGGACGGGCCGGCCTGGCCGCGCTGGAAACCACCGCCGCCGCCCGAGGACGAGACGGTGAGCAGGTTGGTGCCCATCGCCTCCAGCCGCTCCTGCACGGCCTTCCCCGACCCGTTGCCCACCGCAACCAGCACGATCACCGCGCCGACCCCGATCGAGACGCCGAGGACGGTGAGCAAGGAGCGCAACTTGTTGGCCCCGAGCCCACGGAGGGCGGCCCCGAAGAGATCTCCAGGAGACATCAGCCAGTCACCTTGTCAGCAACGATCTTTCCGTCAGACACTTGAATCAACCGGCGAGCTCGGCGAGCTACTTCATCCTCGTGAGTGATCACCACCACCGTGCGGCCTTCGGCGTTCAACGCGTCGAACAGGTCGAGCACCTCGTCCGTGGACTGCGCGTCGAGGTTTCCGGTCGGCTCGTCGGCGAGCAGGATGCGGGGGCCGGTGGCCAGAGCTCGGGCGATCGCCACGCGTTGCTGCTGACCGCCGGAGAGCTGGTTCGGGCGGTGGTCCGCGCGGTCGGTGAGGCCGACGAGCTCGAGCGCGCGGCGGGCCCGCTGACGGCGCTCCGAGCGGCGGAGGTGAGCGTAGGTGAGCGGCAGCTCGACGTTCGCGAGGGCGCTGGTCCGCGGGATCAGGTTGAAGGACTGGAAGACGAACCCGATCTTGCGGCCGCGCACGAGGGCCTGCTGGTCCTCGGTCAGACGGGCGACGTCGGTCCCGTCCAGCCAGTACTCGCCACGGCTAGGGACGTCGAGACAGCCGAGGATGTTCATCAGGGTCGACTTGCCGGAGCCGGACGAGCCCATCACCGCGACGTAGTCACCGGCGTGAACCTGCAGGGAAACCCCACGAAGAGCATGTACGGCGGTCTCACCGCTGCCGTAGGTCTTGGTCACACCCCGGAGCTCGATCAGCGCCGAGGCGGGCGCAGGTGCGGGGGTGTCGCGCAGCAAGTGCTGGGCGTCAGCGGCCACGGTTGGCGCCCCCGCCCTGGCCGCCGCCGAAGCCGCCGGGGAGCTGGCCGCCCTGACCGCCTTGGAACTGGCCGGCCCGGCCCTGGCCGGCGGTCGTGCCGCCGATGGCTCCCTGGAGGAGCTCGACCTGCTCGCCCTCGTCGAGGCCCGACTTGATCTCGGTGAAGCTGCCGCCCTGGACGCCGATCTGGACCTCGCGGGTGGATCCGTCGGCGAGGGTGACCGTGTGGGTGCCGCCGGAAGTGACGACGGCGGTGCTCGGGACGTAGAGGGCGTTGGAGGCCTTCGCGGTCTGCACGGTGACGTTCGCGGTCTGCCCGACGCGGGCGCCGGCGGGGAGCTTGGTGAGGCTGAAGGTCGCGGAGTACGCGACGACGCCGTTGGTCGTCGTCGGGGTCGGTGAGACCGACAGAAGCGTTGCCGAGAGGGTTGTGCCGGGGTCGGCGTTGAGGGTGACGCTGGCTGCCTGCTTGGCCTTGATTTTTACAGCGTCGGCCTCAGGGAAGGCGGCGACTACTTGAAGAGATCTCAGGTCCGCGAGGTTGACGAAGCCTGAGGTAGAGGTCGAGGCCTCGGCAGTTGACGACGGTGAGTTCGATCCACCGGCCACCGACCCCACTCCCCCGTTCACCGCAGTCACAGTCCCCGCGATCGGCGCCCGCAAAGTCGTCGCGTCGACCGCCGCCTGAGCCGCCTCGAGGTTCTGATCGGCCTGTTCCTTGTCAGCCTTCGCCCGCGCGAGGCTCGCCTTGGCGTTCGTCACCGCGATCTCGGGATCTTGCTGTACGCCGACCGCGGGCGTCGCCGTCGACTCCGCAGCCTCCTCCGCGTCGCTCAGCGACTCCTCCGCCGCATCCACCGAGTTCGCCGCCGCGATCCGGTTCTGCTCGGCGATCCGCACCTGCCGCTGCGCCGACGCCGGATCGATCTTCGCCAGCGCCGCGTTCTTGGCGACCACCTGGCCGACCTTCACGTACACCGCCGTCACCGTCCCCGACGTCGCGAACTGCGGCGCCGCCGACTGGGAGCTCTGCAGCGTCCCGCTCGACGACACGCTGGCGACCACCTCCCCGCGCGCCACCGCGACGCTCGGGCGCGTCGTACCGGCCGCCTCGGACTCGTCGCGGAAGAACAGCAGGTACGCCGTGACGGCGACGGCGACGACCACCGCCACCAGGGCCACGTTGAGCAGGCTGAGGCCACCGAGTTTGTGGCGTGGGAGGACCATGAGCGCAGACGCTAGGAAGCTTTGCTGAGGAATGAATCCGGGCGAGCTGGCAACTGGCTGTGAATCCGGCTGTTCGTTTCAGACTGTGGCGCGCGACACACAGTCAACTGTGAACAGGTGATGACACCGGGTCACGACGGGCTTGTCAGGTGCGTACCTTGGCCTCGGGCATGCCAAAATGGGAATGATCCGAGCCGGCCGACCGTTGGCACGGATGACGAAATCTCGGAGGTTTGACATGTCTAATCGCGTTCTGCGTGGTTCGGGGCTGGGTGGGGTCAGCTTCGAGGACGACCGTGGTGTGGAGTTCGCGCCGCGCCAGATGATCACTTACGACTGCCCGCGCGGTCACGTGGTCGAGGTGACGATGGCGCACGACGCCGAGGTCCCCGCGATCTGGGAGTGCCCGCACTGCGGCAGCGAGGCCGCCCGTTCGACCGGTGAGAAGCCGGAGCCGAAGCAGGAGAAGCCCGCCCGGACGCACTGGGACATGCTGCGCGAGCGCCGGAGCATCTCCGAGCTCGAGGAGCTGCTCGCCGAGCGCGTCCAGCTGCTCCGCAACGGTGAGATCGGCCCGGCGCACCTGCACCGGGCTCGCAACACCACGGGCAAGCGCACCGCCTGAGCACCGAACCCCGAACGGGCCGTTCCGCAGAGTCGCGGAACGGCCCGTTCGCTGTGTTCGGGCGAAGACCGGGGAAGTGACCTCGGTCACCTGTCCTGCGGCCGGTCGGGGTCGATGACCTCGCCTTGTACGACGTCGTCGTTCCGCATCCGCTGCCCTTCGGACTGCTCGGCCGACGGCGGCCGGAAGGTCCCCGGCATGAAGCCGGTGATCGGGTTCCCGCCGAGCTGCGACACGACCCGGCGGCCGAGGAAGCCGGACAGCACCCGGCGCGCCAGCGGCCGGGTGAAGGGCAGCACGAAGAAGAAGCCGAAGATGTCGGTGACGAAGCCCGGCGTCAGCAGCAGCGTTCCGCCGACCAGCAGCAGCGCCGCGTCGGCCAGCTCCTTGCCGGGCATCCGCCCGGTCTCCAGCGCCGTCCGGAGCGCGGCGAACGCCCGGCGCCCCTCGCGCTTGATCAGCCAGGCCCCGAGCGCGCTCTCGATCAGCAGCAGCGCGACCGTGGGCCAGCCGCCGATCACCTGGCCGATCTGGATGATCACGTAGATCTCGACGATCGGCACCACCAGCAGCGCCACCGCGACGAACCACGGCAGCCCTCGGGTCTTGCGCGTCGGACTTCCGGTTACGCCGCTCACAGCAGCCCCACCTCTCGTGTCGGTCAGACCGGTACCTTCTCAGCGCTGGGGGTCGCGGCCGGCGGCGTACCGGGGTCCGCCGGGCGGCGGTTCCGGCGCGTCGCCAGCGCCAGCACTGCTCCCATGATCCCCAGGCCGGTCAAGCCCCACTGCGGCCAGCCGCCGAGCTTGGTGGCGAGCGTCTCGCCGTCGCGGACCGGCACCGACGCGACGTACACGTCCGGGACGAACTGGCCCGACTTGTGCTCGACGGTCCCGTCCGGCCGGATCACGCCGGAGATCCCGGAGGTGGAGGCGATCAGCACGGTCCGCCCGGTCTCGATCGCGCGCATCCGGGTGATCGCGAACTGCTGCTCGGGCTGCCCGGTCCCGCCGTACGTCGCGTTGTTGGTCTGTACGACGAGCACCTGCGCGCCGCCCTTGGCCAGGTCGGACACGACGTTGTCGTAGGCGAGCTCGAAGCAGATCAGGTCGCCGTAGGTGACGCCGTTGATCGGCATCAGCCCCGGACCGACGCCGGGCGCGGTCTGCCGGCCGACCATCTCGAGGCGCTTGATGTAGGGCAGCAGCTGGTCGCGGAACGGGATGTACTCACCGAACGGCACCGGGTGCCGCTTCGCGTACCGCTGACCCGGCCCGCTCGCCGGGTCCCAGACGATGCCGGTGGTCTGCCGCTCGTTCTCGCCCGGTCCCTCGGTCACCGCGCCGACCAGGATCGGAACGTTGACCGCCTTCACCGCGGCCTCGATGTCGGCGCGGGTCTCGGCGTCCTTGTACGGGTCGATGTCGGTCGAGTTCTCCGGCCAGATCACCAGGTCGGGCTTGACCTGGGTGCCGGCCTCGACCTGGCGCTGCAGGTCGAGCGTGGCGTTCATGTGGTTCTTGGTGACGGTCCGGGCGCGGCCGAGGAACTCCAGCCCCTTGCCCGGCACGTTGCCCTGCACCATCGCCGCGGTGATCGTCTTGCCGTTGCCCTCGGTGGACAGCGACATCAGCGAGCTGCCCCCGACGATCGCGACCCCGGCGACCAGCGCGACGACGCGCAGGCCGAGGGCGCTCTTGCGGCGCAGTACGGCGTACGCGAGGACACCGAGCAGCGCGATCACGAAGCTCAGGCCGGCGATCCCGACCAGCGCGGCGAGCTTGCCGAGCGGCGAGTCCGAGAACGCCCACGCGAGCCGGCCCCACGGGAACCCGCCGAACGGCACCGACGAGGTGGCGAACTCCGTCCCGACCCACAGGCACGGGATCCACAGCATCCACAGCTTGTGCTTGAGCGCCTGACTGGCCAGCGCGCCGAAAACCGCGTAGAAGAGGCCTTCGAGGATGGCCAGCGCGATGGCGGCGTCGCCGCCGATGACGCTGAGCCACGGGACCAGGACGGCGTAGTAGGTGATGCCGAAGCCGGCGCCGACCAGGATGCCGCCCTTGACCGAGACGCCGTTCAGCGCGGCCAGGAACAGCGGGACGGCGACGACGGCCAGCCACGGGTGGTCGTGGGGCTCGAAGGCCAGTCCCAGCAGGGCGCCGGCGCCGACCGCCACCACGATCCTCGGCACCAGCCGTGCCAGAGCCTTCAACCGCTCCACTCGGGTCCCCTTCGCCTCACCGTCCGGCACCTGCCGGTGCGCACGACGGTACAACGTACGGGAGCCCGGAAGAGATCCGGTTGGTGACGCAGAGGTGTCGAGGTGGTGTTACGGCACCGACGCGGCGCGAGAGGCGGCTGTCGGGTGAGAGAGGAAAGAGGCTCGGCCGACCCTTCGGACCAACCGGCGGACCCGCTGGATGCGAGCCGCCCGGCTGTTGTCTACTGGGCGCCGAGCCTCTTCCACCTCTGCCCCGCGGGGGGCTGTCCACCGGCGATCTCAGCCCCCGTCGACTCAAGCCTGGCACTGGCCTGGTCAGCGTCGCGGGATCATCCGGTGGCCGAACTCTGTGTGTCTGCTGGAACAACGAACATTGACGACTCTCAGAACGATGCTCGCTGGAAGCGGTGAAGTCAACCTCTGCACCGGCTCCTTCAGAACGTTGTAACACATTCGGTCGACGTTGTTACCCAGGGCAACTATCTGTCACGCAGCCGGTACGACGACGGTACCGGTTGCCCGCGTGATCAGCAGCGGTTCGGCCAGTACCTCGGCCGCCGACTCGGACTTGTCCGGCCGCCCCCGGCAGACCACGTACGCCGCGAAGTCGAGCTCGCGGCTGCGCGTCCCGACCCGGGAGATCGTCGCGGTCACCTCGACCATGTCGCCGGCCCGCAAAGGCTGCAAGAACTGGACATCGGAGTAGGAAGCGAACAATCCTTCATCTCCGTCGGCCACGATGCAGACCTCGGTCGCGACGTCGCCGAACAGTCCCAGCACGTAGGCGCCGTCGACCAGGTGCCCGGCGTAGTGGGCGTGGCTGTACGGGACGTAACGCCGGTGGGTGACCGACAGACCGATCTCGGCCTTGCTCATGCGCTTCTCCTGTTCGGGGTCCGGACCCGCTTCGTCACCAGTACGTCGACCAGGTAGCTGGCCACCTCGCCGGGTGTCGTACCGCGACCGAACACCCGGTCCACACCGAGCTCCCCGGCCATCTGCTCGGTGAAACGGGGGCCACCGGCAACCAGTACCGGACGGGTCTCCTCGGGGTAGGCCTCGCGGAACGCGGCCGACATCTCCTTGGTGTTCAGCACGTGCGCCTCGCGCTGGGTGACCACCTGGGAGACCAGGATCGCGTCGGCCTTCTCGGCCTTGGCCCGCCGGACCAGCTCCGGTACGGCGACCTGCGCACCGAGGTTGACCACCTTCAGCTCCCGGTAGTACTCCAGGCCCTTCTCCCCCGCGAACCCCTTGATGTTCATGATCGCGTCGATGCCGACGGTGTGCGCGTCGGTGCCGATGCAGGCACCGACCACGGTCAGCCGCCGGCGCAGACCCTTGCGGATGGCAAGGTTCGCGTCCTTCGGCGCCAGCAGCGGGTAGTCGCGCTCGATCACCTCGACCTTGTCGGTGTCGACCAGGTGGTTCACCGGTCCGTAGACGACGAAGAAGGTGAAGTCCGGGCCCATCGCCTTGGCGTGCACGACCAGCGCCGGGTCCATGCCCATCTTGTTGGCCAGCTGCACCGCGGCGCCCTCGGCGCGCTTGTCGTGCGGGATCGGCAGCGTGAACGACAGCTGCACCATCCCGTCGCCGGTGGTGTCGCCGTACGGCCTGATGATGCTCACTGCGCCTCCTCGAGCAGCTCGATCGCCGGGTTGTAGTACGCCGCCGAGCGGCGCGCGACGCCGTCCAGACCGCGGCCGGCGTCCTGCGGGCGCTTCATCAGCCCGAAGGTGCCGTCGCCGATCGCGTTCAGCAGGCCGTCGTCGACGATGTTCTCCAGCAGCTCGACGGACTCCCCCAGCACCTGCCGGGCGCGCTGCGCGATGAAACCGTCCGGGGCCGGGTGGAAGTCCTCGTGAAGGTTGCCCGCGGCCCCCAGTACGTAGCGGACGTTCTGCAGCGCGAGGTCGCGGTCGGAGATCCACGGCGTGACCACGGCCTCGGTCATCATCCCGACCAGCAGGATGCCCTGCCCGGTCATCGCGCCGACCAGGTTGAAGAACCCGTCCAGCAGGTAGCCGCGGAACACGTCGCCGGTCATGTGCCGGGTCGGCGGCATCCACTTCAGCGGCGCGTCCGGGAACAGCTGCCGGGCCAGCATCGCGTGCGCGAGCTCGAGCCGGAACGAGTCCGGGATCTCCGGGGTGATCTCGAAGGCGTGCCCGAGCCCGAGCTGCCAGTCCTCGAGCCCGGCCTCCTTGGCGAAGTACTCGTTCAGCAGCTGCGAGACGGTCACCGTGTGCGCGGCCTCGACGGCGTCGGCGGTGGTCAGGTAGTTGTCCTCGCCGGTGTTGATGATGATCCCGGCCCGGGCGTGGATCTGCCGGCTGAAGCGCTGGTCGACGAAGGTCCGGATCGGGTTGATGTCGCGGAACAGGATCCCGTACATCGAGTCGTTCAGCATCATGTCGAGGCGCTGCAGCCCGGCCAGCGTCGCGATCTCCGGCATGCACAGCCCGGACGCGTAGTTGGTCAGCCGGATGTAGCGGCCGAGCTCGCGCGACGACTCGTCGAGCGCGGCCCGCATCAGCCGGAAGTTCTCCTGGGTCGCGTACGTGCCGGCGAAGCCCTCGCGGGTCGCGCCCTCGGGCACGTAGTCGAGCAGCGACTGCCCGGTCGACCGGATCACCGCGATGATGTCGGCGCCGGCCCGCGCGGCCGCCTGCGCCTGCGGGATGTCCTCGTAGATGTCGCCGGTCGCAACGATCAGGTAGATCCACGGCCGCTGCTCGGGATCGCCGTGCTTGGCGATCAACCGGTCCCGCTCGCGGCGCCGCGCGTCGACCTTCTTCAGCCCGCCGGCCGCGGCCTTCCGCGCCGCGGCCCGCGCCCGTACGGCGTCCCGCCCTTCCGGCAGCCGGAACGTCACCGAGCCCGACGCCGCCTTCTGCGCGAGCACCGACAGGTCCTCGGCCTCGCCGCGGACCAGCGCGTCCCAGACCGGCAGCGCCAGCCCGTGCTCCAGGCCGACGTCGGCCCGGACGGTGTCGGCCAGCCGGTTCACCCAGGGGATGCCCTCGGAGTCGGCCCCGGCCAGTCCGGCCAGCCGCAGCACGGCCCGCTCGACCGAGACCGTGGTGTGCTGGCGGGCGATGTTCACGATCGGTTTGCCGGCCTTGCGCGCCAGGCTGCGCGCCTTCCGGACGGTGACCGGATCGAGGTCGAGCTTCTTCACGGCACGGGTCACTCCGTGGACCACCCTTCAGACTCGTACACCAGGCGGCCACCGACGGCGGTCCGCACACACCGCGGCACGTCGGCCGCGTCGCTCAGGTCCGGCAGCACCGGTACGCCGGCGCCCGGGTCGGTCGACCAGGCCGCGACCCGCGGGTCCGGCGTCTGGACGACCAGGTGGGCGTCGGTCTCCCAGATCGCGTACGTCGCCGGCGTACCGGGGGCGAGCACGCCCTGGTCGTCGATCCCGGCCGCCCGCCAGCCGCCGCGGGTGTGCGCCTGGAACGCGGCCCGCACGGTGATCCGCTCCGACTCGGTCCGGTGGAACGCCGCCGCGCGGACGGCTTCCCAGCCGCCGAGCGAGGTGACCGGCGCGTCCGACCCGAAGGCCAGCACGACGCCCGCGCGCTGCAGCGTGCCGAACGGGTTCATCCCCTCCCAGCGGTCGCCGACGCGCTCGGCGTACATGCCGTCCGGGCCACCCCAGTGGCCGTCGAACATCGGCTGCACGCTCGCCACGACGCCGCACCTCGCGAGCGTCGCGACGACGTCGGCGTCCGGCATCTCGACGTGCTCGAGCCGGTGCCGCGCGGCGAGCAGCGCCGGGACGCCGACCTTCTCGGCGGCCAGCTCGAAGCCACGCGCGATGTTGTCGAGGGCAAGGTCCCCGATGCAGTGGAAGCCCGCCTGGACACCCTTCTCGGTGCAGGCGATCACGTGCTCGGCGATCTGCTCCGCGGTCAGGTACGCGTGGCCGCGGTGGTCCTCGCGATCGGCGTACGGCGCGCGCAGCGCCGCAGTCCGCGAACCCAGCGCGCCGTCGGCGTTCAGGTCGCCGGCGAGCCCGGCCAGCCCGTACTGCGAAACGTTGTCGAAGACACCGGTCTCACCCCAGTACAAGGTTGCCGACAGCCCCAATTCGTCGGCCGCCTGGCGGACCAGCGGCAGCTCCCAGACCGGCCCGATGTGCGGCGCCGCCATCTCGTGGAACGCGCCGATCCCGCGCTCGGCCATCGCCTTGACCGCCGCGCGGGCGTCGGCGAGCCGCTGGTCGGGACCGACCAGCTCGCTCAGCGCGTCCCGTACGGCGTGGTGCGCGTCACGCTCGACCCGGCCGTTCTGGTCGAACCCGGCCTGTCCTTCCAGTCCCTCGACGGCGGCGGTGAGCGAGGAGGAGATGACGCCCGAGTGGCCGTCCACACGCGAGAGGTAGACCCGACGGTCTCCCCCGGCGCGGTCCAGCTCCTCGGCCGTCGGCGGGCGGCCCTCGGGCCACTTCGTCTCGTCCCACCCGGCGCCGTCGACCACCGCGTCGGCCGGCAGCGTCGCCACGAACGCGGCGAGCCGGTCGAGGGCGTCGGTCAGGCTGGTGGTGCCGATCAGGTCGAGGCCGGTCAGCAGGGCGCCGGTCTGCGCGGTGTGGACGTGGGCGTCGACGAAGGTCGGCGTGACCAGCTTGCCCTGGAGGTCGATCACCTCGTCCGCGCCCTCGGCGTACGACGAAGCGCTGCTGTCGTCGCCGAGCCAGGTGACCACGCCGTCGTCGAACGCGATCGCGGTCGCGTGGGGGTCGGCGGGTGAGTAGACGGAACCGTTCGTCAGAAGTGTGCGCACAGGGCTAATCCTGCCCCTCCGCCTTCAGCCGGCTCTCGAAGAGTCGCCGGACACCCGGTTCGGAGCGCAGCAGCTCGAGCGCGTAGTCGGCGTGACCGGGCACGTAGCCGTTGCCGACCAGCATCGTCACGTCGGCCGCGAGACCCTCCGCGCCGAGCGCGGCGGCCGAGAACGAGGTCGCCATCGAGAAGAAGATCACCGTGCCGGCGGGCGCCGTCGCGAGCACCGCGCCGTGCTCGCACCCCGGTACGTCGACGCAGACCACGGTGATGTCCGCCGGTCCCCCGGACGCCTCGACCGCGGCCGCGAGCGCGACCGGGTTCCGGGCGTCGGCGAGCGCGACGACGTCGGCGAGGTCGGCCTCGACCAGCCGCTCGCGCTCCGCCTCGACCGGCACGATCCCGATCGTCCGGGCCGCACCCGAGCGCCGCGCGGCGGCCAGCGCGAGCGACCCGGATTTCCCTGCGCCGCCAATTACTGACACGACAGGCTTTATGCCTTTGTCGACATACTCGCGGACCACCCGCGCGGTCAACGCCGGCGCGCCGCAGACGTCCATCACGGCCAGCGACAGCTCCGGCGCCAGGTCGCCGGGCAGCTTCGCGACGATCGACCGGGCGAACAGGATCGCGTGCCCCTCGGCCGGGACCTGCTCGCTGCGGCCGTCCCAGCGGCGCAGGCCGTCGGTGATCCGCAGCGGGGTCAGCGTCAGCGACACCAGCGTGGCGACCCGGTCCCCCGGCTTCACGCCGAGCGGCGACTCCGGCCCGACCTCGTCGACGACGCCGACCAGCATGCCGCCCGACCCGGTGACCGGGTTCTGCATCTTGCCGCGCTCGGCCACGATCTCGAGCACCGCACGGCGTACGCCCTCACCGTCGTGCCCGTGCGCCTCGGCCAGCTGCCGGAACGACGCGGCGTCCAGGTTCAGCCGCTCGACGGCGATCCGGATCTCGTCCGGCCACAGCTCCGGGTGCGCGTCCAGGCGGGTCGCGGCCTGCGGCAGCACACCCGCGGGCTCGATCACGCGGTGCAGTCCGACCGGGCTCGACGACACGCTGCCTCCAGAGGTTCGCGGCTCGGGGGTGAGCCGGGCAAAATACTACTGATTCCGGGTCTGAGAAGGAATTCTTACGGCGTACTGTTGGATCTGAGGGAAGTTCTATCGCTATCCTCACATGAGACCGCATCGCCCGTGGAGCCCCCGGAGGACTTCCGTGACTGATCTGATCAGCCCCGAGCTGACCGTCCCCGACGGCCAGCCGTACGCCTACACCCGGGCGGAGCTCGTCGAGCCCGACTGGACCCGGATGCCGGGGTTCAAGGACGTGACGGCCGAGGAGTGGCGCTCGGTGCAGTGGCAGCGCTCGCACTGCGTGAAGAACGTCAAGCAGCTGCGCGACGTGATGGGCGACCTGCTCGAGGAGCGCGTCTACGAGGACCTGGCCCGCGACCAGGCCGAGCGCGCGACGATGTCGATGCTGCTCCCGCCGCAGATGCTGAACACGATCGTCCCGCAGGGCGCCGACGACTACACCGAAGCCTTCTACGCCGACCCGGTCCGGCGCTACATGCTGCCGATGTTCACCGACCGGCGGACCGACTGGCCGTCGCACCCGCACGCGACGCGCGACTCGCTGCACGAGCACGAGATGTGGGCCACGGAGGGGTTGACCCACCGCTACCCGACGAAGGTCCTGGCCGAGGTGCTGCCCACCTGCCCGCAGTACTGCGGGCACTGCACCCGGATGGACCTGGTCGGCAACTCGACGCCGGTGATCGACAAGCTGAAGTTCACCATCAAGCCGCAGCAGCGGCTCGACGACATGCTCGACTACCTGCGCCGCAACCCCGGCGTCCGGGACGTCGTGGTCTCCGGCGGCGACGTGGCGAACATGCCCTGGCCGCGGCTGGAGGCGTTCCTGACCAGCCTGCTGGAGATCGAGAACATCCGCGACATCCGGCTGGCCACCAAGGCGCTGATGGGGATGCCGCAGCACTGGCTGTCCGACGACGTCCGGACCGGTGTCGAGCGGGTCGCGACGATCGCCCGGCAGCGCGGCGTGATGGTTGCCATGCACACCCATGTGAACGCGGCCCAGTCGGTGACCCCGCTGGTCGCCGAGGCGACCAAGGCGATGTTCGAGGCCGGGCTGCGCGACGTGCGCAACCAGGGCGTCCTGATGCGCGGCGTCAACGACTCGGTGCCGCAGCTGCTCGACCTGTGCTTCGCGCTGCTCGACGGCGCCACCATCACGCCGTACTACTTCTACATGTGCGACATGATCCCGTTCTCGGAGCACTGGCGGGTCTCGGTCAAGGACGCGCAGCACCTGCAGCACGGCATCCTCGGCTACCTGCCCGGGTTCGCCACCCCGCGGATCGTCTGCGACGTCCCGTACGTCGGCAAGCGCTGGGTGCACCAGCTCTCGGAGTACGACGAGGTGCGCGGCATCTCGTACTGGAAGAAGAACTACCGCACCGGCATCGAGCAGGCCGACCCGGAGGCGCTGAACCGCACCTACGAGTACTACGACCCGATCGACACCCTCCCCACCGAGGGCCAGGACTGGTGGCGCACCCACGCCGGCGACTCGATCGCCGCCGCCACCGAACAGGCCGCCGCCTCCCGCGCCGCGGCCGAGTCCCAGAAGCTCCTCCAGATCACCTGATCGGCTTCCGCCGGTGCCGCCGCACAGGGGTCAGCGGCACCGGCGGAAGACTCCGTGTCAGGACTGTCACGGGGAGCGACTAATCTGTCGCGGTGACTGAACACCTTGCCGCCACGAGGTCGTCGTACGACAACGTCGCGGACGCGTACCACGAGCTGGTGAAGGACCGGATGGCCGGGAACCCGCTGGAGCGGGCGATGCTGACGGCGTTCGCGGAGCTGACCGAGGACCCGATGGTCGACCTGGGCTGCGGGGCCGGGCGGACCACCGGGTTCCTGAAGGCGGTCGGGTGCGACATCTCCGGGCTCGACCTGTCGCCGAAGATGGTCGAGCTGGCCCGGAAGAACTACCCGGGCGTGACGTTCGAGGTCGGGTCGATGACCGAGCTGCCGTTCAAGGACGGCGAGCTCGGCGGCGTCCTGGCCTGGTACTCGACCTTCCACATCCCGCGCGAGGAACTGCCCGGGCTGTTCACCGAGTTCGCCCGCGTGCTCCGGCCGGGCGGCCGGGTGCTGATCGGGACGCACTCCGGCCAGGACGAGACGCTGCAGCCGGAGAAGGCGTACGGCGTCGCCGTGAGCTACACGGCGTACCTGTACCGGCCCGAGGTGATCACCGAGGCTCTCGCCGAAGCTGATCTCACCGTCACCGCCCAGCTCACCGAGCAGGGCAGCACCCCGGGCCGGGGGTACGCCGCGTTCATGGCCCAGAAGGGCCAGGGTTAGGGCACGTCCACCACCGGGCTGCCCGGGCGGCACCGGGTCGGCAACGGGCTGACGTCGCAGCCGGTCAGGATCCGCACGATCTGCGGGTCGTGGTCGCTGGCCTGGTCGGAGAACTCGGCGTTGATGTGCACGACGCCGTACGAGTAGCCCTGGATCGCCGGGCTGACCAGGATGTGGTCGAGCACCTGCGAGTTGCCGTCGAACACGTAGCTGTAGCGCTCGTTGACCGGCAGCGTCTCGATCAGCGGCTTGAGCAGCGCGCCGTCGTTGGTCAGCGTCTTGATCGCCGGGCTGAACTGGTAGTCGTTCAGGTCACCCAGTACGACGACCCGCGCGCGCCCGGCGGACTTGTCGGACAGGTCCTGGACGAAGTCGCGGACCTCGTTGGCCTGCTTCAGCCGCTGCACCTCGCTGCTGCGCACCGGCGGCTGCACCGCGGCCGAGAGCGGGAAGTCGCCGCCCTTGGAGTTGAAGTGGTTCGCCACCACGAACAGCTGCTTGTTGCCGTCGTACAGGAACTCCCCCACCAGCGGCTTGCGGCTCGACGCCCACGCGTCGCTGCCCGGGTCGATCCGGCCTGGGGAGACCGACAGCGACACCTGGTTGCTGGTCGGCCGGGCGCGGACGACCGAGACGGCCGTGTTCGCGTCGCCGCCGGGCCGGTCGACGAACGTCGTCCGGGCCGGGTTGAACAGGAACACCTGGCGGATGTTGCCGCCCGGCTCGCCGCCGTCGGTACCGTCGTTGGGGTCGATCGAGCGTGACGAGTACGCCGGTCCGCCGGCCGCCTGGATCGCGGCGGTGAACTTCGCGACGGTCTGGTCGGCGGCGACGACTCCGTTGCTGGTGGCACCGTTGTTGTCCTGGATCTCCTCCAGCGCCAGGATGTCCGGCGACCCGAGGTTGTGCACGACCGCCTCGGCCAGCCGGGCGAACTTCGCGTCCGGGTTGGTCGCGGCGAGGTTCTCCACGTTGTACGTCGCGATCGACAGGTCGCCGGCCTTCTTCGGCGGCAGCACCTTCTGCTTCTTCAGCCCGCCGTCGGTGATCGCGCCGAGCTGCGTCGCCAGCAGCACGTAGCCGCCGAAGGACTGGTAGTCGATGACGCCGGTCGTCCCGGCGGCCAGCGTCGAGCCGACGTTCGCCGCCGGTGCGCCGTTCAGCGCCGCGATCATGAACCGGCCGCTGTTCTGGTCGTCGTACGACGTGTAGACGGTGCCGCCGCGCGGCGAGGTGTTCTGCGCCGGCTCGAAGGTCACCCAGAGCTCACCGAACTCGGTGTTCACCGGGCTGACCAGACGGGTGCTCTGGGCAACGGTCACCCGCATCCCCTCGTGCACCTCCAGCCAGTCCAGGACGTAGGAGTTCTCCTCCAGCGGCTGCGCCTCGAGCGCGCCGGCCTTGGTGTAGGCGTCCGGGAGCGCGACCGGCACCGGGGCCGGCAGCGCGTTGCCGCTGCTGACCTTGAGCGTGTTCACCGTCCCGCCGATCTCGGTCAGGCTCTGCGCGCCGGCCGCCGGACGGAACTCGGTGACCCGGCCGGAGACCAGCACGGAGTCGCCGGCCACGACGGCCGGTGAGGTGGAGCCCGTGAAGACGAAGAGGCCCTCGCTGGTCAGCTGGTCCGCGTCGGCGGTCGGGTCCTGCATCCAGTAGCCGCGCGCGTTGCCCGTCGTACGGGTCGCGGTGACGATGCCGGGGACGTTGGTGACGCTCTGGCCGACGATCGGCGAGATCCGGCCGGAGCCCTGGATGTCGTGGATCCGGACCGAACCCGGCGTCGGGTCGACCGGACCGCCGGGGTTGCCCGCGTCGACCGTCGTACCGGCGGTGTTCGTCGCCTTCGGGACGCCGGAACTGAAGTCGACGGAGTTGTTGTCAGTGTCGGTGAGCGCGCCGGAGCGCGCGTTCGCGGTGCTGTTGCTGAGGCCCGGCGCGGCCAGCGTCTCGACGTTCGCCGTCGCGCCGTACCCGACCAGGTCCTTCACGTTCGGCGCGGTCGCGCAGGAGATGCCGCAGCCGACCAGCGGGATCTGGGCCGTCACGAGCGCGACGACACCGGACGTCGCCGACATCGGGATCGACCCGGTCGCGTCAGGCGTCGGCAGCGCGACGGTGCCGCCGGCGCCGGCGGCCTCCTGGACCAGGTACCGGCCGTGCGCCGGGATGGTGCCGGTGAGGTTCGTCATCTGGAACACCGACCCGGCGGCCGACGCGTACTGGACGCTCCAGCCGGTCACGTTCACCGGCGTGTCGGTCAGGTTCGCGAGCTCGATGTAGTCGTTGGTGAACGCCGCGCCCGAATTGCCGCCACCGCCGTAAACGGCGGAGATGACGACGTCGGTCGACAGCGCGTTCGCCGTACCGGGCAGTCCGGCCAGCGTGGCCACGACAGCCAGCGGCAGCGCGGCGGCGACAGCACGACGGCGTGCTCTGGACAGGTCCACGAGGTCCCCCCTCGATCGAGAATGGTTCGAGGAGGAGCATGCGACCTCTTCGGCGTGTGCGACACCACCGCGGGGCACAGTTCGCCGGGTGTTCCCGGGCCGTTCAGGGAGGCGGCCCAAGCCGTCGTCTTTGGGCACCAGTCAGCCACCACATCGCCACGAAAGTGACTGAGCCGTGCTCAAAGTCGGACCTCGTCGGCGGCTGTGGTTCTTCGCGATGGGTCTACAGCGCCGGTGGGCGGCGCTCGTACGGCGTACTGAGGACGATCGTCGTGGTCGTGGAGACGTTCGCCCGGGCCCGGATCGTGGCCAGAAGCTCCTCGAGCGCCGCCGGCGAGGCGACGCGGACGATCAACACGTAGCTCGAATCGCCCGCGACCGAGTAGCAGGACTCGATCTCCGGCACGTCGCGCAGCCGCTCGGGCGAGTCGTCGGGCTGCGACGGGTCGATCGGGCGGATCGAGATCAGCGCGGTCAGCGGCAGGTCGAGTGCGGTGTGGTCGATCGTTGCCGCGTACCCCAGGATGATGCCGCGCTGCTCCAGCCGCTTCACCCGCTGGTGCACGGCCGACGTGGACAGGCCGGTGGCCTTGCCGAGGTCGGTGAAACTCATCCGGCCGTCCGACGCCAGCAGCGCCACGATCTTGCGGTCCAGGTCCTCCACGCTGGAGACCCTACTGCCCCGGGGGCCCGGCATGAAAGCATCACCCCATGGCTGAGACTGGTTCCGGGCAACGGCTGATGCTGCTCGACACTGCTTCCCTGTACTTCCGGGCGTTCTTCGGGGTCCCGGACACGATGAAGGCCGCCGACGGTACGCCGACCAACGCGATCCGCGGGCTGCTCGACTTCATCGCGCGCCTGGTCGAGAACCACCGGCCGACCCACCTGGTCGCCTGCTGGGACGACAACTGGCGACCGTCGTGGCGGGTCGAGCTGATCCCGTCGTACAAGGCCCAGCGGGTCGAGTACGTCGCCACCGGCGGCGAGCAGGTCGAGGACGTCCCGGACCGCCTGGAGGTGCAGGTCCCGTTCATCCGCGCCTGCCTCGACTCGCTCGGCATCGCGATCGCCGGCGCGCCGGACCACGAGGCCGACGACGTGATCGGGACGCTGTCGCACCGCTCGAAGATGCCTGTCGACGTGGTGACCGGGGACCGCGACCTGTTCCAGCTGATCGACGACGCGCGCGGCATCCGGGTCATCTACACCGCCGCCAAGGGCGTCGGCCGGGCCGAGGTGTACGACGAGAAGGCGCTCCTGGCCAAGTACGACATCCCCGCGTCCCGGTACGCCGACTACGCGACGCTCCGCGGCGACGCATCGGACGGGCTGCCCGGCGTCAAGGGCGTCGGCGAGAAGACCGCGGCGTCGCTGGTGACGGCGTACGGCGGTCTGGCCGAGATCCGCGCCGCAGCGGCGGACGCCTCGACGCCGATGTCGCCGTCGGTCAAGCGCAAGATCCTGGAGGCGAGCGACTACCTGGACGTTGCGCCGAAGGTGGTCGCGGTCGCGCACGACGCGCCGGTCAGCGCCCACGACGCCAAGATGCCGACCGAGGTCGCGGACCCGCAGCGGTGGTTGGATCTCGTCGAGCTGCTGGAGCTGGGCAGCAGCGCGCAGCGCGTGATGCAGGCGCTGAACGTGGGCCCGAAGGGCGACCTGTGAGCAGCCTCGCCTCGGGGTCCCCGGCACCTGAGTCGCCGTCCGCTGGATCCCTCGGCGCTGGATCTCCCGGCGCCGGGTCCCCCGCCGCTGGATCGCCTGCCGCTGGATCGCCTGCCGCTGGATCCCCCGCCGCCGGGTCCCCCGCCGCTGGATCGCCTGCCGCTGGATCTCCGGCAGCGTCCGGCGAAGCCGACGCGACGGCCGGCGGCACCTCCCCCTCCTCTTCCCAGCGCGATGGCGCCGAAGGCGCCGAGCCGTCGGCCACCCGCGTGCTCGCCGAGCAGTTTCGCGCCGAGATCGTCGACCTACGGCGAGCGCTGCACGAGGTGCCGGAGTACGACCTGGAGCTGCCGAAGACCCAGGCGCTGATCCTCGCTGCTTTGGAAGGCCTCGACCTGGAGGTGACGGTCGGCAAGGAACTCTCCTCGGTCACCGCCGTACTCCGCGGGACCGCTCCGGGCGCTCCGACCGACGCCTCGGCCCGCCCGGTCGTCCTGCTGCGCGGGGACATGGACGCTCTCCCGGTGACCGAGCGCACCGACGTGCCGTTCAGGTCCCAGCACGACGGCATGATGCATGCCTGCGGCCACGACCTGCACGTCGCCGGCCTGGTCGGCGCGGTGAAGATCCTGCACGCGATCCGCGACCAGCTCGCGGGCGACGTCGTGTTCATGTTCCAGCCCGGCGAGGAGACCTCCGGCGGCGCGCCGATCATGATCCGCGAAGGCGTCCTGGAAGCCGCCGGCCGCCGGGTCGACGCGGCGTACGGCCTGCACGTCGGCTCGGCCGGCCAGCCGTTCGGCATGTGGAGCAGCAAGCCGAACTCGTTCATGGCCGCCGCCGACCAGCTCCACGTCCGCGTCGTCGGCGCGGGCACGCACGGCTCCACGCCGTACCGGGGCAAGGACCCGATCCCGGTCGCCTGCGAGCTGGTCACCGCGCTGCAGACGATGATCACCCGCCAGTTCGACGTCTTCGACCCGGTGGTCCTCACCGTCGGCCGCATCGCCGGCGGCACCAAGGAGAACATCATCCCCGACGACGCGTTCTTCGACGCGACGATCCGCACGTTCTCCGAAGAGACCCGCACCAAGGTCCAGCACGCGTCGACCCAGCTCGTCGAGCAGATCACCGCGGCCCACGGCCTCGTTGCCGAGGTCAACTACCTGATCGGCTACCCGGTCACCGTCAACAACCCCGACGAGTACACCTTCGCCCGCGACACCATCATCGACCTCTTCGGCCCCGACCGCTTCCGCGAACGCGCCAACCCCCGCTGCGGCGCCGAGGACTTCTCCTACGTCCTCAACGAGGTCCCCGGCGTCTACCTCAACCTCAGCGCCTGCGCCGGCCCCGACCCAGACGCGGCCGCCGACAACCACTCCCCCTTGGCCAACTTCGACGACGCGGTCCTGCCTGACGGCGCGGCACTGCTCGCCGAACTAACCATACGCCGAATCGCCCGCGGGGTGTAGCTCCACGCCTTCAGCGGCCCGGGCCCAGGCGTCGCCCTTCAGTGGGGCGCGCCCAGGCCCCGGGCTTCAGCCTTCGGCGTCTCAGCGCCCGGCCTTCTGTGGCCGTCGACTCGACTCGGCGGCCACGATCGCGCCGAGCAGCCCCGGGTGGACCTGCTCGAACTCCTCACCCCGCAGCGAGTTCATCCGCGACGTGCCCACGTAGTACTGCCGAATCAACCCGGCTTCGCGAAGCACCTTGAAGTGATGCGTGGCGGTCGACGTACTCACATCCAGGTCGAATCCCCCACACTTCACATCCTCCGCCGCCTGCGCGAGCTGCGTGACGATGCTGCGGCGCACCGGGTCGACGAGCGCCTCCAGCACCTGCTGGAGCGCGATCTCCGCCGGGTCAGGGTGCGCTGGGATCCGGTTCACAACCTCATAGTACGACAGCCATCATAGTTTGACAGCCATCAAACTTGCAGGGTTCACTAGCTGGATGACAAGCGAGCAGGCAACGGTCGTGCGGTTCCACTCGCTCGGTGGACCGGAGGTGCTGCAGGTCGAGCAGGCGCCCATCCGCCTCCCCGGCCCAGGCGAGGTGCGCATCCGCGTCGAGGCGATCGGCGTCAACCGCGCCGAGGCACTCTTCCGCAGCGGCCACTACATCGAGCCCGTCCGCGAGTTCCCCGCCGGCTTAGGCTCCGAAGCCAGCGGCGTCATCGACCTCGTCGGCCCCGACGTCACCGGCCTCAACCCCGGCGACCCGGTCAGCGTCGTCCCCGCGTTCTCCCAGAACGACTACCCCATGTACGCCGACCGCGCGATCGTCCCCGCCGCCGCCATCCTCCCCCGCCCCGACGGCATCGACGCCATCACCGGCGCCGCCACCTGGATGGCCTACCTCACGGCGTACGGCGCACTCGCCGAACCCGGCACCATCCACCCTGGCGACACCATCCTCCTCAACGCCGCCTCCAGCAGCGTCGGCCTGGCACTCATCCAGATCGCCAACCACCTGGGCGTCCACACCATCGCCCTCACCCGAACCGCAACCAAGGCCGCTGCCCTCGCGAACCACGGCGCCACGCACGTGATTGCCACTGGCCCGGAGCCAGACGCCTGCACACCGTTCCCCGCGATTCCCGGGCGCCGCGGCGTGGAAGTCGGCGCGGGACTACTTGCAACCGCCGGGCAGCGCGGCCCCGATGCCGGCGCGGATCTCGGCGCCGTCCCGTCCGGGGACCTGGCCGCCCAGGTGAAGGCGCTGACGTGCGGCCGCGGTGTTCCGCTCGTGCTCGACGCCGTTGCCGGGCCCGGGATCTCCGACCTCGCTCAGCTCGTCTCCCCCGGCGGCACTCTCCTCGTCTACGGCGCCTCCAGCGGCCAGCCCACGCCGTACCCGGGCGTGGATCTCGGTCTCCCCGCACTCACCATCCGGTCGTACACGATGCACGAGCTCAGCCGCGATGCTCAGCGGTTGGCCCGGGCGGCGGCGTTCATCACCGCCGGGCTGCGCAGCGGCGCCTTCCAGCCGGTGGTGGCTGCGACCTATCCCCTGGGCGACGCTGTTGCCGCACACAAGCATCTGGAGAGCAACTCGCACATCGGCAAGCTCGTGCTGACCGTCTCGTGAAAGATGATCAGGTGACGCGCTCCTCCAGCCAGTCCATGAACGCCGCATAGTCCGCCCGGACCGACATCGCGATCTCGATGCCCTCGGCATCGAGTCTCATCCGCGCGAGCTCGTCCAGCGCCACCCGCTCGCGCACGAACCGCACCCCGGGCCAGAACATCGCCGCGGCCAGCGTCAGCGCGTCGTGCTGCATCGAGCCCGGGTAGCGCTCCATCCACCGGTCGAAGTGCGCCTTCAGCACCGGCCCCCACGGCGGGCTGTCCGGCGCGGCCCACTTCTCGTAGATCGCCGACCCGGGCAGGAGCTCCATCGCCGGGTTGAACGTCACGTCCGACACCACGAACGACGGCACCGACAGTTCCAGCACCGGCAGCATCCGGATCACCGCGGCCGGATCCATCCGGAAGTTGTGCTCGGCCCGCGACGGATCGCGGTAGTTGATCGCACCCCCCATCTGGGTGACGACCATCTTGGCGACCAGCTCCGGCCGGGCCTCCTGCAGCGCAGCGAGGTTCGACAACGGCCCGATCCCCACCCACCGCACCGGCCCCGGCGTCGAAGCACACACCGCAGCCACCGCGCCGATCACGTCGTCGCTCTGCTTCGGCACGTCCGCAGGAAACAACCCGTCCACGAAGTACAACCGGTCGTTGCCGAGATCCGACCCCGCGACGACCGGCACCTCCGGCCGCCCCGCCAGATCCAGCAAATGCCGAACGAACCGCGCCCGCTCCCCGCCGTACTCGTCCGACGTCACCACCAACGCCAACTCAGGCACCGCCCGAGCCGCGACCACCAGCGCCACATCATCATCCGGATCCCCACCCGCATCAGTGTCGATGATCATCGGCGCCCGAGCCACCACCTGCGGCCCCAACCCAGGCGGCGGCCCGCCGACCGCGTCCGCGGGCTCGCCGAGCTCTTCAAAGCTCTCGCTCATCCCCACGATCGCCAGCCACTCGTCCGTCGGGCTCTCGTCGCCCCGTTCGCCGCCCATCCGAACCTCCGCCTGTCTGCTCCGCGTTGAGGACATTCTGTACGAACACCGCTTTGTCTCCGTCGGCGCAGCGGTCGTACGCCGCCCAGATCGCCGCCGCGCGAGGCTCCGGCACCCGCGACCTGTCCAAGGCCACGCCGAGCGCCTCCGCCTCCTGCTTGTCGCCCCGATGCACGAACCCGTCGAGGAACTCGTTCAGCCGCGGATCGACCGCCTCGCCGCCGATCCACGCCCGGATCTCCTGGCGGAACCGCGCAGCGCCGTTCTCCAGCCCGCTCCGGTAGTCCTTGCCCGCGTCACGCAGCACGGCAGCATGCCGCGCTCGATCCGCTACGGCGTACAGGTTCGCCACCTTGACGCCTTCCCGCACCGGCAGCGACCGGAGCCGTTCGGAGATCCGCCCGCGGCTCAGACCGACCAGCATCTCCGGCCGGTGCCGCTGCCCGGTCTGCTCCGGCCGGCCGTCGGCGATCCTGATGGAGGTCGCCATCGGACCGTCCAGCAACTCCTCGACCGCGTTGATCCCGAGCTGGTGCGCGAACGTCTTCGACTCGTCCGCGGGAAGCTCGTAGAACGGGCGTCCCTGCCGCGTCTCGTCCGCACGCAGGTGGACCTCGTAGCCGCGCTTGCTGCCCGGGTGCGGATCGTACGGCGACTCGCCGAAGAAGGCGTACCGCCCGTTGAACGTCGTCTCCGGATACACCGCGGACAGCAACTCCTGCACCGTGCCCTTGAAGCTCGTGTCGAACACAGTGACCCGACTCCCCGGCCGGTCGACGGGCACGCGCCCTGCGTGCAGATACTCGGTGAGCACCCGAAACCCGGCGACCGTGTCGTTCGGATCCACCCGCGGCGCGACTCGCCGATAGCCGTCCACCTGAGGGAACTGCAACTTCAGATGGTGCTCGAGATCCTGCAGCGCGTTCTCCACCAGCGCACGCGAAACCACCAGGTTCGACACGTGCTGCTGGTAGAAGGCCGGCTCGAGCAGGCGCATCGCGATCGCCAGGCTGTGCCCGTCCCGCCCGAGCGCGAGCACACGATCCGTACGCCGCGACCCGACGTCCGCCCGGAGATCGGCCAGCATGTCGTCGGCGATCCTGACCATCAGCGGCGCCGAGAACTCGTACGTCACGGCGTACGCGTCGGCGAGCGTGCTGACGTCGCGCTCGTCGCGCAGCCCGAGCTTCGCCCCGAAGTGCCGGGCGACCTCGAGACCGCGGCGGCGGATCGCATCCGAAGGTTCCATGCATCAAGTAGCTCACATTCCGCGCGATCGCCGCGGAAGATATCCACAGGCGCCGCCCAACTGGAGCGGCGCCTGTGAATGGTCCTACGGAGTGAGAGCTGACTCGTCCTCGTCGTCGGCCAGTAGTTGCGCCGTGGTGGGCACCGGTGGGACCGGCGTGGGAGCCGGCTCGCCGGTTGCGTCGTGGTCGACGACCGCGGCGGTGAACTGGGCGTTGTACAACCGGGCGTAGGCGCCGTCGACGGCGAGGAGCTCGGTGTGGGTGCCTTGTTCGACGATCGCGCCGTTCTCCATCACCAGGATCAGGTTGGCGTCGCGGATGGTGGAGAGGCGGTGGGCGATGACGAAGCTGGTGCGGTCGGACCGCAGGGCGGCCATCGCGCGTTGGACCAGGACCTCGGTGCGGGTGTCGACCGAGCTGGTGGCCTCGTCGAGGATCAGCAGCTGGGGGTCGGCCAGGAAGGCGCGGGCGATGGTGAGGAGCTGCTTCTCGCCGGCGCTGACGTTGCTGCCTTCCTCGTCGATCACCGTGTCGTAGCCGTCGGGGAGGCTGTGGACGAAGCGGTCGACGTACGTCGCCTTGGCCGCGGCCAGCATCTCCTCCTCGGTGGCGTTCAGGTTGCCGTAGAGGATGTTGTCGCGGATCGTGCCGCCGAACAGCCAGGTGTCCTGCAGCACCATGCCGATCCTGGACCGCAGGTCGTGCCGGGTCAGTTCGGTGATGTCGATGCCGTCGAGGGTGATCCGGCCGCCGTTCAGCTCATAGAACCGCATGATCAGGTTCACCAGCGTGGTCTTGCCGGCGCCGGTCGGGCCGACGATCGCGACCGTCATCCCGGGTTCGGCGACCAGCGACAGGTCGGTGATCAGCGGGACGTCGGGCTTGTACGAGAACGACACGTGCTCGAACTCGACCCGCCCGCGGGCCTGCGTGACCTGCTCCGGTGTCGCGTCCTCCGGGACCTGCTCCTCGGCGTCGAGCACCTCGAAGACCCGCTCGGCCGATGCGACCCCGGACTGCAGCAGGTTCGCCATCGACGCGACCTGAGTCAGCGGCTGCGTGAACTGCCGCGAGTACTGGATGAACGCCTGTACGTCGCCCAGCGACATCGTGCCGGACGCCACCCGCAGGCCGCCGATCACCGCGATCACCACGTAGTTGACGTTCCCGATGAACATCATCGACGGCATGATCAGCCCGGAGATGAACTGCGCGCCGAACGAGGCCTGGTACAGCTCCTCGTTCTTGGTCGCGAAGCTCGCCTCGATCTCCTTCTGCCGGCCGAACACCTTGACCAGCTCGTGGCCGGTGAAGGCCTCCTCGATCTGCGCGTTCAGCGCGCCGGTGTGCCGCCACTGGGCGACGAACCGGGTCTGCGAGCGTTTCGCGATCGCCGCGGTCAGGATCATCGAGACCGGGATCGTCACCAGCGCGATCAGCGCCAGCAGCGGCGAGACCACGAACATCAGCGTGATCACGCCGACCACCGTCAGCAGCGAGGTGAGCAGCTGGCTCAGAGTCTGCTGCAGGCTGGTCGACACGTTGTCGATGTCGTTGGTGACCCGGCTCAGCAGCTCGCCGCGCGGCGCGCCGTCGAAGTAGCTGAGCGGGAGCCGGTTCAGCTTGTCCTCGACCTCGGAGCGCAGCTCGAAGACCGTCCGCTGGACGACGCCGTTCAGGATGTAGCCCTGCATCCAGGACAGCAGGAACGCCCCGACGTATAGACCGAGGACGAGCAGCAGGACGTTGCGCAGGGCATCGAAGTCGATGCCGACGCCCGGGATCAGGTCGATCCCGGTGATCAGGTCGGCGAACCGGTTGTTGCCCTGGGCCCGCAGGCCCTCGATCGCCTGCTCCTTGCTGATGTCGCTGGGCAGCATCTTGCCGATCGCACCGGAGAAGATGATGTCGGTGGCCCGGCCGAGCATCTTCGGCCCGAGCACCGACAGCCCGACGCTGGCGATCGCCAGCAGGATCACGCCGCCCACCTGGACGCGGTGCGGCCGGAGCCGGCGCAGCAGGCGTTTGGCCGACGGGCCGAAGTTCATCGACTTGTCGCCGGGGATTCCGCCGGGCGGCCCGAACGCGCGGCCACCGGTCGGCCGCTCGGTCGCCTTCACCGTCGCCGTACCTTCGACCGGCTCGTCGGCGGCAGCCGTGGTGGTCTGGTTCTCGCTCATGCCGCCTCCTCCGCGGATCGCTGGGACTCGACGATCTCGCCGTACGTCGGACAGGACTCGAGCAGTTCCTCGTGCGTCCCGCGGCCGACGACCGCGCCGTCCTCGAGCACGATGATCTGGTCGGCGTCGATGATCGTGGACACCCGCTGGGCGACGATCACCACGCACGCGTCGGCGGTGACCGGTGCCAGCGCCGCGCGCAGCCGCGCGTCGGTGGCCAGGTCGAGCGCCGAGAACGAGTCGTCGAACAGGTAGATCTCGGGTTTGCGGACCAGCGCCCGCGCGATCGCCAGTCGTTGCCGCTGGCCACCGGACACGTTCGTCCCGCCCTGGGCGATCGGTGCGTTCAGCTGCTCCGGCATCGCCTCGACGAAGTCCTTGCCCTGGGCAATCTCCAGCGCGTGCCAGAGCTCCTCGTCGGTGGCGTCGGGGTTCCCGTACCGCAGGTTGCTGGCGACGGTCCCGGAGAACAGGTACGGCCGCTGCGGTACCAGGCCGATCCGCTTCCAGAGCGCCTCCGGCTCGATCTCCCGTACGTCGACGCCGTCGACGAGCACCCGCCCCCCGGTCGCGTCGAACAGCCGCGGCACCAGCGAGAGCAACGTCGTCTTGCCCGCGCCGGTACTCCCGATCACGGCCGTCGTCTGCCCCGGCGACGCCGAGAAGCTGAGGTCGCGCAGGACCGGCTCGGCGGCTCCGGGGTACTGGAAGCCGGCGTTCTCGAAGACCAGCTCGCCCTGCCCGGTGAACGCGCCGATCGGCGTCACCGGCGGCCGGACCGAGGACTCGGTGTTCAGCACCTCGCTGATCCGGTCGGCGCAGACCGCGGCCCGCGGCACCATGATCATCACGAAGGTCGCCATCATCACCGAGAACAGGATCTGGATCAGGTAGCTGATGAAGGCGGTCAGCTGACCGACCTGCATCGCGCCGCTCTCCACCCGGGACGCCCCGAACCAGAGCACCGCCACGCTGGAGGCGTTCAGGATCAGCATCACGACCGGGAAGACCAGCGCCATCAGCCGGCCGGCCCGGATCGCGGTGTCGGTGACGTTGGCGTTGGCCTCGCCGAAGCGGTCGGTCTCGTGCGGCTCGCGGACGAAGGCACGGACCACCCGGATGCCGGTGATCTGCTCGCGCAGCACCCGGTTCACGCTGTCGATGTTGACCTGCATCTTGCGGAACTGCGGCACCATCCGGCTGGCGATCAGCCCGATCGACGCGGCCAGCAGCGGTACGGCGACCGCGACCAGCCAGGACAGGCCGGCGTCCTCGCGGACCGCCGCCACGATGCCGCCGACCATCGTGATCGGCGCGGCCACCAGCATCGTGCAGGAGGTGACCACCAGCATCTGGACCTGGGTGACGTCGTTGGTGCTGCGCGAGATCAGTGTCGGCGCGCCGAACTGGTTCACCTCGCGGGCGGAGAAGCTGCCGACCTGGTGGAACACCGCGGCCCGGACGTCGCGGCCGAACAGCGCCGCGGTCTTGGCGCCGAAGTACACGGCGAAGATCGTGCAGAGGATCTGCACCAGGCTGACGCCGAGCATCCAGCCGCCGGTGCGCACGATGTAGCCGGTGTCGCCGGTGGCCACGCCGTTGTCGATGATGTCGGCGTTCAGGCTCGGCAGGTAGAGGGAGGCGATCGTCCCGACGAACTGCAGGACCACCACCAGGGTCAGGTTGCCGGCGTACGGACGCAGGTGCGTGCGTAACAGGCGAAGTAGCATCAGTTGTCCCCAAGGTCGTGAAGGCGGACACCGTCGAGTGCGAAGTCGACGATCTCCTCGGCGGTCATCGGCCGACCGTCCGAAATCATTGGGTGGGTCGCGGAGAAGGTGATCATCCGGATCCGGTGCGCGACGTCCTCGGGCGAGAACCGCAGCGCGTGCGCGTCGGGCCGGATCAGGTCGACGAAGACGGCGCTGGCCGCCTCCGCCTCGGCCTTGCGACGCTTCTCCTCGGCGGGGTCGCTCTTCCAGTCCGGCGGCCGGTGCATCCGCATCGTCAGCAGCAGCCGGAAGACGCTGCGCAGCCGGCTCTGGCTCACCTCGACCGAGGCGATCAGGCGTTCGCGCAGCGGCAGCGACGGGTCGATCTGGTGCAGAGCCGCGATCAGCGGGCCGGACTCGAAGGCCGACCCGATCGCGGCGTCGATCAGCGCGTCCTTGCTGCCGAAGGCGCGGAAGATGGTGCCTTCGGCGACACCGGCCGCCTCGGCGATCTGCCGGGTGCTGACATCGGTGCCGTACTCCTCCAGCAGGGGCAGTACGGCGGCGACGATCGCGGCACGGCGCTCGTCGGGCGGCATCGGGGTCGCTCGTGGACTCACCCGGCCGAGGTTAACTGAGTGAGTACTCACTCACAACTGTTTTGTGGCCAGCAGCGCGGCGATCCCGTCCAGCACCCGGTCCAGCCCGAACGCGAACCCGTGCTCGGAGTCGTACGCCGCGTCGAACTCCTCGCCGACCGCGGTCCCGACCCGACTGGCGAGCGGGAACTTCTGCGCGTCCCCGATCTTCTCCAGCAACGGCTCGTGCGCGAGCCACCAGTCCTTGTCCGTGATACCAGACGACTGAATCACCAGCTTGGCGTCGACAGCACTTCGTACGGCGCCGTGCACGTACCCGTTGACCAGCGCGATGGCCGCGTCCATCTCGACGTCGGTCAGCCCGATCCCCTCGACCGACTCCAGCTCGTACTCGTACTTCGCCATCAGCCCCGGACCGAGCGGCGGCCGGCTGCTGGCGACGTACAGCATCCACGGGTGGGCCAGGTAGAGCTCGCGGTTCTCCAGCGCAACCTCGCGCAGCTTGGCGCGCCAGTCGCCGTCGACAGGCCGGCGCGGGAACTCGGCGTACACACTGTCGAGCATCACGTCGAGCAGCTCGGCCTTGCTCGGCACGTACCGGTACAGCGTCATCGCACCGACGCCGAGCTCGTCGGCGACCCGGCGCATCGACAGCGCGGCCAGGCCCTCCGCGTCCGCGATCCGTACGGCGGCCGCGCAGACGCCGTCGACGGTGAGCGCGGGTTTCGGCCCGCGGGTCGGCTTCGACTGCAGTCCCCAGAGCAGCTCCAGGCTCTTCGCGGGATCGCCGGCACCGCTGTACTCGGAATTCATGAGCGTGATTCTCTCCGACCGGTTATACTCCGTACATCGTACCCAGTTTAAATCCTGTTGACCTCTAGTTAAGTCGAGGTCCTACGGTCGTCGGAAAGTGTCGGTGGTCCGCGAGACCATCGCCACACCCTGGCCCACGATCGACCTCCGGAGCACAACCGTGAGCATGGAAATGACCGCGTGGAACTCGCTGTACCACGCGATGAACGCGCAGGAAGAGAAACGTCCGTTCTCCAAGGCGACGCTGAAGCGGATCCTCGCTTTCGCGCGTCCGCACCGGCGGCTCCTGGTCGCGTTCCTGGTGCTCAGTACGGCGGCCGCCGTGCTCGCCGTCGCGACCCCGATCCTGGCCGGCGAGGTGGTCGAGGCGATCGTCGACGGCAAAGCGGTCAGCATGGTGCTGTGGCTGGCCGGACTGATCGCGGTGATCGCGGTCGCCGAGGCCGGGATCAGCCTGTTCACCCGCTGGCTGTCGGCGCGGATCGGCGAGGGGCTGATCCTCGACCTGCGGACCGCGGTCTTCGACCACATCCAGAAGATGCCGATCGCGTTCTTCACCCGGACCAGGACCGGCGCGCTGGTCTCCCGGCTGAACAACGACGTGATCGGCGCGCAGCGCGCCTTCAGCGACACCCTGTCCGGTGTCGTCAGCAACCTGGTGATGCTCGTCCTCACGCTCGTGGTGATGCTCAGCCGGTCGTGGCAGATCACGGTGCTGGCGCTCGTCCTGCTGCCGGTGTTCGTGATCCCGGCCCGGCGAATGGGTGCACGGCTGGCGTCGCTGGAGCGCGAGGCGGCGAACTACAACGCCACCATGAGCACCCAGATGACCGAGCGGTTCTCCGCGCCCGGCGCGACGCTGGTGAAGCTGTTCGGCCGGCCGGTGCGGGAGTCGAAGGAGTTCGCCGACCGGGCGCGGCAGGTGCGCGACATCGGCGTCCGGACCGCGATGGTCCAGTGGGTGTTCGTGACCGCGCTGACGCTGGTCTCCGCGCTCGCGCTCGCCGTCGTCTACGGGCTCGGCGGGTTCTATGCGCTGCGCGACCAGCTAGACGCGGGCACGGTGGTGGCGATGGCGCTGCTGCTTACCCGGCTCTACGCGCCGCTGACCGCGCTGGCGAGCGCGCGGCTCGAGGTGATGACCGCGCTGGTCAGCTTCGAGCGGGTCTTCGAGATCCTCGACCTGAAGCCGCTGATCCAGGACAAGCCGGACGCCGGGCGGGTGCCGGAAGGGCCGGTCGCGGTCGAGTTCGACGACGTACGGTTCGCGTACCCGTCGGCCGACAAGGTGTCGCTGGCCTCGCTGGAGGAGGTCGCGAAGCTCGACACCCGCGGTGGTGAGGAAGTGCTGCACGGGATCTCGTTCCGGGCCGAGCCCGGTCAGATGATCGCCCTGGTCGGTACGTCGGGAGCGGGCAAGTCGACGATCGCCCAGCTGATCCCCCGCCTGTACGACGTGGACTCTGGCGCGGTCCGGCTCGCGGGCGTCGACGTACGGGACGTGACGGCCGAGTCGTTGCGGGACACGCTCGGGATGGTCACGCAGGACGGGCATCTCTTCCACGACTCGATCCGGGAGAACCTGCTGCTCGCGCGGCCGGAGGCCTCGGAGGAAGAGCTGTGGGACTCGTTGACGCGGGCTCGGTTGGGTGACCTGATCCGTTCGCTGCCGGATCAGTTGGACACCGTGGTCGGCGAGCGCGGGTACCGGCTGTCGGGTGGTGAGCGGCAGCGGCTGACGATCGCACGGTTGCTGCTCGCGCAGCCTCGGGTCGTGATCCTCGACGAGGCGACGGCGGCGCTGGACTCGACGTCGGAGGCCGCCGTGCAGGCGGCGCTGGCGGAGGCGTTGGACGGCCGTACGGCGGTGGTGATCGCGCACCGGTTGTCGACGATCCGGGCGGCCGATCTGATCCTGGTGATCGAGGCCGGGGTTGTGGTCGAGCGGGGAACTCACTCGGAGCTGCTGGCGTTGGGTGGGCGGTACGAGGAGCTGTACCGGACGCAGTTCGACCAGCCGACGGCCGAGGACGAGGTGGTGGTGGCCGGGAGGTCGTGATGCGCGGGGCCGGGGTCGTGGTGGGTGTGAGTGCGTGCTGCTGGTGGCGACGGAAGGTACGGGGTTGGTAGTAGCGGTGGGAGTTTCGGCCGAGGTTGCTCAGTTGGTGGCGGTGTTCCGGCCGGCTGATCCACCCCGGTCGGGGACCGTGGCGTTCTGGTCGCCTGACGGGGAGGCGCTGCCGCTGGGGATCGGTGAGCATGTCGACCTCCAGGTGGTGGCGCCGGTCGACGGCGCTGTGCGACCGCAGGTTGTCCGGGCGATGGAGCTGCCGGTGGGTGAGGCGGTTGCGTTGCTCGGGCGGGCGCGGAAGTCGGCCGGAGCTCATCCGTCGGTGGGGTTCTGGGGTGCGGTGTCGCTGGTGGCGTTGCAGCTGGTGGCGCGGGGGCGGTTGCTGCCGGGGGTTTCGGCTGGTGGGCATGACGCGTGGAGAGTTGGACCGTACGACCAGCCGGATGTCGAACGGGTGCTGCAGTTGGCTGAAGCGATGCCTGCTGAGGCACGTGCAGTACCTGATGAGAACCTTCGGCTTCCTGTTGCCGAGGATCTTGTTCGGGCGTTCCTCGACGCGGTTGCCGATGGCATGCCTCGGTCTGCGGCTGCCGCCAAGGCTCATGGGACCGATCTCTTCACCGCGAAGGCACCGCAGCGGGTCGAGCGGTTGCGGTCGTGGGCGGACGAGGTCTCGGCCGGGCTCGACACCGGCGTACGGATCTCCCTGCGGATCGACCTGATCGAAGGCGACGACCTCGGGCTGCGGGCCAACGTACAACTCCACAGCCTGCAGGACCCGACGCTCGTCGCGGACGCCGCCGATGTGTGGGCGGGCGACGTACCGGGGTTCGGCCCACGGGCGCGGATCGACGCGACGCTGGCGATCCGGCGCGCGGCACGCGTCTGGCAGCCGCTGCATCAGCTGCTCGACGCCGCCGTACCGGATCGGCTGGAGCTGTCCGACGACGAGATCGCCGGGCTGCTCGCGAGCGGCGCGCAGCGGCTCGCGGCCGCGGGGGTCGACCTGCACTGGCCGCGCAGCCTCGGGCGGGCGCTGACTGCCCGGGCCGCGATCACCACCACGCCGGACACTCCCCCGTCCGACCTGCCGAGCTTCTTCGGCGGCGACAGCACCCTCGACTTCAGCTGGCAAGTTGCGCTCGGCAACGATCCGCTGAGCAGCGAGGAGATGGACCGGCTCGCCGAGGCGACCCGTCCGGTGGTCCGGCTGCGCGACCAGTGGATGCTGGTCGATCCCGAGGTCGCCCGCAAGGCGCGCGAACGAATCCTGAAGCCGGTCACGCCGATCGACGCGCTCGGTGCCGCGCTCACCGGTACGGCCGAGATCGACGGTCAGCACGTCGCGGTGACGCCGACCAAGTGGCTCGACGACCTGCGCGCCCGGATCGCCGACCCCGACCGCTCCGACGAACCACTCGAAGCACCCGAAGCGCTTCAGGCGACCCTCCGCGACTACCAGCTGCGCGGCCTGCAGTGGCTGGCCCGGATGACGTCGCTCGGACTCGGCGGCTGTCTCGCCGACGACATGGGTCTCGGCAAGACGATCACGCTGATCTCGTTGCATCTCCACCGCCAGACCAACGACGCGACCGCGGGCCCGACGCTGGTCGTCTGCCCGGCGTCCCTGCTGGGGAACTGGGAGCGCGAGGTCAACAAGTTCGCGCCCGGTACGCCGGTCCGCCGCTTCCACGGGACCAGTCGCTCGCTCGACGACGCCGACACCGGGTTCGTGCTCACGACGTACGGGACGTTGCGGCGGGACGCGAAGAAGCTCGCCGGGCATCGCTGGGGTCTGCTCGTCGCCGACGAGGCGCAGCACGTGAAGAACCCCGCCTCGGGCACGGCGAAGGCGCTGCGCACGGTTCCGGCGCAGGCGCGCGTCGCCCTGACCGGTACGCCGGTCGAGAACAACCTGTCCGAGCTGTGGGCGATCCTCGACTGGACGACGCCGGGGCTGCTCGGCCGGCTCGGTACGTTCCGCAGCCGGTGGGCGACGCCGATCGAGGCCGACAAGGACCAGGAGATCGCCGACCGGCTCGCGACGTTGGTCCGGCCGTTCCTGCTGCGGCGCAAGAAGTCCGACCCGGGCATCGCGCCGGAGCTGCCGCCGAAGACCGAGACCGACCAGACCGTGTCGCTGACCCGCGAGCAGGCGGTGTTGTACGAGGCAACGGTGCGCGAGCTGATGGAGGAGGTCCGGTCGAGCAGCGCGATGGCGCGGCGCGGGCTGATCGTGAAGCTGCTGACCGGCCTGAAGCAGATCTGCAACCACCCGGTGCAGTACCTGAAGGAGCCCGCGGGCGCGAAGCTCGCCGGGCGGTCGGGCAAGCTCGAACTGCTCGACGAGCTGCTCGGCACGATCCTCACCGAGGACGGCGCGGTGCTGATCTTCACCCAGTACGTCGCGATGGCGCGGCTGCTGGAGCAGCACCTCGCGGACCGCGGCGTCGGCACCCAGCTGCTGCACGGCGGTACGCCGGTGCACAAGCGCGAGGAGATGGTCGAGCGGTTCCAGGCCGGGGAGGTGCCGGTGTTCCTGCTGTCGCTCAAGGCGGCCGGTACCGGGCTGAACCTGACGCGGGCGGATCACGTGGTGCACTTCGACCGGTGGTGGAATCCGGCAGTCGAGGACCAGGCGACCGATCGCGCGTACCGGATCGGGCAGACCCGCCCGGTGCAGGTGCACCGGTTGATTGCCGAGGGCACCATCGAGGACCGGATCGCGGCGATGCTGACGAGCAAGCGAGCGCTGGCGGACGCCGTACTGAGTGCGGGTGAGGCGGCGCTGACCGAGCTGTCGGATGCCGAGCTGGCCGATCTGGTCGAGCTGCGGGGTGGTGTGCGATGAGCGGCGAACAGCTGGTCGGCATCGGCGCGCGACTGCGGGGTGGGGTGCGATGAGTACGGCGAAGGGGTTCGTGCCGTTTCCCGCGCAGCGGGGGCGGAGTACGCGGGGGCGGTCGTGGTGGGCGCGGGCCTGGGTGCAGGCGATGGAGGACACGTCGCTGGACAACGGTCAGCTGAAGAAGGGCCGGCGGTTCGCGAACTCGGGGCAGGTCGGGACGATCACCGTCAGCCCCGGCCGGATCGCGGCGCTCGTCGAGGCGCCGGAGGACCGGTACGAGTCGGCGGTGCTGGTCGAGCAGCTGGACGACGACGACTGGAGCCGGTTCCTGGACGAGGTCGGGTCACGCGCGGGGCACATCGCGGCGCTGCTCGACGGCGACATGCCGCACGATCTGGTCAGCGCGGCCGAGGACGCGGGCGTGCAGCTACTGCCGGGGATCGGCGATCTCGATCCGTCGTGCACGTGCGATGCATGGGAGCTGCCGTGTCAGCACGCGGCTGGGTTGTCGTACCAGGTGGCGTGGTTGCTGGACGACGATCCGTTCGTGCTGCTGCTTCTGCGCGGGCGATCGCGCGAGGACCTGCTGGACGAGCTGCAGCGGAGGGCGACTGTCGCGCCAACCTCAGGGATCCAACAAGAGGTCGGCGTCGACGCGGCCTCTGCGTTCGCAGCGCAGGTCGGAGTACTACCGGCGCCTCCGGAGTTACCAGGCAAGGTGTCCCTAGAGGACTTGCCGATCACCGGCACGGCTCCCCTGGAGTCCGTCCTGTCGCCGTTGCTCGTGCTCGATGCCGCCCGCCGAGCGCGCGGGTTGCTGAACGCTTTGCTGGCGGGCGATTCCGGACCGTGGGAGCTCGACGAGTGGCAGGACTCGGTGCGCCTCGCGGCCGAGTACCCGGAGCTGCGGGACAGGCTGGCGGGGACGGAACGCCTCGCGGCCGGCGTACAGGCGTGGGAGTACGGCGGCGCGCCGGGCCTCGACGTGCTGCTCAACGCGTGGGCTCCGCAGGGCGGTGAGCTTGTCAGGGCGCGGACCGAGGTGCAGGCGGCGAGCGACGAGGACGTCGACCTGGAGATCACCGGGAACTGGCTGACCGCGTCGACCGTGCAGCTGCGCCTCGACCGGGTCGGCCGCTGGCATCCGTACCGCCTGGTCGACAACGAGTGGCAGCCGGCCGGCCCGGCCGACCGAGACCCGACCGCAGCCTTCGCCGCTCAGTAAGTCGAGCGACAGCAGCGACGCAGCAGCACTAGTGTGACCACCGACGACCAGGGAGAGAGGAGTTGAGGCGTATGACCGCGCAGTGCTGGTCCCTGCCCGACTCCTCCTGGTCGAAAGGTCTTTCCGTTGTCCACCACCTGGATCACCCGCGCCGAGTCCGGCGCTGACAGCACCGCCGTCGACGCGGTCAACTTCCACGCGTTCGGCCGCCGCCTCGAGCCCGACATCGTCCTCCGGCTCCGCGCCTCGAGCGCCTGGATCCCCACCCTCTCGTACGTCGCGACGCGTGCCGACGAGATCGTTGCCCACGCACTGCTGAGTCGTTGCCACATCGACGAATCCCCGGCGCTCGTGCTCGGGCCGGTCGCCGTCCTGCCGCAGTACCAGGGCGCCGGCGCCGGGAGTGCGACGATCCGGGCCGCGCTCGAAGCGGCCCGGGCCGAAGGCGAGCACGCGGTCGTCGTACTGGGGCATCACGAGTACTACCCGCGGTTCGGTTTCCGGCAGGCGACCGACTTCGGCATCCACAGCCCGTACGACGGCCCGAACCAGATGGCCCTCGGACTCGTCGCGGAGCGCATACTCCCCCGCGGCACCATCCGCTAGCCCACGGCCTGGGAAGCCTGAAAGACGGAGGAAATCCTTCACCGGGCCGGGATGCAAATCGGTAAAAGCTTGCACCAAACACTCCGAACCCCTTGCGCGCCTGCCTTGTATACATGAAACAGTCGACGGAACCGCTCATCCCCTGGAGGACGAAATGTTCCGTCGAACTCCGTCGCCGCTGAATCGTTCCACTCGGTGGCAGACCGCTCCCCCGGCCGCCCTGCTCGCCCTCGTCCTCGCGGCCACCGCCTGCTCACCGGTCCAGTCCGGCGACAACCCGTCCGGCGGCGGCGACCAAGCCGCCGCCGGCCAGGACGTCTTCGGCGACGCCGCCGACGCCGCGCAGGTCAAGGCCGGTGGGACGCTGACCGTTGCCCTGTCGGCCGATCCGGACAAGCTCGACCCGACGCTGTCGCGCAGCCTGTACTCGCGCTACGTCTTCCACACCATGTGCGAGAAGCTGTACGACCTCGGCCCGGACGCCAAGATCGTGCCGCAGCTCGCGACCGCGCTGCCGACCGTCGCGGCCGACGGCCTGAGCCTGACCATCCCGCTGAAGGAAGGCGTCAAGTTCGCCGACGGCGGCACGCTGGACTCGGCCGCCGTGAAGGGCTCGATCGAGCGCGGCCTGACGCTGGCCGGTTCCGGCCGCAAGAGCGAGCTCGGCCCGATCAGCGGGATCGAGACGCCGGACCCGAAGACCGTCGTGATCAAGCTGTCCAAGCCGTTCGCCCCGCTGACGGCCGCTCTGGCCGACCGGGCCGGCATGGTGCTCAGCCCGGCCGCCGTCGCCAAGCTCGGCGCGAACTTCTCCACCGCACCGGCCTGCGTCGGCCCGTTCAAGTTCGCCAGCCGGGTCGCGCAGAACTCGATCAAGGTGGTCAAGGACCCGCTGTACTACGACGCCGCCAAGGTGCACCTGGACGCGATCGAGTACCGGATCATCACCGACTCCAGCATCCGCTCGGCCAACCTGCGCTCCGGTGACGCGCAGATCGCCGACTCGCTGTCGACGCAGGACGCGCCGGAGCTGCAGAAGGACAGCAGTATGACCGTGCTGCAGTCGCAGTCGCTGGGCTACCAGGGCCTGACCATCAACGTCGGCAACGCCGAGGGGATCGGCAAGCCGGTCAAGCAGCTCGACACCCCGATCGCGAAAGACCCGCGGGTCCGGCAGGCGCTGGAGGCGTCGATCGACCGCGAAGCGCTGGTGAAGACGATCTTCAACGGGCTGAACACGGTGGCCTGCTCGCCGATCTCGCCGAAGAGCGAGTTCACCAGCGAGGCCGCGCAGGTCTGCCCGGGGCACGACCCGGCCAAGGCCAAGGAGCTGCTGCAGCAGGCGGGCGTCAGTACGCCGTACAAGGTGGAGATGATCACCTCGAACAACCCCGACTCCTTGCGGCTGGCCCAGGCCCTGCAGGCGATGGTCAAGGAGGGCGGCTTCGATCTCGTGATCAAGCCGGTCGAGTACGCGTCGCTGCTGGACCAGCAGGACCGTGGTGACTTCGAGCTGCTCCAGCTCGGCTGGTCGGGCCGGGTCGACCCGGACGCGAACATCTTCAACTTCGTCGGCACCGGCGGCAGCCAGAACGTTGCCGGGTACAACAGCCCCGAGGTGGACAAGCTGCTCACCGACGCCCGGCAGGCCAAGGACCAGGCCGAGCGGGTCAAGCTGTACGGCGACGTGGTGGCCAAGCTGCAGCAGGACGACCCGCTGATCTACCTGTACCGCCAGCGCAACCTGACCGGGGTCAGCAAGAAGGTGCTCGGCGTCCAGACCTACCCGGACGGGGTGATCCGGACCGCCTTCGCCGGTTTCGCGAAGTAGGCGGGGCGATGCGCCGCTACCTGCTGGGCCGGCTCTGGCAGTCGGCCGTGACCTTGCTGCTGGCAACGATCGTGGTCTTCCTCGGGGTCCGGGCGCTGCCCGGCGACCCGGCCCTGGCGCTGGCCGGGGAGGACCGCGATCCGGAGTCCCTGCGCGCGATCCGCGAGCAGTACGGGCTGGACGACTCGCTGCTCGTGCAGTTCTGGCAGTTCGTCAGCCACGCCGTACGGGGTGATCTCGGAGTGTCGATCAGAACGGGAGAGAGCGTGACCGGGATGCTCCGGAGCGCTCTGCCCGTGACGCTGGAGCTGTCGCTGCTCGCGATCGCCGTCGCCGGGGTGATCGGCATCGGCGCCGGCGTCGTCGCGGCGGTGCAGCGCGGGCGGCCGGCCGAGTGGGCGGCGAACGCGCTCGCCCTGCTCGGGCTGTCGGTGCCGAACTTCTGGCTCGGCCTGATGGCGATCCTCTACCTGTCGGTCGCGCTCGGGCTGTTCCCGGCGTCCGGTTTCGTGCCGTTCTTCACCGACCCGATCGCCAACCTGCACCACCTGGTGCTGCCGGCGCTGATCCTCGGGACCGGCCTCGCGGCGGTCATCATGCGGCAGACCCGGTCGTCGATGCTGGACGCGCTCTCGGCCGACTACATCCGGACGGCGGAGGCGAAGGGCCTGCGGCCGAGCGCGGTGATCGGCCGGCACGCGCTGCGCAACAGCCTGATCGTGGTCGTCACGATCGTCGGGCTGCAGCTCGGGGCGCTGATCTCCGGCGCGGTCGTCACCGAGCGGATCTTCGCGCTGCCCGGTTTCGGCAAGCTGACCGTCGACTCGGTCTTCCAGCGCGACTACCCGGTGATCCAGGCCGTCGTGCTGGTCACCGCGACGGCGTACATCGTGATCAACCTGCTGGTCGACCTGCTCTACTCGGTGATCGACCCGCGCATCCGGGTGCGAGGTGAGTCCTGATGGCTGTTGCCGACGTCAACGTCTCGGCCGGCGCCCCGCTGTCGTCGCGGCGCCGCAAGGTGGTCAAGCGGATCCTGCGCAACCCGCTGGCGATCGCCGGGCTGGTCGTGCTGGTGCTGGCCGTCGTGGTCGCGGTCCTCGCCCCCTGGATCGCGCCGCACGAACCGACCGACACGCACCTGAGCGAGGCCTTCGGCCCACCCGGTACGCCGGGCTACCTGCTCGGCACCGACGACCTCGGCCGCGACGTACTGGCCCGGATCATGTTCGGCCTGCGCGCCTCGCTGCACGTCGGGTTGCTCGCGGTCGCGACGTCGCTGGTGGTCGGCGTACCGCTCGGGCTGATGGCCGGGTACTTCCGCGCCGTCGACGCGCTGATCTCGCGGTTCACCGACCTGGTGCTGGCGTTCCCGTTCCTGATCCTGGCGGTCGGGCTGGCCGCGATCCGCGGCGCCAGCCTCGGCAACGCGGCGATCGCGATCGGGATCGCGCAGATCCCCGGCGTGATCCGGATCGTCCGCTCGGAGACGCTGCGGCTGAAGTCGCTCGACTTCGTCGCGGCGGCGATCGTCGAGGGCGCCGGGGACCTGTGGGTGCTCGGCCGGCACATCCTGCCGAACGCCGCGTCGGTGGTGATCGTGCAGGCGACGGTGGCGATCCCGGCCGCGATCCTCGGCGAGGCGGTGCTGTCGTTCCTCGGGCTCGGCATCCAGCCGCCCGCGCCGAGCCTGGGCACGATGCTGTCCGACGCCCAGCAGTTCGCGACCCGGGCGCCGTGGGCGGCGGTGATGCCGGGGCTGGCGATCATGCTGCTGGTACTCGCGTTCAACATCGTCGGTGACAGCCTGCGCGACGCCCTCGACCCGAAAGCGAGCCGCCGATGAGCACGATCCTCGAGGTCAAGCAGCTATCGGTCGGCTTCCGCACCGAGGACGGTCACGTGTCGGCCGTCGACAAGGTCGACTTCTCGGTCGCTGAGCAGGAAGTGCTGGCCGTGGTCGGTGAGTCCGGCTGCGGGAAGAGCGTCACCGCGATGAGCATCGCCGGCCTGCTCCCCCGCTCGGCGAGCGTCGACGGCTCGGTGAAGCTCGACGGTGTCGAGCTGATCGGCGCCGACAAGCGCACGCTGCGGTCGATCCGCGGCCGCGAGATCGCGTACATCTTCCAGGAGCCGATGACGTCGCTGAACCCGGTCTTCACCGTCGGGCGCCAGATCGGCGAGGTGCTCGGCGTGCACAACGGGCTGTCCCGCGCGGCGGCGCGCAAGCGCGCGATCGAGCTGCTCAAGCTGGTCGGCATCCCGTCGGCCGACCGCCGCGTCGACGACTACCCGCACCAGCTGTCCGGCGGGATGCGGCAGCGGGTGATGATCGCGATGGCCGTCGCCTGCGACCCGAAGGTGCTGATCGCCGACGAGCCGACCACCGCACTCGACGTCACCATTCAGGCCGGCATTCTCGACGTACTGCGTGGCCTGCGGGAGCGGCTCGGCACGAGCATCGTGCTGATCACCCACGACCTCGGAGTCGTCGCCGACCTCGCCGACCGGGTGGCCGTCATGTACGCCGGCCGCGTGGTCGAGACGGCCGAGGTGCACGACCTGTTCGCCCACCCCACTCACCCCTACACCGCCGGGCTGCTCGGAGCATCGCCCGCGGCCGGACGGCACGCGGGCAGCGACCGCCTCAACGAGATCCCGGGCCTCGTCCCGGTGCTCAGCGAGCAGCCCGACGCCTGCACGTTCGCCGACCGCTGCCCCCGAGCACTGGACACCTGTACGACGGAGCAACCGCTCCTGACGGCAGACGCCCACCAGGTGGCGTGCTGGAACCCGGTCCGTGAGCCGGTGGAGGCCCGATGAACGCGTTGGAGATCGAAGACCTGGTCATGCACTTCGGACCGGTCAGAGCTGTCGACGGAGTCTCGCTGCAGATCCGCAAGGGCACAGTGGTCGCCCTGGTCGGTGAGAGCGGCTCCGGCAAGTCCACAGTCGGCCGCTGCATCGTCCGGCTCCTGGAGCCGACCGGTGGGACAGTCCGGCTCGCAGATGCCGACATCACTCATCTCAACCGCCGACAGCTCCGCAAACACCGCCGCGACGTGTCCATCGTGTTCCAGGACCCCGCCGGCTCGCTGGACCCGCGGCTGTCGGTCGGCGACATCGTCAGCGAGCCGCTACGGCTGCAGCGGCAGCGGGACACCGCTGGAGCCGTTGCTGACTCGCTCCGGCGAGTAGGGCTCCGCCCGGAGGTCGCACACCGCTCGCCGCACGAGCTGTCGGGTGGCCAGCGCCAGCGGGTGAGCATCGCGCGGGCACTGATCTCCAAGCCGAGCCTGCTCGTCGCCGACGAGCCGACCAGCGCACTGGACGTGTCGGTGCAGGCGTCGGTGCTCAACCTGCTGGCTGACCTGCAGCGGGACCTGGGCTTCGCCTGCTTGTTCATCACGCACGACCTGTCCGCCGTCGAGTACCTGGCCGACGAAGTCGCGGTGATGTACCTGGGTCAGCTGGTCGAGCAGGGGCCTCGGGAGCGCATCTTCGGCGTACCGAAGCATCCGTACACGCAGGCGCTCCTGTCGGCGGCTCCGGTGCCCGACCCGGCGACCCAGCGGGCGCGGCAGCCCGTGCTGCTCGGCGACGACCTGCCGTCCCCGATCGACCCGCCCAGTGGCTGCCGGTTCCACACCCGCTGCCCGGTGGCGGTGGACAGATGCCGGACAGTCGTCCCGGAGTCCCGGGTGATCGGGGAGGGTGGACACCGGGTCGCGTGCCACCTGGTCGCCGACGACGGCACCGGCCCGGACGTACGGCGTACGCAAGACACGACTGACACAGGAGCTGCCCGATGACCTTCACCACCCGGCCCACGCTGCGCGGCACGTTCGGGATGGTCTCGTCCACGCACTGGCTGGCGTCGCAGTCGGCGATGCGGGTCCTGGAGCTCGGCGGCAACGCGTTCGACGCGGCCGCCTGCGCCGGGTTCGTGCTGCACGTGGTCGAGCCGCACCTCAACGGGCCTGGCGGGGAGGTCCCGGCGATCGTCGCGACCGCCTCCGACCCGACGCCGCGGGTGCTCGCCGGACAGGGCGTGGCACCAGCGGGCGCGACCATCGAGCACTACAAGTCGCTGGGCCTCGACCTGGTGCCCGGCTCCGGTCCGCTGGCAGCGACAGTGCCCGGTGCGGTCGACGCGTGGCTGCTGCTGCTCAGGGACCACGGGACGCTGCCCCTGCGGACTGTGCTCGAGCCGGCGATCGACTACGCCCGCAACGGGCACCCGGTCGTACCGCGGGTCGGTGACACGGTCGAGACCGTGCGGGAGCTGTTCACCGAGCACTGGCCGACCTCTGCGGAGCTGTGGCTGCCTCACGGACAGGGGCCCAAGGCGAACCAGCTGTTCAAGAACCCGGCGTACGCCGACACTCTGGAGCGACTGGTCGTTGCCGGTGAGTCCGCTGGCTCCGACCTGGTCGCACAGGTCGAGGGCGCTCGGCTGGCGTGGCGGGAGGGTTTCGTCGCGGAGGCGGTCGACGAGTTCTCGAAGAAGCCGCACCGGGACTCCAGCGGCGAGGACCACGCCGGGCTGATCACCGGCGCCGACATGGCGGCGTTCAGCGCGACCTGGGAAGACGCGGCGACGCTGGACTGGCACGGGCACACCGTGGCGAAGACAGGTCCGTGGGGCCAGGGGCCGGCGCTGCTGCAGTCGCTCGCCGTACTGGCTGAGCTGGGTGACCCCAGCGAGCTTGACCTGACCAGTGCTGAGGCCGTCCACACCACTGTCGAGGTCATGAAGCTGTCGTACGCCGACCGCGAGGCCTGGTACGGCGACGGCGCCGACGTACCGCTGAAGACGCTGCTCTCCCCCGCGTACGCCGCTGCTCGGGCGGCGCTGGTTGGCGCAGAGGCGTCGCTGGAGCTGCGGCCTGGTCAGCCGGACGGGCGCAAGCCGCAGCTGCCTTCGGTGACGACCAGTGGTGCGGCTGTCGACGCGACTGTCGGGGAGCCGACGGTGGCGCCTGACGGCGGGACGCGTGGCGACACCTGTCACGTCGACGTGATGGACCGGTGGGGCAACGTCATCTCAGCCACGCCGAGTGGTGGGTGGCTGCAGTCGTCGCCGGTGATTCCGTCGCTCGGGTTCCCGCTGGGGAGCCGGGCGCAGATGTTCTGGCTCGAGGAGGGGCTCGCGTCGTCACTGGCTCCTGGCAAGCGGCCGCGGACGACGCTGACGCCGACGCTGGTGCTGCGGGACGGCGTACCGGTGCTGGCTTGTGGGTCGCCGGGTGGGGATCAGCAGGACCAGTGGCAGCTGCTGTTCCTGCTGCGGACGCTGGCTGGTGGGCAGGACCTGCAGGAGGCGATCGACGCGCCTGCTTGGCACACCACTGGGTTCCCGTCGTCGTTCTACCCGCGGGCGACCGAGCCGGGTGGGCTGGTGCTGGAGAGCCGGCTCGGTGCCGGCGTGCGGGACGAGCTGGTACGCCGTGGGCACGTGGTGACGGAGTCGGATCCGTGGAGCCTCGGCCGGTTGTGTGCGGTGGCGCGGGAAGCGGACGGCGTACTGGCGGCGGCTGCGAACCCCCGCGGGATGCAGGGGTACGCAGTGGGCCGCTAGGCGCTCAGGCGAGCGCGGCGGCGGCTGCAGCTTCGATGTGAGCTGTGGCCGCCGCGACCGCGGCCTCCGCGTCGCCCTCGGCGATGGCGTCGACCAGGCGGATGTGCTCCTCCCACGAGTGCGGCGCCCGCTGCGCTGCGCCGACCCGGAACACCCAGTGCACGTGGTGGTACATCGCCGACGCCAGCGAAGCCAGCCAGCGGTTCCCGCTGATGTCGATCACCGCGACGTGCAGCTCGCTGTTCAGCTCGGCGACCCGCGCGAAGTCCTCCGAGTCCGTCGCCGCGTTCGCCTCCGCCAGCAACCCGCGCAGCCGCGCGACGTCCTCCTCGGTCGCCCGCTCGGCAGCGAGCCCGGCGGCCAGCGTCTCCAGCTGCTTCCGTACGGCGAACAGGTCACGGATCGCCGTGTCGTCGAGCGTCGCCACCACCGCACCACGCCGCGGCAGGATCTCGACGAACCCCTCGCTCTCCACCACCCGCAGGGCCTCGCGGACCGGGTTGCGGGACACCCCGAAGTCGTCGGCCAGACGGTTCTCGGTCAGCCGCTCGCCCTGGGCGTAGTCGCCGTCGACGATGCGGCGCCGCAGCTCGCTCAGCACCTGCTCCCTGAGCGCGATGTGGTCCGCACCGATCGTGCGTACCTGCTCGCCCCCGTACTGCTGGTCCACCCCGGACTCCCCTCTGCTTTCGGCCGGTGCCGTTGCGAGGCACCGTACCGGACCGCAGGGCGCAGAACCCGTTTGCCGCCTGCCGGTGCGCCTCGGTACGTTGACGCCTTGTCCATCACGATCACGCCGTTGACCGACCCCGACTACCGGCCGTTCAGCCGCCGGCTGGTCTGGCTGGCGTCCGATGAGCACCCTGTCGGTTCGGCGTACCTGCGGCTGAACAGCAAGCCCTCCCAGCAGCACCTGGCCGAGCTGGAGCTCGCGGTGCATCCGGCGGAGCGGCGGCAGGGCGTGGGGACGCGTCTGCTGGAGGCGGCGCTGCAGGGGGCTGCCGAGAACGAGGCGACGACGCTGTTGGCTGACGCGACAGCCGGCTCGGCTGGAGACGCGTTTCTGGCTGCACGTGGGTTTGCTGTTGGGCTGCGGCTCATCTACACACGGCTGGCGCTGGGTGATGGCTGTGTGTCGGTGGCGCCGGTTGCCGGCTACCAGCTGACCTCCTGGGCCGGTGCACCTCCGGACGGGTTGATCGAGAGCTTCACCGCCGTCCGCAACGCGATGAACGACGCACCGGTCGGCGACATCGACTACGGCGAAGAGGTGTGGGACGTCGAGCGCACCCGGTACGTCGCCGACGTCGTGGCCCAGCGCGGCGACCTGCTGGAGACCGTCGCCGCACTGGACGCGTCCACGGGTGAGGTGGTCGCGTACACCGAACTCGTCGTACCAGGTGATGGTTGTGGCGACGCGCAGCACTACGGCACGGTCGTCGCTGCCGCTCATCGCGGGCTCGGCCTGTCACGGTGGATCAAAGCTGAACAGGTCCGGCAGACCCGAGCCCGGCATCCGCAGCTCGCCGGGCTGCTGACCGACACTGCAGCCAGCAACGAGGCGATGCGGCGGACCAATGCGTCCCTCGGCTACCGGGAGACCCACCAGGTCCACCGCTGCCACCTCATCCTCAGCTGAGCCCGGCCAGCCTGACGGCGTCCTAGGGACTGGGTCAGGCGAGGCCGGCGTCGTGCGCGAGCAGCGCGATCTGGACGCGGTTGTTCAGGTCGAGCTTGGTGAGGATGCGGGTCAGGTGCGTCTTCACGGTGGCGACGCCGAGGTCGAGGGTGTCGGCGATCTCCGCGTTGCTCTTGCCTTCGGCAACTGCCGCGGCGACGTCGCGTTCGCGGTCGGTCAGCTTCGTGAGGGCCTCGACGGCCTGCTCGCGGCGGGTTCCTCCGGCGTCACCGGCGACGAAGTCCATCAGGTGCCGGGTGACGCCGCCGGACAGGATCGGCTCGCCGTCGGCGACCCGCACCACCGCGTCGACGATCTCTTGGGGTGCCGAGTCCTTCAGCAGGAAGCCCGCTGCTCCGGCGCGCAGCGCCTGCAGCAGGTGCTGCTCGGACCCGAACGTCGTCAGGATCACGACCTCGGGCGCGTCCGGCAGACGGCGTACGGCCTCGGTCGCGGTCAAGCCGTCCATCACCGGCATGGTGATGTCCATCAGTACGACGTCCGGCCGCAGCTCGCCGACGGTGTCGATCGCCGCCCGCCCGTCGGCCGCGTCGCCGATGATCTCCAGCTCGTCCGCTCCCCCGAGCATGCTCTTCAGCCCAGCCCGCACCAACGGATCGTCATCAACCAGCACCACCCGAACAGCCATGCCGCACAGCCTAGGCGCTCGGCCAGGGCAGCCATGCGGTCAGCTGGAACTCTCCGGCCTTCACACCGTGTTCAAGTCGTCCGCCTGCGAGTGTCGCCCTCTCCACCAAACCAACTAGTCCAACCTGCGATCCCGGCTGGCCGCCTGATCCCAGCCTGTTCCGGACCTCGATCGTCAGCCCGTCCCCCGGCCCGCCGCTCAGCTCCACATGTACCAGCGACCCCGGCGCGTGCTTGCGCGCGTTGGTCAGCCCCTCCTGCACGATCCGGTAGCCGTGCCGCCCAGTGGCCGCCGGCAACCCGACAGCCTCGCCATCCAGCGGCTGGAACCGCACCTGCATCCCCGCAGCCACCGACTCCTCGACCAGCCCGGCGATCTCCTCGATCCCCGGCTGCGGCCGCTGCCCACCCGGATCGCTCAGCCCAGGCCCCCGCAGTACGCCGACGATCGCCCGCAAGTCATCCATGCTCTCCCGCGCACTCGCCCGGATCACCCCGGCCGTCACCGCCAGCTCGTCCGCGGGCATGTCCGGCCGAAACTCCAGCGCCCCCGCGTGCACGCTCAGCAACGACAGCCGATGCCCGAGCGCGTCATGCATCTCCCGCGCGATCCGCTCCCGCTCCCGCTGGCGCCCCTGCTCGACGCGCATCTCCTGCTCCGACTCGGCCCGCCGCGCCCGCTCCTCCATGGAGAGCAGCAGCTGCCGCCTCGTCCGTACGACGATCCCCCAGGCGACCGACGCCAGACACATCAGCGCGACGAAGCCCACGACGAACTGGTAGCCGTACGGGATGTCGAGCTTGATCGGGTAGAGCCAGAACTGCAGCGCGGCCGACCCGGTGGCCAGCAACAGGATCGACAGGCTGACCGCCGGCCGCCGGTGCACCGCGACCGAGAAGAGCGCCAGCGCGCTCGCCGTGCCCACCGCCGGGAAGAACACCGAGAGCAGCGTCAGCACGACGACGAGCTCGACCGGCCATCGCCGTCGCAGCAGCAACGCCGCGGCAGCAACCAGTCCGAACGCCAGGTTGACGCCCTCCGGCGGCAGCGGCAGCTTCGGGTCCGGTCCTGGCGCCGCCGGAGGCAGCAGGCTGCCACCGATCGCGAGCAGCACGAACAGCGTGTCGACCACCCAGTCGCGCGGCGTCCGGCGACCCTGCCCAGGCGCGGCCCGCGACCCCGGCCGGAACAGCGCCTGGACGACACCTGGGCGATCGAGCTCCGCTGACATACCCCAGACGTTAGCGGGCGGCCGCCAGGATCTTCTGGACCGCAGCGGTCGTGATCGGGTGGTAGCCGGGCTGAGCGGTCGCAAACACCCGCGCCGCGAACTCCCGGCCCTCCTCCGACGCGCTCAGCGCCTTGTAGACCGGCAGTACCAGCTTCATCCGGCCGACGCGGGTCAGGAACGTCGCCAGTTCGTCGTACGCCGGGGTGTAGGCGCTGGCGGCAACGATCGAGTACCAGCGGCGGGCGATCTCGCCGTTCGCCGTACCGGTCAGGGCGAACTCGCGGTCGAGCTCCTGCAGCTGCTCGGCGCTCAGCACGTCCGGCGCGGCGTCCAGGAAGCGCAGCCACTCCTGCGTCGTCCAGCTCTTGCCGCCGGCCGGCAGCTCACCGGTGCGCAGCCAGTTGTCGCGCAACTGGTCCACTACCTCGAAGCGGTCCGACTGCGCCCGCGCCGCGAACTGCGGGATGCCCGGCTCGTCCAGCCAGGCCGCGACCTCGTCCGCCGTCACCACACCGGGCCGCGGCGTCAGCAGGTGCTCCTGCAGGTGCGCGACGAAGTCCTCGGAATTGATGCTGCGGAACGCGAACCGGTCGAAGTACCCGCGCAGGAACGGGTCGAACACCTCGCGCCCGAACCGCTCCTCGAGCCAGGACAGGAACCACGAGCCCTTCAGCGGCCCGAGCGAGGTCGTGCCGTGGTACTCGGTGCCGTGATTGAGCCCCGGTAGCTCGACGGCGAGCTGGGCCGGGGTCAGCGGGTCGAGTTTGAGCACGGTCGAGTGCTGCTTGATCGCGGTCTCCATCACCGCCAGCTCGGTCCCGTAGACCGCCTCGACGATCCGGTTCTCGACGTACGACGTGAAGCCCTCGTTCAGCCAGATGTCGTCCCAGCTGTCCTGGGTGACCAGGTTGCCGGACCAGCTGTGCGCGAGCTCGTGCGCGATCACGCTGACCAGGGACTTGTCGCCGATCACCACGGTCGGGGTGGCGAACGTCATCCGCGGGTTCTCCATCCCGCCGTACGGGAAGGACGGCGGCAGCACCAGGACGTCGTACCGACCCCAGCGGTAGGGGCCGAAGAGCGCCTCGGTGACGCGCATCATCTCCTCGGTGTCGCTGAACTCGGTGGCGGCCCGCTTGGCCATCTCCGGCTCGGCCCAGACGCCGGCCCGCTCACCGATCGGCTCGAACACCAGGTCGCCGGCCGCGATCGCCAGCAGGTACGACGGGATCGGCTCCGGCATCACCACGTCGTACGAACCGGTACGACGGGACTGAGTGCCGTTGTCGGCACTCATGAGCACCATCAGTTCCGGCGGCGCGGTGACGTGCGCGCTGTAGCTGAAGCGGACGCCCGGGGTGTCCTGCACCGGCACCCAGCTGCGTGCGTGGATCGCCTGCGACTGGCTGAACATGAACGGCAGCACGCCGCCTGCTGTCATCTCCGGCTCCAGCCACTGCAGCCCGGTCGCCGTCGGCGCGGTCCGGTAGCTCACGCGGACCTGCTCGTGCCCGGCGGTGCGGATGGTCAGTGCGGAGCCCAGCTCGTCGTCCGGGAAGGCCAGGTTGTGCTCCAGCGGCTCCCAGCCGTCAGCGGTCGAGCCCTCCACCTGCAGGACGGTCAGGTCGCGGCTGTCCAGGATCAGGCGGTCGCCGGGCCCACTCCAGGCCAGGGTGTGCGTGGCGGTGCCGACCAGCACCTTGGCGGTGAAGTCGAGATCCAGCTCCAGGTCCAGATGGGTGGTACGGACCAGGGCCGGTTCGGCGTAGGAGTGGCGGTCGTGGGTCACAGGGGGCTCCCGAGGCATTCAGGGGGTCATTCGCCGCGGTCGTTCGCAGACGTCGTTCGCTGGACACTACCCAGCGGACAGGCCGATGACGCGGCCGATTAGAGCCAGGGGCAGCACCGTGCCAAGTTGCCCAGCGTGGGCAGGATGGAGGCATGCGCATCGCTGTTCTGCTCACCGTGCTGGCGGCCACCGCCTGCACCAGCAGCACGGTGTCACCCGCGCCCACGACACCTCCTCCTGCCAGCCCCAGCACTCGGACCACCCCGACTCCAACGCCTACCCCGACTCCCCCGCCGGTAGTGGACGACCCCATGTCCACCGTGCGACACCTGGCCGGGCTCGGCCCACGGGAAGCGACCAGCAGCACCTATCTGCGAGCTCTGGCGTGGTTGGAGGGTCGGTTCAAAGCTTCCGGCTATCAAGTCCGCCGTCAGAAGTTGCAGGTTCCTGCAGGTGTCTCCTGGGAGGTACCGGTCCGCGCCGGCACCAGCTGGAACCTCATCGCCACCAGACCCGGCTTCGATCCCAGCAAGCCGCATCTGGTCGTCGGCGCCCACCTGGACACGGTCCCCCAGGCACCAGGAGCCGAGGACAACGCCTCCGGCATCGCCGTCCTGCTGCGCGCCGCCCAGCTCGCCACCCCGCGCCTCCCGACCGCGTTCATTGCCTTCGGCGCCGAGGAGCCGCGCGGCGACGGCGACGCCAACCACCACTACGGTTCACGCGCCTACGTCGCCTCCCTACCCACCGCGCAGCGGCAGGCGGTCCGCGGCATGGTCTCGCTCGATCGGGTCGGCGTCGGCACCGTCGTACCAGCCTGCTCGGCCAACGACTCGCAGCTGACCACCCGCAACGAGCTGCTGGCAGCAGCGGCGCGCGTCGGCGTACGGACGCGCAGCTGCGTGAACAGGTCGAGCGACCACTGGTCCTTCGTCCGCGCCGGACTCCCGGGCGCCCGCCTCGGCAGTACGCCGTACGCCGCCTATCACAGCGCCCGCGACCTGCCCAACGTCGTCAATCCTGCTCAGCTTGACCGGATGGGCAAGGTGCTCGTCAGCTGGCTCGGCTAGCTGCTAGCGCAGGTCGGCGAGGATCGCCTCCGCCCGGGCACCGCTCACCACCCGCGGGCTGAAGTCCGCGCCGATCACGTACGGCGTCAGCCTCGCCGCCTTGAGCGTCTTGCCCCAGTAGGTCAGCTCCAGCAGGACCCCCTCCTGCGTCTGCTGCGAGAAGTCCATGTCGAAGACCAGATTGCCCAGCGAGTGCACCGTTGCCTTGTTCGCCGAGAACTGGGCACTCTGCACCCAGTGCGGGTGCCCGCCGATCACCAGGTCGGCGCCTGCGCGGGTGAGCGCAGCCGCGACGGTCCGCTGGGCTGGAACCGGCTCGTGGGTGTACTGCTGACCCCAGTGCGGCAGTACGACGACCACGTCGACGGTCTTGCGGAGTGCTTGGATGCGGCTGGTCAGCGCTGCGAGATCCGCTTGGTTGAGCGGGCCGGTGCGCGGGGGCATCCGCAGCTCGAACGCGCCTGGGCTGGTCGCGGTGGCGCGCGGGGTCTCGCCGATCGCGTTGAAGGCGAGGAAGCCGAAGCGGACGCCGTCGCGGGTCACCACCACCGGGCGGGACGCCTCGGTGTAGTTGCTTCCGGCACCGACCGGTTGGATGCCGCCGGCCCGGACCTGGCGGACGGTCTCGACCAGGGCGCGGTCCTGGAAGTCGCCGGTGTGGTTGTTGGCCAGCGAGACGATGTCGACACCGGCGTCGCGCAGGCCGGCGACGACGCCGGGCGGAGCGGCGAAGGAGTCGCCGCCCTGCTGGGGGTTTCCGGCGCGGGAGAGCGTGCTCTCGAGGTTCACGACGGTGAGGTCGGCGGATCTCAGGCGTGGGCCGATGGCGCGGAGCGGGCGGGAGACGTCGCCCGTACGGGCGGCTGCTGTCGCGACGCGGCGGCCGAGCATGACGTCGCCGCCGATCGTCAGGTTGACGACCTGCTGGGGTGTGCTGCCTGCGATGGTCAGCGCGTACTTGGCGGGGTCGGCGAGGGGGTCGATGCCGTTGACCGTCCAGGGGCGGACGATCGGGGTGACCTTGGAGGCGGGGACGACGGCCAAAGCGTCGAGGTCGCGGGCTACTTGGTCGGCGCTGGTGACGATGCGGAAACCGCGCCAGGTCTTCACGCCACCCGCGGCTACCCGGCGGGCGGTGGCCAGGTCGACGTCCTGGGCCGCACGAGTCGGGTGAACGACGACAACCAGCGGCTCGCGTGGAGCGGGAGGAGAAGCGGGCGGTTGACTGGTAGCGACGGACGGTGTTGGCGCATCACTCCGGCTGGTAGCGGTGGACGGTGTTGGCGCCTCACTCCGGCTGGGTTCCGAGCACGCGGCGGCCCCGGCGATCACCACCGCCGTCAGCGCCCACGGCTTCCACCGCACACCCATGCGGCCACGGTAGCGACCCGGCCCAACCGCGGGGCGGTGCTCCGCTCGAGCGCCCGGACCCAGCAGACTATAGGCATGATGCCGGAGAGCAGCAGCCCCGAAGTGGTGCTGCAGCGCAGGCCCTTCGGGTCGTGGTTGCTGGGTCCGGTCGACCAGAGCCCGCGCGTGCTGCGGATCCGCGTACAGCTGCTGCTGACCTTCTTCTCGATCGGCACCAACGTGATCGGCGCGGTCGTCGTGTTCGTGCTCGCGGTCTGGGTGCTGCCCGGTCCGCCGGTCGGTGACGAGCTGAGCCTGGTCCGATGGATCGCGTTCCCGTCGTACTTCCTGTTCGCGCTGCTGGTCGGCGCGGTCTGGAGCACACGGCTCGCGCTCCGGGTGACCAACTGGGTGCTGCAGGACCGCCCGGCGACCCGCAAGGAGCAGATCGCGACGCTGCAGCTGCCGTTGCGGCTGACCATGATCGAGGTCGTCCTGTGGTTGCTCGGGACAATCTTCTTCAGCCTGCTCACGCTGGCGCTGCAGCCGGAGAGCGTGCTCCGCGTTCTAGTCACGACCTTCGACGGCGGCATCGTCACCTGCGCGGCGTCGTACCTGCTGACCGAGTTCGCGCTCCGGCCGATCGCCGCGCGGGCGCTCGCGGACGGCGCGCCGCCGCGCAGGCTGCTCGCGGCCGGGCTGAAGGCGCGCACGGTGTTCTTCTGGGCGGCCGGCTCCGCCGTACCGGTGCTCGGGCTCATGCTGACCGCGGTGATCGCGCTGATCGAGAAGGACGTCTCGTCGACCCGGCTCTCGGTGATCATCCTCGTGCTCGGCACGGTCGTCCTGGTCTGCGGATGGTTGCTCACGTTGCTGTCGGCCAAGTCCGTGGTCGCGCCGGTGCGCTCGGTGCGGAACGCGCTCTCGGTGATCGGCGACGGAGAGCTCAACGTCCGCATCCCGGTCTTCGACGGCACCGAGCTCGGGTCGCTGCAGTCCGGCTTCAACCAGATGGCCGCAGGGCTGCGTGAGCGGGAGCGGATCCGCGACGTCTTCGGCCGGTACGTCGGACCGGACGTCGTCCGGGAGGCGCTGACGAGTGACTCGCTCGGCGGCGAGGAGCGGTTCGCCGCCGTGCTGTTCGTGGATCTGGTCGGGTCGACGGAGCTGGCCGCTGGGCGACCGCCGGCCGAAGTGGTTCAGCTGCTCAACCGCTTCTTCGCCGTCGTGGTCGACGAGGTGGACCGCAACGACGGATTCGTGAACAAGTTCGCCGGGGACGCGGTGCTCGCGGTCTTCGGCGCGCCGACCGAGCTCCCGGATGCGGCAGGGAGCGCTCTCCGGGCGGGCCGGGCGCTCGCCGAGCGGCTGACCGAGGAGTTGCCGGAGGCAACGGCTGGGATCGGGGTCACCGCGGGCACGGTGGTCGCCGGGACGGTCGGCGACGTACGGCGGTACGAGTACACGGTGATCGGCGACCCCGTGAACGAGGCCGCCCGGTTGAGCGATCTGGCGAAGCAGACCGACCGGCATGTGGTGGCGTCGATGACAGCGGTGGACGAAGCGGCGCCGTCCGAGGCCGCGCACTGGCACGCCGGTGAGGAGATCACGGTGAGAGGCCGACCGACCTCAACCCGTCTCGCGCACCCGAACAGCTGACGCGGACCCGCGGCGCGGGCGGGGAGCAGCGCGGGCGGGGAGCAGCGCGGGCGGGAGCAGCGCGGGAAACGCGCCCCGGGGTGCTCCGGCCCTACCGGCCGCCGGCGACGTCCACCATCGAGCCCGTCATGTACGACGCGCGGTCCGAGGCCAGGAACGCGATCAGCTCGGCCACCTCTTCGACCTTGCCCGGGCGGCCGAGCGGCGGGGTGGTGCCGATCCGTTCCAGCCGGCCCTCGGCGTGGATCTCGGTCTCGATCAGCCCGGGACGGATCCCCAGCACCCGGATCCCCTCCTTGGCGACCTCGTTCGCGAGCCCGAGGGTCAGCGTGTCGACCGCGGCCTTGCTCGCCGCGTAGTCGACGTACTCCCCCGCCGACCCGAGCACCGCACCCCGCGACGACACGTTCACGATCACCCCGCCCGCGCCGCCGTGCGCCGTCGACATCCGCCGCACCGCCGCACCCGCCACCAGGAACGCCCCGATCGCGTTCACCCGGAACACCTGCTCGAGCCGCTCGACGTCGTACTCATCGACCCGCCCAGCAGGCGAAACAATCCCCGCGTTGCTGACCACGGCCCCGATCGCGCCCAGCTCCCGCGTCACCGCGTCGAAAAGCGACTCGATCTCAGCAGCCTCGGCGACATCCGCCCGTACGGCGACCGCCCGCCGCCCCGCAGCCTCACACGCGGCGACCACATGTGCGGCCTCGTCCTCACGCGTCCGGTAGCTGATCCCGACGTCCCACCCGTCACCGGCCAACGCGATCGCGGCCGCCGCGCCGATCCCGCGACTCCCACCCGTCACCAGCGCAACCCCACGCGAACCAGTCATGCGTCCACCCTTTCACGCCGCCCGCGTCCGGGCCCGCACGCGTCGAGGCACCGCGCTCCCCGCACCCTCCTCCCCCCGGCGCCCCCGCCTAGCTTCCCGCGCCTACGGCGCAGGCTTCGTGAGCTGGATCTGCGTCTCGGTCCCCTCGAACCCCAGCGCCCGGTAGATCCGGATCGCCAGGTACTCCGGATCCGCCACCATCACCAGCGTCTCCGCGCCCAACTCCCCGAACCCGTACTCCGACGCAGTGTGCACCAGCGTGCTCGCGATCCCCCGACCCCGATCGTCCGGATGCGTCTGAACGTCCTGGAACCGCGCCACCCCCGACCCGTCCGTCAGCAACCCCAGCGACGCCTGCAGCCGCCCGCCCTCGAACGCCCCGAACCACTGCCCGTGCCCCGCTTCGACAACCACCCGGTGCGCGGCCTCGCGACGGCGTACGAAGTCCTCGTACCCGTCGAGGTCCATCGGGTTCGCCGCCAGCGTCAGACCGATCAGCTGCTCCCAGTCGTCGTCGCTGCTCAGGAACCGGTACTCCGACGTCGTGTTCGGCCGTGCCGGTGGAACGACCGAGCGCGCGGTCATCACCGTGCTCCGCTCGATCCGCAACCCGGCCGCCGCCAGCTCGTCCTCGTCAGCCGCCGACCCGTCCACCGAGTCGATGCCGAAGGCAACATGCTTGGCATCCGGGAACGTCGCCGCGAACACCTCCAGCCACCGGCCCAGCTCCCCCGCGCCGATCGCCGACCGCAACAGCAGGAAGTTCCCCCACCAGAAGGTCGGGTTTTGCGGCGTCCGCACCACCACGTGATCGGCGGCGTCGCTCACCACACTCCCGCCGAGCGAGAGCAGTATGAGGTCGGTCCGGTAGCCCAGGCTGTTGATCTCCACGCCTCTATGGTCAGGCCCGCGTCAAGACGATTGTTGCTCCGCGGCCTCGGCGACGTTGCGCTGCATCCCGCCGAAGACGATCCCGTGGAACGGCTTGATCGCCCACCAGTACAGCTGCCCGGGCAGCCCGCGCGGGTGGAACAGCGCGCGCTGCCGGAAGACGGTCCGCCCCTCGGCGTCCTCGTCGACGATCAGCTCCAGCCAGGCCAGCCCCGGCAGCCGCATCTCGGCGCGCAGCCGCAGCAGTTTCGGCTCGTCGATCTCCTCGACGCGCCACCAGTCGAGCGGGTCGCCCACCGACAGGTCCTTCGGGTTCCGGCGCCCGCGCCGAAGTCCGGGCCCGCCGAAGATCCGGTCGAGCAGCCCGCGTGCCCACCAGCCGAGCCGCCAGGAGTACCAGCCGTTGCCGCCGCCGATCCCCTCGATCACTGCCCAGAGCTGCTCCGGCGTCGCCGAGATCGCGCTCTCCCGCTCGTCGACGTACAGGGAACCGCCGGCCCAGTCCGGGTCGCTCGGCAACGGATCACTCGGTACGCCTGGAGTCGCCGCGGACGCCCAGCTCGTCGTGACATCGAGGTCCTGGATGCGCTTCAGCGCCAACTCGACCGCCCGGTCGAAGCCGATCAGCCCTGGCGCCGGGTCGGGCACGTACCGCGCGATGTCGTGCTCCTTGCGAACCACCTCGTGGATCAGGCTGTCGACCAGCGGCCGGGCGATGCTGTTCGGCACCGGTGTCACCAGGCCGACCCAGTGGCTCGACAGCGACGGCGTGAGCAGCGGGAGCGTGACGATCCGGCGGCGCTTGAGATGCGCGACATCGGCGTACCGCTGCATCATCTGGCGGTACGTGAGCACGTCGGGGCCGCCGATGTCGAAGCCGCGGTTCACCTCGGCCGGCATCGCGGCGCTGCCGACCAGGTAGTGCAGCACGTCCCGTACGGCGATCGGCTGGATCCGGGTGTCGAGCCAGCGCGGTGTCACCATCACCGGCAGCCGGTCGGTCAGGTACCGGAGCATCTCGAACGACGCCGACCCGGAACCGAGAATCACCGCCGCCCGCAGTACGGTCGTCGGTACGCCGGACGCGAGCAGGATCTCGCCGACCTCACGGCGCGAACCGAGGTGCGGCGACAGCTCCTCGCCCTCGGGATAGAGCCCGCCGAGATAAACGATCCGCCCGACCCCGGCCTGGCGTGCGGCCGCGCCGAAGGTGCGCGCGCTGTGCCGGTCGCGGGCCTCGAACTTCTTGCCGGTGCCGAGCGCGTGGATCAGGTAGTACGCGACGTCGACGCCTTCGAGCGCGGCCTCGACCTGGTGCTGGTCGGCGGCGTCGGCCTCGACCACCTCCACGTCGTCGTACCAGTCGCGGCTCTCCAGGCGGCGCGGGTTGCGGGCCATCGCGCGGACGCGGTAGCCGGCCTTGAGCAGCTCGGGGACCAGGCGGCCGCCGATGTAACCGGTCACGCCGGTGACCAGGACGAGTTTTCCGGGGTCTGTCACAGCCAGACGAGTGCCCTGCGCGCGTCGAAGTCATGCCGAAGTTGTGCAGCACTTTGACAGGCAGCTTTTTGGCTGCCTATCGTAAAAAGGCAGCCACTGAGCTGCCTGTTAGGAGTGCACAGCGTGATGGACGACGTGTTCCGCGCTCTCGCGGACCCCAGCCGGCGCCGGCTGCTCGATGAGCTGAACGCGCGCAACGGCCAGACCCTGCGCGAGCTGTGCGCGGTGCTGGCGATGGCGCGGCAGTCGGTGAGCAAGCACCTCGCCGTACTGGAGGCCGCGAACCTGGTCAGCACCGTGCGGCGCGGCCGGGAGAAGTTGCACTACCTGAACGCCGAACCGATCAACGCGATCGCGGACCGGTGGATCACCCGGTACGACCGGCGGCGGGTCCGCCTGCTCGCCGACCTCAAGACCACCTTGGAGCAGCAGACCATGAGCGACAACGACTTCGTCTACACCACCTACATCCGGACCACGCCCGAGAAGCTCTGGCGGGCGCTGACCGAGCCCGAGTTCACCACCGAGTACTGGGGGCTGCACCACGAGACCGACTGGCAGCCGGGGTCGCCGATGGAGTGGAAGATGGGCGAGGTGACGATGGCCGGCGCCGGCCAGAAGGTCGTCGAGCACGAGCCTTATCGGCGACTCGCCTACACGTGGCACGTGGTGACGCCGGAGTTCGCGGCGGCCGCTGGGCTGTCGGCCGAGGACGAGGCGGCGACGAAGGACGAGCCGCTGTCGACGGTGACGTTCACCCTCGAGCCGGTGGACGACCAAGTGAAGCTGACCGTCGTCCACACCGGGTTCGAGCCCGGCTCGCGGATCCGGGAGATGGTCGGCGAGGGGTGGGTGCGGCTGATCGCGGACCTGAAGTCGTTCACCGAGACCAGCGTGGCGCTGCGGAGCTGACAATTCGCTGTGTGTTCAGCTGCTGGCTGTCGGTGTCGCTGAAGCTTTCCCGAGGTGCGGCGTCTGCTGCTCCCGGTGAGGAAAGGACCACAGCTGTGCTGCGTACACATTGGCGTGGAAAGGCGGCCTGCGCCGCCGCTGCTCTGTCGGTTCTCGCGCTCGGACTCTCGGGAGCGGCTTCGGCCGCCGCGGCCGAACCCGGTCCGGTCCGGATCAACGAGATCGAGTCCAACGGCGGGTCGCCGGGCGACTGGGTCGAGCTGGTCAACACCGGTACGACGGCCGCGGACGTCTCGGGCTGGATCGTCAAGGACAACGACAACTCGCACTCGTACAAGGTGAAGTCGGGGACGTCGATCGCGGCCGGCGGGTACCTGGTGCTCGACGTCGAGTCGTCGTACGGGCTGGGTAGCGACGTCGAGGCGCGGCTGTACAAGGGCTCGACGCTGATCGACTCGTACGAGTGGAGCGAGCACGCCAGTACGACGTACGGGCGGTGCGCGGATGGGGTCGGCGGGTTCGCGACGACGACCGCTTCGACTCGGGGCTCGGCGAACGCGTGCAGTGGTGGCGGGTCGTCGCAGGGCGCTTGGCCGGGTGGGTCTTCGGTCGCTGTCGCGGACGCGTCGAACGCGTTCGGGGAGAACCTGAGTGGCCTGTCGTTCGAGTCGGCCGGGGTGCTGTGGGCGGCGAACAACGGGCCGGGGAAGCTGTACCGGCTGGTCCCGAACGGGTCAGTGTGGCGGGCGGATGTGACGAAGACTCTGCGGTACGCCAACGGAAGCGGCGATCCGGACGCCGAGGGTGTCGTGCACACGCCTGAGGGTCTGTTCGTGGCGACCGAGCGCGACAACAGCAAGAGCGGCACGAGCCTGCCGAAGGTGCTGCGCTTCGATCCTTCGGGGTCTTCCAACGCGACAGCGGAGTGGAACCTGAAGTCGGACCTCCCCTCAGTCGAGGCGAACAGCGGCCCGGAGGGGATCTCGTGGATCCCCGACAGCTTCCTCACCGCCCACGGCTTCCGCGACGAACGCACCGGGTCGGCGTACTCCCCTGGCTCGTACCCGGGCCACGGCTCCGGACTCTTCTTCGTCGGCCTCGAAGCGAACGGGACGATCTACGCGTACGCGCTGTCGCAGGGCGGCGCGGTCGCTCGCGTCGCGACCATCCCGAGCGGCTTCAGCGCGGTGATGGACCTGGAGTTCGAACCTTCGACCGGTCGGCTGTGGGCGGCCTGCGACGACACATGCGACGGTCGTACGTCGACGCTCGCGATCAACACGGCGGGCAAGTTCGCATCGACCGCTGTCTATGCCCGCCCCACCGGCATGGGCAACTTCAACAACGAGGGCTTCGCGATCGCCCCGACCTGCAGCGGCGGACACAAGCCGGTCGTGTGGTCCGACGACTCGAACGACGCCAACCACGCACTGCGCTCGGGCACGCTGAACTGCTAGTCCTCGCCTCCTACGGACGCCTGTGGATCAGGAGCGGCAGTACGGCGGCCGCTCCTGCTTCGCGGAGTTTGGCGGCCGCGACGGTGATCGGCCACTGGGACGACGACGCGTCGACCACCAGCAGGACCGAGCGGCCCGCGACCGCCTGTGTCGTCGTTCCGTCGATCTCGATCGCGTCGCGCCAGACCTTCGCCTCCTCGGCCGACGACAGACCTTCGTCGAGCGCCGACGGGTGCAGGGTGAGCTCGGTGCGCTCCAGCCGCCCGATCTCGGCGAGGTGGTCGGCGATCGCCGTCGTGAGCGGGCGATACCCGGCTGCCGGGAGCGGGACGACCACCTCGGGCCGGCGGGACCAGGCGTCGCGCCAGCGGGACAGGGCCGCGACGCAGCCGGACTTCAGCGCCTCGACGTGCGCGGGATCAGGGCTGTCGCCGAAGACCGAGCGCAGCACCTCGCGCCACTCCGGCGCGTCGGCGTACACGATCGTGCGGCCGGGATCGGCCAGCAACGCCGGCGGGATCTTGCCCTTCGCGCCGAAGGCTCCGCCCGGCCACATCTTGCGCGGTTCGAGGACGTGGGTCTCGCCGCGCAGCTGGCGGGTGATCGTCTCGACCGTCGCCGGATCAGGCGCGGCGGTGAGCGGGTCCGGGAGCAGGCCGAGGCAGACCGAGCAGCGGCCGCACGGCTCGGCGGTCGGGTCGTCCAGCGACTCCTGGAGCAGTTGCATCAGGCAACGTTCACCGCGGGTGTAGGCGCGCATGATGTCGGCCTCGCGGCGGCGTACGGCGACGATGCCGTCGTAGTGGGCGGCGTCGAAGGTCCACTCGGCGTCGGTCCGCACCCAGCCGCGCTCGACCCGCTCGACGGCGCCGTCGACCGCCAGCTGCTTCAGCATCAGCTCGACGCGGCCGCGGCGGAGCCCGGTCTCGGCCTCCAGCGACGGGACGGTCGCCGGCTGATCGGGCCCGTACGCCGAGAGGCCGGCGAGCAGCCGGTTCACCTGCTCGGGGACGGGGATGGTCGCGGTCGCGAAGTAGTCCCAGACGCCGGCGTCGGCGTCCGATGGAAGCAGCGCGACGACCGCGTGGTCGATGCCGCGGCCGGCCCGGCCGACTTGCTGGTAGTACGAAACCGGCGACGGCGGCGAACCGACGTGGACGACGAAACCGAGGTCGGGTTTGTCGTAGCCCATGCCCAGCGCGGAGGTCGCGACGAGCGCTTTCAGGCGGTTCTCGCGGAGCGCGTCCTCGAGGAACTCGCGCTCGCCGGCTTCCAGGCCACCGGTGTACGCCGCGACGGGGACGGCCGCGCCGTGGACCTCCTGGATCGCGGCGGCCAGGCGCTGCGCGTCGGCGACGGTCAGCGTGTAGACGATGCCGGAACCGGGGAGCTTCGGGAGGTGGTCGACGACCCAAGCGAACCGGTCGAGCGGGGACAGCGCGTCGACGACCGCGAGCTGGAGGCTCGAGCGCGCGAGCGGTCCACGGAGGACGAGCGTGGAGGCACCAAGCTGGTGCGCGACGTCCTCGGTGACGCGGGTGTTCGCGGTCGCTGTGGTGGCGAGGACGGGGGTCTTCGGGTTGAGCTTCTGGAGTACGTCGGAGACGCGCCGGTAGTCCGGGCGGAAGTCGTGCCCCCAGTCGGAGACCGCGTGGGCTTCGTCGATCACCAGCAGCCCGATCTGCCCCGCGAGCCCGTCGAGCACGCGACGGCCGAACCCCGGGTTGGCCAGCCGCTCAGGCGAGACGAGCAGCACGTCGATCGCACCCGAGCGCAGATCGTTCTCGATGTCCGACCAGGCGTCGAAGTTCGAGGAGTTCAACGTCGCGGCCCGCAGGCCTGCTCGCGCCGCCGCGGCCACCTGGTCCCGCATCAACGACAGCAACGGCGAGACCACCAACGTCGGCCCGGCGCCTTCCGACCGCCGGATCGCCGTGCCCGCCCAGTAGACCGCCGACTTGCCCCACCCGGTCGCCTGCACCACGAGCACCCGGGCATTGGGCTCACACAGCGCCGCAACCGCCGTCTCCTGGTCCTCCCGCAACCGAGCCGACTCCCCCGCGATGGCGGAGATCACCCCAGCAGCAGTCGCCGCACGAGCCTCGGACAGCTTCAACGCATCACCCATGGCAAAGACCCTAGACGCCCCCACCCCCAACGCGTGGGCTCCATCGCCCAACCTGTGGAAAAGCGAGGGAGGGAGAGGAGCCGGCCGCCCCGGGCCTTCGCTTCGCTCGGCACCCCACCACCCCGAGCTGGCGCCTACGCAGTTGCTCCGCAGGTGCTGTCCTGGCACGCCGCACCCGGGTGACACGGGTTGCCTGCAGGATCAACCAAGCGCTGCGGCCCCGGCCCGTTCTTCGCCAGTACGTCGTACGGATTGGCCAACCCGCAACGGTCCAACGACAAACAACCGCAGCCCACGCAGTCCTTGAAGTCGTCTCTCAGTTGTTCGAGCTGAAGGATGCGGCGGTCGAGCTCGGCCTGCCAGCACTCCGAGATGTGCTCCCAGTCCTGCCGAGTGGGCGTGCGGTTGTCGGGAAGAAGCGCCAGGATCGCGGCGACCTCGGCGAGCGGGATGCCGACACGCTGCGCGATCCGGATCAGCGCGACGCGGCGCAGCGTGTCGCGTTTGTAGCGACGCTGGTTACCGGCGGTGCGGCGGCTGAGGATCAGGTTCTGGCGCTCGTAGAAGTGCAGCGCGGAGATCGCGACACCGCTGCGGTCGGACAGCTGTCCGACGGTGAGCTCACCCGGTTCGATGTCCATGACCTGCTCCCTTCGACCAACCTCAACCAAAGTCGAGGCTAGCCGATCAGGCAGGGACGACCAGACGCCGCCCGATGCTCGCGGACATCAGTGCGGCAGCAGCACACAACCCACCCGCCAGGTACCACGCGAGGTTGTAGCTCCCCTGCACGTCGCGGATCGCTCCAGCGCCGGTAGCAGCGAGCGCAGCACCCACCTGGTGCGACGCGAACACCCAGCCGAAGACGATCGGCCCGTCCACGCCGAACCACTCCCGGCACAGCGCCACAGTCGGCGGAACAGTCGCCACCCAGTCCAGCCCGTAGAAGATGATGAACACCCAAACGCTCGGCTGCGCCGTCGGCCCGAGCAGCGAAGGCAGCACCAGCAGCGACAGACCGCGCAGCGAGTAGTACGCGATCAGCAAGTACCGCGGATCCCAGCGGTCGGTCAGCCAGCCCGACACGATCGTCCCGCCGACGTCGAAGATCCCCACCAGCGCGAGCAGCGACGCGGCGGTCGTCACCGGCATGCCGTGGTCGTGCGCGGCGGTCACGAAGTGCGTCCCGACCAGTCCGTTCGTCGACGCCCCGCAGATCGCGAACCCACCGGCCAGCAACCAGAACGCCGGACGGCGAGAAGCGTCCCGGAGCGCCGTCAGCGCTCGCAGCGCGCTGCTACCAGTGGTGGTCACCCGCTGCCCGGCCAAGCTCCCCTCCGGGGCGCCGTACGCGCGCAGGCCGACGTCACTCGGGTAGTCCCGCAGGAAGAGCAGCACCAACGGCACCACGGCCAGCGCGGCACCAGCCGCGACCAGTGCCGGCACCCTCCACCCGTACGACGTAGCAAGCGCAGCAATAAGCGGGAGGAACACCAGCTGCCCAGTAGCACCAGCCGCCGTCAGAATCCCCGTGACCAGCCCGCGCCGCTCGACGAACCACCGCCCGGTGATCGTCGCCACGAACGTCATCGACATGGAGCCGGTTCCGACGCCGACCAGCAGCCCCCAGCACAGCAGCAGCTGCCACGACGAGTCCATGAAGATCGTCAGCCCGCTGCCGAGCGCGATCAGCACCAGGGCGCCGCTGACCACCTTGCGCAGCCCGAGCCGGTCCATCAGCGCGGCCGCGAACGGCGAGATCAGCCCGTAGAGCAGCAGGTTGATCGAGACGGCGGCCGAGATCGTCGCGTGCGACCAGCCGAACTCCTCGTGCAACGGGTCGAGCAGCACGCTGGGCACCGACCGGAAGCCGGCGGCGCCGATCAGCGTGACGAACCCGACGGCAGCGACCGGCCAGGCGCGGTGCAGCCGGTACGTCTTCTTCTCCAGGATCTCGGTCACCCAGCGAGTATGCGGACCGGTTTCGCGGCAAACCAGTGGCCTGACCGCCACCATGTGTCAAGATATGGCCATGAGCCCGCACCGGATCGCCGTCCTGGCCCTGGACCCGGTGGTCGGCTTCGACCTGACCATCCCGCCGACGGTCTTCGGCAACGCGACCAGCACCGACGGGACCAACCTGTACGACGTGAAGGTCTGCGGCGTCCGCGCCGAACCGGTCCGGGCCGCGGCCGGGTTCACGATCGTCCCGGACTTCGGCGCCGAGATCCTCGCCGAGGCCGACACCGTGATCATCCCCGGCACCTACCTCCCCGAGCCGCGCAGCCGAGGCACGCTCCCCGACGACGTCGCCGAGGCGCTCGCGTTGATCCGCCCGGGCACCCGGATCGCCTCGATCTGCACCGGCGCGTTCGTGCTGGCCGCGGCCGGGATCCTCGACGGCCGGCCAGCGACGACGCACTGGATCCGTGCCGACTTGTTCCGCGCGCTCTACCCGCAGGTGAAGCTCGACGAGGACCTGCTGTTCATCGACGACGGCGACGTGGTCACCTCGGCCGGGCTGGCCGCCGGCGTCGACCTGTGCCTGCACCTGATCCGCAGCGACTTCGGCAGCGAAGTGGCGAACCGCGCCGCCCGGCACTGCGTCGTACCGCCGTGGCGGGACGGTGGCCAGTCCCAGTTCATCGAGCGGGTGATCCCGGACGAGGGCACTGAGGGCACCGGGCCGACCAGGGCGTGGGCGCTGGAGCGGCTCGACCAGGAGCTCAGCCTGGCCTGCCTGGCGTCGTACGCGCGGATGAGTGTGCGCACGTTCAGTCGGCGCTTCAAGGCCGAGACCGGCCAGTCCCCCGGCACCTGGCTGCTGCAGCAGCGGATCCGGCACGCCTGCCACCTGCTGGAGACGACAGACCTGCCGGTCGACCGGATCGCTGAAGCAGCAGGGCTCGGTACGTCGGCCTCGCTGCGGCACCACCTGCGCAACAGCCTCGGCGTCTCGCCGCTGGCCTACCGCAAGATGTTCAGAGCCGCCTAGCTCAGACGATCACCAGCTCGTGCGGCTGGTTGTTGACCGACTCCACGCCGTCGCTGGTCACGACGACGATGTCCTCGATCCGCGCACCCCAGCGGCCCGCCTGGTAGATCCCCGGCTCGACGCTGAACGCCATGCCCGGCTCCAGCACCAGCTGGTTGCCGGCAACGATGTAGGGCTCCTCATGCACGTCCAGCCCGATCCCGTGCCCGGTCCGGTGGATGAAGTAGTCGCCGAAGCCAGCAGCGGCGATCACCGACCGGGCAGCAGCGTCGATCGACTCAGCAGTCACACCAGGTCGCACCGCGTCGACAGCTGCCTGCTGCGCTTCCTGCAGTACGCCGTACGTCGCGCGCACGTCCGCATCCCGCGGCTCACCGACGGCGTACGTGCGGGTGGAGTCGGAGTTGAACCCCGACGGCAGCGGCCCACCGATGTCGACGACCACCACGTCACCGGACTCGATCACCCGGTCCGACACGTCGTGGTGCGGGCTGGCGCCGTTCGGCCCGCTCCCGACGATCACGAACTCCGCCGTCGTGTGCCCCTCCTCGACGATCGCCGCGGCGATGTCCGCACCGACCTCCGCCTCGGTCCGCCCGGCCCGGAGGAACTCCGGGACCCGCGCGTGCACCCGGTCGATCGCCGCCCCGGCCGCGCGCAGCTCAGCGATCTCGGCCGCGTCCTTGCGCATCCGCAGCTCCCGCACGATCGGCCCGGCCAACACCTGCTCGGCCGCCGGCATCGCCTGCCGCAGCGCCAGCACGTGCAGGGCGATGGCGAAGTCGCTGACCGCCACCTGCTCCGGCTTGCCCAGCCGCTCACCCACCAGCGCGTACGGGTCGTCGCCGTCGACCCACGTCAGCACGTCGACGCCCAGCTCGGCCAGCGGCACGTCGGCGTACCCAGGTGCTTCCAGCTTCGGTACGACGAGCGCAGGAGCACCCGCTGCCGGGATGACCAGCGCGGTGAGCCGCTCGAACGAGCCACCGCCCTGACCGATCAGGTACCGCAGGTCAGAACCGGGCGCAACGACCAGACCGGTCCCCGCAGCGACCTCCTGCGCTCGCTCTAGCCTCCTCCTGAGCACAGCGGGCTCCGGAGCTACTTGGTGCAACTGTCGACGACTCATGCAGCCGACCCTATGTCCCTGGAAGCTACCTGTAAGTAATATCGGCCGCATGGACAAACAACCGCCGGGATGGCCGCTGCTCGTCGCGCTGATCAACGGCCGGAGCGGGATCCCGGACGCGCGGCTCGCCGACGCGGTCCGGGACAAGGTCGTGCTGGTCACCGGTTCGTCGTACGGGATCGGCGAGGCGACAGCCCGGCGGCTGGCCGCGGCCGGGGCGATCGTGCTGCTGGTCGCGCGGACCGCGGAACAGCTCGACGTCGTCGCCGGGGAGATCCGGGCCGCGGGCGGACGGGCTGATGCGTACCCGACAAACCTGGCCGATCCGGCGTCGGTGGAGCAGTTGGTGGCCGACGTACTGCGGGACCATGGGCGAGTCGACGTACTGGTCAGCAACGCGGGCAAGTCGATCCGGCGGTCGATCGCGGACTCCTACCAGCGCTTCCACGACATCGAGCGTACGAACTCGGTGAACTACCTCGGGCCGGCCAAGCTGGTGCTCGAGCTGCTGCCGTCGATGCGCGAGCGCGGCGCCGGGCACATCGTGAACGTGTCGACAGCGGGCGTCCGTACGCCGCCGATGGCGCGCTGGTCGGCGTACCTGGCGTCGAAGAGCGCGTTCGACGTGTGGCTGCGCTGCATCTCGCAGGAACTGCGGCAGGACGGGGTGACGACCTCGACGGTGTACATGGGGTTGGTGCACACGCGGATGAGCGAACCGACGCCGCTGCTGAACAGCCTGCCGGGGTTGTCGCCTTCGCAGGCGGCTGATCAGGTGTGTCGGGCGGTGGCGGAGAAGCCGCACAACATCACGCCGCCGCTGGTACGACCGGCTGATGCGCTGGGCAACCTTTTGCGGGTGCCTACGGATCGGTTGTTCGAGCAGTATTTCAGGAGGGGTAGCGAACGGAAGCGGGCGGAATGAGCGGGCGTGGGGCGGGGGCGTGGGAGCGACTCCGCGCTGGAGCGCGTGGAGTGAGCGCGCCGGGCGGTGGTGCGGGAGCGACGCCGGGTGGAGCGCACGGGATGAGCGCGCGAGGTGATGGCGCAGGAGCGACACCGGGCGAGAGCGCGCGGAGTGAGCGGGCGAGACGCGCTGGCGCGGGAGCAACTCTGAGCGGAGGCGCGTGGAATGAGCGAGCGCCGGGCGGTGGCACGGGAGCGACTCCGGGCGGAAGCGGCGGAATGAGCGGGCGCCGGGCATTGGCGCGGGAGCGACTCCGGGCGGAAGCGGCGGAATGAGCGGGCGCGAGGCGATGGCGCGGGAGCGACACCGGGCGAGAGCGCGCGGAGTGAGCGGGCGCGAGGCGATGGCACGGGAGCGATGCCTAGCGAGAACGTGCGGATCGAGCGACTCGGTGCTCTCGCCCCCATCCCGGCGACGCCGCGTGTGCTGGCGCGGCACGCGCCGGGCGAGGGTATGCGGGCGATCCGCTCGGCGGTCGCGCGGGGGCGGTGCGCTGTGAACACGCAGGCGACACCGCAGGAGCGGCGAGCCGGGGGCATGCGATGAGGCCGCCGGTGCGGCCGATCGGGCCGATGCGGGCGCCGGAGTGGTTGGTGCGCGGTGCGGCTGAGGTTGGTGGCGTGTCGGTTGCGTTGGCGCGGTCCGGGGTCTGGCGGTCGGCTGGGCCGCTGCAGGTACTGGGGATCGAGCGGGCGTTGCGGCGCTGGGGGCAGTCGATGGCGGCGCTCGGCGCGATCGCGGCGATCCGGTTCCCGGACCGGGCCGGGGTGATCGACGAGCGCGGGACGCTGACCTACCGCGAGCTGGACGAGTGGGTGGCGGCGATCGCCGCCGGGCTGCACGCCGAGCACGGGATCGTTGCCGGGAGCAAGGTTGCGGTGCTCTGCCGGAACCATCGGTACTTCCTCGCCGCGACGCTCGCCGCGTCGCGGCTCGGCGCGGACGTGCTGTTCGTGAACACCGAGTTCGCTCCCCCGCAGCTGGCCGCCGTACTGGAGAAGCACCGGCCCGACCTGCTGGTGCACGACGAGGAGTTCGCCGTCGAGCAGGATCTGCCGGCGGTGCTCGGCTGGCAAGAGAACGCGAGCGACCGCAGCCGCGACACCCCCGGCCGACGCGGTCGCGCTGGGGCGGTCGTCGGCGCGACCGGCCGACACCCTCGCGCGGGCGCGGTCGTCAGCGCGGACGTAGAAGGCGCGCCGCACGGCACCCTGGACGACCTGGCGACCTCAGGCGCCCCCGAGCCGCCGTTCCCCGACCGCCCCGGCCACATCACCATCCTCACCTCCGGCACCACCGGCACCCCGAAAGCCGCGCCCCGCGCCCCCACCGCCCTCGGACTCGCCGGCCTCACCGCCTCCGCTCTCCAGCGCTTCGGGCTCCGCGCTGGCGAGCCGATGCTGATCTGCCCGCCGCTGTTCCACGGACTCGGCCTGCTCAACTCGATGCTCGCCCTCTTCCTCGGCTCCCCGCTCGTCCTCGCCCGCCGCTTCGACCCCGCCGCCGTGCTCGCGTCGATCGACGCGACCCGCGCCGGCGCGGTCGTCGCCGTACCGGTGATGCTGCAACGCCTCCTCGACCTCGGCCCCACCGAGCTCGCCCGGTACGACGTCACCTCGCTGCGCGCCGTCGTCTCCGGCGCCTCCGCGCTCCCGCCCTCGCTGGCCGAGCGCTTCATCACCACGTTCGGCCCGGTCCTCTGCGACGCCTACGGATCGAGCGAGATCGGCATCGCGACCATCGCGTCCTCCGCCGACCTCGTCGCCGCCCCCGGCACCGTCGGGCGCCCGTGCCTCGGCAGCTCGGTCCGCATCCTCGGCCCCGACGACCGCCCACTGGACGCTGGCGAGACCGGGCGGATCTTCGCCGGCGGCGGTCTCGTCTTCGGCGGGTACTCCGACGGCAGCAGCAAGACCGTCGTCGACGGCCGGATGAGCACCGGCGACCTCGGACACCTGGACGCGCGCGGGAGGCTGTTCGTCGACGGCCGCGAGGACGACATGATCGTCTCCGGCGGCGAGAACGTGTACCCGGGCGAGGTCGAGGACTGCCTGCTCACGCACCCCGCGGTGCGGGATGTCGCGGTGATCGGTGTAGCGGACGAGGAGTTCGGGCAGCGGTTGGTTGCGTACGTCGTACTCGATCCCGCCAGTGCGACGGGTGATGAGCTGATCGAGCATGTGCGGGCAAACCTGGCGCGCTACAAGGCGCCGCGCGAGGTGGTGGTCGTGGAGGAGCTGCCGCGAACCGCGACCGGGAAGGTCGTCAAGCGGGAGCTCCCCGAAACCTGATCGGCTCCGCCTCTGGCGCGGACTTGCACCACTCACCAAGTCGGCGACACGCCGCGCCACCCGCTCGCCGCTCGGCGTGTCGGCGACTTGGTGAGTGCTGGGGATCCGCGCATGCACCTTCCGCGCCTCGACCGCCGCTCTCGCCGCCGCCCTCACCGCCGGCCCCACCCGGCACGCCAGCCGGCGCGGCGGCGGCTTGGTGAGCGCTGGGGATCCGCGCGAGCCGTTCGCTCTCCACTGTCCGCGACGCAGACCACATCCTGGTCGTCCACCCGGCCCGACGAGACCATCGGCCGACGCCCACCACTGATCAACCTCACGACACGCCGCATCCAAGCCCGCCGCCCCCGGCGTGTCGCTGCCTTGGACAGTGGTGGGCGTCGCACCCACCGAGTGAGCCGGCGCGTCGAGAGCCTGCGGGCTCATGCTGCTCCCACCGGGTTGCTGCTCGACAGCGTTGCGCGGCGGCGGTTGCTGCCTGGCGGTGCTGTGCGGCGGCGGTTGCCCGGACGCGGTTGCCGACGGTGTTGCGCGGCAGCGGTTGCCCGACGGTGATTGCGGGGCGGAGATTTCACGACCGTGGAGGCCCACGAGCCTGCGCGGGGTGGCGTTGAGGGCCGGGTTCGCAGGCGCGGATGCCAGGGCGGGCGGCGGCTCCGGACGTGAGGCTCGGCGGCGGCCGCCCCGCGGTGAGCGGGTCGCTCTTCCGCCGGAGCCGACCACCGACCGGTGGATCGCCGAGACCAAGCTGCACTGCGCGGCGGCGAAGGCCTGCGAGCGTGAGGCGGACGGCGTTGGAGTCCGGGCCTGCGGGCGCGGAAGCCAGGGCGGGCGGCGGCTCCGGACGTGAGGCTCGGCGGCGGCCGCCCCGCGGTGACCGGGCCGCTCTTCCACTGGAGCCGACCACCGACCGGTGGATCGCCGAGACCAAGCTGCACTGCGCGGCGGCGAAGGCGAAGGCGGAGGCGAAGGCGCGCGAGCGTGAGGCGGATGGCGTTGAAGTCCGGGCCTGCGGGCGCGGATGCCAGGCGGGCGGGCGGCGGCTCTGGGCGTGAGGCTGGCGGTGGACCCCGGGTTAGGCGTGCCTCATGGGATTCCGGGTGGTGCCTATTGGTCGGGAAGCGAGCGGGGGGCTGGACCGGTGTACGTCGGATTGATGCCCTTCGGGAGCGGGCCCTTGATGCGGGTTGGCTCCTGCTGCTGCTCCCAGGCGTGAGCGAGCAGGCCGACCGAGCGCGAGAGCACGAACAGGCCGCGGGCGAGCTCGGGGGCGAAGCCGAGCTCGGCGTAGATCGCCGCCGTCGCACCATCTACGTTCATCGGCACCGGCTTGGTGCCCTCAGCAAGTACTTTCTCCAGGGCGAGAGCCAACCGTAGGTACTCACCGCTGACTGCCCCAGCATCCGTAGCCTGCTGGAGCGCGGTGATCAGCGGGTCGCGGCGAGGGTCGCACGGATGCCAGCGGTGCCCGAAGCCCGGGATGAACGCCTTGCGTTGCTTGTACTCGGCAACCAACGCACGCGCCGCCTCCTCCGGCGGGTCGCCTGATGCATCAAGGCGCTGCAAGACCTCGATGCACTGCTGCCCCGCACCGCCGTGCACGTCGCCGAGCAGGTTAACGCCGGTCGCCATCGCGTTGTTCAGGTCCAGGCCGCAGGACGCCGCCATCCGCGCCGCGGCGATCGACGGCGCCTGCGGGCCGTGGTCGACGGCGGCGACGAGGGTGAGCTCGAGCAGCCCGGCCTCGGCCGGGGACGGCAGCTCGCCGCGGGTCATCAGCCAGACCATCTGCGGGTAGCTGACCGCGCCGATCAGCTCCTCGACGGCGTACCCACGGAGGCGGATCACGCCGGGCTGAATGTCGGTGATCGCGGTCGACCACCAGTCGGCAACGTCGCTCATACGACTCCCTCGGCTCGCAGGTCGGCGATCTCTTCGGCGCTGTAGCCGACGCCGGCGAGAACCTCGTCGACATGCTCGCCGAGCAACGGCGGCGGGCTGGTCGGTCCGACAGGTCGCCCATCGACGTGCACGCTGCTCCCGAGAACACGCAGAGAGCGCATCGCCGCCCCGACGCCGTTTCCGTCTCCCCTGCCCGAGCCGTCCTCGTCGTCCCCGTCTCGCCTGCCCACGCCGCCCCCGTCTTGCCTGCCCAGCGAGCGCGCCGCGACTCCGAAGTTGCCCTCGTGGTCCCCGCGCAGGGAGCGTGCCGCAACCCCGGAGTCATCCCCGCCGTCCGCGCGCAGAGAGCGTGCTGCGGCCCCGGAGCCGTGCGCGTCGTCCGCGCGGGGAGAGCGCTCCCCGGTGTTCGCGGCAGCTCTCGGCATCGACCGGTCCGAGGCTTCCGACGTCAGCGGGTCCGAGGATCGCGACGTCAGCGCGTCGGAAGCTCGCGGCGGCAGCGACTCCGAAGCTCGCCGCGGCAGCGCGCCCGAAGCTTGTGACGTCAGCGCGCCTGAGGCTCGCGGACCCAGCGGGTCCGAGGCGCCCGGCATCGGCACCTCGTGTAGGAGAGCGCGCTCCGAGACCTGCGTGAGGGCGAGCGCCTGCGGCACCGTCAGGACCGGCGCGACCGGCACGCCGCTGGTCGCCAGCAACTCGTCCCACTCGGCAGCCGAGCGTTCGCTGAGCGTCTTCTCCAGCTCGTGCGTCAGCTCGGCCCGGTGCTGCTTGCGGGCCTCGCGGGTGGCGAAGCGGTTGTCGGTGATCAGCTCGGGTCGGCCGAGTGCGGTGCACAGTTCGACGTACTGTTCCTGCTTGTTCGCGGCGATGTTCAGTGCGCCGTCGGCGGTCGCGAAGGTGCCGGAGGGTGCCGAGGTGACATTTTCGTTGCCCATGGCCCGTGGTTCGCGGCCGGCGACCAGGTAGTCGGAGACGACCCAGCCCATCGCGGCGACTGCGGTTTCCAGCATCGAGACGTCGAGGTAGCTGCCCTTTCCTGTCCGCGCGCGCTTCACGAGAGCCGCCGAGATCGCGAACGCGGCGGCGTACCCGCCGAGCGTGTCTGCGATCGGGAAGCCGGTCCGCGTGGGCGCGCTCTCCGGCATACCGGTGACGCTCATCATGCCGGACAGGCCCTGGATGATCTGGTCGTACGCCGGACGCCCGCGCATCGGCCCGGTCTGGCCGAAGCCGGAGACCGCGCAGTAGACGAGGCCTTCGTTTAGCTCGTGCAGCACGTTCCAGCTGAAGCCGAGGCGCTCGAGGACGCCGGGGCGGAAGTTCTCCAGCAGCACGTCGGCGTCGCGGACGAGGCGTTCGAAGACCTCGCGCCCGGTCTGTGCTTTGAGGTCGAGGGTGAGAGAGCGCTTCCCGCTGTTCTGGGCTAGGAACGAGACGCCGAGGCCGCGTGCGCTCAGTTCGGGGTCGCCGCCGAGGTTGCGTGCGAGGTCGCCGGTGCCGGGGACCTCGATCTTCACCACGTCCGCGCCCATCAGGCCGAGTTGGTAGCCGGCGAACGGGCCGGCGAGGACGTTGGTCAGGTCGAGGACCCGTACGCCGTCGAGCAGGTCGGCTGCGGGCGAGACCGCCGAAGCACGCTCCCCCAACCCCAACGGGTCGGCCGCAGGCCCGTTCGCCGGAGCGCGCTCTCCCGCCTCCATCAGGTCGCTCGCGAGCCAGCCCGTCGGAGCGTGCTCCCCCGACTCCGGCAGGTCGGCCGCAGGCGCAACCGCCGCTGCACGCTCTCCCGACTTCAGCGGGTCGGGCGCAGGTGCGACCTTCGGAGCGCGCTCTCCCTGGATCTCAGGAGGCACTGAAACCGCTCCAGCCCGTTGCGCTGATCGTGCGTGCGCAGCGGCGTACGGCCTGGACGTACGCCGGGAGGCGTTCCTCGTTGAAGCGGGTTGTGGGGCCGCCGATGCCGACGGCTGCGACGACGCGACCGTCGGAGCGGAGTACGGGAGCGGAGACGCCGGAGGCGCCGAGTTCGCGTTCTCCGTGGGTGATTGCGAAGCCGCGCTCGCCTGTTGCGGCGGCGATTGCGCGGAGCTTCTTCGGGAAGTCGCTGCCGTACGGCGACTCGCCTGCGACATCGTCGATCACCGACGGGTCGGCCGCTAGCACCGGCGGGTCGCTCAGTAGCACCTTCGACGCTGCGCCGCCCCAGAGCGGGAGGGCTGAGCCGACGGCGATCGAGTGCCGTACGCTCAGCGTGCCCTGGGCCTGGGCGAGGCAGACGCGGGTCCGCCCGACCCGGATGTACAGGTTGGCCGTCTCCCCTGTGTCGGCGGCCAGCTTGCCCATCGCGGACCGGACGGCCGGCGGGATCTCCATGCTCGCGCTGCTCAACCGCGACCAGCGCAGGAAGCCCGGGCCGATCGCGTACCGGCCGGGGCCGATCGCCGCCACCAGGCCGCGCTGCTCCAGCGTCGTGACCAGCCGCAGAACGGTTGTCTTGGGCAACTTGCTGGCGGCGGTCAGCTCGGCCAGCGTCCAGGTCGGGTGCTCGTCGTCGAACCGCTCGAGCAGATCCAGCGCTCGGTGCACGCTCCGTACGCCGGCCAGCTCCCGCTCGCCGCCGACCTCAGCTGACGCAGCACCGCTCCGCGCGCCGGCAACCCGCGCCGCCTCCGCGCCCGGCCGCGCCCCAGCAGCCTCCGTGCCGCTCAGCGCACCTGCAGCTCCCGCCGACCCCGCACCGCTCCGCGCCCCAGCAGCTCCCGCTGTACCCGCGCTGGTCCGCTCTCCAGCAGATCCCGTTGCAGAGCTGCTCCGCGCTCCAGCGACTGACGTCGACTCCACGTCGATGCGCGGACCCGCGACTCCCGTCGACTCCACGTCGCCCCGCGCTCCGGCGACACCCGCCGAATCGACACCGCTCCGTGCGCCGGCGGCTTCCGCCGGCTCGGCGCTGGCGCGCGATCCCGCGCCTCCCGCCGCCCCCGCGTCGGCTCGCGCGCCACCAGCTCCGGCGCCCCCAACGCCACCCGCGTCCGCTCGTCCCGCAGCAGCTCCACCGCTGTCCGTCATGCTGCCCCTCTCGCCGGGTTCTTCCTCTCGAAGATAACCCGGCGGTCCGCAGAACGGAATCTCTGTACCTCCTGGTGGAATGCTGCTACGGTCGCCGGAGATCCAGGGCATCGCCGCGCCCTCCGCGTGCCTGAAGGAGGTACCCCATGTTGCGTCCTGTCACCCGTAGGTCGTTTCTCGCCGGCGGGTTGTCGTTGAGCGTGCTGGCGACCACCGGCTGCGCCGCCCTCGAGGGCGGCAGCGTGGCGGGCGACTTTCCGTCCCGCAACGTCGAGATCATGGTTCCGGCCGCGCCGGGCGGCGGCTGGGATCTCACCGCGCGCCAGTTCCAGCACGTCGTACAAGAGGACGACTTCCTGCCGGGCCGTTCCACCTCGGTCGTGAACGTGACCGGCGCCGGTGGCGCCGTCGGGATCTCCAAGCTGGTCACCAAGAACCGGAAGGACCCGCACACGCTGATGATCACCGGGCTGGTGATGGTCGGCGCGCTGACCCTGAACCAGTCGAAGATCACCATCTCCGACACCACGCCGATCGCGACCATCACCGCCGAGCAGGAGGTGTTCGTGGTGAAGGCCGACTCGCCGCTGAAGACGCTGAAGGACCTGGTCAGCCAGTACGAGAAGGACCCCGCGTCGGTCAGCTGGGGCGGCGGGACGATCGGCGGCACCGACCACATCGCGGCCGGCGTACTGGTGAAGACCGCGGGCGGTGACCCGTCGAAGGTGAAGTACATCAGTTACTCCGGCGGCGGTGAGGCGACCGCGGCGATCCTGTCCGGTGATGTCACGGTCGGGATCTCCGGGCTGAGCGAGTTCGAGGAGCAGATCACCGCGGGGAAGATGCGGGTGCTCGCGACCACCGGCACCGATCCGATGACGGTCGACGGTAAGCAGCTGCCGACGCTCAAGTCCGAGGGATACGACACCGAGGTGCTCAACTGGCGTGCGATCGTCGCGCCGCCGGACATCCCCGAGGCCGACCGGCAGCGGCTGATCGAGTTCGTCACCAAGGTGAACAGCTCGCCGGAGTGGGACGAGATCCGCAAGAAGCAGGGCTGGACCGACTTCTTCCAGACCGGCGACGAGGCGAAGCAGTTCATCGCCGACGAGACCACGCGCGTCGAGGGACTCCTGAAAGAACTGGGGATCGTATGAGCACCGAGCAGACAACAGTTCGTACGGCGGACGTCGAGGTCGAGGCGTCGCGGCTGGTGCGGATCATCGCCGCGGTGGTGCTGGTCGTGCTCAGTGCGACCTTCCTGGTGGGTGTGTTCGACATCCGCAGTCCGAAGGGGCTCGATCCGGCCGGTCCGCGGTTCTTCCCGCTGCTCGTCACCGCCGCCTGGTTGCTGCTGAGCATCGCCTACCTGATCGAAGGTCTGCGCTCACCTCGTACGGCGAAGTCCGCCGACCGGAGCTGGTTCGAGCCCGTCGCCGTCTCGGCGCTGCTCGTGCTCTATGCGTTCCTCGTCGTACCGCTCGGCTACATGCTCGCGACCGCGCTGCTCTTCTTCGCCGCGGCTCGCGTGCTCGGCAGCCGGCAGCTCGTGCGTGACATCGTCGTGGCCGTCGTACTGGCTGTCGTCGTGTACGTCGCGTTCACGCAGTTCCTCGACATCTCGCTGCCGGAAGGGGTGCTGGGGCTGTGATCGCGATGGCCGTCTTCGGCGACCTCATGCACGGGTTCGGGACCGTGCTCGACCCGATGAACCTGCTCTGGGCCGTGCTCGGCGTGACGCTCGGCATGCTCGTCGGCATCCTGCCCGGCATCGGCCCGGCGCTGACCATCGCGCTGCTGCTGCCGATCACCTTCAACTTCTCCGACCCGATCGGCGCGTTCATCATGTTCGCCGGGATCTACTACGGCGCCATGTACGGCGGCTCGACGACGTCGATCCTGATCAACACCCCCGGCGAGTCCGCGTCGGTCGCGACCGCGATCGAGGGCCACAAGATGGCCCTCAAGGGGCGCGCCCGGGCGGCGTTGGCGACGGCCGCGATCGGGTCGTTCGTGGCGGGCACGATCTCGACCGTCCTGCTGACGTTCGTCGCGAAGCCGATCGGTAGCCTGGCGAGCAAGTTCCAGGCGACCGACTACTTCGCGATCACGCTGCTCGCGATGGTCGCGGTGACCGCGCTGGTCGGGCACTCGCTGGTCCGCGGGTTGCTGTCGCTGACCGTCGGGTTGTTCATCGGGCTGATCGGGCTCGACAGTCTGTCCGGCGCACAGCGGTACACGTTCGGCACGCTGCGGCTGCTCGACGGCGTCGACGTGGTGATCGTGATCGTCGGGTTGTTCGCGATCGGCGAGACGTTGCACGTGGCATCGAAGCTGCGCAGTACGCCGGACCGCCCGGCCGTGCTCGAGAAGGGCCGGCTGCGGACCGGGTACCTGAACAAGTCCGACTGGAAGCGCTCGTGGGCGCCCTGGCTGCGCGGGACCGCGCTCGGGTTCCCGTTCGGCGCGATCCCGTCGGGCGGCGCCGAGGTGCCGACCTTCCTGTCGTACACGATCGAGCGCCGGCGAGCGAAGAAGGCCGGGCGCAAGCACCCCGACGAGTTCGGCGACGGTGCGATCGAGGGCGTGGCCGGGCCCGAGGCGGCCAACAACGCGTCGTTCTCCGGCGTACTGGTGCCGCTGCTGACGCTCGGCCTGCCGACGTCGGCGACCGCCGCGGTGATGCTGGCGGCGTTCCAGATCTTCAACGTGCAGCCCGGGCCGCAGCTGTTCGAGGACCAGGGCACGCTGGTCTGGACGCTGATCGCGTCCCTGTACGTCGGCAACCTGATCCTGCTGATCATGAACCTGCCGCTGATCCAGATCTGGGTCCAGGTACTCAAGGTCCCGAGGCCGCTGCTGTACGCCGGGATCCTGGTCTTCGCCTGCCTCGGCGTGTACTCGCTGTCCGGCTCCGGGTACGAGGTGCTGATGGCGCTGCTGATCGGTGTCGCCGGGTTCTTCATGCGCAAGCTCGACTTCCCGATCGCGCCGGTGATCCTCGGCGTGATCCTCGGGCCGACGATGGAGGAGCAGTTCCGGCGCGCGCTGGTGATCTCCAACGGCGACGGGAGCGTGTTCTTCACCCGGCCGCTCAGCCTGGTCATCATCGTGCTGACCGTGCTCGCGCTGTTCGTCCCGTACCTGCCGCGGCTGGTCGCTCGGGTGCGTGGGACCCAGCCGACGCGCGACCGGCTGACCTTCGGCGAGGACGACTGATCCGGGCCGCCGGGTTGAGGGGTGGGCACCGGTGCAACCGACTGATGGGAGAGTGACCTCGTGAAGATCCTCGTCGGCTACGTGCCCACCCCCGAAGGCGAGGCCGCGCTCACCGCGGCCGCCGCCGAAGCCGAGCTGCGCGGCGCGGGCGTCCTGCTGCTGAACACCAGCCGCGGCGACGCCTACATCGACAACCGCTACGCCAACGCCGAGGAGCTCGCCGCTGCCGAGACCAAGCTGCGGGAGGCGGGGGTCGAGGTCACCATCCAGCAGGCCGTCGGGACGGGCGACGTCGCTGCCGAGCTTCTCAAGGCAGCCGCCGCTGAGGATGTGTCGCTGATCGTTCTCGGTCTGCGGCGCCGCTCGCCGGTCGGGAAGCTGATCCTGGGCAGCACCGCTCAGCGGGTCTTGCTGGAGTCCCCGGTGCCGGTCCTCGCGGTGAAGGTCACGTCCGCGCGCGACTAATCGGGGTGAGTGATTGGTGCCGGGCACCTAAACTGGTCGGTGCCATGCCTGATGCCCGGACCGAGTCCTCCAGTCCCACCCCAGCCACCGGTCCCGTCCAGGACCCCGCCCGTACGGCGAACAGCCGTCGGCGGCCTCGTCGTCGCGGCGGGCGGTCGGGCGGCCGCGGCACCCCGCCGGAGCCGGGCTCGGAGGCGGGGGCCGGTACTTGGAAAGACGAGGGCGCGGACGCCGGCCGCGCGGACGCCCGTGGAGGCGATGGTCGCGATGCGGACGCCCGCGGCGGAGCTGCTCGCGTGGCGAACGCCCCCGCAGGAGCTGCCCGCGGCGCAGACGTCCCCGGAGCAGCTGCTGCTCGCGGCGCGAACGCGGGTGGCGGCGGACGCCGGGGCGACGCTGGCGACGGGCCGTCCGTCGCCGAGCTTCTGCCTCGGCTGGAGCAGCTGACGGTTCACGACCGCGAGCAGCTCGGGCGCCGGCTCGAACGGGTGCGGACCACTCGCGAGCCTGAGAAGCGCGCGCAAGCGCTCCAGGGGATGCTCGGCGCCGTCGAGCAGGCTGAGCGGCGCGTGGAGCAGCGGCGCTCAGCCGTACCGGAGATCACTTATCCGGAAGAGCTGCCGGTCAGTCAGCTGAAGGACGAGATCGCTCAGGCGATCAAGGACCATCAAGTCGTCGTGATCGCGGGTGAGACCGGGTCCGGGAAGACCACTCAGATTCCGAAGATCTGTCTGGAGCTCGGCCGGGGCGTTCAGGGGCTGATCGGGCACACCCAGCCGCGCCGGCTCGCGGCCAGGACCGTCGCCGAGCGGATCGCCGAGGAGCTCGGGACCGAGCTGGGCGACACCATCGGGTACGCCGTGCGCTTCACCGACAAGGTGAGCGAGCGCTCCCTGGTGAAGCTGATGACCGACGGCATCCTGCTCAACGAGCTGCAGCGCGACCGCGACCTGAGCCGGTACGACACGCTCATCATCGACGAGGCGCACGAGCGCAGCCTGAACATCGACTTCATCCTCGGCTACCTCAAGCAGCTGCTCCCCCGGCGCCCCGACCTCAAGGTGATCATCACCTCGGCGACCATCGACCCCGAGCGGTTCGCCGAGCACTTCTCCGACGCGCACGGCAAGCCCGCGCCGATCGTCGAGGTCTCCGGCCGCACCTACCCGGTCGAGGTCCGCTACCGCCCGGTGAACGACCCGGACGACCCGAGCACGATCGACCGCGACCAGACCCAGGCGATCCTGGACGCGGTCGACGAACTGGCTGTCGAGGCGCCGGGCGACATCCTCGTGTTCCTCAGCGGTGAGCGCGAGATCCGCGACACCGCCGACGCGTTGAACGACAAGTTCGCGGCGCAGCGCGGCCGCCCGGGTCAGTCGGTCGAGGTGCTCCCCCTGTACGCCCGGTTGTCGAACGCCGAGCAGCACCGCGTCTTCCAGCCGCACAGCAGCAGCCGCCGGATCGTGCTCGCGACGAACGTCGCCGAGACCTCGCTGACGGTGCCGGGCATCAAGTACGTGATCGACCCCGGTACGGCGCGCATCTCGCGGTACAGCCATCGCACCAAGGTGCAGCACCTGCCGATCGAGGCGATCAGCCAGGCCAGCGCGAACCAGCGCAAGGGCCGCTCGGGCCGGACCAGCGACGGCATCGCGATCCGCCTGTACTCCGAGGAGCACTTCGAGGCCCGCCCGGAGTTCACCGACCCCGAGATCCTGCGCACCAATCTGGCCTCGGTCATCCTGCAGATGACGTCGATCGGGCTCGGTGACATCGCCGCCTTCCCGTTCATCGACGAGCCGGACAAGCGGAGCATCACCGACGGCCTGCAGCTGCTCACCGAGCTGGGCGCGATCGAGGCCGCGAAGGCCAGTGAGCGGCACCGGCGGCTGACCCCGATCGGCAAGCAGCTCGCGCAGATCCCGCTCGACCCGCGGCTCGCGCGGATGATCGTCGAGGCCGACAAGCACGCCTGCGTACGCGAGGTGATGGTGATCGCGGCCGCGTTGTCGATCCAGGACCCACGCGAGCGGCCGACCGACGCCGAGGCGCAGGCGACCCAGTCGCACGCGCGTTTCCGCGACCCGAACAGCGACTTCCTCGGCTACCTCAACCTCTGGGGCTACCTGAAGAAGCAGCAGAAGGAACTGTCCGGCAACCAGTTCCGCCGGATGTGCCGCAGCGAGTACCTGAACTACCTCCGCGTCCGCGAGTGGCAGGACATCTTCGCGCAGCTCCGCCAGGTCGCCTCCCAGATCGGCGTCACACTCAACTCCGGCGAACCGGCCGACCCACAGGCCGTGCACGTCTCGCTGATGTCCGGTCTGCTCTCGCACCTGGGCATGAAGGACCCGGCCAACCAGCACCAGTACCTCGGGGCCCGCGGCACCAAGTTCGCGATCTTCCCCGGCTCCGGCCTGTTCAAGAAGCCGCCGCAGTTCGTGATGGCCGCGGAGCTGGTCGAGACCTCGCGGCTGTGGGCGCGCGTCAACGCCAAGATCGAGCCCGAGTGGGCCGAGGACATCGCCCAGCATCTGATCAAGCGCAGCTACTCCGAGCCGCACTGGGAGCGCAAGGCCGGCGCCGTGATGGCGTACGAGAAGGTCACCCTGTACGGCGTACCGATCGTTGCCCGCCGCAAGGTGAACTACGGCAAGGTCGACCCCGAGGTCTCTCGCGAGCTGTTCATCCGCAACGCGCTGGTCGAGGGCGACTGGGACACCCACCACAAGTTCTTCCACGCCAACCGCAAGCTGCTCGAAGAGGTCGAGGAGCTCGAGGAGCGCACCCGGCGTCGCGACCTGCGGGTCGACGACGAGACGCTGTTCGCCTTCTACGACGAACGCCTCGGCCCCGAGGTCGTCACCGGGCGGCACTTCGACACCTGGTGGAAGAAGGCCCGGCAGCGCGACGCCGACCTGCTCGACTTCGAGCGCTCGCTGGTGGTCCGTGAGGGCGCCGAGGTCCGCGAGGAGGAGTTCCCGCTCACCTGGTCGCAGCACGGGATGACCTTCGACCTGACCTACGCCTTCGAGCCGGGCACCGACGCGGACGGCGTCACCGTGCACCTGCCGTTGCTGGTGCTCAACCAGGTCACCGCCGACGGGTTCGAGTGGAGCGTGCCGGGCTTCCGCGAGGAGCTCGTCACGACGCTGATCAAGTCGTTGCCCAAGGCCATCAGGCGCAACATCGTGCCGGCCCCGGACCACGCCCGGCAGGTGCTCCCGCACCTCGACCCGGCGTCCGGTCCGCTGACCGACGCGCTGGAGCGCGAGCTGCGCAACCTGCGCGACGTCCAGATCGACGAGTCCGACTGGGACTGGAGCCGGGTGCCCGAGCACCTGCGGATGACGTTCCGGGTGGTCGACGACCAGGGCAAGACCGTGGCCGAGGGCAAGGACCTGGCCCGGTTGAAGGAGCGGCTGAAGCCGAAGACGACGGCCGCGATCTCGCAGGTCGCGTCGAAGGCGGTCAGCGGGCTGGAACGGGCCGGGCTGACCGACTGGACGATCGGCGACCTGCCGCGCAGCTTCTCCGAGCACCGCGCCGGGCTGACCGTCGCCGGGTACCCGGCGCTGGTCGACGAAGGCAAGACGGTCGCCGTCCGGCTGCAGGAGACCGAGCGCGACCAGGCCGCCGCGATGTGGGCCGGGACGCGCAAGCTGCTCCTGCTGACGATGCCGTCGGTGGTCGACGTGGTGCAGAAGAACCTGACCAACCAGCAGAAGATGACGCTGCTGGCCGGTCCGCACCGCAGCGTCGGCGACCTGCTCGACGACGCGATCTCGGCCGCGATCGACCAGCTGATGGCGGCGGCCGGTGGCCCGGCCTGGAACCTGACCGCGTTCTCGATCCTGCGTGACGCCGTACGGTCCGATCTGGCCGACACCGTGCTGACGATCCTGCAGCAGGTCGAGCAGGTGCTCGCGCACGCGCGGACCGTCGACAAGCAGATCTCGCGGTCGTCGAGCCCGGCGCTGCTGGCCGCGCTCTCCGACGTACGGGGTCAGCTGGAGGGGCTCGTGCACCGCGGGTTCATCACCGAGACCGGCGCGCAGCGGCTGCCGGACCTGATCCGCTACCTGCGCGGGATCGAGCAGCGCCTGGACAAGGTCGCCGCGAACGCGATGCGGGACCGGTCCGGGATGGCGGTCGTGCAGCTGCTCACCGAGGAGTACCAGGCGCGGCTGCGCGCCGTACCGACCGGGAAATACCCGAGTCCGGAGCTCCTCGAGGTGCGCTGGATGTTGGAGGAGCTCCGGATCAGTCTGTTCGCGCAGACCATCGGTACGCCGTACCCGGTGTCGGACAAGCGGATCCGGAAGGCGCTGGCGGCGGCCTAGCCTGCTACCGGTGGCTCCGGGGCCGCGGCGTCGAGGAAGCCGGTGACCAGCTCGCGGAACAGCTCGGTGCGGGCCAGGCCGAAGAAGTGGGTGCTGCCCGGGATCACCGCGAGCTGGTGGACGGGCAGGCCCACGAAGTCGGCGTTCACGTCGCCGCCGAGCAGCTGGTAGACCCGGACGGCGTGCTCCAGCGTCATGCCGTCGTTGTCGCCGACCGTGAGCAGGGTCGGGACGCTGATGCTCTTGATCTGCTCGTCGGTCCACTCCGGGACGCCCTGGTTGAAGGTGCCGAGCTTGTCGAGCAGGGCCTGCAGGTGCTCCAGGTCGGGGTGCGGCGACTTGGCCAGGTAGTCGGCCTCCATCGGCGTCCCGGCGATCATCTCCACCTTCATCTCGCCGACCGCGGCGTTCTCCGGCCGGTCGCCGGCCTTCTGGAACGACGCCGACGACATGATCGCCTTCCGGATCAGCTCCGGGTGGTCGATCACCAGGTGCTGCGCGACGCCCGCGCCGACGCTGAACCCGAACACGTCGACCTGCTCCAGGCCGAGGTGCTCCAGCAGGCCGATCACGTCGGAGGCCAGGTTCGGGCAGGTGAGCAGCCGGTCGATGTCGTTGGTCCGGCCGTGCGCCTGGAAATCGGCCGCGATCACCTGGCGGGTCTCGGCCAGCTTCGGCAGCAGCTCGCCGAACTGGAGATCGATGTTGAACAGCCCGCCGTGCAGCAGGAGCAGCGGCGTACCGCCCTCGCCGTGGATCTCGTAGTACATCTCCAGGCCGTTCACAGGCGCGTAACCGGTCTTCACGTTCGTCTCCCCTTGGGTCGGTGGGCCCCCAGTATCGGGGACCGGGGGCCCACCGGGAGGGGTTACGGGTAGTTGGTGACGTAGCGCTGCTGGGTGGCTGCGTTCGCCGTACCGCCGGTGTTGTTGATGACGTTGCTGATCGTGCCGACGCCGCCGAGCGAGACCGAGACCAGGCCGTGGAAGCGCACTCCGGCCGTGTCCGGGACCTCGAAGGAGCGGGAGGCGACGATCGACGGGTTGGTGTTGAAGAACGAGTAGCTGCCGACGCCCCAGGCTTCGTGGTTGCTGACGCCGTTGGCGACCTTGTACGCCGCCCAGCCCTGGGTGCCGCCGCCGCTGGACCAGCCGGCCTGGTTCGGTACGTCGTACGGGAACTCGTTCTGGAAGAAGTACGTGCGGCCGTTGTTGCCGTTCCAGAGCACCTCGTACTGCTGGTAGTGCTCGACGAACAGGCCGTACATGGTCACGTTGTTGCCGTTGACGACGAGTCCGTTGGCGGCGGTGTTGACGTCCCAGCCGATGCCGTCACCGTGGTCGCCGCGCCACAGCCAGAGGTGGTCGCCGATCACGTTGTTGCTGTTCACCTGCACGCTGACCGTGGCCTTGCCGACGTGCGCGCCGCCGATCCGGGCGTAGACGTCGTGCAGGGAGGTCGGGTTCGCGGCGTGGTTCGCGTTCGCGCCGGGCTGGCCGACCTGGATCAGGACCGGCGAGTTGACCGGGCCGGCGTCGACGAGGAAGCCGGCCAGTTTCACGCCGTCGACGTCGGCGACGGTGATCGCCGCCTGGCCGGTGTCGGGGATCAGCGTGGCCAGACCGAGGCCGAGGACGACGGTGTTCGGCTTGGTGACGCGGATCGCGTCGTTCAGGTGGTAGATGCCGGGCGTGAAGAGCAGGTGCTTGCCCTGGTCGAGCGCGGCGTTGATCGTGGCAACCGGGGCGCCGGGCCTGACGACGTAGAAGTCGGCCAGGCTGATCGACGTACCGGCGGCCGGGCCGTTGGACCAGCTCGTTCCCGACGTGTTGGTGCGCAGGGCCGGGACGAAGACCTTGTAGTTGCCGTCGGCACCGAAGTACAGGAACGGCTTCTCCCGGACCTGCGGGGTCTGGCCGACCACCGTGTGCGACGGGTTCGGGAAGTTCTGCGGCGGCGCGCCGTTGACGCCGACGAAGACCATGTTCCAGACCGAACCGGCCCAGCCGTTGCCGAACTCGGAGTTCCGGCTCAGCCACTGCTGCTGCGAGCCCGAGACCACGCGGCCGTCGATCTTGGTGTCGGCGAACAGGCCGCCGCTGGCCCAGCCGTCGCCGCCGTTCCAGAGCTGGATCTCGGGCGCGCCCTTGAGATGCATCCGCCGGTACGGCGCCGCCTGCGACACCGCCCAGCGCTCGATCTGGCCGGGCGGGGTGGTGACGGCGAGGTTCTCGGCGGAGCGCCAGAAGTTCTGGGTCGCGTTGCCCTTGTTCGCCGGGTTGTCGCCCTGCTGGAGCCAGTCGGCCTCGACCCGGACGTGGCCGTTCAGGTTGACGTCGTCCGGGGAGAGACCGAGGCCGGCGACCTGGGTGTAGAAGCCGAGGTTAACGTCGGCGGTGTAGGTGCCGGGCTTCCAGAGGGCGGCGTAGCGCTGGGTGCCGAACTGGTTGGTGTGCATCTCGGCGGCGATCTGGTTCAGCCGGTTCTGCATCTCGGCCTGCGGGGTGCTGGGGCTGAACACCGACACGTTCGGGCCGAAGTCGGGGTTGCGCGGGTCGGTCGGCGGGACCACGGGACCGGTGCCTCCGTCGGTGCTGCGGACGGCGACCTCCCACAGCGAGTAGCCGTAGCCGGTCGCGCGCTGGGTGCCGGTGATCCGCAGGTAGCGGCCGGTGCCGTTGACGTCGAGGGTCTGGGTGCCGCCGGTGCCGGTGGTGGTCGCGTAGAGCTGCGACCAGTTGCCGGCATTGTCGGAGGCCTCGACCCGGAAGGCCTTGCCGTACGCCGTCTCCCAGGTTAGCGCGACCTGGCAGATCGGTTGACTCGACCCGAGATCGATCTGCAGCCACTGCGGGTCGGAGAAAGCGCTCCCCCAGCGCGTTCCCGGGTTGCCGTCGACGGCGGCCGCGGCCGGGACGCCGCCGTTCTCGGTGGAGGAGGCGGTGGCCGGGCGGCCCTGGGCGATGTTCGCCGTACCGCAGGCGGCGTCCTGCTGGGCGGACGCGGCGTCGGCCTCACCAGAGACGACGAGTGCGGCGGCCAGGAGAAGACCTGCGGACGCGAGGGCCAGAGAGCGGCGGAGAACCGCCGGGGACCGGTGCGAGGGCACCGGAGCGCGCGTGCTGAAGGACATGGGCGAGACCAATCAGACGGTGAACAGGGCGGATGAGAGAGCGCTCTCTGAGAGAGTGAACCCGCTCCGGTTCGGTGTCAAGGGAACGTTCCCCGAGCGCGGTTCCGGAACTTACGGTGGGTCGGCGGTGGTGGGGTTCAGCGGCGACCGAGGAGGCCGCGTTCGAACGCGATGGCGACGGCGGCGGCTCGGTCCTTGGCCTCGAGCTTGGCGTAGATGTGGATCAGGTGGGTCTTCACCGTCGCCTCGGTGACGAACAGGTGGTCGGCGACCTCGCGGTTGGTGGTTCCGCGGGCGACGAGGGTGAGGACTTCGAGCTCGCGGGGGCTCAGCTTCTGGTGCTGCGGTGTGCTCGATCGGCGGGTGAGGGTCTGGGCGACCGTGGGCGAGAGCACGCTCTCTCCGCGGGCCGTCGCCTCGACCGCTCGCCGGAGCTCGGCGCGCGGGGTGTCCTTTAGCAGGTAACCGGTCGCGCCCTCGTCGATCGCGGCGAGCACCTCGGCGTCGTCGTCGAATGTCGTCAGGACGAGGATCGCCGGCGCCGGCTGCTGGGCTTTGAGTGCGCGGATGAGGTCGGCGCCGCTGAGACCGGGCATGCGGAGGTCGAGCAGTACGACGTCCGGCCGGTGGCGGGCCGCGACGACCAGCGCCTCGGCGCCGTCGCTTGCTTCGCCGACGACGTCGAAGGCGGGGTCGGCGTCGAAGATGCCGCGCAGGCCGTCGCGGACGATCGGATGGTCGTCGACGATCACGAGCCGGATCATTCGCAGGTTCCGTCGGACGGCGGGATCGCGGGAACGGTTGCAGAGATCGCAGTCCCCCGGCCGGGAACGGACTCGATGGCGAGAGCGCCGGCCAAGCGAATGACTCGCTGGCGCATGGCGATCAGGCCGAAACCACCACCAGTACCTGGGACGAAGCCGGTGCCGTTGTCGTGGATGTCGAGCGCCACCACGTCTTCCAGGTAGGACAGCGTGACCACGACCTGCGTGGCTTCGGCGTGCTTGGTGATGTTGGTGAGGGCTTCTTGGGCGACTCGAAGCAGCGTGGCCTCGACCTCGGGATGCAGCGCGAGTGGGTCTCCGGTGACGGTCAGCTCGGCGGCTGCTCGCGACCACTCGCTCACGAGTTTCTCCAGCGCCGACGCGAGGTCGGTGTCGTGCAGCAGCCCCGGGCGGAGCGCGTGGATCGACCTGCGCGCCTCCGCCAGGCTCTCCCGGGCGAGCCCACCGATCGCCGTCAGCCGCGCCCCGGCCGACCCGGGATCGTCCTCCGCGGCCTCGGTCTGGGTGACGATGCCGGTCAGACCCTGCGCGATCGTGTCGTGAATCTCGCGGGCCATCCGCTGCCGCTCCCCCAGTACGCCGGCCTCCCGCGCGCTGGTCAGCAGCCGGGCCTGCAGCTCCGCGTTCTGCTCGGCGAGCGCCGCGAGCTCGGTGCTGGTCCGCTGCAGTTCGGCGATCAGTTTCCGCCGCTGCTCCGACTCGTTCGCGATCGCGGTGAACAGCACCCCGGTCGCCGAAGCGATCAGGACCGCGACGAGGAACGACACGATCAGATCGCCCGCAGACTCCCCTGCCCGCGGCCGAGCCAGCACCAGTACGGCGGCAGTCGCCGCCACCCCGGCGTACGCGAGTCTCCCCGGCAAGAGCGCGAACGCCTGCAGGAAGATCCCGACGCCGGTCACCGAGAACACCGAGTCCGCGTGGACCAGGAACGCGAGCATCACCAGCATGCCGACCAGGTAGCCGACGCGCACGAGCAGCTGCCGCTCCGGGCGGTACAGCACCGCCATCCAGACCAGCGCGAGCAGACTCACCAGCAGCACCGCAGGACGCCACTCACTGATCAACGCGAAGGTCGCGGGCAGCAGCAAGAACAAGTACGGGAACGCCGGGAGAGCGCGCTCCCATACTGGGACCCGAACAGCGTCGTTCATGCGCGGAAGCACCTGGCCGCGACGGCGGTTGCTGCAACGGTGATGGCCGCCATGACGATCAGGGTAGTGGCGGACAGAGGCGTTCCGGACCAGGCTGCGCGGATCGTTTCGACGGCCGGCGCCATCGGCGTCCAGTCGCCGACCGTGCGCAGCGTGCCCGAGGTCAGCTCGCGCGGAACCATCGCGCCGGAGACGAACACCATCGGGAAGAACAGCGCGAGGCCGAGCAGCGTCGCGCTGCGGTGGTTCGGGACGAGTGCACCGATCAGCAGCCCGATCGCGCCCAGGCTGCTCGCGGCCAGAATCCAGGCCAGCAGCACCTTCACAGCATTAGCAGGCGCCGCCAGGTCGAACGCCAGCGCGCCGATCAGGATCAGCACCGCCGTACCGAGGACGGCGAGCAACAGATGCGCGACCCACTGACCAGCAAGCAACAGGCCAGGTGCGGCGGGCGTTGCGCGCAGCCGCTTCAGGATCCCGCGTTCCCGGTACTGCGCGATCGTGCTCGGCAGCACCACCAGCGCGGCCAGGCCGATCACGAAGATGCTGAGCATCGGGACGTTCGCGTCGATGTCGCGGACACCGCTCGGCAACGTACCGGCGCTGCGCATCTTCACCCAGAGCAGCACCGCCGGGAAGGCCAGCGCGAAGAACGCCGAGGACGGATCGCGGATGATCAACCGAAGCTCGACACCGATGACCCGCGCCAGCCCCTTCACGACAGCTCCGTCTCGGAGATCGCCAAGTACGCGCTCTCCAGCGAGTCCGTCCCGGTCTGCGCGACCAGCTCCGCCGGCGTACCGGAGGCGATCACCCGGCCACCGCCGACCACGACGACGCGGTCGCACAGCGCCTCGGCCTCGTCCATGAAGTGCGTCACCAGCACCACCGTCAGCCCGCGCTCGCGCAGCTTGCGCAACATCGTCCACGTCGTACGCCGGGCCACCGGGTCGAGCCCGGTCGTCAGCTCGTCGAGGAAGACCACCTCCGGGTCCCCGACCAGCGCGAGCGCGACGAACAGCCGCTGCTTCCACCCGCCCGACAGGTTGCCGAACCGCATCCGCTGCTTGTCGGCCAGCTCCCAGTCGGTCATCACCGTGCGCCAGTCGCCGCGCTCGTACAGCCCGGCGTACAGGCGGAACGCCTCGCCGACCCGGAGCGCGTCCGGGAGCGCCGATTCCTGCAGCTGTACGCCGATCCGCTGCTGCAGCGCCCGGCGCTGCATCCACGGGTCCATCCCGAGCACCCGCAGCTCGCCGCCGTCGCGCCGCCGCAGCCCCGACAGGCACTCGACCAGCGTCGTCTTGCCTGCCCCGTTGGCGCCGGCGATCCCGACGATCTGGCCGCGCTCGACGCGCAGCGAGATCCCGTCGACCGCGGCCCTTGTCCGGTAGTTCTTCCTGAGCCCGTCCACCTCGATCACTGTCATGGTTCGAGGCTCCCGTCCGGGCGCGCACGGAACATCAACCGATCGGTGGACCGACGGCAGAAGGCCGGCCTCCCCACAGGGGACGCCGGCCTTCCGGGTGCTTCGGTCGCCTACTCCAGGCAGATCCGGAACGGGTGCCCGGCCGGGTCGGCGTAGACGCGCCAGCCGCGGGCGTTCTCGGCGGGCGGGGCGTCGACGGGGTCGAGCGGCTCGGCGCCGAGGGCGACGACCGCCGCGTGACCGCTGGACAGGTCCTCGACGATCAGGTCGAGGTGAAGCTCGAGGGAGTCGGTGCCCGGCCAGGTGGCCGGGACGTAGTCCTCGGAGCGCCGGAAGGCGAGCGACGAGAACCCGAGCGTCGAACCGGGGCCGCTGAGGCTGCGCCAGTCGTCGTCACCGTGCTCGTCGATCTCCAGACCGAACAGCGTCGAGTAGAACCGGGCGAGCTCGAGCGGGTCCGGGCAGTCCAGCACCACCGAGCCGAGCCGCCCGGCGGTACTGCCCGGCTGCTCTGCCACCTGCGTCATCTGTCCTCCAGCTTCCATGTCAGGAGTTGGGCCCGTCGGAGTCAGAAGGCCCGGAACACCATGACAGGTCACTGGCCCACTGCGCACCTTTCGACACGCACAGTTGACAGGTCAGACAGATCCGCGGCTCGCTCCGCGTGACGCGGACCTGGCAGAGTGCGCCCATGACCGTGCCGCCCGCCACGTTCGTCAAGCACCGGCTGGACGCTCCCCCGGGGTTCTTCAGCGTCGAGGCCGCCGGGCTTCGCTGGCTCGCCGTACCCGGTGGAGTGCCGGTGGTGCCGCCGCTGGACGTCACCGCGACCAGCATGACCACACCGCACCTGGACACCGTGCCGCCGACCGGTGCGGCCGCTGACGAGTTCGGCCGGCTGCTGGCCGTCACGCACGACGCCGGCGCCCGCTGGTACGGCGTACCGCCGGACGGCTGGGACACCGACGGCTTCATCGGCACCATCGAGCTGCCACACAGCCTGCGCCCGCTGGACGCGTGGGGTGCGTTCTACGCCAACCTGCGGCTCCGCCCGTACCTGCGGACGGCGTACGACGCCGGGACGCTCGACACCGATCACCTGAAGGTGTTCGAACGCCTCTGCAGCAAGCTGGAGGCCGGCGCGTACGACGACCCGTCGGAGCGCCCCAGCCGCCTCCACGGCGACCTGTGGTCCGGCAACGTCGTCTGGTGCGCCGACGGCGTCCACCTGATCGACCCGGCCGCCCACGGCGGCCACCGCGAGACGGACCTCGCCATGCTCGGCCTGTTCGGCATGCCGCAGCTGGAACGCGTCCTGCGCGCGTACGACGAGGCGCACCCGCTCACCAACGGCTGGCGCGACCGCGTCGCCCTCCACCGCCTCCACCCGTTGCTGACCCACCTGGTGATGTTCGGCGCCGCCTACCTCCCCCGCGCCCTGGCCGTCGCCCACCACTACTAACGCAAGGAGTTGTCGGAAGGCCCTTGACTCGGGCTGTGAGCAGACGAACACTTCCGGTCATGACACGACTCGCCCGTCCCAGTCGTCAGGTCACCCTGGCCGGTCTTGCCGCAGCCGCCCTGCTGGCGTCCCCACTCCTAGCCACCTCCCCAGCCTCAGCCGAGCCGGCCGTCCAGCAGCAGCCCGCTGCGAGCACCGGCCCGTCGCTGATCCCTAAGCCCGCCAAGCAGCAGGCGCTGCCCGGCCAGAGCTTCGCCCTGCAGCCCTGGAGCCTGGTGGGCCTCGAGACGAGTGCCAAGGAGAGCCGTGCGGCCAAGAAGGTCGCTGACGGGCTCACCAGCCAGCTCCGGCGCTCCACCGGCTATCCGCTGCCGATCATCCCGGCCGTACCGGGTCTGGTCGACGTGAAGCTGTCCACCAACGGCCCGGCCTCGCTCGGCGCCGAGGGCTACCAGCTGCGCGCGGACCGCTCGCAGCTGAGCATCGTCGCGGCCACGCCGGAGGGGCTGTTCCGTGGCGTGACCACACTGCGCCAGCTGCTGCCCGCCAAGGCTGAGTCGAAGACCCGCCAGGCCGGTCCGTGGCGCATCAGCGGTACCGCGATCTCCGACACGCCCCGGTACGACTACCGCGGCGCCATGCTCGACGTGTCCCGGCACTTCTTCTCCGTCGCGGAGGTGAAGCGCTACATCGATCTGGCCTCGCTCTACAAGCTCAACAAGCTCCACCTGCACCTGTCCGACGACCAGGGCTGGCGGATCCAGGTGGACAGCTGGCCGCGGCTCACGACGTACGGCGGCAGCCTGGAGACCACCGGGACGCCCGGAGGCTCGTACAGCAAGGCGGAGTACGCCCAGCTCGTCCAGTACGCCGCCGACCACTTCATGGAGGTCATCCCCGAGATCGACACTCCTGGTCACACCAACGCGGCCCTGGCGTCGTACGCCGAACTGAACTGCGACGGCGTCGCTCCCCCGCTCTACACCGGCACCGAGGTCGGCTTCAGCTCACTGTGCGTCGGCAAGGACATCACCTACGACTTCCTGGACGACGTGTTCCGCGAGGTCGCCGAGCAGAACCCGGGCAGCGTGCTGCACCTAGGCGGCGACGAGGCGCACTCGACGCCGCACTCGGACTACCTGACCTTCGTCCCGAAGGCCTCCGCGCTGGTCACCAAGCAGCACAAGCGTGTGATGGGCTGGCAGGAGATCGCCGAGACCCCGCTGCCGCCGGGCAGCATCGCGCAGTACTGGGGCACCGACGACAACCGGTCCCGCGAGCTGGCCCGCAAGGCGGCCGCTCAGGGCGCGCAGGTCGTGATGTCGCCGGCCAACCGGGCCTACATGGACATGAAGTACGACGACAGCACGCCGTGGGGCCAGGACTGGGCCGGGCTGGTCAGCCTGCGCCAGTCGTACGACTGGAACCCGTCGACGCTGATCCCGAACCTGCCGGAAGGCTCGATCGCGGGCGTCGAGGCCCCGCTGTGGACCGAGACGCTCGACGACGTCGACAAGCTCGAGTACATGGCGTTCCCGCGGCTGCCGGGGATCGCCGAGCTGGGCTGGTCGCCGGCCTCCGCGCTGGACTGGACGGCGTACACCGACCGGCTGGCCGGTCAGGGCTCGCTGTGGGACACGCTCAGCGTGAACTTCTACCGGGCGCCGGAGATCGCCTGGCGGTGACCGCTGACGAGGCCCCGGAGAGCGCGCTCTCCGGGGCCTCAGTCGTTTCCGAGCACTCTGTCGAGCAGCCAGGCGGCATCGGCGTCCAGGTCCTGCTCGGCGACGACCACGACGGCGTCACCGACCTCCAGCCGGTAGATGTACCGGTCGGGCTGCGGACGCCCGTCGCCCAGCGGCTGCTCGACCAGCCGTACGGCGACCGCCTCCAGCCGCTCGGCGTCCGGCTCGGTGGCGGTGTCGAGCTCGCCGCCGGCGGTCAATCCGGCGAATCCACCACTGCGGCTGACTGTGAGAAACACCGAATACTCCCCGGGTCGTGGTCTGCCCAAACCTTCCCGAACCCGCCGGGTTCTGTCCAGCTTCGCGCGACACGCCGACGCAATTCGCGCCGCCGGAAAGGCCATCACCCGGCGTACAGGACGTGCTGTCCTACCTTGTCCCCGGCTGGAAACGCTCACAGCGGCCGGGCCGGCGACGAATCAGCAGGTCGCCGGGGGTTTCGTTGTCTTCGGCCGGTTCCGGTGCGGCTCGCCGGGGCCCTGTCGCGCCCGTCAGGACCCGGTCACCGAGCGTGGCGGGCGGCAACTTTACGCGACACGTGTTCGTGGTCACCCCTTCCACGGGGCTCCAGATCGGCTACAGTTGTCGCGTTGCAGTTTTGGACTCCCATTGACTTTCGCTGTGCTGCATGGCCGGTTTTGTCTATCTGGGGCCTTTCGGCGACACGTGGCCCATGAGGTGTGGGTCGCGGTTTGTTACAAGCCATCAAGGAGATAGACACAAATGGCTGTCGGTACTGTCAAGTGGTTCAACGCTGACAAGGGCTTCGGCTTCATCACCCCGGATGACGGTGGCGCGGACGTGTTCGCGCACTACTCGGCCATCCAGACCTCGGGCTTCCGCTCGCTGGACGAGAACCAGCGCGTCGAGTTCGAGATCACCCAGGGCCAGAAGGGCCTGCAGGCGGAGAACATCCGCCCGATCTGATCCCCGGATCTGATCAGCTCTTCAGCACGGCAAAAACCGAACGGGCCGTCCACCTCCGGGTGGGCGGCCCGTTCGCCGTTGCGGGGCGATTGAGGCCGGGTACCAGTTCGGGCACAGCACGATCCCCCGAGGAGAGCGATGACCGAGCAGGACCGGCCCGGTAACTACACCCGCGACGACGAGGACAAGGGCGAGCGCCTCGACCGGCACTGGAACGAGCTGCTCCAGGAGCTGCGGCTGGCCCAGACCGGAACGCAGATCCTGTTCGCGTTCCTGCTCAGCATCGCCTTCCAGGACCGCTTCCAGGACGCCGACGCCTTCACCCACGACGTGTACGCCGCGACACTGGTCGCCGCCGCGCTGGCGGTCGCGCTGTTCCTCGCCCCGGTCTCGTTCCACCGGATCGTCTTCCAGCAGCGGCTGCGCGACAGGCTGGTCCGGATCGCGCACCATCTGGCCAGCGCCGGCCTGGTCTTCCTGATCGCCGCGATGTGCGGCGGCGTCCTGCTCGCCCTCGACGTGGTGCTGAACCGCACGGTCGCGATCGTCACCGTCGCGGTCGTGCTCACCTGGTTCCTGGTGTTCTGGTACGCGCTCCCGGCGTACGTCCGCCGGGTCAGCAAGAACGACTAACGGAAGCGCGGGAGGACCTCGGTCGCGACCTTCTCCAGGGCGGCCTCGGTGCCGGCGTAGACGCCCTCGGCGCGCGGCCAGTGGGTGATGACGTCGGTGAAGCCGAGGGTCTCGGCGCGGCCGACGGCGTCGGCGAAGGACTCGGCGCTGGACAGCGCGTAGGCCTTCGAGTCCAGCGACAGGTAGCGGTCGAACGGACGGCCTTCCAGTACGTCGTCCAGCCGGTGGCTGAGGTCGGCGACCGTCGACCACCAGGTGTCCAGGTCGTCGGCCTTGCCGCCGGTCGTGACCCAGCCGCTGCCGTACTTCACCGCGAGGCGCAGCGAGCGCGGGCCGTTCGCGGCCATCACGAACGGGACACGTGGTTGCTGGACGCAACCAGGCAGCGTGCGGCCGTTGCGGGTCTCGAAGTACTCGCCCTGGTGGTCGACCCCGTCGGTGGTGAGCAGCTTGTCGAGCAGCTCGGTGAACTCGGTCAGCCGGTCGACCTTCTGCCGCGGGGTCAGGTCCTCGCCGCCGAGGATCGTGGTGTCGATCCCACCGCCGGCGCCGATGCCGCAGATGAAGCGGCCGTTCGAGATGTCGTCCAGGGCAAGGATCTCGCGGGTCAGCGCGAGCGGGTGCCGGAAGTTCGGCGAGGTGACGAACGTGCCGAGTTTCACAGTGGAGGTGACCAGCGCCGCCGCGGTCAGCGTCGGCATCGTTCCGTACCACGGTGAGTCCTGCAGGCCGCCCCAGGTCAGGTGGTCGTAGGTCCAGACGTGGTCGAACCCGAGCTCCTCGGCGGCCCGCCACTTCGGCGCCGCCTCGCTCCACCGGTACTCGGGCAGGATCGTGATTCCGCATCGCATACCGACCACGATAGTTGCATTTCTCCACGATCTTCGACACGGTCGTAAGGCAGTCCCCCCGAAACCCTGGAAAAGGAGGCGCGCCGAAGCGAGGCGTGTAGCAGCCGTGGCGATCGACATCGAGGATCAGCACCTGTCCCCCGATCACGAGAACGAGCATCCTGCACTGGCCACTCCACCACCACCTGGCAGCCGAAGTCGTGGCTCAGGGCTGGACCGAGTCGTCTTCGGCGTCACCGCGGCGATCGCGCTCGCCTTCGTGGCCTGGGGTTTCGCCGACTCCGGCGGCCTCGGGACGGCGTCCGACAGCGCGCTGACCTGGGTCGAGCACAACACCGGCTGGCTGTTCGTGCTGCTGGCCTCGGGTTTCGTGGTCTTCGTGATCTGGCTGGCCGCCGGCCGGTACGGGCGGATCCCGCTCGGCGCCGACGACGAGCAGCCCGAGTTCAAGACCGTGTCCTGGGTGGCGATGATGTTCAGCGCCGGGATGGGCATCGGCCTGATGTTCTACGGCGTCAGCGAGCCGCTCTCGCACTTCACCGCTCCCCCGCCCGGCACGGTCGAGGCCGGGTCGTCGGCGGCGCTGGAGACCGCGATGGCGACCACGCTGTTCCACTGGACCCTGCACCCGTGGGCGATCTACGCCGTCGTCGGCATCGCGATTGCCTACGGCACCTTTCGGCGCGGCCGCTCGCAGCTGATCAGCTCGGCGTTCGCGCCGCTGCTCGGCCGGCGGACCGAAGGGCCGATCGGCAAGGTGATCGACAGCCTGGCGATCTTCGCGACGCTGTTCGGCTCGGCGGCCTCGCTCGGTCTCGGCGCGCTGCAGATCGGGTCCGGCGTCCAGATCCTCGGCTGGATGGACAAGGCCGGTAACGGCGTCCTGGTCGCGGTGATCGCGATCCTGACCGCGGCCTTCGTCGCCTCGGCCGTCTCCGGTGTTGCCAAGGGCATCCAATGGCTGTCGAACATCAACATGGTGCTGGCCGTCGTGCTGGCCGTTTTCGTGTTCGTGGTCGGACCGACCGTGCTGATCCTCAACCTGGTGCCGACCGCGATCGGCGACTACTTCCGCGACCTGGCCGACATGGCCGCGCGGACCGAGGCCAGCGGCGGCGACGCGATGGCGAAGTGGCTGTCCGGCTGGACGGTCTTCTACTGGGCCTGGTGGATCTCGTGGACGCCGTTCGTCGGCATGTTCATCGCGCGGATCAGCCGCGGGCGGACGATCCGGCAGTTCGTCACCGGCGTCCTGCTGGTGCCGTCGCTGGTCAGCCTGGTCTGGTTCTGCGTGTTCGGTGGCGCCGCGATCAACACCCAGCGCAACGGCACCGACATCGCCGGGCAGTCGACGCCGGAGGGGCAGCTGTTCGGGCTGCTGGACACGTTCCCGCTGGCGTCGGTGGCGACGATCGTGGTCGTCGTACTGGTCGCGATCTTCTTCGTGTCCGGCGCGGACGCCGCGTCGATCGTGATGGGGACACTGTCCGAGCGCGGGGCGATCGCGCCGCGCAAGCCGGTCGTCGTGTTCTGGGGCGTGCTGACCGGCGCGGTCGCGGCGGTGATGCTGCTGGCCGGCGGCGGCGGAGCCGAAGCGCTGCAGGGGCTGCAGAACCTGACGATCGTTGCAGCGCTGCCGTTCGCGCTGGTGATGGTCGGGCTCGCGGTCGCGCTGGCCAAGGACCTGCGCACCGATCCGCTGATGCTGCGGCGCGAGATCGGGACCGAGGCGGTCGAGAACGCGGTGATCGAGGGCGTCTCGGCGCACGGCGACGACTTCTCGCTGGTCGTCACCGGGAACGGCGAGGACGCCGCACCGAAGCAGGACGCCGTACCGAAGACGTAGCTGGGAATATGTTGAGGGTTCAACTACATTGGAAGGTGCAACGACTTCCGAGAGGTGGACCCCATGAAGAGCCCGGTGCTGTACCTCAGCCATGGCGCACCGCCGCTGGCCGACGACCGTGAGTGGACGTCCGAGCTGGCGGCGGTGTCGGCCGGTATCGAGCGGCCGACCGCGATCCTGATCGTGTCGGCGCACTGGGAGGCGGCCCCGCTGACGCTCGCCGCGACCGAGACCGTCCCGCTGCTCTACGACTTCTGGGGCTTCCCGGAGCGCTACTACCAGGTCCAGTACGCCGCTCCCGGCGCGCCTGAGCTCGCCGCGCAGGTGCGCAAGCTGCTGCAGGTCCCGGGGACGCCCGTGTACGACGATCCGTCGCGCGGGCTCGACCACGGCGCGTACGTGCCGCTGAAGGAGATGTACCCGGACGCGGACATCCCGGTGCTGCAGGTGTCGATGCCGACGCTCGACCCAGCCGCGCTGTTCGCGATCGGACGCAAGCTCGCGCCGCTGCGGGACCAGGGCGTGCTGATCGTCGGGAGCGGGTTCACGACGCACAACCTGCGCGAGATCAACCTGGCCGGGGCGCCGGGTGCACCCGCGCCGACGTGGTCGGTGGAGTTCGACGACTGGGCCCGGCGGGCGCTGGCGGCGCAGGACGTCGACTCGCTGATCGACTTCCTGCACAAGGCGCCGGCGGCCGGGATCGCACACCCGCGGACCGAGCACTTCGCGCCGCTGTTCGTGTCGCTCGGTGCGGCCGAGGAGTCGCTCGGGAGCGCGGAGACGGTGATCGACGGGTTCTGGTACGGGCTGTCGAAGCGGTCCTGGCAGATCGGCTGAGGCAGCGGCAGTCGGGCTGAGCAGTCAGATCGCCGGCGTCGCGAAGTGCGCGACGCTCGTCGTACCGAGGCTGCTCAGCCAGACCTTGCCGTCGCGCTCGCGCACGCCGGTCGGCATGTGGAACTGCGGGTGCGTCCCCCGGAGGTCGTGCACGAGCCGGCCGGCGTCGTCGTACGCCTGGATCTCGATGATGTCCGCGGGCTTCGGCTTCAGCGCGTCGGGCAGGCCCCAGACCACCTTGCGGAAGACCGGCGCCTTCGGCAGCAGCGTGTCGAGCACGGTGTTGCGCGGGGAGCCGATCGCGACCCAGATCAGCCCGTCGGAGCCGCGCGAGATGTTGTCCGGCAGCCCCGGGATCGCCGCGACCAGCTCGGGCTCGGCGCTGTCCTTGGTGAGGTCGAGCTTGAACAGCCCGTACCCAGCGGTCTCGGCGAAGAACAGCGTCCGCTGGTCGCCGCTGAGCGCGACACCGTTCGGGAACGGGCGCCCGTCCGCCAGCACGGTCAGCTCACCATCGGGCCGCAGGCGGTACACGCTGCCGGTCGACGAGTGCTCGAGCAGGTCGGCCATCCACTCCTCGACACCGAACCGGGTCGAGGAGTTCGTGAAGTAGATCGTGCCGTCGTCGGCGACGTCGGCGTTGTTGCAGAAGCGCAGCGGCCGCCCGTCGACCTCGCCGAGCAGCGTGGTGACCTTGCCGTCGCGATCCATCGTCAGCAGCCCGCGGTTCGCGTCGCAGATCAGCAGCTTGCCGTCCGCGAGCCACTCCAGCCCGAGCGGCCGCCCGCCGGTGTCCGCGAGCGTGCTGATCGTCAGGCCGTCCGCGCTGACCCGCAGGATGCGGCCGTCGCGCAGGCCGGTCAGCACGCTGCCGTCCTCGTCGATCAGCGTGTCCTCAGGCCCGTGCCCCGGTACGGCGACCACCTCGACCGCGAGCTCGGACGCCTCCCGCGCGGGCGGAACGGGTGGGGGCGACCAGCGGACCGGCTCGATACGCGACTTCATCCCCCGAGCCTAGAAGCCCGGCCGCTCCGGCGGCCAGCTCCCAGGCGTGTCCCGGTGGCCAGTTGCCGTGGGCACCTACTCCCCGGTCGAACCGTCCAGGTGCTCGCGGAGCAGATCCGCGTGCCCGTTGTGCCGCGCGTACTCCTCGATCATGTGCGTGACGATCCAGCGCAGGCTGTACGACGTACCTTCGTCCTCAACGACATGATCGCCCGGCAGCCCCGCGATTGCCGCCCGGGCCTGCTCGACGGACTCCTTGTACCGCTGGAGATCTCCGGCGTACGCGGCCGGGTCCAGCTCCGACCAAGCAGCACCGGGCGCCGCGTCGGACGAGTACGGGTACGCCGTCGGCCCCGCGGTGAACGGCCCGACGAACCACCCCAGCTCGTCCTCGGTCAGGTGCCGGACCATGCCGTGCAGCGTCAGCGTCGACGGCGCCAGCACCGCGGCCCCCAACTGCTCAGGCGTGAGCCCCTCGATCTTCCACAGGAACGTGCCGCGCTGGAAGTCGAGAAACCCGATGAGGGTCTCCAGCTCACCAGCGATGTACGGCGGGTCGACGCGTCCGTGCAGCTCCATGGTCGTCAACTATCGCGGGTCAGGGTGTCGCGGTGCTCGGCGACACCGTTCCCGCTCGGATCGGGGACGTACCGGAGGGGTCCTCCGATACGCCCGATAGGATTGCCGGCATGACATCGACTGAGTCCACCGATCGCCCCTATGCGAGCTACCCGGTTCGCATCGGTGTTCAGATCCAGCCCCAGCACGCCGAGTACGCCGACATCCGCCGCGTGGTGGCGAAGGTCGAGGAACTGGGCGTCGACGTGGTGTTCAACTGGGACCACTTCTTCCCGCTCAGCGGCGCCCCGGACGGGCTGCACTTCGAGGCCTGGACGATGCTCGCGGCCTGGGCCGAGGCGACCGAGCGGATCGAGTTCGGCGCGCTGGTGACCTGCAACTCCTACCGCAACGCCGACCTGCTCGCCGACATGGCCCGCACCGTCGACCACATCAGCGACGGCCGGCTGATCTTCGGGATCGGGTCCGGCTGGTTCGAGAAGGACTACGACGAGTACGGCTACGAGTTCGGTACGGCGGGCGGCCGGCTCGACGCGCTCGGGCAGGCGCTGCCGCGGATCGAGCAGCGCTGGGCGAAGCTCAACCCGCGGCCGACGCGGGACATCCCCGTCCTGATCGGTGGCGGCGGTGAGAAGAAGACGCTGAAGCTGGTCGCCCAGCACGCCACGATCTGGCACGGCTTCGGCGACGCCGAGACGATGGCGCACAAGCACGCCGTACTGGACGCGCACTGCGCGACGATCGGGCGCGACCCGGGCGAGATCGAGCGCTCCGCCGCGGTCGGCGACAAGAGCCCGGAGGAGGCCGGCAAGGGCCTGCTCGACGTCGGGACGCGGCTGTTCACGATGAACAGCTCGGGACCGGACTACGACCTCGGGCTGATCCGGGAGTGGCTGGCCTGGCGCGACGAGGTCAACGCGAAGGACTGAACCGGTAGGCCTGCGAGCGCGGGCTTACCTGAACGCGTCGGCGGCCTGCTGGACCATGGTCTGGTGGGCCGTCCACCAGACGCTGTCCCGGTCCTCGATGTTCGGGTTGCTCGCCCGCAACCCGACCGCGCCGTCGATCGTCTCGCGCACGATGTCGGCGTGACCGGCGTGCCGGTTGGTCTCCGCCACGACGTGGACGAGGATCCGGTGCAGCGTCACCTCGCCCTCGCGCCACCACGGCACCTTGCCGACCGAGTCCAGCTCCAGCGCCTCGATCGTCGCGTCCGAGTGCGCGCCGACGCGGCGGTACAGCGCGACCAGCTCGTCGCGCGACTCGTCGGCGGTCGCCCACAGGTCCGCCTCGGGCTCGGCGTCGTCGTCCCACCACGGCAGGTGCTCGGGGAACGGCCGGCCGAAGGTCGCCCCGAAGTACCCGGCCTCGACGATCGCCAGGTGCTTGACCAGGCCGAGCAGGTTGGTGCCGGTCGGCGTGAGCGGCCGGCGTACGTCGTACTCGGAGAGTCCTCCGAGCTTCCACAGCATCGCCTCGCGGACCGAGCGCAGGTACGTGTGCAGCGTGTCTTTGGGATCCACCCGCTCACCCTAGGCGGGCGTCCGGGCCGGACGGCGCTTCGCTAGGATTTCCGGCATGCCTACGCTGCCTACGAACGGTTCGGTGCTGCCCATCACGCGGTGGGGCGAGGACGTCATGCACCGGCTGAACCAGCCGGTCACCGACTTCGGTGACGACCTGCAGAAGCTGGTCGCGGACATGGTCGCGACGATGAACGCCGCCGAGGGGGTCGGCCTGGCCGCGAACCAGGTCGGCGTCGACCTGCAGCTGTTCGTGTTCGACTGCCCCGACAAGGACGGCAACCGGCACCAGGGCGTCGTCTGCAACCCGGTCGTCGAGCTCCCCGAGGGCAAGGACCGCCACCTCGACGAGGGCGAGGAGGGCTGCCTGTCCCTGCCCGGCGCCTTCACCAAGTGCGCCCGCCCCGACTTCGCCCGCGTGACGGGTGTCGACGAGCACGGCGAGCCGGTGACCTACGAAGGCAACGGCCTGCTCGCCCGCTGCCTCCAGCACGAGACCGACCACACCCAGGGCACCGTCTTCGGCGACCGCCTCTCCCGCAAGTACAAGCGCCGCCTCTTCGCCGAAGCCGAAGAGCTCGCCCCGGACTACCCGAGCGACTGGCCGGTCTCGCCCATGCTCAACGCCGAGGCGCACGAGGACCAGCCGGTCAGCGAGTAGCTCGCTGGCGGCGGAGCGCGATCCAGGTCAGTGAGTAGCTTGCTGGCGCCGTAGCCCGATCCACGTCAGTAGTACGGCGCCGGCGCCGTACGCGATCGCCGGCACCCAGGGCGTCTCCCAGGCGTCGACCGCCCTCGCGACCGTCGGCTCACCCGGGTCGTAGACGATCTCGACCCGGTCACCGGTCTTCGGGGCGGCGTCGTACCGGCCGATCGCCGTGGTGATCTCCCGCCCGTCGGCGGTGGTGTAGCGGGCTGTGAACGAGCGCTGGCCGCGGCCCGGCGGCGGCTCCTGCACGACGCTCGCGGTGACCCGTACTCCGCGGCCGTCGAGCCTCGCCAGCTCGACGGCGGCGTTCGCGCCGATGCCGAGCAGGACGACCGCGCCGAGAAGGCAACCGGCGAGGCGCACAGGTGCCGTCGGCCTCCGCATGGCGGTGAGACTACCTGCGGAGGCTTTCGGGCTCTCGTGGGTCAGGCCTGTACGTCGCTCAGCGGCGTGTTCGGGTCGGCGAGCTTGGTCGGGTCGACCTGCTTCTTGGAGCGGATCAGCTCCTGGGTGGGCTTGATGCCGTCGTCCCACTGGTTGATGTGCATGCCGGCGATCACGCGGCGGTCGGCGAGCCAGAAGGCGTGGAACTCCTGCTTCTCGACGTCGCCGCGGGTGACGAGCTGGTCGTAGCCGTTGCCGATCCAGCCGGAGAACTCCATGCCGACGTCGTACTGGTCGGTGAAGAAGTACGGCAGGTGGTCGTAGCTGACGTCCTGGCCGAGCATCGACTTCGCCGCGGCCGGGCCGCCGTTCAGCGCGTTGTCCCAGTGCTCGACGCGCAGGTGCTCGCCGTAGAACGGGTTCTGGATGTTCGCGACGTCACCGACGGCGTACACGTCGGCGTCGTCGGTCCGGAGCGCCGCATCGACCGCGATCCCGTTGTCGACCGTCAGGCCGGCCTGCTCGGCGAGCTCGGTGTTCGGGCGCGCGCCGATGCCGATCACGACCACGTCGGCGGCGTACTCGCTGCCGTCCTCGGTCAGCACCGCCTCGACCTTGTCGGTGCCGCGGAAGCCGGCGACACTCTGGCCGAGCCGCAGGTCGACGCCGTGGCGCCGGTGCAGCGACGCGAAGAACGCGCCCATCTCGCCGCCGAGCGCGGCGGACAGCGGCGTCTCCTGCGGCTCGATCACCGTCACCTCGCAGCCGTACTCCCGCGCGGCCGCCGCGGTCTCGAGCCCGATCCAGCCGGCGCCCACGACGACGACCCTGCCGCCGGCGCGGATCGCGTCGCGGAGCTGGTCGGAGTGCCCGATCCGGCGCAGGTAGTGGATCCCGTCGAGCTTCACCCCGTCGACCTTGAGGCGGCGCGGCGAGACACCGGTGGCGAGCAGGAGCTTGGTGTACCCGATCCGCTCGCCGCTGTCGAAGGAGACCTCGTGCGCGGCCCGATCGAGCCCGGTGACCCGGTTGCCGAGGACGAGCTCGACGTCGTGCTCGGCGTACCAGCTCTCGGCGTGCACGAACGACTTGTCGCGCTCGTCCTTCCCGAGCAGGTACCCCTTCGACAGCCCCGGCCGCTCGTACGGCCGCTCGCGCTCGTCCCCGATCAGGACGACACGCCCGTCGAACCCTTCGCCCCGCAAGGCCTCAGCCGCCTTCGCCCCGGCCAGACTGGCCCCGACGATGACGAAGCTGGATCCGCTGCTCATGAATCTCCTTCTAAAGACGATTGATTTCGACATTAGAAGTCGCGCCCGGCCCAGTCAACGCGTCCGGCCGTACGGTGGACAGATGCGCGAGTTCACGCCGTACGAACAGACGACGGTGGACGCCGATCTGCCGGTGCTGCAGCGGTGGGTCGCGGAGCAGCCGAGGCTCGGCGGCGAGGTGGTCGTCGACCGCGACGCGTACGAATCGAACGTCGGGCACGTGCTGCTGGTCGTGCGACTGCTCGACCATTCGGCGGTACGCCATGCTCGCGAGGAGCTCGCGTCCATGGTGGCTCGGCCGGAGCACCTGAGGGTCCAAGCCTGGCGGTGGATGCCGGACCCCGCGGAGATCGAGCGGCTGCACGAGGAGGTGCGCGCGGTTCGGGTCGCCGGTCCAGGGCGGGGAAAGGTCAGCGTGAGCTGGCCGGACCAGACGACCGGGTTCCTGGTGGTCGCGCTGGACCGCGAGGATCCGGCGCTCGCCGCGGCGATCGAGGCGGTCCGGCCGGGATGGGTGCGGGTGCACCCGGAGCCGATGGTCGTCGACCCGCTGGTGTGATCACCAGCGCGAGGACTCGAGGTCGTTTTCGAGGATCGCTTCGACGGTTTCGGCCGGGGTTTGGTCGGTGGTGTCGAGCCAGAGGCCTTTTCGCGGGATCTCGGTGAGGCCTGTCTGCAGAGTGCGGACGGCGTCGGCGAGCGACTCGCCCGGGCGCTGCCAGGCGGCGTACGTCGTACTGCCGCGGCCCAGCTCGCGGGCGACGATCGAGTCGACGGACGGGACGAGCACCACCAGGTGCGGCTCGACGTCGCGCAGCGAGGCGAACCAGCGCTCGACGTGGGCGCCGAGGATGATGTCGGAACAGGTGAAGTCGAAGCCGGCGTCGGCGTAGTGCTGGGCGATCTTCGCGGTGGCGGCGTACCGGAGCTCCAGCTGGCGGACGGCCTCGGGATCGGGGTCGGGGGTCATGCCGACCGCGCCGGCGACGACGCCGCGGTGGAAGACGTCGCCGTCGAGGGTCGCCGCGGGCGGGCCGAGGCGGGCGGCGAGCAGCGGCGCGATCGTGGACTTGCCGGCGGCCTGCATGCCGGTGATCAGGACGACTTTCCGCATGTGGCCAATCCCATCACGCCCGTCCAGGGCTTTTCGTCGATAAGCTGCGCGGGTGCCATCGATGCAGAGCGAGCCAGGGTCCAAGCGCCCGGTCACGCTCGACGACGTGGCGCGGCACGCGGGAGTCTCGCAGCCGACCGCGTCGCGGGTGCTGAACGGGAGCGCGCGCAAGGTCGCCGAGAGCTACCGCGAACGCGTGCTGGCGGCGGCGCGGCAGCTCGGGTACACGCCGAACCTGCCGGCGCAGGCGATGGCGCGCGGCACGTCGCGGACGGTGGCGCTGGTGATCAGCCTGATCTCCGACCCGTACTTCTCCGCGATGGCCGCCGAGATCATGAAGCAGGCCGAGGCGATCGGGCTGCACGTGTCGATCGCCGTCACCGAGCGGCACGCCGAACGCGAGCTCGATCTCGTGCGCGAGCTGCGCGGCCAGCAGCCGCGCGCGATCATCCTCGCCGGGACCGGGTACGTCGACCCGCCGTCGGAACAGGATCTCGTCGACGAGCTGCGCCGGTACGAGGAGACCGGCGGGCGGGTGGTGCTGATCAGCCGCAGCGACCTGCCCTTCGAGACCGTCGACTTCGACAACCACGAAGGCGCTCGTTCGCTGGCGCGCGAGCTGGCCGAGCTGGGCTACCGCCGCTGCCTGGTCCTCGGCAGCGCCACTCCCCTGCTCTCGATGCAGCGCCGGGTCGAAGGTTTCGTCCAGGGCCTGCTCGAGTCGGGTGTCGGCGACGCCCGGGTCCACCACCCCGACTTCAGCTGGGCCGGCGCCCGCGACTTCGTGCTCTCCTTGAGCGACACCGAGCTCCACGACCTCCAACTCGTCTTCGCGATCACCGACGACATGGCCCTCGGCGCCCTAGCCGGCCTCCGCGAACGCGGCCTCCGCATCCCCGAGGACATCGGCGTCGCCGGCTTCGACGACATCAGCACCCTGCGCGACGTGGTCCCCAAGCTCACCACCGTGCATGTCGCCCTGAACGCCGTCGCCGAAGAAGCCGTCTACCGAGCGACCACCACCGACACGACCCTCACCCGCCGCACGGTCCCGGCGTACCCAGTACTTCGCGCGAGCACCCCGCCGCTCACCAGCTGAACACCAGCCGTTGTACGCCACCGAAGGCCGCTGACGCGGCTCAACGCCGGAACCCCGGCGAGCGACGCCAGCGCCGCTCCGCGCTCCACCGCCCCAAGCGCCCTAGCCCTGGGCACCGGGCACCGGGCACCGGGCATGGCGATGATCGGCCCGGCCTCCCGTCGCCCGCGCGAACACCTGCTGGTGCTCTAACCGGCATGACAAGTGCGAGTGACCGCCAGCTGCAGTCACACCTCCCCCACGTCCGCGCTGGGGCCGCGCCCCCGCGAACTCAGGCGTGAGCCTCCAAAGGACCTGGACGCCGCAAGATGTGTCGCCGTTTCGCCAACTGGCGAGCGGTGTCGCGAGCGCCCGTGCGTGTTGCGCCTCGCGCGTTCTACAGCTTCACTCCTCCGCTCAGTAGGTCGATCTTCCAGTAGCGCTGGAGGCTCAGGAACAAGATGGCCAGGGGGACGATCGAGACCAACACTCCCGCGATGACGATGGAGTACTGCGCTGCCTGGCCGCCGGTGATGATCATCAGGCCGTAGAGGCCGAGGGTGAGGGGGTAGAGGTGGTCGTCGCTGATCATCACGAAGGGCAGGAGGAAGTTGTTCCAGATGCCGATGAATTGGAGGAGGAAGACCGTCACCAAGGCCGGGAGCATGAGGGGCGCGCCTACGGAGCCGAAGATGCGGAGTTCGGAGCCGCCGTCGATTCTGGCGGCTTCCATGATCTCGTCGGGGACCGAGGCTTCGGCGTAGATCTTGCAGAGGTAGATGGCGAAGGGGCTGACGAGCTGGGGTAAGAGGACTGAGGCGTAGTTGTTGGTGAGGCCGAACTTTGCCATCAGCAAGAACTGTGGGATGGCGAGCATGATCTGTGGGAGCAGGACGGCGGCGACGATGGCTCGGAAGAGGGCTCGGCTGCCGGTGAAGTGGTACTTGCCGAGGGCGTAGCCGGCGGCTCCGGCGATCGCTGTCGAGAGCAGGCCGCCGCCTACCGCGTAGATCACCGAGTTGAGGATCCAGCGCGAGAAGATGCCGTTGTTGTACGAGAACAGTGCGTCCAGGTTGGAGAAGAAGCCGCCGGAGAAGGACGGGACGAACGGTGCGGTGGAGAAGAGTTCGTCGTTGGTCTTCGTGGAGGCGATCAGGATCCACAGGACCGGCAGGACGCAGTACAGGGCCCCGATCAGCAGGATGGTCGTGGGGACCCAGCGGATGTGGCGGGTCATCGGGTCTGCCTCCGGGTGAGTCGGCGACCCAGGGCGGAGACCAGGACGGTCGCCGTGACGGTCAGCGTGATCAGGACGAACGACGTCGCGGCGCCCTCGTAGATGCTGTTGTTGACGAAGGCATCGGTGTAGACCCGCATCAGCGGCACCCAGGTCGACGAGATCGCGTTGGCCAGCGGCTTCAGCGTGGTCGGCTCGTTGAACAGCTGCAGCGAGCCGATCACCGAGAACAGCGCCACCATCGCGACTGCGGGCGCGATCATCGGCAGCTTCACCCGGACGGCGATCTGGAACTCCGACGCCCCGTCCAGCTCGGCCGCCTCGAACAGTTCCGGCGGCAACGACCGTACGGCGGTGTACAGGATCACCATGTTGAAGCCGACCACGCCCCACACCGCCACGTTCGCGACGCTGAAGAAGATCCCCTTGGTGCCGAAGTAGTCGACCACGTCACCGCCGATCGGCGAGGTCGCCGGCAGGTACAGGAACCCCCACAGCAGCGACGCGACCACACCCGGTACGGCGTACGGCAGGAAGATCGCGAGCCGCGCGAACCCGACCAGCCGGGCCCGCTTCGCGTCCAGGCAGAGCGCGAAGAGCACCGCCAGCGCGACAGTCATCGGTACGCCGACTCCCGCGATCAGCAGCATCCGCCCCAGGCTCGCCCAGAACTCGCGGTCGCTCAGCGTCGCCGCGTAGTTGGCGAACCCGGCGAACACCTCGGTCGGCTTGCCGCCGCCGAGTAGCCCGCGCCCGACCTTGACGCGCAGGAAGCTCAGGACGACGGCGTAGATCGCCGGAGCGATCGTGAACAGCAGCAGCAGGACCACCGCCGGTGCGACCAGCAGCACCGGGAGCAGGCCGCCACGTCCCTTGGGTCCGGACGTGGCGGCACGAGGCTGACTCATCTCAGCCGGCGACCTGGAAGCCGAGCTTCTTCATGTCGCTGACCGTTGCCTCTTGCATCGTGTCGAGAGCACCGGAGAGCGCGGTCTTGTTCTGCAGCGCCGCTCCGAAGGCGTTGCTGTAGGCATCGAACGTGACGTTCGCGTTCGGGCCCCAGATGTCGAAGCTCCGGACGTTGGCCGAGACCGTTGCCATCAGCGTGTTGTAGTCGGGCTGGTTCGACATGAACGGCGGCGGCGTCTTCAGCGCAGGCAGCTCCCGGCCCTGCTTGGAGGCCGGGAAGGCCTGCACGTCCTTGACCAGGATGCTCATTCCCTCCTCCGACGAGTTCATCCACTCGATGAACTTGGCGGCCTCGGCCGGGTGCTTGGAGTTCGCGGTGACGGCCTCGGTCTCACCGCCCCAGATGCCGACGGTCTTGTCGCCCGCGGTCCACGCGGGCAGCGGTACGGCGGCCCACTTGCCGGCCGTGTCCTTGGCGATCGACGGCAGCTGGTTCGGGCCCCACTGCGCGCCGACCCAGCCGACCAGGGTGCCGTTGTTCATGTCGGTGTTCCACTGCGCCGACCAGTTCGGCTGCGGGCTGACCAGGCCCTTCTTGATCAGGCCGTCCCAGTAGTCGGCGACCTTCTTGCTCGCGGCATCGTTGATGTTCACCGACCAGGTGTCGCCGTCGGCCTTCCACCAGTTGGCCCCGGCCTGCTGCGCGAGCCCGGCGAACCAGCCCGGGTCGGCGGCGGTGAAGTTGCCGATGAACTTCTTCGGCGCGGCCTTCTTCAGCGCCGCGGCGGTGGCGGCGTACTCGTCCCAGGTCGCCGGGGCCTTCAGGCCGAGCTGGTCGAAGACGTCCTTGCGGTAGAAGAACACCATCGGGCAGACGTTCTGCGGTACGCCGTACGTCTTGCCCTCGAACTGGACCTGGGAGAGCGCGGCCTTGTCGTACTTGGTGTCCAGGCCCTTCACGTAGTCGTCGATGGGGACCACGACCTGGTTGGCGATCAGTGCCGGCAGCGCCTGGTACTCGACCTGGGTGATGTCGGGGTTGGTGCCGGCCTTGTTGTTGGTGATCAGCTTGTTGTAGAGCGTGTAGCCGGTGCCGGACGGCTTGGTCAGCTTCACCTGGACGTTCGGGTTCGCGGCGTTCCAGGCGGCGACGACCTTGTCCATGCCGCCGTCCCAGTTGACGAACTCCAGCGTGATCTTCTCGCCCGAGCTGCTGCTGCCACCGCCCGTCGGGGCGGATCCCGAGTCCGAGCTCGAGCACCCGGCGAGCGTGAGCGCCGCCGCGACCAGTACGCCGACGACGGCGGTCTTGCCTGATTTCATCGTGACTCCTTCTCGGGTCCTCACTTCGACGCCCAGGCGGGGTAGCCGGTGGGGGTGGTCTGCAGGCCGATCCACTGCCGGTGCGTGTACGCCGCGAGCTGGCCCTCGCCGCCGTGCCGGGCGTAGCCGTCGTTGACGTGCACCTCGTTGCTGCGCACCTTCTGCGCGAAGGCCAGACCGCGCATCGGGTCGCCGGTGAACACGGAGTTCATCAGCGTGCGGTGCCGGTTCACCAGGTCGAGCGCCTCGGCCTCGCTGTCGACGACGGTGATCGGCATCACCGGGCCGAAGATCTCCTCGGTGAACACCGGCATCTGCGGGGTCACGCCGGTCAGGACGGCGGGCTGGTAGAACGTCCCGTCGTACGTGCCGCCGGTGGCGAGCTTCGCGCCGGCCGCGATCGAGGGGGCGACCAGACCGTCGGCGAAGCGTTCGAGCTGCCGGGGGCTGATGATCGGGCCGAGGTCGACGTCGTCGCGCAGCGGGTCGCCGACCCGGAGCTTCGCGACCCGTTCGACGACGGCCTCGGTGAACTGGTCCGCGACCTGGCGCATCACGATGTGCCGGCCGGCGGTGATGCAGGTCTGGCCCTGGTACCACAGCGACGACCACAGCGCGCAGCTCGCGGCCTGGTCGAGATCCGCGTCGTCCAGTACGACGAACGCGTTGTCGCCGCCGAGCTCGGTCGCCGCGGCGCGGAAGTTCTTCCCGGCGTACGCGGAGATCTGCTGACCGACCTCGAACGAGCCGGTGAAGTGGATGAGATCCAGGTCGGGATGCTCAGAGAGCGTTCTCCCGGTTTCCGGCCCGTCTCCCGGGATCACGTTGAACACCCCGGCCGGTACGCCGGCCGCCTTGGCCGCCTCGGCCAGCATCTGGCCGCCCGCGATCGGGGTCAGCTCGGCCGGCTTCAGCACGACCGCGTTGCCGTAGGCCAGCCCGGGAGCGAGCGCGCGCATCGCGAGGCTCATCGGGTAGTTCCACGGCACGATCAGCCCGATCACCCCGAGCGGGACCGCCCGGGAGAGCGAGATCTTCCCGCTCTTGTACGGCGGCAGGATCGCGCCCGCGTTCTCGGTCAGCTGGGTCGCCGAGTTGAGCAGCTGGTTGATCGACTGGCCCAGCTCCTCCTCCGCCTTCTCGCGCGTGCCACCGGTCTCGCGGATGATCAGCGTGATCAGCTCGTCGCGCCGCTTGTCCAGCTCACCGGCGAAGGCGCGAAGGATCTCGCAGCGTGTGTTCGCGTCGACCTCGGCCCACTCGGCCTGGGCCCGCCGCGCGCTGCGAACCGCCCGGTCGACCTGCTCGGCCGAGGCGCTGCCGTAGCGCGCGAACGGTTGGCCCGACCCCTTGTCGAGCACCGGCACCCAGTCGGACGCGGGCGGTTCGCACCACCCGTCGATCCAGACCTGCGACTCGTAGTCCCGCACACCGCTCGCAGGAACCGAAACCATCGGCGACCTCCCACTGTGAACCCGCCCGGAGGACTCCCCGATGTGTCGCTGGGCCGGTGCTTCCCGCATCCCGGATCGGAATGCGCTTTCCCTGGAGGATTGCGCATTCCCGGTGATCGGTCAAGGGGTGCGGTGGGGTTGGTTGGATCGGTTGAAGCTTTCCGGGTGCGGTCACGCTGAGACTGGCGGTGAAGCTTCCCCAAAGCGCTTCAATCGTAGGATTGAAAGGTATGAGAGAAGAGATCGAGAAGGTCGCGAGCGGGCCGTGCGAACTGCTCGCCGTGAGTGAACCGGCGCACCCGACGCAGGACGCGTCGTTCGGTCCGATCCGCAACGAACTGTTCGCCGAGCTGGTCGGGATGGGGTACCGGTCGATCGCGCTGGAGACCGATCGGGTGGCGAGCTTCCTGGTGGACGACTACGTACGGCGTGGCCAGGGATCGCTGGACGCGGTCATGGACGCGGGGTTCTCGCACGGCTTCGGCGCGGTGGAGGCGAACCGGCAGCTGGTCGAGTGGATGCGGGAGTGGAACTCGAGGCGCGCCGATCAGGTGTCGTTCCACGGGTTCGATCTGCCGACGGAGACGGTGATGGCGCCGCATCCCGCGGCGTACCTGCAGTACGTCGCGGACTACCTCGGACTCGACCTGAGCTTCGAGGACGACGAGCGGTGGAGCCGGCAGGAGGCGATCATGGACGCGAGCCAGTCGCCAGGCCGCAGCCCTGAGGCCATGGAGCTGAGGGTCGTGGCGGACGAGTTGCTCACGGCGCTGTACCGGCGAGCGCCGGAGCTGGTCGCCGCCAGCTCGCGCGGTGCTTGGTATCGGGCTCGTACGCAGGCGAACACCGCGCTCGGGCTGTTGCGCTATCACCAGCAGTCTGCTGAGGAGACCGACGAAACCACGCGCATCTCCGGGCTGCTCGCGGTGCGGGACGTGATAATGGCGCAGAACCTGCTCGACATCCGTTCGCAGGAGGATCAGCGTGGACGGACGTTGGTGTGCGCTCAGAACGCCCACCTGCAAAGGGATCCGAGCGTGCTGGAGATGGGCGGGATGACGCTGACGTGGCAGTCGGCCGGTGCGATCGTGAGCTCGCTGATCGGCGAGCGGTACGCGGTGGTGACGACCACGCTCGACACTCCCCCGGCGGCAGGTTAGTGCGGGCGGGTGGCGTAGAAGGCGACCGCGGCTGAGGACGCGACGTTCAGGGAGTCGACGCCGCCGGACATCGGGATGCGGACGATCACGTCCGATTCCGCGAGGACGTGGGGTTTGAGGCCGTGGCCTTCGGTGCCGAAGATGAGGGCGAGCTTCGGGTCCTGGCGGGCGGTGAGGTCGTCGAGGGTGATCGAGTCGTCGGTGAGGGCGAAGGCGGCGGTGGTGAAGCCGTGGGACTTCAACTTCGCGAGGTCGCCGGGCCAGGAGGTGAGGCGGGTCCACGGGACCTGGAAGACGGTGCCCATGGAGACCTTCACCGAGCGGCGGTAGAGGGGGTCGGCGCAGGTCGGGGTGACCAGGACGGCGTCGACGCCCATCGCGGCGGCGGCGCGGAAGCCGGCGCCGACGTTGGTGTGGTCGACGATGTCGTCGAAGATCGCGATCCGGCCGGTCCGGACGGCGCCGAGCAGGGTGTCGAGGTCGGCGGGCGGTTGGCGCTTGTACGACGCGAGCGCGCCGCGGTGGACGTGGAAGCCGGTGACCTGCTCGGCGAGGTCCTCGGAGACGAGGTAGACGGGGGCCTCGGGCCACTTCTCCAGGACGTCGGCCAGGGTGTCGAGCCAGCGCGGAGCGAGGAGGAACGAGCGGGGCTCGTACCCGGCCTCGGCGGCTCGGCGGATCACCTTGTCGCCCTCGGCGATGAAGAGGCCGTGCTCCTCTTCGAGGAGGCGCCGGAGGTTGACCTCGCGGAGCTGGACGTAGTCGGCGAGGCGAGGGTCGTCGGGCTGGTCGATCTCGACGATCACGCACGCACCGCCCGGCGTCCCGGTCCCCGGCGCTGAGCCCGAACGGCTTCCAGTGCCGCGGGCGCTGTCGTACCGGCAGTCATCGGCGGACCTGCGCGGCGACGTCCACTACGTTGCCGATGACAACGATCGCGGGAGCGCCGAGGCCGGCTTCCTGAGCGGTGGCGGCGATGGTGGCGAGGTCGGCGGTGACCATCTCCTGCGAAGGCAGAGTGCCGTCGGCAATTACCGCGGCGGGGGTGTCGGCGGGGCGACCGTGCTCCAGGAGAGTGGCGGTGATCTTCGGGAGGTTCTCGACCGCCATCAGCAGGACGAGCGTGCCCGAGAGCTGGGCCAGCGCGGGCCAGTTGATCAGCGAGTCCGGGTGGTCCGGCGGGATGTGCCCGGAGACGACGGTGAACTCGTGGGTGACGCCGCGGTGGGTCACCGGGATGCCGGAGACAGCGGGGACCGAGATCGAGCTGGTGATACCGGGAACGACCGTCCACGCGACACCCGCCTCGGCGCACGCGATGGCTTCCTCGAAGCCGCGGCCGAAGACGTACGGGTCGCCGCCCTTGAGCCGGACGACGAGCTTCCCGGCGAGCGCGCGCTCGACGAGGATGCGGTTGATCTCCTCCTGCTGGGCCGAGCGGCCGCGCGGGAGCTTCGCCGCGTCGATCAGCTCGACCTCGGGGTGCAACTCGTCGAGGAGTTGCTGCGGGGCGAGCCGGTCGGCGACGACCACGTCGGCCTCCGCGAGCAGCCGGCGTCCGCGGACGGTGATCAGGTCGGGGTCGCCCGGGCCGCCGCCGACGAGGTACACGCCGGGCTGCTTGTCGAGCGAGTCGCGGGCACCGAGCGCGCCGGTGCGCAGCTCCTCCAGGATCGCGTCCCGCACGGCGGCCGAGCGGCGGTGGTCGCCGGCGCCGAGCACGCCGATCGTCACGTGGTCGTGCTGACCCGACGCCGGGGTCCAGGCGGTCGCACGCGAGCGGTCGTCGGAGCGGACGCAGAAGATGCGCCGCTCCTCGGCCTCGGCGGAGACCTGGTCGTTCACCGCCGCGTCGTCGGTCGCGACCACGACGTACCAGGCGCCGTCGAGGTCGCCGGCGGTGTAGCCGCGCTCGACCCAGCGCAGGTCGGGATTGGTGAGCAGGCCCTCGATCGTCGGGGTGATCGCGGGTGAGATCACGTCGATCTGCGCACCGGTCTCGAGCAGGCGCGGGAGGCGGCGCTGGGCCACTCCCCCGCCGCCGACGACGACCACGCGCCGGCCGGTGAGGACCAAGCCCGAAAGGTAGGGAGCAGGCTCGGTCATTCGCTCTCTCCAGCAGCAATTCCAGCGGACTCGAAAGTCGCCATCTCAGCGAGCGCACGAACGGCGCAGGTCAGGATCGGGTAGGCCAGTACGGCGCCTGTCCCTTCTCCCAGGCGGAGGTCCAGATCGACGAGGGGCTGCAGACCCAGAGCCTTCAAAGCGACAGCATGCCCGGGCTCAGCCGAGCGGTGGCCGGCAACGCAGTAGTCGGTGGCCGACGAGTGCAGCGCCTGAGCGACCAGCGCAGCAGCACCGGCGATCACGCCGTCGAGGATGACCGGGATCTTGTTCGCGGCAGCGCCCAGGATGTAGCCGGTGAGCGCAGCGTGCTCGAGGCCGCCGTACGCCGCCAGCGCGTCGAGCGGCTCAGTCGCCGGTACGCCGTGCAGGGTGAGCGCGGCGGTGACGACCGCGGTCTTGTGGGCGAGGGTGGCATCGTCGATGCCGGTGCCGCGGCCGGTCACGTCGGCCGCGGAGGCGCCGGTGAAGGTGGCGATGAGGGCCGCGGAGGCGGTGGTGTTGGCGATGCCCATGTCGCCGGTGAGCAGGCAGCGGTAGCCGTCGCGCACGAGCTCGTCGGCGAGCTCGTAGCCGACCTCGATCGCGGCCAGCACCTCGTCGGCGGTCAGCGCGGGGCCGACGGACAGATCACGGGTGCCGGGGCGGACCTTGGCGTGAACGATGTCGAGGCCGTCGACGTCGCTGGCCACACCGACGTCCACCACCCGTACGTCGACCTGGTTGTTCTTGGCGAAGGCGTTCACCGCCGCGCCGCCGGCCGCGAAGTTGGCGAGCATTGCGGCGGTGACTTCCTGGGGCCACGGTGAGACACCCTGAGCATGAATACCGTGGTCAGCAGCAAAGACAGTCACCACTGCTGGTGCAGGCACCACCGCACCGGTCATCCCCGCGACACGGATCGACAGATCCTCGAGTACGCCGAGGGAGCCGGCCGGTTTGGTGAGCTGCTGGTGACGCTGCGTGGCTGCGGTCATCGCTGCCTCGTCGGCCGGCTCGATCCGGGTCAGGATCTCCTCCACCGCGGTTTCCTCCAGGTTCGTCGTCGGCCGTTCGGGCACGGCCACCCCCGATCTTCGCATCCCGGCGGCCGCGCCCCGGCCGGAGTCCGCGGGACGAGGCCAGTAATGTCGGGATCACCACACGCGAGATCCCGGGAGGATCATCAGATGTCGCTCGAACGGCCGGTCGCGCAGGACCCGTACGAGAAGCTTCCGACGGTGGGCTCGTTCACCGTCACCAGTACCGACTTCACCGACGGTGAGCCCCTCGACGACGCCCAGGTGTTTGCCGGTGGCAACACCTCCCCGCAGCTCAGCTGGAGCGGGTTCCCGGCGGAGACCAAGGGCTTCGTGGTGACCTGCTACGACCCGGACGCGCCGACCCCGTCCGGGTTCTGGCACTGGATCCTGGTCAACCTGCCGGCCGACGTCACTGAGCTGGAGGCGGGCGCAGGGACGACCGAGCGGCTGTCGAACGGCGCGTTCCACGTCCGCAACGACTACGGCACCAAGAACTTCGGCGGCGCGGCCCCGCCGGCCGGCGACCACCCGCACCGGTACTACTTCGTCGTGCACGCCCTCGACGTGGACAAGCTCGACGTCGACGACCAGGCCAGCGCCGCGGTGGTCAGCTTCAACCTGGCCTTCCACACGCTGGCCCGCGCGATCGCGACCCCGGTCTACACCGCCCCGGAGTGACCGCTGGTACGGCGGGGAGCCGGCAACGACTCCCCGCCGTACTGCTCAGCTGAAGCGCTCACCGGCCTCGGCCTTGCGCACCAGCAGCGCGCTCGGCTCGAAACGAGACCCGTACGCCGCCGCCAGCTCGCGGGCGCGAGCGACGAAGCCGGGCAGGCCGCCGGCGTACTGGTTGACGTACTGCAGGGCGCCGCCGTACAGCGGCGGGAAGCCGATGCCGAAGATCGAGCCGATGTTCGCGTCGGCCACCGAGCGCAGCACGCCTTCGTCGAGGCACTTGACGGTCTCGAGCGACATCGCGAAGGTCAGGCGCTCCTGGAGATCGGCGAACGGTACGTCGGCAGCGCCGCCGAAGTGCTCCCACAGCCCCGGCCACAGGTGCTTCGGCCCGTCCGCCGGGTACTCGTAGAACCCGGCACCGGCCGCCTTGCCCTTGCGGTCGAACTCGCTGACCAGGCGATCGGTCACCGCCATGCCCGGATGCCCGTCGAACGCTCCCGCGCTGTCCCCGGCCGCCTGCGCCGCGTCGCGGATCTTCTGCGGCAGTGTCAGCGTCACCTCGTCCAGCATCGCCAGCGGCGGGGCCGGGAAGCCCATCTGCGTCGCGGCCCGCTCGACCGTCACCGGGTCGACGCCCTCGGCCACCATCGCCGCGCCCTCCATCACCAGCGTGCCGAAGACCCGCGAGGTGAAGAACCCGCGGCTGTCGTTGACCACGATCGGCGTCTTCTTGATCTGCCGGACCACGTCGTACGCCTTGGCCAGTGCACGGTCCGACGTCTTCTCCCCCACGATCAGCTCGACCAGCGGCATCCGGTCGACCGGCGAGAAGAAGTGCATCCCGATGAAGTCGTCCGGACGGTCGATGCCGTCGGCAAGCGACGTGATCGGCAGCGTCGAGGTGTTCGAGCAGAGCAGCGCGTCCGGCTCGACCACGCCGGCGATCTCGGCGAAGACCTTCTGCTTCAGCTCCTCGCTCTCGAAGACCGCCTCGATCACCAGGTCGCAGCCGGCCAGGTCGTTCGGGTCGGCGGTCGGCGTGATCAGGCTGAGGAACGCCTCGGCCTTCGCCGCGGTCGTCCGGCCCTTCTTCAGCTGCTTGGCGAGCAGCTTCTCGGAGTACTGCTTGCCCTTCTCGGCCGCCTCCAGCGAGACGTCCTTGAGCACGACCTCGATGCCCACCTTCGCGCAGGAGTAGGCGATCCCGGCGCCCATCATCCCCGCGCCGAGCACACCGACCTTCACAGCCCGGTACGCCGGTACGCCGTCCGGCCGCGAAGCGCCCGCGTTGATCGCCTGCAGCTCGAAGAAGAACGCGTTGATCATGTTCTTGGCGATCTGCCCGGTCGCCAGCGAGACGAAGTAGCGCGACTCGATCCGGGAGGCGGTGGCGAAGTCGACCTGCGCGCCCTCGACGGCGGCGCTCATGATCGCTCGCGGCGCCGGGTAGGGCGCGCCCTTGAGCTGCTTGCGCAGGTTGGCCGGGAAAGCGGGCAGGAACGCGGCGAGCTTCGGCGAGGACGGCGTACCGCCCGGGATCCTGTAGCCGTCGCGGTCCCAGGGCTGCTTGGCGTCGCCGTCGTACGACTCGATCCACTGCTGAGCACGGGCGAGCAGCTCGTCGCGCGGGACGATCTCGTCGACGATGCCGACCGACTGCGCGTGCGCGGGCTTCATCCGCTGGCCCTGCAGCAGCACCTTCATCAAGGCGTCCTGCAGCCCGAGCATCCGGACCGCGCGGGTGACGCCACCGCCGCCGGGCAGCAGGCCGAGCGTGACCTCCGGGACACCGAGCTCGATCAGATTGTCATCGGCAACGATCCGGTGGTGGCAGGCGAGCGCGATCTCCAGCCCGCCGCCGAGCGCCGACCCGTTGATTGCGGCAACGACCGGGGCGCCGAGGGTCTCCAGCGCGCGGAGCTGGCGCTTGACCTCCTCGACGGTCGCGAACACCTGCGCGGCATCCTCCGGCTGCGCCTGCGAGATCAGCTGCAGGTTGCCACCGGCGAAGAACGTCTTCTTCGCGCTGGTGATCACGACGCCCTTCAAGCCCTCAGCAGCCTGGAGCCGCTCGACCGTCGCGCCCATCGCGGTCAGGTACGCGTCGTTCATCGTGTTCGCCGACGCGTCCGGGTCGTCCATCGTCAGCGTGACGATCCCGCTGTCCTCGGTCCAGGAGATCATGCCGCCAGCCTCTCGATGATGGTCGCGACGCCCATCCCGCCGCCGACGCACAGGGTGGCCAGACCGTAGCGGAGCTCACGGCGCTCCAGCTCGTCCAGCAGGGTTCCGACCAGCATCGCGCCGGTGGCGCCGAGCGGGTGCCCGAGCGCGATCGCGCCGCCGTTCACGTTCACCTTCTCGTGCGGTACGCCGAGGTCGGCCATGAAGTGCAGCACCGCGGCCGCGAACGCCTCGTTCATCTCGAAAAGGTCGATGTCACCGACCTCGAGCCCGGCCTTGGCCAGCGCCTTGCGCGCGGCCGGTGCGGGTCCGGTCAGCATGATGGTCGGATCGGCGCCGCTGACCGCGGCCGCGACCACCCGTCCGCGCGGCGCCTGACCGAGCGCGGCGCCCGCCTTCTCGTTGCCGATGGCCACCAACGCGGCGCCGTCGACGATGCCGGAGGAGTTGCCCGCGTGGTGCACGTGCTCGATCCGCTCGACCCGCACGTACTTCTCCAGCGCGACCGCGTCGAACCCGCCGTGCTCGCCGATCGCGGCGAACGACGCGGGCAGCCCGGCCAGCGTCTCCACCGTCGTACCGGGGCGGACGAGCTGGTCGTGGTCGAGGATCCGCAGGCCGTTGCGGTCGTCGACCGGGACGACCGAGCGCGCGAAGTACCCGTTCGCCCAGGCCTTCGCGGCCCGGGCGTGCGACTCCGCGGCGTACGCGTCGACGTCGCTGCGAGAGAACCCGTCGATGGTCGCGATCAGGTCGGCGCTGATGCCCTGCGGGATGAAGTTGGTCTGCAGCGCGGTCTCCGGGTCCATCGCCCAGGCGCCGCCGTCGGAGGCCATCGGGACGCGCGACATCGACTCGACCCCGCCGGCCAGGATGAAGTCCTCCCAGCCCGAACGCACCCGCTGCGCCGCCTGGTTCACCGCCTCCAGACCGGACGCGCAGAAGCGGTTGAGCTGGACGCCGCCGGTCGTCTCCGGGTACCCGGCAGCCAGTACGGCGGTCCGCGCGATGTCCATGCCCTGGTCGCCGATCGGCGTCACCACCCCGAGCACCACGTCGTCGATGGCCGCCGGGTCGAGCTGCGGGTGGCGGGCCCGCAGCTCGTGCAACAGGCCGGTGACCAGCTGGATCGGTTTGACCTCGTGCAGCGCGCCGGTCGGCTTGCCCTTGCCCCGCGGCGTGCGGATCGCGTCGTACAGGAAGGCTTCACTCATGGTGGTCCCGTCGGTCGAGTTCCCCCGATTGTGACAGTGTTGGTGTCACGGTCGTCAAGAGGGGCCATTATGATCTCCGCCATGTCCGAAGCCGTCCCCGACGCGACCCTCACCGTCGACGAGCTGTCCACCCGGGTCGGGATGACCGTCCGGACCCTGCGCTTCTACGCCGGCCGCGGGCTGATCCCGCCGCCGGTCCGCCGCGGCCGGGTCGGCTACTACGGGCCCGAGCACATCGCCCGCCTCGACCTGGTCCGCGAGCTGCAGGCGCACGGGTTCACGCTGTCCGCGATCGAGGGCTACCTGGAACGCATCCCGGACGACGCCTCCCCGCAGGACATCGCGCTGCACCGGACGCTGCTGACGCCGTGGATGCGCGACCTGCCCGAGACGCTCGACCGGCCGGCGCTGGTCCGGCGTACCGGCCGGGAGCTGACCGACGACGACATCGAGATGCTGGTCGCGCTCGGCGTCGTCGAGCCGACGCCGGACGAGGACGTCTTCCAGGTCGCCACGGCGCACCTCAGCCTCGGCGTCGAGCTGCTCGACCTCGACCTCCCGGTCGAAGCGGTGCTCGCGGCCGGGCGGATCTTCACGGAGCACGGCCGGGCGATCGCCGAGGAACTGACCGAGGTGTTCCGGACCAAGGTCTGGCCGCACTACCGCGACTCGGGCGGCCCGCCGGAGCACATCCAGCAGCTCGTCGAGCGGTTCAAGCCGGTCACCATCCAGGGCCTGGTGCTCGCCTACGAGCGCGCCGTCGGCGAAACCCAGCGCGACACCGTACGCCGCCGGCGACGCTGACAGGATCCGGACATCTCGGTGCCAACCCGGGCGCCGAGCTGCACGTCGACAGGACAACCGACGAAAGGACGTCCTGTGCGCAAGGTCCTGCTGGCCGCCACCAGTCTGATCCTCCTGCTCAACTCGATGCCGCAGGCAACAGCCGCGCCGCCCGCGGTGGGCACGGCGACGTACGACCTGGGCGCGACCGCCTACACGCTGCCCGGTACCGATCTCAAGGCCGAGCTGACCGCGGTCGTGCACTACCCGAAGAAGCTGTCCGGCAAGTACCCGGTGGTGCTGATGTCGCACGGGCTGTGGGACACCTGCATCGACCGCAAGGCCGGCCAACTGGTGTCGGACTGGCCGTGCCCGGCCGGGACCGAGGTGATGCCGAGCTACCGCGGCTACGACTACCTCGGCGACGTGCTCGCCGCCCAGGGCATGATCGTGATCTCGATCGGCGCGAACGGCACCATCCCGCAGTTCGGCGAGGAGCAGGACGCGGGCCGCGCGGCGCTGATCAACAAGCACCTCGCGCTGTGGCAGAAGCTCGCGACCACCGGCACCGGTCCGCTCGCGGGCAAGGTGCGCGACCACGGCAAGGTGGTCGACTTCCGCGGGCACGCCGACCTGATGAACGTCGGGCTGCTCGGTCACTCCCGCGGTGGACGCGGCACGCTCTTCCAGGCCGCCGACATCCACCAGAAGGACTGGCCGGCCGGCGTACGGGTGAAGGCGGTCGTGCCGCTCGCTCCGGCCGAGCCCTACTCCCCCGACGACGACCCGGACGGCGAGACCTACGACCCGTACCGGATCACGAACATCCCGGTGGCCGGGCTGATCGGCAGCTGCGACGGCGCCGTCCAGGGGCAGGTCTACAACTACCTGCAGGCCCACAACAAGGCGCCGCTGTTCCAGTACTTCATCCCGGGCGCGAACCACGACTTCTTCAACACCCAGTGGTCACCGGGCAGCGGCCAGATCGGCGCGTACGACGACGCCACGCCCGCCGGACCGGGCCGCTGCAAGTCGAGCACCGGCTCGTCGGACAAGCAGCTCACCGAGACCCAGCAGCGGGAGGTCGCGACGACATACATCTCCGCGTTCTACCGCCGCTACCTGCTCGGCGACCAGCGGATGAACCCGGTCCTGACCGGCGCGACCCGGCCGCTGCCGTACCCGGTGACGATCAGCAAGGACCTACCCGTTGGACACCCGTAGGTAGGTGAGCCCGCGCAGATCGAGGTAGGTCTCGCTCGGGGTGGTGACGACGCGCAGCAGCACGTCGTCGCACCCCGGGCAGCGGGCGACCATGCCCGGCGCGGACATGTAGAGGTGCGCCTCGGCGAAGACGCCCTCCCGGCCGCAGCCGGCGCACTTGCCGACCGCGGCGGTGAGGTCGACGGCGAACACCTCGCTGAGCGCGCCCGCCGCCGCGTTGCCGTCCAAGTAGGTCGGGACATCCGCGGTCATCGCGGTCCTCCTGTCATCCGAAGCGTTCGGTACGGACCCGGGCCGGGTCGTGGCCGGCGCCGACCAGCAGGTCGGCCACCGTCTCCACGAACCCGGTCGGGCCGCAGACGTAGGTGGTCAGGTCGTCGGCCGCTCCGAACGCCTTGGCGGTCAGCACCTCGGCGTCGATCCGGCCGACCCGGGGTTCGCCGGGCGGCGCCTCCCGGGTGTAGACGAAGGTCAGGTCGACGTCGTCGGACATCGCCAGCTTCTTCAGGTCGGGCAGGTAGATGACCGCCTCCGGGCGACGTACGGAGTACAGCAGGCGGGCCGGCACCGTGCTGGCGGCGTGCGCGTGCTCGCGCAGCATCGCCATCAGCGGTACGACGCCGGAGCCGCCGCCGATCAGCTGGATCCGGCCGACATCCTCCGGGCGCCAGACGAACCAGCCGCCGACCGGGCCGCGGACCTCCAGCGGGTCGCCGACGTTCACGACCTGCACCAGGTACGGCGACACCTCCCCGTCGTCCACCACCTCGACCGTCAGCTCGACCGTCGAACCGGTCCACGCCGAGGCGATCGAGTAGGACCGCGAGGCTCGGTAACCGTCCGGCGCGGTGAGCCGGACGTCCAGGTGCTGCCCGGCCAGGTGCCCGGGCCAGTCCGGCAGGTCGAGCACGATCGTCCGGGCGGTGGCGGTCTCCTCGCGCACCTCGGTGACCGTGCCGGTCTGCCAGGTCAGTCGCCGGCGTACCGCTGTTCTTTCCATGGGTCTCCGTACTCGTGGTAGCCCGCGGTCTCCCAGAAGCCGAGGTCGTCGGTGTCGGACAGCACCAGGCCGCGGACCCACTTGGCGCTCTTCCAGAAGTACAGGTGCGGGATCAGCAACCGCGCCGGACCGCCGTGCTCGGGGTGCAGCGGCTCGCCCTCGAACTCGTAGGCGATCCAGGCCTGCCCGTCGAGCAGGTCCTCCAGCGGGATGTTCGTGGTGTAGCCGCCGTAGCTGTGCGCCATCGTGAAGTCCGCACCGGTCTCGACGTCGGCGAACAGGGTGTCCAGCGAGACACCCTTCCACTCCGACTCCAGCTTCGACCAGCGCGTCACGCAGTGGATGTCGCGGGTGATCTCCTCGGCCGGCAGCTTCAGGAACGCCTGCCAGTCCCACTTGTGCACCTCACCACTCTCGGTGGCGATGCTGAACTCCCAGTGCTCCGGCAGGACGTGCGGGGTCGGCCCGGCCGACAGCACCGGGAAGTCCCGCGTCAGGTACTGCCCCGGCGGCAACTCCGTCCCGCCCCGCCGCCGCCCGGTGAACCCCGGCGACACGATTCCCATCAGCCGACCTCCTCGCTCCAGACCCTCTCGGCAGCAGTCTGGCACGAAGCGCTCAGATTCCCAGTGTTCTCCCGATGATCTCTTTCATGATCTCGGTGGTGCCGCCGTAGATGGTCTGGATGCGGGTGTCCAGGTAGGCCTTGGCGATCGGGTACTCGGTCATGAAGCCGTAGCCGCCGTACAGCTGCAGGCAGCGGTCGACGACCTTCTTCTGGAGCTCGGTGGTCCACCACTTCGCCATCGCGGCCTCACTGACGGTGAGCGTGCCGGCGGTCAGTTCCTCGATGCAGCGGTCGACGAAGACGCGGGCGATCTGGGTCTCGGTGGCCAGTTCGGCGAGGACGAAGCGGCTGTTCTGGAAGGAGCCGATCGGGCGGCCGAAGGCGGTGCGCTCCTTCACGTAGGCCAGGGTCGACTCGAGGATGTTCTCGCAGGCGGCCGCGGCGACGACCGCGATCGTGAGGCGTTCCTGCGGGAGCTTCTCCATCAGGTGCACGAAGCCCTGGCCCTCCTGGCCGAGCAGGTTGGTCGCGGGGACGCGGACGTTGTCGAAGAACAGCTCGGCGGTGTCCTGGGCCTTGAGGCCGATCTTGTCCAGGTTCCGGCCGCGCTCGAAGCCGGGCGCGCCGCGCTCGACGACGAGCAGCGAGATGCCCTGGTAGCCGGCGTCCGGGTCGGTCTTGGCGACGACGATCACCAGGTCGGCCAGGATGCCGTTCGAGATGAACGTCTTCTGCCCGTTGATCACGTACTCGTCGCCGTCGCGGACGGCCGTCGTCCGGATGCCCTGCAGGTCGCTGCCCGCGCCGGGCTCGGTCATCGCGATCGCGGTGATCGTCTCGCCGCTGCAGAACCCCGGCAGCCAGCGCGCCTTCTGCTCGTCGGTCGCGTAGTCCAGCAGGTACGCCGAGTTGATGTCGGTGTGGATGCTGAAGCCGACCCCGCTGGCCCGAGCGCGGGTCAGCTCCTCGATCAGCACCGCGTTGAACCGGTAGTCGCGGACACCTCCGCCGCCGTACTGGTCGGGCATCATGAACCCGAGCAGCCCCGCGCTGCCGGCCGCCGTCCACAGCTCGCGCGGGACGATCCCCGCCTCCTCCCAGGCGTCGTGGTGCGGCACGATCTCCTTGTCGCAGAAGGCGCGCGCGGTCTCGCGGAAGGCGTGGTGGTCGGCGTCGAAGAGGTGACGTTCCATGGGGCTCCTCGGGTCAGTTCTGCTCGGCTTGGACGGCGGCGCCCGAACGCAGCAGTTCGTCCACGCCGTCGACACCCCACTCGGTCAGGGCTGCACGGGTGTGCTGCCCCGGTCTGCTCGGCGGCGCGCCGAGGCTGGTCGGCGTGCGGGAAAATCGTGGCGCGGGTGCTGCCTGTCGTACGCCGTGGTGGTCGACGAAGACTCCGCGCGCCGCGAGGTGCGGGTGTTCGCCGGCCAGCGGCAGGATCGGCGCGACGCAGGCGTCGGTGCCGTCGAAGATCTCGGTCCACTCGGCCTGGGTCTTGCGCGCGAAGGCGGCGGCCAGCTGTTCGCGCAGCTCGGGCCAGTTCGCGACGTCGTACCGATCAGGCGGGTTGATCCCGAGCAGCGCGATCAGCTCGTCGTAGAACTTCGGCTCGATCGCGCCAACGCCCATGTACTGACCGTCGGCGGTCTCGTACACGTCGTAGAACGGCGCCCCGGTGTCCAGCAGGTTCGTCCCCCGCTCCTGCTTCCACACCCCACCCGCCAGCGCCCCGAGCAGCATCGTCGTCAGGTGCGCCGACCCGTCGACGATCGCCGCGTCCACGACCTGGCCCCGCCCGCTCACCCGCGCTTCGGTCAGCGCAGCGAGCACCCCGATCACCAGATACAGCGACCCACCGGCGAAATCCCCGAGCAGATTCGCCGGCACCTGCGGCGGCCCGCCCGCACGCCCGATCGCGTGCAGCGCCCCCGACAGCCCGAGGTAGTCGATGTCGTGCCCGGCCGACTGCGCCAGCGGACCGTCCTGCCCCCACCCGGTCATCCGCCCGTAGACCAGCCGCTCGTTCACCGCCCAGCAGTCCTCGGGTCCGAGCCCGAGTCGCTCAGCGACGCCCGGCCGGAAGCCTTCCACCAGGATGTCGGCCTGACCGACCAGCCGCAGTACGGCGTCGATCGCCTCCGGCCGCTTCAGATCGAGCGCGACACTGCGCCGCCCGCGGTTCACCAGCTCGTACTCCGGTGGGCCCATCGCGAGCCCGCCGCCCGGCCGTTCCACCCGCAGCACGTCGGCCCCGAGCTCGGCCAGCAGCATGCACGCGAACGGCGCCGGCCCGATCCCGGCCAGCTCGACCACCTTGACCCCGCGCAGTGGACCCATACCGCCATTGTGACAGTTCCACTGTCACAGTCGTCAAGCCACGGTCAGCTGACGCTCCACCGTGTGCAGCTTGTCCGGGTTCATCGCGAGGTCGAGCGAGCTGATCAGATCGCCGCTGAACGTGACGAAGCAGACCGCGCGGACGCCGGTCGGGTCGGTCGCGAGCAGGGCCGGCTCGCCGTTGGCCTCGGTGAAGCCGAACTCGACGTCGGCGCCGAACTTCACCAGCGAGCCGAGCAGGTAGCGAGCGACCTTGTCCGCGCCGACGACCGGCAGGCGCGCGGCGCTGACCTTGCCGCCGCCGTCCGAGCGGGACACCACGTCGGCGGTCAGCAGGTCGGTCAGGCCTTCGAGATCGCCCTGCTGAGCGGCCGCCAGGAAGCGTGTGACCAGCTCCTGCCAGTGCGCCCGATCGACGTGCTCGTTGCGCGTCTCCTCGACGGCGACATGCTTGCGAGCCCGGGCGTGCAGCTGCCGCGCGTTGACCTCGGTGGTGCCGATCAGCTCGGCGACCTCGCGGTGCGAGTAGCCGAACGCCTCCCGCAGTACGTACGCCGCACGCTCGGGCGGGGTCAGCCGTTCGAGCACGGTCAGCAGCGCGTAGGAGATCTCCTCACGCTCGGTGATCACGTCCAGCGGGCCGGGCCGGTTGGTCAGCACCGGTTCGGGTAGCCACTCGCCGACGTACGTCTCACGCCGGGCGCGTGCGGAGGTGAGCTGGTTGAGGCAGAGGTTCGTGACGGTCTTGACCAGGAAGCCGGTCGGGTTGGTGATCGTCGACTGGTCGACGCCCTGCCAGCGCAACCAGGCGTCCTGCAACACTTCCTCGGCGTCGGTCACCGTCCCGAGCATCCGGTAGGCGATCGCGAACATCCGCCCGCGCTCCCGCTCGAAGCTGTCCTCCATCCCCTCAGTCTCGCAGCGGCCTCAGCGGAAGGTCTCGGCGGCTTGCTGGAGCTTGCCGTAGTACTCGTGCCAGCCGGTGTCGTCGAGCGCGTCGGCGTCCTTGCCGCCCTGGCCGTCAATCAGCTCGCGGACGATGTCGGCGTGCCCGGCGTGGTGGGCGGTCTCGTCGACGACGCGGACCAGGAGCGCGCCGAACGTCGTCCGGCCGTCGGTCCAGTGCGGGACGTCGGCGGGGGTGTCCAGGTCGAGCAGCGCGAGCGACTCGTCGCTGTGGGCGCAGGCCTGCTGGTACAGGTCGGTGAGGTACTCGGTGGACTCCGTCGGGAGCGCCCACATGTCCGCGCCCTCCCAGACCGAGCCGTCCGCCTCCCACGGCAGCGGGTGCTCCGGTGGGCGGCCGACGCTGGTGCCGAGGTAGACGTACTCGATGCCGGTGAGGTGCTTGACCAGGCCGAGCAGGTTGGTGCCGGAACGGACGAGCGGGCGGCGCCGGTCGTACTCGCTGATCCCGTCGAGCTTGGCGAGCAGCAGCGCCCGGGTCGTGCGCAGGTACTCGTGCAGCACAGACTTGAGGTCCATGCGGCCGACGCTAACTCACGGCACCGACAGAACCGGCGCACCCGGCACCGCAGGCCCTCAGGGCGCCCCTGGCGGCACGAACCGCAGCCCACCCGGCGCGCCCTTCTCGATCAGCGTCAGCAAAGCCGCGGTGTCGAGATGCTCGTCGATCGCGTCGGCGAGCCGGTCGAGCCGGTCCTCCCGCAGCGCGGCGAACGACACCGTGCCGTCCGGCGCCCGCTTGCCCGCGAGCGCCGCGATCTCGGTCAGAAACGTTTGCCGAGCAGCATCGTCGTCGAGCAGCCCGTGCCAGATCGTCCCCCACACGACCCCGCTCCGGCACCCGCCCGGGAACTCCTCCGCATCGCCGGTCACCCCGACCACGCCGTGATGGATCTCGTACGCCGTCGGCGCCGGCCGCGCGAGCACCTTCTCCTTCGCGAACTCCGTTGCCACTGGCAACAACCCGAGCCCGGTGTGCGACCCGCCGCCCTCCACGCCGTACGGGTCGTCGATCGCGCCGCCGAGCAACTGGTACCCGCCGCAGATCCCGAGCACCGGCCGCCCGGCCGCGACTCGCGCCTGGACGGCCTCGGCGAGACCGGTCTCGCGCAGCCAGGCCAGGTCGGACGTCGTCGCCCGCGACCCGGGCAGCACGACCAGGTCGGCGTCGCGGACCTCGGCCGGGCTCGCGGTGAAGAACACGCTCGTCGTCGGCTCGACCGCGAGCGCGTCGAGATCGGTGAAGTTGCTGATCCGCGGGAAGCGCACGACGGCGATCGTCAGCACGTCCGGGTCGTGATCGGTCCGCCGCGCGGGGATGTCGAGCGCGTCCTCGGAGTCGAGCCAGAGCTCCGGCAGCCACGGCAGCACGCCGTACGTCGGCCGGTCGGTGACGCTGGTCAGCATGTCGATGCCCGGCTGCAGCAGCGAGACGTCGCCGCGGAACTTGTTCACCACGAAGCCGCTGATCAGCCGCTGGTCCTCGGCCGACAGCAACGCGACCGTGCCGAACATCGAAGCGAACAGCCCACCGCGATCGATGTCGCCGACCACGACGACCGGCGCCTGCGTGTGCTGCGCGAGCCCCATGTTCACGTAGTCCGACTGCCGCAGGTTGATCTCGGTCGGGCTGCCGGCGCCCTCGCTGATCACCACGTCGTACCGGCTCGCCAGATCGTCGTACGCCGCGAACGCCGCCTTCGCCAGCTCCGCCCTCTCGGTGAGGAAGCCGCGGGCGGTCAGTTCACCCCAGGGCTCCCCCATCAGCACCACGTGACTGCGGCGGTCGCTGCCCGGCTTGAGCAGCACCGGATTCATCGCGGCCTCCGGCTCGGCGCCGGCGGCAACGGCCTGGATCCACTGCGCGCGGCCGATCTCGGCGCCGTCCGCGCAGACCATCGAGTTGTTCGACATGTTCTGCGCCTTGTACGGCGCGACCCGCACGCCCCGGCGCGCCAACCACCGGCACAACCCCGTCACCACAGTCGTCTTGCCCGCGTCGGAGGTCGTACCGGCGATCAGCAGCGAGTTCACCCCAGAACTTTAGCTTTCGTCTTCCGGTGGTTTCTTGGCACTCGGCAGCCGCGGGTTCGTGCCCTGGAAGCGGGTCGACCCGGCGCGTTCGCGGGCCGAGAGCGGCGTCGCGACGTTCTCCAGCGACTGCCCCTCGGCGTCCACTCCGAAGAACCACGCGATCAGACCACCGACCAGCATCACGACCGCGCCGATGATGTAACCGACGGTCAGCGGACCGCGGGCCGGGTTGTCGCCCTCACCGATCAGCGACGCGAACAGGAACGGCGCCACCACACCACCGGTCAGCTGCGAGATCGCGAAGAAGAACGAGATGGCCTGGCCGCGCAGCTCGATCGGGAAGATCTCGCTCACCGTCAGGTACGCCGACGACGCGCCCGCCGAGGCGAAGAAGAACACCACGCACCACAGCCCGGTCAGCGACGCCGCGTTCAGCGCGCCGGCGTTGAACAGCAGCGCGGTGACGAACAGCACCACCGCCGAGATCGAGTACGTCGCCAGGATCATCTTGCGCCGGCCGATGGTGTCGAACAGGTGCCCGAGCAGCAGCGGACCGGCCAGGTTGCCGATCGCGAACGGGAAGAAGTACAGCGCGATGCTGGAGTCGTTCAGCCCGAAGTACGCCTTCAGGACCAGCGCGTAGGTGAAGAAGATCGCGTTGTAGAGGAAGGCCTGGGTGACCATCATCGAGAAGCCCAGGAACGACCGGCTGCGGTACTTGGTCAGCATCACGTGCGCGATCTCGCGGTAGGTCACCGGCGGGTAGTCGACCACGTTGATCGCCTCGTCGTCGCTGACCTCGCGGAGCTCGCCGCCCTGGCGGCGGACGGTTTCCTCGATCTGGTCGACGGTGCGCTCGGCCTCCTCGACCCGGCCGTGCGTCATCAGCCAGCGCGGGCTCTCCGGGATGTGCCGGCGCAGGTAGATGATCATCAGGCCCATCACCGGCCCGATCAGGAAGCACAGCCGCCAGCCCCACTCGATCGGCACGATGTCGTCGTTGAGGAAGACCAGGCCGACCGCGGACCCGATCAGCGCGCCGCCCCAGTAGGTGCCGTTGACGCCGATGTCGACGCGGCCGCGGTACTTCGACGGGATCAGCTCGTCGATCGCGGAGTTGATCGCGGCGTACTCACCGCCGATGCCCATCCCGGCCACGAACCGGCACAGCGCGATCGACCAGAAGTCCCAGCTCAGGCCGGCCGCGCCGGAGGCGACCAGGTAGACCACGAGCGTGATGATGAACAGGTTCCGGCGGCCCCAGCGGTCGGTCAGGCGGCCGAAGAACAGCGCGCCGACCACCTCGCCGGCCAGGTAGATCGAGGCCAGCAGCCCGACCTCGGCGGTGCTCAGGCCGAGGGTCTGCGACTCCTTCAGCACGTTGCCGACCAGCGAGACCAGCTGGATCTCCAGACCGTCCAGGATCCAGGAGACCCCGAGGCCGACGACGATCATCCAGTGGAAGCGGGTCCACGGCAACCGGTCCATCCGGGCGGGCACCAGGCTCGGTATCGCCTTGCCCTCCTCCAACGCAGATTCACTCATGCCCCGCCTCTCCTCCCGGCCGGTCTGAAGTTGTCCGTTGGACCGGGTACCCCGTGCCCGGAGTTTTCATCCGCGGCCGATGGTTCCGGCCCGCGGGCACGGTGCCGGGGGTGCGGCCGGGCTGACTACAGTGGCCCGCATGGACAACGACGTGACCGTCGCGGACGCCCCCGAGCAGCACCGGTACGAGGCCCGCGACGCCGCCGGCGCGCTGATGGGGATCGCCACCTACCGCCGGACCAGCGAGCACATCACCTTCCTGCACACCGAGACGATGCCGGAGTTCCAGGGCCGCGGTGTCGCCGGCCGGGTCGCCAAGCAGTCGCTCGAGGACGCGCGCGCCGCGGGCCTCAAGGTGCGGCCGGCCTGCCCGTACTACATCCAGTACTTCGAGAAGCACCCCGAGTACGCCGACCTGCTGGAGTCGGAGTAGTGGCGGCGCCGGAGCTCGGCAAGCTCGACTGGCAGCCCGCGGCCGACGTACCGGAGCTGCTGGCCGAGCCGGTCCGGGCCGCGCTCGGTGCGCTGCCGGCGTACGCGGCGGCGATCGATCCCGAGCTCGCCGACACCGCCGCGTTCTGCGCCGAGTACGACGTACCGATGGCCGCGTCGGCCAACTGCGTCATCGTGCACGGCAAGCGCGCGGGTGAGTCGACGTACGCCGCGGTGATGGTGCTGGCCACGCACCGGGCCGACGTCAACGGGGTCGTCCGCAAGCACCTGGGCGTCCGGAAGATCTCGTTCGCCGCCCAGGACGACGCGGTCGGCAGCACCGGGATGCAGTACGGCGGCATCACGCCGATCGGGCTCCCGGCCGACTGGCCGGTCCTGGTCGACGAGTCGGTCACCGCGGCCGGTCTGGTCGTGATCGGCAGTGGTCTGCGCTCGTCGAAGATCCTGATCGACGGCGCCGCTCTGGCCACGCTCCCGACATCCACTGTGCTCGCGCTGTCCAGCCCGGCCGCCTGAGGCTGCCGGGTCAGGTTCCGGCGGGCCGCGACAAATCGGCGCCAGATCGCGCCCGGGGCGCTAGCATCGGAGGGTCTTGGGTGAGAGGCGGCTGCCTCCTGCCCTCGATCAGGGGACGCAGGGAGGCTGGGGAAGGCGTGATGAGGTCGTGACCGTGGCAGGCGGGGACGACGGCGGGCCGACCGCTCTGCGGATCATGCTGGGCGGGCACCTGCGCCGGATGCGGGAGACCGCGGGGATCAGCCGGGCCGACGCCGGCTGGCAGATCCGCTCCTCGGAGTCCAAGGTGAGCCGGATGGAGCTCGGCCGGGTCGGCTTCAAGGAGCGCGACGTCGCCGACCTGCTCCGGCTCTACGGGCTCAGCGACGACCGTGAGCGCGAGCGCCTGATGGAGCTGGCCCGGGCCGCGAACAACCCCGGCTGGTGGTCCCGGTACGGCGACGTGATGCCGGCCTGGTTCTCCAACTACGTCGGCCTCGAGGTCGCCGCGAAGCTGATCCGCACCTACGAGGTGCTGTTCGTTCCCGGGCTGCTGCAGACCGAGAACTACGCCCGCGCGGTGGTCCAGTTCGGCAAGGCCTACCTGCCGCAGGAGGAGATCGACCAGCGGGTCGCGCTGCGCGTCACCCGGCAGCAGATCCTCACCCGGGTGAACCCGGTCAAGCTCTGGGTGGTCATCGACGAGGCGGTCCTGCACCGCCCGGTCGGCGGCCGCGAGGTGATGTGCGAGCAGATCGAGCACCTGATCAAGCTCACCAAACTGCCCAACCTGACCCTGCAGCTGATGCCGTTCAGCAATGTCGGTTACCCCAGTGCCGGTGGAGCGTTCAGTATTCTGCGCTTCCCCGAGGGCGACCTGCCCGACGTGGTGTACATCGAGCACGCGGCCAGCGCGCTCTACCTCGACAAGGTCGAGGATCTCGACGAGTACGCCGCGATCATGGACGCGCTGAGCATCGCGGCGGCGCCGGTGAGCGAGACGCCGCGGCTGCTGCTCGAGGCGCTGGAGCGGATGCACTGATCAGAAAAGCCTCCGGGTGATCAGAATTGTGATCACCCGGAGGCTTCTGTTCGCCTGCGGTCAGGCGACCTTCAGGTCGACCTTGATGTTGCCGCGGGTCGCGTTCGAGTACGGGCAGACCTCGTGGGCCTTGGCCACGATCTCCTCGGCCACCGAGCGCTCGACGCCGGGCAGGCTGACGACCAGCGCGACCTCGAGGCCGTAGCCGGCGCCACCGTTGATCGGGCCGATGCCGACCTCGGCGGTGACGGTCGAGCCGTCGCTGTCGACGCGCGCCTTGCGGGCGACCAGCTTCAGCGCGCTGTGGAAGCAGGAGGCGAACCCGGCCGCGAACAGCTGCTCGGGGTTCGTGCCCTCGCCGTTGCCACCCATCTCCTTCGGCGGCGCGACGGTGACGTCCAGCTTGCCGTCGTCGGACGCGGTGTGCCCGTCCCGGCCGCCCTGGGCGGTCGCGCGGGCGGTGTAGATGACTTTCTCGACTGCGATGGTCATGCGGTTGATCTCCTCGTGGGGGTCAGCGAGTGGAACGGAGGTTCAGCGGGTGGGGTCGAGCAGCAGCTTGCCGACGGTCCGCCGGGCACGCATGTCCTCGTGCGCCGTCGCGACCTCGGTCAGGCCGTACTCGGCACCGACGATCGGCTTCAGCTTGCCCGCTGCGACCAGCCCGAACAGGTCCTGCAGCGAGTCGCCGAGCATCCCGGGCCGCCGGAAGCAGTCGACCAGCCAGAAACCGGCCACGGTCCGGGAGCCCTTCATCAGCCGGCCGGGGGCCAGCGCGTTGGCGGCCTCGCCGGAGGCCGCGCCGAAGGTGACCAGCCGGCCGAACGGCGCGAGCGCCTCGAACGACTCGTCGAAGGTCCGGCCGCCGACCATCTCCAGCACCACGTCGACCGGCTTGCCGCCGTTCGCCTCGAGGATGCGGTCCTTCAGGCCCTCAGGGGTGCCGTCGATGGCGACGTCCGCGCCGAGGTCCAGGGTCTGCTGCCGCTTCTCGTCCGAGGACGCGGTCGCGATCACGCGGCCGGCACCCCAGAGCTTGGCGAGCTGGATCGCGAGCGAGCCCACTCCCCCGGCGCCGGCGTGGATCAGCACGGACTCGCCCGGCTGCAGGTTCGTCGAGGTCTTCAGCAGGTGCCAGGCGCTGGTGCCCTGGACGACGAGCGCGAGCGCGTCACCGTCACTGACGCCGTCCGGGACGTCGAAGACCGACACGCCGGCGGCCACCGCCTGCTCGGCGTACCCGCCGGTGCCGACCAGGGCGACCACGCGGCGGCCGTCCGCCGTACGGCCGACGACCTCGCCGCCGGGGACCAGCGGCAGCTTCGCCTTGGTCAGGTAGCTGTTCTCGACCTGGTGGGTGTCGGCGTAGTTGATGCCGGCCCGGTCGACGGTGATCAGCACCTGGCCCTCGGCGGGCACCGGTGCCTCGACCTCGGCCACCTTCAGGACCTCCGGACCGCCGAACTCGGTGATCTGCACTGCACGCACGCCTGACACTTCCTCTCGGTTGGTCTCCTTACACTGTACAGTACAGCGTATGGCAACTCGGACTCCCCGCAATACGCTGAACCCCGAGCTGATCGTCACCACGGCCCTGGAGCTGATGGAGGGCCGCGGTCTCGACAGTTTCAGCCTGCGCGCGCTGGGCAGTGAACTGGGTGTCGGCCCGATGGCGATCTACACCTACTTCCGCAACAAGGACGAGTTGTACGACGCCGTCCGCGACCACCTGATGGGCCTGCTCCCCCCGGTCCCGCCGGGTGCGGCCTGGCCGGACCAGGTCCGCGCGGTCTGCCGCGGGCTGCGCCGGCTGATGCTCCAACATCCTTGCCTGGCGCAACTACTTGCCGGGCGGCCGCTGAGCGGGCACGAGACGGCCCGGGTCGCCGAGGGGCTGCTCGGCGTACTGCGGTCGGCGGGGTTCGACAAGGAGACCGCGGCGCGGACGCACACGACGCTGTTCACCTACGTGCTCGGCGCGACGTCGTGGGAGATCCAGATGGCCTCCGAGCAGCGCGACCCCGAGGGCCTGCGCCGGCTGCGGACGACGATGGAGTCGTTGTCGGCGACGGAGTTCCCGACCGTGGTCGAGCTCGCGCCGGAGCTGGCCCGGACCACCGGCGGCGAGGAGCAGTTCGACTACGGCCTCGACCTGCTGATCAGCGGCCTCAGAACAGCATCGTGACGATCGCGACGACGCCGATCAGCACGATCAGGCAGCGCAGCGCGACCGGCGGCAGCTTGCGGCCGTAGCGGGCGCCGACGAAACCACCGATCGTCGACCCGACCGCGATCAGCCCCGCGGCCAGCCAGTCGACGTCCGCGACGATCACGAACAGGATCGCCGCGACCGTGTTCACGAAGGTGGCCAGCACGTTCTTCAGCGCGTTCATCCGCTGCAGGTTCGCGTCCAGGCCGAGGCCGAGGATCGCCATCAGCAGCACCCCCTGCGCGGCGCCGAAGTAGCCGCCGTACACGCCGGTGAGGAAGACCGCCGGGATCACCCACCAGGCGCCGCGGTGGGTGTGGGTCGGCACGCTGATCCACTTCGACAGCCACGGCTGGAACGCGACCAGCACACAACCGAGCAGGATCAGCACCGGTACGACGGCGTGGAACGCCGAGTCCGGGAGCGTCAGCAGCAGGACCGCGCCGACCACACCGCCGATCAGCGACGCGGGGACCAGCCGGATCATCCGGCCGCGCTGCCCCTCGAGCTCGCGCCGGTAGCCGATCGCGCCGGCCGCCGTACCGGGTGAGAGACCGACACTGTTGCTCACGTTGGCCAGCACCGGAGGAATGCCGACAGCCAGCAGGGCGGGGAACGTCAGCAACGTGCCCGACCCCACCACGGCGTTGATCGTGCCCGCGCCTACCCCCGCCACCAGGACGAACAGCGCCTCGAACCATGTCATCGTTGCAAAACTCTACGCACCGTCAACGACTTGGTCCGCACGAGTCCAGTCGTTGAGCCTTCAGGTGTTGCGGAGAACACACCGGCCCGGACCCCACCGCTGGGTGGGAACCGGGCCGGAATGTCTTGTCTGCAAGGGGAAACTACTGCGCCGCGGGCGGCGGGGGGACCGTGTCCTGCGGCGGGGTGGTCGCCGCCGGCTGCTGCGAGCGGGAGCTGACCGCGGCCTTCTGCGCGGCCTCGATCGCCTCCTGCACCGCGTTGTCGGCCTCGGCGACCGCGGCGTCCGGCGTACTGGTCAGCTCCTGGGCCGGAGCGGCCTGCTCCACCTCGTGCGGCTCCGGGAACGGGCCTTCGGCCTTCTGCGGGATGCCCGCGATCTGGCCGACCGCGCTGCCCAGACCCTCCATCGCCTTGCCGATCTCGCTGGGGATGATCCACAGCTTGTTCGAGTCGCCCTGGGCGATCGACGGCAGCATCTGCAGGTACTGGTAGGCGAGCAGACCCTGGTCGGGCTTGCCGGCGTGGATCGCGTTGAAGACCGTGGTGATGGCCTGGGCCTCACCCTGGGCCTTCAGGATCCGCGCCTCCCGCTCGGCCTGCGCGCGCAGGATCCGGGACTCGCGGTCACCCTGCGCGGTGAGGATCGCGGACTGCTTCTGGCCCTCGGCCGACAGCACGGCGGACTGCCGCATACCCTCGGCGGTCAGGATCGCCGCGCGCTTGTCGCGGTCGGCGCGCATCTGCTTCTCCATCGAGTCCTGGATCGACGGCGGCGGGTCGATCGAGCGGAGCTCGACCCGGTTCACCCGGATGCCCCACTTGCCGGTCGCCTCGTCCAGCACGTACCGCAGCTTCTCGTTGATCTCCTCGCGGCTGGTCAGCGTCTGCTCCAGGTCCATGCCACCGATGATGTTGCGCAGCGTGGTCATGGTGAGCTGCTCGATCGCCTGGATGTAGTTCGAGATCTCGTACGTCGCCCGCACCGGGTCGTTGACCTGGAAGTAGATGACGGAGTCGATCGACACCATCAGGTTGTCCTCGGTGATGACGCCCTGCGGCGGGAACGCGACGACCTGCTCGCGCATGTCGATCGTGTACCGGACCTTGTCGACGAACGGGGTCAGCAGGTTCAGGCCGGGCTGCAGGCCCACCTTGAACTTCCCGAACCGTTCCACGATGCCCACGGTCTGCTGCTGCACGACCCGGACGGACTTGATCAGCGTGACGACCACCAGTAGAGCTACCAGCGCCAGCACGATGAGGAACGCTTCCACGTGACCCTCCACTCCAACGAAACAGGATCGACAGTCTTTCGTACAGACGGGCCACTGCCCAGCCCGGTTCCCTCACGATCCGGAGTCGCTCGGGACAACTTCCGTCGCGCTCGGTCAGCGCGGCGGATCGGAGTCCGGCTTGCCGTCGGTGGCCTGCGCGTCGGGCTCGATCTGCTCGTGCTCGTGGTGGCCGAGCGGCAGGCCGACCGGGTAGACCACGGCGGTCGCGCCGTCGATCTGCATCACCTCGACGCGGGTGCCCGGCGCGATCGTGGTCAGGTCGTCGAACGGCCGCGCGGTCCACAGCTCACCGCCGAGCTTGATCGAGCCGAGACTGTCCGGGTGGATCTCCTTGACCACCACGCCGGTCTTGCCGATCACGTGCTGGGAGCCGGTCTTCATCTCCACGCCGTGATGGATCTTGCGCACCAGCAACGGGCGGATGGCGCCGAGCATCGCGCCGGCCGCGATCAGGCCGAGGACGATCTGCAGCCAGAGCAGGCCCGGGAACAGCGCCGCGCCACCGGCCGCGACGAGCGCGCCGCCGGCCAGCATCAGCAGCGTGAAGTCGAGTGTGGCCAGCTCCGCCAGACCGAGCACGGCGGCGATCCCGAGCCAGACGGCCCAGAGGTGTTCCTGCAGCCAATCCATCATCTGCCAACCCTATCCGCGAACGGGACCTTCGGCAGGTCCACCAACCGTCGGACGCACCCCGAAGCCCTCAGGATTCCTGAGTACCGTGCTCGTACTCCGACAGTACCGCGCGCCGCGGACAGGCCGGCGGAACGCGCGTGGATTTGCCGCCTCAGAAAGCGCGCGCGGTGTACCGGCCGTCGATGTGCTGCAGGGTCAGGGCCAGGTCGAAGGTCTCGCTGAGGGTCTCCGCGGTCAGTGCCTGCTCGATCGGGCCGGCGCTCACGACCCGGCCCTCCTTCAGCAGCAGGGCGTGCGTGAACCCCGGCGGGATCTCCTCGACGTGGTGCGTGACCAGCACCATCGCGGGCGCGCCCTCGGCCGTCGCGATCGAGCTCAGCGACCGCACCAACTGTTCGCGACCCGTAAGGTCGAGCCCGGCCGCCGGTTCGTCGAGCAGCATCAGCTCCGGGTCCGTCATCAACGCGCGCGCGATCTGCACCCGCTTCCGCTCCCCCTCGGACAGCGTCCCGAAGGTGCGGTCGGCCAGGTGCCCGATGCCCAGCTCGGTCAGCAGCTCCTTGGCCCGCTGGTGGTCGACCTCGTCGTACTCCTCGCGCCACCGCCCGACCACGGCGTACGACGCGGAGACGACGACGTCGGAGACCCGCTCGGCCCGCGGCAGCTTGTCGGCGAGCGCCGCGCTGGTCAGCCCGATCCGGGGCCGCAGCTCGAACACGTCGACGGTGCCGACGACCTCGCCGAGCAGCCCGACGATGCCGGACGACGGATGCAGCTGCGCGGCCAGCACCTGCAGCAGCGTGGTCTTGCCGGCGCCGTTCGGCCCGATCACCACCCAGCGGTCGGCCTCGTCCACGGTCCAGTCGACGCCGTCCAGCAACCGCGACTCGCCCCGCACCACCGAGATCCCCGCCAGCTCCACCACTGCAGTCATGAGGCAAAACCTACGGGGTGCCCGGTCGTGGTCGGCGAGGACCCTGCCGGTCGGTCCGGCCTGCTGGCGATGTGAGGTGCGGTGAAAGCCAGGGTGCACGGGTGGAGCCGGGTGGCGGTGGGGGTGAAGTGTCGGGCGGACGGGCGGCGGTGGGAGACTGCTGGGCGTGCTGACCACTGCCGCCTCGGTGCGTTTCACCGTGTGGACGAACGCGATGCTCGCCGGGACCTGCGACCCGGACACCGCCGCGCACCGGATCCTCGGCGACGACGTCGGGCACCACGTCGCCGGACTCGAAGCGCATCCCGAGCCCGCGACGTTGCCGGTGGCGCTCAATCTGCTGCGCGCCGCGGGGGCGCGCGAGGCCTACCTCGCGCTGCCTGTCCCCGGCGATCCGATCGGGCTCGCCGGGCCGCCGGCGTTCAACGAGACCGCGCTGGAAGCCGGCGAGGCCGTCGTGCTCTCGGGTGCGGGGATCGGCCTGATCCCGGCGTACGTCGGGCCGGCCGTGCAGTGGTCGGTGCTGCCCGCGCAGGCTCCCCCACCGGCGGATCTCGGCGAGGCCGACCGCGGGCTGCGCGCGGCGCTGATCGAGGCCGCCGAGTCGCTGGCCGCGCTCGACATCGCGCGCTGGAAGCCGGAGATCGCGGACGCGCTGATCGACATCCGCAAGATCGGCCAGGGCAAGGGCGACGACCTCGCTCCCGGGTACGACGCCCGCGCGGTGAAGGCGGCGGCAACAGCCCGGCGCTGTTTGGCGATCGCCGACGCCGCTTTGGAGGACGACGGAGCTGCAGTGACCGGAGCTGAAGCAGACGCGCGGCGTCGCGCACTCACCGAGCTGGCGGCTTCCGCACGACGTGCGCTGGTCGCCGCCTGCGGACCGTTCGCCGGGCAGTAGACCGCCCGCGCGGCAGCCGTCAGAACGTCGCGATCGGGTTGACCGGGCTGCCCGACGTACCGGCGAAGCGAATCGGTGCGACCGCGAGCTGGAAGTCCCACTGGCCGAGCTCGGCCGCCGTCTCCGCGCAGGCTTCGAGGTCGCAGTTGTCGAGCAGCCACAGGCCCATCGCGACCAAGCTGACCGCGTGCACCGGCATCAGCACGCCGTCGTACCCGGACGGCTGCACGTCCTGCGGCGTGTCGGCGCCGATCAGCGCGACGCCGCGCTCGTGCAACCACGGCAGGCACGACGCGTGCCAGCCGGCCTGGACGATGCTCGGAACCGGCCCGGCCTCGTGCCGCGCCCGGCCGTACCCGGTCCGCAGGAGAACAGCGTCGCCGGGTTGCACCCGCACGCCCTGACGGCGCTCGGCCTCCTCGAGATCCTCGGGGTACACGCCCTCCCCCGGCTGCAGCCACGGCACCTCGCGGACCTTCGCGACGTCCAGCAGCACGCCCCGCGTGACGATCCCGTCAGCCGCCGCCGTCACGGCCGCCCACGCGGATCCGGTCTCGGCGCCGACCAACTCGTGCGACCGCCCGTTGTACATCTGCCCGTCCCAGAACAGATGGCAGGGCGAGTCGACGTGCGTGATCGTGTTGCCGTGGAAGAAGATGCCGAGCCGCTCGTTGGAGAAGCCCCAGCGCCGGTCGTTGTGGAACAGGGCCGGCATGTTCTCCGCGCCCGGCATCTCGGCCGCACACGGGCACGACGTCGTCGCCCGCTCCAGCTCCGCCGGTACGGCGACCTCCCACCCGCACGACACGCTCCGCCCGTGCCGCACCGCCCGCGCGGCCGCCAGGCGGACCTCGTCGGTGACCAGGTTGAGCGTGCCGCGCTCGTCATCGGCACCCCACCGTCCCCAGTTCGACAGCGTGTCGAAGTACCCGAGGACGTCGTCCTGCGTGGGCAGCGGTCGTTCTGGCATCGTCAGAGCACCTCCGGTCGTGCGGGTCGGCCCGCCGACAGTACCGCCGGACCGGCCGACTGCGGCGGCACCGGAATGTGGACCGGGCGTCCACGGATTGGCGCGGCTCGGATAGGTTTCTGTTGCGATGACAGCACAGCCTGAGCACGAGACGCCCCCGCTGGACCGACCGACCCTGCTGGTCACGTTGACCGGCGCGGACCGGCCCGGGTTGACGTCGGCGGTGCTGTCGACGATCGCGACCCGCGGGCTCGAGGTGATCGACGCCGAGCAGGTCGTGCTGCGCGGGCGGCTGGTGCTCGGCGTACTGCTGTCGGCACCGCGCGACCACAAGCAGCTGAAGAAGGAGCTCAAGGAGCTCGCCGAGCAGCTCGACGTCGAGATCGACGTGAAGAAGGGTGTCGGCGACAACGAACCGCGCCGCAAGGGCCGGACCCAGGTGACCGTGATCGGGGCGCCGCTGACCTCGCAGGGCTTCGCGGCGATCGCCGGCCGGATCGCCGACACCGGCGCGAACATCGACCGGATCAGCCGGATGGCGCGGTACCCGGTGACCGCCGTCGAGATCGCGGTCTCCGGTGCCGACACCGACGCGCTGCGCACCGTGCTCGCGCTCGAAGGCGTCCGGCAGGGGCTCGACGTCGCTGTCCAGGCCGGTGGGCTGTACCGCCGCGCGAAGCGGCTGATCGTGATGGACGTCGACTCGACCCTGATCCAGGGCGAGGTGATCGAGATGCTCGCCGCACACGCCGGGCGCGAGGCGGAGGTCGCCGAGGTCACCGAGCGGGCGATGCGCGGCGAGCTGGAGTTCGCCGAGTCGCTGCACCACCGGGTGGCGGCGCTCGAAGGGCTGCCGGCGTCGACACTGGACGAGGTGTACGCCGCGATCCAGCTCGCGCCGGGCGCGCGGACGCTGGTCCGGACGCTGAAGCGGCTCGGGTACCAGTTCGCGATCGTCAGCGGCGGGTTCAGCCAGATCACCGACAAGATCGCGGCCGACCTCGGCATCGACTACTCGGCCGCGAACGAGCTGGAGATCGTCGACGGCAAGCTCACCGGCAAGGTGATCGGCCAGGTCGTCGACCGGCCGGGCAAGGCGGTCGCGCTGCGCCGGTTCGCGGAGTCGTCGCGGACGCCGCTGTCGCAGACCGTCGCGATCGGCGACGGCGCCAACGACCTCGACATGCTCGCGGCCGCCGGGCTCGGCGTGGCGTTCAACGCGAAGCCGGTGGTCCGCGCTGCGGCCGACACGCACCTGAGCGTGCCGTACCTCGACACGATCCTCTACCTGCTCGGCATCTCCCGCGAGGAAGTCGAAGCCGCCGACAACCTCAGCTGAGGTCGAGCTTCCCGGTCTTCGCCGCGGGCGGCGCGACGATCGGCAGCTTCCCGCCGAAGTGCGTGAACGTCGCCTGGACGGCGGTGTTGCCGTCCTTGGTGTCGGCGAGCACGTAGTTCATCTGCCGCGGCCGGTTCTGCTCGTCGACGAGGATCGACAGACTCAGCTGCGCCGGGAGCGTCTTCGCGTCCGTCCGGTCGACGTACACACCGAACGCACCGGCCGCCGCGGCCTTCCTCACGTCGATGACGAGCTGGTACTCGCGCACCGGCGCACCACCCATCGGCTGCACCAGCCCGGGCTTGAACGACGTCGCGTACGCCGTACCGCCGATCAGCTGGTGGAACATCGCGTCGTTCAGGTCCTGCACGACGATCAGCGCCGCGGCCAGCACCTCCGGGTCCTTCTTCGTCAGGTCGAGCTTCACCCACGGCTTCGCCGGGTTCCCGGTCAGCTCGTCGTTCTCCATGTAGAGCACCTTGCCGATCCGCCGCACCGGCAGCCCGTCCTCGACGGTCACCGCGGCATCGGTCGCCGACCCCGCGAGCCGTACGTCGGTAGTCGCCGTCCAGACCGTGCCCTCCGGCCCGCCGTTCAGCACCGCGGACATACGGAACGTGCCCGCCTTCTTCAACGCCGCCAGCACCTTCGGCGCGAACGTCTCCTTGGTCAACTCGACCACCGCAGGCGTCGGCGTCGGCGTCGGCGTCACCACGACCGGCGCGGCCGCGGGCGCCTCCTTCCCCGCCCCACACCCGACCGGTACGACGAACAACGCGAGCACCAGCGCGCGGGACAGCAGGCGGTTCACTTCAGCACTCCGATCTCCGCGGCCGCCGGTGAGTTCGGCGGCGCACAGGAGATGGTGACACGACAACGACCCGGGGACCTACTCGAGCGGTTGCAACAAGCTGCAACCGGTCAGGTGGTCGGTGGGGTGGCGATCCGGGAGGGGGGCGGTGGGGTGAGGGTGAGTTTCTGGCCGAAGCGGCTGAAGGTCGCGAGGACCTGGGAGCGGCCCTGGGTGAAGCGGAGCTGGACCGGGAGGCAGTGGGCGTCGACGGCGATCCGCAGGGTCATTGCTTCGGGCAACGACGGGAGGTCGGCGGTGGTCAGGTAGCCGCCGAGGGCGTCGGCGGCGGTCGCCCGGGCCAGGTCGATGGTGACGACGTACTCCTGGGCCGGGGCGCCGTTGACGGTGATCCGGTCGGCGCGCTGGAAGGTCGTCGCGTGCGCGGCGCCGCCGATCAGGGCGTGCACCTGGGCGGCCCGGGCGAGCCGGTCGGCGGAGCGGGACGACTCGCCGCCGGGCGCCAGCTCGGACCACGGGCGGGACTTGTCGCCGGTGAGCTCGGCGTCCTTCAGGTACAGCGTGCTGCCGACCTTCACGACCTTGCGGCCGCCGCCGGCCGCGATCAGGCCGGCGTGGTCGCCCTTGATCCGCAGGTCGGCGGTGACGACGGCGTCGTCCTTGCCGGGTGTCGTCGTGCGGCTGACGACCCGGAAGGTGTTCTTCTCGGCCAGCCGGGTCAGCAGCTCCGACGACAGGTTCGCGGGCGAGAGTTGGTCGTCCCCCGGCACCTTCGGCGTCGGCGTACCGGACGATCGGCCGGACGTCGTGTCGGCCGCCGACGGGCTCTCGGTCGCGGCGGATCCCGCCGTCGAGGTCGCGCCGCACGCGACCACGGCCAGCGTGGCGACCAGGGCTGCGGCGACGGCTCCGAGGCCGGCTCTCGCGATGCGCACTGCGATTCTCCTCGTTGCGGGGATCGCGTGTTCAGCCCGACCCGGTTCGGGTCACATCGTGACAGATCCGGCGGTCGCCGGGAACACTGTGTGACCTAGCACAAGCTGCCAATCCGTTTGCGAACGCCGTACGGCGGCAGGCAGGATCGCGCGCATGTCTCCCCGCGTCGATCTCCCCGGCCCCTTCAGCGCCCGCCCCGCGACGACGGCCGACGTCCCGGCGCTGCACGAGCTGGTCAGCGCGGTCGAGCACGCCGCCAACGGCGTCGCCGACACGGGCGCGGACGGGATCGAGGCGACCCTGACCCGGCCGGGGCTGGACGCGAACGCCGACAGCCTGATCGTGCACGCGGCCGACGGGCGGGCCGCCGCGTGGGCGTGGATCAACCGCGGCCGGCACGCGCGGGTCGACGTCGCACCGGCGTACCGCGGGCTCGGGATCGGGAGCGCGCTGCTCGACTGGGTCGAGGCGCGGGCCGCCGAGGTCGGGACGGACTGGGTCGCGCAGATCGTCGACGACCAGGACCTGGCCGGCACCGAGCTGCTGCGCTCGCGCGGCTACGAGGTGCTGGCGACGAACTGGATGCTCGAGATGCCGACGACCGGGCTCGACGTGAAGGTCCCGGACGGGGTCACGATCCGGCCGTTCGGCGCCGGCGACGAGCGGGCGGCGTACCAGGTGATCGAGGACGCGTTCGACGACTGGCAGCCGCGGCGCAAGGAGTACGACGAGTGGGCGCGGATGAGCATCGAGCGGTCGAGCTTCGCGCCGGCGCTCTCGCCTGTCGCGTTCGCCGGTGGCGAGTTGGTGGGGGCGGTGCTCAGCCTCGATCTGCCCGAGTCCGGCAGCGACGGGTACGTCGAGCAGGTCGCGGTCCGGAAGGATCAGCGCGGGCGCGGCGTCGCGAAGGCGCTGCTCGCGACGGCGGCGGAGGCGATGCACGGTCTGGGGCGGACCAAGCTGACCTTGTGGACGCACTCGGACACGGGCGCGCTGGCCATGTACGAGCGGCTCGGGATGACCGTGCGGCGGAGTACGACGGTGCACCGCGGCCGGGTCTGAGTCGGCACCAGATCGTGACGAGGTGTTGACTCGCGGCGATGAGAGCGCTCCCATAGGCGTAACCCACCCAGGGAGGTCACCATGCGTTCCCGCCCGAACGTCCCGTGCCGCCCTCGCCTCCGGACCCTGCTCAGTGCACTCGTCGTCCCGGTGCTGGTCGCCGTACCGCTGACGATCGCCGCGCAGGCCAGCGTCCCGCCGCCCGCGAACGGCTGGACCACGGTCTGGTCCGACGACTTCGACGGCCCGAGCGGCAGCCTGCCGTCGAGCACGAACTGGATCGTCGACACCGGCCACGGCTACCCCGGCGGCCCCGGCAACTGGGGCACCGGCGAGATCCAGAACTACACCAGCTCCCCCGACAACCTGTCCCTCGACGGCGCCGGCAACCTGCGGATCACCCCGCGCCGCGACGGTGCCGGCAACTGGACGTCGGCCCGGATCGAGACCCAGCGCGCGAACTTCAAACCGCCCGCGGGCGGCGTCCTCGCGATCGAAGGGCGCATCCAGATGCCGAACGTCACCGGCAACGCGGCGCTCGGCTACTGGCCCGCCTTCTGGGCGCTCGGTTCGCCGTACCGGGGCAACTACTGGAACTGGCCGGGCATCGGCGAGTTCGACATCATGGAGAACGTCAACGGGATCAACTCGGTCTGGGCCGTGCTGCACTGCGGCGTGAACCCGGGCGGCCCGTGCAACGAGACGACCGGCCTCGGCGCCAGCCGCGCCTGCCCGGGGTCGAGCTGCCAGTCGGCGTTCCACACGTACAGGTTCGAGTGGGACACCAGTACGACGCCGAACGCGTTCCGCTGGTACGTCGACGGGCAGCAGTTCCACTCGGTCACCGAGGCGCAGCTCCCGGCCGACACCTGGGCCAGCATGACGTCGCACGCGGGCTACTTCATCCTGCTGAACGTAGCGATGGGTGGGGCGTTCCCCGACGCGTTGAACGGGCCGACGCCGCGCGCTGAGACCGTGCCGGGGCACCCGATGGTCGTTGACTACGTAGCGGTCTCCACCAAGGGTGGCGGCACCACTCCCCCGACGACGCCGCCTCCTGGTGGTAGCGGCGCGTACGGAACGTTGCAGGCCGAGGCGTTCGGCCAGCAAGGAGGTGTGGCCACCGAGACGACCAGTGACACCGGCGGCGGCCAGAACCTCAGCCAGCTCGGCAACGGCGACTGGGCCCGCTACAGCGCCATCGACTTCGGCAGTACGCCGGCCAGGCAGTTCGTCGCCCGCGTCGCGTCAGGCGCCGGCGGCGGGGTCAGCGGGCTGGTCGAGGTCCGGCTCGACAGCCGGTCGAACGCGCCGATCGGCAGCTTCGCGGTCGGCAACACCGGCGGCTGGCAGAGCTGGCGGACCGTACCCGCCAACATCGCGGCGGTCACCGGCGTACACGACGTGTACCTGACCTTCACGAGCGGCCAGCCGGCGGACTTCGTGAACGTCAACTGGTTCACGTTCGGGCACTGAGCCCGTCGAACACCACGCCGGCGCCTCGGACAAGAAATACCTTGTCCCAGGCGCCGGCTTCTTGTTCCAGGCCCCGACGGTCAGGCGATCTGGTCGGCGGCGGGCGCGGAGATCGTCAACGGGTCGCCGAACTTGCTGAACTTCCCTTCGATCTTCGCGCCCTCGGCCTCGTAGCTGAAGCTGCGCGGCAGCGCGTCCGCGTCGACGGAGATCTCGATCGGCAGCGTCGTCAGCTGCGTCTGACCGGCGGTCTCCGGCGTCAGGTAGGTCCCGAAAGCCTTCGCACCGGTCGCTTTCACGACGTCCACGGTCATCTTGTACTTCGTCGTCGCGGCGCCGTCGATCGTGTCCCCCGGCGTACTGGAGAACTCGGTCGCGTACGGCGCCCCGGCCACCACCAGGTACTGGTCCAGCTGCGGCGACAGCAGCTGCAACATCGCGCCGGCCATCAACGCCGACGTGTCCTTGCCGGCACCCTTCGCCGCCGGGTCGTGCTTGACCCACGGCTTGGCCGGGTTGTTGCTCAGCTGCGCCCCCTTGCCGTACAACGTCCCACCGATCCGCACCACCGAAGTCCCCATCGCCGACCCACTCACGTCGGCGCCCTTCCCATCCAGCCGCACGTCCGTCACGAACGTCCCCGGCCCGTCGGAATCGGTCGTCACCGTCTCCAGGTGGAACGTCTTCTTCCCCTGCAGCGCCGCCTGGACCTTCCCCGAGAACTCGTCCTTCGACAACGCCGGCCCCGCCGACGCGGCAGGCTCGTCCGAGCCCCCACACCCGGCCGCCCCCAGCAGCACCCCGACCAGCACGAACCCAACCATCAGTTTCTTCACCCGCGGAGGATGCCACAGGTCCGTCGCGGCGCGGGCCGTCGCACGCCGTGACCTATTCTTCGGCTATGTCTCAACAGGTGGTGAGCAGCGGGCCGGGTGCTCTCTTCGCGATCGGCGGGGCCGAGGACAAGCTGAAGAAGCGGATGGTGCTGCAGGAGTTCGTCGAGGCGGCCGGTGGGTCGAAGGCGCGGATCGTGGTGGTGCCCACGGCGTCCGCGCTCGGGCCGGACGTGACCGACGTGTACTCCGCGTTGTTCTCCGCGCTGGGGGCGGCGAGTGTGGTGGGGGTTCGGCCGGAGAATCGCGAGGACGCGGACGACCCGGCGTTTATCGAACCCCTCAACGAGGCTACTGGGATCTTCATGACCGGTGGAAACCAGCTGAAGCTCAGTGGTGTGGTGACTGGTACGGCGTTCGGGCGGGCGATCACGGCTGCGCACGGGCGTGGGGCTGCTGTGGGTGGGACCTCGGCTGGGGCCAGCATCTTGGCCGAGCACATGATCGCGTTCGGACGGTCGGGAGCGACGCCACGGCAGCGGATGAGTCAGCTGGCCGGCGGGCTCGGGCTGGTGCAGGGCGCGATCGTCGACCAGCACTTCGCGCAGCGGAACCGGTACGGCCGGCTGCTGTCGCTGGTCGCGCAGTCGCCGGGGCTGCTCGGGATCGGCGTGGACGAGGACACGGCGGCCGTCGTACGGGGGTCACATCTGGAGGTTGTCGGGCGCGGCGCGGTGACGATCTTCGACGGGAGCCGGATCACCTCCAACGCGCACTACGCGAAGCGGTCCGAGGCGATCCTCGCCTCCGGCGTCGTCCTGCACGTGCTGCCCGCGACCTCGACGTTCGACCTGCGGGCGCGTGCGTTGCTCTCGTACGGCCCGCAGCCGCCGGCCGAGGAGCTGGCCGAGATCGAGCAGGCCGAGGCGGACCTGCGGAAGCTGGCGCGCGACATCGCGGCCGAGGGCGTCTCCCCGCGGTACTACGCCGAGCAGAAGCGGCGCGCGGGTAAGCGCACCGCCCGGCGGGTGTCGTCGGCGACGGAGTCCAGACCGGAGGCGACCGAGCCTCTGAGCGCGGGCGCCGAACTCAGCCGACCAGACACCGATCCGCAACCAGACAGTGGGACGCAATGACCGAGACCGCCCCCCAGCAGCGCCGTAAGCCCGCCGACCCGCAGGGCACGCCGAGCCCGGACCTGAAGATCATCGAGACCCGGGTCTACCGCGGCCCGAACGTCTGGAGCTACGACCCGGCGATCCACCTGGTCGTCGACCTGGGGTCGCTGGAGCAGTGGCCGTCGGACACCATCGACGGGTTCACCGAGCGCCTGCTCGCCGACCTCCCCCGCCTCGACCAGCACCACTGCTCGCGCGGCCGCCGCGGCGGCTTCATCGAGCGCCTCCAGGAAGGCACCTGGCTCGGGCACATCGCCGAGCACGTCGCCCTGCAGCTGCAGCAGGAGGCCGGCCACGACATGCGGCGCGGCAAGACCCGCCAGGTCAAGGGCATCCCCGGCCGGTACAACATCGTCTACGCGTACGCCGACGAGGCCGTCGGCCTGGCGGCCGGCGAGCTGGCGGTGCGCTTCGTCAACCACCTGGTCCAGCCGGACCCGGACTTCGAGTTCACCACCGAGCTCGAGCGGTTCATCAAGCAGGCCGAGCGGACCGCGTTCGGCCCGTCGACGCAGGCGATCGTGGACGAGGCGACCTCGCGCGACATCCCGTGGATCCGGCTGAACAAGGCCAGCCTGGTGCAGCTCGGCCAGGGCGTGCACGCGAAGCGGATCCGGGCCACGATGACGTCGGAGACCGGTTCGATCGCGGTCGACGTGGCCAGCGACAAGGACCTGACCACGCGGCTGCTGGCCTCGGCCGGCCTGCCGGTCCCCCGCTCGGACTCGGTCCGTACGGTCGAGGACGCGGTCAGCGTCGCGAACAAGATCGGCTACCCGGTCGTCTGCAAGCCGCTCGACGGCAACCACGGCCGCGGCGTCTGCCTGAACCTGGCCGACGCGGACGCGGTCCGCGAGGCGTTCCCGATCGCGGCCGAGCAGTCCCGGCGCGGCTGGGTGATCGTGGAGAACTTCGTCACCGGCCGCGACTACCGCTGCCTGATCATCAACGGCCGGATGGAGGCGATCGCCGAGCGGGTCCCCGCGCACGTGGTCGGCGACGGCGTGCACACGGTCGCCGAGCTGGTCGAGATCACCAACGCCGACCCGCGCCGCGGCGTCGGGCACGAGAAGATCCTGACCCGGATCACGGTCAACGCCGCCGCCCGGGAACTGGTCCGCAGCCAGGGCTTCGAGCTGGACGACGTACCGCCGGAGGACGTCACCGTGAAGCTGACGCTGACCGGCAACATGTCCACCGGTGGGATCTCGATCGACCGCACCTACGAGGCGCACCCGGAGAACGTCGAGATCGCCGAGGAGGCGGCCCGGATGATCGGGCTCGACATCGCCGGGATCGACTTCATCTGCCCCGACATCACCCAGCCGGTCCGCGAGACCGGCGGCGCGATCTGCGAGGTGAACGCGGCCCCGGGCTTCCGGATGCACACCAACCCGACGATCGGCGAGCCGCAGTACATCGCCAAACCGGTCGTCGACATGCTGTTCCCGCCGGGAGCGACCAGCCGGATCCCGATCGTCGCGGTCACCGGCACCAACGGCAAGACGACCACGAGCCGGATGATCAGCCACGTCTTCAAGGGCATGGGCCGCAAGGTCGGGATGACATCGACCGACGGCATCGTGATCGACGAGCGGCTGGTGATCCGGTCCGACGCCTCCGGCCCGAAGTCGGCCCGGATGGTGCTGCAGAACCCGCGCGTCGACTTCGCGGTCTTCGAGGTCGCCCGCGGCGGGATCCTGCGCGAGGGGCTGGGGTACGAGCGCAACGACGTCGCCGTCGTGCTGAACATCCAGCCCGATCACCTCGGGCTGCGCGGCGTCGACACGCTCGAGCAGTTGGCCGACGTGAAGGCGGTGCTGGTCGAGGCGGTGCCGCGGACCGGGTTCGCCGTGCTGAACGCCGACGACCCGCTGGTGCGGAAGATGCGCCGCAAGTGTTCGGGCCAGGTCGTCTGGTTCAGCATGGCCGAGGCCGGCAGCGAGGTCCGCGAGTACATCGAGGGGCACTGCCGCCGCGGTGGCCGCGCGGTGGTGCTGGAGCGGTCCGAGCTCGGCGACATGATCATCATGAAGCACGGCCGGCGCTCGATGCAGCTGGCCTGGACGCACTTGCTCCCGGCAACGTTCGGCGGCCGGGCGATGATGAACGTGCAGAACGTGATGGCCGCCGCGGCGGCCGCGTTTGCGGCCGGGGCGCCGTTGCACGACATCCGGCAGGGCCTGCGCACGTTCAGTACGTCGTACTACCTGTCCCCGGGCCGGCTGAACGAGATCGAGGTGGACGGCCGGCACGTGATCGTCGACTACTGCCACAACGCGCCGGCGATGCGGATGCTCGGCGACTTCGTGGACCGGATCGGCGAGAGCCTCGGCGCGTCGTCGGAGCTCGGGCGGCCGTCGCGGATCGGTGTGATCGCGACCGCGGGCGACCGGCGGGACGACGACATGCGCGAGCTCGGCGAGGTCGCGGCGCAGCACTTCGACGTCGTGGTGGTCCGCGAGGACAACCGGCTGCGTGGCCGCAAGCGCGGCGAGTCGGCCGAGCTGATCATCGAGGGCGTCCGGGCCGCGATGGCCGACGGCGCCCGGTGCCGCTCGGTCGACCTGGTGCTGGAGGAGCTCGACGCCGTACGGCACGCGCTCGGCCGGTCCAACCCCGGTGACCTGGTCGTGCTGTGCGTCGACCAGCACCAGTCGGTCCTGGCCGAGCTGGAGTCGGTGTCGCACCTCGCGCAGGCCGGCGCGCGCTCCGGTGACGAGGGCGGCGACCCCGACTTCGTCCGCCCGGACGAGGAGAGTGAGCAAGCCGACGACGAGTGAGGGGAACTCGGGTGGGGGCAGCGTCGTTGGCCTGTCCGTGAAGACGAAGTTGCTGCTGGCATGTATCGCCGTTGCCCTCCCCCTCCTGGCGTCCTGTGGATCCGGCGCGGCCGCCGCTGACCCCGAACCATCGGTCACTACGCCGGGCGTGCTGGTCGAGGACGCCTGGGTCCGGGCCACCGCCGGGGCGAAGGACACCACGATGACGGCGGCGTTCATGTCGCTGACCAACCCGGGCGACACCGAGATCAAGTTGACCTCGGCAACCTCTCCGGTGGCCGGCGTGGTGCAGCTGCACGAGATGACGATGAAGGACGGCAAGATGGTGATGCAGGAGAAGGCCGGCGGGATCGCCGTACCGGCCGGCTCGCACGCGCACCTGGCGCCGAGCGGTGACCACGTGATGCTGATGGACCTGAAGCAGCCGCTGAAGCCCGGTGACGAGCTGCCGCTGACGCTGAAGTTCTCCGACGGCAGCACGCACGACCTGACCGTCCCGGTGAAGAACTTCACCGAGGAGGAGGAGCACTACCACCCCTCCGAGACCCCGACACCGGCCTCTTGACATCGACAAACTCCAGGCCCTCGCGCCGGCAGCTCCTCTCGTACGCCGGAGCCGCCGCCGCGGGGGCCGCTGTCACCGGCGGCGCCGTTGCCCTCAGCAACGACACCGGGCCCGCCGCGGGCGCGGCGTCGCGCGACCTCAGCCCGTACGGCGACCACCAGCCCGCGATCGCGGCGCCCACCCCGAAGCACACCGAGCTGGTCGCGCTGAACCTGCTCAGCGGCACCGACAAGGCCGCCCTCGGCCGCCTGATGCGCTTGTGGAGCACCGACATCGTCGCGCTCACCGCCGGGCGGCCGACGCCCGGCGACACGGCACCCGAGCTGGCCGTCCCGAACGCCGCGCTGACCGTGACGGTCGGGTTCGGGCCGCGGGTGTTCACGCGGCCCGGGCTGACGGCGTCCAAGCCGCGCGGGCTCGACGACCTGCCGGTGATGCGGCACGACCGGCTGCTCCCGGCCTGGTCCGGCGGCGATCTGCTGATCCTGGTCGGTGCCGATGACCCGGTGAGCGTCGTGCACGCCGTACGGCGGCTGGTGGCGGACGCGGCGCCGTTCGCCAAGCCGGCGTGGCGGCAGAGCGGCTTCTGGAACGGGACCGGGCCGGACGGCCGGCCGGTGACCGGGCGGAACCTGTTCGGTCAGGTCGACGGGACCGGGAACCCGACGGTCGGGACGCCGGAGTTCGACGCGACGGTGTGGGCCGACGGGCCGGACTGGTTCCGCGGCGGCACGACGCTCGTCGTACGGCGGATCCGGATGAACCTGGACACCTGGGACGAGTTGACCCGGTCGGAGCAGGAGCGGGCGGTCGGGCGGAAGCTGTCGACGGGGGCGCCGGTGACCGGGACGGCCGAGCACGACGAACTCGATCTGCTCGCGCGGGACGCGGACGGGCGGCTGGTGATCGCGGAGAACGCGCACGCACGGTTGTCGCACCACAGCACGAACGACGGACGGCGGATCTTCCGCAAGGGGCTCAACTACGTGCACGACACCGGTGCGACGAGGGAGAGCGGGCTGGTGTTCCTCAGCTACCAGGCCGACGTGGCCGGGCAGTTCCTGCCGCTGCTGGCGCGGCTCGACGCTGCCGACGCATTGAACGAGTGGACGACGACAATCGGCTCAGCCGTCTTCGCGATCCCACCAGGATGGCACGAGGACGGCTGGCTGGCGCGCGAGCTGCTGAGCTGAGCCGGCCGGGACAACCGGCCCAGCCCAGGAATCCTCAGCCGGCCCGGAAGCTCAGGAACTTGCTGCTCGGGTAGCTGTGGAAGTTGTTGGCCGGCTCGAGGTTGGCCGGGCCGGTGCAGTCGGCCGTGCGGTACAGCAGCACGTCCTCGGTGGACCAGTTGAACAGGGCGCCGGGGGCGAACGGCAGCACGGTGCAGGCGCCGGGGACGTCGTTGTAAGCGACGGCCTTGCCGGTGAAGCTGGTGGTCTCGAAGAAGCAGGCCTGGCCTTCGGTGCACTCGAAGGCGGTCTGCGCCGCGGACGCCGGTGTGACGGTGAGACCGGTCGCGGCGACGGCGAGCGCGGTGAGGGTCAGGGCGGGACGAATTCTCACAGTTCCTCCACAGGGCGGGGTGATGGCCCCAACCCTATGGTTGAACATTCACTGAAGTGGCTTCGTCCGGCGTGGCGCGGTTATAACGAGCCAGCAGGCGACGCTGGGGCTCGCGCTGGTCGATCCAGTCCAGGTCGTCGGACAGGACCGCGTCGTTGCTGCGGTCGGCGTACGGGTCGAGTGGCGGCGGGGGCGGGGGCAGCGCGCGGAGCTTGAGGGCTGTCATCGGGATGGCCAGGAGTACCGCGAGGACGAGCCAGGGCCAGTAGTCGCGCAGGAGTGGCTCGAAAGTCTCGAAGAAGCTCCTGGTTGCCTCATCTGCTCCGGGGGCTTTCACAGCGTTGACCAGCGCGAAGCAGACCAGGTACCAGCCGGCCAGCACCGGCCAGAAGTACGCCGAGCGCCAGCCGCGCCGCCAGCAGCAGACGTACAGCAAGATCGCGAGCCCGACCGCGACCAGCAGCCCGTTCAGCTGCCAGAGCCAGTGCACGCCGTCGACGTGCGCGGCCGGGCGGGCGGCGTACCAGGCCAGGGGCAGCGCCAGCGCGAACGCCGCCACGACCGAGGACCGGGTGCCCAAGGCACCGAAGAAGGCGCCGACGGCACTTGCCGCGAGCAACGTGATCAGCACGTCGCGCGCCGAGAACGCGTGTCCGCTGAGCCACCAGGTGCCTGCGGCAACGACGAGCACCAGCGGTACGGCGTACCGGACGCGGCCGAGCAGGAACCCGGCCGCCACTCCCCCGGCGAACCCACCGAGCACGAGCAGGTCGACCCGGCCGCCGCCGGCCGGGACGAACTGCGTCGAAGCATCGGGCAGACCGGCCAGGTAGGTCGGGGCGAACCCGGCCACGAACCAGCCGATCACGGCCGCTGGGACAGCCCACAGGTAGCGCATCTGGACCTCGATCCACCCCCGGGGGCCGGGGGAACCGACGGTGTCGGCAGCCCAGCGCACCCGGCCGTGGTCCCGGGCCAGGTCAGTGCTGGGCTCGCTCGACCTTGCTCTTCAAGATCTCCGGGGTATCGACGGTAGCTCCCTCGGACCGCAACCAGGCGTCAAGACTCGCCCGATCCTGCAGAGACATCACCGCGACCACATCACCGGCCCGGGCCTCGGCGACCAGCGCCTTGGCCGCGTCCAGCTCGGTCGGGAACGACGGCACGTCCTCGACGCCGACCGACCGGGTGCCCTCCCGGAACACCTCGTCCAGCTCGGCCGGCGGCCGGCCGCGCAGGTAGGTGTCCTTGTGCCCGATCACGACCCGGTCGGCGCCGCGGGCACCGATCGCGCCCATCGCCGTGACCATCTCGTCGGCCCGGTCGCCCGGGGAGCCGAGCGCGAGCAGCAGCCGGCCGCCCTCGGGGCGGACGCCGTTCATGATCTCCAGCAGCGCCTCGAGGCCGGCCTCGTTGTGGGCCAGGTCGATCACCACGGTGAAGTCGCGGACCGAGTACATGTTCATCCGGCCCGGGTTGTTCTCGTTCGGCGAGAAGCTGGACAGCCCCTCGACGACCGCGGCCTTCGGCAGGTTCAGCCCGAGCGCCGCCGAGGTCGCGGCGAGCGCGTTCTCGACGTTGTAGTGCGACAGCCCGGACAGCGTCATCGGGATGTCGGTGACCTTGAGCAGCGGCTCGGCGTCGCTGGAGTTGTCCAGCACGGTGACGAACCCGTCCAGGACGGTGGTCGCCCGGCCGCCCTCCTCGAGCACGGTCCGGATCGACGGCGAGTCGGGATCGCGGGAGAACACCCAGCACTTGGCCGGCGAGTCCAGCCGCATCGCGAACGTGCGCGGGTCGTCGCCGTTCACCACGCACCAGCCGCGCGGGCGGGTGATCTTGGTGATCACGGCCTTCACCTCGGCGAGCTGGTCGACGGTGTCGATACCACCGAGCCCGAGGTGGTCCGCGGTCACGTTGGTGACCACCGAGACGTCGTTGGACGCCACGCCGATCCCGCGGCGCAGGATACCGCCGCGGGCGGTCTCGGTGACCGCGAGCTGGATGCCGGGCTGGGACAGCACCCGGCCGGCACCGCTCGGGCCGGAGAAGTCGCCGTACTCGACCAGTTCGCCGTCGAAGTACACGCCGTCGGTGCTCGACCAGCCGACGTGCAGCCCGGCCGCGCGGCCGATGTGCGCGATCATCCGCGAGGTGGTGGTCTTGCCGTTCGTCCCGGTCACCGCGACGACCGGCACCTTCGGCCGCAGCGTCGGCGGCGGGTTGCCCGGCGGTTCGTTGCGGACCCGGTCACCGACCGCCGTGACGAGGGCGGCCAGCTCGGACTCCTCGGTGGCGAACGCGTCGACGACCTCGACGATCGCCTCACCGAGCGCCCGGGCGCGCTGCTCGTGGGCCCAGGGGAAAGCCACCACCAGCCGCCGTACGTCGGCCTCCGGACGCACCCGGACGCCGATCCGCCCGATCCCGGCCTCGCGGGCGATCCGGCGGACGATGTGCCCGACCACGCGGATCGCGAACCGCTGCCGGAACCCCGAGCCGATCCGGCCCGGCCGGGTCGCGCCCAGCCCGAGCGCGGAGGCGTAGGCCTTCGCGGCCGGCGCCGGGGCGTCGATCAGCGCGGACAGGTCGAGGGTCAGCTTCACCGCGGCGCGGCTGAAGTAGAGGTTCGCCCCGTCGAGAACGCGGAGCTCTACCTTGGAAGTCACACTAGGCACCCATCGCGTGGTAGCCGCCGTCGACGTGGACGATCTCGCCGGTGGTGGAGGGGAAGAAGTCGCTGAGCAGGCCGACGATGGTCTTACCGGTCGGCTCCAGGTCGGACGGGTCCCAGCCGAGCGGGGCACGGTCCAGCCAGGGCTCCTCGAACTTCTCGAAGCCCGGGATCGCCTTCGCGGCCAGCGTCTTCAGCGGGCCGGCCGAGACCAGGTTGCAGCGGATGCCCTGGGCACCGAGATCGCGGGCCAGGTAGCGCGAGGTGGACTCCAGCGCGGCCTTGGCCACCCCCATCCAGTCGTAGCCCGGCCAGGCGACGGTCGCGTCGAAGGTCAGCCCGACGACGCTGCCGCCGCGGCTCATCAGCGGCGCGCAGGTCACCGCCAGTGCCTTCAGGCTGTACGCCGACACGTGCACGGCGCGCGAGACGTCGTCCCACGGGCCGTCCAGGAACTTGCCGCCGAGGATCGTCTCCGGGTTGCCGTAGGCGATCGAGTGCACGACGCCGTCCAGGCCGTCGACGTGCTCACGGACCTTGTCCGGCAGCGCGGCCAGGTGCTCGGCGTCCGTCACGTCCAGCTCGAGCACCGGCGGTTCGACGGGTAGCCGTTTGGCGATCCGTTTCGTGATGCTCAGCGCGCGGCCGAAGTTCGAGATCAGCACGGTGGCGCCTTGTTCCTGCGCCACCTTGGCCGTGGCGAAACCGATCGAGGAGTCGAGGGTGACTCCGGCGACCAGGATCCGCTTGCCGTCGAGGATGCCCACCGGCGTCCCTTTCCTGGATGAACTGAGAGGTGAGTGTGACTAGTTGCCCATGCCGATGCCGCCGTCGACCGGGATCACCGCGCCGGTGATGTACCCGGCTTCCTCGGACGCGATCCAGCGCACGGCGTTGGCGATCTCGGTGGTCAGGCCGAACCGGCCGAGCGGGATCTGGCCCAGGTACTGCTTCTGGGTCTCCTCCGGGAGGACGGCGGTCATGTCGGTCTCGACGAAGCCCGGCGCGACGACGTTCGTGGTGATCCCGCGGCTGCCCAGCTCACGGGCCATCGAGCGGGCCATCCCGACCATGCCGGACTTGCTGGCCGCGTAGTTCACCTGGCCGGGCGAGCCGAGCAGGCCGACCACCGAGGAGATGAAGACGATCCGGCCCTTGCGCAGCCGCAGCATGCCCTTGGCGGCGCGCTTGGCGACCTTGAACGACCCGGTCAGGTTGGTCTGGATGACCGCGTCCCAGTCGTCGTCGGACATCCGCAGCAGCAGCGTGTCCTTGGTGATGCCGGCGTTCGCGACCAGGACCTCGACCGGGCCCTGCTCGGCCTGGATCGCCTCGAAGGCGGCGTCGACCTGCTCGGTGTCGGTGACGTCACACTTCACCGCGAAGAAGCCCTCCGGCGGCTCGGTGCTGTTGTACGTGATCGCCACGTTGTCGCCGGCGTCCCTGAACGCCGTCGCGATGGCGAGCCCGATGCCCCGGTTGCCCCCGGTGACGAGTACCGATCTGGCCACGAACACTTCTCCTCACTCGATGGACGTGCTGCCGGACGAACGCTATCGCCCGGCCCCGGTGCCGCCGTGAACCGGGCGGACACCGGGGCGGCGGACGGCGTACCGGTCAGGCGTCCTCGAGGCGGAAACCGACCTTGAGCCCGACCTGGTAGTGGTCGATCTGGTTGTCGACGATGTGGCCGCGGATCTGGGTCACCTCGAACCAGTCCAGGTGCCGCAGCGTCTCCCCGGCCCGGCCGATCGCGTTCTGGATCGCCGCGTCGACGCCGTCCTTGGACGTGCCGACGAGCTCGGTCACCCGGTAGGTGCGATCTGTCATCGTGCTCTCCCTTCCCAGCTGCCTGCGGCTGCCCTGAACGAGCGGCGTACCGTTGTCCATAGGTGAGGAGAATAGATGCCCCGACGACGTGAGACCGACAGCCATCCGGTCGTCTCCGTGACCACTGCGCAGCCCGGCCGTTCCGAGGACCTGGAGAGCCGGATCGCGCGGTACGCGTGGATGATGTCGCTGCGGGTGGTGTGCTTCGTGGCGGCGGTGCTGACGCCGTCGCCGTGGCGCTGGATCCTGCTGGTCGGGGCGGTCTTCCTGCCCTCGGTCGCGGTGGTCTTCGCCAACGCGCACCAGAACCGCAAACTGGCCGGCGCCGACAGCTACGAGGCCCCGCCGCGGGTGCAGCTGGAGCGGCAGCCGGGGCCGGTGATCCAGGGAGAATACGTGTCCGATCAGCAGTCCGTTGACGACACCGAAAAGTGATCTCGGCCGGGACTGGATTCTGCGGCCGGATCCGTGTCAGAATCTCCCGCGTGCTCTGAAGTTCACCAGTGAAATTCAGGGACTTGATGCGGCGTCGGACGGCTCCCCCCGTGGCTGTCCGACGTCGCTTCATTTTCCCCAGGCTTTTGATTATTGAGTGATCAGGAACAATTCCTCATGAGTGAACAAGCACCGGCGTCCGTCTGCTCTGCAAAGGGATGTGGCGCCCCCGCCCGCTGGGCGCTGCAGTGGAACAACCCCAAGATCCACACCCCCGACCGGCGTAAGACGTGGCTGGCCTGCGACGACCACAAGCAGTCCTTGAGCGACTTCCTCGGCGCCCGGTCATTCCTGCGAGAGGTCGAACCTTTCACCGGCTGAACAACTCCGGGCGGCGTTACGGGTGAAAAAGTAAATTTCCGGTTCAGATTGCCGCTGAGTGGTAACTAGCCGCCGATCGCGGACATCGGGCGGGCCGGCTGCAGGAACGCCGGGTCGGCGATCCCGTGGCCGGGGAGTTTGCCGCGCATGGCCTTGCGCCAGCGGTCGGCGAGGTCCTCGTCGGAGGCGCCTGCCCGCAGCGCCGTGCGCAGGTCGGACTCGGTGCGCGCGAACAGGCAGTCGCGGACCTGGCCGTCGGCGGTCAGCCGGACCCGGTCGCAGTCGCCGCAGAACGGGCGCGTCACGCTCGCGATGATCCCGACCGTCTGCGGGCCACCCTGCACGGTGAACGACTCCGCCGGGGCACTCCCCCGGGTCGCCGCGTCGGTCGGCTCCAGACCGAACCGCTCGCCGAGCTTCTCGAGGATCTCGTCGGCGGTGATCATCGTCGACCGGTCCCAGCCGTGCTGCGCGTCCAGCGGCATCTGCTCGATGAACCGCAGCTCGTAGTCGTGGTCCAGGCAGAACTGCAGCAGCTCCGGCGCCTGGTCGTCGTTCACGCCGCGCATCAGCACCGCGTTCACCTTCACCGGCGCCAGACCGGCCGCGTGCGCCGCCGCGAGGCCGGCCAGCACGTCCTTCAGCCGGTCCCGGCGGGTGAGCTGCTGGAAGGTGTCCCGGCGGACCGTGTCGAGGCTCACGTTCACCCGGTCCAGGCCGGCCGCGGCCAGCGCGTCGGCCTGGCGGGCCAGGCCGATGCCGTTGGTGGTCAGCGAGACCTGCGGGCGCGGCGTGAGGTTCGTCGTACGGTCGACGATGCCGACCAGGCCGCGGCGCAGCAGCGGCTCACCGCCGGTGAAGCGGATCTCGTCGACGCCGAGGTGGGTGACCGCGATGGAGACCAGCCGGACGATCTCGTCGTCGGTGAGCAGCTCCGGCTTGGCGAGCCAGTCGAGGCCCTCCTCGGGCATGCAGTACGTGCAGCGCAGGTTGCAGCGGTCGGTCAGGGAGACCCTGAGGTCCGTGGCGACCCGGCCGTAGTTGTCGGCCAGACCGTTCCGCGTCTTGGTATACACGCCCCCAGCGTACGTGCCACCGGGCGGGCGACGGCGATGTGTTTCAGGTCATGGCCTAAGTTCGTGGGGTGCGTCGTTTGATGACAAGGCGGTGGATCGGCTCCGCGCTGGTGATCCTGGTCCTGGCCGGGGCCTGCGTGCAGCTCGGCCGCTGGCAGCTGCACCGGCTCGACGAGCGCAAGGAACGCAACCACGTCACCACCAGCAACCTGGCCGCCGCTCCGGCGCCGATCGGCGAGATCGTCGGTGCCGACCACGTCGTCGGGCCGCAGCACGACTGGCGGACCGCGGTCGTCACCGGCCGGTACGACGCGAGCAAGCAGATCGTCGTCCGCTACCGGAACGTGAACGACCGGCCCGGGTTCGAGATCGTCACCCCGCTGATCCTCACCGACGGGACGGCGCTGCTGGTCGACCGCGGCTTCCTCGCCCGCCAAGGCGCCGAGCTGGCGCCGTCGACGATCCCGCCGGTGCCCAGCGGCGAGGTGACCGTCACTGGGCGGCTGCGGCGCAGTGAGCACGGCGGCCACACCAGCGGCGGTACGCCGGTCGACGGCACCGCGCGGCTGATCAACGGGCCGGACTACTCGTCGACGCTCGGGTTGAAGCTGTACGACGGCTACCTGGCGACCGATCAGCAGCAGCCCGCGGCCGATCCGGCGTTCGGCAAGTTCCCCGGGCCGGAGATCGACGACGGGCCGCACTTCTTCTACGCGCTGCAGTGGTTCTTCTTCGCGCTGATGGCGATCGGTGGGCTGGTCTACTTCTCGCGGCAGGACCTAGAGAAGGACAAGGAACCTGAGGGCGCTGCTCCGGGCGAGCCCACCGAGGTTGCCGATCGCAACCGTTCGGAAGCGGTTGTCGGCGTGTCGGACAGTTCCGGGCCGGCGCCGAAGGAATAGCGCGTACTCCGCCTGCCCGTCGGTGAGACATCGTTTCATCATCTGAGACGATGCGGGCCGCGCGCGGCGCGCACCTCAGCGGCTCACGACGTTCTGCGGCAGGATGGTGGGCGTGGACCTCGGACTTCGCGATCGCACGTACATCGTCACCGGCGCCAGCGGTGGACTCGGCTTCGCCACCGCGCGGGCCCTGGCCGCCGAAGGCGCCAACCTGGTGATCTCCAGCCGCAACGAGGAGTCGATCGCGCGGGCCGCCGCCGAGCTCGGCGAGAACGTGGTCGGTATCCCGGTCGACAACGCCGACCCGGAGAGCGCCGAGAGGCTGGCCGCGACGGCGATCGCCAAGTGGGGCGCGCTGCACGGCGCCCTGATCAGCGTCGGCGGGCCGCGGGCCGGTACGGCGCTGGACACCGACGAGGACGACTGGCGCTCGGCCTTCGACAGCGTGTTCCTCGGCGGGCTGCGGATCGCCCGCTCGGTGGCACGGGCCGGCGCGGAGGGGACGTCGCTGGCGTTCGTCCTGTCGTCCTCGGTGAAGTCGCCGATCCCCGGCCTGGCGATCTCCAACGGGCTGCGCCCGGGGCTCGCGATGGTCGCCAAGACGCTGGCCGACGAGCTCGGCCCGAACGGCGTCCGGGTCAACGGCCTGCTGCCGGGCAAGATCGCCACCGACCGGGTCCGCGAGCTCGACTCCAAGGGGGGTGACCCCGAAGCCACCCGCCGCTCGGCCGAGAAGACCATCCCGCTGCGCCGCTACGGCCTCCCGGAGGAGTTCGGCCGGGTCGCAGCCTTCGTCCTGTCCCCCGCCGCGTCGTACCTGACCGGTGTGATGATCCCGGTCGACGGCGGAGCACTCCGAACCATCTAGTCCTTCGGCCGGTCCTTGTCCTTCGAGGGCTGGACGCGCTTCGGCTCGCCGGGCATCTTCGGGTACTCCGGCGGGTACGGCAAGTCGCCTTCGCCGTGGTCCTTCTCGTGCTTGGCGGAGAGCTCGAGCAGTGAGTCGAGCGAGAACGCCTGCTCGCCGACCGCCGCGTGCAGGTCGCCGACCTCGGCGAAGCGGGCCGGCATCGTGAGCACGTCGAAGTCGTCCGGTACGACGTCCTCCAGCTCCTCCCAGCGCAGCGGCGCCGACACCCGGGCGCGCGCGTTCGGACGCACCGAATACGCCGACGCGATCGTCCGGTCGCGGGCCATCTGGTTGTAGTCGATGAAGATCCGCTCGCCGCGCTCCTCCTTCCACCAGTTCACCGTGACCTGGTCGGGCAGGCGACGCGCCAGCTCGCGGCCGAGCGCGATCACCGCGCGCCGCGCCTGGATGAAGTCCCAGCGCGGCTCGATCGGCACGTACACATGCAGGCCCCGCCCGCCGGAGGTCTTCGGGAAGCCCTCCAGCCCGTGCTCGGCGAGCAGCTCGCGCAGCGCCGGCGCGACGGCGACCGCGCTCTTGAAGTCCGTCCCGGGCTGCGGGTCGAGGTCGATCCGCAGCTGGTCCGGCGAGTCCAGCTCAGGGCGCCGTACCGGCCAGGGGTGGAACGTCAGCGTGCCGAGGTTCGCCGCCCAGGCGACCACCGCGAGCTCGGTCGGGCAGACCTCGTCGGCCGGCCGCCCACTGGGGAACTTGATCGTCGCGGTCTCCACCCACTCCGGCGCGCCCTTCGCGACCCGCTTCTGGTAGAACGCGTCGCCCTTGTTGTCCATCCGGGTGGACAGCTTCGCGCCCTCGAACCAGCCGCCGGGCCAGCGCTCCAGCGTGGTCGGGCGGTCCCGGAGCGCGCCGAGGATGCCGTCGCCGACCGCGACGAAGTAGTTCACGATGTCGAGCTTGGTCAGCCCGCGGTCCGCGAAGTACGGCTTGTCCGGGTTGCTGACCCGGACCGTGCGCCCCGCCACCTCGAGCTCGATTGCCTTGGTCGCCGCCATGGCCGTGACGCTACCGCCCGGGACCGACCAAAACCGGTCGTCACTCCCAGGAAAAGCGATCTTTTCCCAACCTCTGGCCACCCTAGGTGACCGAGCGGTAACGTTCCTGCACCTCGTTCCTGGGGCGTGAGGCCCCCGGGACACTCTTGAAGGAGCACGAGGATGAACAGATCCGCCCTGCTCGCCGCTGCCACCGCAGTCGCGACCGCCACCGCCCTGGGCCTCGGGACCGGCACCGCCACCGGCGCCCCGCAGGCCGAACCGGGCCCGTCCCCCGCCACCGCGGCCGCCCGGGTCAAGGCCGCGATCGGCCAGAACCTCGGCACCCTGAAGGCGACCGGCGCCGACGCCTTCACCGTCCGGGACGTGATCGTCGACGCCGACGGCACCAGCCACGTCCGGATGGACCGCAGCATCGGCGGCCTGAAGGTCCTCGGCGGCGACGTCGTCGTGCACCAGGCCAAGGACGGCGCCTGGAAGGACGCCAGCCTGACCCTGACCAAGCCGGCCGACGTCGACCGTACGCCGAAGATCTCGGTCGCCGGCGCCACCGCCAAGGCGCTGACCGGCGGCATGCTGTCCAATGGAATGAAGGCCGAAGGCAAGCCGTCCCTGGTGATCGAGGCCCGCAAGGGCGCGCCCCGCCTGGCGTACCTGGTCACCACCGGCGGCACCCAGGCCGACGGCACACCGAGCCACGTCACCACCACCGTGGACGCGCTCACCGGCGCCAAGCTGGTCAGCGAGCAGCACATCCACACCGCGAGCGGCGACGGCAAGAGCCTGTACTCCGGCACGGTCACGATCGACACCACCCCGGCCACCGGCGGCTTCACGCTGACCGACCCGGCCCGCGGCAACGGCTACACCGCCGACGCGAACAACAAGACCGACTCGATCCTGTGCCAGCTGTTCGGTCTGGGCTGCCCGACCCCGACCCGGCTGAACGACGCCGACAACCACTGGGGCAACGGCCTGAACACCGACCGCGCCTCGGCCGCCGTCGACGCGCACTACGGCGCTGCGAAGACGTTCGACTACTACAAGCTGATCCACGGCCGCAACGGCATCTTCAACGACGGCAAGGGCGTCCCGAGCCGGGTCCACTACGGCACCAACTACGTGAACGCGTTCTGGGACGGCAAGAAGATGACGTACGGCGACGGCGACGGTGTCGCGGCCGGCCCGCTGGTCTCGCTCGATGTGGCCGGGCACGAGATGTCCCACGGCGTCACCACCGCGACCGCGAACCTGACCTACTCCGGTGAGTCCGGCGGCCTGAACGAGGCCACCAGCGACATCTTCGGCACGCTCGTCGAGTTCTACGCCAACAACACCAACGACCCGGGCGACTACTACATCGGCGAGGAGATCATGAAGGACCGCCCGGCGCTGCGGTACATGGACAAGCCGAGCAAGGACGGCCAGTCCAAGGACTGCTGGTACTCCGGCATCGGCAACATCGACGTGCACTACTCCTCCGGCGTCGCCAACCACTTCGCGTACCTGCTCGCCGAGGGCACCGGCCCGAAGACGTTCGGCGGCCTGCCGCACGACTCCACCACCTGCAACGGCACCACGCTGCAGGGCATCGGCAAGGACAAGCTCGGCAAGATCTGGTACCGGGCGCTGACGACGTACATGACCACCGGGACGACGTACGCGCAGGCCCGGACCGCGACGCTGAACGCGGCCACCGACCTGTACGGCGCGGCGAGCGCCGAGCGCACCGCCGTCGCGGCGGCCTGGTCCGCGGTGAGCGTCAACTGATCGCCGACAGCAACTGATCCGCGACCTGGCTGTGGTCGGCTGATCGTTGAACTTGTACACCGGCCCTGTCCCACTGGGGCGGACAGGACCGGTGTACAACGGTCGGCATGGGGAGGGACGTGACGGGGCGCGCGCTCGGCATCGACCTGCACCTGGACGCGGGGGTCGGGGCTCGGGCTGGGCGTTCGGGGCGATCGCTTGAGACGGCGCTGCGGGACGCGGTGGCGTCGGGGCGGCTTGCTGCGGGGACTCGGTTGCCTGGGACCCGCACACTCGCTGCCGACCTCGGGGTCGCACGTGGGACGGTCGTCGAGGCGTACGCGCAGCTGACTGCCGAGGGGTGGTTGGTGAGTACGACGGGCGCGGGAACGTGGGTGGCGCAGGCGTCTCCGTCAGATCGGTCTGCTGCACCCATCCCGAGAAAGTCTGTTGTCGATCTGCGGCCTGGGCGGCCCGATCTCGGTCTGTTTCCGCGGGCGACCTGGGTGGCCGGTGTCCGGCGGGCGCTGGCGGAGGCCGAGCATTCGAGTCTGGACTACGGCGATCCGGCGGGGCTGCTGGTGCTGCGCGAGGCGGTGGCGGCGTACGTCGGGCGGACGCGTGGAGTGCAGGCCGACGCCGGTGCGGTGGTGATCGTCGGTGGGTTCAGTCACGGGCTGGCGGTGCTGTCGCGGGCGTTGCGGGCGCAGGGTGTGCGGACGATCGGGACCGAGGATCCGGGGTTGGTTCACCACCGCGAGATGATCCACCGGAACGGGCTCGCGACCTCGCCGCTGAATGTCGGACCGTGCGGGGCTGAGCCGAGCGAATCAGCCATGGGTGCTGTGCTGCTGACGCCGGCGCACCAGCACCCGCGCGGCGTCGTACTGGGCGCCGGTCAGCGCGCCGGGTTCCTCGACTGGGCCGAGCGCAGCGACGGGTACGTGATCGAGGACGACTACGACGGGGAGTTCCGGTACGACAAGCAGCCCGTGGGCGCGCTGCAGGCGCAGGCGCCGGAGCGGGTGGTCTTCGCCGGGAGCACCAGCAAGTCGCTCGCGCCGGGGTTGCGGATCGGGTGGTTGGTGGTGCCGGAGCGGCTGCGGATCGCCGTACTGGATGCGGTGGTTGCGACCGGCGCGACGGTGAGCGCGCCTGATCAGCTCACGCTCGCGCAGCTGCTGGAGCACGGCGACTACGACCGGCAGGTACGCCGGGCGCGGCAGGTCTACCAGCGGCGGCGGCAGGAGCTGGCCGCGCGAGTGCAGTTGGACGGCGTACCGGCTGGGCTGCATGCGCTTCATCCGCTGGAGTCGGTAGAGCAGGAGAAGCGGCTCATCGACGCGGGGCTGGCGAACGGGCTGCATCTGATGGGGCTGCACACCGCGGGCTACTGGCACTCCCCCGACGACGACCGCGCCGGGCTCGTCATCGGGTATGCGACGCCGCCGCAGCATGCGTGGCGAGCTGCGCTCGACGCGCTCGCCACGCTTCTCAAGTGACTCGGCGATCTGCCCGCGCGGCCAGCTCCTCGGCGTCCGGGAAGGTCATCATCTCGACCCCGGGCGCGCACAGCATCACCACCACGAAGCGGCTCCACGCGTCCGGCAGGTTGTTGGCGGCCCGGTAGTGGATCACGTCGCCGCCGGGCTCCCAGAACGCCTCGCCCGCGGTGATCACCCGCGCGGGCTCGCCTTCGAGCTCGAAGAGCATCTCGCCCTCGAGCATGTAGCCGAAGACCGGGCCGGAGTGCCGGTGCGGCTGGGTGCCCGCGTCGCCGGGCGGGATCTCGATGGTCGCGGTCATCACGTGCGCGCCGGCCGGGATCGCCGGCGTCTGCGAGTCGAGCATCGAGAGGACCGTGTTGGTGGGAGGCAGGTTGTCGATCATGGAACCGAGGCTAAGCACGGCGTACGGCGGACGACTGGTCCACTTCGGCACCGGCGGACTGGACCGGTGCTGTCACGTTCCGGGCCGCTGCGCAGTCTGGGGTGCATGCCCGACGAATCGACGCTGTTCCTGGAGCACCAGCCGCTGCTGGTTGCCATCGGCTACCGGGTGCTCGGCAGCCACGCCGACGCCGAGGACGTCGCACAGGAGGCGTGGTTGCGGTGGGCAACGACCGACCGCGCGGCGGTGGAGAGTCCGCGGCGGTTCCTGATCACGGTGGTGACCCGGCTGGCGATCGACCGGCTCCGGCGGGCGCACCGGCGGCACGAGGTCTACCCCGGTCCGTGGCTGCCGGAGCCGGTGCCGACCGGAAAGCTCGGGCCGGCCGAGACCGCCGAGCAGCGGGACACGTTCTCGCTGGCGACGATGCGGCTGATGAACCAGCTCAGCGCGCCGGAGCGTGCGGTGTTCGTACTGCGGGAGGGCTTCGAGCTGCCGTACGAGGAGATCGGGCGGGCGCTCGACCTGGAGGAGGCGCACGCGCGGCAGCTCTACCGGCGGGCGACCGCGCGGCTGAGCGCCGATCGGGAGCGCTTCCCCGCCGATCCGCACCGGCACCGGGAGCTGGTGGCCCGATTCCTGCAGGCGGCCCGGACGGGAGATCGTGCCGGGCTGCAGCGGTTGCTCGCGCAGGAGGTGACGGTGTGGATCGACGGGGGCGGGAAGCGCAGCGCGGCGCTGCGGCCGGTCGTCGGGGCCGAGCGGGCGAGCCGGCTGGTGCTCGGGACGCTCGGCAAGTACGCCGACGTGGCGCTGCGGATCGCCGACGTGAACGGTCAGGACGCGCTGCTCATCCGGCTCGGCGGTGAGTGGCAGGTCTGCTCGTTCGAGACGGCGGGCGGGCTGATCACCGGCATCCAGTGGATGTCGAACCCGGACAAGCTGAGCTTGTTCAGCGGTGAGCGTTCAGCCAAGTGATCACGTCTTCAGCAGCACCTCCCGTACTGCGCGGACCCAGGACCGAGTAGTGGTCCTGGCCCGGGTACAGCTTGAAGTCGGCTTTCGATCCGGCGTTGCGGACGGCCTGCCGGGTGACGGCCTTCTTGATCGACGGGTCGGCGTCGCCCTGCAGGAGCAGCATCGGCGCGGACGCCCGGCCGCGAGGCACGGTCTGCTCGTCCAGCCAGTCCTGGATCCGCAGCGCGGCCGCCGGGTTCTGCGGGGTGAACTGGTAGTCCGGCAGCTTGTCCCCGAAGTTCACCGTGAAGTCGGCCCAGATCTGGTCGGTGCACTCCTGCCGCGCCTTCGGCAGCAGCGCCAGGGCCTGCTGGCCGAGGTAGTCCTCGAAGCGCAGCTCCGGGTGCACGGTCTTCAAACCGTTCAGCGCCAGCAGGAAGAACCCGCGATCCACCGGCCCCGGCGACGCGTACGAGTAGGCCTGCCCGACGTCGGTCACCGGGCTCACCCCGACCGTCCCGCGGAAGTCGAGGCCCTGGCCGTACGTCGTGGCCAGCTCCCCCGCGGCGATCGCCGCGTGCCCGCCCTGCGAGTGCCCGACCGCGAAGTACTCCGTCGACACCGACGGCTCGGCCCGTACGGCGGCCCGCACGGCGTCGATCACACTGCGGGCTTCGCTGTCGGCGACGATGTACGGGTGCTCGCCGTCGGAGCCGAGGCCCTCGTAGTCGGTCGCGGTGACGGCGTACCCGGCGGAGAGCAGGCGCGCGACGAAGCCGGCGTAGCCGAAGAGGTCGATCTTGCCGTCGGCGTTGCGGGCCGTGGAGGGGGCGCAGCGGTCGATGATGCCGCTGGAGCCGTGCGCCCAGGAGACGATCGGCCAACCGTGCTTGGGCGGGCGGCCCTTCGGGGTGAAGAGCGCGCCGCTGACGACGATGTCGCGGCCGGTCAGCGCGCGGGAACGGTAGGTGATCCGGTCGGCGCGGGAGGAGACCGCGGCCAAGACTGGGTCGAGGCCGGTGATGCGTCGGGTGGAGACGATCTGTCCGGCAACAGACTGTCGTTGCTCGGTCACCGCAACAGCTTGTGTGGTGTGCTGAACGGTGGCTGGTGCAAGGCCCGCGATGGCCGCGACTGCGAGGCCGATCGCGAGCCTGCGGACCTTCGGTGCGTGGTGCATGGGAGAACTCCTGTGCTCGGCATCTGTTGCCGGACACGACGGAACAGCTGGTACGTCGCGTGACAGCGCGAGCTGTGAGCACGCGCACACCCCAGGTGTCTTGCGAGATCAAACGTTTTGTCCATTGCCCACCTCGAACGGCGGATTTACCTTCAGGACATGGGTGGGGACTTACGTGAGGCGCGGCCGCTGTTGCTGGTGGTCGAACGGGATCCGTTGCGGCTGGACCGGATCGAGAACGAACTGGAGCGGAGCTTCGGCGTCGACTTCCGGGTGCGCGGTGAGCTGACGGCAGCCGCCGCGCTGCACTGCCTGGACCTCGCGCACGAGCTGGAGCAACGGGTGGCCGTCGTACTGGTCGATCACGAGCTGCCGGACGACGAACGGGCCGCCGTACTGGCCAAGGCGCGGGAGGCGCATCCGGACGCGCGGCGGGCATTGACGATCCCGTGGGGTGCGTGGGCCGAGCGGGCGACCGCGGCGGCGATCCTGGCCGCGATGTCGAAGGGTGACATCAACTACTACGTGCTGAAGCCGTGGATCGGGCACGACGAGCTGTTCCACCGGACGGTCGCGGAGTTCGTGCAGGAGTGGTCGCGCAACGAGGTCGCGAACCTGCGCGAGGTCGTGGTGGTCGCCGACGAGCGGTCGGCCCGCGGGCACGCGATCCACGCGCTGCTCGGGCGGAACGGGATCCCGAGCGCCTTCCGCGCGACCGGGTCGGCGAACGCCGACCTCGTGCTGGCCGAGATCGGCGAACCCGATCCCGGCGACGGTGTCGTGGTGTGGATGCCTGCGATCGGCGGGACCGTGCTGCACGATCCGACCGACGTCGAGATCGCCGAGGCGTGGGGGGTTTCGACGACCCTGGACGACGAGCAGCGCGACTTCGACGTGCTGGTGATCGGCGGTGGGCCGGCCGGGCTGGCGACCGCGGTCTACGCGTCGTCGGAGGGACTGCGCACGCTCGTCGTCGAGCGCGAGGCGATCGGCGGTCAGGCCGGGACGAGTTCGCTGATCCGCAACTACCTCGGGTTCTCCCGCGGGATCAGCGGGTCGGAGCTGGCCCAGCGCGGGTACCAGCAGGCGTGGGTGTTCGGAGCGCACTTCGCGCTGATGCGCGAGGTCGTCCGACTCGATGCCCTGGGCAACGGGTTCGCCGCCGAGATCGGCGGGGTCGGCGCGGTGACGGCGAAGGCCGTCGTCCTGGCGACCGGGGTCTCGTACCGGCGGCTCGGCGTACCGGCGCTCGAAGCGCTGACCGGAGCCGGGGTGTACTACGGCGCCAGCGTTTCCGAGGCGCACGGGCTGACCGGGCTCGACGCGTGCGTGGTCGGCGGGGGCAACTCCGCCGGCCAGGCCGTGATCCACCTCGCGCGGTACTGCCGCCAGGTGACGCTGGTGGTCCGCGGGCCCGACCTCTCGGCGACCATGTCGCAGTACCTGATCGACGTCATCGACGCGGCACCGAACATCGCCGTCCGGGCCTCCAGCGAGGTCGTCGACGGTGGCGGTGAGGGGCGGCTGGAGCACATCACCCTGCGCGACCGGTCGAGCGGCGCCGAAGAGGTGGTCGCGGCCGACGGCCTGTTCGTGATGATCGGCGCCGAGCCGCGGACGGCGTGGTTGCCCGCGGAGGTCGGGCGGGACAGTCACGGCTTCGTGCAGGCCGGGGCCGACGCGGCCGGGTCGGCGCTGTGGGGCTCGGAGCGATCGCCGCAGCCGTACGAGTCGACGGTCGCGGGGCTCTTCGCGGTCGGCGACGTCCGGTGCGGGTCGGTGAAGCGGGTCGCGTCGGCGGTCGGCGAGGGGTCGGTCGTCGTGTCGCAGGTTCACGAGCACCTCAAGACGCTGCGGATCGCGGAGCAGGCCACCGCTGATGGTTGACGCTCCCCCGACCCCACCCCGCTTCATGTACTCCGCGGGGATGGTCGCGCTGACCGCTCTGGTGCTGCTGGTCCCGCTCGTCGCGCTGCTCCTGCTGCTGCGGGATCCCGGGCTCGACGTGCACTGGGAGCACCACCCGTCGCACTTCTGGCTGGTCCTGCTGACCGCGGCGCTGAGCGCCGTACTGGCTCAGGCGATGGGCGCGGCCGCGCTGCGTCGTGGTGATCCGCGGGTGCTGCTGGTGTCGCTGGCGTTCCTGTCCGCGGCCGGGTTCCTCGCGTTGCACGCGCTGGCGACGCCGGGTGTGCTGCTCAGTACGCCAAACGCCGGGTTCGTGCTCGCGACACCGATCGGGGTCGCGATCGGGTCGGTCTGCGCGGTGCTGTCGAGCCTGCGCTTCGAGGGTGAGCGCTCGGTGGTCTGGATGCGCCGCGGGCGGCGGATCCGGTTCGGGCTGCTGGTGCTGATGGCGTTGTGGGCCGTTGCCTCGGTCACGCAGTTGCCGCCGCTGCACGACACCGCCGTACCGGAGGTTGCCGACGGCATCCTCACCGTGCTGGCCGTCCCGACCGTCCTGCTGTACGGCATCGCGGCCGCGATCTACCTGCGGATGTGGAACGCGCGGCCCTCGCTGATGCTGCTCTCGCTGGTGTCGGCGTTCGTGCTGCTCGCGGAGGCGATGGTCGCGCTGGTCTTCGCGCGGAACTGGGCGCTGTCGTGGTGGGAGTGGCACCTGCTGCTGCTCGCCGCGTTCGTCCTGGTCGTCGCCGGGGTCCGGATCCAGTGGTACGAGGAACGCTTCTCCGACCTGTACGTCGCCGGAACGGTCGCCGGGCGGCGCGAGCTGAGCGTGCTGTTCGCGGACCTGCAGGGGTTCACCACGTTCTCCGAGCAGCACGAGCCGGGCGAGGTGACGGCCATGCTGAACACGTACTTCGAAGTCGTCGTCCCACCCGTGGTCGGCCGGCACGGCGGTGAGGTGGACCGGATCATCGGCGACGCACTGATGGTCACCTTCAACAAACGCGGCGACCAGCCCGACCACGCCCGGCTCGCCGCGGCCGCCGGGCTGGCCTTGCAGGAAGCGGCCGAGCGGGTGTGCGCCGAGCACCCGGACTGGCCGCGGTTCCGGGTCGGGATCAACACCGGCATCGCGACGGTCAGCCTGCTCGGCACCGAGGGCGGCCGCACCCACACGGTGATCGGCGACACCGTCAACGTGGCCAGCCGGATCGAGGGCAAGGCGCCCGGCGGCGGCGTCGCGATCGGGCCGGCCACCAAGGCGCTGCTGCCCGGCGCGGTCACCGAGTCGCTCGGGCCGATCAGCCTCAAGGGCAAGGCCGAACCGCTGGAGGTGCACCGGCTGATCGCGCTCTGACGCATGATCACCCTCGTCTTGCGCGCCGTACGGGCTGTTGGTGCGTTGGCCCTTGGCGCGCCCCGGTGCGGGTGTGAGAATCCGGCTCATGTCTGCCCAGAACCGATCACGGCGCCGCCTGGGCGCCCTCGTGGTCACATCGACACTCGTCCTGACCGGAGTCGCCGCCATCGCGGCCGCCCCGGCGCAGGCCGCCTCCAGCACCGTGGTGATCACCGAGGTGTACGGCGGCGGCGGCAACTCCGGGGCGCCGTACACGCACGACTTCGTCGAGCTGACCAACAACAGCGGCGCCGCGGTCGACCTGACCGGCTGGTCGATCCAGTACGCGTCGTCGGCCGGGACCTCCTGGACGAACAAGATCACCCTGTCCGGCTCGATCGCGCCCGGCGGCGTCTACCTCGCGCAGGGTGCGAGCGGTGGGGCCAACGGCCAGCCGCTGCCGACGCCGGACGCGACGGGCAGCGTGAACATGTCCGCTGCGTCCGGGAAGGTCGCGCTCGTCACCTCCACGGAGTCGCTGACCTGCGCGACGGGCTGCGCGACCGCGGCCGGCGTCGTCGACTTCGTCGGGTACGGCGCGGCCAACGACTTCGAGACCGCGGCCGCTCCCGGCCTGTCGAACACCACCTCGGCGACCCGGAAGACGCCCACGGCCGACGCGGACAACAACGCGGTTGAGTTCGAGGCCGTGAACCCGTCGCCGAAGACGCTGACCACCGCGCCGCCCGCGGAGGACCCCGTTCCGGCCAAGATCCACGAGATCCAGGGGGCGGCGCACCTGTCGCCGCTGAACGGCAAGCTCGTCGGCGAGGTCACTGGTGTGGTCACCGCCAAGAGCGGCAACGGGTTCTGGTTCCAGGACACCGCGCCGGACAGCGACCCGGCGACCAGCGAGGGGCTGTTCGTCTTCACGAGCTCGGCGCCGGCTGTTGCCGTCGGCGACGCCGTGTCGGTTCAGGGCACGGTCGCCGAGTTCCGGCCGGGTGGTTCGGGTGGGAGCGACAACCTGACCACGACCGAGCTGACGAACCCGACCGTCACCGTCACGGGGACTGCCGCCGTCCCTGCGCCGACCATCGTCGGGCCCGGCGGCCGGGTGCCGCCGTCGACGGTGATCGACGACGACTCGAACGGTGACGTCGAGACCACCGGCACCTTCCAGCCGGCCACCGACGGGCTCGACTTCTGGGAGTCGCTCGAGGGCATGTGGCTGGGCATCGACAAGCCGCAGGTGACCGGGCCGACCAACTCGTTCCGCGAGCTGTCCGTCGTACCGGCCGGGTCCGGCCTGCGGACGGCGCGCGGCGGCATCCTGCTGCAGAAGACCGACAGCAACCCCGAGCGGGTGCTGCTGGACGACGTACTGGCTCCGGTCCCGGACGCGAAGACCGGTGACACGCTCGCCGGGACCGTCACCGGGGTCCTGGACTACGGGTTCGGCAACTTCAAGTTCCTGGTCACGCAGACGCCGACCGTCGTCGACGGCGGGCTGAAGCGCGAGAAGACCACGCCGTCGTCGCTGGTCCAGGTCTCGGTCGCGACGTTCAACGTCGAGAACCTCGACCCGTCCGACGGCGCCGCCAAGTTCGACGGGCTCGCCCAGGCGGTCGTCCACAACCTCGCGTCGCCCGACATCCTCGGGCTGGAGGAGGTCCAGGACAACGACGGCGCGACGAACTCCGGGACGACGGCCGCGGACGTCACGCTGAACACGCTGGCCGCGGCGATCCAGAAGGCCGGCGGCCCGAAGTACGCGTGGCGCCAGATCGACCCGGTCGACGGTGACGAAGGTGGCGAGCCGGGTGGGAACATCCGGGTCGCGTTCATGTACCGCACCGACCGGCCGGTCAAGTTCGTCGACCGTGCGGGTGGCGGCTCCACCGTGGCGACGACGATCGTCACCGACCGGTTCGGGCGGCCGCACCTGAGCTCGTCGCCGGGTCGTGTGGACCCGTCGAACCCGGCCTGGGAGGCGACTCGCGTGCCGCTCGCGGGTGAGTTCACCTGGCTCGGGCAGCCGCTGTTCGTGGTGGTCAACCACTTCAGCTCCAAGGGCGGCGACGACCCGCTCTGGGGCCGTGTCCAGCCTCCGGTCCAGAGCTCGGCGCCGAAGCGGCATCTGCAGGCGCAGTCGGTGCGCACGTTCGTCGACCAGATCCTGGCCAAGGACCGCGGCGCCAACGTGATCGTGCTCGGCGACCTGAACGACTTCGACTTCAGCCAGACCGCTGACATCCTGGTCGGAACCGGTCGCACTTCACTGATCAACCTGCCGCGGACGCTGCCGGCCAAGGAGCGGTACAGCTACGTGTTCGAGGGCAACAGCCAGATCCTCGACCAGATCCTGATGTCGCGGAACCTGCAGCCCGGGTCGTCGTACGACGTGGTGCACATGAACGCCGAGTTCCCCGACCAGATCAGCGACCACGACCCGCAGGTGGTCAGGGTGATCCCGCTGCCGTCGTGGTACCGGTGATTACGGGCCGCTGACGGCGGACCCCCGGACGGGGTTTCGCTTGCCCGGCCGCCGATAATGAAAAGGAGCCGGTTTCCCCGGGGAACCGGCTCCTTTTTCGACTGAGGAGGTACGGGCACCGTGACCGACGGCACCAAGCAGTACGCGATCGACAAGACCGACCAGGAGTGGCGCGCGCAGCTGTCCCCGGCGGAGTACCAGGTACTGCGCAAGGCCGGCACCGAGCGGGCGTTCACCGGTGAGTACACCGACACCAAGACCGTCGGCGTCTACAAGTGCCGGGCCTGCGACGCCGAGCTGTTCCGCAGCGAGACCAAGTTCGACTCGCACTGCGGCTGGCCGTCGTTCTTCGCGCCGCTGGCCGAGGAGCGGGTGGAGTACATCACCGACACCACGATGGGCATGAAGCGCGTCGAGGTCCGCTGCGCCAACTGCGGCTCGCACCTGGGCCACGTGTTCGAGGGCGAGGGCTACGGGACGCCGACGGACCTGCGGTACTGCATCAACTCGATCAGCCTGACGCTCGCGCCGGCCTGATCTCCACCTGTCAGAAGCCCGGTCCCTGGTGGGGCCGGGCTTTCTGCTGTTCCGCTCAGATCGGAGTCGCCAGAGCGACCGGGTTGCCGTCGGGGTCGAACGCATACGCCTGGCGTTCGCCCCACGGCATGTTGGCCGGCTCCTGGACGATCTTGTAGCCCGCCTCGCGGAGAATCTCGACCTGCGACTCGACGTTGTCGACGTACACGAACAGCTCGAAGCGCGGTGCCGTGCCGACGGTGATGCCGAGCTGCGCCTCGGGCCAGCCCGTGTCGGCCAGGCCCAGCGACGACTCGCCGCGTTCGAGGCCGACGTAGTGCGGGTCGCCCTCCAGCGGGAACTGGTACGTCAGCTCGTAGCCGAGCAGCGCGTAGAAGTCGATCGAGCGCCGGACGTTGCCGACGTACAGGACAGGGAACGCCTTGCGGTCCATGTCAGGCGAAGTTGGCGACCAGCTCGCCGAGCTCGGTCCGCTTGCCGGTGTAGAACGGGACTTCCTCGCGCACGTGCCGGCGCGCCGTCGACGCGCGCAGGTCGCGCATCAGGTCGACCATCCGGTGCAGCTCGTCGGCCTCGAACGCCAGCATCCACTCGTAGTCGCCGAGCGCGAACGACGCGACCGTGTTCGCCCGGACGTCGGGGTAGCCGCGGGCCATCTTGCCGTGCTCGGCGAGCATGTGCCGGCGCTCCTCGTCGGGCAGCAGGTACCACTCGTACGAGCGGACGAACGGGTACACGCAGATGTACCCGCGGGCCTCCTCGTCGGCCAGGAACGCCGGGATGTGGCTCTTGTTGAACTCCGCCGGGCGGTGCAGCGCGTACTGCGACCAGATCGGCTTGAGGTGGCGCCCGAGCCGGGACCGGCGCAGCGCGTGGTACGCCTTCTGCAGCGCGTCCGAGGTCGGCGCGTGCCACCAGACCATGAAGTCGGCGTCGGCGCGGAACCCCTCCACGTCGTACCAGCCGCGGATCACCACGTCGTCGGCCGCCAGTTTGCCGACCAGCTCGGTCAGCTCCGCGGTCAGCTCGTCGCGGTCGGTGTCGCCGAGCGGCGTCTCGACCTTGAACACCGACCACATCGTGTAGCGGATCACGTTGTTCAGCTCGCGCGCCTTCGGCTTCGCGGGCGTGCTGCTCTCGGGCTGGTTCGCGTCGGTCACGACCCCATTGTCGCCAATGCGGTCAGATGCTCCCGCACCCGGGTTGCCGCCGCGCTACCCGAGGCGACACAGGCGGCGATCCCGACCCCTCGGTACGCCGCCCCGCAGACGGCGAGGCCGGGCTGCTCGGCGACGGCCGCCTCGACGCGGTCGACGCGGTCGAGATGGCCCACGGCGTACTGCGGGAGGCCGCCGCCCCAGCGGGTGACGAGCGAGCCGACGATCTCCGCGTCGAGGCCGATCGCCTTGCGGAGATCCGCGGCGGCGAGCTTGACGAGCTCCTCGTCGGAGCGCTGGAGAACGTACTCCTCACCGAGGCGGCCGACGGAGGTGCGCAGTACGGCGAGGTCGCCGCCGGCCTCGGCGGACCAGTCCCACTTGGCGTGCGAGAAGGTCGCGGCTTTGATCGTACGGCCCTCGTCGGAGGGGACGAGGAAGCCGGATCCGGTCGCTGTGGTGGGCCAGTGCTTCTTCGGGACGGCGAGGGTGACGATCGCCATGCTGGCGTAGTCGATCGCCGCCAGCTCGGTCGCGGCTGTGGGGACGACGTCGGTCAGCATGCGCGCCGCCGGAGATGCGGGGACGGCGACGATCACGGCGTCGGCGCGGAAGTAGGTCGGCGCGGGGACCGGGCCGGCCTCGAGCTCGTACTTCGTGGCCTCGTCGTCAGCGACCTGAGCGATCTTGCGGACCGGCATCGAGCGGTGGATCTCGACGCCGCGCGCTGTGAGGTCGGCCTCCAGCGCGTGGATCAGGCGATTGATCCCGCCGCGCAGCCCCGCGAACACCGGCTTGCCGTCGCTCGCCCGCCGCTGGCTGGTGGCGCGCATCTCTTGGGTCGCCGCGAGCAGGCTCGGCGTGGTCCGCAGCTTCGCGTACAGCTCCGGCACGGCGGCCGCGAGTGAGATCTCCTCCGCGCGCCCGGCGTACACCCCACCCAGCAGCGGATCGACCAGCTTGTTCGTCACCGCCGCGCCCATCCGGTCAGCGACGTACCGCCCGATCGCGACGTCCTCGGTCAGCACCTCCGCCGGCATCTCAGCCTCAGCCGCAACCCGCGCAGCGCCGTCCTCGCCGAGCACATCCGCAGTCGCCGCCGCATCCACCGGCACCCCCATCACCGTCGGCGGAATCGCCCGGATCCGGTCCCCCACCCAGAGCCCCGCCGAGGTCGTCGCCGGATGCACCAGGTCGTCGCCCAGCCCGACCGCCTCGATCAGCGCCACCCCTTCCGGCCGCCGAGCCAACACCGACTCAGCCCCGAGATCGACCGGCACCCCCTCCAGCACGTCCCCCGCAAGCTTCCCACCCAGCCGAGGCGCCCCTTCCAGCACGACCACCCGCGGCGGATTGGGCCCACTCACCAACGCATGCGCCGCAGCCAACCCACTGACCCCACCACCGACAACCACCACCACGGGAGATTCCACGCGCCCATCCTTCACCCAGCGTCCGAACCCGCCCGCTCGGGGTCGGTCGACTTCCCCGCGGCCACCCTTCACCCCGGGCCCGAACCCGCCTGCTCGGGGTCGGTCGACCTCCACGCGAACATCCTTCGCCCCGGGCCCGAACTCGCCTGCTCGGGGTCGGTCCACCTTCACGCGGCCACCCTTCTCCCCACCGGCATCGGGTCCGGCCCCGCCCCGTCGCCGCGCTCGGCGATTGGCAACCCCCAGCCCGCGAAGCGGGTCGGTCGGATGACCGCGCTGATCGGTCGGAGCGGTGAGCCGACCTCCACCACTGACCAACCTGGCGTACGAGCCCGCCTCCCGGCTCATCCCCGCGGCGATGCCGCGCTGACACCGGCGTTGGTCAGTGGTGGGTGTCGCTCGCGGGGTAGGCACCCGCGTGCCGCACCCTCCGGCTTGCGGGGAGCCGACGTTCACCACCGACCAAGCCTGCGGTCCGGGCCATCTAGTGGGCGGCCTACGCGGGGAAGGCGCGCCCGCGGTGGCGTTGGTGGGTGGTGGACGTCGGCGCCGGGCTGTTGTGTTGGACGGTTGCCGCTTGCGGTTGCCGCTTGCGGATGCCGCCGAAGCGGTGTGCCGCGCGAGGTGGCGGGGCCGGACCTGCAGCACTCACCAACTCGGTGGTTGTGGCCATCAGCCAGTCCGTCTAGGCGGGGACGGCGCGTTGGCGGGGGTGTTGGTGAGTGATGGGCGTCCGGGGGCTGCTGGGCCGGCTGGGTGTGCCGCGGGCGGCGGCGTGCTGTCGCCGACGCGGGCCGTGCGGAGAGGCTCGTGTTCGGGAGGGGGCTGGGTGGTCCGCTGGGAATCAGCGTGCGGACTTCTCCTGGACGGCCTTGACGATGCGGTGGAGGACGTCGGGGTCTGCTGTGGGGGGTACGCCGTGGCCGAGGTTGAAGATGTGGGCGGGGGCGGACTTCGCCTCGGTGAGGATTCGGTCGATCTGGGGTTCGATGGCGGGCCAGCCGGCGGTGAGGAGGGCTGGGTCGAGGTTGCCCTGGACGGGCTTGGGGTGGCCGGTGGCGGCGGTGATTCGGCGGACGGCCTCGTCGAGGGGGACTCGCCAGTCGACGCCGATGACGTCGGCGCCGGCTTCGCTCATCAGGCCGAGGAGTTCGCCGGTGTTGACGCCGAAGTGGAGGCGGGGGACGGCGTAGTGCTCGAGGGCCTGGAAGACCTTGGCGGAGTGGGGCTGGACGAATTCGGCGTAGTCGCGCGGGGAGAGAGCGCCGGCCCAGGAGTCGAAGAGTTGGATGGCTGAGGCGCCGGCTTCGATCTGGATGGAGAGGTAGGAGATGGCTACGTCGGCCAGGCGGTCGGCCAGGGCGTGCCAGAGCTTCGGGTTGCCGTGCATGAGGGACTTGGTTTTGGCGTGGTCCTTGCTGGGGCCGCCTTCGACCAGGTACGACGCGACGGTGAAGGGGGCACCGGCGAAGCCGATCAGGGGGGTGCCGCCGAGCTCGGAGACGAGTTGCTGGACGGAGTCGGTGACGTACTCGACGTCGGTCGGCTCGACCGGGCGGACGGCGTCCAGGTCGGCGAAGGAGGTGACCGGTGACGCGACGACCGGGCCGACGCCGGGCTTGATGTCCAGGTCGACGCCGACGGCCTTCAGCGGGAGCACGATGTCGGAGTAGAAGATCGCCGCGTCGACGCCGTAACGGCGTACGGGCTGCAGCGTTATCTCCACGACGAGGTCGGGGCGCGTGCAGGACTCCAGCATCGTGATGCCCTCACGGACCTTCCGGTACTCCGGGAGCGCCCGCCCCGCCTGGCGCATGAACCACACCGGGGTGTGCGTCGACAGCTCCCCCCGAGCAGCCAGCAGGAAAGGAGAACGCTCGAGCGCAGACGATGTGGAAGGCACCCACCGATGATCCCACGCGGTCAGCGCGCCACCGACAGCTGGTCACCCACCTCCCCCAACACCTGATCACCACCCCCCACAACTCCTCACCACAGCTCCCCCAAGGTTTTGGGGCCGCCCGGTCTGGACTGAGGAGAGAGGGAGCGAAGCGACCGAACGACGAGGGAAGACCGGGCGAAAAGCCCCAAAACCCGCCGAGCCGAAGGCGAGGCCAACAAACACAGCCCGCGAACACACCCCGACACCCGCGCCACCCCCGGTGCCCGCACCCCGACGCCCCCGGTGAACCCCGACAAACCCACCACCCCCGGTGATCACCCCTGCCCACCGTGCAACCAACCCTCCCCCATCGGCGCGTCGAAATCCGCGTCGGTGAGTAATCAGTCGTAGGCTGCGGAGCATGGGTGCCCGCAAGCAGGTCGACGCGCCACCCGCGGAGTTCGCCGAGGCTCTCACTCAGTTGCGTGAGGCCCGGTTCCGGCCCGAGGTCTTCGTCGAGGAGATGCCCGCGCCGCAGCGGATCGCTCCGCACGCGGCCGCGGTCAGCGCTGACGTGACGGTTGATGGTGACGACGTCGCCACCGGTCGTCTGGTCGTCCTCTACGACCCGGACGGGAACGACGCCTGGCAGTCGACCTTCCGCTGTGTCGCGTACGTGCGTGCGGCCGTCGAACCGGAGATGGTGACCGACGCGCTGCTCGGTGGCGTGGGCTGGACCTGGTTGATGGAGGCGCTGGCCGACCGGGGTGCGGAGTTCGGAGCACCGAGCGGTACCGTCACCAGGGTGGTGTCCGAAAGTTTCGGTGGGATGGCCGACGACGACGCGACCGCGGAGATCGAGATCCGCGCCTCCTGGAGCCCGGTCCCGGGCCCGGACGGCGGGGTGGACGTGACGCGGCACGCGGAGGCGTGGGGCGAGGTGCTGTGCACCGCGGCAGGGTTGCCGCCGGTGCCGCCCGGTGTGGTCGCGATGCCTACCCGCCGCGGTCAGCGGGGCCAATGAGCCCGGCCGAGACCCAGCAGTCGCCCGTCCCCGAGGACCCGACCGAATCCCTTCCGCTGCTCGAGCTGCGCGACGGGCTGTCCGAGGTCGTCGACACCGACCCCGCGCTGCAGGAGGTCGTGGAGGCGTTCCGGGCCGGCAGTGGGCCGGTCGCGGTCGACGCCGAGCGCGCCTCCGGCTACCGGTACTCGCACCGCGCGTACCTGGTCCAGCTGCGCCGTGAGGGTTCCGGGTCGGCGCTGGTCGACCCGATCCCGTTCGGTGACCTGTCCGCGCTCGGTGACGCGATCGTCGACGCGGAGTGGATCATCCACGCCGCCAACCAGGACCTGGCCTGCCTGGCCGAGGTCGGGATGGTGCCGCGGACCGTGTTCGACACCGAGCTCGCCGGGCGCCTGCTCGGGTATCCGAAGGTCGGGCTGGCGTCGCTGGTCAGCGAGGTGCTCGGGTACCGGATGCGCAAGGAGCACTCGGCCGCCGACTGGTCGACCCGGCCGCTGCCGAGCCCGTGGCTGGTGTACGCCGCGCTGGACGTCGAGATGCTGATCGAGCTGCGGAACGCGATCGAGCAGGAGCTGCGCCGCGAGGGCAAGTGGGAGTGGGCCGAGCAGGAGTTCGCCGCGATCCTGTCCGCGCCGCCGCGGGAGCCGAAGCCGGATCCGTGGCGGCGGACGTCGGGGATGCACCGGGTGCGGAACCGGCGCAGCCTGGCCGTCGTACGGGCGTTGTGGGAGGCGCGCGACCAGATCGCGGAGGCTGCTGACATCTCGCCGGGGCGGATCCTGCCGGATGCGGCGATCGTCGAGGCGGCGGCCGCGATGCCGGTCGACCGGGACACGCTGCAGAAGCTGACCGCGTTCAAGGGCCGCGGCGCGCACCGGCACATGCGGACGTGGTGGGAGGCGATCGATCACGCTCGTCGCCTGCCTGATGGTGAGCTGCCGAAGCAGGGCCCCCGGTACGACGGGCCGCCGCCGGCGCGGGCTTGGGCTGATCGGGACCCGGATGCGGCGGCGCGGTTGTCGGCTGCGCGGGCGACTGTCGGGGAGATCGCCGAGGCGCATCGGTTGCCGACGGAGAACTTGTTGTCGCCGGACACGATTCGCCGGCTGGCGTGGACTCCCCCGGCGACGCCGGATCTGGAGTCGGTGAAGACGTTCCTGCGCGAGCACGCGGCGCGCGAGTGGCAGATCGGGTTGACCGCGCAGGTGCTGACGGACGCGCTGACGGTGACTGCTCCGGCCAAGTCGCTCGACTAGCTTGTCGCCCCAAGCCCCGGACCAGTTGGTCACGGGGATTGGGGGAACTACTTGACGAGCTGGTCGGTGGTCAGGCCTGGAGCTGGCGCTCGATCGCTTCGACGACCTCGGCGGACTCCGGGGTCGTCCGGGTGCGGAAGCGGGCCGCGACCGTGCCTGCCGGGGTGACCAGGAACTTCTCGAAGTTCCACTGGACGTCCCCGGCGTTGCCCTCGGCGTCCGGGGTCAGCGTGAGCTCGGCGAACAGCGGGTGCCGGCCCTCGCCGTTCACCTCGGCCTTGTCGAGCATCGGGAACGTCACGCCGTACGTCGTCGAGCAGAACTCCTGGATCTCCTCGGTCGTGCCGGGCTCCTGGCCGCCGAACTGGTTGCACGGGACGCCGAGGACGGTGAAGCCGCGGTCGGCGTACTTGCGCTGCAGGTTCTCCAGCTCGGTGTACTGCGGGGTGGCGCCGCACTTGGAGGCGACGTTCACGACCAGCACGGTCTTGCCCTGGTAGTCACCGAGGGACGTCTCGGTGCCGGACAGGGACCGCAGGGGGATGTCGTACAGGCTCATCGGTTTCCTTCGAGGGGCAGTTGGCGGGACAGGAAGTCGGCGGTGCGCTGCCAGGCCTGCGCGGCGGCCCCGGCGTGGTGGAACGCGGGCATCGGGTTGTCGAACGCGTGCCCGGCGCCGGCGTAGCGGTGGATCTCGGCGTCGCCGAGCGCGGCGACGATGGTGTCGACCGTGGCCGGCGGCAGGTAGTCGTCGGCGTCGCCGAAGTGGTGCAGGCTCGTCGCCTTCACCTCCGGCGCGAGCGGCAGCAGGTTGGGCAGCGCCGAGCCGTAGTAGCTGATCAGCACGTCCGGGTCGGCGACCGCGGCGACGTTGAAGCCGAGGCCGCCGCCGAAGCAGAAACCGATCACGCCGACCGCGGTGTCACGCCCGCGCAGGTACTCCAGCGCAGCCACCGAGTCGGACACGGCCAGGTCCCAGTCGAGCCGACCCAGTACGGCGAGCGCCCGGTCCAGCAGATCAGGCGCGTCCGGGTCGAGATCGACGCCGTCGAGACGCCAGAAGATCTCCGGCGCGACCACGTGGTACCCGAGCGCGGCGAGCTGCGCGCCGCGCTCCTTGATGTAGTCGGAGACCCCGAAGATCTCCTGCAGCAGCAGGAGCCCCGGCCCCTGCCCTTCCCAGACGTGCACTGGCATCAGGCCGGAGCCGGTGTCGATTTCCAAGGTCACACGGCCGAGCTTACTGTCCTAATTTCGCCACCTGCGGAAGAGCCTCCGGAAACCGCGACGGCTTGGCCGGGACCCAGCGTTTGCACTCCTCGATGGCCGAGTTGAGCAGGCGGTACAGCCGGTCGTCCGGGTCGTTGACGCAGGCCTGGGAGATGCCTTCGACCGCGCACGACACCGCGCGAGGGGCCGTACGGCGGGCGTAGTCGGCGGTTCCCCGGTGCGCCTTCGCGGTGAACGCTCGCGCCCACTTGGTCGCGGCGGGGACCGAGTCGAGGGCCTCCTGCGAGGCCGGGTCGACGCTGTCCAGTGGGCGCCCGTCGAGCTGGGCGAGCTGCCGCTCCCCCACGATCAGCGCGACGGCGAGGATGTACTGGCGCTCCTGCGAGACCACCGGCAGGGCCTGCTGGATGCAGACGGCCGTCACCCGCGGTACGACGTGCGGGTCGTCCGGGGTCAGGCCGATCACCGACGGGATCAGCGGCGCCAGCCGGGACCGGCCGGCGTCCGTCGTACAGTCGTTGACGTCGCGTGCGACGCCCGCGAGCAGCGGGTGGGTGCAGGCCGGATGGTCCGACCAGGGTTCCCCGGCCAGGTAGGACGCGAACTCCATGAAGCAGGCGCCCTTGCGCGGACTGCGGTGCTTGCCCCGGCTCAGGACCGGGACGGAGAGATCGAAGTTGTTCATCTGAGCGACTCCCGAAGCGTGCCTTGATCCAGCATGCGCCTGTTCGCAGCCGGGCGCCACGTCCAACGCGCGGCCGGGCCGCACCGGTTGTGAGCAGCCGCACAGGCGTGGCTGCTTGGGGCGGTTCATTACCGGCGGGTAGCATCGGCAGTGCCACCCCACCCTAAGGAGGGCCTCGTGCCCCGTGAGATCCGCGATGTCGTGTTCGTCGACGGCGTTCGCACCCCGTTCGGCAAGGCCAAGGGTCAGTACGCCGAGACGCGCGCCGACGACCTGGTGATCAAGTGCATCCGTGAGCTGCTGCGCCGCAACCCGTCGCTGCCGCCGGAGCGGGTGGAGGAGGTCGCGATCGCGGCCACCACCCAGATCGGCGACCAGGGCCTGACCATCGGCCGGACCGCCGCGCTGCTGGCCGGCCTGCCGAACACCACCCCGGGCTACGCGATCGACCGGATGTGCGCCGGCGCGATGACCGCGGTGACCACGGTCGCGTCCGGGATCGCCTTCGGCGCCCAGGACGTGGTGATCGCCGGCGGTGTCGAGCACATGGGCCGGCACCCGATGGGCGAGGGCGTCGACCCGAACCCGCGGATCATCTCCGAGAAGCTGGTCGACACCTCCGCGCTGGTGATGGGCTCCACGGCCGAGAACCTGCACGACCGCTACCCGACGATCACCAAGGCCCGCACCGACGCGTACGCCGTACTGTCGCAGGAGCGCGCCGCGAAGGCGTACGCGAACGACCTGATCCAGCCGGACCTGGTCCCGATCGCGATCCGCTCGGCAGAGCAGGGCTGGGGCCTGGCGACGACCGACGAGCCGATGCGGCCCGGGACGACGCTGGACGACCTGGCGAAGCTGAAGACCCCCTTCCGCCCGCACGGCCGGGTCACCGCGGGCAACTCGGCGGGCATCAACGACGGCGCGACCGCCGCGCTGCTCACCTCGGCCGAGGCGGCCGAGGAGCTCGGGCTGAAGCCGAAGATGAAGCTGGTCTCGTACGGTTTCGTCGGGGTCGAGCCCGAGGTGATGGGCTTCGGCCCGGTCCCGGCGACCGAGAAGGCGCTGAAGCAGGCCGGCCTGACCATCGACGACATCCAGGCCTTCGAGGTGAACGAGGCGTTCGCCGTCCAGGTGCTGGCGTTCCTGGAGCACTACGGCATCGCCGACGACGACCCGCGGGTCAACCCGTACGGCGGTGCGATCGCCTTCGGGCACCCGCTGGCCTCCTCCGGCGTCCGGCTGATGAACCAGCTGGCCAAGCAGTTCGAGCAGCGCCCCGAGGTCCGCTACGGCCTCACCACCATGTGCGTCGGCCTCGGCATGGGCGGAACCGTCATCTGGGAGAACCCGAACTGGGAAGGCAACGCCGCATGAGCGACCTCAACACGCTGATCGCCGAAGCGACCGCGATCGAGAACGACGAGCTGGTCACGCTCGCCCCCAGCCGCGACGTGGTGCTGCCGAACCAGGCCGGCACGATGGCGCTGATCACGCTCGACAACGGCCAGGACCACACCAAGCCGAACACCTTCGGCCCGAAGGGTCTGGCCGAGCTGAACCAGGCGATCGACGCGGCGCTGGCCCGCGAGGACGTCGTCGCGATCGGGGTCACCGGCAAGCCGTTCATCCTGGCCGCCGGCGCCGACCTCAGCGGCGTACCGAAGCTGGTCGACCGGGAGCAGGCGCTGAACCTCGGGCGGATCGGCCACGGCGTGATGCGCAAGCTGGCCGAGGGCGGCAAGCCGAGTTTCGCGTTCGTGAACGGTGTCGCGCTCGGCGGCGGCCTGGAGGTCGCGCTGCACGCGTCGTACCGGACGGTGTCGGTGGCGGCCGGGATGATCTCCACGCCGGAGGTCTTCCTCGGGCTGCTCCCGGGTTGGGGCGGCAACTTCCTGCTGCCGAACCTGATCGGCGCCGACAAGGCCGTGAAGGTCGTGGTCGAGAACGCCCTGAACCAGAACAAGATGCTGTCCGGCCCGGAGGCGGTGAAGTTCGGGATCGGCGACGTGCTGCTGGACTCGGCCGACTTCCTGGAGCAGTCGTTCATCTGGGCGAGCAAGGTGCTGACCGGCGAGATCACCGTCGAGCGGCCGGAGATCGACCGCGGCGACGCGTGGGACGCGGCGGTCGCCCGCGGCAAGGCGTTCGCCGACCTCAAGGTCAGCGGCGCGGCGCCCGCGCCGTACCGGGCACTGGACCTGATCGCGGCGGCCAAGGACAACGACCGCGACCGCGGCTTCGCGGCCGAGGACGAGGCGCTGGCCGACCTGATCATGAGCGAGGAGCTGCGCAGCGGCCTCTATGCCTTCGACCTGGTCAACAAGCGCGCCAAGCGTCCCGCCGGTGCGCCGGACAAGTCGCTCGCGCGTCCGGTCAACAAGGTCGGTGTCGTCGGCGCCGGTCTGATGGCCGGCCAGCTCGCCCTGCTCTTCGTACGCCGCCTCGAGGTGCCGGTGGTGCTGACCGACCTCGACCAGGAGCGGGTCGACCGCGGTGTCGGCTACGTGCACGGCGAGATCGACAAGCTGCTCGGCAAGGGCCGGATCCGCCCGGACAAGGCCAACCAGCTGAAGGCGCTGGTCACCGGCTCGGTGGACCGCGCGGTCTTCGCCGACGCCGACTTCGTGATCGAGGCGGTCTTCGAGGAGCTGCAGCTGAAGAAGACGATCTTCGCCGACCTGGAGAAGATCGTCGCGCCGGAGGCGATCCTGGCCACGAACACCTCGTCGCTGCCGATCACCGAGATGGCCGCCGGCCTGGAGCACCCCGAGCGCGTCGTCGGGTTCCACTTCTTCAACCCGGTCGCGGTGCTGCCGCTGCTGGAGATCATCCGGGCCGACCAGACCGACGACGCCTCGCTGGCGACGGCGTTCGCGGTCGGCAAGAAGCTGAAGAAGTCCTGCGTGCTGGTCAAGGACGCGCCGGCCTTCGTGGTGAACCGGCTGCTGACCCGCTTCCTCGGTGAGGTCAGCGCGGCGGTCGACGAAGGGACGCCGATTCCTGAAGCAGACAAGGCGTTGTCGGCGCTCGGCCTGCCGATGCCGCCGTTCGTGCTGCTGCAGCTGGTCGGTCTGCCGGTCGCGCTGCACGTCGCCGAGACGATGAACCGGGCCTACCCGGACCGGTTCGCGGTGTCCGAGAACCTCGCCAAGGTCGTTGCTGCGGGCAAGAGCTCGTTCTACGTCTGGAGCGCCGAGGGCAAGCCGTCGGTCGACCCGGAGGTGGAGGCGATCGTCACGGTCGGCGACCAGCCGTCGAGCGCCGACGAGCTGCGCACCCGGGTGCTGACCGCACTGGCCGAGGAGATCCGGATCATGCTCGACGAGGGTGTCGTCGCCGAGGCCCAGGACATCGACCTGTGCCTGCTGCTCGGCGCCGGCTGGCCGTTCCACCTCGGCGGCATCACGCCGTACCTGGACCGCTCGGGCATCGCCGAGAAGGTCAACGGGCAGCGCTTCCTCCCCAAGGGCGTCGCTTCGCTGGCCTGATCCCCCGAACCTGCTGGGGTCGGTGCGGCGCCCGGAAGCCCGCTCCGGCCCCAGCAGTCCGTTCCGTCAGCCCCGGAAGCGCCTGACCGCCAGGGTCAGCTCCGCCGGGGTCTTGCCGGTGTGGCGCTTCAGGATCGTGCTGTACGCCGCCTCGGTGGTGCCGTGCACCGCGAGGTCGGCGTACAGGGCGGCGACCTTCTTCATGCCGAGGTCGTCGGCCAGGTACTGGACCGCCCACCAGCTCTGGCCGTACGCGCGGTCGCCGTTCGCGTCGAACGCCTTGCGGTCCGGGAGCTCCTTCAGGCCCGGCAGGTACTTGGTCTTCACCGTCCGCCGGTACGGGTCGACGGTCCACTCGGGGTCGTCCTCGACCGAGCGGCAGCGCACGTACTCGGCCAGGCCCTCGCTCAGCCAGAGCGGGACCATCGGGCCGATCGGGACGGTCGCGACGTGGGTCATCTCGTGCACCAGCAGGTCCTCGTCGAGGTCCTTGCGCAGCGCGGGGTTGATGACGATCCGGCTGCCGATCGGCGGGCCGGACGGTTTGCCGAGCTGCTCCCCCTCGTACAAGGTGACCGCCTTGGCGGCGATCGTCCAGCCGCGGCCGTCGCCCGACGTCCACAGCGTCGCCATCACCTGCGGGTCCGGCATCGCGACCACCAGCACCGAGCCGTTCCAGCCGCGCGGCCAGTGCCGGCGGACGGCAGCGACGGCGTCCTCGGAGACCCGCGCGATCGTCTGGCCGAGCGCGAGCTCGCGTTGCCCGACCACCACGACGACCTTGCCGCGGCGGACCAGCGCGACCTCCTGGAAGTCCCACGGCTGCCGGTGCCCGTCGCGGCTCAGCATCTCGTCGGACGCGCCGTCCTCGACCAGCACCCACAGGTTGTCGCGCCGTACGAAGGTGTAGCCCAGATCGGTCTGCACGGGCTTCGGGTCCAGGCCGGCGATCTGGTACCGCATCATCACCCGGGTGCTGAACGTCGTCGGCCCGTACTTCTCGGCCAGCTTCGGCGTCGCCCAGCTGTCGGCGGTGAAGAACTTCAGGCTGCCGAAGCCGAACTTGCGCAGGTTCGTGAACAGCAACCGCTGCCGGGCGACCAGCTTCGGCTGCTTCGGGTCGACCGCGGCGAGGAACCCGGCCGGATCGTTCTTCAGTACGGCGGCCGCCCGCTTCCCGAGCAGCAGGTCGATCTCGCGCTGCCGGCTCTTCTGCTCGGCGCCGGTCAGCTCGTGGGCCGACGGGTTGCCCAGCGCCGCCGCCGTACTCCCGGCCGGTGGCCCGCCGTCCCCGCTCTGCCGCACGGCCACGACCCCGGCGGTCCCCGCCAGCACGAGCGCGGCAGCGGCCGCGACCCAGCGCCTCGGGTGCTTCATGAAAAATCCCGCCCTCGATCGGTCCAACTGCGCGATCCTATCGCCATGACCGTCTACGCCGAGCTGGACGAGATCCTCCGGGAGCTCAGCACGACCGCCCACCGCATCCTCGGCGACAACTTCGTCGGCGCCTACCTGCAGGGCTCGCTCGCGCTCGGCGACGCCGACCGGCAGAGCGACTGCGACTTCCTGATCCCGGTGCACCGCCCGATCACGCCGGCGCAGGAGGCCGCGCTGCGCGCGCTGCACGACGAGATCCCCACCCGCGAGGGGTACTGGAACCGCCGCCTCGAAGGCTCGTACCCGCTGCTGTCCGAGCTGCGCACGCTCGACGGGCTCGGCCGCGACTGGCTCTACATCGACAACGGCTGGCGGGAGATGCAGTGGTCGGCGCACTGCAACACCGAGGTGGTCCGCTGGACCCTGCGCGAGTACGGCGTGACGCTGGCCGGCCCCGATCCGAAGACGCTCGTCGACGTCGTACCGGCGGAGGTCCTGCGGGCGCGGATGCGGGCCGACATCCCGCAACTGCTGCCCGGTCTCGCCACCTGGATCTCGATCGAGCTGGCCTGGGGACAGCGGTACGCCGTGACGACGCTGTGCCGGATGCTGCACACGCTCGCCGACGGCCGGGTCAGCTCGAAGCGCGCGGCGCTGCTCTGGGCGATCGACACCCTCGACCCGGAGTGGACCGGGCTGTGCCGCCGGGCGCTGGACGGCCGCGCCCTCGGGTGGGATCCCGAGGACGCGGCCGACTCCGACGAGGTGGAGCGGACGGTCGCCTTCGCCGCGTTCGCCACAGCGACGGCGACCGCGACCGCGCGCGGCTAGGCCTTGGTGACCTCGCCGGTCTGCTCCTCGCGACCGACCCGGCTGCGGCGGTAGCCGTACAGGAAGTACACGATGAAGCCGAGCGCCATCCAGATCGCGAACCGCAGCCAGGTCTCCAGCGACAGGTTCAGCATCAGGTAGATGCAGATCAGCGCGGCCAGGATCGGGATCACCGGGTTGCCCGGGACGCGGAACGAGCGCTCGATGTCCGGGCGGCGCTTGCGCAGCAGCGGGACCGCGATCGAGACCAGGGTGAACGCGGCCAGGGTGCCGATGTTCACCATCTCCTCGAGCTTGCCGATCGGGGTGACGCCCGCGACGATCGCGACCACGACACCGATCCCGATCGTCAGCCGGTACGGCGTACCGAACTTCGGGTGCGTCTTGCCGAGCTTGGCCGGGACCAGGTGGTCACGGCTCATCGCGAACACCACGCGCGCCGCGCCGATCATCAGCGTCAGCACCACGGTGGTCAGACCCGCGACCGCACCGGCGGAGATCAGCGTCGCGAACCCGGGCCGGCCGACCGACCGGAACGCCTCGGCCAGCGCGGCCTCGCCGTTGATGTCCTTGTAGTTGACCATCCCGGTGATCACGATGCAGACCAGCACGTAGAGCACCGTGCAGATCGCCAGCGAGCCGATGATGCCGCGCGGCAGGTCGCGCTGCGGGTTCTTCGCCTCCTCGGCGGTGGTCGCGACCACGTCGAACCCGATGAACGCGAAGAACACCAGCGACGCGCCCGAGACCAGGCCCATCACGCCGAACGTCGACGGGGTGAACCCGAACAGCGCCTGGAACAACGGGGTGGTGATGGTGACGTCGCCGTTCTCGGCCGGGACGCTGTCGGGGATGAACGGGGTCAGGTTCGAGCCCTTGATGTAGAACAGGCCCGCGATGATCACGAACAGCACCACGAACAGCTTCACCGCGACCAGCGCCAGGTTGACCCGCAGCGACTCCTTGATGCCGACCGTGGCCAGGACCGTCAGCACGATGATCAGCAGCATCGCCAGCACGTTCACGCTGGAGTCGGGGCCGATCGAGTCCGGCCAGCCCAGCCCGATCTGCTCCAGGAACAGATCGGCGTACGTCGACCAGCCCTGCGCCACGACACTTGCCCCGAGCATCAGCTCGAGCAGCAGGTCCCAGCCGATGATCCAGGCGAAGATCTCACCGAGCGAGAAGTACGAGAACGTGTACGCCGAGCCCGAGACCGGGACGGTCGAGGAGAACTCCGCGTAGCACAACGCCGCGAGGCCGCAACAGATCGCCGCCAGCACGAAGGACAGCGCGATACTCGGTCCGGCGTACGCCTGGGCCGCCCGGCCGGTGAGCGTGAAGATGCCGGCGCCGATGATGACGCCGATGCCGAACACGGTCAGGTCCAGGGCGGTGAGGCGTTTCTTGAGCTGGTACTCCGGCTCGTCGGTGTCCGCGATCGACTGCTCGATCGTCTTGGTCCGTAACAGACTCACGACGCCTCCTTGGTCCAGATTTTCTTCAGATGTTACTCACCGTTGAGGCCGGTAGTCTTTCAGCGACATCCACAGCGTCGCCTCGGTGTACCCAGACCTTGTCAGGAGTATGCGGTCGCGGTTGGCCTGGTCGGTACCGTGCCGGGCCAGGTCCTCGTACAGCTCCTCGACCGCCTTCACGCCGATCTCGCGGACCAGGAAGCGCACGGCCAGCCAGCTCACGCCGTACACGTCGGCGTTGCTCTGGTAGAACCCGAGATCGGTGGGCAGCGCGTTCAGGCCGGGCAGCGCCTGGTCGACGACCTCCTGCTCCCACTTCGCGACCTCGCCCGGACCGCTGACCGCCTCGATCCCGCGCCAGGACACGTACTCCGCGACGCCCTCGGCCAGCCAGAGCGGCTCGTACCCGCCGAGGTCGGCGGTGGCGACGTGGGTGATCTCGTGCGACAGCAGGATCTCGTCGATCCGGTCGCGTTCCTTGGGGTTCACCACGATGTACGCGCCGCCGACCGTACCGTCGGCGGTGTCCTGACCGGGCAGCGAGGTGAACGTCGAGCCGGCGCTGGCCGCGGACTCGATGTCCTCGTCGGCGAACCGGGCGTCGCGGACCTCGGTGTCGTCGAGCGCCGCGATCAGCACCGAGCCGCGCCAGCGACGCGGCCAGTACGCCGACACCTGGCCGAGGGCTTCGTTGGCCTCGGCAACGATCGCCTTGGCCCGCTCGGTGTCGCCCTTCTCCACGATCGCCAGCACCCGCGGCCCGCGCCGGACCTCGATCCGGCCGAGGTCCCACGGCTCGCGGTGCGCGGTCGGGCCGAGCTCGTCGTCCAGGTCGTCGTCGTCGGTGATCACCCAGCGGCCGCCGCGGCTGACGAACGTGTAGCCGAGCTCGGTGGTCACCGGGTCGTGGTCGACCTTCGGGATCTGGTAGCGCATCAGGACCCGGACCAGGTACGTCGAGGCGCCGTGCTCGCGGACCACCTCCTGGTCGAACCGCTCCTCGGCCTGGCTGAACCCGACCTCGGTGAAGCCGATCTCGACCAGGTTCGCGAACAGCGTCCGCTGCTCCTGGCGCAACTTGGTGTCGGCCGGGTCGAGGTCGGACAGGAACAGCTTCTCGTTGCCGGTCCGGACCGCGCGGGCACGGCGCAGCAGCACGGTGTCGACGGCGAGCCGGCGGGCGGCGACCGCGGCCGCGGTCTTCGACGGCGGCTTGTTGCTCTGGTTCGGCGGCGCGGTCGGGCCGACACTCACCTTGGGCCGGCTCCGGGCGTCGTCCTCGCGCTGGTCGACGGCGTACACAACGCCGCCGCAGGTCACCGCGACCACCACCAGCAGACCCAGCCAGCGGCGGGGTCTCGGGGGCGGCGCCTGAGCGCCCGGCCGGGCAACCTCAGGGGGTGACACACTCACGTCGGGTCGATTCCTCCGGTCCGCCCGTCCAGCGACAGCCCGGCTACCCTACTCGGTCCTGCCGAATCCACCACCGACACGCCGGGTATACAACTTGCCCCGGGAATCCCCGGGAAACCCCGGGTGTCGGGCAAGCGATCTCCGTAACCGGTTCCGCCTGGTGGATCGATCAGGCTGCCGCAGCAGCTTTCAGGGCCTGAAAGAGTCCGGCCTCGGTGATGCCGAGGTGCTCGAGCATGATCCGGTCGCGTTCGGCCTGGGTCTGGCCGAGCGCGGCCATCTCCTGGTACAGCGTCACCAGCTCCGTCCCGCCGTACCGCTCGAAGAGCAGGTCGACAGCCAGCCAGGACAGCGGGTACGACGTCAGCGAGTCGTGGAAGAACGTCGCGTCGGCGGGCAGCGCCTTGGCCTTGGCGAGGTACTTGGTGCGGACGGTCTGCCGGTACGTGCCGAGCGCGAGCGGTTTCGCGCCGTCCATCGGCAGGAACTCGACCCAGGTCGCGGCGCCCTCGACCAGCCAGCGCGGCGCGAACGTCCCGTACGGCGCGGTCGCGACGTGGGTGAACTCGTGCGCGAGCGTGCGGGCGTCGACCTTGGCGCGGTTGCGCGGGTTGATCACGACGTACGAGTCGGTGCGCTCCCCCACGCCGCTGACCTCGCCGGGCAGCGATCGGTAGACCCAGGTCGCCATCGCGAGCGCGTCCTCGGCGTTCTTCGGGAGCGTGTAGTCGGCGCCGCGGACGATCTTGTCGTCGAGCGCGATGACGACACCGGAGCCGGTCCAGCCGCCCGGCCAGCTCTTGCTGACCGCCTTCACGGCGCTGCCGGCCTTGGTGAGCAGGCTGTTCGCGAGCTTGCCCTGGCCGCGTTCCACGACGACGAGGACTCTCGGGGCGCGTCGGACGAGGACCTCGCCGGTGTCCCAGGCTTCCTGGTGCGAGCCGCGTGGGAGTCTTCGGTCGAGGTCGGTGTCGGAGACGAGAGTCCATTGCTTGTTGGGGCGCTGGACGAAGGTGTAGCCGAGCATCGTGCGGGCGGGGACGGGGTCGATGTCGCGGATCTGGTAGGTCATCGCGATCGCGACGACGAAGGTGCTCGGCCCGTACTTGTCGGTGATCGCCTGGTCGTACTGCTCCTGGAGGCGCTCGTACTTGAGGCTGGCGAAGCCGAAGCGGCGCAGGTTGTCGAAGAGCATGCGCTGGCGGGCGCGAAGGGTCTTGTTGGCCGGGTCGACCGCGGCCAGGAACTGCTCGGGTTTGTTGAGCTTCACCGCTTCGGCGCGGGCGTTCAGTACGGCGTCGACGCCGGAGGCGCGGGCGGCACGGTCGACGACGGGGGTCTTGGGGGCTGCTTCCGCGGGAGGTGTCGCGTCGCGCGAGCCGGATTCGTGCAGGGCGAGCCCGCCGGCAACCGCCGCGGCAACCAGCACAAGAGCGATGAGAACAGGGCCAATTCCTCGGCGGTGTGAAGCTGCGGCGTGCCGTCCACGCACTGGTTCACGTGGACGGCTGTCCACAGGCTCCGGCTCCTCAGGAAACCAAGGGGCTGCCTGAGGTGACTCGCCGGTGTCTGCTTCGGCTGGGTCCTGAGCCTGCTGCTGGGGGAACCAGGGGGCAGGCTCGGGATCAGGCGCCGGTGGGCCGGCCGCGGGCGGTGTCGGGCTCACTGGTGATCGCGTCCCCCTGGTGGCGGGTGATCAGCTCGATCACGTCGCGGGCCAGCTCCTGACCGGTCAGGCCGATCTCCTGCAGGATCGCCGGGCGCTTCGCGTGGTCGAGGAAGCGCTGCGGGATCCCGAAGTCCCGGACCGGCGTGGCGACGCCGGCGTCCCGGATCGCCTGCGCGATCGCCGCACCGCACCCGCCGACGCGGCCGTTGTCCTCGATCGTGACGACGAACTTGTGCTTGCCGGCCAGCTCGATCAGCTCCGGCGCCACCGGCTTCACCCAGCGCGGGTCGACCACGGTCACCCCGAAGCCCTGCGCGCCGAGCCGCTCGGCGACGTCGACGGCGGTCGCCGCCATCGACCCGATACCTACCAGCAGCACGTCGGTGCCGGTGCGGACCAGGACGTCCGTCGTACCGACCCGGTCGATCGCCTCGATGTCGGGGAACACCTCGCCCTTGGCGTAGCGCAGCACGGTCGGGGCGTCGTCCACCTCGATCGCCTCGTTCAGCAGCTCCGCGACCCGCTTGCCGTCCCGCGGCGCGGCCAGCCGCAGCCCCGGCACGAGCTGCAGCAGCGACATGTCCCACATGCCGTTGTGCGACGCGCCGTCGTCACCGGTCACACCGGCGCGGTCGAGCACGAACGTCACCCCGCACTTGTGCAGCGCGACGTCCATCAGCAGCTGGTCGAAGGCCCGGTTCAGGAACGTGGCGTACAGCCCGACGACCGGGTGCAACCCACCCATCGCGAGGCCCGCCGCACTCGTCACCGCGTGCTGCTCGGCGATACCGACGTCGAAGATCCGGTCCGGGAACTCCTGCCCGAACGCCGCGAGGCCGGTCGGGTGCAGCATCGCCGCGGTGATCGCGACCACGTCCGGGCGCCGGTGGCCGATCTCGACCAGTTCCTCGGCGAACACGTCGGTCCAGCCGCGTGGTTTGTGCAGCGGGCGGATCTGGTGGAAGTTGTCCTCCTCGTCCTGCACCGCCGCGTCGTACCCGAAGCCCTTCTGGGTGACCGCGTGCACCAGCACCGGGCCGCCGAACGCCTTGGCCCGGGCCAGCGCGTCCTCCATCGCCTCCCGGTCGTGGCCGTCGACCGGCCCGACGTACTTCAGGCCGAGGTCCTCGAACATGCCCTGCGGGGCCAGCATGTCCTTGAGGCCCTTCTTGACGCCGTGCAGCACCTCGTACATCGGCGGGCCGACGTACGGCGTGCGGCCGAGGTTCGTCTTGACGAGATCGAGGATCTTCTCGTACCGCGGGTTGGTGCGCAGGCTGGTCAGATGCGTCGCGAGGCCGCCGACGGTCGGGCTGTAGGAGCGCCCGTTGTCGTTGACGATCACCACCAGCTTGAGGTCCTCGCCGGCGGCGATGTTGTTCAGCGCCTCCCAGGCCATGCCGCCGGTCAGGCCGCCGTCGCCGATCAGGGCGACCACGTGCCGGTCCTCCTGGCGCAGCCGGTACGCCTTGGCCAGGCCGTCGGCGTACGAGAGCGCCGTCGAGGCGTGGCTGTTCTCGACCAGGTCGTGCTCGGACTCGGCCTGGCTCGGGTACCCCGACAGGCCGCCCTGCTGGCGCAGGGTGTCGAACTTGGGCGCCCGGCCGGTGAGCAGCTTGTGCACGTAGGTCTGGTGGCCGGTGTCGTAGACCAGGCGGTCGCGCGGCGAGTCGAAGACCCGGTGCATCGCCAGGGTGATCTCCACCATGCCGAGGTTCGGGCCGAGATGACCGCCGGTCCGCGAGACCGTTTCGACGAGCACGTCGCGGATCTCCGCGGCGAGGTCCGTCAGCTGCTGATCGGTCAGGTCCTTGAGGTCCGCCGGCCCTCCGACCGTGTCCAGCAAGCGCATCGAGCTCCTCCGCAGGTTGTCCTCGAATGGTCGAGTCTATGCACCCCGGTCGCCGAAGCCGAACGCGGCAACCCCTCCCGGAGCAATCTCACAGTACGGGACGCTCGCGGCGTACGGGTTGTTCACCGGTCGCGCCCATCTCACCTAGAGTAACCGTCATGGAGATGGTGCGGACCCTGTTCCGCAAGTACGACGGCCGCCCCCACCGCCTGATGGAGTCGGTCCACCTCGGCGAGGACGACCACGGCCTCTGGGTCGGCTCCCGCCCCGGCGACCGCGCCCAGCGCGCCGACGGCACCTGGATCAGCGTCGACCACGTCCGCGTCCGCCTGTTCCCGCGCGGCCAGTGGTGGAGCGCCCTGTTCAACGCCGCACCCCACCCCACCGAGATCTACTGCGACATCACCATGCCACCGGAGTTCGGCGTCTCCATGGTCACCGCGGTCGACCTGGACCTCGACATCCGCCGCCTCCGCGACGGCACGGTTCACGTGATGGACGAAGACGAGTTCGCCACCCACCAGATCCACTACGGTTACCCACCCCAGGTGATCGCCACGGCCCAGGCGACGTGCGCCTGGGTCGTGTCCAACATCACCACCACGGAACCGTTCCTGACGGTCTACAAGACGTACTTGGACCGCGTTCGCGAGCTGGCCTAGGAGCCGCAGCCCTCCAGGCCCGGGTAGTCGGCGCAGAGCCGGAACCCGGCGGCGACCCCGACGTAGACCCGCAGGTCGTCGATGCGGCCGTCGAACGCCTGGCCGGACGCCCGTCCGGTGCCGACCACCGTGCTGCCGGCCCGCAGCGGGACACCCGGCGCGGAGACGGTCGAACCGTCGGTCGGGGCGTTGTCGACGGTCAGCTCCACCTTGCCGGTCCCGTTGGCGAGGTTGGCGTCGTACGAGCCGGCCAGGAGGTGCCAGCCGGCGACGGAGTCCCGGTCCACGGTCGAGACCGCCACCGTCTCGGTCGTCGAAGCGGCGTCACCGCGGACGAAGCGCCACTGGCTGGTGAACGTGTCCACCGGCCGGTACTCGAGCCGCCAGGTGTCCTTGCCGGCGGTTCCCTGCCGGGCGATCACCATCGGCTTGGCCGGGTCGTCGACCTTCACCCGGGCCGCGACCGTGAAGGACGCGCTGCCGTCGACCGTGGCGGCGTTCAGCGTCAGCGACTCCTGCGACCGTCCGGTGAGCTCCAGCACGCGCCCGAACTCGGGGTCGTCGACGAACGCACCGGCCGGCTTGGCGAAGCCTGTCAGCGTGAGACCGGCCCCGCGGACCTGCTCCGGCGTCCGCGAGGTGCCGTTGGTCCGTACGGCGTTGTCGAGCGGCCAGTACGCCGCCAGGCCGGCGGTGATCCGGTCGTTGCCGCCGCCACCCACCCGCGGGTCGACCAGCGGCGCGACCTCCTCGGCGACCAGCGCGCGCTGCCACACGGCGACGCGGTCGATCGAACCGGTGAACGCGCCGGCCGGCGTACCGGCGTACTTGCCGCGGCCCACGGTCAACGGGCCGCCGGCCTGCCAGCCGGGGGCCGACTGAGCGGTCTGCTGGAGCCGGCCGTTGACGAAGAGCTGGAGCTGGCCGGTGGCCGCGTCGTACGTGCCGAGCAGGTGCGCCCAGGCACCGTTCACCGGTGCCTCCAGGGACGACACCTTCGAGATCGCCGGGCGATCGACGTCGGCGGAGGTGCGGGCGAAGGTCCACCGCTTCGTGCTCGCGTCGTAGCCGAGGCCGGCCGCTGTACTCCTGGTGCCGGTCACCGCGGCGACGACACCGGTCCGGGTGGCGTTCGCCGGGCGGGCCCAGGCCGAGATGCTGAAGCTCTTCGAGGTGTCGATCACCGGCGCGGTCGCCTCGGCGACACCGTCGACCCCGTCCAGAGCGAGCGCGCCGTCGATGCGTCCCTTGGCGTCGAGCGCCGCCGCGCCGCCGATCGTCAGCGGGTGCGTCAGGCCGGGACCGTCGGCGGCCGTCGTACCGGTGCCGTCGTCGAATCCCCAGGAGCCGACGGCGGCGGGACGCGGCCCGACGTTGAACACGAAGCGCGCGGTGGTGCTGAGCTGCCCGATCGCGTTGATGCTCCGCGCCTCCAGCGTCGCCCAGCCGTCGCGCGGCGGCGCCATGCTGACCGACACGGTGCTGCCGTCGACATCGACGGGAGCCTTGCCCGAGAAGCCGTACCGCAGCGCCACCACGTCGCTGGAGGTCGCGCTGACGGTGACGTCGACCGACTCCCCCAGCGGCATCACGACGGGACAGGTGGTCTGCTCGAGGCAGTTCGCGACCGGTGCGCCGTGGTAGCTCACCGAGATCGCCGGAGGCGTCGGTGGGACCGGCGGGTCGTCGGCGGCCGCGGTCAGGCCACTCAGGCCCGCGACCCCCAACGCCAGTGCTGCCGTGACGGCTCCCCGTCGGAACAGACTCCACCCCTGCATCCGGACCCTCCCCAGGACTCGCTGCCCCGAAGCCGGGGACGCATCATCGTGGAGGGTGGGCAGGGGCGGCGTCTACGGAGTTGCAGTTTGTTGCAGGGTCAGCGGCCGAGGACCTTGTACTTCGCCTCCGCCGAGCCCTTCTGCGGCTCCCACCAAGGCGTGTTGGCCTTGTACCAGTCGATCGTGGCCGACAGGCCCGCGTCGAAGTCGGCGTAACGCGGCTGCCAGCCGAGTTCGGTGCGGATCTTGGTGGAGTCGTTGGAGTAGCGCAGGTCGTGGCCGGGGCGGTCGCTGACGTGGACGAAGGCGTCTTCGGGCTCGCCCATCAGGGTGAGGATCTTCTCGATGATCTGCTTGTTGCTGCGCTCGTCGCCGGAGCCGATCAGGTAGGTCTCGCCGAGGCGGCCGTCGGTGATGATGCGGTGCACGGCGTCGTTGTGGTCCTCGACGTGGGTCCACTCGCGGACGTTCTCGCCGGCGCCGTACAGCTTCGGCTTGTCGCCGATCAGGACGTTGGTGATCTGACGCGGGATCAGCTTCTCGACGTGCTGGTACGGGCCGTAGTTGTTCGCGCAGTTCGACAGCGTCGCGGCGACGCCGTACGAGCGGGCCCAGGCGCGGACCAGCATGTCCGAGCTCGCCTTCGAGGCCGAGTACGGCGAGGACGGGTCGTACGCCGTGGTCTCGGTGAACTGCTCGACCGAGTCCAGCGGCAGGTCGCCGAAGACCTCGTCGGTGGAGATGTGGTGCATCCGCTTGTCGTGCTTGCGGACCGCCTCCAGCAGCGTGAAGGTGCCGATGATGTTCGACTTGATGAACGGCGACGGGTCGTTCAGCGAGTTGTCGACGTGCGACTCGGCGGCGAAGTGCACCAGGACGTCGGTCTCGGCGACCAGCTTGCCGACCAGCTCGGCGTCGCAGATGTCGCCGTGCACGAAGGTGACCTGCTCGGCGACCGGGTCGAGGTTGCTCCGACTGCCGGCGTAGGTGAGCGCGTCGAGCACGGTGACCTCGACGTCGGGGTACCGCCGTACCGTGTCGTGCACGAAGTTCGAGCCGATGAAGCCGGCGCCGCCGGTGATGAGCATCCGTCGCATGCGGCACAGGATAGCGATCCCGGAGGTGACCGGCGGCGCCGGTACGGTGACGCCATGCGCCGAGTCCGGGTTGTCTATCGCAAGTACGACGGCAAGCTCCACTGGCACCAGTGGATGACCTACCTCGGAGAGGACCAGTACGGCGTCTGGTTGGGTGCGCCGGCCGGTGCGACCGCGCAGCGCGGCGAGGAGCCGGCGATCACCATGGACGCGGCCTGCGTGCAGCTGTTCCCGCGCGACAAGTGGTTCACGGCGAGCTTCAACGACGTCCCGGCCAAGACCGAGATCTACTGCGACGTGACGACGCCGGTGACGTTCGGCGAGGAGGAGTTCACGATGGTGGACCTCGACCTGGACGTGGTGAAGCGGCGCGACGGCAGCTTCTACGTCGACGACGAGGACGAGTTCGCCGAGCACCAGGTCAAGTACGACTACCCGGCCGACGTGATCCGGGCCGCGCAGGCCTCCGCGGACTGGCTGTCGGGTGCGGTGCTGACCGAGGAGCCGTTCCGTACGGCGTACAAGACGTACCTCGACCAGGTCCGCTAGAGACAAGGCGGCCGGGCCGCTCCTGGCTGGAACCGCCCCGTCCCAGCCGGTCGGCCCGGCAGCCCTCTCAGCGTCCCCGACCAAGGGGTCATCCGCAAGGTTTTGCGGATCGTTCGAAGGATCTTTCGCGCCGATCACCACCGACCGGCGCGGAAGCGCCGCGGATCAGCGGAAGAACACCGATCCGTACGCCGTCTGCGTCGCCACGTCGACCCCCGGGGCGAGCTGGGCCAGCTGCGGCCCGGAGCACGACGTACCGGTCGACACGAAAGCCGTCGTGTCGGTGCGGTTGGTCAGCCGGTGAAGGCTGCCCGGGTCGCCGGACAAGCGGTAGCAGTTGCCGTTGACCGGGTTGGTGATGGTCTGGCTGTCGTACTGGAAGGTGCCACCGGCCGCCGAGGCCGGCGGCACGCTGGTGAGGCCGAGGGCTGCCGCTCCGACGACGAGGCCGACCGCGATCTTGCGCATGCTGTTCCTCCTGGTGCTCAGGTGACATGACCACTGCACGGTAAGGAGGCGGCCACCGAGCGCGACAGGTTTTGCACAGGGCCTGAAAGCCTTGCAGCGCGGCCGGGGCTCGGCCTGCCACACTGTGCGCGTGGAAATCGCGATCGAGATCGTCGCCCTGGTCGCGCTGGTGGCGACGGGCGCCGCACTGGCCAACCGGATCGGGATGTCGGCGCCCCTGCTGCTGGTCGTGGTCGGCGTCGTGGCGTCGTACCTGCCGTTCGTCCCGCGGGTCGAGCTGTCGCACGAGGTGGTGCTGGTCGGCTTCCTGCCGCCGCTGCTCTACTCGGCGGCGATCAAGACCAGCCTGGTCGACTTCTCCCAGCACCGGCGCTCGATCAGCACGCTGTCGGTCGGCCTGGTCGCGTTCACCGCGGTCGGCGTCGGGTTCGTCGCGTACTGGCTGCTCGGCGCGCTGGCCGAGGCCGACGGGCAGAAGCCGCTGCCGCTGTGGGCCGCGCTCGCGCTCGGCGCTGTGGTCGCACCGCCGGACGCCGTCGCGGCGACCGCGATCGCCCGGAAGGTCGGCCTGCCCCGGCGGGTGGTCACGATCCTCGAGGGCGAGAGCCTGCTGAACGACGCGACCGCGCTGGTCTGCCTACGGACGGCGATCGGCGCCGCCGTGGTGACGCCGATGTTCCTGGACGTCAGCCTCGACTTCCTGCGCGCCGCCGGCGGCGGGATCCTGGTCGGGCTGGTGGTCGCGATCGTGCTGGCCAAGATCCGGCGCCGCTTCACCGACCCGGTGCTGGACACGACGCTCAGCCTGACCGCGCCCTTCATCGCGTACGTCGCCGCGGAGAACCACTACATCCACGCGTCCGGCGTACTGGCGGTGGTGGTGACCGGTCTGCTGCTCGGGCACAAGGCGCCGATCATCCAGTCCGCGGCGTCGCGGATCTCGGAGCGGACCAACTGGCGCACGATCCAGTTCCTGCTCGAGAACGCGGTGTTCCTGCTGATCGGTCTGCAGACCCGGTGGATCCTCGACGACCTGTCGGAGAGCCCGCTGTCGGCGCGCACGATCGCGCTGACCACGATCGGTGTCTTCCTGACCGTCGTGCTGCTGCGGCCGATCTGGATGTTCCCGGTGACGATCCTGTCCCGCAACATCCTCGGCCGGTCGCGGTCCGGCCCGGTCTCCTGGCAGGCGCTGACCGTGCTCTCCTGGGCCGGGATGCGCGGCGTGGTGACACTGGCCGCGGTGTTCGTGCTGCCGGAGAACACGCCGCACCGCGAGCTGCTCGTGTTCATCGCGCTGGCCGTCACCGCCGGCACGCTGCTGCTCCAGGGCTCGACACTCCCCTGGCTGGTCCGCCGGATGAACCTGCCCGGTCCCGACCCGGCCGAGGACGCGCTGCAGGAGGCCGCCGTACTGCAGGCCGCACACAAGGCCGGCGAGGAGGAGCTCGACAAGGTCCTCACCGACGACGACCCGCCGCGGGTCGTCGAGCTGCTCCGCCAGCGCGGCGAGGCCCGGGCGCTGGCCGCCTGGGAACGACTCGGCCGGCCCGAAACGGAGTACGAAACGCCGAGCGAGGCATATCGTCGACTTCGGATGGTCATGCTGCAGGCCGAGCGTGCGCACATCCTCAAGGTCCGGGACGAGGGCCTCGTCGCCGACGAGGTGCTGCAACGGGCACAGATCGCACTCGACATCGAGGAGTCCATCTTGGATCGCGCAGAAGCCGACGACGTCGGCGGACAGTCCGACGACCTCCGCGTACCGGCCCCTCCGGGCGGCCCGTGCGACCACCTGGCCACGGCGCCGGTGGTGACCACGCCGAACACGCCCGAGGGCTGCGAGGAGTGCCTGGCCGCCGGCGGCAGCTGGGTGCACCTGCGGCTGTGCCTGGGCTGCGGGCACGTCGGCTGCTGCGACTCGTCGCAGATGAAGCACGCCAGCAAGCACTTCGCCGAGACCGAGCACCCGGTGATGCGGTCGTTCGAGCCCGGCGAGAACTGGCGCTGGTGCTTCGTCGACGAAACCCTCGGGTGATGGCCGACTGCCTGTTCTGCTCGATCGTCGCCGGGTCGACACCCGCCCACCTCGTGCTGGAGACGCCCGAGGTGGTCGGGTTCCTGGACATCCGGCCGGTGTTCAAGGGGCACACGCTGATCGTGCCGCGCGAGCACGTCGACACCCTGGTCGAGCTGCCCGACGAGCTGACCGTGCCGCTGTTCGGGGCGGCGCGGTCGGTCGCGGCCGCGGTCCGTACGGCGTACGGCGCGCAGGGGTCGTTCGTCGCGGTGAACAACGTGGTGTCGCAGTCGGTGCCGCACCTGCACGTGCACGTCGTCCCGCGGACCAAGGGCGACGGGCTGCGCGGGTTCTTCTGGCCGCGGACCAAGTACGCCGACGAGGACGAGGCGGCGTCGTACGCGGCCCAGCTTCGCGACGCACTTTCTCAGTAGTCGCTGTCCATCCGGGGCCGGCTCGTTCGTGGTAGTGCCGTACCGACCGACGAACCGAGGAGATCCACCGTGAAGTACCTGCTGCTGATCAACGCGAGCCCGACCGCCGACGGCCAGGCCGAGGGCTGTACGCCGTCCGACTGGATGGCCTACGACAAGGAGGTCCGCGACGCGGGCATCCTGGTCTCCGGGGAGTCGCTGGCCGACCTGGTCACCGCCACCACCGTGAAGGTCGACGCCTCCGGTCACCGCACGGTCACCGACGGGCCGTTCGCCGAGACCCGCGAGGTGCTCGGCGGGTTCTACGTGATCGACGTCCCGGACCTGGACGTGGCGCTGGACTGGGCGGCGCGCTGCCCGGGGTCGCGGGGCGACGGCAACATCGTGGTCCGCCCGGTCGCCGACTTCGGCTGATGTACGACGAGCGCTCGACCATCTCCGCCTCGGTGGAGATGGTCGAGCAGGTCTTTCGCGAGGAGCGTGGGCGGCTGCTCGCGGCATTGTCGCGCCGGTTCGGCGATCTCGATCTGGCCGAGGAGGTCACCTCCGACGCGATCGAGGTGGCGCTCGAGAAGTGGCCCGTGGACGGCGTACCGCCGAAGCCCGGCGCGTGGCTGATGACCACCGCGCGCCGCAAGGCCGTCGACCGGCTGCGCCGCGACAAGACGTACGCCGCGCGGCTCGCCGTGCTCCAGGTCGAGGCCGAGCGGACCGCGCCTGCTGCGGACGCCGCCTCCGATGACGAGTTGCCCGACGAGCGGTTGCAGCTGTTCTTCACCTGTGCGCACCCGGCGCTGCCGGCCGAGGACCGGGTCGCGCTGACGTTGCGCTGCCTGGCGGGCCTGACCACGCCCGAGGTCGCGCGGGCGTTCCTGGTGCCGACGGCAACGATGGCGAAGCGGATCGTCCGGGCGAAGAAGAAGATCCGCGAGGCCCGGATCCCGTTCCGCGTGCCTGCCGCCGACGAGCTGCCGGAGCGGCTGCCCGGGGTGCTGCAGGTGACGTACTCCGTCTTCACCGAGGGGTACGCCGCCAGCTCGGGCGCCGATCTGCAGCGCGTCGACCTCGCCGAGGAGGCGATCCGGCTCGCGCGAATCCTGCAGCGGCTGATGCCGGGCGATCGGGAGGTCGCGGGATTGCTCGCGCTGATGCTGCTCATCCATGCGCGGCGCGATGCTCGCACTGGGCCTGATGGTGAGGTCGTGCTGCTCGACGACCAGGACCGCGGGCGGTGGGACCGGACGATGATCGAGGAGGGCCGCGCGCTGGTCGTCCGGGCGATCACCGGGCCGCCAGGGCCGTACGGCGTCCAGGCCGCGATCGCCTCGCTGCACGACGAGGCCGCTTCGGTGGAGACGACGGACTGGCCGCAGATCGTTGCCCTGTACGACGTCCTGCTGGCGCTCGTGCCGTCGCCGGTGGTCGCGCTCAACCGCGCGGCGGCGATCGCGCTGCGCGACGGGCCGGAGGTGGGGTTGCGGCTGATTGACGAGCTGGCCGGGGAGCCGCTGCTGCGTTCGTATCACCCGTATCACTTGGCGCGGGCCGATCTGCTTCAACGGCTCGGGCGCCGGGAGGAGGCTGCGGCGGCCTACGGGTTGGCGCTGGAGACGGCGGGGACGGACCCGGAGCGCGGGCACGTCGAGCGGCGGCTGTCGGCTCTGGGCACGCGCTGAATCGGGCGCGTCGAGCTGCGCCGCACGCGCCCTTCGGGACTGGTGCGCCTCCGAGCCGGACACCCACCACTGATCAACCGTCGTCTCGCGCCACGACACGCCGCGACACGCCGCGTGACCGGCTGATCCGGCGGACTTGGTGAGTGGTGGGTGTCCGCGTCACCGTTCGCCGAGCGTGCGATCCAGGCGCGTCCGCAGGTTTCCCAGCGCCCGCTCGACCGCCGCACGGACCGCCTGGTCCGGGTCGTCCCGCAACGCCTCGATCGCCTCCGCGTGCTCATACTCCCCCGCCGCGCCCACCGCGCGCACAGCGGCCACCCGCACCCGCGGTAGCTCGTGCTCCAGCATCGGCAGCAGCAACTCCACCAGCTCGCCCAGCTCGCGCTGCGCGGTGATCCGGGCGACGTGCTCCCGCACGCGCCACGCCGGGTCGTCCGCAACCACGCGCAGCGCCTCGACCGCCTCGTCGCTCCACGCGTACATCAGCACGCGCGCCGCCCACACCCGCACCCAGTAGTAGTTGACCGGACCAACAGGCCGGCTCCACCCGCCAGGATTCTCCTGCCCGGTCAGCGCGACCAGCTTCGGCAGGTCGCGGCCGAAAGCGTCAGCGCCCGAGATCTCCCCGGTGAGCAGCGCGACGCACCAGTCGACGACCGTCTGTTCGCCGTACCGGGCACAGGCGGCCTGCACGACCGCTCGGGGATGAGCCACCCGGCCAAGTAAACCCGACGATCAGAGCAGCGACTTGAGGATCACCACGATCGACGACAGCCCGGCCAGCGCCAGGATCGTCTGCCGCAGCCGCGGCCCGTGGAACCGCTTCTGCAGCGGTACGGCGACCGCGAACCCGATCCCGAGCGCCGGGATCCACGACAGCCCGTAGAGCAGCTGGTGCCGCGTCAACTGCCCACCGATCGCCACTCCCGCCAGCGACACCGCCGACCCGATGAAGAAGAACGCCGCCAGCGTCGCCCGCAGCCGCGGCCCCTGCTCGTGCTGCAGTACGACGGCCGCCGGCGGCCCGCCGATCGACGCCGCCGTACCGGAGATCCCCGCGACCGCACCGGCGATCACCAGGTTCTGCCGCGTCGCCCGGACGTCGAGCCGCCAGAACGTGAGCACCACCGCGCCCAGCACGACGAACCCGACCACCGCCCCGATCGCCCGCGCCGACAGCCAGCCGAGCACCAGCACCCCGAGCGGCGTCGTCACCACCCGCGCCCCGGTCAGCCAGCCGGCCTGCCGCCAGTCGATCTGGTTCCACTCCCGCACCAGCGTGAGGATCGGCAGCAGCATCCCGAGCACGAGCATCCCGCCCGGCATCAGCGACGGATCGAGCAACGCCACCACCGGCGCCCCGACCAGCATCAGCCCGAGCCCGAGCGTCCCCTGAACGACCGCCGCCACGGCGATCGCCAGACCGCCCAGCAACAAGATCCCCAGCTCCACGTCGCCCAGCCTCTCTCACCGCCGCACCAGCCCGTCGTACGAGCTGCCAGGACCGTTCTACCCGCCTCAGGACCGTACACACCCGACGGAGATGACCTGTAACGATGGTCATACTCCCGGACATGGGTGGAGCATGAGGAGCACTTCGAGCCCGCCCCCGCCGGCCGACGTCGGCGCGCTGCCGGACCACGACCGCCGGTTCCGGGAGCTGTTCGACAGCGAGTTCCGCCCGCTGCTCGGGTATGCGTTGCGCCGGGTCGGTTCGCCTGACGACGCCGCCGACGTGGTCGCCGAGACGATGCTGGTGGCCTGGCGACGGATCGACGAGGTGCCTGTCGACGGCACCGCCCGGCTCTGGCTGTACGGCGTCGCCCGCCGCGTCGTCGCCAACCACCGCCGGGGCGAGCTCCGCCGCGACCGGCTCGCCGGACGGCTGCGGCAGCACCTGGTCGAAGCACTGCCCGACCACACCGAGCTCACCGGATCCACGACGGTGATCCAGCAGGCGATGGCCGGGCTGAACGACGACGACCGTGAGCTGCTGATGCTCACCGCCTGGGACGGTCTCGAACCGCGCGAGGCCGCGATCGTGCTCGGCGTACCGGCACGGACGGTTCGGACACGGCTGCACCGGGCCAGAAGCCGGCTGCGCAAGAGCCTCGGAGACGCCTTCGGTGAAGGCGGACATGTACGGGAAGACCAACCCCAGCGACCGGCACAGGAGGAGCGATGAACGACGACGAGCTCGACCGGCTGATCGCCCGGGCCAATCCGTACTCGGACGAGACCGTGCGGCAGTTGCCGACCGGCAAGGCCGAGTCCGACCTCCTGGAGGCCGTCATCAGCACCCAAGCACCCACCCCGGAAGTCACCCCGCCGCGGACGTCCCGTCCGCCGGTACGGCGACGCGTGGTCGTCCTGGTCGCCGCCGCGGCGACCGTCGCCGTCGCGCTGACCGGGGTGTTCTTCCCGAAGGGCGGCAACCCGGCTGCACCGGTTTCGGCGTACGGCGCCGAGCTGCGGGCCGCGACCGACGCGACGCCGCGGCTGGTGCTCGACGACCCGGCCTGGAAGATCGGCGACGTGCCGGCGTTCGGGCCGGATGAGGGCCAGATCGAGTTCGTGAGCGGCGAGCAGGAGCTGGAGGTCGACTGGCGGCCGGTCGAGCGGTACCCGAGCTGGGAGGACAAGAGCCGTCAGGGCTCCCCCGTCGAGCTGCTCGGGCAGACCGGCAAGCTGTACCTGTCCGGCGAGCCGAGCGACTTCACGATCGTGCTGCCGCCGAAGGGCCGGTACTTCCTGACGATCCGTGCCGACCTCGGTTCGGAAGCGGCGTACCGGAGTCTGGTCGCGAAGCTGAAGACCGTCGACACCGACGCGTGGCTGGACGCGATGCCGGACACGATCGTCAAGCAGTCGGACGCGCCGCGCGTGGTCGACGAGATGCTGACCGGCGTACCGCTGCCCAGCAGTTTCGACCGGGCGCCGCTGCTGAAGGTGCTGGTGCTCGCGCGCTACCACTTCGGGGTGATGGTCACCGGTGAGGTCGCGTGCGGCTGGATCGGGCAGTGGATCGCGGCGAAGAAGTCCGGCGACACCGTGAAGCTGAAGGAAGCGACGACGGCGCTCGCCGGCAGCCGCGGCTGGAAGGTACTGCAGGACATGCAGGCCGACGGCGGCTGGTCGGACGTGCTCTGGCAGACCGGCGACACGGTGGCCCGGGGCGGCAGCCCCGCGAACGGGTGGTCCGCGCTGGGGTGCGCCGAGCGCTGACTGGTGCAGCCCGGCAGCGTGAAATTCGCGCTGCCGGGTTCAGCCGCGGGCCAGGACCTCGATCATGAAGATCTTGATCGTGGCGGCGCTGGCGAGGCTGCCGGCGCCGGACATCTGGACGCCGGTGAGCAGGCCGGACTCGACCGAGGCGGCGCGCCAGTTCGGGACGCCGCTGACCGAGGCGCCGATCGCGAAGCCGATCTGGCCGACGCCGAGTTCCTTGCGGCCGCGGGCCTTCTCCTTGGTCGCCTCGGTGATGTACTGCTGCTTCAGCGCCTCGTAGTCGGCGCCGCTGCCGCGGGTGATGCTGACGATGCCGTCGCCCTTCGCGGACTTCCAGACGCAGCGCGAGTAGCGGCCCGGCGTACTGGCGACGACCTTGCCGACCTTCAGGCCGAGGCGCTCGCTGATCTCCGCCGAGGTGAAGAGCTGGCACAGGCGGTTGCCGGAGACGCGGACGATCGGCGGCTCGCCCTCGTCGATGGTCGGCTCGGGCAGCGCGGGGGCGCCCTTGCTGGAGGTCTTCGTCGGTCCGGCCACGGTCGGCCCGTACGCCGTCGGCTCAGCTGCCGCGCAGCCTGCCAGTACTCCGATCAACGCCGCTGCGACCACAACGCCTGCACGCACAGTCCACCCCGTACTTCGGTCTCGCCCCCGGTTTGCGACCGACAGCCAACCAGGCGCGCATGACCAGTACGCGCCCAGCCGGTGAACAACAAAGACCGGCCCCCAGCAACGGGGACCGGTCTCTGGTTGTCAGTCGGTCAGTTGGCGATCAGCGACCGCAGCACGTACTGCAGGATGCCGCCGTTGCGGTAGTAGTCCGCCTCGCCCGGGGTGTCGATCCGGACCACCGCGTCGAACTCCTTGGTCGACCCGTCGGTGCCGGTGACGGTGACCTTGACGGTCCGCGGGATCTCCCCGTCGTTCAGCGCGGTGACGCCGCTGATGTCGAAGGTCTCCTCGCCGCTCAGTCCGAGGGACTCCGCGTTCTCGCCCTCGGGGAACTGCAGCGGCAGCACGCCCATGCCGATCAGGTTCGACCGGTGGATCCGCTCGAACGACTCGGTGATGACGGCCTTCGCGCCGAGCAGCGCCGTGCCCTTGGCGGCCCAGTCGCGCGACGAGCCCGAGCCGTACTCCTTGCCGGCCAGGATCACCAGCGGCGTACCGGCCTCGGCGTACGCCTCGGAGGCCTCGTAGATGCTCGTCACCGGCGCGTCGTCCTTGGTGAAGTCGCGGGTGAAACCGCCCTCGGTGCCCGGCGCGATCTGGTTGCGGAGCCGGATGTTGGCGAAGGTGCCCCGGATCATCACCTCGTGGTTGCCGCGGCGCGAGCCGTACGAGTTGAAGTCCTTGCGGTCGACGCCGTGGTCGGCGAGGTACTTGCCGGCCGGGCTGTCGGCCTTGATCGAACCGGCCGGCGAGATGTGGTCGGTGGTGACCGAGTCGCCGAGCTTGGCCAGCACCCGGGCGCCGCTGATGTCGGTGACCGGCGACGGCTCCTTGGCCATCCCCTCGAAGTACGGAGGCTTGCGCACGTACGTCGACTCGCCGTCCCAGTCGAAGGTCTTGCCCTCGGGCGTCGGCAGCGACTGCCAGCGCTCGTCACCGGCGAAGACGTCGGCGTAGTCCTTGGCGAACATCTCCTTGTTGATCGAGGTCGCGATCACGGCCTCGACCTCGTCGGCGGCCGGCCAGATGTCCTTCAGGAACACGTCGTTGCCGTCGGTGTCCTGACCCAGCGGGTCGGTCTCGAAGTCGAAGTCCATCGTCCCGGCCAGCGCGTACGCGATCACCAGCGGCGGGCTGGCCAGGTAGTTCATCTTCACGTCCGGGTTGATCCGGCCCTCGAAGTTGCGGTTGCCGGACAGCACCGACACGACCGCCAGGTCGGCCTCCTGCACACCGGCCGAGACCTCCTCGGGCAGCGGGCCCGAGTTGCCGATGCAGGTGGTGCAGCCGTAGCCGACCAGGTGGAAGCCGAGCTTCTCGAGGTACGGCGTGACGCCGGCCTTCTCGTAGTAGTCGGTGACGACCTTCGAGCCCGGGGCGAGCGACGTCTTCACCCACGGCTTGGTGGCCAGGCCCTTGTCGACGGCGTTCTTGGCCAGCAGCGCGGCCGCGAGCATCACCGACGGGTTCGAGGTGTTGGTGCAGGAGGTGATCGAGGCGATCACGACGTGGCCGTGGTCGAGCTCGACCTCCTGGCCGTTCAGGCTGATCTTGGTCTTCTTCGACGGGCGGCCCTGGGCGCCCGCACCGTGCGGGGTGTGCGGCTCGTCGTTGGTGTGACCGTGCCCGTTCGGCGCGTCGCTGGCCGGGAAGCTGCCCAGCTCGGACGGGTCGACGTCCAGCTCCTCGGTGGCGTAGTCGACGAGGGCGCCGCGGAAGCCTTCCTTTGCCTGGCTGAGCTCGATCCGGTCCTGCGGGCGCTTCGGGCCGGCGATCGACGGGACGACCGTCGACAGGTCCAGCTCGAGGTACTCCGAGAAGCGCGGCTCGACCTCGGCGTTGTGCCACAGGCCCTGCTCCTTGGCGTACGCCTCGACGAGCGCGACCTCTTCGTCGCCGCGGCCGGTCAGCCGCAGGTAGTCCAGCGTGACGTCGTCGATCGGGAAGATCGCGCAGGTGGAGCCGAACTCCGGGCTCATGTTGCCGATGGTGGCGCGGTTGGCCAGCGGGACGGCCGCGACGCCGTCGCCGTAGAACTCGACGAACTTGCCGACCACACCGTGCTTGCGCAGCATCTGGGTGATGGTGAGGACGACGTCCGTCGCGGTCGCGCCGGCCGGGACGGACCCGGTCAGCTTGAAGCCGACGACCTTCGGGATCAGCATGCTGACCGGCTGGCCGAGCATCGCGGCCTCGGCCTCGATGCCGCCGACGCCCCAGCCCAGCACGCCCAGGCCGTTGACCATCGTGGTGTGACTGTCGGTGCCGACGCAGGTGTCCGGGTAGGCCTGGCCGTTGCGGACCATGACGGTCCGGGCCAGGTGCTCGATGTTGACCTGGTGGACGATGCCGGTCCCCGGCGGGACGACCTTGAACTCGTCGAACGCGGTCTGGCCCCAGCGCAGGAACTGGTAGCGCTCGCGGTTGCGCTCGTACTCGAGCTCGACGTTGCGCTCGAAGGCGTCCTGGCGGCCGAAGACGTCGATGATGACCGAGTGGTCGATGACCAGCTCGGCCGGGGCCAGCGGGTTGATCTTGGTCGGGTCGCCGCCGAGCTCGGCGACGGCCTCGCGCATGGTGGCCAGGTCGACGACGCACGGCACACCGGTGAAGTCCTGCATGATCACCCGGGCCGGCGTGAACTGGATCTCGGTGTCCGGCGCGGCGTTCGCGTCCCAGTTCCCCAGCTTGGTGATGTGGTCGGCGGTGATGTTCGCGCCGTCCTCGGTGCGCAGCAGGTTCTCGAGCAGCACCTTGAGCGAGTACGGCAGCGTCTGCGCGCCCTCGATACCCGCCAACCTGAAGATCTCGTACGACTGTCCGTTGACCTCGAGTGCACCCTTGGCACCGAAGCTGTCGACGCTGGCCATCAACCTGCTCCTCTGTCCGTCCTGGTCCGCTGGTACCCATCCTGCCGAGCCACCCACCGGCCCCGCAGGTCAGGCTGCCCTAACCTGTCCCCACAAACTCTCTCGACATCAAGATACACGATGTCGAGCCACCACTCTAAGCCGAAACTCCGTTGCCGGGCGCGCCCACCGGCTGATCGACTGCCGCGTGCACACTTCGCCGCCGGACGCGCTGGTCCGCGCGTACGTCCGCTGGAACTGGGCCCGCGCCGTACTGCACAACGGCTGGTGGCTGGTCACGTCGGTCTACCTGGTCGTCGACGCCGGACTCAGCGCCGCCCAGATCGTGGCGATCGGAGCCGTACAGGGGATCTTCGCGCTGTGCTGCGAGATACCGGCCGGCGTCCTGGCCGACACAGTCAGCCGGAAGTGGTCGCTCGTCGTGTCGCAAGTCCTGATGGGGACGGCGATGCTGGCGACCGGACTGGTCACCTCGTTCCCGCTGCTGCTGGCGACCCAGGTGCTGTGGGGGCTGGCGTGGACCTTCGCGAGCGGTTCCGACGTCGCCTGGATCACCGACGAGCTGGACGACCCCGGGCGGGTCTCCGGCGTACTGGCTCGCACCGCCCGTGCCCAGTTGTCCGGCGCGGCGACCGGGCTGGTGGTGATCGGCGCTCTGGCCTGGGCCACCCGGCGCGAGGTGGCCATCGTCACCGCCGGGACTGCGATGCTGCTGCTGAGCCTGTACGTCGTCACCCGCTTCAGCGAGCACCGCTTCGTCCCCTCGGCCGGCGCGCGATGGGCGGCGTCCTGGACGATCTTCCGCCAGGGAGTCGCGCTGGTCCGCGGCAGCCCGGATCTGCTGCGGATCTTTCTGGCGACGTTCCTGGTCAACGGCGCGACCGACGCGGCCGGCCGGCTCGCGCCGAAGCAGCTGCTCGACCTGGGGCTGCCGATCCGGCTCGACCCGATCGTCTGGTTCACCGGGCTGGGCTTCCTCGCCCTCGTCCTCGGTGCGCTGACCCTGCGGATCGCGGGACGGCGCCTCGACGGCGAGCACGCGCGGCACTCGTACGGCGTCGCCGCGCTGGTCGGGACCGCCGGGACTCTCGGGCTGGCGGTCGCGCCGAACGCGGCGACCGGTGCCGCGGCGTTGATCCTGGTGTCGGGGATCGCCGTACCGCTCACCCGGGTGATCTCGACGATCTGGGTCAACGCGCGCACCACGTCCGGCGTACGGGCGACGACGCACTCGTTCCTCGCCCAGGCCGAGTACCTGGGCGAGGTCGTCTGCGGCCTGTTGATCACGCTCGTCGCGCACGTGGCCGGGCTGCCGGCCGCCCTCGCGGGCGGCGCCGCACTCTTCGCCGTGACCGCGGCGATCATGCGGCGCCCTGCCCGGCGTACGGGTTAGGACAGCTGCGGGAGGACCTCGGAGGCGATCAGCTCCAGGTGGTCGAGGTCGGTGAGGTCGAGGATCTGCAGGTAGAACCGGTCGGCGCCGAGCTCGGCGAAGCGGCCGAGGTGGTCGACCATCTCGGCCGGGGTGCCGCCGAGGCCGTGCTGGTTCAGCTGCTCCATCGACCAGCCGAAGGCGGTGGCGCGGCGCTCGACCTCGGCCTTGTCCTTGCCGACGGCAACCCGATGGGCCGCGGACAGGTGCAGGGTCTTCGGGTCGCGGTCGATCGCCGTACAGGCTGCCTGGACGCGGTCGAAGAGGACCTTGGTGTCCTCGACGGTCTTGAAGCCCGCGTTGAACTCGTTCGCGTACTGCGCGGCGAGCGCCGGGGTGCGCTTCTTGCCGGCGCCGCCGACGATGATCGGCGGGTGCGGCTGCTGCACCGGCTTCGGCAGCGCCGGCGAGTCCTTCAGCTGGTAGTGCTTCCCGGTGAACTCGTACTTCTCCCCCACCGGCGTGTCCCACAGCCCGGTGATCAGCTCGAGCTGCTCGGTCAGCAGGTCGAACCGGCCCGGCGTGTCCGGGAAGTCCAGCCCGTACGCCGCGTGCTCGGCCTCGTACCAGCCGGCGCCGAGCCCGAGCTCGGCGCGCCCACCGCTCATCTGGTCGACGCCCGCGACGGTGATCGCGAGCACGCCGGGGTTGCGGAACGTCGCGGAGCTGACCAGCGTCCCGAGCTTGATCCGGCTGGTCTCGCGCGCGAGCCCGGCGAGGGTGATCCAGGCGTCGGTCGGCCCCGGCAGCCCGTCGCTGCCCTCCATCGCGAGGTAGTGGTCGGACCGGAAGAACGCGTCGAACCCGCACTCCTCGGTCTTCTGGGCGACGGCCAGCAGGTCGTCGTACGAGGCACCTTGCTGGGGTTCGGTGAAGATCCTGAGCAACATGGGGACAACGCTATCCCGCGGTGATGTACAGCTGCTCCAGGTAGGACGGCTGGAAGTCCGGGCCGCGCCGGTAGAGGCGGCGTACGAGGCCTTCGACGTCGATCTCGCCCGGGAGCTGGGTGTCCCACCACTCGGGGACCTGGTCGTACCAGCGATCGATGCGGAGGGTGCGGCCCGCGGCGTCGATCCGAGCGAAGAGCCAGCCGCCGTGGTCGGTCTTCGCTTCCTCGATCCAGAGGTCGCCGAGAAGCTCGCTGAGCCGGTCGTCGGGCCATTCGTCGTGCTCGACCTGCGCGGGCTCGAGATCGAAGCGGTAGGACGGGCGGTTGGGGTCGAGCACCTGCACCTGGATGGTGAACCCGGAGGGGACGACGTCGGTCCGGATGCGGCACCAGATCTTGAGAGCTTCGAACGCCGAGGCCTCGGTGGGCTTGGGGCGGGGGCGCTCGGGCTCGGCGCGCATGGCCTGCTCGACGCCGAGCGGGAGGGCGATGGGGGTGCCCGCGCCGGAGAGCTCGGGGATGAGCATGGCGGCGGGGTCTTCGGGGTGGCCGCTGTCTTCGGGGGCGCGGCCGTTGAGGTGCTCGTCGGGCTGTCCGTCAACCAGTTCGGCGCCCTGTGCATCCAGGCGCTCGTCGGTCTGCTCCGGGTGATGCCCGTTCAGCCCACTGACCTGCGCACCAGCCGCCGCGATCCCGGCCGCGGCCGCCTCCGCCGCGTGCTCCCCGTCGCCAGCCCGCCCGTCCGTGCGTACGTCGGCCGCCTGATCCCGCTCGTACGTCTCCACGGCCTCGGCAAGCCCGACGTGCTCTGCGGTGTCGTCCTCGTACCCGTCGCCGAGCGCGGTGACTTCCTCGGTCTTCTCACCGACGTACGAGTCGGTGTGGCTGGCAGCAGGCTGGCCCTCGTACTCACCTCCGAGAGCAGCAACCTTCTCGGTCCGCTCGCCGTCGTACGAGCCTTCACCCCGGTCGCCCTCGCGATCCTGCTCGCCACCTGCGGTCTTCTCATCGACGAGCTGCGCACCATCCGCAGAGGGCGCCTGGCCGGCACTCGGCGCGTCCTCGACACCGGACGGCTGCTCGGCGGACGACGCGTCGTTCACCCGCTGCGCCTGCTCGGTCTCGACGGCGCCTGCCTGCTGGGCTTGCTGCAGCTCGTACTCCGCAGCGTCTGACTCCTCGACCAGCTGCTGCGAGTCGGCGACGCTCGCCTGCTCCCCGGACTGCGGCTGCTGCGAGTCGGCGACGCCTGCTTGCTGCGGCTCGTACTCGGCAGCACTTGCAGGTCCGGCCGGCTGCTGCGAGTCGGCGGAGCCTGCCTGGGGCTCGTACTCCGTGGCAGCCGCTTGCTCGGCCGGCTGCTGCGAGTCGGCGACACTCGCCTGCTCCCCGGACTGCGGCTGGTACCCCTCAGCGCCGACCGGCTCAGCCAACTGCTGCGCATCGGCGCCTACCTGCTGCGCTTGCTGTTGCTCGTACTCCGTGGCACCCGCTCGTTCGACCAGCTGCTGCGCCGAGTCGGCGGCGCTTGTCTGTTCCGCGTACTGCGGATCGGCGTCTGCGGCGGTTGCCTGCTGAGCCGTGTCGGCGGCGCTGCCCTGTTGTGCGTGCTGCGGCCCGGTGTCTGCGGCTGTTGCCTGCTCGGCTGCGGCTGTCCGCTCGGGCGCGACATCCTCGGGTGCGTCCCCGACGACATCCTCGGATGCGTCCCCCGCGGCGGCGCGGCGGGCGAGGTCCTCGGATTCAGCTCCAGCCGGGGATGCCGCGGCGTCGGCCGGTGATGCAGCCTCAAGGTCTTGTTGAGGTTCAGGTGGCTGCGCAGCGATCTCGCCGAGCTGGTCTGCCGTCCAGTCCGCGTTGCCGAGGGTCTCGTCGTGGAAGACCTCGGAGGTGAACTCGTCGTACTCGTCGAGCTCGTCGCCGGAGCCGCCGTACTGGTCGCTCAAGGGCGGGTACGTGCGGGGGCCCGCGCCGGCTGTGGGGTGTTCGCCGGAGTCGATGCGGGCGATGTCCTCGCGGGTGGGCTCGTCGACGATCGCGGCGATCTCGGCGGTCGGAGCGTCGTCCTCGAAGGCGGGGGGCTGGTATGCGGCTTCGTGCTCGGGCGTGCGGGGGTGGCGTGCGGCGTCGTCTTCGGATGTGTGCGGGTCGCGTGTGGCGTCCTGGTCGGACGCGTGCGGGTGCGGTGCGGCGTCGTGGTCGGACGCGTGCGGGTGCCGTGCGGCGTCCTGGTCGGACGCGTGCGGGTGCCGTACGGCGTCCTGGTCGGATGCGTGTGGGTGCCGTACGGCGTTGTCCTCGGATGCGCGGGGGTGGTGTGCGGCATCGCGCTCGGACGCATGCGGGTGATGCGCGGCATCCTGCTCGGGTGCGTGCGCCTGCGGATGGCGTGCGGCGTTGTCGTTGGAGCGCGACGGCTGGTTCTCGGCGTCGTGCTCGGCCTGCGCGGTGTTGCGTGCGGAGAGGTCGGTCGGCTCGGCCGGGTGCTGTTGTTCGGCGCGGATGTTCTGACCGGGGTGGTCCGTGTCCGCGGGGGCGCTGGTCCAGTGGGCGTTTGCTTGCGGCAAATCGTCGGACGCAGCTTCGGGCTCGCCGATCAGCTGGTCTTCGAAGATCGGGGCGTCGGCGGAGTCCGGGTGGATCGTCCAGCGTTGGCCGGGTGCGTAGCGGTCGTCGTCGCCGTCGGATGCGTGGTCGTTTGCCGGGCGCTGGCCATGGTCGGGCCGTCCGGCGCCGGGGGCGAGCTCGTCGGCTGGCTGGTGGGTGTCGCCGGCGCGCTCGGTGTCCGTTGGTACGTCGTACGCCTGGCGGTCGGCGGCTCGGGTTTCGAGGGCGCGTCGGTTGTCGGCTTGAGGGCCGAGAACGCCTCGATCGTTGGCTCGGGCGTCCAGAGCGCGCCGGTCGCCGTCTCGGGCGTCGACAGCGCGGCGGTCGTCGTCGTGAATCTCGGGAGCGTGGTCGACGTCGGCGTCTGTGGCAGGCGCGAGGTAGGCGTCCGGGGCGTCGCCGGCGTGCGCGTCACGGGCATCGCCGGCGTGAGCGTCGCGGGCGTCGCCGGCGTGAGCGTCGCGGGCGTCGACGGTGTGTGGGTCACGGAGGCCGACGGCGTGGGCGTCGAGGGCCTGGTCGGTGGGTGCGTCGGGGTCGACATCGTTGGGTGCGTGGTAGCCGGCGGTGTCGGGGGCGTCTGTCCGCTGGCTGGTGCGGTGTACGTCGGCTGCGTCCGACGTGGTGTCCTCGTCGGCGGGAAGGGCCTCGATGGACTCGGTGGGGAGATCTGCGGGGGACGTTCTGCGTTGGCGGCGGGCGGGGCGCGGCGGGTGCGCCAGGTGGGGGTTGGCTGCCAGGTAGGCCGCTGCGTCTTCGATCCACTCGCCGTTGATCCAGGCGCCGCCTACCCACTCGCGTTCCATGGGGGACGGAGGGGTGAGGTGGTCGTCGAGGGGGGACGACGGGGAGAGATGGGCGTCCAGGGGGGATGACGGGGGCTGAGGTGAGGAGGCGTGGGGCTCGGGTGTTGAGGGCGTCTGGTGGTACGGCTGGGGCGCCGTTGAGTCCGCGGTCGGCTGGAGGGAGGGGACTTCCTCGGAGGACTGCGGTTCGGCATCGCGCTCGTCGTACGGGGGCTGCGGTTCGGCCTTGCGCTCGTGCGGAGGCTGCGGCTCTGCCTCGTGCTCGTCGTACGGCGGCTGTGCATCGTCTTTGGGGGCCTCGACGGGTGGGAAGACGCCGGTGTCGTCGTCGGGGTCTGCGGCGGCGATGGCTTCGGCGACCGGAGGGATGACGCCCGTGTCGTCGCCGGCGGTGAAGGCGTCGAGGGTGCCGGGGTCGGCTACCGGGGGGATCACTCCGGTTTCGTCGTCCGGGGTGGACGAGTCGTCGACGGGGGTCAGTACGCCGGTGTCGTCGTCTGCGGTCGACTGGTCGGCGTCGACGGGGGCGATGACGCCGGTGTCGTCGGCCGGGGACGAGACGGGGGTGAAGGCGGCGGGTACGAACGGGGAGGCGGGGTCGGGGTGTGGCTCCGCGAAGGCGGCGGGCGGCTGGGCGAACGGTGGGGCGGGATGCGCGGACGGGTCTTGCTGGTGCAGAGCCTGGGGCTGCCCGAGGGATGCGGGAGTGCCCGGGTGAGGAGGCTCGGGTTGCCCGAAGGATGCGGGAGCGCCCGGGTGAGGAGGCTCGGGCTGCGCGAAGGGAGCACCGGGGTGAGGGGCTTCGGGGGCAGGTTCGTAGGACCCGGGCGCGAAAGGCGAGGTGGGGGTGGACTCGCGGGTCTGGTCATCGTCGGCGGGGGGCGCGAAGGGTGAGGCGGGCTGCCGGGGATCGGGCTCGCGGGAATCCGGAGCTTGAGGGCCGGCAGGGGGTGCGAACGGCGAGGCTGGGGTGGAGTCGCCACCAGGCGCCTGCGAGTCGTTCGCAGATGGGGCGAACGGCGACGACGATTCCCGGGCCTCGTGGGTCGGGGCGAACGGGGAGTTCGGGTGCGGTGGCTCCGGGAACGGTGTGAAAGGCGCTGTGTCGTCGGCGACCGCTGCCAGTTCGTTGGTGGCCTCGTTCGCGGACGTGGGTGTGTCGGGCGTGTACCTCGCTGCCGCGGGGGCGTCGGCGAAGAGGCTGGCGTAGAAGTCTTCGCCGTCCTGGACGGGGGCGCCTACGCGTGGGGGTTCGGAGGACGGGAGGGGGCGGTCGTAGGTGTACGGCGGCGGGTCAGCGACCGGAGGCTCGGGGGCGGCCAGGCCCAGGCCGGCGAGTGAGGCGTTGTCGTCCTCGCGGGGCTTCTTCTTGCGGCCGAAGAGGCGGGGTTTCTTGCTGACGACGCCGTAGCCATCCTCCGGGGCGTCGCGCGTCGGCTGCGGCTCGCGCGTCGGCTGCGGCTCGTACGCCGGCTGGGGCTCGTACGCCGGCTCAGCTGCGGCGCCGATGACCGGATCAGCGTCCTCCGCGATCGGCTGGCCGGTGAACGGGCTGACGCCCGGCGGCACGATGAAGAGCTCTTCCTCCTCCGGCTCCTCGACCACGACCGGAGCAGGCGTGAACACACGAGCAGCCGCCCCAGGATTGAACTGCGCAGCCGCGACCAAAGCCGCATGGAGGTCAGGCTGCTGCGGCGACCGCGGCCCGATCCCCAGGCGCCCGAAGAAGTGGTTGAGCTCGTCCGCCGACAAGGTCGATGCCCCAGCAGAGCGGATCAGACCGACAGCGAGCGGCACCAGCTCGTCCAGCCCGCCGAGGTAGTCGGCCCACTCCGCGGCCCACTCGACGAGCTCGCGCGCGGAGCCCTCATCAGAGGTGACCCATTCGCCGATCGGGAGGAAGCCGTCGTCGACGGGCTGCCACGGGTCACCCTCGTACGACGCGCGCGCCCACGTGCCGTTGAAGGAGCCGTAGACGAAGCCCAGCTCCCCCGCCGCGATGCGCTGCTTGACCTCCGGCTGGCCGATCCAGTCCGGAGCGCCCGCGAGCAGGTCCGTGCCGGCGGTGCGGCTGTGCTGGGTGTGGTAGCCGAAGAGGACCGAACGGCCGCCGTCCAGGCGGACCATGCGCAGGTCGGAGCCGGTCTCGTCCTGGTGGTACCAGCCGCCGGCGTCGGCGTACCAGCGGCGGTCGAAGCCGGTGGCGTGAGCGACCGCGGCGAGGGCGCTCCAGCGGGCGCGCAGCTCCTCCGGGTCATCCAGGTCGACGAGCGGCATCGGGTATCAGGTCTCCAGCGAGCATCAGGGCACCAGCGCTGAACGGTACCCGAGCCCTACGGCAACTAACCAGTCACAGGTTCGAGCACGGCGACGCACTCTATGTGATGGGTCATCCCGAACAGGTCGAACGCCCGCAGCGAGCTGACGCCGTAGCCGAGGCCCGCGAACGTCTTCAGATCGCGGGCCAGCGCGGCCGGGTCGCAGGCGACGTACGCGATCTTCCGGGGCGCGAGTCCGGCGATCCGGCGTACGACGTGCTTGCCGGCGCCGGTCCGCGGCGGGTCCAGCACAACCAGGTCGACCTGCGACAGCCCCTGCCGGACAGCACCGGTCAGCACCCGGTCCACATCCCCCTGCTCCAGCGTCACACCGGTCAGGTCGTGCAGGTTGCGCCGGGCGTTCTTGACCGCGTCCTTGTCCCCCTCGATCGCCAGCACCGCGCACCCGGCCTCCGCCAGGAACGCAGCGAACAGCCCGACCCCGGAGTACAGGTCCAGCGCGGTCTCTCCGGCAGCAGGCTCCAGCCCAGCCAGTACGGCGTCCACCAGCGTCGTGGCAGCCGCCGGGTGGACCTGCCAGAACCCACCGGCCTCTACCCGGAACCTGCGGTCGCGTACTACCTCCACGACTCGACCACCGCTCGCTACGTCGGTCAGCACCGCCTGCTTGCCCTCCGACGACACCACCGCTTGTACCGACGTTGTGTCGGCCCACCGCTGGTCCAGCACCGAAGGCGTACCGGGGTGTGCGATCAGGCACTGGTCGACCAGCACCAGCTCGTGCGACCTGTGCACCCGCATGCCCGGCCGGCCGTCGGGGCCGACGGCGTACCGCATCCTGGTCCGCCAGCCGAGCCCGTCGTCGCCCGGCGACTCCATCACCACGGTCCGCTCGATGCCACCGATCCGGCGCAGCGTGTCGGAGACCACCGTCGCCTTCAGCCGGCGCTGCTCGACGATGTTGGCGTGCTGGAAGTCGCAGCCGCCGCAGCGCCCCGGCCCGGCGTACGGGCAGGGCGGCTCGATCCGGTGTGGGGAGGGGGTGAGCACCTGCACGACGTCCGCCCGCAGGTACTTGTTGGTCCGCTCGGTCACCCGCGCGTGCACCAGCTCCCCGGGGAGCCCGTGCCGGACGAAGACCACCTGGCCCTCGTAGCGCGCGACACAGTGCCCGCCGTGCGCCACCGGGCCGATCTCCAGCTCCAGCACCGCCCCGACGATGTCGTCGTCGCTCACCGATCTCCTGACGTCTTGCGAGAGCCCCGGCGTACCTGCCCGGCCACCCGCTCCACCCGGTCCTGCCGTTCCTGGGCCGCCTCGGAGGAGATCAGCTGGTACGGAACCGACGTCACCATCACACCAGGTGTGAACAAGAGCCGCCCCTTGAGCCGCAGTGCGCTCTGGTTGTGCAGGAACTGCTCCCACCAGTGCCCGACGACGTACTCGGGGATGTAGACCATCACCACGTCGCGCGGCGACTGCCGCCGGATGTCGCGGACGTACTGCAGGATCGGCCGGGTGATCTCCCGGTACGGCGACGCCAGCCGCTTCAGCGGCACCGGGATGTCGTGCCGCTCCCACTCGGCCTGCAGCGCCTCGGACTCCTCGCGGTCGACGTCGACGGTGACGGCCTCCAGCATGTACGGCCGGGCCGCCTTCGCGAAGGCCAGCGCCCGCAGCGTCGGCTTGTGCAGCTTGGAGACCAGCACGATCGCGTGCACCCGCGACGGCAGCATCAGCTGGTCGTCGCCCTCGATCGCCATCTCGTGGCCGACCGTGTCGTAGTGGCGGCGGATGCCCTTCATCAGCAGGAACAGCACGGCCATCGCGATGATCGCGATGTAGGCGCCGTGGGTGAACTTGGTCAGCAGCACGATCACCAGCACGATCCCGGTCAGCGTCAGGCCGATCGTGTTGATCACCCGCGAGCGCATCATCTGGGCCCGCTTGGCCTGGTCGGTCTCGGTGCGCAGCAGCCGGGTCCAGTGCCGGACCATGCCGGTCTGGCTGATCGTGAACGAGACGAACACGCCGACGATGTAGAGCTGGATCAGCCGCGTCACCTCGGCGTCGAACGCGATGATCAGGAAGATCGCGAACGCGGCCAGGATGATGATGCCGTTGCTGAACGCGAGCCGGTCGCCGCGGGTGTGCAGCTGCTTGGGGAGGTAGCTGTCGCGGGCCAGGATCGAGCCGAGCACCGGGAAGCCGTTGAACGCGGTGTTGGCGGCCAGCACCAGGATCACGCCGGTCGCGGCGGCGACCAGGTAGAAGCCGGGGCTGAAGTGGTCGAAGATGCCCTTGGCCAGCTGCCCGATCACCGGGTCCTGGTGGTAGCCGGGCCCGAGCGGTACGCCGTTGCTCAGCAGCTGCGTGGCCGGGTCCTCGGCGAACCGCACCTTCATCACGTTGGCCAGCGTGACGACGCTGATCACCATCACGATCGAGATGCTGCCGAGCAGCAGCAGCGTGGTCGCGGCGTTCTTGCTCTTCGGCTTCTTGAACGCCGGTACGCCGTTGCTGATGGCTTCGACACCGGTCAGCGCGGCGCAGCCCGAGGAGAACGCGCGCAGCACCAGGAAGCCCATCGCCAGTCCCCCGGCGCCGGTCGCGAACTGGCCTTCGGGCGCGATGTCGAACGACGCGGTGGCCGCGTCCGGCAGGTGGCCGAACAGCATCCGGCCGAAGCCCCAGGCGGCCATCCCGAGGATGGTGAACATGAACACGTACGTCGGCACCGCGAACGCCGTACCGGACTCGCGGACGCCGCGCAGGTTCATCGTGGCCAGGAACAGGACGGCGACCACCGCCGCTGTCGCCTGATGGCCCTCGAGCGCCGGGATCGCCGAGGCGGCGTACTGGGCGGCGGACGAGATCGACACCGCGACGGTCAGCACGTAGTCGACCATCAGCGCGCTGGCCACGGTCAGCCCCGCGGTCGGGCCGAGGTTCACGTTCGCGACCTCGTAGTCACCGCCGCCGGACGGGTAGGCGTGCACGTTCTGCCGGTACGACGCGACCACGACGAGCATCACGAAGGCCACCACGATGGCGACCTTCCAGGAGAAGGTCAGCGCGGTCAGACCGGCCAGCGACAGGGTCAGCAGGATCTCGTCCGGCGCGTAGGCGACCGACGACAGAGCGTCACTGGCGAACACGGGCAGCGCGATCCGCTTCGGCAGCAACGTCTCACCGAGCTGGGTGCTGCGCAGTTTGCGGCCGATCAGCAGTCGCTTGCCGATGTCGCCGAGAGCGGGAGTCACACCGAGGATGTTAGAGGGCCCCCAGGTTCGGTGTAGCGTCTACACCGCCGAATGGATGCCAGCGGCCCCCCGCGGGGCAGGGAGTGATCACGAAGTGCACGTCGTCATCATGGGCTGCGGACGCGTCGGGTCGACGCTCGCCCGGACCCTGGAGAAGCGCAGCCACACGGTGGCGATCATCGACCAGTCGGCGGACTCGTTCCGGCGGCTGAGCCCGAACTTCTCCGGCCGCACGATCACCGGGATGGGCTTCGACCGTGAGGTGCTGATCGAGGCCGGGATCGAGGACGCCGAGGCGTTCGCGGCGGTCTCCAACGGCGACAACTCCAACATCCTGGCCGCGCGGGTCGCGCGGGAGAACTTCGGGATCGAGAACGTGGTGGCCCGGATCTACGACCCGGGCCGCGCCGAGGTCTACCAGCGGCTCGGCATCCCGACCGTCGGCACGGTGAAGTGGACGGTGGACCAGATGGTCCGCCGGCTGCTGCCGAGCGGGTCGGAGCCGGAGTGGCGCGACCCGTCGGCGACGATCCGGCTGGCCGAGGTGCACGTGCACTCGGGCTGGGTCGGTCGGGCCGCCTTCGACATCGAGAAGGCCACCGGGGCCCGGGTCGCGTTCCTGACCCGGCTCGGCGAGGGCCTGCTGCCCAAGGCGGACACGGTCATCCAGGAGGGTGACCTGGTGCACGTCGTGATGCTGGAGACCAACGCGGCGGCGATCGAGGCCCAGCTCGGCGCCAAGCCTGAGGAGCTGTGATGCGGGTAGCCATCGCCGGGGCCGGGAACGTCGGGCGCTCGATCGCCGGCGAGCTCCTGGAGAACGGCCACGAGGTGCTGCTGATCGACAAGGACCCGCGGGCGATCAAGGCCGAGTCGGTGCCGCGCGCCGAGTGGCTGCTGGCCGACGCCTGCGAGCTGTCCTCGCTGGAGGAGGCGGCGCTGCAGCGGTGCCAGGTCGCGATCGCGAGCACCGGTGACGACAAGGTGAACCTGGTCGTGTCGCTGCTGGCCAAGACCGAGTTCGGCGTACCGCGGACTGTTGCCCGGGTCAACCACCCGCGCAACGAGTGGATGTTCAACGAGGCGTGGGGCGTGGACGTGTCGGTGTCGACGCCGCGGATCATGTCGGCGCTGGTCGAGGAGGCGGTCTCGGTCGGCGACCTGGTCCGGCTGTTCACCTTCCGCCAGGGCGACGCGAACCTGGTCGAGCTGACGCTGCCGGAGGACTCGCCGATGATCGGCCTGCGGGTCGGCGACATCGACTGGCCGACCGACACCGCGCTGGTGACGATCATCCGCGAGGGCCGGGTGCTGCGTCCGGACCCCGAGGGCACGCTGGAGCTGAACGACGAGCTGCTGTTCGTCGCCGCGGACGAGACCGAGGAACAGCTCGAGGACATGCTGTCGCCGCACCACCGGAAGTAGGTGGGGAAGGCTGAGGCCTCCCCCACCCGGCAACTACTTCAGACCGAAGGCGTTGTCGATCCTCTGGTCGATCGTGAACTGACCGCTCTCAGCCTTCGTGCGAAGGCTGGCGTACTTGGCTCCTCTCGGAGGATTCAGGTGAGTGGTCCAGCCGGCCTGCGTCTGCCGGAGTGCAGCCGCGCGCCAGGTCTTGCCGTCGTACGAGATCTCCAGCGTCGGCTTGCGGATGCCGGCGGTGGAGTTCGTCTCCGACCAGCGCGGGGTGACGGTCAGCTCGTGACGAGAGACTGTGTAGTCGAGCTGGATCAGCGACAGGACCGTGTCAGTGCTCGCTGACGTGAAGCCCCATTCGGTCCGCGTGGCCGTCGAGTACGGGTTCGGGTAAGTCCCGCGCGTGTTCTCCGCGACCAGCTTGTACGGCAGCCGCTCCGGCTTCAGTCCGCTCGCGGTGAGCTGGTCCCGCGCCTCCTGCGCGACCAGCGTCGAGCCCTGGTACAGGCTCAGCTGCTGGGTGATGTCCCAGTTGCCGAACGCCGTACCGACGTGGTCGCCACCGTCACCCCAGCCAGGTGACACAGCTGCCAGCGACCCCTCGGCACGCACCGGCGACAGCCCCTTGGCCAGCCGCGGCCGCTGCACGGGCCCGAACCACTGCAGAGAACTGCGGCTCCCACCGCGGTAGCTGCGCCAGCCCGTCTCGGTCTGCTGCACCTCCCGGGAGATCTCCGCCTTCGCCTGGTACGGCACACCCGCGGTGACCCAGTCGACGCGATCGCCCTGCACCGCCATCCCGGTCGTGTTCATCGCGGACTCCCAGTCCGTGTTCCACACGTCGTACCGGTTCTCCAGCCCGCGCCCGGCGCGGAAGTTGCGGAAGGCAACGTCGATCCGGGCCAGGTCGCGCCCGGACGGCCGGTACGCCGGTACGCCGGGCACGTGGTCCCAGAAGCGCGACAGGTCGTACAGGTAGTCCAGCGTCGGGTTGGACGTCACCGTCAGAGTACGCCGACCCCTGGTGAGCTGAGCGATCAGCTGCTCGCCCTCCTCGTGCGTCAGCGTCGCGACGGTCAGCGGCGGCGGGCTGGGCAGGTAGATCGAGTCGCTCCACGGCGTCAGTCGACCCGGCCCGTCGTTGACCACCACCAGCAGCTTCGCCCCGGCAGCAGCAGCCGCAGTCGCCTGCTGCTCGATCGACCCGTTGTTGCGTACGACGACCGCCTTACCCCGCTGGCTCCCGGCCCGGTCGCCCAACACCGCCTCCAAGTGCTGCCGGCCCTTCGGCAACGGCTGCGCGCCCTGGCGGACCAGCAGGTCGTCGTACGAGTCGACGGTCAGTGCAGGCTGCTCCAACCGCCAGCGAGCACCAGCAACGAAATCGCCGTCCTTCACAGACGCTGTCGGCAGCACCCAGACGCTGTCGTACGACGGGTTGGTCCAGCGCGACGAGCCGACCGAGAAGTCGCGCCCGAAGTCGCGGTAGACGTTCGCGCGCACCTCGCTCATCGCGGTCGGCTGCGGCGCGGAGGCGGTCAGCTGCCGCGCCTTGCGCGCGTCGTACGTGGCGGTCTTGTCCTTGTCGAGGTGGATGTCGACGAGGGTCAGCACGGCCATACCCCGGCTGCTCGGGCCGTTGGCGCCCTGGACGTCGCCGGTCAGCCAGGTCGTGTAGTCACCCGGCGGCAGCTCGACGTCGACGCCGTCCTCCCCGATCACGAACTGCCCGTACGAGCCGCGGCCGATCAGAATCGCGTCACCCGCCATCGGCCGGCCGGTGCGGTCCTTGGCGTCCAGGTGCAGTGTGTACCGCTCCCCTTCGCGCCCGATCCCGATCACCGTGCTCAGCCGCAGCCCGGTCGAGCTGGTTGCAATCAACCAACCAGACAGCTGCTTGTCGACCGGCGCGGCGTTCACGGCCACGGTCACCTTGACCTGCGCGGTGCCGTGCGCGGGCACGGTCACCGAAGGAGTCGACAGCGCGAACAGCCCGGCCGGTGCGTCCTTCACCTGCGTCGACAGGTTCAGCTCGACCGCCTGATCGCGGTCGTTGGTGTAGGTGACCGTCCGCTCGACCGACTCGTCAGGCGCCACCGGCCAGGGGTGGAAGCCCGAGTAGACCGACGCAGTCGCCCGTACGGCGGACTTGCTGGCCGCTGCAACATCCAGCCGGCCGTTGCCACCCTGGTACGGGATGTAGTCCGGTGTCGACTTGGCCGTGCTGACGATCGCGTCCTTCAGCTGCTGCCCGGTCCAGTCCGGGTGCTGCGCTGCGAGCAGCGCCACGGCTCCGGCGACGTGCGGCGTTGCCATCGACGTACCGCTCATCAGCTGGTAGTAGCTGGTGCCCTCGGCGGCGTACTGCGAACGGGCGGCGAGGATGTCGACGCCCGGCGCGGTGATGTCGGGCTTGAGGCCGCCGTCGCCGACCCGCGGTCCCCAGCTGGAGAACTCCGCGAGCTTGTCGGCGCCGTCGACCGCTCCGACGGTCAGCGCCGCGTCGGCGATGCCCGGTGCGGAGGCGGTGTAGTAGCCCGGACCCGCGTTGCCGGCGGCGACGGTGAAGAGCGCACCGGTCTCGGCGGACAGCTCGTTCAGCGACTGGCTGATCGGGTCGCTGCCGTCGGTCGGGCCGCCGCCGAGGCTCATGCTGACGACCTTGGCGCGCTGGTCGCGCGCGGCCCACTCCATCCCGGCGATGATCCAGGACTCCTGGCCGCTGCCCTCGTTGTCGAGAGCACCTTGCCGATGTGCAGCCGGGCACCGGGCGCGACACCGCGCTCAGCGCCGCCGGAAGCCTCACCGGTACCAGCGATCGTGGACGCGACGTGGGTGCCGTGGCCCTGCCGGTCGGTGACGTCCAGCTCCGGCACGAAGCTGGTGGAGGCCACGACACGGTCGTCGAGGTCCGGGTGCTGCAGGTCGACACCGGTGTCCAGTACGGCGACGTCGACGCCCTCGCCGGTGTTGCCACCGCGCCAGACCTCCGGCGCGCCCACCTGCGCGACGCTGTCGGCCAGGTCGACCTTGAACTTGCCGTCGAGCCACACCTTGTCGATGCCGCCGGCCAAGGTGCTGCGCGCTCCGGCAGTCAGCGACCGCCAGAACGCGGCCGGCTCGTCAGTAGTGAGCGCAGCGCCCTGGATGCTGCTGAGCGTCTGCTGCCTGCGCGCTCCCGACGGCACCTGCTGGCTGCGCGACCTGGTGGCCGCGTCGGTGTAGGTGACGATCAGCGGGAGCTCGTCGCCGTACCCGTCGGCCAGCAGCCGGGTGACGTTGAACAGGTTGGTGTCGAGCCGCTTGGCGGCCAGGAGGTGAGCAGCCGAGCGGGGGTAGACGTAGGTGTCCTTGCCGTCCACGTGGACGTCGTGGTCGGCCAGGCGGCCGTCCGGACCGGTGACGCGGTAGTTCTGCTTGCCGTCGGAGCCGACGGTGATCTCGACCTTGTCACCGGTGATCAAGGTGACGGTACGAGGAGCGGGTGCTGCCGGCAGCGCAGCTGCCGTGGGGGCGGGCGACGCGGTGGCGGAACCACCGGTCAGGGTCGCGGCGACGGTCAGCGCCGCCGCGAGTACGGCGGTCACCGCCCGGGCGCGACCGGGACGTGGAGTCACGAGTGCCTCACAGGGTTTCTACGGACGAAGTCGCGAAATCCTAGGCAGCACAACCGCTGGTGAACGTGGGAAAGCGCTGGCGCATAGAGGACACGTCCGCTACGCGACAGCGCTCAGCAAACCCCTACTTCTTCTTGCCACCACCGAGCAGATGGGTGATGTGGTCGCGCGCCTCGTCCCACTTGTCGGCGGGCAGCGAGCCACGCAGTACGGCGTACGCGAGCCAGAGTGCGAGCGCGTAGAACGGCAGACCGAGGCCGACCTTCGCGATGCCGAGCGCGTTCAGGCTGCCGGCCAGGTACAGCGGCACCTGGACGATCAGGCGGATCGCGAACAGCGCGACGAAGACCCAAGTGGCCCGGCTGAACCCCCGCAGCATCGCGGGGTCGCGACGCCACGCCGTACCGGTCTGGGTGATCAGGCCGTAGAGCACACCGAACAGCGGCCAGCGGATCAGCACGGTGATCAGGTAGAGCAGGCCGTACCCGACGTTGGTGAGCAGGCCGGGCAGGTAGACGTCCTCGGCGTTGCCGCTGCGATTCGCCACCCAGGCCGAGATCAGGACGCCGACGAAACCGCCGAGCACGTTCCGCAGTGGCTGCCGGCGGATCAGCCGCAGCACGGCGACCGCCGCACCGCAGGCGATCGCGACGATCAGCGCGAGCTTCAGGTCGTGGTCGGTGACGCCGTAGACGATCAGGAACGCGATCCACGGCAACCCGATGTCGAGCAGCGCACCCCAGCCACCCAGTGCCTGGAAGAAGTCCTTGTCGGTGCTCTTCGGACGCTCGTCCTTCGGCTCGTCGGTCAGCTCCGCCTCGGCCGCCTCGAGCTCCGGGCGGAGGATGTCGGCCAGCTCCTCGTCGGTGGGGTGCTTCGGCTGGTGCCCGCCCAGGTCCGGTGCGACGTGCCCGTCCAGGTCCCGGTCGGAGTCCTGACCGGCGCGCGGCTCAGCCATGCGCGGCCGTCGGTCGCAGCTCGTAGCGCGGGTTGAACATCACCCGGTCGCCGTCCACCACCCCGATCCGCCCGGAGGCGATCAGCTCCGAGCCGGGGTGGATGCCGGCGATCTTGCGCCGGCCGAGCCAGACCAGCTTCACCGTGCCGGTGCCGTCGTACAACTCGCCCTCCAGGGCCGGGACACCGCCGCGCGGGCTGAAGGTGATGGTCCGCAGCGTCCCGTACAGCGTCACCATCTCCCGGTCGTGACAACCGGTGATGGACCGCGCGCCACAGTCGTGGGCGAAGTCCTTGAGTACCTCGGCGTCCTGCTCGTCCTGGTCTCCGGCCAGGCCGCGGAACGCCCGTCGCCACAGTCCGGCGGGTTTGTCGCTCCCCATGCGAATCAGTGTAATCCGCGCGCGAGCGCGCCGGCGCAGTACTTGTGCACGGAGGATCAGGCCTCTTCCTCGGCGGCCGGCTGCGCACCCGCGGGCAGCTTCAGCGCGAGCGACTCACGCGGCGCCATCGGCTCCGAGCCACGGACCACGACGACGTTGCGGAAGGCCTGCTCCATCGGCGGCGCGGCCTCCGGCTCGACCGCCGCGCGACCGAGCACCGTGCCGCGCAGCAGCCAGCGCGGGCCGTCGATGCCGATCACCCGCGAGGTCTGGCTGAAGATCTGGCCCTCGGGGTCCTGGACCGGTACGACGAGCACGAGCTCGGTGCCGAACGGGCCGTCGGTCTCCGACGCCGTACCGCCCATCTTGGTGGCCTCGCCGGCGATCTCCTGGCGGACCTCGTCCCAGATGCCGGCCGTCCGCGGCGCGGCGAACGCGCGCAGCTCCAGCGCCGAGTCCTCCAGGACCAGCAGGATCGCCTGCACGTCACCGCTCTGCTCGTCGACCTGCAGCCGCAGCTCCATGCCCGGCAGGCCGGTGATCACCAGGGCCCCGAGGTCGATCCGGTCCTCGGCCTCCAGCGTCGCCGGGTCCACCTCGGTGATGTCGAACGGACCGCCGGTGGTGTCCTGCACGGACGCGGTGGTCGTGGACTCCTCGGCGTCACCGTCGCCGGCGGCGCTCTCCCCGGTCTCGTCCGCGGTCGTCTCCTCGACGGCGTCCACGGTCTCCCGGGTGTCCTCGTTCTTGGCCTTGCGGCGGAAGATCACTGCTCTTGCCTACTTCCTCGATCGTCAGTCTTCTGGGGGCGGCACGAACCCCGCCGTAGTCTCCCGTACCCGCAGGTCAGCGGGCTGCACCTGATCAGCGTGTCACACCACCGAAACCACCGGTCGAGCCGTGTCCCCCGGTACCGCGCGCGGAGCCCGGCAGGGTGGTCACCTCGACGAAGCGAGCCTTCTCGACCTGCTGCACGATCAGCTGCGCGATCCGGTCGCCACGGTGCAGGGTGACCTCGGCGTGCGGATCGTGGTTGACCAGGCAGACCTTGATCTCGCCGCGGTAGCCCGCATCCACTGTTCCCGGAGCGTTCACGATCGACACCCCGTGCTTGGCGGCCAGCCCGGACCGCGGGTGCACGAACGCGGCGTACCCGTCCTGCAGCGCGATCGCGATCCCGGTCCCGACCAGCTGCCGCTCCCCCGGCTTGAGCGTCACGTCGTGCGACGCGACCAGGTCCGCGCCGGCGTCTCCCGGGTGCGCGTACGCCGGCAGCGGCAGCTCGGGGTCGAGCCGCTGGATCAGTACCTCGGTCATGGGTTCACCTCGTAGTCGTGAACGGTTTCGGCCGTCAGATCAGTTCCGTGTTTCACGAAGTGCTCGGGCGGGACCACGACGAAAACAGCGTTGGCGCGCAGCGCGATGTTGCCGTCCGGCCCGTTGAGCCGGCCGATCGCCTTCGCGTACATCCGGCGTCCGGCGAACCCCAGGCAGGTCGCCGACAGGTGCAGCGTCGTACCGACCGGCACCGGGCGGATGTAGTCGGTCTCGAGCCGCCCGGTCACCATCGGGCGCCGCAGCAGCCAGGAGAGCCCGCCGAGCGTCTCGTCGAGCGCCAGCGCCAGTACGCCGCCGTGCGCGAGCCCAGGAGCACCCTGGTGGTCAGCTGTCACGGTGAACTCACCGGTGATGCTCACGTCGGCCCCGGCGGTCGACACCAGCCGCAACCCGGTCGGGTGCGACGGGCCGCAGGCCACGCAGCGCTCGTAGTGCGACGGCAGCACCGTGCCGGGAGCAGGAGCTTCCGGGTGACGCTCCGGCGGCTCCAGCTCACGCTGCGGGGTCGCAGAGCGGGTCGGTGGCTCGATCACGAGAGGCGACCCTACCTACGGCGTCTGTTGCGCCACATGCCAGGCTGGTGCTGTGACGAACTACAGGGAGCGGCTGAGCGTGCCGGTGCGCTGGTGGGTCATCGCCGCCCTGCTCGCCCTGACCATCTGGCTGATCGTCGCGGTCCCCGCGGGCCAGCCGGCCGGCCTCGTCGCCGGTGGGATCGTGGCGGCCGTGCTGACCGTCGTGTTCGTCCGGTACGGCGGTGCGCTGGTCGAGGTGGACGCCGAGCGGCTCCGCGCGGCGCAGGCGTCGATCGAGCGCGAGTACCTCGGCAAGGTCGAGGCCCTGACCGGTGAGGCGGTCCGGAACGCGTTCGGCCGCGACTGCGACCCGGCGGCGTACCTGGTGCTGCGCAGCTACGTGCGCGGCGCCGTACGGGTGGAGATCACCGACCCGCACGACCCGGCGCCGTACTGGCTGATCGCCACGCGGCACCCGGAGCAACTGGCTGCCGCCCTGACGCAGAACAGCGTGGCAAGATCCTGAGGAACAGCTGGATCAGCTAAGGAGGCAGTGGTGATCGGAGCCAAGATCGGCTGGAAGCTGGTGCTGGCGGTCTTCACGATGGTGGTCGGGCTGGTCGCCAACAAGGCGGTCACCACGGCCTGGAAGATCGGGTCCGGCGGCAAGCCGCCGAAGGGCAACGAGGCCGGGTACGTCGAGGTGGTCAGCTGGGCGGTGGCCAGCGGCGCGGCCGCGGCGGTGGCCAAGCGGTTCGCCGAGCAGCGGGCGGCGGCGTACTGGCTGAAGTCCACCGGGCACCTGCCGCCCGGGTTCGAGAAGGAAGCCGTGCAGGGCGCGGCCAAGGACGTCGTGAAGGCCTGAGAACGCACCAAGGGACCGGCCCCCGGAAGGGGGACGGTCCCGATTTGGTACGACTCAGCCGAGCAGGGCGACGGTGCTGCTGTTGTCAGGCAGCGCAGTCGCGGCAGATCAGCTGGCCGTTCTTGCTGTTCGCGAGCTGGCTGCGGTGGTGGACCAGGAAGCAGCTCGAACAGGTGAACTCGTCGGCCTGGCGCGGGAGAACCCGTACCGCCAGCTCCTCGTGGCTCAGGTCGGCGCCGGGCAGCTCGAAGCTCTCGGCCGCCTCGGCCTCGTCCTCGTCGACCTTGCCGGAGTTCTTGTCGTGACGGCGAGTCTTCAGCTCTTCGATCGACTCCTCGCTGGAGTCCTCGTCCGTCTTGCGCGGGGCGTCGTAGTCAGTCGCCATGGTGTTTCCCTGCCCTCTTCGTACCCGTGGTGTTGCCTGCTGAGCCCTGGAACGGATAACGCGCCCGAGAAATTCCGCCCGGAATCCTCTGGTCCCCCGAAACCCTTGACAGACAGGCTGGGACCGGACTCGCTTCCGCTCCCGAGGCAGGGATTGTGCCCTATAACCCGGCCATCGCGCGCGTCGGGGTCCACCTTCTGACCCGCGTGTCGAAGAAATTGTCAGGACCGAACAGAAGGTTGCGCGTTACCGCCCCGTACAAGCACTGCGCGTGCACGAACGAGCAGACGCTATGCGCGCAGCGGGTTCGCCGCCGCGAGCGCGTCGTGTAACGCATCGAACACCGCGGGCGTGGCCGCGATCGACATCTCCGGCGAGACCGGGGCGCCGTTCAGGCCACCGACCCGGGCGCCGGCCTCGGAGGCGACGAGCGCGCCGGCGCCGTAGTCCCAGGGGTTCAGCCCGCGCTCGTAGACCGCGTCCAGCCGGCCGCAGCCGACGTAGCAGAGGTCGATCGCGCCGACCCCGATCCGCCGGATGTCGCGGACCTCGGCGATCAACTGCTGAACCACCTCGGCCTGCACCAGCCGCCGGTCCGGGTCGTAGCCGAAGCCGGTGCCGACCAGGGCGCGGTCGAGCGACGTACAGTCCGAGACCCGGATCGGCTTGCCGTCCAGGAACGCGCCGCCGCCGAGCGTCGCGGTGAACACCTCACCCTTCGGCGCGTCCACCACCACCCCGGCCACCGTCACGCCGTCCTGCTCGACCGCGATCGAGACGGCGTACGTCGGGATGTCGTACAGGTAGTTCACCGTGCCGTCGATCGGGTCGACGACCCAGCGGACCCCGCTGGTCCCGTCGATGTCGTCGCCCTCCTCGCCGAGGAACGAGTCGTCCGGCCGCGCCTCGAGCACCCGGGCCCGGATCAGCTCCTCGGACTCGCGGTCGACGGCGGTGACGATGTCGGTCGCCGTGCTCTTGGTGTCGGCGACGGTGATCGTGCCGCGGCGCCGCTCGACGATCAGCTCGGCCGCCTCGGTGGCGACCGTGACGGCCAGCTTCAGCAGTTCCTGCGGGGTGCTCATGCGGTTTCCTTCGCGAGGGAGGTCTGGGAGGAGGTGGGGCGGCGCAGGGCCGGGCAGCAGTCGGGGCGGCAGTTGTCCCAGCCGGGACCCAGCTTGCCCACGCAGGGCCGCTCCGGCTGCTCACCGCGCTCGGCCTCGGCCCGCTCGACCACCAGGTCGCGCAGCATCGTCACGAACCGCGGGTCGGTGCCGGGCGTCGCCGCCCGGGCCATCGGCAGGCCCAGCTTGTCAGCGGTCGCCGCCGCCTCGGTGTCGAGGTCGTAGATGACTTCCATGTGGTCGCTGACGAACCCGATCGGCACCACGGCCACCCCGGGCACGCCGGCCGCGGCCAGCTCCTCCAGGTGGTCGTTGACGTCCGGCTCGAGCCACGGGACCTGCGGCGGGCCGGAGCGCGAGCAGTAGACCAGGTCGGTCCGCCGGGTGACGCCCGTACGCCGCTCCAGCTCGGCGGTGATCTCCGCCGCGACGTCCAGGTGCCAGCTGACGTAGCCGTCGCCGTCCGGGCCGCTGGTCGCGTTCATCGCGGTCGGGATCGAGTGCGTCACGTAGGCGATTGCGGCGCCCTCCGGCAGCTCGCTCAGCGCAGCAGCCGTCGACTCGACGAAGGACCCGACGAAGCCCGGGTGGTTCGCGTAGTGCCGCAGCTTGTCGATCACCGGCGCGTTCTCGACCGCCGCGGTCGCGTCGGCCAGGTTCTCCCGGTACTGCCGGCAGCCCGAGTACGACGGGTAGGCGCTCGTCACGATCACCACCGCGCGGCGGATCCCGTCGGCGGCCATCTCGCGCAGCGTGTCGGTCAGGTACGGCGCCCAGTTGCGGTTGCCCCAGTAGATCGGCAGATCCAGCCCGATCTCGGCGAACGACTCCCGCAGCGCGGCCAGCAGCGCGCGGTTCTGGTCGTTGATCGGGCTCTTGCCGCCGAAGCCGTAGTAGTGCTCGCCGACCTCCTTCAGCCGCTCGTCCGGGATGCCCCGGCCGCGGGTGACGTTCTGGAGGAACGGGAGCACGTCCTCGGGTTTCTCGGGACCACCGAAGGACAGCAGCAGCACGGCGTCGTACGGGGAAGGATCAGGCGACACGGGGTGGGGCATGTAACGAGTTTGTCAGGCCCGCCGGATACGGTGTGCACGGTCCCCCATGCTGAAGCCCTACTACCACCTCATGCGCCGTCCCGGTGCCGCCGCGTTCTGCGCCGCCGGGATCCTCGGGCGTATGCCGATCTCGATGATCGGCCTCGGCATCGTGATCCTGATCGCCCAGGAGAGCGGCTCGTACGGACTGGCCGGAGCGGTCTCCGGCGTCGCCGTGGTCGCCGGTGCGATCACCGGGCCGATCCAGGGCCGACTGGTCGACCGCTTCGGGCAGCGCAGCCTGCTGCTGATCGGCAGCGTGCTGTGCACCGTCGGGCTGGCCGGGCTGCTGCTGGCCGTCCGGGCCGACGCTCCGACCGCCGTGCTCTACCTGCTCTCGTTCCTTGCCGGTGGCACCCGTCCGCAGGTCGGCTCGTTCGTCCGAGCGCGCTGGACGCACCTGCTCGGCCGCGGCCGAGCGCTGCAGACCGCGTTCGCGCTGGAGGCAGTCGGCGACGAGGTGGTCTTCATCATCGGGCCGGTGCTCGTCACCGCCCTGGCAACACAGGTGAGCCCGTACGTCGCTCTGGCGACCGCTGGTGTGCTCGGGCTGGGCGGTGGGATCTGGCTGGCGCTGCTGCGGCGTTCTGATCCCCCTGGCCGTGGCAAGGCGGACGGCGCCGAGCAGGCCCCGCTGCCGTGGCTGTCGCTGATGCTGCTGTCGCTGATCGGTCTGGGGCTCGGGGCGACGCTGGGGAGCGCTGAGGTCGTCACGGTGGCGTTCACGGCCGAGCAGGGGCAGCCGGGGATGTCCGGCGTCGTACTGGCGGTGTGGGCGTTCGGGTCGCTGCTGGCCGGGCTCTGGTACGGCTCAGTGCACTGGCGGGCGCCGGTGGAGCGGCGGCTGCTGATCGGGACGATCCTGCTGGCGATCTCGCTGGCGCCGCTGCCGTGGGTCGGCAACACCGTCGTACTGGGTGGGGTGCTGTTCTGCGCCGGGCTGACGATCGCGCCGACGATGGTGGCGGTCACCGCGTGCGTCGAGGAGTGGGTCCCGCCGCAGCGGTTGACCGAGGCGATCACGTGGACGGTCACCGGGATCCTGCTGGGAGTTGCGCCGGGCAACGCGGCGGCTGGTCACGCGGTCGACCTGTGGGGCGCGTCGTCGGCGTACTGGGTGCCGGTGTCGATCGGGGTGCTGTGCGCTGGGGTGGCCGGGGTCTCGATCGCGTTCGCTCGACCGAAGACGGTGTTCGCGCACAACTAGCGCGGGAGTGGGGCGTTCCAGCCGCGGCGGATCGCCAGCAGGCGGATGAGGAAGCAGATCACCGCGGCCATGATCGGGACCCAGAGCTGGTGGTAGTCGAGCTCGATCGCGACCACGACGATCGCGGCGCCGAGGAAGGCCGGGGTCGCGTAGATCTCCGACCGCAGCACCACCGGTACGCGGCCGGACAGCACGTCGCGGACGACACCGCCACCGATACCGGAGATCGTGCCGAGCAGAGCGGCCGGCAACGGCGAGAGCCCGAAACTGCTCGCCTTCACCGCGCCGGTCACGCAGAACAGCGCGAGGCCGGCCGCGTCGAAGATGTTCACCATCCGCTCGACGCGCCCGATCCGCGGGTGCAGGAAGAACGTCAGCAGCCCGGCCGCGACGGGCACCACCAGGTACCGCCAGTCCTGCAGCGCCGCGGGCGGCGTCGCGCCGATCAGCACGTCCCGGAGGAAGCCGCCGCCCAGCCCGGTCACCATCGCCAGCACCTGGATGCCGAACACGTCCAGCTTCTTCCGTACGCCGACCAGCGCCCCGGTGATCCCGAACACGAAGATCCCCACCAGATCCAGCACCTGCAGCACCACCGACCCGTCCATGCTGCGCACGCTAACCGTCCACAGGCTGGTGCAATCGAGAGGCACGCTGAGGCCCGCGAGGGTTAGGGTCGGCGCCATGCCCGGTCCCCCAGTCGTCGACTACACCGCCACGTCCACCCGCCCAGGCTGGGACGCACTTCCCGGCGCTCTCCAGCACTCCCTGGCCGTTGCCCTAGGCACCGAGATCGCCCACGTCGGGCCTTCGGTCACCTCGGGCTTCACCGGCGGCTTCGCAGCGCCGGTGGACCTGGCCGACGGCCGCCAGGTCTTCGTCAAGGCGGCACCGGACACCCTGCACGCCTACCGCGCCTACCAACGCGAGGCCGAGATCGTCCCGCAGCTACCGGCCGCCATCCGCGTTCCCCGCATCGCCGCGACGGCATCTGAGGCTTCTTGGTTCGCCGTTGCTTCTGAGCGAGTCGACGGCCGTATGCCGGGCAGCCCCTGGAACGTCGACGACTTCGCCGCGGTCACCAGCGCCTGCGAGACGATGGCCGACGCCCTCACCCCCACTCCCCTCGCCGGGCTCGACGTACTCGTCGACGACATCGCCTCCGGCGGCTGGCCGATCGAGCTGCCGGCGCAGATCCTCGCCGGCGACCGCCCGCTCCCCGCCGGCTTCCAGCCCTGGCTCCCCGCCGTACTCCGCGAGCTCGGCGACCTCATCGCGCTCTACCCCGAGGCCCTGGCCGGCGACACCGCCATGCACAACGACCTCCGCCCCGACAACCTGCTCATCGACCGGCACGGCGCCTGCTGGACGGTCGACTGGAACTGGCTCGGCCTCGGCCCCAACTGGTTCGACTGGTCGTGTCTGCTCCCGATCGCGCAGTACGAAGGCATCGACACCCAGGCGGCGATCAGCAAGTCCCCGCTGACCGCCGACGTCCCGCCCGACCACCTCGACTGCGGCGCAGCGCTCGTCGCGGCGTACATGCTCGACCACCTGGACACGCCTCCCCCACTCGGCTGCACCCCGGAACTACGGAGGCACCAGCGCCTGTACGCCTGGACCTTCCTCGACTGGCTGGCGCTGCGCAGAGGCTGGGCCGCCTAGTCCAGGTGGAAGCCCAGCTCCCGGGCCGCCTTCGTCGGTACTGGGTCGGCCCACCGGTTCGCGTAGTTCGCCGCCGTCGCCAGCGAGCGCGGCTCCAGCTTGTCGACGTACACAATTCCGCTCAGGTGATCCGTCTCGTGCTGGAAGATCCGCGCCTGCCAGCCGGACAGCTCCCGCTTCACCCGCTCACCGGCGACGTCCGTGTAGTCCGCGTCGACCTTCAGCGGCCGGTTCACCACCGCGGTGTAGCCGGGCATGCTCAAGCACCCCTCGTAGAAGCCGCGCAGACTCCGCCCGACCGCCTCGTACGACGGGTTGATCGCGGTGAAGAACTCCAGCGGGTACCGCTCGCGGGCCTCCGCGACCTCGTCCGGCACCGGCGCCGGGTCCTCCATGACGGCCATCCGCAACGAGATCCCGACCTGCGGCGCGGCCACGCCGACACCCGGTGCGGCCCGCATCGTCCGCTTCAGCAGCTCGACGAACTCACCGAGCAGCTCGTCGCCGAGCTGTCCGTCGTACGGCTCGGCCTGCTGCCGCAGTACCGGGTCGCCGAGCGCGACGATCGGCGCGACGTCGTCGCGGTACAGCTCGACCAGCGCCTCGACGCGGTTTTTCAGAGTGCTCACCGAAGACACACTAAGATCGTATACATGACCAAGGGTCCGGTGACGCGCTACAAAGTCGAGGTTCAGGACGGCGAGAAGACGTCGCGGCGCGAGGACGTGGTGGTGACCGAGGAGCCGCTCGAGCTCCGGCTGGAGTGGCCGGGCCGGCCTCCGGAAGCGCTGGTCGTGACGATGCGCACGCCGGGCTCCGACTTCGAGCTCGCCGCCGGGTTCTGCCTGGCCGAGGGGTTCGCCGTCCGCCAGGACGCGATCCGGACGGTCGCCTACTGCACCGACGTCGTGCTGACCCGCGAGCAGCAGTTCAACACCGTGACGGTCACCTTCGACGGCCCGCCGGACCGCGAGCCCCCGCAGCGGTACGGCGTGACGTCCGCCGCGTGCGGTGTCTGCGGTCAGCAGAGCCTCGACGAGCTCGCCGAGCGCGAGTACGAGCCGGTCGACCCGGTCGAGGCGCCGCTCGACCTCGTGCTGCGGCTGCCCGACCTGCTCCGCGACGCCCAGCCGACGTTCGGCCGTACCGGCGGTCTGCACGCCGCCGGGCTGTTCACCAACGACGGCCGCAAGGTGATCGTCAAGGAGGACGTCGGCCGGCACAACGCGGTCGACAAGGTCGTCGGCTGGACCGTGCTCAACCAGCACAGCCGCAAGGGCCTGATCCTGACCCTGAGCGGCCGCGCGGGCTACGAGCTGGTGCAGAAGTCGGTCGCCGCCGGGATCGGCATGATCGTCGCGGTCGGCGCGCCGTCGAGCCTGGCCGTCGACCTGGCCCGTAAGTTCGGCATCACGCTCGTCGGCTTCACCCGCGGCGAGCGGTGTGTGATCTACAGCGCACCCGAGCGCGTCCTGCGCTGACCCATCCGCCCCGGGCGCGGCTCCGAAGCTCTTCCGACCAGTTGTGACGAGCGAAGAGGATGCCCGTGAGCGGAGAGTCGACAGCCCTCCCGTGGCCGGTGGTGACCGGCCCCGGAGGTACGACGCCGGCCGAGCTGATGGCCCGGGTGGCCCGCGGTGACGCCGACGCGTTCGCGCACCTGTACGACCAGATGGCGCCGCGGGTGTTCGGCCTGATCCGCCGGGTGCTGCGCAACCCGGCCCAGTCCGAGGAAGTCACCCAGGAGGTGATGGTCGAGGTCTGGCGGACCGCCACCCGGTACGACGCCGACCGCGGCTCCCCGACGTCCTGGATCCTGACGATGGCGCACCGGCGCGCGATCGACCGGGTCCGCTCCGAGCAGTCGGCCACCGACCGGGAGCAGGCCGTCGCGGCGGCCAGCAGCAGCACGGCGTACGACGAGGTCTCGGAAGCGGTCACCACGAACCTGGAGGTCGAGCAGGTCAGGCACTGCCTGTCCGCGCTGACCGAGCTGCAGCGGGAGTCGGTCACGCTGGCCTACTACGGCGGCTACTCCTACCGTGAGGTGGCCGAACTGCTCGACGCCAAACTGGCGACGATCAAAGCACGCATGCGCGACGGCCTGATCCGGCTGCGCGACTGCCTGGGTGTGACGGGGAGGTGAGGGCCATGACGACACCGGACGTGCACATGCTGACCGGTCCCTACGTACTGAACGCACTGCCCGAGGACGAGCGGATCGGGTTCGAGGCACACCTCGCCGACTGCCCGTCGTGCAGCTCCGAGGTGGCCGAGCTGCGAGAGGCGGCCAACAAACTCGGTACGGCGGTCGCCACGCCGCCACCGGCCGCGCTGAAGTCCCGGGTGCTGTCGGAGATCGCGGTGACCCGGCAGCTGCCGCCGATCGTGCGGCAGACCGACGACGACCCGCAGCCGGCGCGCCAGGCCCCAGCCACCGCCGACGTGCCGCACCGCGCGCCCGCTCAGCGCCGCTCCCGCCGCTCGATGCTTGCACTGGCCGCTGCCTTCCTGGCGATCGCCGGTGTCGGTGGCGTTGCCATCGACCAGTACCGCGACAGCCAGCGCGTCGAGCAGCAGAACCAGGACCTGGCCGGGCTCCTGGCCCAGCCGGACGCCCGCACGGCTCGCGCCTCTGTCACCGGCGGCGGCAGCGCCGCAGTAGTCATGTCAGCCAACCAGGACCGAGCCATCGTCCTCCTGCGCGGCCTGCCGAAACTCCCGGACGGCAAGACCTACCAGCTGTGGCTGATGGACAAGTCCCTCACCCCGCACTCGGCCGGCCTCGCCACCCCGGAGGCAACCAGGCTGATCACCGGCGGCGTCAAGGACAAGACCGCCCTCGGCATCACCGTCGAGAACTCCCCCGGCGCGATCACCCCGACCGAGCCGATCATCGCCATGGTGCAGATGGCCTAGGGCTCCACCCAGGGCAACCTTCGCCGAGCTACTGCAGCTTGATGAACGTTGCCCTGGGCACGTACTCGTAGCGGTCCGGCATGCAGGTCAGGATGATCACCTGGCCGTGGTCGCCGGCCCGGCCGAGCAGGGTGCCCATGTCGCGCAGGCGGGCCTTGTCGGACCAGCCGAGGGCGTCGTCGAAGATCACCGGGACGCTGTTCTCGGTGGTGCTGACCAGGTGGCTGATCGCCAGCCGGGTGATGATCGCCAGCTGCTCCTGCGCACCGGTGGACAGCGACTCGACCCGCAGCCGGTTGCCCTCCAGCTCGCGCTCGGCGACGGCCAGGTCGTCGTCCAGCCAGACCCGGAACGTCGGCCCGTAGACACTGCGCCCGAGCGCCTCGATCCTGGTCTGCAACGGCTCCGAGTACTTCGTCTGCGCCGCGGCCCGGTGCCGCCCCAGCGTCTCGTGCACCCGCCGCGCGGCTTCGGCCCGGCGCTGCAGGTTCTCGTGCTCGGCCCGTACGCCGGCCAGCTCGAGCTCGGCGGTGTCCTGCCGAGTCGCCAGCCCGTCGCGGCCCGACTGCTCCAGCCGGCCCTCCGTCGTACGCAGCGAGTCGCGCAGGGTGTCCCGATCGCTCTGCAGCCGCCCAGCGACCGCTAGCGCGTCAGCCAGCTCACCCTCGACGTGGTCCGCACCAGCGGCGTCCACCTGCTCCTGTACGGCGGTCAGCTCCTCCAGCACCGCCTCTACCTCACCGGTGGCCTGCTCCTCGGCCGCGTCGACATCCTCGTCGGCCAGCACCGCCCGGGCCGCCTCCAACGAGGCCGTCGCCGCAGCAACGCGCTCAGCCGCCAGCTCCGCCCGGGCCCGCGCCTGCTGCGCTTCCGACCGGTCCTCGTCCGCAGCCTTCCGCGCCTGCGCCGCAGCGAACTCCGCGTCGGTCAGCAACCGCTCAGCCGTCGCCAGCTCGGACCGCGCCTCCTCCAGCGCCCGCTGCGCACCGGACAGGTCGTCGGGCGCCAGCGGCTCCGGCATCACCAGGTCCTCGAAGTCGAAGGTGTCCTCGGCGAACTCCTCGAACAGCGACATCTGCCCCGGTACGTTCTCCACCGCGGGCTGCTGCTTGCCCTTCGGCGCCTCTTCCTCTTCCTCAGCCGGCTCCTCGCCGACGCCCAACCGGGCGCACAGCAAGGCGATCCGCTCAACCGGGTCCCCACCAGCGGTCAACGACTTCTCCGTACGCCGGGCCTCCTGCAGCTCCGCCGACGCCGTGTCGCTCTTCCGCAGCGACTCCCGCGCAGCAGGCAGGTCCCTGACCTTCGCCCGCTTCAGCAGGTCCGTCTCACGCCGTACGGCCTCGTCGACCAGCGATCGCAGCGACGCCGCGTCCCCACCGGCCCGGACCGTCACCTCCACCTGGCCCGGCACACCCACGTGCAGCGCACCTGAGACCAGCAGAGACACCTCAGCACCCTCAGCCAGCTCCGCCGGCACCTTGGCGCCACCAGCGTCCAGCCCGGTCCCCTCCAGCGAGACCGGCTCCGCACCAACCCGTCGTACCGACACCTCCGGTACGCCGGCCGCCAGCGCCGCACGCGCCTCGACGACCCTGGCGCGCGCGTCCTCCAGCTCGGCGACCAGCGCGTCGGTCACCTTGATCCCGTCGAGCACCCGCGATGCGGCAGCGATCCGGGTCCGCACATCGGCCAGCTCGGCCTGCTGGCCGGTCAGCCGGTCCAGCTCGGCGCGGTCCATCAGCTCGGACACCCGCTGCTCGGCATGCTGCACGTCGCCGCGCCGGTCGTCCTTCAGCTCGACCACCTCGGCCAGCGCGGCCTCGGCGGCGTGCAGTGTGTCGGTGGAGGCCTTGGCGACCTTCTCCGCCTCGGCCCTCAGCTCGGTGAACTCACCGGCCGCGGCGGTGAACCGCTCGACCTCCGCCAGCAGCCGTTCGCGCTCCAGCCGCGTCCGGGTGTGGTTCTCCAGCCGGGCGCGCGCCGTCTCGGCCCTGGCGCGCACCGAGTCCCGCCGGAGCAGGATCTCGTCGGTCTCCTTCTTGCGGACCCGCAGCGCCTCGACGGACTTCAGGTGCTCGGCCAGGCGGCCGCTGAGGTCCTCCAGGTCGAGCGCGAGCCGCTCGGCCCGGCGGATGTCGGCGACGACCTCCTCCATCGCCTTGGCTGCCTGGGCGGATCGCAGCTCGGCGGCGGTCACTGCCTGCGCCGACTTGGCGAAGTCACCGGTCGGTCGGCCGCGCGGCGTCCAGTAGCGGAGGAACTCGTGCTCGACGGCCGAGACCAGCGGCATCGAGGCGCCGTCGACCGGCGTACCGGACTCGGCGGTGACGGCGGTGATCAGCGGCTCGGCGTCCGCCGGGGTCGGCAGGACCAGCGACTGGCCCTGGCTGACCATCAGCGTCTGCCAGAGCACCGGGTCGACGTTCTCGGTGAAGAGCCGGTCGGCCTCGTTGTGGGCCTCGCGGCCGGTGAACGACGCGCGGCTGCCGTCCGGCGCGACGACGGACAGCTCGGTGGACCGGTTCTTCAGCCAGCGCTTGGTGTAGGTCAGCTCGCGGCCGCCCAGCGTCAGCTCGACGGTCACCTCGGGCGCGACGTCGTGGCCGACCGGCTGCACGTCGGTGATCCGCTTCGACTTGGAGTCGTCGGGCAGCTGGAAGACCAGCGCGAACGCCTCGACCAGGCTGGACTTGCCGACCTCGTTGTCGCCGACGACGACCGTCGTACCGATCGCGGGCAGCTGGACGGTCCGGTCCGCGACGCCGCGGAAGTTCCGCAGCGTCAGGCTGTGCAGTCTCATCCGGCGTCCCTGGCCAGGCGGTGCATCAGGGTCAGCGCGGCACCCGCCGACTCGTCGCCACCGGCGAGCGCCTGGCGCAGCTCCTCCATCGCCGCCCGGGCCGGGCCGCTCAGCTGCAGCGCGTCCAGGTCGGCGGCCTCCGGCGCGGGCCGGACGGTCCAGAACTTGGGCCACTTCTCCACACTGGCGAACACCTCGCCGAGCGCGTCGATCGTCGCGTCCAGCCGGCTCATCAGCGGCAACGGCAGCGACCCGTCAGCGGCCAGCCGCACGTACGTCCGCTCCTTGTCCGGCAGCTCGGCGAACCAGTCCTCCAGCGCCTTCAGCGACTCCTCGCCGTCCAGCTCGACGTGGTGCTCGACCATGTGCCACGCACCGACCCGCTGCGGCTCGACGGTGATCGAGTCACCGGACAGCGTCACGGCCAGGACGTTGCCCGGGTCGGTCTCCTCCGGCGCGGTGACCTCCTGCGTCCCGGAGAACCAGATCCGCTCGGTCACCTCGGTCGTCGAGTGCCGGTCACCGAGCCCGACGTACTGCAGCCGCCCGTCCGCGACCGCGGCCTCGAGCGCCGCCTGGTCGATGGTCGGTACGTCGGACATGCCGCCGCTGAGGCTGGTCAGCTGCCCGTGCGCGAGCAGGATCCGCCGTACGGGGCGCTGCCCCTCGTCCTTCGCGCTGCCCGCACCGCCCGCGCCTCGCTTCGCGCCGGCCGCGCCGCTCTTCGCACTCTGCGCGACGGGCGTGAGCCCGGCGTAGCCCGGCGCCGCCGGGTCCGACACCGGCCGCCGCGAACGCCAGGGCGCCCCGACGATCTCCACCCCCGGCACGATCTCCAGCGGCGTCTCGTCAGTGATCACCGTGACGTGCTCCGGCTTGTGCGCGGCCCACTGCGCCGACGTCCACAACGACCCCGGCTCCAGCGCGTCGTGGTTCCCCGGTAGCAGCACCACCGGCACCGGAATCCGCTTCAGCGCCTCACAAGCCCGCAGGATCGTCTGCCGCTCGACCTGGTTGTGCTCGAACACGTCCCCGGTCACCACCAGGAACCGCGCCCCGACCCGCTCCGCGACCTCACCGATCCGCGCGACAGCGTCCAGCCGCGCCTGACCCCACCGGGCCTGACCGTCCGGCCCCAGGAACCGGCGCATCATCCCCAGCTGCCAGTCCGAACTGTGCAGAAACGTGATCGATTCGTCCATCGCGCGAGAACGCTAACCCGACCCGGCGACTACCGCCCAACCCAACACACCCACAACCCGTGACCGCCCGGCATCCGAACACCCATTCGGACTTTTCCGGTCTAGTCTTCTACCATGACGCGCCCTTGGTCGATCACCGCCGGCACCGGTCTGCTGGTCGCTCTCACCGCCGGGTACGGCGTGAAATCGGCCCTCACGTTCACCCGCGGCGGCACCCTCGGTTTCGTCTTCCTGGTCGCGGCGCTAGCCGCCGCGTACGCGACGTACGGACTGCTCCGCGGCAAGACGCTCGGCCACAAGTGCGCCCTGCTCGTCGGCGGCCTCACATTCCCGTACGGCCTGATCTCCCTCCCGCTCGGCCTCGCCTTCGCCGCCGCCGGGATCGCCCTCGTCTACCTGCTCTCCTTCCCCCAGGGCTCGCGCCGCTGGTACACCACCCACCGCACCCCGTCCCAGGCCGACTCCGACCGCCTGCACGTGGACTTCTGATATCCGGTTGCCGGTCCACCCCGCGGCCCGGAAGGATTCGGCGCATGGAGACGGTGCTCGAGACCGAGCGGCTGGTGCTGCGGCGGTTCACGACCGGGGACGTGGAGCTGCTGGTCGAGCTGGACTCCGATCTCGAGGTGATGCGGTTCCTGACCGGGCAGGCGACGCCGCGGGACGAGATCGAGCAGAAGGTGCTGCCGGGGATGCTCGACGTGTACGCGCGGCACCCGGGGCTGGGGACGTTCGCGGCGCACGAGAAGGCGAGCGGGGAGTTCGTCGGCTGGTTCGGGCTCCAGCCGACCGCGGTCGCGGGGACGGTCGACGTCGGGTACCGGCTGCGGCGCGACGTCTGGGGGCGGGGTTACGCGACCGAGGGGACGCGGGCGCTGATCGCGAAGGCATTCGCCGACGGTGCCGAGCGGGTGGTGGCGGACACGATGGCCGTCAACACCAAGTCCCGCCGGGTGATGGTGAAGTCCGGGTTGCGGTTCGTCCGGGTCTTCCATGTGGTCTTCGAGGACCCGCTGCCGGGCACCGAGCACGGCGAGGTCGAGTACGCCGTCGACCGGGCGACCTGGTTAGCTGGAGTCCGTGCCTGACGACAAACCGCCGTACGCCGTACTGGACATCGACGCGACGCTGTCCGACACCAGCCGGCGCGTGCACTTCCTGGAGCGCAAGCCGAAGGACTGGGACTCGTTCTTCGCCGGCGCCAAGGACGACGCGGTGCTCGACGAAGGGCTCGCGGTCGCGACGCAGCTCGCCGAGGGGCACGAGATCGTCTACCTGACCGGGCGGCCGGAGCGGCTGCGACGGTCGACGGTGAAATGGCTGAAGGACAACGGCTTTCCCGACGGACAGCTGTTCATGCGGCGCAACAACGACCGGCGGCCGTCGGCGACGATGAAGCTCTACCGGCTCGACCAGCTCAAGGCCGACCGCCCGGTCGCGATCCTCGTCGACGACGACGTGAAGGTGTGTGCGGCCGCCGAGAAGGCCGGGTACGCCGTCCTGAGGGCCGACTGGGGACTCGATGCCGAGACCCAGCCGACCCTCTTCGACGCGCAGGAGAAGGAAGGCCGGACCTAGGTCCACACCCGGATCACCGCGACCCGCCCGGCGCCGGTCACGTCCGCGGAGCCGTCGAGCTCCACCACGTCACCGGCCGCCAGAGTCTCGGCCTGAGTCCCGACCTCGACGCCGACCGATCCCTCCAGGCAGACGACCACCAGGTGATCCCCCGCCTCGACCGTCAACGGCGCCGCCTCGACGATCACGGTGCCACTGGCCTGACCTCGCCGCGTCATCAGGTTGAGGTCCCGCGTCGGACCGGCCACCCGGCACCGCACCGCGGCCGCACCGTCGAAGCCGAACGGCACGAAGCGAGTCAGCTCCTGCTCGGCCCCGTCCAGCTCCAGGACCATCGCGTCGCCCTCGACCAGCACGATCGTCCGGTCGACGTCCGGGAACACCGAGAACTCGCAGTCCTCCACGACCTCGGCCAGGCTGACCCGCCAGGCGAAGTCGCTCGCCGCACCGCCGCCGGCCAGCTCGGTGGTCAGCCCGGCGCCGTTGCGCCAGGCCACCTGCTGCTGGTCGGCGGCTCGCAGGATCCTCATCGTTACTTGCTCAGCCCGACGATCAGCGTGTTCGCGTACGGCGGGTAGGCGCTCAGGTAGAAGTTCTGCACCTTCGACCCGTGCAGGAACGCGTTGCGGGCGTAGAGCAGCGGAACCATCGGCGAGTCACCGAGGATCTGCTTGTCCAGCGCCGCCCACTGCGTCGCGGCCTTGGCCCGGTCTGGCTCACCGGTCGCGGCGGCGATCGCCGTGTCGACGGCCGGGTTGGAGTACCGGGACAGGTTGTACCCGCCGTTGCCGATCTCCGAGGTGGCGAACAGCGGCTGGATGTTGCCGATCGCGCTCGGGAAGTCCGGCAGCCAGCTGCCGACGGTCAGGTCGTAGTCGCCCTTGGCGTTGGTCTGTACCTCGGTCAGCGCCTCGGCCTCGTACGGCTTGATGGTGACCGTGATCCCGGCCCGCTTCAGGCCCTGCTGGATCGCCTGCGCGACGCCGAGCTTCTGGTTGTCGGCGGCCAGCACCAGGTTGAGGTTGGTGGCACCGGCCGCGGCCAGCATCGTCTTGGCCTTCTCCGGGTCGCCCTGCGGCGGCGCCGGGTACAGGTCGAACTTGCTGTAGCCCTCGATGCCCGGCGTGATCAGCGTGGTCGCGAGCTCGCCACCGAACTCCGGACCGCCGACGGCGACCTGGACGGCCTGCTTGTCGACGGCGTACTGGATCGCCTTGCGGACCTCGGGGTTGGCCAGCGCCGGGCGCTTGTTGTTCATCGCCAGGTACTGCAGCGCGCCGGACGGCGAGGTCGCGACGCGGGCCTTGACCGCCGGGTTGCCGGTCACGGTCGGGATCAGCGCGGCCGGCACCGAGACGCCGGTCGCGGCGGAGAACTTGTCGTCACCGGCGTCGGCGATCAGCCGCTGGTTCACCACGTCGGGCTGCAGACCCATGTCGGTGACGATCGAGTCCGGCAGCGCGGTCCGCGCCGGGTCGGTCGCCTGGTCCCAGTTGGGGTTGCGCTCCAGCTCGAGCTTCGAACCGGGCACGTACTGCTTGACCTGGTAGGGGCCGCTGGCCACGGGGTCCTCGCCGTAGTGGGCGGGGTCGGTGTCGGCCTTCTTCGGCACCGGCGAGAAGGCCGGCATGCTGACGATCCACGGCCAGTCGCCGTACGGCTTGTTCAGCTTGAACACGATCGTGGTCTCGTCCGGTGCCTCGACCGACGCCAGCTCCTGGCCCTTGTACGGACCGGTGTACTTCTCGGCCCCGGCCAGCAGCGCCTTGTGGTAGCCCAGGCCGCCGGACAGCTCCGGCGCGAACGACCGTTCGACGCCGTACTTGATGTCAGCGGCAACGATCGGCGACCCGTCGGCGTACTTGAGGCCCGGCTTCAGCTTGTACGTCCAGGTCTTGCCGCCGTCGGCGACCTGCCCGGTGTCGGTGGCCAGGTCGGGCACCAGCTCGGCGCCCTTGCCCTCGGTGGTCTTCCACGAGGTCAGGCCGCGCAGCACCAGGTGGATACCGCTGATCCCGAGGTTCTGGCTCTTGGCCGGGTCGTAGCTGATCTCCTTGCTGGTGCTCAGGTAGTGCAGCGTGCCGCCCTTCTCCGCGGTGGCGTCGCCACCCGCGCCGGGCGTGGACTTGTCGTTGGCGTTGCAGGCGGCCAGCGCGAGGGCCAGCGCCCCTGCGACAGCGACCGCCCGGGTGATGCTCTTCATGATGTCCTCTCAGACAGTGGGGGTTCGGAGGTTTCGGGGAAGTAGCAGGCGACCCGGTGCTCGCCGCTGACTTCTTCGAGGGCCGGCCGGACCGTCGCGCAGACGTCCTGGGCCTTGTAGCACCGGGTCCGGAACGGACAGCCGGACGGCGGGTCGATCGGCGTCGGCACGTCACCGGTCAGCACGATCCGCTCCCGCACGGCGCCTGGTTCAGGAACCGGTACGGCGGACAGCAACGCCCGCGTGTACGGGTGCGCCGGGTTGGCGTACACGTCGGCGGCCGGGCCCTCCTCGACGATCGTGCCGAGGTACATCACGGCCAGCCGATCAGCCACCTGCCGTACGACGGCCAGGTCGTGCGCGACCAGCACGTACGACAGCCCCAGCTCGTCGCGCAGATCCGCGAGCAGGTTGAGCACCTGCGCCTGGACCGACACGTCGAGCGCGGAGACCGGCTCGTCGCAGACCAGCAGCTCGGGCTTCACCGCGAGCGCCCGGGCGATGCCGATCCGCTGGCGCTGCCCGCCGGAGAACTCGTGCGGGTAGCGCTCGAGGTGCTCCTCGGACAGCCCGACCTGCTGCAGCAGCTCGATCAACTGGGCGCGGCTCGGCTTGATCCCCTGCGCCCGGAACGGCGTCGACAGGATCGTGCCGACCGACTGCCGCGGGTTGAGCGAGGCCTGCGGATCCTGGAAGACCATCTGGATCTTGCGGCGGACCGGGCGCAGCCGGCGGCCGCGCAGCTTGGTGACGTCCTGACCGGCGATGCTGACCGTGCCGGCGGTCGGGTCGAGCAGCCGCATCGCGAGGCGCGCGAGCGTCGACTTGCCCGAGCCGGACTCGCCGACCAGACCGACGGTCTCGCCCTTGCGGACGACGAAGTCGATCCCGTCGACCGCCCGGACCGCACCCGCCTTCCGGAACGGCACACCCCGGACACCGAAGTACTTCTTCACCCCGTTGAGCCGGAGGAGCTCCTCGCCCACGCCATCGCTCGCGGCCGTCGACACTCCGCTCACAGCTTCACCTCCGGGCGCCGGCCCAGGTGGCAGGCCGCCTCGTGGTCGCCCTCGCCGGGTCGCGGCGTCAGCTCCGGCCGTTCGGTCACGCACCGCTCCCCCACCTGTACGGCGTACGCACACCGCGGCTGGAACGGGCACCCCGTCTTCACCGACCCCGGCGACGGCGGGCTCCCGGGAATCGTTGCCAACCGGTGCCGCGGCGGGACATCGACCCGCGGCATCGCGCCGAGCAGCCCCAGGCTGTACGGGTGCGCCGCCCGGAAGAACAGGTCGCGCACGGTGCCGCGCTCGGCCGCGCGGCCGGCGTACATCACCAGGATGTCGTCGGCGACCTCGGCGACCACCCCGAGGTCGTGCGAGATCAGCACCAGCGCGGTGTCGAACTCGCGCTGGACGTCCTCGAGCAGCCGCAGGATCTGCGCCTGGACCGTCACGTCGAGCGCGGTCGTCGGCTCGTCCGCGATCAGCACCTTGGGGTCGTTCACCAAAGCCATAGCGATCACGACCCGCTGCCGCATTCCCCCGGAGAACTCGTGCGGGTACGACCGGGCCCGCTGCTCGGCCGCCGGGATGCCGACCAGGTCGAGCATCCGGACCGCCCGCTTCCAGGCTTCCTTCTTCGAGGTGTCGTGGTGCAGCCGGTACGCCTCGGCGATCTGCCAGCCGACGGAGTAGTACGGGTTGAGCGCGGAGAGCGCGTCCTGGAAGACCAGCGCGATGTCGTTGCCACGGATCTTGCGCAGCTCCTCGTTCGGGAGCCCGACCAGCTCGCGGCCGCCGAGCAGCACCTCGCCCTTGACCTCGGCGTTCGACGGCAGCAGCCCCATCACCGCGGCCGAGCTGACGCTCTTGCCCGAGCCGGACTCGCCGACGATGGCCAGCGTCTGCCCGGGCGCGACCGCGAGGTCGATCCCGGCCACGGCCGGTACCGGCCCGCCCTCGGTCGTGAAGGTGACGTGCAGGTCGTGCACTTCGAGTACAGGCTTGAGATCAGGCGTGAGATCAGGCATGGCCAACCCTCGGGTCGAGAACTCCGTGCAGCACGTCCACCACCAGGTTGGCGACGATCACCAGGAACGCCGCGAACAGCGTCACCCCGACCACCACCGCGACGTCGAGCTGCCCGACGCCGCTGATCAGCAGCTCGCCGAGCCCCTGCATGCTGAACACCTTCTCGGTCAGGATCGCGCCGCCGAGCAGACCACCGAGGTCGAGCCCGAAGATCGTCACGATCGGGACCAGGACCCCGCGCAGGCCGTGCACGACGACGACCCGGCCCTCGCCCGCGCCCTTGGCCCGCGCGGTGGTGATGTGGTCGAGGTTGAGCTCCTCGAGCATCTGCGCCCTGGTCAATCTGATGTACGACGCCGCGTTCAGCGCGGCCAGCACCAGCCAGGGGGTGATCAGGTGCCAGGCCCAGTCGACCGGGCTCTCGGTGAGCGGCACGTACCCGTTGACCGGGACCATGTTCAGCCAGAAACCGAAGACCAGGATCGCCAGCAGCCCGACCAGGAACGACGGTGACGCCACGCCGACCAGCGCGAACCCGACGGCCGCGCGGTCGAGCAGCTTGCCGCGCTTCAGCGCCGCACCGACGCCGAGCGAGACGCCGACGATCAGCCACAGGACGGCCGCGCCGAGCGCGATCGACAGGGTGACGGGCAGCCGGCTGATGATCAGCGTGGTGACCGGGCGGGCCAGCGGGAACGAGTACCCGAAGCAGGGTGCTTTGCACTGCACGGTCGCGGCGCCCTCGCCGAAGCTCCGGCCGGCAACGATGCCCTTGAGGAAGTTGAGGTACTGCTGGACGACGCTCTGGTCGAGCTGCATGAAATGCCGCGCCTGCTCCAGGCGGTCCGGCGTACAGGGTTTTCCGCAGCCGAGCCGGGCCGGGTCGGCGGGCAGCGCGTAGAAGATCAGGTAGACGGCCAGACTGAGCGCGAGCATCACCAGGACGGTCGCCAGCAGCCTGCGGATCACGAACCACACCAGGTCGGGCATCAGTTCGCCCTCCGCAGCCGGACGTCGAACGCGTCCCGGACGCCGTCACCGAGCAGCGTGAAGCCCAGTACGGCGAGAAACAGCATCGCGCCGGGGAACACCAGGAACCACGGGTCGGAGCCGGTGTAGACCCAGGCGATCGAGTCGGAGATCGACCGGCCCAGGCTCGGGGTCGGCGGCGTCACGCCGACGCCGAGGAACGACAGCGCGGCTTCGGTCCCGATCACACCCGGCACGGCCATCGTCGCGATCACCAGCACCGGGCCGAGCAGGTTCGGCAGCAGCTCGCGGGTGACCACGTGCCAGCCGCCGGAACCGGCCGAGCGCGCCGCCTCGACGAACTCGCGGGTGACCAGCGAGCGCGCCTGGTTGCGGATCAGCCGGGCCAGACCGGCCCAGCCGAACACGCTGAGCACCAGGATCAGCAGCAGCCAGCGCGGGAAGCCGGACGGGACAATGATGCCCAGGGCAATCATGAAGACGAGCTGCGGGAAGCCGAACAGGAAGTCGAGCAGCCGCGACACGACCGCGTCGTACCAGCCGCCGAAGTACGCCGCACTGATGCCGACCAGGGTGCCGAGCACGGTGGTGATCGCGGTCGCGACGACGGCGATGAACAGCGACGTACGCAATCCGAGGACCGTGATCGCGAACAGGTCGCGCCCGGTCAGCGGCTCGACGCCGAACCAGTGGTCGCCGCTCAGCCCACCGACCGCGCCGCGCGGGGCGTTGCCGCGCAGGGGGTCGAGCAGGCCGATGTTGTACGTGTAGGCGTCCTGCCCCTCGAGCTTGACCAGCAGCGGTGCGGCCGCCGCGATGACGATCAGTACGACGACCAGGACGGCGCCGAGCCGGGCACTGCGGTCCCGGCGGACACGGCGCAGGGCCTGCCGGGTCGGTGAGACGGCCGTGGCGACCGAGGTACTCACGAGCACTCCTGACAACGATGGACTGGAAACCCAGCCGGATGACGGTAGGCCAGAGTCTTCCACCATCCTGCTCCTGTCTTGAATAGTGAGAATGTCGATCCATCTAGTGGATTTTGCTCTCCTGGGGAAGATCGGTGCCGGTGGGTGGGTTGTGGTTGGCAACAGCCATGGAACCGGGAGCACCGATGCGAGCCGTTGTGCACAGCGAGTTGGGGAACGCCGACGTACTGCGAGTGACCGATCTCGAGGTGCCGTCGCCCGGGCCCGGGGAGGTGCGGGTGCGGATCGCGGTCTCGGGCGTGAACCCGACCGACTGGAAGTCGCGCAGCGGGGCGTACGGCGACACGGAGATCCCGCTGTCGGTGCCGAACCAGGACGGCGCGGGGGTGATCGACGCGGTTGGCTCGGACGTGTCTGGGCCGGCTGTGGGCGACCGGGTCTGGGTGACTCTGGCGGCGTACCAGCGACCAGCCAGTGGAACTGCCCAGGAATTCACTGTCGTACCTGCGTCACGCGTCTTCCCGCTGCCTGATGGTGCGTCCTTCGACATCGGCGCGAGCGTCGGCGTCCCCGCGATCACCGCGCACCGCGCGCTCACCGTCGCCGAGGACGGCCCGTCCCGCCTCGCGCCCGGCGCGCTCGACGGCCGGACGATCCTCGTCGCCGGAGGCGCGGGCGCGGTCGGCCACGCCGCCGTGCAACTCGCCCGCTGGGCCGGCGCGACCGTCATCGCGACGGTCAGCGGCGACGCCAAGGCGGCGTACGCGACGGCCGCCGGTGCCCACCACACGGTCAACTACCGCGACCCCGACGCCGCGGACCAGATCCGCGCGATCGCTCCCGACGGCGTCGACGTGATCGTCGAGGTCGCCGCGGGCGGCAACAGCGACCTGGACCTCGCCGTACTGCGGCCGCGCGGCACGATCGCGATCTACGCCAACGACGGTGGAGCGCCGTTCGCGCTGGACATCCGGCAGAACATGAATCTCAACGCGCGCTACCAGTTCGTGCTGCTGTACACGGTCGGGTGGGACAAGCTGACCGCCGCGGCCCAGGACGTCACCGCGGCGATCGACGCCGGCGCTCTCCCCGTCGGCGAATCGGCCGGCCTGCCGCTGCTGACGTTCTCCCTGGACCAGACCGGCGACGCGCACCGAGCTGTCGAATCAGGTGCCGTGGGCAAGGTTCTGATCCAGGTCGCGGACCTGTAGCGCCGGCCGATCGACTCCCGACGGCTACTCCTGATCGATCAGTTCCCAGCGCCGCCGGGGCCACAGCTTCACGGCGAGCACCGCGAGCACGGCCCCGACGAGCATCCCTGGCAGCGCCCAGCGCCACCCGGTGAACGCGTTGGTGGAGGTGGTGGCAGCCGCCGCCACATCCTCCGCGACGGCGACCTCAGGCGTCGCATCGTCGGTCGTCTTCTCCGAGGTCATCCCCAGCTGAGCCAGCGCCGACAGCAACGCCCCGCTGTCAGCCGCCGGATGCCAGACCGGTTTGTCCGGCAACGTCCCGCCGTTCCGGGTCTCGAACGTCGCCACCCACGGCCCGCCCTCCGCGCCGGTGTAGATCAGATCGAGCCGCCACACCGACATGTCGTGGATCAGCCAGGTCGCCCGCACCACCGGCCCGTGCCCCTCGGCCTTCCATCCCGGATGATCCTTGAACGACGTGCCGATCCCCTGCATCAGCATGTCGTAGTTCGGATCCTGGTGCCCGGCAGCCTCGACCTTCTGCAGCGCCGGCGCACTCACCAGCACACTCGTCGGCCCACCCGCCTGCGCCGGCACCGCGATCCAGGCCGACATGACGATCAGCAACACCCCACCCAACCGCAGCAAAGTCTTCATATGTCACCTACACCGCTGCCGGCCGGGAAGTTCCCGCAGTAATTGCGTTGCTTCGGCCGTCGACGCCCGCAAGGCTGAACTCCATGCGTGACTTCGACCCCGCCGCCGCCTTCGGTCCCTCCGTCGCCGCCCGGGACGTCACCTCCTCCCGCGGCGACGAGCAGCCGGCCGTCGACCTGCTCGCCGACCTCGCCCGCGGCGACTCCGCCTTGGAGTTCGCCATCGGCACCGGCCGCATCGCGCACCCGCTCACGCAACGCGGCATCCGCGTCGACGGCATCGAGCTCTCCCCCGACATGGTCGAGCAACTCCGCACCCGCCCCGGCGGCGCCGACTTCAACGTCCGCGTCGGCGACATGACCACCACCACGACCGGCCGCACCTACCCGCTCGTCTACCTGGTCTTCAACACGATCTTCAACCTGCTCACCCAGGACGCCCAGGTCCGCTGCTTCGAGAACGCCGCGCGCCACCTCACCGACGACGGCGTCTTCCTCGTCGAGGCCGCGGTACCGAGCGCGTGGCTCCCGGCGAACCAGTACGTCAACGCCGAGCAGGTAGAGCCGTCGTACGTCGTACTGGACGTCTGCCGCTACGACCCCGCGACCCAGATCCTCGACGAGAACCACGTCCGCCTCGACGCAGCCGGCGTGCACCTCGGCCCGATCTCCTGCCGCCTGGCCTGGCCCTCCGAGCTCGACCTGATGGCCCGCCTGGCCGGGATGAAGCTGGTCGACCGCTGGGGCGGCTGGGAGAAGGAGCGGTACACCGGCGAGGGCATGCACGTCTCCGTCTACGGCCGCGCTACCGCCTGACCGACTCGGCGATCTCCTGCGCCTGCTGCTTGTCCTGCGCGCCCTCGAGCCGGAACGTGAGGCCGTCGTACACCCAGACCAGCGTGGGCCCAGCGACCCGCTCCCAGCGCTCCACCCCGTTTCGGTCCTCCAGCACCAGCTCGTGCGGCGTGCTGAACCAGTAGCCGTTGACCGACGGCACCGGCTCCAGCGACTCGTAGTACTTCTTCACGTACAGCGGCGACAGCCGATCAGCGAACTGCTCCAGCCGTACGACACCGTGCGCGGTGTTCCAGCTCATCGCGACCTTCCCGTCCGCGCCCTCGGCACCTGCGGGCGCACCGAGCCTGGCTGGTACGAGCGGAGTGATCCCGGCGCTCCGCCCGGCCTCAGCGACCGACTGCTTGCCAGCGACAACCGGCGGCCCAGGCGCACTCGTCGGCCCACTAGGAACAGGACGCGCCTCCACGCCTCCGATGTTGAGCCACTCGGCAACAGCAGCTCGCACCGGCGGCGCCACCATGACCCCGGCGACCAGCACAGCCAGCAACGCCAGCAGCGCTCGCCACTTGCTCCGGATCACCTCACCTGCAGTACGCCGTACAGCCACTCGCTCCAGCACAGCCGCCGCCAGATCAGGCGCCACCGGAGGCGCATACGAACGCCCAAGCGCCCTGAGCTCCTCAGCCAACTGCTCGTCCGTCATCGCTGCACCTCCTTGTCAGGCAGTTGGCTCCGTAGCTTCTGCAGTGCTCGGTGCAGCCGCGACTTGACCGTCCCCTTGGGCCAGCCGAGCACAGTGGCCGTCTCCTGCTCGTCCAGCTCCAACAGGTAGCGGCAGGTCACCACCAGCCGGTACTGGTCGGGCAGAGCCTTCAGCGCGTCCAGCAACTCGCGCCGCCGCTCAGCAGACAGCGCAGCCGTCGCCGGGTCGTCGAGCACCTCGTCCGGCAGCGCCACCAGCTCTTCCCGCCGCAGCCTGCGCCGCCGGGAGCGCATCTGGTTACGCGTCTCGTTGGCGACGATCCGCAGCAGCCACGGCCGGAACGCCGACTCGTTCCGGAAGCTGCCCAGCGACCGGTACGCCTTCACGAACGACTCCTGCACCACGTCGTCCGCGTCCGACCCAGCGCCGAGCAGCACCGCCATCCGCTGCGCCACCGGCGCATGGCGGCGTACCAGCTCCGCGTAGGCGGCAGTGTCGCCGCCCCGGACCCGGTCCACGATGCCGGCCTCGTCGCTGATGCCGCCTCCTTCTCCGTCCACCCCCACTACACCGCTGAACCGCCGGAGGTTCCCGACTACCCGAAATCGTCCTGGATCACCGGCACACTGCTCATCATGACCGCACAGTTCGGACCCCACCGCTGGTCGGCCGGCCACGACCGTACGCCGGACACCGACCGCTTCCGCGGCGCCCGCTTCCACGTCGCCGACCTCCGCGACACCCGCTTCGTCGACTGCGACCTGACCGGCGCCCGGATCGTCGACGCCACGCTCGTCGACGTCGACGTCTCCGGGTACGTCGAACGCCTGGTCGTGAACGGCGTCGACGTCACGGCGTACGTCGAGACCGAGCTCGACCGCCGCCACCCCGAACGCGTCCAGCTGCGCTCGGTGGGCAGCATCGACGACTTCCGCGCCCTGTGGACGACGATCGAGTCCTTGTGGGCCGAGACCACCGCCCGCGTCCCCGCGGCGCTGACCTCGCAGCGAGTCAACGACGAGTGGTCCTTCGCCGAGACGCTGCGCCACCTGGTCTTCATCACCGACTCCTGGGCGAGCCGGACGATCCTCGACCAGGAGAACCCGTTCCACCCGCTGGCGCTCCCGCAGACCGCCTACTCCGTGACCGATGCGGCCACACTGGGCATGACCCTCGCCGCCGCGCCGCCGTACGAGGAGGTCCTGGCCGCCCGCCGGGACCGCCAGTCCGTCGTACGCCAGATCCTCGACTCCCTCACCGACGCCGACCTCGGCCGCCCCTGCAAGCGCCCACCGGCCCCCGGCTACCCCGAAGCCGACCGCCCGGTCGCCGAGTGCCTCTACGTCGTCATGGAGGAGGAGCTCGATCACCACCGCTACGCGACCCGCGACCTCGCTACCTTCACCTGATGGACAAACCGGCCCAGGCCTTCGCCGCCCTCTGCGGCGCCGTACGGCGTGACCTCCCGCGCGGCCCCCGCACCCTCCGCTGGCTTGAAGCCGGCAAGGGCCCAGCCGTCGTCTTCGAGGCCGGGGCCATGTCCCCCGTCATCACCTTCGCCGCCTGCTTCAAGGAGTTGGCGACCGACCACCGCGTCATCGCCTACGACCGAGCCGGCTACGGCCTCAGTGACGCGGCTCCGCTCACGCTGGACCTCCAGATCACCGACCTGATCGCCGTACTCGACGCTGTAGGCCCAGCAGTCCTCGTAGGGCACAGCTGGGGCGGCCTGCTCTCCCAGCTCGTCGCCTGGCAACGCCCTGACCTGCTGAAGGGCCTGGTCCTCCTAGACCCGTCTCACGAGGCCCTGTGGTCGGACTCCCTCACTCCCGAGGCATTCGCCGAAGCCTCCCGTCACCCCACCCCCTCTGACCCTCGCGCCGCCGCCATCCTCCCCGCCGCCCAGGAGCTGGCCATCCAAACCGCCCAGACCGCCGACGAGCCCCTCCTGCGCGACGCCTACCTCTCCTACGTCGAGACCGACGCCCAGCTCTTCACCATCCTCGACGAGATCCCGATGATCCTCGACCACCTCCCCGACATCGCCCACCTCCGTGCTTCCGCAACCTGGCCCGACGTGCCCATCACCCTGTTCACCGCCATGAAGGGCCGCCCAGCCGCCTTCGTCGAACCAGTCCTCGTGGTTCAAGAAGCCTTGGCCGCCGCGGCCAACGCCCACCACACCGTCGTCCCCGACGCCGGCCACTACATTCACCTCGACCGCCCCGACCTGGTGATCCGAGCCGTCCGCGGCGCCCGGTAAATCCATTGCGCCATCGCGCAGCTCTGCGACGATGCGACGGTGCCGAAGACCTTCACCAAGCGCCGTGAGCCGGCCGCGCCGGGCTCGATCCCCGACCGCCTGCAGATGTTCACCCGCGAGGTCCGCTTCTACCGCGAGATCGGCCCAGCCGTCGGCGTCCGAGTCCCGGCCTGCTTCCTCGCCGAGGAGAACAACGGCGCGACCCACCTCGAGCTGGAGGACCTCTCCGACTGGCGCCTCGGCGCCGACCCAGTTGATGCGGCGCGCCTGCTCGCCGGTCTGCACAAGCGCTGGGAAGGCCGCGCCCTCACCGAATGGCCGTGGCTGGCTCAGGACGACGTGTCCGACCTTGTCGACACCCTCTTCACCGAAACCTGGACCACCGCGCGCAACAGGCCCGACCTGACGCCGGCCGTCCGCGCCCTGGGCGACGACCTCGTGGGCCGAGTCGCCGCCGCCGAACAACGGGCCGCGTCCGCCGGACCGCCCACCCTCGTTCACGGCGACGCCTCGGCGCGCAACATGCGCACGTCGTACGACGGCGAGATCGCCCTCCTCGACTGGGAGGACCTGCGCATCGGCCCCGGTCTCGACGACCTCGCCTGGTTCCTGGTCTCCTCGGTCGACCCGTCGAGCTGGGACGCGACCATCGCGGCGTACGGCGACGCGGGCAACCTCCGCGACACGCTGCCGGCGATGGCGATCCAGGGACTGTTCTCGTTCGCCGACGAGCCGGAGTCGAGCCCCGCCGCGGCGCGGTGGATCGCTCGCCTCACCGAGACCGTCCGCCGGATCGGCTGCTGACCAGCGGCGTTGTCCACAAGGAATTCGATCCACGCGAAAACGGTCCGTACGACGTACTAAGGTCGTGGTCGTGCCTGATCTCGACGAGTCGTTCCTTGCCCTGCCGCGCCACGAGCTGGCCGGTGCCGCCCTGCAACGTGCCAAGGATCTCGGCGCGAGTTTCGCGGAGTTCCGGCTGGAGCGGATCCGGTCGGAGTCGATCTCGCTGCGCGACGGTGCGCTGGAGAGCGCGCGCGACGACGAGGACCTCGGGCTGGCCGTGCGCGTCATCCACGACGGGACGTGGGGTTTCGCCGCCGCCGTCGCGCTGACGACGGACAGCGCGGTCGCCGTCGCCGAGCAGGCGGTCAACCTCGCGCAGGTCTCGCGGCCGATCAACACCGAGCCGATCGAGCTGGCCGACGAGCCGGTGTACGACGACGTCACCTGGGTGTCGTCGTACGAGATCGACCCGTTCAGCCTGCCGCGCGCGGAGAAGGTCGCGCTGCTCGCCGACTACAGCCGCCGCCTGCTCGACGCCGACGGTGTCACGCACGTCAACGCGCACGTCGCGTCCGTGCACGAGTGCAAGTTCTACGCGAACTCCGAAGGTACGTCGTACACGCAGCAACGCGTCCGCATCGGCCCGTCGATCCAGGCGACCTCGGTCGACCCCGAGACGGGCCGCTTCGACACGATGACGACCTGCGCTCCCCCGGCCGGTCGCGGCTGGGAGTACATGACCGGCACCGGCTGGGACTGGGACGGCGAGCTCGCCCGGATGCCCGGCTGGCTGGCCGACAAGATGGTTGCCCCCAGCGTCGAACCGGGCCGGTACGACGTGGTCGTCGACCCGACGAACCTCTGGCTGACCATCCATGAGTCGATCGGCCACGCCACCGAGCTCGACCGCGCCCTCGGCTACGAGGCGAACTACGCGGGCACCAGCTTCGCGACCCTCGACCAGCTCGGCACGCTGAAGTACGGCTCGCCGATCATGCACGTCACCGGCGACCGCACCGCCGAGCACGGCCTGTCGACAGTCGGGTACGACGACGAGGGCGTCGCCGGTCAGCAGTGGGACCTGGTCAAGGACGGCATCCTCGTCGGGTACCAGGTCGACCGCCGGATGGCGACGGTCAACGAGGACGTCCTCGGCACGCCACGCTCCAACGGGTGCGCGTACGCCGACTCCTCCGGGCACATCCCCATCCAGCGGATGGCGAACGTCTCGCTGCAACCCGCACTCGACGGCCCCTCGACCGAGGAGCTGATCAGCCGGGTGAAGAACGGGATCTACATCGTCGGCGACAAGTCCTGGTCGATCGACATGCAGCGCTACAACTTCCAGTTCACCGGGCAGCGGTTCTTCAAGATCACCGACGGCAAGCTCGACGGCCAACTGCGCGACGTCGCGTACCAGGCGACCACCACCGAGTTCTGGGGCTCGATGGAGGCGGTCGGCGGCCCGCAGACCTATCTGCTCGGCGGCGCGCTGAACTGCGGCAAGGCGCAGCCGTCCCAGTCCGGCGCGGTCACCCACGGCTGCCCGTCCGCCCTGTTCCGCGACGTCAACATCCTCAACACCACGCAGGAGGCCGGCCGGTGACGACCGCCATTCAGCTCACCCCGCAGGACACCGTCGAGCAGGCCCTGGAGCTGGCAGCCGCCGCGGGCGCCGAGGGCTGCGTCGTCCTCGTCGCCGAGACCTCCAGCGCGAACCTGCGCTGGGCGAACAACACCCTGACCACGAACGGCGCGATGCGCGGCAGCAGCGTCACGGTGATCGCGACCGTCGGCGCTGGCGAAGGGACCGCAGTCGGCATCGTCAGCCGCTCGTCGGTGACGTCGGAGTCGCTGCGCGACATCGTCGAGGCCGCGGTCGCGACCGCCCGCGACGCCGAACCGGCCGAGGACGCCCGCCCGCTCGTCGACGGCACCGTCGGCCCCGGCTGGGACGACGAGGCCGACGAGACGTCGGTCGGCGTGTACGAGAAGTTCGCGCCCGCGCTCGGCGAAGTCCTCGCTCGCGCCGGCCGCGAAGGTCGGTGGCTCTACGGTTTCGCCGACCACGAGGTCGTCACCCTGTACGCCGGCTCGTCCGCCGGGCTGCGCCTGCGGCACTCGCTCCCCCGCGGTTTCGTCAGCGCCACCGGCAAGTCCGGCGATCTGTCCCAGTCCGCCTGGGCCGGCGCCGCCACCCGCGACTTCACCGACATCGACCCGCTGTCCCTCGACGCCGAACTGACCCGCCGCCTCGGCTGGGCCCAGCGCACCGTCTCGGTCGACGCCGGCCGCCACCCCACGATCCTCCCGCCCGCCGCGGTCGCCGACCTCACGACGTACCTGTTCTGGACCTTGGACGGCCGAGACGCCGCCGACGGCAACAGCCCGTTCTCCAAGCCAGGCGGCGGTTCCCGCGTAGGCGAAACCCTGTCACCGCACCCGGTGAACCTCCGCTCCGACCCGCACCTCCCAGGCCTCGAAACCTTCCCCTTCGCCGTAGCCCGCTCCTCCGGCGGCGCCAGCAGCGTCTTCGACAACGGCCTGACCCTCACCGCGACGGACTGGATCCGCACCGGCAAACTAGAAACCCTCATGCAAAGCCGCTTCACCGCATCTCTGGCCGGAACGTCGGCAGCCACCCCCGCCATCGACAACTACATCCTCTCCGTAGACGGCGCCACCGGCTCAGTAGACGACCTGGTCGCGGGGATGGACAACGGCCTACTCCTCACCTGCCTCTGGTACATCCGAGTAGTAGACCCCCAAACCCTCCTCGTCACCGGCCTCACCCGCGACGGCGTCTACCAGGTCGAAAACGGCGAAGTCACCGCCGCCGTCAACAACTTCCGCTTCAACGAAAGCCCCATCGACCTCCTCACCCGCTTCACCGCCGCAGGCGCCACCGTCCCCTCCTTCTCCCGCGAGTGGGGCGACGACTTCTCCCGCACCGCCACCCCACCCCTCCTCATCCCCGACTTCAACATGTCCACCCCCAGCCAGGCGAACTAACCTCCGCCGCCCGCTGCCGAACAGACGGCGAGCACGCGAGGCAAGCAGATGAACAGGCAAGCAAGAGGCGCACCGGCCAGGTCGACCGGTGCGCCAAGTCAGCCGGTGCCCCGGACCTGACCGGTGCGACTCGGCCCCCGACCTCCCCGCTTTCCCTTCGCCGGCAGCGGCGGGAAGTTCCAGCGACGTCACCCGGCGAGACAGCGGCGACCAGCCGGGAGTGGACGTGGTGAACAAGTCAGCCGGGCGGACGTCGCGAGCGTGCCGGCGGCGCGGGCGGGCGAGCAGGCGAGCAGGCGAGCAGGCGAGCAGGCGAACGAGCAAGACACCCGCGAGCAGAGGGCGCGCCGACTGCAGCAGCCGGTGCGCCGGAAGCTGCACCGTAACCAAGTCAGCCGGTACCCCGGACCTGACCGGTGCGACTCGGCCTCGACCTCCTCGCCTTCCCTTCGCCGGCAGCGGCGGGAAGTTCCAGCGACGTCACCCGGCGGGGCAGCGGCGACCAGCCGAGAGTGGACGTGGTGAACGAGCCAGTCGGGTGGATGGGGTGAGCGCGCCGGCCAGGTGCCTGGCGTCAGCCCGCCAACCGGGTGCGCGAGGCAGGTGGCTGGGGTGACGAAGCAGCTGGAGTTGGCACAAGGGCCGACACGACAGCCCCGCCGCGCGCCCACCAGAAAGGCTCAGGCCGGCTTGGCCTGGGTGACTCTCCACAGCTTGCGGCGATCTTCGTCGTACAGGTCCGCGCCGCCGAGTTCCCACTGGTCGGCGAGGTCGTTGATCAGGGTCGGGTCGAAGAAGCGGGCGGCGAAGCCGTCTTTGGAGTAGAGACCGTCGCCTACCTCGGGGGACTTGGCGTAGCAGGGGTCTTCGGTGGACCAGGCCGAGTAGACGAACAGGCCGCCGGGGCGGAGGACGCGGCGGATTTCGTTGAGGAGGGAGCGGAGTTCGGTGCGGGTGAAGGCCATGTTGAGGAGCAGGTTCGCGTAGACGGCGTTGACCGTCGCGTCGGCGGGCGGCAGGGGGTCGCGTACGTCGTGCAGTGCCGCGGTCACTCGGTCGTCGAGGCCGTCACGCTGTGCGTCCAGCCGGAGCTGGTGCAGGGCTGACTCGCTGAAGTCGGTCGCGTGCACGCTGAAACCCTGACGGGCCAGGTACAGCGCGTCACGGCCGTGGCCGGCGCCGAGTTCGAGGACGTCGTCGATGCCTGCGGCACCGAAGAGGCGCACCGTCCAGCGCGCCAGTGCCGACGGTTCCGGCCCGTGCAGGCGCGGCTTGTCGTCGTACGCGCGCTGCCACCTGTCCTGCTGAGCCCTCGCGAGCTCCTGCTCAGTCTTCATCTTGCTCCCCGTGGTCGCCGTGCCGGTCGGGAGGACCAGCAGACCGCTGCAGCCTACGCGACATCTCCCAGCCCGTCTCCCCGCGGCCGTCCTTTGCCAACCGCAACGACCCCTGCGAAAAATAGTTGCCATTAGCAAGCACAACCCGGCGGCCGCCCACCAGCACAGCAGAACGCGTCACCAGGTCCGGACATACCGACCACTCCCGCTACGCGCCGTCATCAGACCTGTGAGCCGGTTGGTATCCAACTGAGCCCTCACCGCGCGGCACAGCCGGCCGCAACGAGCGAGCCGCTGCGCGACGAGCCCGAAACGAACACTCCGGTACGCCGCGCGCCCCCGCCGCGCCCTTCCCATACTGGAGGTGAACCACGATGAAGCCGGGGGGCGAATGGCCAACCGCGATGATCCGGACTCATCCGACGCCGTCGTACTGACGCATGCGCTGCGGGCGCTCCGGATGCGGGCCGGCGTGGTTCTGGCCAGGCTCGAGGACACCAAGAACGAGGACGTCGCCTCCCTCCTCAACCTTCCCGTGGTCCGCGCGCACGCCGAGCGTCAGGAGATCGGCCGCCCCGACGCCGCGCTCCAGATCATCGCCCAAGCCGTCCGCGACACCACGAACGCGACCCACCGGATCGTCGCGGACGCCGTACTGGGTCTCGGTGTGCTCGCCGATGTCTACGCCCAGCACGGCCTCGACGACAAGGTGATCCAGTCCCTGCGCGCAGGCGCCGTCGGCCGTCGCCGCGCGACCTTGCTCGCGAACTGGCGTCGCCTCCACGACGCGATGGGCGAGCCGTCCATCGAACCGCCCAGCGACCGAACCCTTCGCGGCAGCACCGAACCCGAGGTCCTCCGCCAGCTCGCCCGCCGCCTGATCCAGCCCGGCCCGGTCTCCCCTACCGCCGGCCCGCTGTCCAGTGCGAGCGACCCCGATCCACCGCCAACCGCTCCCGCGGGCCGCGTTCTCGTCGTCGGCGGCGCGGTGATGGACGCGATCTTCCGGACCCGGATGATCCCGCAGCACGAGACCTCCGTCCCCGCGCACGACTTCACCCTCACGCCCGGCGGCAAAGGCGTCACCCAGGCGATCGCCGCAGCGCGTCTCGGCCTGAAGGTCTCGCTCGTCGCCGCGGTCGCCGACGACCCGTTCGGTCACGAGATCGTCCAGCACCTGCGCGCGGAGAACGTGGACACGTCGCTGCTCAAGATCGTCCGCGGCGCCCGTACGCCGATGACCGGCGTCTTCGAGCTCTCCCTCGGCGACAGCATCGCGGCGGTGTGGCGCAACGAGAAGGAGATCAGCCTGACCGTCCGCGACGTCGATCTGCTCGGCCGGCAGATCGCGGAGTGCGACGCGCTCCTGCTCACCTTCGAGGTCCCACGCGAAACGGTCCAGCGCACCCTGAGCCTGGCGCACTCGAACGAGGCGCACCCGATCATCATCGTCACCCCCGGCCAGCCGCACACCGACGGCCGCATCTCCCGCCCGGCGCTCGCCCAGATCGACTACCTGGTCGCGCACGCCTGGGAGCTGGAGCGCTACCGCCCGACCGACCAGGACCGCTTCGACGCCGACCGCCTCGGCGAGCACCTCCTGGACGCCGGCGTCGGCACCCTCTGCCTGCTCAGCAACGGCGGCGGCCTGATCTACTCCCGCACCGCCCCCACGATCGACCGCCTCCCGACGGTCTCCCGCTCCCCCTTCAAAGAGGTCTCGATCACCCGCGACGCGTTCTGCGCCGCCCTGGCCGCCAAACTCATCGACGACGGCCCCACCCTCACCGCCGCCATCGCCCGCTGGGTCACCGCCGCGATGGCCTGCGCCGCCGAGGACTTCTCCCTGGCCACCACGATGCCGGACCGCGACCGCATCAACCGCAAGCTCCGCGAGGCCCAGAACTTCTGAGTGTACGACGGACGCACGTCGCCGCGAGGCTGCCCAGGGACGCCGCCGCTGCCTTTTGGCAACCAGCGCGCCGTTTTGGCAACGCGAACGCCCCCGGATTGCCAGAAAGGAGGTCTCCGGTCGCCGATTTGGCTATGTCCGGACCTGTTGGCGATGCCAAAGAAAGTGCATTGACACCCATTTGCCATGCGCTTCACTGATAGCAATCAATCGAAGCGGTGAAGGGACCCAATCTAGCGCACACCGCGAAGTTTGCAAGTCCGGAGATCGAAAGTGAGGGGCCGAGATGACCGAGAACAGCGCCCTCGTACTCATCGTGATGCTGACCACCGCCGTCGCTCTGTACAGGTTCTGGAAGCAGATCATCGGGATCCTGGTGATCTCGATCGTGATCGGCTTCGGCTACGGCGTGTACAGCTTCGCTGTCGCGATGACGAACTGACCGACCGCATCACGATCACCGCGAGCGAGGCCTTCACCGACGATGCTGAACGCTTCGCCCTCCCTGACCAGCAAAGCCTGACCAGTAAGGCCTTACGAGCGCCGGCGGACCAGCCGGCGCTCGTTCGGCTCGACCGCCTCGGTGCCGCCACGTACCCGGCAGCACCAGATCATCGAGTCCGCGAGCTCGGCCCGGCTCTGCTCGACCGGTACGCCGTACCGGCCGCGCACCTCGGCCAGGCTCTGCGTCCCGTACCGCAGCCGCAATTGCCGTGGGCTGATCGCGACCCCGTCGACGTACAGATAAGGCCGCGGCCGTACCGACAACCAGTGCTGCCAGTTCGCCGCGCGATAACTCGACCCGGTGAATCCGAGATTCCGGTCGACCACCGTGGTGAGCAGTTCCGCGGTGGATTCCGAGCGCGACAATTCCTTGCGTACTCCGGCCAGCAGCGTAGAAATGGCATTCTTCGGCGCGACATCGAACGAGTAGACCCGGGACACGTCCCACATCCGCTCCGCCGGTACGCCGAACTGCCGGCTCAGCTGCTTGCCGACGACCGCCCAGTCCATCGGCGACACGCTGCACAACGACACCGGCCGTAGATGGATCGGATCGACCAGCGCGAAGTTCCGCGAGCCAGGCCGCGCGCTGCGCAGGTAGTGCAGCGACCCGAAGATCGGGTCGGCATCCTCGGTCGCGCACTCGACGAACCGCAGCACGCTCAGCGGGTACGCCTCGGTCGGCACGAGCTCAGGGATCCTGGCCTGGTCGGCCCGCAGCCCGACCGCCGCGTGCCGCAGCTCGGCCTCGAGATCACGCCGCCGGATCCGCCCGCTGTACGCCGCCACGCGAGGCAGCTGCAGCAGCGTCCGTACGGCGAGCGCCCGCGCCTCGACGCCGTGCCGCGCGGCCGCGGCGCCGACCAGGCCGGCGAAGTGCTCGTCACCCGCGCGGCACAGCTCGAGCGTGAGTGGGATCCGGGCCGAGTCCCGGAGGGCAGGAACTTCTGCCCCGATGGCAAGGGCGCTCATCCGGCCGCCTCCTGTCGTGCACGGTGCCCGCGGGCACGCTGAGAAGGATGGTACCTGGGGCAGCCCGCCCGGAATCGTGGCGAGCTGCGCCCGGTCCGTCGACTAGGACCGGGTGAATCGTCGTTCGGTTCCCTCGAGCGGAGGGAGAATCAGGCCGAGGGCTCCTGATCGAGCAGCCGGGCCTTGAGGAGGTCGAGCCGCTTCTGGACCAGGTCGCTGCTCAGCTCGATCGGATCGAGCCGCGAGATGTGGGCGTCGTAGAAGACATCGAGACGTTCGAGCAGTTCGTCGTGCGGCCAGCAGAGCACTTCGTAGTTCCGCAGCGTCTCGACCTGGTCGGCGGTGAAGTCGATGACCCAGCGTTGCTCGGAGGCGCCGTCGACGACCTCGACCCAGCAGTGCGAGGTCAGCACCGGCGTCGATTCATGCGTCACGGTGCCGTAGCAGTACGAGAGCTGCGACTCGTCGACGCGCTCAAGCAGTTGTTCGATCAGCCACGCGGAGGTGACCCCGCACTGCCCGCGCGACGGCCGCGCGTCCTCCGCCGGCGCGTCCAGCGGGCCGCTGTACATCGTGTCCGCGTTCCATGCCTTGAGCAAACGCTTGCGATACTTGCCGAGATCATCGGCCCAGCTGGGCAGCTGCCGGAACGGCTGCAGAAGAGCAAGGGCTCGATCGACCCCGGGGTGCGGCACTGGACGTCCTTAGTGAGCAAGTGGCTGGCACGTCGTTCTCTGCGCAATCGCGACAGCGGCCAGCCCGGTTCTCGGACTGCCCCCAGCAAGAACGCCCCCTGCGTCCGGCATGCGATCGGCGCCGGACGATACAAGGACATCTTGCCTGTGAATCGGGCGATTGTCGCCCTCTTCCGGCAGCCTGCGTTCGGTCACGCAAGCCACAGGAATAGTAACGATAAGTCACCCGAAACGTCACTCCCTCACCGGCGAAATCGGCGTCGCGTCGTGGAGCGGATTCTTAAGGGTTCCTGTCTTAGGAATCGGTGGGCGGGTGTCCAGGTCCGCGTAGCCAAGAGTCAGTCGGTAGCCGTTCAGCGGGTAGCGGGTGAAGGTTTCGCCCGTCAGCGCCGTGGCGGCGATTCGGTCGGCGAGGTGGGGGTTTTCGAGCGCGTAGCGGTCGAGTTCGCCTCGGACCAGGCCCCAGAGGTCGACAGTCGGGACGAGGTGGGAGAGCGGGTTGAGGACGCCGAGGAAGAGGGCGTCGACCATGTACTGGCGCAGGACGTTCCAGGGCTTTCTCGGGAGGACTCGATCGTGGGAGTCCGGTTCCGCGCCACGCGCGGGGATGGGGTCGGTGGAGAGGTTGACGTCGTCGACGAGGTCCTTGATGACCAGACGGGATGGGAGGCCGGACTCGTCGCAGATGATGGCGAGGTTCTCGCCGTGGGGGTTGACGGTGATGCCGTAGTGGTGGAGGAGGTGGAGCAGCGGCCGGAGGATGGTGGCGAGGAGGTGGCTGATCCAGACCTCGGGGGTGGCGCCGGAGCGTTGGATGTACGACGCGACCAGCGGTTCGCCGGCGGAGTCGATGTGGAGGACGGCGGCGAGGGGCCAGGCGGTTTCAGCTGGGCGAAGGCGGGGGTCCAGGGGGTCGCGCCAGATGCAGCCGAGGGTTTCGGTCCACTGGTACGGGATGCCGGGTGCGGCATTGAGTTGCGGGTGCCGGACGGTGACCGAGGCGACCTCGCCGAGCAGTTCGGCGCCCAGCGCCTGCAGGGTTTCGTCGCGGTACCAGAGGCCGCGGAGCCACTGGGTGACCATGGGCGCGGCGAGCGTGCAGTGGACGGGGATGCCTCGGTAGACCGAGGTGTTGAGGATCTTCAGCGGGAGCTTGACCTGGTAGCGCAGCGGGGACGAGAGATTGACCATCGTGCGGATCGACTGCGTCGGCAGGTAGTCGTCCGGCCCCTCCCCCAGGACGACGATCTCGCCGGTGGCCAGTTCGCGTGACCACTGGGTGCGGACGACGTGGTCCAGCTGCCACGGGTGGACCGGGAGCCAGACGTACGAGTCCGGGTCGACCAGCTGGTTCCGGAACACCTCCAGCGCCTCGGGTCCGAGCTCGCGGCCGACCACTGCGTGCTCCGACAGGTCAGGAGTCCCCCGGAACTCCGCCAGGCCTCGCCGTACCGCCAGCCAGACCAGGCGGAGCGGCGTACGGGCTTCTGGGGTGTAGCGGTCGCTGTCGGAGGCTGAGAAGCCCTGGCGGCCCTTGTTGGCGACGAGGATCGGGTGGCCGGTCAGGTGACCTTCCAGCTCAGTGTGGTGAAGCTCCGCGAGCTCTGCATTGCCCACAGCAGTAGAAGCCATCCGTACGTCGGCAGCGAGCGTGCTCGACAGCTCAGCCGTGTAGCCCGCCAGCGTCGGCCCGTCCAACCCCAGTACGTCGGCAGCGTCCAGCAGGAACTGCAGCGGGTCGACAGCCGGCTCGCTCTCGTCATTGCCGAGGATGCCGGCCGTGGTCCGCTGCACCGAGCCAGGCGTCACCCGGTACGTCGCGAACGGCCCCTCTTCGTACGCGAACGTGTAGGCGACACCACCAAGCTCCAGCCGCCCGTCGACAGGCGTCAGCAGAGCCTCGCTGCAGAACTGGGAGATCAGCTTCGCCAGGAGTTCCGACGAGCAGCGCGTCCAGCTCATGCGGGCTGGGCGAAGCTGGTGAAGGCGGTGGACTTCTGCAGCCGGAAGACCTCGCGCCCGGCGACGGTGTTCAGGATCGTCGCGTTGCGCACGGCCCCGATCCCGAGGTCCGGTGCCGCGACGCCATGGCTGTGCAGATCGGCGTTGGACACGAACATCCTCTCCAGGCCGCGGACGCTGTGGTCCCGGTTGATCGCCCACCGACCAGCAGCGTCCCGCTGGACCAGCGACTCGACAGACGGCTGCAGGAACTCCAGCGCCCGGTTGCGGTAACCAGTAGCGGCGACAACCACGTCACACGTGTGCTGGAAGGTCCGGCCGCTGTCAGCGCGCTCTGTCGTCAGCACAACCCCGTCCGGCCCGTCCACAGCAGCAGTGACCGCCACACCGCACTGCAGCTCAGCAGCGACGTCCTGCGAGTACAGGAGGTCGTGGATCTGATCCAGCGTCTCCGACGAGATCCCCTTGTAGTGCCGCCACTGCTCCTTCACCAGCCGGTCTCGCACTGGCTCGTCGAGCGAGTGGAAGTAGTCCACGTACGACGGTGTCGTCATCTCCAGCACCAGCTTCGAGTAGTCCAGCGGTGCGAACGACGCCGTACGGGTCAGCCAGCTCACTGCCGGTCCGCCAGAGCGCAGCAGGTCCAGCGTGCACTCAGCCCCCGACTGCCCCGACCCGACGACAGCTACGCGCCCAGCGCCCAGCAACTGCTCCCGCCGGTACAGGTAGTCGCCGGAGTGCAGCAGCCGCGTAGCAGGCAGGTCAGCCAAGGCAGCCGGTACAGACGGCTCAGTACCGACGCCGAGCACCAGGTGCCGAGCCACCATCACCTCATCACCAGCAGAAACGGTGAAGACCGACCCGTCCCACTCCACCGACGTCACCTCGCGCCCGAAGTGCAGCGAGTCCAGCTGCGCCGCGCACCAGCGCAGGTAGGACTCGTACTCCCGCCGGGTCGGGTGGAACTGCTCCCGCACGTAGAACTGGTAGAGCCGGTCGTTGTCCCGCAGGTACGACAGGAACGACAGGCGGTGCGCCGGCTCGACCAGGCTGACCAGGTCGGCCAGGAACGAGACCTGCAGCATCGCGTCGTCGAACATCAGCCCGCGGTGCCAGGTGAACTCCGGCCGGCTGTCCAGTACGGCGACCTGCAGGTCGAGCCCGTCGGCCAGCGCGGCCAGGCCTAAGTTGAACGGCCCGGCGCCGATCGCGATCACGTCGTAGCTCATCTATTCCTCCACGGCCCTGGTGCGGACCATCAGTAGTGCGGTCTTCTCGGGCAGCTGTAGCTCCCCGGACGGCTCGAACCCGGCTGCGGCGAACGCGCGCAGCGAGGGGGTGTTGCGGACATCCGGCTCAGCCACGACCCGCGAGCAGCGGGGATCGGCCCGCAGCACCGCGTCAGCGAGGGCGCGCAGCAGGCGCCGCCCGATCCCCCGGCCCACCTGGGCCACGTCGCCGATCGCGACGTGCAGCCCCCAGTCGTGCTCGCGCCAGGCGTAGTACTCCGCGAGCCGATCGTGCCGGACGCGGTACAGCTCGACGTACGCCAAAGCAACGCCCTCAGCAGCAACCAGGCAGGGCACCGAGTGCTCCCCCGCCGCCTGCTCGTCCAGCACCTGGGCCCAGCGCTCCACGGACCAGTCGGACTCCCACCACGGCAGGATGTGCGGCTGCGCCATCCACCAGGCGACGAGAGCCGCGTCGGATGCCTCAGCGGGGCGGAGGTCGAAGCCGTCGTCGAGGTGCAGCACCGGCGCGACCTCGCACCTCATCGAGCCGCGCCAAGCCGCAGGGGGTTCGGGATCTCCAGGTAGACCGACTGGTTGTCGAGCGGCGCGACCACCTCGTCGATGCCCTTCAGCCGGGTCAGCATATTCGCCTTGCACGGCAGCTGGTCGGCGCTGAGCCAGCGCTGGGCCAGCCGGTCGCCGTCAGGCCCTGCAGCCTTCAGCGACGGCAGCGCCTCCGACAGCCGATCCCGTACGACGTCCAGCAGCGCCCGCTCGTCCGCTACTCCGTCCACCCCCAGTGCGCCCACCACAGCGAGCGCCTGGTTGTGCAGCAGGTAGTAGGTGAGCCGGTCGTCGACGATCGCGTCCTCGACCACGGCCAGCGTGGAGTCGCTCTCACCGGTCACCGCGAGCAGGCCCTCCAGGTACGACGACGCCAGGTAGTAGCCCTGATTGTCGCGGTACGCGCCGCCGATGACCCGGCCGGCGTCGTCCAGCCGGACCAGCGTGTTCTGCTGGTGCGCCTCCAGGCCGATGCCGGTCTCGGCGTACAGGCAGAGCATCGGGACGAGCACCTGGTCGACGTACGACGCCACCCATGCACCCGGATCGTCCAGTACGCCGGGGAGCGCGCTGAGCCGGCTGCCACCGCCCAGGCGCGGTGCGACGAGCCCGGCGAGACAGGCGTAGCTGTCGACGTCGGCTGGCACCTCGCGGACCGCCACGTCGAGCCCGGTGAGCGTCGGCCCGCCCTCGTCGAGCGCGACCCAGGCTGGGTCGCGGACGATCGAGAAGCCGGGGTGCTGCGTCGCCGTACCGGCGTTGTACGCCGCGTCGAGCAGGCGGTTGATCTCGAGGCCGCGGCGCAGCTCTGTTGGTGTGGACTCGCGGCGCGAGTTGGTGATCCGCAGCCCGAGCGACAGCTTCAGCATGACCGGCAGGTCGGGGTGGTAGACGGTGCGGAGGCTGGAGGTCGGGTACCACTGCGCGCCGAGCGGTCCGAGCGGGCGCACCCGGCCGGCGCGGATCAGGTCGGCCACGCGGGGGCGCTGGGCGACAGACGCGGCCTGCCATGGGTGGGCTGGTACCAGCGCGGTGCCTGGCGCCGGCGTGGTACCGGCCAAGGCTGCCATCAGCTGCTGCGCGTCCAGTCCTTGGAGCGACGGCGCACCCGTCACCTGGTCCGAGGAGACCAGGTCCTGGTCGACCTCGAACCAGTGCACGGCGAAGCGGCCGCCGAGCTCAGGTGAGTACGCCGCGAGCTCGGCGCCAGTCAGTCCGTCGCGGCTCTTCGGGGCGGGGTGCATCTGATGGCCGACGAGCAGGGCCTGCTCGTGGGCGAGGAAGCGGCCGCGCCCAGCCGCCTCCTGCCCTTCGCCGGTGCTGGCCGGTGCGCCGGCGAAGAACGTCTCGACGTTGCGCACCGACTCCGCGGTACGCGCTGCCAGGTCGTCGACCTCGGACGGATCAGCATCAACAGCCAGCAACCGAACCAAGTCCTCCGGCACAGGCGCCTCTCCATTGACCGCCACATCCGCGAACAGATGCAGTCCAGTGGGAGAGGCGTGCAGGACCTGCGCGGTGACCTCGGCATCACCAACCGGGAAGCTGAGCGGGCCGGGAGCAACCTCTACCCCCGCCTCCCGCGTGTAGCACCGCAGGATCGCGTTCAGATGGGCGTCGACTGCCGCTTGCGTCGTGGGGGTCACGCTGCTCCTTCGCCGCCGGCCGACCGGACTTCGTGGCCGGTGGCCACGACCAGGTCGAGCAGTTCCTCGATGTCCGACGCGGTGGCGTTCGGGTTCAGCAGCGTCAACTTCAACGCGACCGCCGCCGGACGGTCGCCTCCGCCGGGAATCCTGGTCCGGCCGATCAGCACCCGTCCCGACGTCAGCAACCGGCGCCGGACCTCACCCTGGAGCGCGTCCACGCCGGCCGCGTCCAGCCCCCGCCCGGCGACCCGGAACAGCACCGTGGTCAGGGTCACCGGCGCCAGCAGCTCGAGGTTGCTGTCGGCAACGACCCTGGCCGCGGCGGCGTGCGCGAGCTCGTGGCAGGTGTCGAGCATCTTGCCCAGTCCGGCCCGGCCGTAAGCGGTCAAAGTCGTGGCGACTTTCACAGCGTCCGGGCGCCGCGTCGTCTGTAGACTTCGCCCGAGCAGACCGTCCAGCCCGGAGTCGATGTCGTCGGCCGGGTTGAGGTAGTCGACCGAGCGGCCGAGCGCGGAGAACCGGTCCCGGTCCGCGACCAGCAGCATGCTCGTCGCCGCCGGCTGCCAGCCGATCTTGTGCAGGTCGAGCGTCACCGAGTCGGCCGCCGGCAGCTCCGAGAGCAGCGGCGCCAGCCGGTCCGAGAACAACGCCCCGAACCCGTACGCCGCGTCCGCGTGCACCCAGGCGCCGTACGGGCGAGCCAGCTCGGCGATCCCCTCGATCGGGTCGATCGTGCCGTAGTCCGTCGTACCGGCGGTGGCGACGACGGCGATCGGAGTCCGACCGGGCACGGCCAGCTCGTCAGCCAGTACGTCGAGGCGCAAGCGGAAGTCACCGTCGGTCGGGATCGCGATCACCGCGTCCTCCCCCAGCCCGAGCGCGGCGCACGCGCGCTGGATCGAGAAGTGCGCCAGCTCGGAGCACAGCACGACCGGCCGCCGCATCGCGTAGACGCCGTCCCGGCGGACGTCGAGACCCGCCGCCGCGGCTGCGTTGTCGCGCGCGATCAGCATCGCGAGCAGGTTGGAGATCGACCCACCAGGAGTCAGTACGCCGTCAGCCGCCGGGCCGAAACCGGCCATCGCCGCCAGCGCCCGGACGACCCACTGCTCGATCGCCAGCGTCGCCGGGCCGGAGTCGTAGGTGTCCATCGACGCGTTGCTCGCCGACGCGATCCGGTCGGCGTCGACCGCGACCTGCAGCACCGGCGGCTGCAGGTGCGCCGCGGCGTGCGGATGGCTCAGGTCGATGCCGTCGCGGTCGAGCAGACCGGCGATCAGGTCCAGCGCCGCCGACTCACCGACACCGGTCGACGGCACCCGCGGCTCACCGAGCACCGCGCCGGTTCGCCGTAACACGTCCGCCGGCTGACCGGCCGGCAACGGCCCGCGGTCCCGATCCACTACCGTGGAAGCCAACGGCCACTTCGAGACGGGCAGCTCGACCGGCGACGGCGCGAGACCCACTTGCTGCAACATCCAGCGACTCCAGGAAAGTTGTTGAGTAAGGCAACCCTTACTTAGGTAGCCCTAACCTACTTCTCCTGCAGGTGATGTCAATTCACCGCCCGTACGGCGCGCGGGTCAGGACGAAGGTAGCGATGTTGAGCTCGTCGACGCCACCGTCAGCGCCGCGCACGACCCGCAGTTTCTCCCCCGCGAAGTACCCGTCGCGCCCCTGGTAGAGATCAGGACCGAGCGGCGAGAACCGGCAGGTGAGAGCGCCGCTCAGTTGGAGGATGCACCCACTCACCGACATCGTCACGGGCGTGTTGCCCCAGTACCAGTGGCCGAGCAGCTCCTCGCCCTGCGGCAACTCCGGCTCCGGCACCCACTCTGGCGGCAGCCACGGCTCGTGCGTCACGAGCGTCCGCATCAGGTCGAGCGGCACCGACGAGCACTTCCCGTACGTCGCGTTGGCCAGCGCGACCGCGCCGATCCGCCGTACGCGATCGACGAACAGTCCGGCGACGAACCCCGGCATCGAACCCGTGTGACCGGCAAAGAGATAAGGATCGTCGGCCTGCAAGCGCAGCCCCAACCCGTACGCCGCGTTCAGCGCCTCGCGCGGATCGGCCGACGCCGGCGTCGCCATCTCCTCGACGCTCTCCCGCCGCAGCACCTCCGGCACCGGGTCGATCCAGAAGTTCGCGTACGCCGCCAGGTCCTCGATCGTGCTCCACAGCTGCCCGGCCGGTGCCATCGCGCCCGCGTCGTACGCCGGCTCCGGCGCCAGCCGCCCGCTGAACGGGTGCACCGAGAAACCTTCAGCCGCCGGAGCTTCCGGGAAGTACGTCGTCCGCCGCATCCCCAGCGGCAGCAGGATCCGCTCCCGCACCAGGTCGAACCACGACTCGCCCCGCAGCCGCGCGACGATCTCACCGAGCAACCCGTACCCGAGGTTCGAGTAGTGGTACCGCTGATCCGGCCCACCCGCAGCCTGCGACTCGTCCATCGCCGCGGCCAGCGCCTCGAACGAGACGCCCGGGTTGCGCTCCCACCACGGGCCCTCGGGCTCGGCGTTCATGCCGCCGGAGTGCGACAGCAGGTGCCGCAGCGTCCGGTCGCCGAACGCGATCCCCGGCAAATGCTTGCCCACGGCATCGTTCAGCGCGAGCAGCCCGTCGTCGCGGCACTGCAGCACCAGGATCGCGGTCAGCGTCTTGGTGATCGACCCGATCCGGTACTGCCGCTCCGGACCGGGCAGCTCACCACCGGACCCAGCGAACTGCCCGCGCGACCCGGTCCACACCAGCGCCCCGTCGCGCACCACACCCGCGGTGATCGACGGCAGCTTCCACTCACTCTGGGCCGCCGCCACCTCGGCGTACAGGGCGGCGGCGGTCTCAGGGCGAACGGTCACTCAAAGGCCTCCGGGGAAGGGCAGGAGCAGATCAGGTTGCGGTCGCCGTACGCGCCGTCGATGCGGCGCACCGGCGGCCAGTACTTCGTGGTCCGGTCGACCGACTGCGGGAAGGCGGCCTCCTCGCGGGTGTAGGCGTGCTCCCACTTGTCGTTGATCACCGCGGACGCCGTGTGCGGCGCGTTGACCAGCGGGTTGTCGCCGGCCGGCCACTCCCCGGCCGCGACCCGGTCGACCTCGTGCTTGATCGCGATCATCGCGTCGATGAAGCGGTCCAGCTCGCCCAGGTCCTCGGACTCGGTCGGCTCGACCATCAGCGTGCCCGGCACCGGGAACGACATCGTCGGCGCGTGGAAGCCGTAGTCGATCAGCCGCTTCGCGACGTCGTCGACGGTGACACCGGTCTCCTTGGTCATCGGCCGCAGGTCGAGGATGCACTCGTGCGCGACCAGGCCGTTCTCGCCGGTGTAGAGCACCGGGAACGCGTTCTCGAGCCGCTTGGCGACGTAGTTCGCGGTCAGCACCGCGGCCTTGGTCGCCGACGTCAGGCCCTCGGCGCCCATCATCCTGATGTAGGCCCAGGAGATCGCCAGCACACCGGCCGAGCCGAACGGCGCCGCCGAGATCGGGCCGACACCGGACTCCGGACCGGCCTGGTCGAGCAGCGGGTGGTTCGGCAGGTACGGCGCCAGGTGCGCCGCGACCGCGACCGGACCGACGCCCGGGCCGCCACCACCGTGCGGGATGCAGAAGGTCTTGTGCAGGTTCAGGTGCGAGACGTCGCCGCCGAACTCGCCGGGCTTGGCCAGGCCGAGCAGGGCGTTCAGGTTCGCGCCGTCGACGTACACCTGACCGCCGTTGTCGTGGACGATCCGGCAGACCTCGGTGACGCTCTCCTCGTACACGCCGTGCGTGGACGGGTAGGTGATCATGATCGCGGCCAGCTTGTCGGCGTGCTCAGAAGCCTTGCTGCGCAGGTCGTCCAGGTCGATGGTGCCGTCGTCGTTGCCCTTGACAACCACGACCTTCATCCCGGCCATCACCGCGGAGGCGGCGTTGGTGCCGTGCGCGCTGGACGGGATGAGGCAGACGTTGCGGTCCTCGTTGCGCTGATTCGATTCCTTCTGGGCCCGGTGGTACCCGCGGATCGCCAGCAGGCCGGCCAGCTCGCCCTGCGAGCCGGCGTTCGGCTGGATCGAGACCTTGGCGTACCCGGTGACCTCGGCCAGCCAGCGCTCCAGCTGACCGATCAGCGTCACGTACCCGGCGGCGTCCTCGATCGGCGCGAACGGGTGCAGGTCGGCGAACTCGGGCCAGGTGACCGCTTCCATCTCGGTGGTCGCGTTCAGCTTCATCGTGCAGGAGCCGAGCGGAATCATGCCGCGGTCGAGCGCGTAGTCGTAGTCCGACAGCTTGCGCAGGTAGCGCAGCATCGCGGTCTCGGACCGGTGCGTGTTGAAGACCGGGTGGGTCAGGTAGTCCGACGTCCGGGCCACGGCCTCGGACAGGTTCCCGCCGCCGAGCGCGGCGTCGTACCGGACGCCGAACGAGCGGCAGACCCGGCCGAGCGCGGCGGCGTCGGTCTTCTCGTCGCAGGAGATCCCGACGTGGTCGGCGTCGACCAGGCGCAGCCAGATCCCGTTCTGCCGGGCGGTGTCGACGACGTCGGCGGCGCGACCGGGGACGCGGGCCAGGACGGTGTCGAAGAACTGCTCGTGCACGACCTCGACGCCACCGGCGCGCAGCGAGGCGGCCAGGCTGTCGGCGTTCGCGTGCACGCGCTCGGCGATCGCCTTCAGTCCGTCCGGGCCGTGGTAGACGGCGTACATGGACGCGACGACGGCGAGCAGGACCTGAGCCGTACAGATGTTGGACGTCGCCTTCTCGCGACGGATGTGCTGCTCACGGGTCTGCAGGGCCAGCCGGTACGCCGGCGCGCCGTCGGCATCGACCGAGACGCCGACGAGGCGACCGGGCAACGACCGCTCGAGACCGGCCCGGACCGACATGAAGCCGGCGTGCGGACCGCCGTAGAACAAGGGGACTCCGAAGCGCTGCGAGGACCCGACGACGATGTCGGCGCCGGCCTCACCCGGTGCCTCCAGCAACGTCAGCGCGAGCAGGTCGGAGGCGACGGCAACCAGCGTCTCGCGCTCGTGCGCCGCCGTGACCAGCGGCTTCAGGTCGCGGACGACGCCGCCGGAGCCCGGGTACTGGACCAGGAAACCGAAGAAGTCACCCTCGGGCAGACCGCGAGTGGTGTCGGCGACGACGACCTCGATGCCGAGCGCCTCGGCGCGGGTCTCGACCACCGCGATCGTCTGCGCGAAGCAGTCGGCGTCGACCAGGAAGCGGTTGCTCTTGGCCCCTCCAGCCGACGACCGCCGGTTCGACCGGTGCGCCAGCGTCATCGCCTCGGCGGCCGCGGTGCCCTCGTCGAGCAGCGACGCGTTCGCGGTCGGCAGGCCGGTCAGGTCCGACACGACGGTCTGGAAGTTCAGCAGCGCCTCCAGCCGGCCCTGCGAGATCTCCGGCTGGTACGGCGTGTACGCCGTGTACCAGGCCGGGTTCTCGACCAGGCGGCGGACGATCACCGACGGGGTGAAGGTTCCGTAGTAGCCCTGGCCGATCATCGAGGTGGCGACGTTGTTGCGGCCGGCCAGCCGGCGGAGCTCGGTCAGCGCGTCGACCTCGGAGGCCGGCTCGGGCAGCCGGAGCGGCTCGGCCGAGCGGATCGAGGCCGGGACCGCGGCGTCGACCAGCGCGTCGACGTCGGCGTAGCCGAGGGTCTGCACCATCCGGGCCACCTCGTCGGCCCGCGGACCGATGTGGCGGTCGGCGAAGGTTGCTGAGATTTCAGTCATCAAGAGGCTCCGTTGCTGGCTGTCGCTTCCGGTGGCCTCCCCCTCTGTCACGCACGGCAGCACGCTTCAGAGTCGCCTGACGCACCCGGTCCATGGGCCTGAGAGGTTCCGGGGAGGAATTGCCCCTTCGGCGCCCGTCGTACGGGTCTCTCCCGAGTGCGGTGAACAGCTAGAGAGCAGCGTACCTCAGCCGGTCATCCGGGCGCGGCGACGGGCAGCGAGCTCGTCGTTCGCGTGCGGGCCGGACTCCTCGTCGTGGCCGTCGGCGCGCTCGGTCGGCAGCTCCGACAACGAGCCCTCGACCTCCCGCCAGACGCCACCGAGCGCGATCCCGAAGACCCCCTGGCCGCCGGCCAGCAGGTCGATCACCTCGTCCGGCGAGGTGCACATGTAGACCGAGGCGCCGTCGCTCATCAGCGTGATCTGGGTCAGGTCGTCGATGCCGCGCTTGCTCAGGTGGGCGATCGCGGTGCGGATCTGCTGCAGCGAGATGCCGGCGTCGAGCAGGCGCTTGATCACCTTGAGCAGCAGCACGTCGCGGAAGCCGTACAACCGCTGGGTGCCGGAGCCGGTGGCCGGGCGGACCGACGGCGAGACCAGGCCGGTACGGGCCCAGTAGTCGAGCTGACGGTACGTGATCCCCGCGGCGGCGCAGGCGGTCGGGCCACGGAAGCCGACATCCTCCGGCATCGGGCGCAGGTCGTCGTCGAAGAGCAGGCCTTGCACCCCCGCTGCGGCGGCCGCGTCGGCGCGTGCTTCGGACGCCTGCTGCGCCGTCAGATCAGTGTCGCCGGTGCGTGTCACGCCTGAGCCTCCCTGGGTACCGACTGGAACGGACTACATCCGTGGAGTTACAACTCCTCACAACTCCTTCAAGGTAAGCCGCCGACTTGACCCGGTCAACGACAACCGCTCCGAGCCGAAAGCGTGTCGCGACTCCGGGCCGAATTGTTACCAACCCGGCCTTGTACCAGAGACACCAAATTTGCGGGTCCCGGTGAAGGCTCGAGCGCGGCCTCAGGACTTGTCGAAGTCCTCCGGGGAGACCTGGTCGAGGAACTCGCGGAAGCGCTCCACTTCCTCTTCCTCCTCCACCTCGTCGGCCTCGTCGTTCTCACTCTCCGGGACCGGTACGCCGGCCTCGGCGAGGATCTCCTCGCTGCAGAACACCGGCGTGCCGGTGCGCAGCGCGAGCGCGATCGAGTCCGACGGGCGGGCGGAGATCTCGGTCTTGTCGTCGAAGACCAGGATCGCCTCGAACACCCCGTCGGTCAGGTTCACGATCCGGACCTGGGTCAGGGTGTGACCCAGGACACGGATCACCTCGGCGAAGATGTCGTGGGTGAGCGGCCGCGGCGGCTCCATCCCCTGCTGCGCGAACGCGATCGCGCTGGCCTCGGCCGCACCGATCCAGATCGGCAGGTACCGCTCACCGCCGACCTCCCGGAGCAGCACGATCGGCTGACTCGAGGGCATCTCGACCCGGACTCCGATTACGTCGACTTCGCGCACACCCTCAGCCTACTCCGCGACGCCGACACAAGCTGGCCGACGTACGGTCAACGGCTGAGCCGCGACCTGACGAGTGCGGCGTGCAACCGTACGGCGAGCGCAGCCAGCTCCTGCGTCTTGTCGTCCCGGCGAGGCCCGGCGACCTGTTCGATGAGCCCGACCTCGCGGTCGGCCGCCGTCCGGAACGGGCGCAGGTGCCGCGGCTCCACGCCGTACCGGCCGAACTCGGCGGCCGCCTTCGCGACCAGGATCGCGTCGCCGTCGTAGTGGTTGCCGCGAGCCACCACCAGCTGGTGGCTCTCCAACTGCTCCAGCAACTCAGCCGAGATCCCGGCCGCGACGCGCAGCTCCTCACGCGTCAGCTTCAACTCGGTGCGGTCGGCACCGAAGTCCTCCGCCACCGGCAGACCCGCAGGCTCGACCGCCGCAGGTGCCGCCGGACGACCACCGGGTGTCGGCCGCAGCCCGCGGTCCATGGCGCCGAGGTGTTCCTTGATCACCTTCAGCGGCAGGTACTGGTCGCGCTGCGCGGTCAGGACGTAGCGCAGCCGCTCGATGTCGGCCGCGCTGAACTTGCGGTACCCGGACGCGGTCCGGGCCGGCGTCACCAGTCCCTCGGCCTCGAGGAAGCGGAGCTTGGAGATGGTGACGTCGGCGAACTCGGCCTGCAGGACCTGCAGCACCGCTCCGATGCTGCTTCCTCCGGCGTCAGCCTCAGGCCTGGCCACTGGCGTAGTAGACGAGCCGGTACTTGCCGATCTGGACCTCGTCACCGTTGTTCAGCGCGACCTCGTCGATCCGGTCGCGGTTCACGTAGGTGCCGTTCAGGCTGCCGACGTCGCGGACCTTGACCCCGGCCGGGTCGCGGCGGAACTCCGCGTGCCGGCGCGAGACGGTGACGTCGTCGAGGAAGATGTCGCTGTCGGGGTGCCGGCCGGCGGTGACCACGTCGACGTCGAGCAGGAACCGGCTGCCCGCGTTCGGGCCGCGCTGGACGATCAGCAGCGCCGACCCGGCCGGGAGCGCGCCGACGGCGGCCTCGTCCTCGGCGGTCAGTCCCTCACCGGCCAGCTCGATCCGCTCGGTGTCGGGCTCGGCGCTGATCGGGGTCAGCATCGCGGTGTCGGTGACGCCGGGGGCGGGCACCGGACGGTCCGCGCCAGGGAGCATCGTTCCGCACTGCGAGCAGAACCTGCTGCCCTCGGAGTTCTCGTGCCCGCACTGGTTGCAGAACGGCATGCTGTGATCCTCCCGATCGCCGGCGGTCCGGCGACGTTGTCGTAGATCCCCGTGATGACTGTCGTGGTGCAAGTGTGGACTGCGCCCTCAACCCTCGACCGGCGGTTGAGGCCGCAAACCTATCAGTCCTGGTGCGTCAGGACGGGTCGAGCTGGCCCTTGTAGGTGTCGGCGTCCATCAGGGCCGCCACCTCCTCGTCGTCGTCGACGCGGATGTCGAGCAGCCAGCCCTCGCCGTACGGGTCGGTGTTGACCAGGTCGGGCTGGTCGGCCAGCGCCTCGTTGACGGCGGTGACGGTGCCGTTGACCGGGGCGAACAGGTCGCTGACGGACTTGGTCGACTCCAGCTCGCCGCAGGCGTCACCGGCCCGTACGACGGCCCCGACCTCGGGCAGCTGGACGTAGACGATGTCACCGAGCGCGTCCTGGGCGAAGTCGGTGATACCGACCCGCACCGGGCCTTCCTCGCCGGCCTTCACCCACTCGTGCTCGGCCGTGTACTTCAGGTCTTCGGGGTACACCTCGGGTCCTCTTTCGCTCAGGATCTACTTGGTCGGGCTGGGGGCCGGGCGAGCGTAGCGATGCTCCTCCGGCGCGTGCAAGGCGCTGACGGTCAGCTGCCGCAGCTCGGTCACCTCGGCGGTGCCACCGATCTGCGGACCGGTCACCTCGCTGACCAGGCCGCCGGGGAAGTTGGCCGCCTCGGCCAGGTTGTGGGACTCGCCGATCGCCTCGATCACGTACGGCGAAACCAGCTTCTCGCCGTCCACCCGGACACCGGGCGCGTCGTCGGTCAGGTCGGTGCTGGCCACCACCCGGACCTGGCCGTTGATCTGGATCGCCTCGGCACCGGCGTCGCGCAGTTCCTCGATCGCGTCCAGCAGGTTGCCGGACGTCATTTTGCCGTCGGGGTCGTTCAGCGTGATCCGGACACCAGGCCCCTGTGCGGGCAGCGTCCCGGCCAGGATGCTGAGCGTGCGGACCTGCTGCTCGGCCTGCTCGCGCGCGGTCTGGGCCTTGTCGGCACTGGAGGACAGCGTGTTCTTGCGCTCCTCCAGCTCGGTGATCTCGCTCTCCAGCCGGCGGTTGTTCTGGTTGAGGCCGTCGAGGATCGCGATCAGGTCCTCGCGGCGGGCGTTCTGGTAGCCGTCGTCGGCGCGGTTGACGCGGACCTGGACGACCGCCGTACAGGCCACCAGCGCCAGGACGACGGCCACGATCGCCTGACCGCGGGACGGCTTGAAGCCGGCCTTCAACCGGCGCAGCGCCAGGTTCGGGCCCTTGACCCGCGGCTGCGGCATCGGCGTCGGGGCAACCGGGTGCGCCGGCTCGGCCGGCGGCGTCTCCCGGGCCGGCTCCGGCTCCGCGCCGCGCCGCGACTCGGCGGTCCGGCGGTGCTCGGCGCGGTGGTGCGCCTCGCGGCCACTGGCCGGCTTGGCCGGGCCGTCGGGCGGCGGCGTGCTCTCGGGCGGTCGCTGGTCGTCGCTCATCGTCAGGCCCGGAAGACGTGCCGGCGGATCGCGGCCATGTTGGTGAAGATCCGGATGCCGAGCACGACCACGACGCCGGTGGACAGCTGCGAGCCGACGCCGAGCTGGTCACCGAGGTAGACGATCAGGGCCGCGATCAGCACGTTCGACACGAACGAGACGACGAACACCTTGTCGTCGAAGATCCCGTCCAGGAACGCGCGGAGCGCGCCGAAGACCGCGTCCAGCGCGGCGACGACGGCGATCGGCAGGTACGGCTGGGCCCAGTCGGGCACGTCGGGCGCGACCAGCAGGCCGATCACGACGCCGATCACCAGGCCGAGCACGGCGATCATTTCGGTCCCACCTTCGCGTACCGCAGCGCGATGGTGGCATCGGCTGGCACCAGCAAGGAGTCCTCCGTCGTGGTCGTCATCCGGACATCGAAGTTGCTCACCAGGTACTGCACCCACTGGCCGCCCGAGCTCTGCGCGAACCGGGCCGGCAGCGTGTTGGTGTCGCCGATCGCGAGCACCGTGTACGGCGGGTTGAGCGAGCTGTAGTCGACCGTGATCGCGCTGCCGGCGCCGCGGATCGCGGTCAGGCTGGTCAGCCGGTGGCCGTTCACCGCGATCGCCTCGGCGCCCGCGGTCCACAGCCCGTTGACCAGCTGCTGGAGGTCGACGTCGAGCAGCCGGCCCTCCTTGTCGTCGGCGTTCTTGGCGTCGTCGACCACGACCTTGAGGCCGGGCCCGGTGACGGCGACCGAGCCGACCTGCAGCTCCAGGTCGTCGACCTTCTTCTGCAGCGCGGCGTCGGCCTCGCTCAGCGCGCCGGCCTGCAGCCCGCGGACCTCACCGGCCAGCGCGGTCTGCCGGTTGCGCAGGTCGTTCAGCCGGGTGTCGGCCTGCTCGACGCGCTCGACCAGCTCGTTGCGCTGCTTCTCGGCGGCCGGGGCGCTGCGGTAGTTCTGCGAGGCGGCGATCGCCAGCAGGAAACCCAGGACGACGAACGCGACCACGAGCATGATCCGGTGCCGGGCCTTCTTCGGCCCGCCGGACAGCGGACGCGCCCGTGCGCTGATCGCGTACCCCTCGTCGAGCGGGTGCGCCATCAGGTTGTTCAGCAGCGACATGGACGCGTCCACGCGCCGCTGCCCGGGCGGAGCTTGCTGAGTCACGATCTCCCCGGCTGCCCGCTGATCGGTTTGACGGTCTGGACCAGGTGCCGCAGCTGGACGAAGTACAGGGCGCCGGCCCAGTAGTACAGCGCCGTGCCCCAGATCGCGAACGCCCAGCCGAAGACGCGGGCCAGCAGGTTGAGCGTGCTGTCGCCGTCACCGAGCAGCAGCAGCGGGAAGGCGTAGAGCAGGCAGAAGGTCGCCGACTTGCCGAGGAAGTGCACCGGCAGCGCGTTGAAGCCGCGGCGGTGCAGGGCCGGCAGCGTGAAGGTCAGCAGCAAGTCGCGCAGTGGCAGCGCGATCGCCAGCCACCACGGGATGATGTCGCGCAGCGCCAAGCCGAGCACGGTGGCGAAGATGTAGAGCCGGTCGGCGACCGGGTCGAGCATCTGGCCGAGCCGGGTGGTCTGGTTCATCCGGCGGGCGATCTGGCCGTCGGCCCAGTCGGTGAAGCCGGAGATCGCGAGCACCAGCAGCGCCCAGCCGTCCTCTTCCGGCCCGAGGATCAGCCACAGGAACAACGGCACCCCGAGCAACCGCACGAAGCTCAGTGCGTTCGGGATCGTCAGTACCCGGTCGGAGACCTCCACGTCCGGCACGCGACCCTCCCCCTTTGTCCTGTCAGCCCACCACTTCCGCCGGTAACTCTACTGGGGCAGGCGACCAGGTTTCGCTCGGGCCACACCGGGGAAGCCCTGAGATGCCCCTGACTGTGGAACGCGGCCGAACCGGTTCGGCTACGCGCGTCACCGACCGGTGACCTGATCGAGACCGGAGGGTGACTGCTTCGGCTCCTACTCTGGGGTGATGAAGTTCCTGATCCTGATCTACGGAAACCCCGAAGGCCGTGAGTTGTGGAACCAGCTGTCGGAGGAGCAGCGGCGGGAGTCGATGGCCGGGTACGGCGAGCTCGAGGAGGCGCTGACCGCTCGCGGTGAGCTGCTGGCCAGCGAGTCGCTCGACGATCCGGGGCTGACCAAGCAGGTGCGCGTGCGGGAGGGTCGCGCGGTCACCACCGACGGGCCGTTCGCGGAGATCAAGGAGCAGCTGGCGGGCTTCTACCTGGTCGACTGCGAGTCGTTCGAGCGGGCGACCGAGATCGTGGCGCGGATTCCCGAGGCCGAGCACAGCATCGTCGAGATCCGCCCGGTCCGGGACCTGAGCGCGCTGCAGTGAGCGCTGGTACGCCGGATCTCGAGGGCCTGCTTCGGGAGTTGGCCCCGCGGATCGTCGGGCCGCTCGTCCGGCGCTACGGCGGGTTCGACCTGTGCGAGGACGCCGCCCAGGAGGCGCTGCTGGCTGCTGCTCAGCAGTGGCCGCGCGACGGCGTACCCGATCAGCCGCTGAACTGGCTGATCACCGTCGCGTCCCGGCGCCGGATCGAGCTGCTGCGCAGCGAGAACGCCCGGCGCAAGCGTGAGGACGCGGTGGCTTCGCTCGACGCTCCGGAGGTTTCGGCCCCCGAGACCGACGACTCGCTCACGCTGCTCTTCCTCTGCTGCCACCCCGCGCTCACTCCCCCGTCGCAGATCGCGCTCACCCTGCGCGCGGTCGGCGGGCTGACGACGACCGAGATCGCCCGGGCCTTCCTGGTGCCCGAGGCAACCATCGGCCAGCGGATCAGCCGCGCGAAGGCGACCATCAAGTCCGGCGGTGCCACCTTCCAGATGCCTGCCGCCGAGGAGCTCGGCGAGCGCCTGGCCGCCGTACTGCACGTGCTCTACCTGATCTTCAACGAGGGCTACACCGCCAGCTCCGGCGAGACCCTGCACCGCGTCGAGCTGAGCACCGAGGCGATCCGTCTGACCCGCCAGCTGCACGCGCAGCTCCCGGCCGAGGGCGAGGTGAGCGGTCTGCTCGCGCTGATGCTGCTCACCGACGCCCGCCGCCCCGCGCGCACCTCGGAGACCGGCGCCCTGATCCCGCTCCCCGAGCAGGACCGCACCCGCTGGCACCGCGACTTCATTGCCGAAGGCACCGATCTGATCAGTACGACGCTCAGCACCGCGCCCGTCGGCCCGTACCAGCTGCAGGCCGCGATCGCCGCGGTGCACGCCGAGAGCCTGGACGCCGATGCCACCGACTGGCGCCAGATCCTCGTCCTCTACGAGCTGCTCGAGACGCTCTCCCCCGGCCCGATCGTCACGCTGAACCGCATCGTCGCGGTCGCGATGGTGCACGGCCCGCGGACCGGTCTCGACCGCCTCGATCGCGCAACCGAGGACCCGGCGCTGGCGAGCCACTACCGGACGACCGCCGTACGGGCTCACCTGCTCGAACTGGCGGGTGATCTCGACGCCGCGCGGACGGCGTACGAGGAGGCGGCCCGGCAGACCCAGTCGCGCCCGGAGCAGCAGTACCTCAGCGCGCGGGCCGCTCAGCTGGTGAAGGGATCGGCGCCATAGCCAGCTCCTGGTAGATGGCCGCGGCCTGCTCGCTGTACTTGGCCGCGCGGCCGTCGGGGTCGCCCAGCGCGCGGTGGGCATGGCCGAGCCCGACCAGCGCCCGCGCCTGCTGCCCGCCCGACGAGACCGCGCCGGCGACGGCGAGCGCGTCGGTGAAGAGCGTGATCGCGTCGGCGTACCGGCCCTGCTCGTGCGCGGCCTCGCCCAGACCGCTCAGCGACGCCGCTTCGGCGTCGCGCGCCCCGATCCGCCGGAAGATCGGCAGCGACTGCTCGAAGTACTCGATCGCCTGCTCGGGCCGGCCGGCCCAGATCTCGAGTTCGCCGAGGGCGTCCAGCGCGCCGCCCTCACCGCCCCGGCTACCGAGCTCGCGGTAGAGCAGCAGGCCGGCCTTGAACTGCGCCCGGGCGGCGTCGTGGTCGCCGAGCCGCATCGTGACCACGCCGACGGCGAGCTCGGCGCGGGCCTCGCCCAGCCGGTGGCCGATCTGCCGGAACAGGTCCGGCGCGCGGCCGGCGTACCGGGCGGACCGCTCCAGGTCGCCGACGAACTCGTAGACGACCGCGAGGTTGGTCAACACCGCCGCCTGGCCGTCGAGGTTGCCGAGCTGCTCGTACAGGGAGAGCGCGGCGTGCAGGGTCTCGAGCGCCTCGGGGTAGTGCGCGGTGCGTTTGTGGACGTTGGCGAGGTTGGACAGGATCAGCGCCTGGCCGTCCAGGTCGCCGATCCGCTCGAACTCGGCCAGCCCGCGCCGGAAATGGTCGGCGCTGCGCTCCCAGTCGTTGGTCTGGGTGTAGTAGTTGCCCATGTGGTTCAGCGCGGACGCCGTACCGACCGGGTCGTCCATCGCCGCGAAGGAGCGCAGCGCCAGCTCGAGCCACGCCAGCGCCTCGGCGGACTTGGTCAGCTGGGAGTGGAAGGTGCCCAGGTTCAGCGCCGCGTAGGCCTCGCTCTCCGCGTCGTTCCTGGCGCGGGCCGCCCGGTAGGCGTGCTGCAGGATCGTCACGGCGCCGGTGCCCAGGTTGGTGACCAGGTACCGACTCAGTGTCCTGGCGAGCAGCGACGCGTGCTCCGGCCAGTCGTGCTCGGCCGCGTGTACGGCGGTGGCCACCAGGTTCGAGTGCTCGGTCTCCAGCCAGGCCAGGGCCTGCTCGGACGCGGTGAAGACCGGTGTCGGGGTGGACGGAGTGGACACCCGCGGCCGGTGCGCTGCCTGCGACGGGTGCAGGACGTCCATGGACTGGGCGGCGGTGCCGAGGTAAAGGTCGAACAGGCGGGTCAGCGCCGCCTGGCGATCGGTCCGGCGCTCCTCGTCCGCAGCCTTCGCGGCGCCGTACACGCGGACCAGGTCGTGGAACGCGTAGCGGTCGGAGGCGGTTCGGATCAGCAGGTTGTCGCGCTGCAGGTCGTCCAGCACCTGCTCGGCCGTCAGCAGGTCGCTGTCGGTCAGTGCCGCGGCGGCGTACGCGTCGAAGCCCTGGCCGGGGTGCAGCGCGAGCAGTCTGAGCATCCGGCGGTGCTCAGCCGGCAGGTGCTCGTACGACAGGTCGAGCGCCACCTCCACCGCGTCGTCGATGCGGTGGCTGCGGTGACGCTCGTCGAGGCGGTCGGCGTGGTCGGTGAGAGTCCAGCCGGTCGTCGTACCGATGTGGGCGGTGACCAGGCTGAGTGCCAGCGGCAGGAAGCCGCAGCGGTGGGCGATGCGCTCGGCGGCCGCCGGGTCCTCACCGACCGGCATGGCGGGGAGGTGGCGGGTCAGGTAGCCGACCGCTTCGTCGCGGCTGAACACGTCGATCTCGAAACGGGTCGTCCCGGGCAGCGTGCTCAGACTGCGGCGGCTGGTGATCATGGTCAGGCAGCCGGGGGTCTGCGGCAGCAGCGGGCGGACCTGCTCCTCGGTGGCCGCGTTGTCCAGGACGACGAGAGTCCGGGTGCCGGTGAGGCGTTCCCGGTAAAGCGCCGTACGAGCTGCCAGGCCGTGCGGGATCTTGCCGGCCGGTACGCCGAGCCGGCGCAGGAAGCCGTCCAGCACGGCGGCCGGGTCGGCCGGAGGCTGCTGGGGATCCAGGAAGAACCCGCGCAGGTTCACGAACAGCACGCGCTCGAACGGCTCGTCCTCCGCCAGCAGGTGCCCGGCGTGGACAGCGAACCGGGTCTTGCCGACTCCTGCCATCCCCTCGATGGCAGAGATGACCACTGCGTTGCCCTCGGTCTGACTGGTGACCAGTAGGTCGCGCAGCCGGTCCAGCTCGGCAGTGCGCCCGGTGAAGCCGACCAGGTCCTCCGGCAGCACCTGGTCGACACTCACGTGCGCCGACGCCGCGGTCTCCCCGGCCACCACGCGCAGCGCATGCTGCCAGCGCGCGACGTAGCCGGCGTCCGGGTGCAGCGCCTGCACGATCTCCAGCAGCAGCTCGGCGTCGATCCGCCGCCGGCCGAGCCGGAAACAGTCGGCCACCGTCGACTTCCGCGCGGGCTGCCCGCTGCGCTCGGCGATCCGGCGCGCGATCACGTCGTACGACGGGTTGCCGCCCCAGACCTTCAGCGCCCGCAGCTGCTCGACCAACTGGTCGAGATCCGTGACGCCGTCGGGATCGGGCAGCTCGTTCACCCGGGCCACTCTATGCGCGCGACAGCGGGCCGGCACGGGATATCTCGCTGCTTGAGGTCAGAGCAGGAGGACTACTTTCGCTTGTGCGTGCTCGACCTCCAAGTAACGGATCGCCTCGGCAGCCTGGTCGAACGGGTACTCGCGATCGATCGCCGCCACCACCTTGCCGGTCTCGGCCAGGTCAGCGAGCGTGCGCAGGTTGTCCGCGCGCGGGACGGCGTCGAGCACCGAGATGCTGTGGCGCTTCACGAACTTCTCGGCGAGCTTGCCCCGGACGATCAGGCCCACTGGGCCGATCAGGCTCCCGCCCTTGGAGACTCCGCCGCCGGAGAGCACGAGCCGGCCGTGCGGTTTCAACGCCTGCCGCAGCTCGCGCAGCTTGCGGTTGCCGACGAGATCCAGCAGTACGTCGTACCGGGTCTGGCCGCGAGTGAAGTCGTCGGTCGTGTAGTCGATGACGTGATCGGCGCCGAGCTCGCGGAGCAGCTCGACGTTGCGCGTGCTGCAGACCGCCGACACCTCCACGCCGTACGCCTTCGCGATCTGGACGGCAAACGTGCCGACCCCGCCGGACGCGCCGTTCACGAGCAGGTGCTGACCGGCCTCCAGGTCACGCAGCCCCATCAGCGCGGTGTTGGCCGCGAGCGGGAACGCGGCCGCCTGCGCGAAGCTGAGCGCGGACGGCATGTGCGCGACGACGGTCTGCGGCGCGCACACGTACTCCGCGAACGCGGCCTGCGCCTCGCCGAAGACGGCGTCGCCGGGCTTGAACGTCGTCACGCCCCGCCCGACCGCCTCGACGACACCGGCGAAGTCGGTGCCGCGGACCGGCTGGTTGGGGCCGTGGCGGCCGAAGGTCTTCTTGTCCATCAGGCGGGCGACGTACGGGTCACCGCGCATCAGGTGCCAGTCGCGCGCGTTGACGGCGGCGGCCCGGACCTTGACCAGGACGTCGCTCGCGCCCGGCTCCGGCTGGTCGATCTCGCGGACCGCGAGCACGTCGGGTGCGCCGTACCGGTCCTGAACAATGGCTTTCATCCGAACCCCCACCTCGAGCCCCCAGGCCGCACATCGACCTTAGGGACGCGTGGGGCGCCCGCGCATCGGGGAGAAACCCCGAGCCGACCCTCTGTCAGGGCCAGGGTGTCGCGTTGGCCGCGAACTCCTCGGGGTCGGAGTGCACCGGGATGACGCAGAGCAGCTGGCCGCCGGGGACCTGCATCGTGTTGCAGCCCTGCCAGCTCCCGACCTGTCGCGCGCCGAGCTCGGTGAGCCGCGCGGTCTCGGCGGCAACGTCGTCGGTCTCGATGTCGAGGTGGTAGCGGGGCTCGCCCTCTTCTATCGCTTGGACAGCGGTCACGAGGTTCGGCACGGCCTTGTGGAGACTGATGTACTGCGGCTCGCCGGGCGGGCTGCTCGTGGTGACGCCGAGCGCGGCACTCCAGAACTCAGCGGCCCGCGGCGCCTGGTCGGCCGGAACGTCGATCAGCAAGGTGGAGACGCGACTCTTGTGCATACCTGGTGATCGTAGTCAGCTCACGAGCATCGTGAGGTAGGTGTCGAGCCGCTCCGCCGCGACCAGCGTCGTCAGCTCCGCGCGCCCCATCTGCCGCCAGACCTGCGCCACCGGCCCGAGATCCTCCGAGAACGACAACGCGTCGCGGATCAGCCAGTATCTGTGGTTGTCCTCATCCGCCAGCACACCGCCGGCCTTCTCGTACGCCGCCACGAAGCGCGGCGCCCACTCCGGTCCGTGCAGCAAGGCGAGATTCGTGCAGCAGTGCGCGACATCGAGATCCGCCGGGCCCCAGCAGGCGCCGGCCCAGTCGACGACGCCGGTGATCTCGGCGTCGTCGTCGAAGAGCACGTTCCCGGGGTGGAAGTCGCGGTGCAGGAAGCACCCGTCGTACGCGGGTTTGGGTGCGCGGATCACGTCGATCGCCCGCCGCCAGACGTCTGCATCACCGTCCTCCGGGACCACCACCGTCTCCGCGGTCGTCCACGTCTTGAACTCCGGCAACCGCTCAGCGAGCTGCGTCTGATGAATCCGCACCAACTGCTCAGCCAGCAAGAGCAGCCGACCCTCCAGCCCGGCGTCGACGTACACGGGTCTTCCCGGCAGGTGTGTCATCAGCAGCGACATGTGCTCCTTGGCATCGACCGCAACCAACTCCGGCGCCGTCACGCCGCTCCCGACCAGCAGCCTCAGCGCGGCGCTCTCGCGTTCTAGAGCCTCCACCGCGTAGTCCGCGCCGACGTAGGTCCGCAGCACCAGATCGCGGCCCGGCTCGACGTACAACCGCCGCATCGCGGCGGTCAGCCCACCATGCAGCACCTCAACACCGGTCACCTGCTCCCCGCCCGGCAACTGCTGCTGTACCCAGGCCATCGTCCCCGGCTCGATCATCAGCTCAGCCAACACTGCCCGAGCGACTGGGCCAACTGATTTACGGGTCTTGCTGCAGCTGGCGATGCGCGCGGTTACGCGCCTTCTGCAGCTGGCGATGCGACTTCGCGCTCCTGCTGCAACCGCGCCATACCCCCACCCGCGCCACATTCCCACCCGCCCTCTGCAGCCCGCGATGCGCTCTTACGCCTCCTGCGCCGCGCGCCCCGCCCTCAGCAGCCCGCGCCCCGGCTTCACGCGCCCACCCGCACCTCGCGCCCACCCTCTGCAGCCCGCGTGACACCTGCACCCGCCTCGGCCGCCAGCGATGCACACTTCCGCGCCTCCTGCACCGCGCGCTCCGCCCCCACCCGCAGCTCGCGACGCGCCCTCACCCGTTTTCCGCAGCCCGCACCACACCCTCACCCGCCCTCTGCAACTCGCGCCACACCTTCACGCGCCTTCTGCAGCTGGCGATGCGCCCGCTGAAGCCGCCGTCGCGTCGACAGCCGCCGTACCTGAAGCTGCCGGGCCCCCGCCAGCGAATGCCTCGCCGGACACGCGATGTGCCGCCGCTGAACCGCCAGCAAATGCCGCCGCGCGAACCGCAGATGCCGATGAGCCGCCAACCGATGCCGCTGCCGGTGAGCAGCCAGCAGATGCCGCCGAGCACACACCAGCTGGTCCTCGACCAGATCAGTCATAACTCGCTTCGATCCACCACTGCGTGTTCCGCACCGCAGCCAGCCACGCCCGCCCGTCCGCGGTCACCAACTGAAACCGAGCCAGCCGATTCTCCGCCTCCGCATCCCACCACCGCTCGTCCACCGGCCACGGCCCCGCCCACGCCGTCACCGGGTACAACTTGTTGCTATCAGCAACCTGAGCCCCCGCCACCCACCGAAACACCGAAGGCACCCCCGACAGCGCACCCCGAGCGCTGACCGTCACCTGCCGCCCGTCCCCCGCCAACACCTCAACAGCATGCGGAACCGGATAAACCAACGCCGGCACCGGCACCGGCCACCCCGAAGTACCCCCCAAAGCCAACGGAGTCCAAGTAGGCGCAGGCCGCCGAAAAAGCTCCTCCTCGTCATACCAACTAGCCCCACCCCCCAAATCCACAGCAGACCCAAGCCCCACATCCCCAGCCACAACCTCCGCGGCCACCGCGCTGCCCGCGCCCACCCCAGCCGCACTCCCCGCCGCAGCAGACCCAACCTCCTGCCCAACCACCTCCACCGGCGCAAGCCCACCAGCATCCGCAACCGCAGCCCCAGCAAGCGCAGACACAAGCTGCACCGCCCCGGCATCCCCAGGTCCCACGGCGGCGAGCACGACACCCCCAGGTACGGCGGAGGCGAGCGCGACTGGTGCGAGCACAGGCGACGCGGCCGCGGTGTCTGCGGGTACGCCGGACGCGAGCACAGGCCGCACGGGCGCGACCTCCGCGGGTGCGGCTGCGTTGGATGCAGTCGGCGCGGGCTCGTCGGAGGCGAGTACGGCCAGCGCCGGCACAAGCTGCACCGGCCCAGCAGTCGCAGGTACTGCGGTAGCGAGCACGGCTTCTTCCGGCGCGCTGTCTGCGGCGGTGGCGAGCACGTCGCCAGCGGGTGTGGCGGAGAAAAGCGCGGGTGGGGCGGATGCAGGCCGCTCGGACGCGACGTCAGCGGGTGCCGCTGGGGCCAGCGCGGCTGGTGCGAGCACGGGCTGCACGGGCGCGACCTCAGCGGAGGTGGCTGGAGCGGGCTCAGGGCACACATCCGCGGATGTGGCTCTGCTGGATGCAGCCGGCGCAGGCTCGTCGGAGGCGAGCACGGCTAGCGCCGGCACAAGCTGCACTGGTCCAGCACTCGCAGGTGCAGCGGAAGCGAGCGCGGCTTCCGGCGCGCCGTCTGCGGCGGCAGGCACGGTGGCCGCGGGTGTGGTGGAGGTGAGCGCGGCAGGAGTGGGCGCAGGTCGCGCGGGCGTGGTGTCTGCGGGTGCGACGGAAGCGAGTGTGGCTGGGATGGTCGTGGGCCGCGCGGGTGCGGTGTCCGCGGGTGGAGCGGCGGTGAGTGTTGCTGGGGTGGATGCAGGCCGCGCGGGCGTGGCGTCTGCGGGTGGGACGGAGGTGAGCGCGGCTGTGGTGGGCGCAGGCCGCGCGGGCGTGGTGTCTTCGGGGGGAGGGACCAAGTGCACTGCGGGCTGGCGGAGGAGGGTGATGGTGGAGCGGGCGGGGCTGGGCTCTGGCTTGGGGGTGGGGAGGCTGGGTTGGCCGGGTAGGGCGCCGGGCCAGGGCGACGTCGGGTCTCGGACAGGGATGAGGGGGTCGCCCCAGGGGATGTGGGATTGGCGGTCTTTGTAGCTTCGGCCGCCGGTGATGACGGGGGTGACGACTGCGCCGTGGCCGAGCATGCTTTGGACTCGGGAGAGGGCTCGGTGGATGCGTTCGTCGGGGCCGGTGCCCCAGAGGGTGTCGGCGTGGGCGCCGACTGGGTCCACTCGTTCGGGGATGAGGCGGAGGCGGGTCACGGGTGAGGTGAGGTCGGCGGTGCCGTTGCCTTGGAGTTGCCAGCGGACGCGGTCGACGATGTCGGTGGGGGCGAACCAGCGGGGGTGCAGCCACTCGCGTTCGTGGACGCGGCCGGAGTCCGTGCCGACCTCCAGGCGGAGCGTGGTGCAGACCAGGCCGAGCGCGGTCAGGCGGGCGACCAGCTCGTCGGCGACTGTGCGGACCGCGAACGCGACCTGGTCGACGCGGTCGACGGGGGGTTCGAAGTCGAGGGTGCGGATCAGCTCGGGCGGGACCTCGCGGGCGACCACCGCGCGGTCGTCGTCGCCGCGGGCCAGGCGGTGGGCGAAGGCGCCGTCGGGGCCGAAGCGGGTGAGCACTTCGGTTGGTGGGAGCTGGGCGAAGGCGCCCAGTGAGCGCAGGCCGAGCCGGCGCAGCAGGTCGGTGAGCTCGGGTCGCTCCAGCGTGTCGACGGTGAGCGGCGCCAGGAACTCGGCCGACCCACCAGGCGGGATCACCCGCACCCGGGTCTGCGCCGACGCGGCGCGCGCGGCTTGCTCCGCGGCGAACGGGCCGTCGGCGATCCCGACCCGTCCACCCGGTACGTCGTACGTCTCGAGCCGGTCGAGCAGCTTCTCCGCGGCGGCCTGCTCGCTGCCGTAGAACCGGCTCGGGCCGCGGGCCTTCAGCGCGCACATGCCGGGCCGGATCACCTGGATGCCGGGGGTGAGCGCCTCCAGGCAGCTGATCACCGGGTCGAACGCCCGCGCGTCGATCACCGGGTCGTACTTGAGCACGAGCAGCTCCGGGCACCGCGACTGGGCGTCCCGCGCGCGCAGCCCACGCCGCACGCCCTGGGCCCGAGCCGAAGCCGAGCTGGCCAGCACCCGGCCCTTCGACAGCACCGCCACCGGCTCCTCCGCCGAAACCCCTTCCCCAGAAGCCGCCGCCAGCACCGGCCAGTCCGGCACCCACACCACCATCGTCCGCACACCCATCAGCCGACCGCCTCCCGCAACCAGCGCACCCGCGTGCAAGCAGAACGAACCGCCGCCTCCACCGAACCCGGCACCCACACCACCATCGTCCGCACACCCATCAGCCGACCGCCTCCCGCAACCAGCGCACCCGCGTGCAGGCAGGACGAGCCGCCGCCTCCACCGAACCCGGCACCCACACCACCATCGTCCGCACACCCATCAGCCGACCGCCCCCTGCAACCAGCGCACCCGCGTGCAAGCAGAACGAACCGCCGCCTCCACCGAACCCGGCGCCCACACCACCACCGCCATCAGCCGACCGCCTCCCGCAACCGACGCACCTGCATGCGAGCAGAACGAGCCGCCGTCTCCACCAAACCGTCCCGCGGGCCGTCGAGGGGTGGCACGCACCGGGTGAGCCGGTGTCCCCTGCCGAGGCGCTGGCCCAGACGTTCGACCCTGGGCCAGCGGCGAGAACGCGATCACGCCGACCGGCGCCACCGCCGCCATCAGCTGACCGCCTCCTGCAACCAGCTCGCGGGCTTGTCGGCCGGACGAGCAGCCTCCTCCACTGTCCGGATGGTCCCGTCCATCGCCGGCAGCCAGAGCTGATGCTGCTGAGGCCGCACCGCAGCCCCGCGCCCGGTGACCGCCACGGTCGCCTGCCGCGCAGTCAGATGCCCCTCGCCGGCTCCCAGCCCGCTCCACGTGCTGGCCTGGACCTCCAGCCGGGCCTCGCTCCCCGGCCAGGACCCGACAGCGATCAGCATCGCCCCGCGCGTCCGCAGCCGCGCGGACAACCGGGATGCCTCCCCCGGCGTGACCTCCCCCGGCGGCCGAACCACCACCACGGTCAACGCGTCGACCAGCGCAGCGACCACGCTCAGCCAGTCGTGCCGTGGATCGGGGACGAGCACCAGCCGCTCGAGGTCGACCCCGAGACCGCGCGCCGCCTCGGCACCGAACGACGGCATCCCGACCACGCCGCACCAGGCGCCCTCGGCGGACGGCCCGGCCATCATCGCCATCACCAGTGCACTGGAGCCGCGCACGGAGTACACCGCACCACCGCGCAAGGCGCCGGACAGCAGCTCGGAGATCGCGGGAAGCGTCGGCAGCGTCCGCTCGGTGGCGGCGGTGTCGAGCGCCTGCTGGACCCGCGTCTCCGTGGTCCGCGGCGCCGGCACCGTCCGCGCCGGAAGCGTGGACAGCGCGGAGTCAGCGGCCTGCGCCGCCTTCTGCGCCTGCGCGCGGGCCAGCAGGTCCCGCGCCTGATCGGCTGCTGTCGATGTCCCCGTCACCCCCCTATGTTCGAACACCTGTTCGACTCATGTCAATCGGAGTGTCCGGACCCGGCCACCTAGACTCCCGGGCATGCTCCGCGTCGACCACCCGCGCTTCCGCGCCGCCCTCCGCGAGGTCGAGAACAGTATCGACACCGCCTGGCACGACCTCTGCGCAGACCTCGGTACGACGGACGCCCGCACCCTGGCCGAGGTCGTGCTGCAGGATCCTGCCGAGTTCGACTGGCGGGTCGTCGACGGCGCCCTGAAGCAGCTCACCTGCCCCGACTGCACCGAGCAGCTCGGAGCCGGCCCCACGGACTGCCACAGCTGCGAACTCGCCAACGGCTACCGCTTCGCCGCCCGCGAGACCGACCGCCCCGACGTCCCGCCCGGCAACGAGCACGCGATCCGCGTCTCCTCAGCAGTCGCCAGGACTCGCCACCGCTACACCCCACGCGCCCGCTGCGGCTACGAGCTGCTGCTCCCCGACGTACTCGCCGGAGCGCTCCCCACCACTCCGCAGGCCCAGCGCCTCAAGGCCCTCGTCAACGAGCTCACGGACGACGAGCTGGAACACCTCACCGACCCGGACGACCTGCTACGGAAGGCCACCCCCATGAAGATCGAGGAGGAGGTCGTGCAGCACCACCAGGACCTCGCCCGCTGGCTCGGCACCGAGGCCGACGGACAACTGCTCGAGACCTTCCGGCAGATGCACCGGCCCGACTTCACCCTGGTCACCACCGACGGCACGCAGCTCGACCTGGACGCACTCAGCACAGCACTGGCCCGAGCAGGCAACGCAGCGCCTGGTCTCACGATCGCGATCGAGGAGTTCACCCAGGTGGCCCAGACCGCCGAGCTGACGATCTGCCGGTTCCTGGAGCGCCACTCGATCGGGCAGTCCCGCCGCGTCACCGCCGTACTGACCCCTGACGACACCGCCCGGTACGGCGTGCGCTGGTTGAGCGTTCACGAGACGGCCCTAGGCTGAGCGGCATGCCACGAACCATTGCCACCAACACGAAGGTCGACCTCGACGGGCTGCTCGAGTTCGTCCGTCCCCGGCACCACATGCTGCTGATCACCACCCGCGTCGACGGGACGCCGCAGGCCTCGCCGGTGTCCGGCGGGGTCGACGCGGAGGGCCGGATCGTCATCTCCTCCTACCCCGAGCGCGCCAAGAGCACCAACGTGCAGCGCAACCCGCAGACCAGCGTCATGGTGATGTCCGACGACTGGAACGGCGCCTGGGTGCAGGTGGACGGCACCGGTGAGGTGATCGAGCTGCCGGACGCCGTCGAGCCGCTGGTCGACTACTACCGCTCGATCTCCGGCGAGCACCCGGACTGGGACGAGTACCGCGAGGCGATGCGGACGCAGGGCAAGTGCCTGATCCGGGTCACGCCGGTCCGCTGGTCCCCGATCGCGACCGGCGGCTTCCCGGCCCGACTGGCCGACTGACCAGCCCGGAACCGGACACCGAAGCCAGGACGGGCTGCTGAGCCCGGTAGTCGGCCACCCGGCTCAGCACCGCCTGGCACGTCCCCTCACCCTCGACCTGCCAAGCACGCATCCGCGCGAACTCCCGCAGCGGGCGCAGGTAGTAGTACCGGTCAGCTCCCCGCGACTCCAGCAGGTGCGCGTCGACCAGCGACTCCACCACCGCCTCGGTCTCCGCCTCCGCCAGCTCCAGTACGACGGACGCCCCCCGCAGCGTGAAGTCCGCTTCCAGAAATGCCAGCAACCGAAATGCCTGTGCCTGCGAAGGTGTCAGCTCCCCCACCGCCACCTCGTACGCCGAGTCGACCGGATCGCACTCACTGTGCCGCGGCTCCAGAGCCCCCCGCAGCTGCATCCGCTCGTACGCCGTCGCGAGGCTCCACCCCGGCCGCGACTGCAACCGCGACGCCGTGGCCTGGATGGCCTGCGGCACCCCGGAGCTGAGCGCCAGCAACCGCCGCGCCTCCGCCGGCTCCGCCTGCACCCGCCGTACGCCGACCAGTCGCTCCAGCAGCTCCATCGACTTCTCCGGCGACAGCGGCTCGACCTTGACCCAGTCGGCGTACGGCAACCCGAACAGCCGCCGTGACGCGGTCAGCACGACAGCAGCACCACCAGTCCCCGGCAGCAACGGCAGCACATCGCCAGCACTCTTGGCGTTGTCCAGCACCACCAGCACTCGGCGCCCAGCCGTCAGCGAGCGCCACAAAGCCCCGCGCTCCGACGGCGACTCCGGCAGCGTCGCCACACCGGCTGCACGCAGCAGCGACGACAGCGGGTCACCAGCGGACGACATGTGCACGTAGTACTGGCCAGCGGGGAACCGACTGGCCAGCCGACGACCCAGATGGACCGCCAGCGACGTCTTCCCGATCCCAGGAGCGCCTGTCAGTCCCAGCACCGGCAGGTGATCACCAGATGCTCGCAGCAGCATCGACAACCGGACCAGGTCCTCGCCACGACCAGTGAACTCCGGCAGGTCGGGCGGAAGCTGCTCAGGCGCCTCCAGCACCGGAGCCACCACAGCAGGAGCCTGTACGACGCCCAGCAGCGTCGGGTCGGACGCCAGGATCCGCCGCTGCATCTCGCGCAACTCTGGCCCCGGGTCGACCCCCAGCTCGTCGGCCAGCAGGTGCTGGGTCTCCTGGTACAGCCGCAGCGCGTCAGCCTGCCGGCCGGACCGGTACAGCGCGAGCATCAGCAGCTCCCGCGGCCGCTCCCGCATCGGGTGCTCGATCACGATCGGCGCGAGCACCTGCGCGGCCTCCTCCGGCCGGCCGAGCTCCAGGTCGGCCGCCGCGAGGTCCTCGACCGCGGCGAGCCGGTGCTGGCGGAGCCGTTCGCGCTCCCAGCCGGCGAAGTCGCCGCGGACGCCGGCGAGCGGCGTACCCTTCCACAGCTTGAGAGCGGCCCGCAGCGCGTCGGCCCAGGCCTCCAGACGCCCGTCCTGCCGGGCGGTCCGCGCGTCGTCGATCAGCCGCAGGAACTCGTTCAGGTCCAGCGCACCCGGCGCCACCGGCAGCACGTACCCGCCGCCGACCGACTGGATCGTCGACTCCGACAGCGCGCGCCGCAGCCGCGACACGTACGACCTGATCATCCCGGCGGCGGCCCGCGGGATCTGGTCGGCCCAGAGCGCCGTCAGCAGCTGGTCGGACGTCGCCAGCGCGCCGTCCCGGAGCAGCAGCAGTCCCAGGAGCGCCCGCTGCTGCGGCGCTCCGAGGTCGATCTCGGTGTCACCGCACCAGGCCCGGACCGGACCGAGCAGCTCGAACCGCAGCTCCAACTGAACCACCTCCCGACGCTGAGGTGCTCATAGTAACCCCTTAGACCGGTGACGATGAACTCAGTCCTTCGTGTACCGCCGGGCCATCGTCTCGCTGATCCGCTGGAAGGCACCCTCGAGGTGCTCGCGCAGCGCCTCGCCCGCGCCCTGCTCGTCGTGGGCCAGGCAGGCGTCCAGGATCGCCTGGTGCTCGCGGCGGGTCTGCTCGATCCGCGCCTTGGTCTGCCGGGAGCCGAACCGGTACCGCTCGCTGTTCTGCCAGACCGGCTCGATCGCGCGCGGCAGCCAGCGCGAGCCGCCGGCCCGGTAGATCGCGAAGTGGAACTCGGTGTGCGCCTGCCGGGAGGCGATGATGTCGCCGACCTTGGACAGCCGGACGTGCTCGGCCAGCGCCGCCTTGGCGACCACGCCGTCGGACTCGGCGAACCGGGTCGCCGCGGCGCGGACCGCGAGCGTCTCCAGCGCCAGCCGAGTCTCGTGGGTGTCGCGCAGGTCCTCCATCGACAGCTCGCGGACCCAGGCGCCCTTGTGCGGGACGATCTCGACCAGGCCGAGCGCCTGCATCCGGCGCAGCCCCTCCCGGATCGGCATCTGGCTCATGTCCAGCCGCTTGGCCAGCTCCTCCAGCCGCAGCGCGGTGCCGCTCGGCAGCTCGCCGGACAGGATGAGCTCGTGCAGCTCGGCAGCGGCTTCCTCGGCGAGTGTGCGCCGGCCACTGGGCCCCCCGGGCGTGAGCTCGAGTCGTCGGGTCATTGGGTGTGGGCTGCCTCTCTCGTCCACTGCACGCACGTCTGGGAGGTAACCGTAGCGGTGCCACGGGCTTCACGCGGGTTCCGACGAGCGAATGCCTGTCGCGCCCCCGCCGGACATCCTCGCACCGCGACGGCCACCCAGCCTTTCACCGGAGTGGCCGCCCGTCCACTACTCAGCGCAGCCGGGTGAGGTCGAGCAGTACACGCCGCTCCGCCGTACCGCCGCTCAGGCGGTCCAGTGCGTCGTCGACGCGTGCTGCCGCGACCATGTCGAGCTCCGGTGTGATCGGAGCCGGCGCGATGTCGGCCAGCACCTGCGTGACCGTACCGGCCTCGATCGTCGTCCGCTGCATGTTCACCGGCAGCACCCGCAGGTCCCGGCCGATCAGCTGGTGCAGGTCGAGCGTGGCGAACTCCCCTGCCGTGTAGCCGAGGATGGCGATCCGCCCGCCCGGGGTGATGTGGCTCATGACCCCACTGGTCACCGGGCCGCCCACTGTGTCGATGACCGCGTCGCACCACGGCAGCTCCCGGCCGACCTGGCCCAGCTCGTCCACGCGGACCACCTGGTCGACCAGCCGGGTCAGGTGGTCGACCGACTCGTTGGAACGCACCAGACCGATCACCTTGCCCGCACCGGCCGCCCTGGCGACGGCAGCACAGAGCCGAGCGACCAGACCGGTCGCACCGGTGATCACAACCGTCTCACCCTGTACGACGCCGGCCACCCGCCGTACGGCGGTGTGGGCGGTCAGCGCGGGAGCCAACAGCGCCAGCGCCTCGGCCGTGTCGAGGCCGACCGGCAGCGGGTGCACGGACGAGTCCGGCACCACAGCCATCGAGCCCCACGTCCCGGGGCGAGCCACGCCGACCCCACCGCCGCGGATCACCACCCGCGTCCCCGACGGGTACACCGCCGAGTCGACCACCACACCCGCACCCTCCGAGCCCGGTACGAACGGCGGTTGCAGCTGCTGGGCCAGCTTGCCGGCCAGCACGGTGCGGTCGAGCTGGGTCACCGAGGCGACGTCCATCTCGACCAGCGTCTCGCCCGGTCCGGCGACCAGCTCGACCTCCTCGGCCTTCAGCTGCTCCCCAGGCCCGTAGCAGCGCAGCACGATGCCCTGTCGCGCGCTCATCCACCCACCCCACTCGTGCCCATGGCCCCCACCTGCATTTGATATCTGATCACATCTCGTTGCTCAGCAACAGTCCTGTTCACGTCGCCCGGCCCCCTCGGCCGAGCGGACGGGTGAGCTCGCCGGCCGCCGCCGAACGACGCGGGTCCACCCGGTCGCTGCCCATCGGGAACGGCCAGTCGCTCCCGGCCAGCACGTCCCCGAACGTCGACTCCAGCAGCGGCAGTACGGCGGAGTCGTGCACCAGGTCGTCGGCCACGAACCGCTGCAGCGCCTCGGCGACCGCCAGCGACGGCGCCTCGATCCCCGGCCGGTCGGTGTCGATCCCGCGCTGCCAGCGCCCGGCCAGCGCTGCCGTAACGCCGCCGCCGTGGCACAGGCAGAACCTGATCCCCGGAAAGCGCGCCGGTACGTCGGTGAAGACCAGCTCGGCGGCCGCAAGCCCTGTCTCGTAAGGGTTTCCGAGCAGGTTCGACAGGTAGAACGCGTCCAGCCGCCGGTCCGTGCTGTGGCCCGGGTGGATCAGCGTGAACGCGTTGAGGTCGTCCAGCACCTTCCACACCGCGTCCAGCCCGGCGAAGCCCGGCGTACCGAGAGCGAAGCCGCCGAACACGCCCTCCTCCCCCAACGCCGCCGCCACAGCCGGTGCGGTCGCGTGGAGGAGCGGGATGTGGGCCAGCACCCGCAGCTGCGGCCCAGCCAGCTCACGCAGCCCCTGGTTGAGCAGGGCTGTCCACTCCACCCCCTGGTCGTAGCGGAACAGCGCCGGCGGTACCGAGACGACAGCGCCGTCCAGGTCCTGGTCGCTGACCCACTGCAGCAGCGCATCCGGGTCAGCGAGCTTGCCGAGCGGCAGCCGATGCTCGCCGTCGATCACCAGCGAGTTGCCCTGGATGGCCAACCCGTACGAGCCACTGCGGGCAGCAGCCAGCACTGTGGGCGGTATCAGATGCGTGTGGACGTCCCAGCCGGCCATGTCAGCGTGCGTCCTCGTCGTTGTCGTAGAAGGACGGCCGCTCCGGGTAGTGCGGGCCGTCGTACACCTCGAGCAGCACAGAGGTCTCCTCGGCCCGGGTCGGGCCGTGCACGACGCCCTTCGGGTTCCAGTAGAAGCTGCCCTTGGTCAGCGTGGTCCCGGTCGGCAGGTACACGTACCGGCCGGACAGGCAGAACATGAACTGGTTCGACGCGTGCTTGTGCGCCGACGGGATGCCCGAGCCCTGCTCGAACTTCACCAGCGCGATCGACGCCTCGGTCTCCGGGTCCCGCCAGAGCATCTTGTGCGACAGCCCGGCCAGCGACTTGTCCACCCACTCCAGGTCGTCGGTCTGCAGCAGGATCTCGCGCAGCGGTTCGTCGAACGTCATGACGCCTCCCGGGGAACAGGCCGACCGGTCACTCGCGTGTAGAGCTCCTCGGCAGCACCCGGTGCCACCGGGGCCACTGCCGCGATGTGACCGTCGGGCCGGATCAGTACGACGCTGTCCGCCGGTACGCCGTACCGGTTGGTCGCGATGCTGCCCGGGTCGAACAGCGAGCGGTCCCGCAGCCCGGAGTCGTGCGGCGCGTCCCAGCGCGACACGGCGTAGTGCCGCAGGGCCGGCGAGTCGTTGAGCGGGATCTCCGGCCGGCGGCGTACGTCGGTGAAGTAGAGCGCGACGAACGAGTCGCGGCACAGCTCGTGGATGGTGACGCGGCCGCTGATGCTCTGCAGCGCCAGGTCCGGCGCCCGGTCGCCCGCACGCACCGCCGGGGGCGCAGCACTGGTCGCCACCATCGACCAGTCGCCGACACCCTCCACGTCCAGCCGCACGCTCAGCAGCGTCCGGTTGTACGCGGTCGCCCACGCGCCGGTGTCCTCGGTGACCGCACCGCGCTGCTGCGCCATGTACTTGCGCGCTGCCTCGGCCATCTCACCGGAGCCCTCGATCGCCACCGGCCGCTGCTCCTGCTCGTACCCGTCGAGCAGCGATGGCTCGGCCCAGCCCCGCAGCACCCAAGCCAGCCGCCACGGCAGGTTGGACGCGTCCAGGGCACCGGTGTTCAGGCCGAGGGCCCACATCGGGGTGATCAGGTGGGCGGCGTCGCCCATCAGGAACACCTTGCGGTCCTTGGTCCACTGCTCGGCGACCCGGTGGTGCACGTTGTAGACGACCGAGCCGCGCAGCTCGATCCGGTCCACCTCGCCGATGAACTGCTTCACCTTCACCAGCATGTCCTCGGTGCCCGGCGGCTCGGCACCCGGCCCCAGCGGGAACAGGAAGCGCCAGTTGTCCGGCTGCCGGATCAGCACCATCCACTCGGACTTGTCGGCGAAGTAGGCCAGGTAGGGGTAGTCGCGGGCGTTGTCGACGTCCAGGTCGACCACCACGTCGATCAGCATGTAGCGCTCGGCCAGCGTCTCGCCGACCACCTTCACCCCGAGCGCGTCGCGGATCTTGCTCCGGCCGCCGTCGCAGGCCAGCAGGTACGCCGCCTCCAGCTCCTGCGGCCCGTCCGGGGTCTCCAGCTGCAGCACGACCCGGTCGTCGCGGACCTCGAACGACGTCAGCTTGTGCCGGGTGAGCACCGGCTCCGGCAGCGACTCGGCCAGTATCGGCTCCATCTTCTGCTGCGGCAGGTTGATCACGAACGGGAACTGGGTGTCGTTGACCAGCTCGGCCAGCTGCACCGAGGCGCGGGGCGTGTTGGTGGCCCGGTCGATGTCACCGATCTCGTCGATCCGGACCGCGGCGGCCAGGATGCCCTCCACCGCGCCGTACCGGTTCCAGATCTCCAGGGTGCGGCTCAGCGTCGTACCGGCCTTGGTGTCCGACGACAGCGTCGGGTCCTCTTCCAGCAGCACGTACGGCACGCCGTAGTGCGCCAGACCGAGTGCTGTGGTCAGGCCGATCGGTCCGGCGCCGACCACGGCGACGGGCAGTTGCTGGTCAGTCTCTGGCACTCGTCACTCCGTGAGGTCGGTCAACCGGGCGAAGGCGCGCTCCCGGGTCAGCTGCGACCCGGTCATCGCGGCCGCGTCGGACAACAGGAACAGCAACGGGCCGACCACGTCGGCAGGCTCACCGATCCCGGTGACCTCCCGCCAGTGGTCCAGGTCGGCTCCGGCGTTGGCCGCCCGGAACTGGTCGGTGTCGATCACTCCGGGCGCGACGATGTTCACCCGCACCCGGTGCTCGGCCACCTCCGCGGCCAGCGTCCGGGCGAAGGCGGTCAGCGCCGCCTTGCTCGCGGCGTACGCCGCCGCGTGCGGGAAGCCGGTGGCGGCCAGTCCGGAGGTGAACACGACGACCGAGCCGGCGGTCCGCTTCACCATGTGCGGTACGACGGCCTGGCAGACCCACACCACGCCGTCCAGGTTCACCTGCAGAGTCCTGGTCCACTCGGCCGGGTCCGTCTCCAGTACGGCGCAGCGCGGCTGCACAGCGGCACCGGCGACGAGCCCGTCGATCCGGCCGTGCCGCTCGACCACACCGGCGACCGCCGCGAACACAGCGGCCCGGTCCGACACGTCGACCTCGACGTACTCGACCCGCCGGTCAGTGGGCGCGCTGATGTCCAGCACCACCGCCGTACCGCCCCTGGCCACGACAGCCGAGGCCAGCGCGGCTCCGATGCCGCTCGCACCACCTGTGACGACCACGACCTCGCCGGTCGCGTCGAAGCTCACCTTCATGTCGACGTCCCCTTCTGCTTCGAGGTCATCGTCTCGGTGATCCGCTGCACCGCGCCAGCCAGATGGTTGCGCAGCGCCTGCTCGGCGGCGTCCGGGTCGCGCGCGACGCACGCGTCGAGGATCGCCTGGTGCTCCTGCCGGTTCTGCTCGATCTGGAACGCCGTCTGCCTGCTGCCGAACCGGTAGCGCTCGCTGTTCTGCCAGACCGGCTCGATCGCCCGGGCCAGCCACTGCGAGCCGCCGGCCCGGTAGAGGGCGAAGTGGAAGTCCGCGTGCGCCTGCCGGGCGCCGATCGAGTCGTCGGCCCGGGACATCCGCAGGTGCTCCTCCAGCGCCGCGATCGCCTTCTGCTCGTCAGCCGCCGCGAAGTGCTCAGCAGCAGCCCGTACGGCGAGGCTTTCCAGCGCCAGTCTGGTCTCGTGCGTGTCCTGCAGGTCCGCCAGCGACAGCTCCCGGACCCAGGCACCCCGGTGCGGGATGATGTCGACCAGGCCGAGCGCCTCCAACCGGCGCAGCCCCTCGCGGACCGGCATCTGGCTCATCTCCAGCCGGTTCGCCAGCTCGACCAGCCGCAATGGCGTACCGCTGGGCAGCTCACCGGACAGGATCAGCTGGTGCAGCTCGGCGGCTGCGGTCTCAGCGAGCGTACGACGGCCGCCGCGGCCCCCGCCGGGCAGCAGCTCCAGCCGGCTGGTCACGTGAGCTCCTGGTAGACCAGCGTGTTGCGCAGCTCGCCGATCTTGTCGGCCCGGGTGACGACCTCGTCGCCCTCCTTGAGGAACACCTGCGGCTCGCGGGCGTTGCCGATGCCGGACGGCGTACCGGTGAGCAGGAGGTCGCCAGGCCGCAGGGTCATCCCGTAGGAGAGCTCGCTGATCAGCGTGGCGATGTCGTAGGCCATCTGCTTGGTGGAGGCGTCCTGCATGACCTCACCGTTGAGCAGACAGGTCAGCTGCACGTCCTGCGGGTCGCCGAGCTCGTCCGGCGTGACGATCCACGGTCCGAGCGGCATAGTCGCGTCGATGCTCTTGCCCTTGAGCCACTGGCCACCGTGGGCCCGCTGCAGGTCCCGCTGGGACACGTCGTTGGCCAGCGTGTAGCCCCACACGTGGTCCAGCGCGTCCTCGACCGCGATGCTGCGGCCGGCCTTGCCGATCACCAGCGCCAGCTCGGCCTCGTAGTCCCACTTGGCCGACAGGGCCGGGTCGTAGGCGATCGCGTCGTACGGGCCGACCACCACGTCCGGGCCCTTGGTGAAGAAGGTCGGGTGCTCGGGGCGGTCGACGTCCTGGCCCTCGCGCTTGCCGCGGCTCTCCTCGAAGTGGTCCCAGTAGTTCCAGCCGGTGCAGAGGATGTCGCGGCGGAAGCGCCGCAGCGGCGCCCGCAGGTCCTGCTCCCGGAAGGGGATCCGCTCACCGGTCAGCACCACGTCGGTACCGGCCTCGATCACGGCCACCAGGTCGTCGTACGGGAGCAGGACGACGTCGTCCCCGTCCACCACACCGGGCCGCTCGGCACCGGCGTGCACCACTGTCACGAACCGCATCTCACACCCACTCCACTCCACGCATCCGGATCACCTCCTCCTGTCTGGTCAAGCGATCACGGCGATCGCCGAGATCTCGATCAGGTAGTCCGGGTGCGCCAGCTTGCTGACCTCGACCATCGTCGAAGCCGGCAGCGGCTCGTGGAAGTAGCGCGCCCGGACCTCGTGGATCTTGGCGAAGTCCTCCATGTTGCGCACGTACACGTCCACCCGGCAGACGTCGTCCAGCGTGCCGCCGGCCTCGCGGACCGCGGCGGCGACGTTCTCGCACACCTGCCGGGTCTGCTCGCTGACGTCGCCGACGCCGGCGATGCTGCCGTCGGGCCGGCGGGCGGTCATCCCGGAGACGAACACCAGCCGCCCGGTCGCCTCGATCGTGGTCGCCTGCGAGAACACCCCGTTCGGGCTGCGCAGCTCGGCGCTGGTCAGTTGGGTCTTCGGCATCAGTTCTGCACCCCTCCGGTCGGAACCACGGCGCCCACCGCGCGGGCCGCCGCCAGCAGACCGTCCAGCCCCGACCGCTCGATCAGGACCCCGGTCCGCCGCTGCTGCCGGGCTCGATCGGCCTCGATCTCACCGGGCAGGTACAACCTCTCGACGCCGGGCGCGGTCGCACTGCCGCGGACCCGCTCGGCCAGCGCCGACGACCGCTCCCGGAACCCCTCGGTCCCGCCCAGCAGCTGCGGGTCGATCGCGAGGAACAGGTGCGCGCAGTCGTTCGGCCGGTCCGGCTCGCGGTACAGCGGGCGGACCTGGTCCCCCCACCCCCCACCGCTCAGTACGCCGGTCAGCACGTCGATCATCAGCGCCAGCCCGAAGCCCTTGTGGCCCGCGGCCGGCAGCAGCATCCCGAGCACGGCCGCCTCGGGATCGGTGGTCGGTACGCCGTTCGGATCGGTCGCCCAGGTGTCCGGGATCGACCGCCCGGCCGAGGCGGCCAGCCGGATCTTGCCCAGGGCAACGGCCGACAGCGCCATGTCGAGCACGATCTCGGCCCCGGCCTGCGTCGGTACGGCGATCGCCAGCGGGTTGTTGCCGACGATCCGCTCCGCGCCGCCGGGCGCGGGCATCAGCGGTGTCGTGTTCGACATCGCGATCCCCAGGCAGCCGGCCTCGGCGGCCTGGACCGCCCAGCGGCTGGCCGCGCCGAAGTGGTGCGCGTTGCGGACCGAGACCAGGCCGATCCCGTACCGGCCGGCCCGGTCGATCGCCAGTCCCATCGCCTGCGGGCTGGACAGCTGACCCATCCCGCCGCGCGCGTCGGCCACGATCGCCGCGCCGGCGTCGTGCAGGACGTCCAGCTCGCGTTCCCGGGTCACTCCCCCGGCGTTCAGGCGTTCGACGTACATCGGGACCAGCATGATCCCGTGCGAGCTGACCCCGCGCAGATCGGCCTCGACCAGCGAGTGCGCGATCTGGGCCGCGTCGGCCGGCTCGAACCCGAGCGCGGTGAAGACCGCGGAGACGGTCGCCTCCAGCCAGGCCGGACGGACCAGCACGCGGCGGTCGGCGTCCGACGCCTGGGTCGTCACCGGGTCTCCTCGGCCCACGGCAGCAGCAGGTGCTCCAGCAGGACCAGCAGGTAGAACAGGACGATGCTCATGATCGACAGCAGCCCGATCGCGGCGAACGCCAGCGGGGTGTCGGCGGAGGCACCGGAGTTCCAGATCACGTAGCCCAGGCCCTCGGTGGACCCGGCGAACTCACCGATCACCGCGCCGATCACGGCCAGCGAGATGGCGACCTTGAGGCCGGTGAAGATCTGCGGCAGCGCGTAGGTCAGGCGCAGCTTGAAGAACTCCTGGGTGCGGCTCGCGTTCAGCGACCGGAGCAGCTCGACCAGCTCGGCCGGGGTCGACTTCATCCCCTGCGCGGTCGAGATCACGATCGGGAAGAAGCAGACCAGCAGCGCCATCGCGGTCTTCGGCAGCTGCCCGAAACCCATCCAGACCACCAGCAGCGGCGCGATCGCGATCTTCGGGATCGCGTTCACCGCCAGCAGCAGCGGGTAGACCAGGCGTTCCAGGATCGCCGAGCGGACGATCAGCAGCGCGATCGGGATGCCGATCACGATCGCCAGCCCGAAGCCGGTCAGCGACTCGACCAGCGAGACCCAGGTCTGCTGGAGCAGGTAGCCGGGCTGCTCGAGGAACTTCTGCAGTACGTCGTACGGCGTCGGCAGCAGGAACTGCTTGATGTCGAAGGCAATGATCACCAGCCACCAGAGCGCGATCGTGATCACCACGCCGACGACCGGCAGCAGGATCGCACTGGTCCGGGAGGTGGTGAGCCACGAGCGGCGACCGTTCATCGGGTCGCCTCGGGAGCCGTCGCGTCGACCGGGTGCGTCTTCTCGGCCAGCAGGCCGTGCAGGCGCCCGCTGATCTCGGCCACCTCGGTCAGGTGCGCGTTGGTGCCCAGGCTGCGCGGCCGCGGGATGTCGATCTCGACCACCTCACGCAGCCGGCCCGGGCGGGGCGTCAGCACGACGACCCGGTCGGCCAGGAGCACAGCCTCCTCGATCGAGTGCGTGACGAACACGATCGTGGTGGCCAGCTCCATCTGGATCCGCTGCAGCTCGTCCGACAGCTCGGTCCGGGTCAGCGCGTCGAGCGCCGAGAACGGCTCGTCCATCAGCATCACCTGCGGCCGGCGGATCAGCGACCGGCACAGCGAGACCCGCTGCTGCATGCCGCCGGACAGCTCGTGCGGCAGCCGCTTCTCGAACCCGGACAGGCCGACCAGCTCGAGCAGCTCGTGGGCCCGGTCCTTGTACTCCTTGCGGCCGGTGTCGTCCCCGGAGATCTCCACCGGGAGCATCACGTTCGACAGCACCGAGCGCCACGGCAGCAGCGCCGGCCGCTGGAACATGAACGACACGTCCCGCCGCGGCCCGGCGACGGGCTCACCCGCCACCGAGACCGCGCCGTACGTCGGCGGGAGCAGCCCCGCGATCAGCCGGAGGAGCGTGGACTTGCCACACCCCGACCGGCCGATCAGCGTGACGAACTCGTTCTGCCGGACGTGCAGGTCGATCGCGTCGAGCGCCTGGACCCGGCCCCCGCGCCCCTCGAAGACCTGACCCACTCCGTCCAGCTCGATCATGCTCAGCCCTTCGGTGCCAGCGCGTCGTTGACCACGTCGGCCGGCTTCAGCGCGCCCTTCGGCTTGACCGCGTCGGCCTCCTCGAGCAGGTTGATGACCTTCTGCACCCGGTCCGGGCTGACCTCGCCGAGCGCACCGCTGAAGTCGTCCGGCTTCACGTACGGCTTCATCAGCTCGAGCTCGGCGGTGGCGACGTCGAGGTCGGTGTTCGGCACGTACTTCTTCAGCGTCTTGGCCGCGCCGGCCGGGTCGTCGATGGTGTCCTGCAGACCCTTGAGCAGCGCGGTGGTGAACTTCTTGACCTGGTCGGGGTGGTCCTTGGCCAGGTCGTCGCGGGTGATGATCGCGTTGCCGTACAGGTCCGGCAGCAGGTTGCCGTAGGGCAGCACGACGGCCTTGCGCTTCTGCGGGTCGGCCTTCTCGACCAGCGGCACGCCGACCACGAACTGGCCGATGCCGTCGACCTTGCCGGCGGCCAGCAGTTGCGGCAGCGCGGGCGGCGGGTTGGCCACGAACTTGGTGTCGGCCGGGTTGATCTTGGCCGCCTTGGCGTAGACCGGGAACATCACCGTGTTGGTGGAGCCCGGCTGGTCGCCGATCCGCTTGCCCGGCAGGTCCTCCGGACGGTTGATCGAACCGCCCTCGAGCGCGACGATCGCAGCCATCGACTTCTGCTGGATCATGCCCACCGTGGTGACGGGCAGCTTCTGGTTCCCCAGCGTGATCACGGTGGCGGTGAAGTCACCGATACCGTAGTCCGCCTGACCGCCGGCAACCAGCTTGAGCACGTCGACCGTGCCGCTGCCCGGAGTGATGGTGACGTCGAAACCGGCGTCCTTGAAGTAGCCCTTCTCCAGGGCGACGTAGGCGTAGGCCTCGCGACCGAAGGTGTTGAAAGAGGTCAGGTAATTGACCTTCTCCAGGGATGTGTCCCCGTCCTGGCCTGTCTTGGTGTCGTTGCACCCGCTCACGAGGGCGAGTGCTAGGACCGCCACCCCAGCGACGGCCGAACGTCTGAACCTCATACTGGATTTCTCCTCTCCGATATTTGATCAAACATCAAATATGGAAGAGCGGTCAATCGGCCCCCGGGGACTTCACAGTGTCTTTACGTCCACCGTGCGGGTCCCCACAGAACCCTTGTGCCGCCCGTCCTGGAGCCGTTTCCCCATGCCTGTCCGGTCCGGACGGGCATCCCGCCCCGACCACAGACCGTACCCGCCCGAGCACCAGATCGCGACGTCCGATCGGGACGAATGTGTGCCTTCCGCGACAAATTTACGTAAACCCATCACGTACTGTGACCCACGTCATGCAAACGCTCTCAGTACTCTTGGCGTCGCCTTCGGCTCCGCGGGTCTTGGGGCTTTCTCGCCCGGTCTTCCCTCGTCGGTCGGTCGCTGCGCTCCCTCCTCAGTCCAGACCGGGCGGCCCCAAGACCTTTTCAGCCGGTCTCGGCGGGGTGCGTGCCCGGTGGGTTCACCCCCTCGGGGGAGGCCGTTCCCTCTCCGGAGGGAGGGCTGCGCACCCTCTTCTTGACAGGATGAGTGGGTGGCGAACGTGCTGTTCCGCGGGTCGACGTACCTGCGCTGGGTCTACCTGCTGCTGGGTGCTGCCCTCGTACTGGCGTTCATCCTGGTCGACACCGCGCTCATCTCCCTCGTGGACAGCCTCGGCCTCCCCCGCGTCCCGACCGTGATCATCGACGCGATCCTGGTCGTCGGCCCACCCGTCCTGCTCGGCGTCCTCCCCGCCGTGCGCGAGGTCGAAGGCATCGCGGTCGAGTCCCTGCTCGGCGTCCGCTTCGACGAGCGCCCCCTCGGCCCCTCGCGCAACTGGGGCCAGCGACGCCGTACGACGCTCTGGTTCTGCCTGCACCTGGTCACCGGCGGCTTCATCGGCATCCTCAGCACCGCCGTCGTGGGCTTCGGCGCCGTGTTGCTCGCAGCCCCTTTCCGCAGCCCCGGCGACCACGAACTGGCCCCCGGCATCGACTACCACGTCGCCGGCCGCTGGACCGACCTCTGGATGCCCCTGGCCGCCCTCGCGGGCCTGGTCGGCCTGATGTTGCTCTCAGCCCTCATCGGCGCCCTCCTGGCCTACTCCGCACCACGCGTCCTCGGCCCGACCCCCGCCGAACGCATCGAGCTCCTCGAACGCCGTACGGCAACGCTTGCCGAACGCAACCGCCTCGCCCGCGAGCTGCACGACTCCGTCGGCCACGCCCTCAGCCTCGTCACCATCCAGGCCGCGGCCGCCCGCCGAGTCCTCGCCACCGACCCGGCCTTCGCCGAAACAGCGTTGGCCGCGATGGAAACCTCAGCCCGCGCCGCCCTGGCCGACCTGGACCACGTCCTCGGCCTCCTCCGCGACGACCGCCGCTCCCCCACCACCCCCCAGGCGACCCTCGCCGACATCACCCGCCTGGTCGAGGCGACCCGAGCCGGCGGCATCACCGTGGAGATCCACAGCTCCGGCGACCTCTCGACCCTCCCCGCCGCGGTCTCGCGCGAGGCGTACCGCATCATCCAGGAGGGCCTGACCAACGCCATCCGGCACGCGGGACGCCCGGCGGACGAGGTCGAGGTGAGCCTGTCGATCACGTTGGGCTCGTCGGGCTTGCTGCTGGAACTGACCAATCCGGTCGGCCACGAGCGCCCCAAGCCCACCGACCCCACGTCCGCCCAGCCCGGAGCTCCAGGCACACCGCCTACCCCCGACACGCCTTCTGGTCCCGGCGCGCCGCTTGCCCCAGGCACCCCGCTTACCCCAGGCACGCCGTCTGCGCCCGGCGCGCCGCTTGCCCCGGGCACACCGCCTGCCCCCGGCACACCGCCTGCCCCCGGCACGTTCCCTCCCCCCGAGCCCACCCGCGGCGGCGGCCGCGGCTTGGCCGGCATCCGTGAACGGGTCGCCGTACTCTGCGGCACGGTCGAGGCCGGTCTGCTCGGCGACCACTGGCGCCTGGCCGTGACCCTCCCGGTCGCGGTGACGACGAAAGGACGAGCGTGAACATCTCCGTGGCCGTGGTCGACGACGAACCTCTGATCCGCAGCGGCCTGCGCGCGATCATCGACGCCGAGCCCGACCTCACCGTCGTCGGCGAGGCCGGCGACGGTGCCGAAGTCCTCCCCCTCGTCCGCCGTACCGGCGCCGACGTCGTCCTGATGGACGTCCGGATGCCCGCCCTCGACGGCATCCAGGCCACCCGCCTGCTCCTCGACGCCCTCGACCCGGCGCCGCGCGTCCTCGTCGTCACCACCTTCGAGAACGACGACTACGTGTACGACGCCCTCCGCGCCGGCGCCTCCGGCTTCCTCCTCAAGCGCACCCCACCCGACGACATCATCGCCGCGATCCGCACCGTCGCCGGCAGCGAGTCGCTGCTCTTCCCGGAGGCGATCCGAACCCTCGCCCTGGCCCACGCCGACGACCATCCACGCCTCGGCCTCGATCAGTACGACCTCACCGACCGCGAGCAGGAGGTGCTGCGCCTGATGGCGAAAGGCCTGTCGAACGCCGAGATCGCCGCCGAGCTCGTCCTCGGCGTGCAGACCATCAAGACCCACGTCGCGAACCTGCTCAACAAGCTCGGTGCCCGCGACCGCACCCAGGCCGTCATCCTGGCCTACGAGTCAGGCTTCGTCCCGCTCCGCTGACCCACGACGGATGCGCAGGCGCCGATCGCCCACATCACACCGCCGCGCACCTGACTCATCGCGCTCTCCGGCCGAGCTACGGGCTCCGCCGGCGCTCAGCTCAGCGCGGCCCGGAGTACCGGAAGTAGAAGTCGTCCTGCGCCTGCAGGCACCCGTCCCAGTCCGGCTGCACCCAGTACCGCTTCTCCATCTGGTTCTTCGCGATCACACACGCGTGCGGCGTCTCGTACCCCGCGCTCGGGCACCAGCTGAAGTGCGGGTTGCACGCCTGCACCACCGGCCTGACTTCCGCGGCAGCCACCGGCGTACTGCCCGAGTCCACCGCAGCCAACCCCAGCGGAATCCCGCCAACACCCAGCACCGCGAGAGCAATCGTCCGTCGCATCAAACTCCTCCTCAGGTCGAATTCGCACTCATCCTGGGAGGAGCCGCTTTCAGACCGCTGTCAGCCGTCGAGCTCCGCGTGCTCGGCCAACGTGCAGGCGTTCGCCACCGGGTCGATCGCGTCGGCCTGACGCGCCACCCGCTGGAGCAGCAGCCGGAACACCATCCGCTCGCCGTCGTCCAGCCCGCCCATCACCTCGTCCTCGGCCGCCCGCAGGCGCCGTTCGAGATCACAGAGCTGCTCGACACCCTTCGGCGTGGCGACGATCAACCGCGCCCGCCGATCCGCCGGATCCGGCTGCCGCTGCACGAGACCGGCTTTCTCCAGGTCGTCGAGCAGGTACGTCATCACGGTCCGGTCGATCTCCAGCTGCGCGGCGAGGTCGAGCTGGCGCTTCGGACCTTCGGCGTACGCCGTCGCCAGCACCTGGTACCCGCGTGGACCACCCGGGACGCCCTCGAGCGCGAGCGCGCTCTGCTTCGCGTACCGCCGGAACACCACGCCGAGCGCCCACCCGAGGTCGGCCTCGACGGACGTGCCGCGGACCCCCTGGGTCGTGCTCGCCTCGGGCGATGAACTGGTCACGAGATCCATCGTACGGGGTGTACGCCACCCGGAATACGATCTGACTTGAATATGTTCTGCTCAACAGACTATCTTCGAGACAGCTCAACTGAGCCTGCCCCTTCTGGAAGGAACGACATGACCACCCTGCTTCGCATCGACGCCAGCCTCCGGCTCGACGGCTCCGTCAGCCGCGCGCTCGCCGACAGCGCCGAGGCGGCCTGGAAGTCCGAGCACCCGACCGGCGTCGTGGTCCGGCGCGACCTCGGGCTGCACCCGATCCCGGCCGGCGTCTGGCCGGCGCTGATCGCCGACAAGTTCGGCTGGGAGGTCCCCTCCGGCGCCGACTTCGTCGACCCGGCCGAGGCCCAGACGCTGGCCGCCGACCTGATCGCCGAGTTCAAGGCGGCCGACGCGGTGCTGCTCGCCGTACCGCTGTACAACTACGGCATCGCCCAGCACGTGAAGACGTACATGGACCTGCTGCTCACCGACGGCGAACTGATCACCGGTACGGCGGTCGCCGGCCGCCCGATCATCTTCACCCTGGCCCGCGGCGGCGGCTACGGCCCCGGCACCCCGAAGGAAGGCTGGGACCACGCCACCCCGTATCTGAACCGCATCTTCGGCGAGGTCTTCAACATGCACATCCGTACGGCGGCCGCCGAGCTGACGCTGGCTCCGGTCACCCCCGGCATGGAAGAACTGATCGACCTCTCCAAGACCTCGGAGCAAGACGCCCACACCACCGCCGGCGAACACGCCACGGAGGTCGCGCGCGCCCTCACCACCAACGCCGCCTGACCTTCAGCCGGCCGACCCTCGTCAGGTCGCCTGCGCTCCGGTCGGTTAACCCCCGTCAGCAGCCCGATCATCGGTTGGCTGATCCTCGTGGAGGTCGCCTGCCCTCCGGTCGGTTGACCCGTCGGGCAGCCCGACCATCGGCCAGCTGACCCTCACGGAGGTCGCCTACCCTCCGGCGAGTTGACTGCTCCGTCTGACTCTTCTCCCCGAGTGCCGAGCTCGAGCCGGCACCCGGGGCGGTCAGCCCGCGACCACCCGCCAGGACGACACCGTGACCGACAAGGTCACCCCCATCGGATCCGCCAACCCCGCGATCCGCTCCGCCCGCACCGCAGCATCCGAGTGCCGCGCACTGGGCGTCATCCCCACCAACTGCCCGATCGCCGCATGATCGAGCAGCATCTCCGTCTCCACCACCCGCTGCCCCACCCGCTCGAACCCCGCCAGCGACTCCACCAACCGCCGCTCCTTCTCCCCATCGACGCTCACCATCCCGAGCACGTCGATCAGTTCCCCCAGATGCCCTTGATTGGGCGTCACCACGAGGAGCGTCCCACCCGGCTTCAACACCCGAGCCATCTCCGCAGCGTGCCGCGGCGCAAACACGTCGAGCACGACATCAGCCACCCCGTCCCGCACCGGCAACTCCCGCCACGCATCGGCAACCACAGACCCAATCCCCGGCCCCACCTTCGCCGCCCGCCGAGCCGCATACCGCGAAACATCCACCGCAATCCCCCGCCCCCCGGCCCCAACCACCCCCGCCAGGTAGTACGCCGTACCGGCCCCAACCTCAACAACCAACGCCTCACCCCGCTGCGAGAGCGAGAGATCCCCATCGCCCCCGGCGCCCCCGTCCCCATCAGCGCCACCTCGCCGCGAGCCCCAGTCGCCACCCGCGCCACCTCGCCGCGGAAGAGCCTCCACCAGCGCCTCCCGAATCGGCGCGTACCACCCCCGGCTCAGGAACTCAGCCCGAGCCTCCACCATCTCCGCACTGTCCCCGTCGATCCCACTCGATGCCGACGGCAACAGATTCAGATACCCCTGCTTGGCGAGATCGAAAGCATGCCCCGCCCCGCACCGCGCCGTACGGTCCCTCAGCTCCAGCCCGTCACCACACACCGGGCACCGCAACACCGCCACCAGATCAGCACGCACCGCGCCATTCTCCCCCGCACCCCCGCGACGTCCCGCCGCGCCCCTCAGCCGTTGACGTCCCGGCTGGTCAACCGAGCCCAGGCCGCCGCGTAGAACACCGCGAGATACGCCCCCTGCATCAGCAGGTTCCGCACGATCGCATCCCAGTACGGCGGATCCCGGAGCAGATCAGCGAACGAAGTCCACCCGTACATCAACAACCACGGATGAATCTCGTCGATCTGCGGAATCGCCCCCAGGATCCCGAACACGATGAACGCCCCGAACGTAGCCGCCATCGCCGCCAGCGGAGTCGAGGTCAGCGAACTCACGAACAGCCCGATCCCGGCCAGCCCGAGCAAGGAGGCAGCGATCAGCACCGCGATCCCCAGCGCCCGCACCAGCCCGTCAGCCAGCGAAACCGTCGATCCCGACAGCAGCACGACATCGCCCACCGGAAACAGAACGAATCCCGCGATCAAGCCGCCCAACCACACGGTCAACGTCGCAGCAAGACAGAACACCGCGAGAGCAACCATCTTCGCCGCCAACAGCCGAGACCTGCCAGCGGGCGCGGTCAGCAGGTTCCGCAAGGTCCCCAGGCTCGACTCACCGGCCAGCGACTCCCCCGAGATCACCGTGACCGCGGTCGGAAGGAAGAACGGGAGCGAGAGGGCAAGGCTCGCGACGATCAGGAAGAACCCGTTGCCGGCGACCTGTCCGATGAACCCCTCAGCGTCCCCCGAGGATCCCGACAGACGGATCGCCACCCCCACCAGCATCGGCACAACCCCGAGCACTCCAAGCAGCACCCACGTCCGCGCCCGCCCGAAGACCAGATGCAACTCGGTCCCGAACAACGCCAACGTATGCCGACCGGCCCCAGGCCGCTGCCCCACCGCAGCCGTCCCCGGCCCTCGACCCACAGCAGCAGCCGCAGGCTCCTGATGCACCACGGCTGTCCCGGACAGCTGGGCCGACTCGGACCGTGCCTCGCTCGTAGCCGGTTGGCGGGCCGGCCGTGCGTCACTCTGCGACATCGAAGCCCTCCCCGGTCAGCGCTACGAAGGACTCTTCGAGACTCGGGCGTTCCAGGCCGAAGCCGTGCAGGCGTACGTCGGCCGTCACGAGCGCTGCGGCGAGTTTGTCGATCGGGAGGTCTCCCGGGTCGCCTTCGACGGCTGGTACGCCGTCGCGCTCGTCGGCGGGGTGTTCGCTCGGTCGGCGGAGGTCGCACACTCCGAGGGCGGCGAGGGTTTGCTCGGCTCGGTCGAGGTCTGGTGTTCGCACCACGAGACGTGGGCGGAGCTCGGACCGGAGTTCGGCCATGGTCGACTGGCGCAGGAGCCGGCCGCGGCTCATCACTGCGGCGTGGGTGCAGAGTTGCTCCACCTCGGCGAGCAGGTGGGTGGAGGTGAAGATCGTCGTACCGTCGGCTGCCAGTTCGCGGATGAGCGAACGCACCTCTCGCGTGCCCTGCGGGTCGAGGCCGTTGGTCGGCTCGTCGAGGACCAGGAGCTCGCGGCGTTGCATGAGGGCGACGGCGATCGCGAGGCGTTGGCGCATGCCGAGGGAGTAGGCGCGGACCTTCTTCTTGGCGGCGTTCGAGAGGCCGACACGTTCCAAGGCTTCGCCGGCGCGGAGCTTGCGCGTGCGCGGGTCGGCGGTGCGGTCGGCCGCGTCGAAGCGGAGGAGGTTGGCCTGACCGGTCCAGAAGGGGTAGAAGGCTGGGCCCTCCACCAAGGCGCCGACCCGCGGCAGGACCGCGAGCTGAGCCTTCGGCATCTCCTGCCCGAGCAACTCCACGCTGCCTGAGGTCGGCGCGATCAAGCCGAGCAGCATTCGGATCGTTGTCGTCTTGCCCGACCCGTTGGGCCCGAGGAACCCGAAGATGCTCCCGGCGGGAACCTCCAGATCCACGCCGGCCACTGCCACCTGACCGCCTCGGAACCGCTTGGTCAATCCGCGAGTGACGATCGGAGCCGCACCGGGCCCGGCCTCCGGCAGGCCGGCAGAGATCTCCCCATCAGCAACCGGTCGAGCAGGCGCTCCTGCGCCAGCAGGTGGCACCGCGGAGGACATCCGATCCGTAACCGGTGTCGCGGAAGGCTCTGTGCCAGCAACCAGCGCGTGAGGTCTTCCGTCCACAACCGGATCACCTATGTCCGCCGAGCCTGTGACCGCAGCTGGCGCGCCTGTTGGCCGTTCTGTGCCTGCAGGCGTTCCTGCCGCGGAGAGTGCGGTGGATGCCTGGTCGGGGTCTGTGGTTGGCGGCAACCCGGAGCTCGCAGGCGGCGCCGGCGCGGCGTCGGCGCGAGGCCGCGGCGCGGCGTCGGCGCGAGGCCGCGGCGCGGCGTCGGCGTGAGGCCGCGGCGCGGCATCGGCCGCAGGCACCGGCGCGGAACCGGACGCGGGCACTGGCGGAGCGTCAGGCGCGGGCACCGGCGCGGAACCGGCCGCAGGCACCGGCGCGGAACCGGTCGCAAGCGCTGGCGCGGAATCGGCGGGGCGCTCCGGAGCGGTGTCGGCCGCGGGCACCGGCGCGGAATTGGGCGCGGGCATCGGCGGAGCGTCAGACGCGGACGCCGGCGCGGCGCCGGGCCCGGGCAGCGGCGCGGAACCGGCGGGGGGCTCCAGCGCGGCATCGGCTGCGAGCACCGGCGGAGCGTCAGACGCCGGCACCGGCGGGGTGTCGGCCCCAGGAACCGCCGCGGAATCGGTGGAGGCCTCCACCGCGGCATCGGCTGCGAGCACCGGCGGGGTGTCAGCCGCGGGCGCCGCCACCGGCCTGAGGTCGGTGGGTCTTGCGGGGTCGTCGGTGGTGGCTTCGGCCTCTGGGGAGTCGGCTGCGGCGGGCTCGGGGGCGGTGGCTTGGGCGTACGTCGCTGGGTCGGCGTCGGCCGACGGGCAGCCGTCGAGGGACTCGGGGGTGGTGGGCACGGTCAGCGAGGGGCTGTGGGGGCGGCTGCGGCGAGGGTGTCGGCGGTGACCAGGCCGACCAGGACTCGGCCGTCGTCGGTGATGAGGGCGCTGACCATCTTGCTGGTGAGGATCTTGCCGGAGCCCCAGGAGCCCTGGACTGTGCGGGCGTTGGCCAGGAGTTGGGTCAGGGCCTGGTTGTCGGTGGGGAGTTTGGCGCCTCGGATGACGGCGATGGACTCCCAGCCGGTGCCGATCACCGTCGGGTGGTCGGCGGGCTTCTTCGGGGTCGCCTTGGGCAGAGGCTTGGGGGCCTTGGGCTTGTCGAGGGCCGGGAGGGTCTTCTCGGTGACCTTGACGCCTGCGGGTGGGGTGAAGGCGAAGGTGCTCGCGGCGGGGACGTCGAACGAGACCGCGGAGAAGCCGAGTTGGATCGCCGGGTCTTTGCCGGTGCGTGGGAGGACGGTGACCTCGAGGGGGACCCAGGTCTTCGCGTCGATCGCCAGGGTGACCGAGCCGACGGTGGTCTTGTCGGTCTTCGGGGTGAGGCGGAGTTTGTAGGCGTCGCGGCCGGCCACCGACTCGGTGCCGGTGACGTCCACGGCGGTGCTGGGGTCGATGGCGGTGAGGAACTTCTTGGCCATCGCCTGCGGGTCGTACGCCTGCTTCTCGGGGGCAACCTCGGGCTTCGCCGGGCGGGCCGGGAGGGCGAGCTTCACGGCTTCGCGCTTCGAGGAGTCGTAGGCCCAGGCCGACTTGCCGTCGGTGGTCCAGACGCGTTCGGCCATGTCGTCCAGGACGGAGACACGGGCCTTGTCGGGGCCGGCGAAGGCCACTCGGGCGGTGTGTTCACCGGTGAGGAGGTCCGGGAGCTGGTTCTGTCCGTCGACGCCGGGAAGTGCGGGGAGGCCCAGGTCGGTTGCCGAGCGGACGGTGCCGCTGAGGCCGTCGACCTTGGCGGTCTGGACCTTGGCGAGCAGATCCTGGGCTGTGATGCCGGGGAGGTCTGGAGAGGCGTCAGCGACCACTGGTCCGAGCGCACCCACGCCCGCGACCACTGCGACTGCTGTGACCGGAACCAACCACCGTCGACCGCGCCTCGTTGCTGCCATGTCTTCAAGACTCGCACCGGCACCGGCCGGAACCAAGGGGTCTCAGGGTCAGTTCACCCAAAAGAGTGAGGAACTGGAAAACGTTGGGACGAGATGAGGCCGAGGGCGCGGCGTGCGCGTCGCGTAGCGCGCAAGCGCGGAGTACGGCGTACGCGACCGGAACCGGCCAGGGCGCACCCCAACCGGTTCCGGCGTACAGCCGCCGTCCGTCAGCGGCTCTGCAGCGCGTCCAGCGCGACCGTCATCGCCGCGGCCACGCGGAAGTCGACCCGCGAGTCGTGCACGGTCACCCGGTAGCGGTCCCGGATCGACACCTTCCGCTCCACCGAGAGAATCGGCTGCCCGCTCGCACGGTCGGTGAAGTCGAAGTGGAAGATGAACGGGAGCGGGATCTCGCCGACGAACGGCACGAACTCCCAGACCCGGCGGACGATCGCGATGGTGGGGTTGCGCTCGGTGCCGTCGGACTCGAAGCCGGGGCCGGTGAGCTGCCAGCTGGAGCGCAGCAGGCTCTTGCCGAACTCCTTCTTGAACCAGCCGATCGGCTGGCCGTTCGGGTCGAACACGTCGTAGCCCGAGCCGAGGTCGAGGCGCTTGCGGGCCTTGAACGAGAACACCGCCTGCGACTTGGAGTCGTCGGTGTAGAAGGTGACCTCTTCCTTGAACGCCATCCGCTTCTGCTGCGCGAAGGCGAGCAACGGTCCGTCGGTGCCGTCGGGGTTGGTCGCGATCAGTTCGTACTTGTTCGCCATCATCGTGATCCGCTGCTTCATCGAGAAGGCGGGCACGTGCATCGGCGCTGGGCCGTGGGGTGGGACCGTCATGCGGTGGAGTCTGTCACCGCCGTGGGCTCATCGGCACGTTCGACGACCGCTCCGCAGGCAAGTCCACCCCATCGGAGCCCCTGGGTAAGCCTTTCGGCTACTTCCGACTGCCCGACGCAGGACAGCTGCAGCTCGCCAGCACCCTGCAGCACCAGGTCGCGCGCCACCTCGACACCGAGCTCGACCGCCTCGTCAGCAGTCCTCGCCGGACGCCAGAGCACGCCGAAGTCGGCAGCAGGCTTCTCAGCTCCCACCTGTACGACGAGCACGTCCGCAGCGCTCAGATAGGACGCGGCCTCTCCCCCGTCCACCACCAGCACCCGCACCACCTGCGACCCAACCTGCTCGAAGCCCCCAGAAGCAGCAGCATCCCGTACGGCGGCAGTAGCGCTCGCCACCTCCCCCGGCAACCCCCGCAACCCCCACTGCTCCTGATGCACAGCCCAAGCCAGCGGCCGCCGAGCAGCCCACCCGGACCGCACCAGCTCCGGCGCAGCCGCGAACTCCTCCACATGCCCCACGCACAGGTACCCGAGCAGCTCCACATGAGCAGGCAGCCCCAGCACCTCCCCTACCTCAGCAGGGTCGAAGAACGACACCCAGCCGACGCCGAGCCCTTCAGCACGCGCGGCCAGCCACAGGTTCTGCACAGCGATCGCCGCCGAGAACCACACCGTGCGCGGGTCAGCATGCCGCCCCAGCACGTGCCGCCCACCCCGTGCCGGGTCACAGGTCACCGCGATGTTCAGCGGAGTGTCGAGGATCGCCTCGATCTTCAACCCGTCGAACGCCGACCGCCGGTCCGCCGGCAGCGACGCCGCGAAGGCGTCTCGCTGCGCCACCGCCAGGTCGTGCACCCGCTGCCGAGTAGCGACATCGCGAATCAGCAGGAAGTCCCAAGGTTGACTGAGTCCCACACTTGGGGCTCGGTGCGCGGCCTCCAGCACCCTGGTCAGCAGCTCGTCGTCGACCGGCTTGTCCAGGAACCCGCGCCGTACGTCGCGCCGCTCCGCGATCACCCGGTGCACCACCTCGCGATCAGCGAGCGAGTACCCCGGTGCAGCAGCCTCCAACACCCCGACAGCCACAGTCGCACCAGCAGACTTCTGCTTCGGTACGACGAGCGCCGCACCGCTCAGCACGACAGCTGCCTCAGCCACACTCGCCGTACCGGCCAGCTCCCCCACCTGCTCGCTCGGCGTCGGTACTACCTGCTGCGCAAGGTCCGTCGAGGAGGCGATGAACAGCTGCGCCCCCAGCGAGGCCACCAGCCGCTGCAGTCCCGGCTCGTCCTCGCGGCCCTCGACAGTCACCACCGTCTCGACTGGACCCACCACACCGGTCAGCGCACGATCCACGAGGTCCCGCAGCTCTCGGTACGACGTACCGGAGCGCAGGCCGATGCCCAGGACGAGGCTCACTTCTCCATCCCCACATGCACCCGTGCGGCCGCGACGAGCCGAGCCGGGACGTCCGGAGTCGCCGTCCAGTGCAGGTGCAGGTACGACGCGTGCACGGACGGCCGCGTGACCCCCTCCACTCCATCCGGCAGGTACCAGGCCGGGTCCCCGTCAGCGTCGAGCGTCACCGCGGTCCGGTGGAACTCATGGCCCCGGACACGTCGCCCCTCGTCGAAGAAGGCCGTCGTACTGGCAGCGATGGCCGTGCGGTAGCCCAGCGTCAGCTTGCCGGTCATGTGAGCAGTAGCAGGCAGTACGCCGGTCATGGCGTGGCCGTCCAGCTCACGGCACAGGTAGAGCAGCCCGGCGCACTCAGCGATCACCGGCAGCCCAGCAGCGACGGCTGACGCCACCTGTGTGCGCAGCAACTCGTTGCTCGACAGCGCCTCGGCATGCATCTCCGGGAAGCCGCCGCCCAGGTAGAGCGCAGCAGTACCGTCCGGCAACGAGTCATGCAGCGGGTCGAAGGTCGCCACGTCAGCACCGGCCGCAGTGAGCAGCTCAGCGGTCTCGGTGTAGCGGAAGGAGAACACCGGTCCCCCGGCGACAGCCACCACGGGCCGGCCCTCAGCAGCAGGAGTCACCTCGGCAGCTGGGTCCCAAACCGCAGTCTCCAGCGGAGCAGCAGCACGAGCAGCCGCGACGAACGCCTCCAGGTCGACACCGGCCCGAACCAACTCAGCCGCCGCGTCGACTGCAGTCGAGGCCTGTTCCCGCTGCTCGTCAGCAGGCACCAGCCCCAGGTGCCGGCTCGGCACGGTCAGCCGGGTGTCACGCCGCAACACCCCCAGCACCGGTACGCCGGTCGGAGCGACCCCCGCCCGCGCCTCGGCCTCGTGCCGGTCCGTGCCGACCTTGTTCAGGATCACGCCGACGATCCGCACCCCGGTGTCGTAGGCAACGAACCCCTGCACCACCGCGCCGACACTGCGACCGGCCGCGGACGCGTCGACCACCAGCACGACCGGTGCCTGCAGCAACTTCGCCACGTGCGCCGTCGACGAGAACCCCTCGGTGCCGAGCGCGCCGTCGTACAGGCCCATCACGCCCTCGACGACGGCGATGTCCGCACCGGCCGCGCCGTGCGCGAACAGCGGCGCGACACGTTCCTCGCCGGACAGCATCGCGTCGAGGTTGCGGCCCGGGCGGCCGGTCGCGACCGCGTGGAAGCCGGGGTCGATGTAGTCCGGCCCGACCTTGAACCCGGCGACCGTGTGCCCGGCCCGGCGCAGCGCGGCCATCAGGCCGACGGCGACCGTCGTCTTGCCGGCGCCCGACGCGGGCGCGGCGACGACGATCCGCGGGATCACCACTCGATCCCCTTCTGGCCCTTCTGGCCGGCGTCCATCGGGTGCTTCACCTTCGTCATCTCGGTGACCAGGTCGGCGGCGTCGAGCAACCGCTGGTCGGCGTTCCGGCCGGTGATCACGACGTACTGGTGGCCCGGCCGGTTGGTCAGCGTGTCGACCACCTCGTCGACGTCGATCCAGCCCCACTTCATCGGGTACGTGAACTCGTCGAGCACGTAGAGATCGTGCGCCTCGGCGGCGATCCGGCGCTGGATCTCGCGCCAGCCCTCGAGCGCGTCCGCGGCGTGGTCCTCGTCGGTGCCGGCCTTGCGCGCCCAGCTCCAGCCCTCACCCATCTTGTGCCACTCGACCGGGCCACCCTCACCCGTTGCCTCGTGCAACTTCCCGAGGGCGCGGAACGCGCTCTCCTCGCCGACCTTCCACTTCGCGCTCTTGACGAACTGGAAGACGCCGATGTTCCAGCCCTGGTTCCAGCCGCGCAGCGCCATCCCGAACGCCGCCGTCGACTTGCCCTTCATCTCGCCGGTGTACACCATCAGCAGCGGCCGGTTGCGGCGCTGCCGGGTGGTCAGCCCGTCCTTCGGTACGACACTCGGCTGTCCCTGCGGCATCAGTTCGTCCCCTTCACATCAGCACCCGTACGCCGGTTCGCCTCAGCACCCGTACGCCGGTTCGCCGCAGCACCCGTACGCCGGGGAGCGCTCTCCGGGCGGCGCTTGCCGCGGCCTCTCACGCCGCGCTCCGCTCGTTCACCGCACGCACCAAGTTGCCCGCGGCAACTTCTCCCAGGTCCAGGTACTCCGCGCGCAGGCTGGTCGCCAGCTCCGCGGCGAGCCCGAGCCGGACTCCGCGGCGCGGCTCGCAGTCGACCACGACGGTGGAGATGCCCTGGGCACCGATCCACTCGGCGGCCTGCTGAGCGCGCGAGAAAGCGCTCTCTCCGTACGTCGCCCGCCCGTCGGTGACCAGCACCAACAGCGGACGCCGGCGCGGGTCGCGGATCGCGGCGATCCGCAGCACCTCGGCGGTCTGCAGCAGCCCCTCGGCCAGCGGCGTACGGCCGCCGGTGGGCAGCGACTCCAGGCGGCGTACGGCGGTCTCGACACTGCCGGTCGGTGGCAGCGCGACGGTCGCGGTCGCGCGGGCGAAGGTGACGAGGCCGACCTTGTCGCGGCGCTGGTAGGCGTCGAGCAGGAGGGAGACGATCGCGGTCTTGACCTCGCCCATGCGGCGCTTGGTGCCCATCGAGCCGGAGGCGTCGACGCAGAACATCACCAGGTTGCCCTCGCGACCTTCGCGAACGCCGAGGCGTACGTCGGAGGCGCGGACGGCGAGACCGGGGCCGGAGCGGCCGCGGGCGTGCTGGTGCGGGGCCGCGGCGCGGATCGTCGCGAGGAGGTGGGGGCGGCCGGACTCGCGGCCGAGGCGGGCGCGGTCGCCGACGACGCGCCCGACCTCGGTGATCGCGCGGGAGCGTCGGCCTGCGACGCCCGCACCGGCGGACTGGACGGTGAGAAGGCGGGCCTTGTACGGCGTGGAGCTGGCCTCGACGTGGCCGCCGGGATCATTCGAGATCGCGCTCTCCGCGTTTCCCGGAGTGTTCGCGGCGTCTCGGTCCGCGTTCTCCTGCTTGTCCGGGCCGGGGTGGTCGGCATCTTCCGGACGCTGCGACGGATCGTCCTGGGCCGAGGGGTCGTGGGGGCCGGAGGAGTCGTCGGCGGTGGACGGGGTGGAATCCGGAGGGTTGTCGGAGTCGCCCGAGCTATCGGCCGGGCCGCGGTCGGGACCGCCGTCGGGGCCGCCGTCCGGCCCACCGTTCGGGTCGTCGTCCGGGTCTTCCGGTGGGGTGCTGTCGTTGATGACCTGGTCGAGGCGGTCCTCGTCGAGGCCCGGCGCGTCGAACGGGTTGCGGCGCGTCCGGTGCGGGAGAGCCAGCTTGGCCGCGGCGCGGACGTCCTCGACCTCGACGACGCTCCGGCCCGACCAGGCCGCGTGCGCGACCGCCGTACGGGCCGTGACCAGGTCGGCGCGCATCCCGTCGACGTCGAACGCGGCGCAGATCTCCGCGATCTGACGCAGCGCCGAGTCGGTCAGGATCACGTCCGGGAGCAGGCTCTGCGCCTTCACGATGCGCTCGGCGAGCTCGCGCTGCGGGCCGTCGTACCGGGTGACGAAGGCCGCGGGGTCGGCCTCGTACGACAGGCGCGCGCGCATCACCTCGACACGCACCGCGGGGTCGCGGCTGGCGACGACGTCGACGGTGAGGCCGAAACGGTCGAGGAGCTGCGGGCGGAGCTCGCCTTCCTCGGGGTTCATGGTGCCGACGAGGACGAAGCGGGCGGGGTGCGTGATGGAGACGCCGTCGCGCTCGACGGTCGCGCGCCCCATCGCGGCGGCGTCGAGGAGGACGTCGACGAGGTGGTCGTGCAGGAGGTTGACCTCGTCGACGTACAGGAGGCCGCGGTGCGCGGCCGCGAGCAGGCCCGGCTCGTACGCCGTGACGCCTTCGGCGAGCGCCTTCTCGAGGTGGAGCGAGCCGAGAACGCGGTCCTCGGTCGCGCCGACCGGGAGCTCGACGAGGCGGGCCGGGCGGGAGGAGGTGGTGGGGGCGGGGGCGCCCGGGGATCCGGGGAGATGTCCGAGCGGGGAGCCCTGGGCGGGCTCGGCTCGCAGGTCCGCGCCGGCGGCGAGGCTTCGCCGGTCCGAATCGGCGGAGATGCTTCGCGCGTCCACATCGGCGGGGAGGCTGCGGGAGTCCGCGTCGGCGGGGAGCCTGCCGGCGTCCGCACCGGCGGGGAACCTGCCGGCGTCCGCACCGGCGGGGAACCTGCCGGCGTCCACATCGGCGGGGAACCGGCCGGCGTCCACATCGGCGGGGAACCGGCCGGCGTCCGCACCGGCGGACAGGCTGCGAGGGTTCGCGCCGGTGAGCTTGCTGGCGCCGTCGAAGGCGGCCGGGTGTGGGCCGTCCGGGCAGGTGGGGTCAGGATTCGCCGGGTCGCAGGAGAAGCGGCAGCCGGGGACGACGTCGACGGCGGGGAGGATCTCGGTCAGCGCGCGGACCGCGGTCGACTTGGCGGTGCCTTTCTCGCCGCGGATCAGGACGCCGCCGATGGCCGGGGAGACCGCGGCCAGGATCAGCGCGAGCTGGAGGTCGTCCATCCCGACCACCGCGGTGAACGGGAAGCCGGTCGGGGTCGGAGCAGGCCGCATCGGCGGTGATCCCTTCGTCCTGCGGGTGTCCACGCCCGCGCTGGCAACGGTCGCCCGGGAACGCGGAGAGCGCTCCCTGGCGGACGGCGGGAGATGTCCTGGCTTCCGGATCGCATCCGGTCACAGTGGCGGGACCGCCCCGGACTTCGGCCAACTGGCCGGCACCGGTGTTCCTCCCCTGCCGTCCCGGCGATCATTCCACATCCCCGCCGAGGTGCCGCGGGCCGGAGAGAAACCTCACCTGAGGCAGCGGCGATCAGCAACTCGCGGGATGGAGCTTGCGGTACGCCGAACACGGCGAGAACCTGCGCTCGCTCTGCGGGAGTACGCCTGATCAGCGATCAGGCGAGGCGCTCCGACAGGTAGTCCGCGGCAGCCGAGGAGTCCACCTCGCGGATGCCGACGATCGGGGTGACGGTGACGAAGCCCGCGGCGAGGAGGGCCTCGTCGGTGTCAGCCTCCGCGCCAGCCGCAGGCGCGGCCAGCGTGATCATCGGCTCCCCCGTCGCGGCAGTTCCACCAACGATCCGAGACCGCTCGATCGGCGCGAGGCGCGCCCGGCGTACCCCCTCGAGCTCGTCCAGCGGACGGTCGGGCACATTGACGGTGATCACGCTGCCTGCGGGCTCCGAGGCCAGCCAGCCGAGAGCCCGTACGGCGACCGTGCCGGCGACGTCGAGGTGCTTCGGGTCCTCGGAGTCGATGCTGATCGCGATCGCAGAACGGCCCTGGCCGGCGGCCGTCAGCGCCGCCGCGACGGTGCCCGAGTGCAGGATCGGTACGCCGATGTTGTGCCCGTGGTTGATGCCCGACACCACGACGTCCGGCACCGCCCCGAACGCCCCGACCATCGCCAGCGTCACCGCGAGCGCCGGCGTCCCGTCCACACCGATGTACGTGACACCGTCGAAGGAGTCCGAAGCCGTCCGGACCGGCCGGTCGACCATCCCCGCCCGCGCCGAGCCGACACCGCTCTGGTCGTTCAGCGGAGCAACAGCCAGTACGTCGTGCCCGGCCGCGGCCAGCGCCGAGCCCAGGGCGCGGATCCCGCGAGCCCGGTAACCGTCGTCATTGGTGATCAGGACTCGCAAAGCCATGTCTCCACCCAATCACACCCGGCCGTCAGTCGCGGTCCTCGATGTCTCCCTCGGTCTCCAGTACGGCGGTCCGCAGCGTCTCCAGCGCCTCCGCCGACGGCTCGGCCCACAGCCCGCGCTGCGCGGCCTCCAGCAGCCGCTCCGCGATCCCGTGCCGAGCCCACGGGTTCGACTTCCGGAAGAACTCGGCGACCTCCGGGTTGGCGACGTACTCGGTGGTCAGCGTCTCGTACATCCAGTCGTCGACGACACCGGCGGTGGCGTCGTACCCGAAGAGGTAGTCGACCGTCGCGGCCATCTCGAAGGCGCCCTTGTAACCGTGCCGCTGCATCGCGGCCATCCAGCGCGGGTTGACGACGCGGGCGCGGAAGACGCGCTTGGTCTCCTCCTCCAGCGTCCGGGTCTTCACCTGGGCCGGTACGGCGGAGTCGCCGATGTAGGCCTTCGGGTTGGCGCCGGTCAGGTGCCGGACCATCGCGACCATGCCGCCGTGGTACTGGAAGTAGTCGTCGGAGTCCATGATGTCGTGCTCGCGGGTGTCGGCGTTCTTGGCCGCGACCTGGATCCGCGCGTAGGCGCGCTCCATCGACGGGCGCGCCTCGGCGCCGTCGAGGTCCTTGCCGTACGCGTACCCGCCCCAGACGGCGTACACCTCGGCCAGCTCGGCGTCGGTGCGCCAGTTGCGCGCGTCGACGAGCGGCAGCAGGCCGGCGCCGTACGAGCCGGGCTTGGAGCCGAACACGCGCGCCGTCGACGACCGCATATCATTGCCCGCGGCAACATCATCCAGCACGTGCGCCCGCAGGTAGTTGTCGGCGGCATCCTCGTCCAGCGCCGCGACCGTCCGGACCGCCTCGTCCAGCCAGGCGACCACGTGCGGGAACGCGTCCCGGAAGAACCCGGAGATCCGGATCGTCACGTCGACCCGCGGCCGCCCGAGCTCGGCGACCGGGACGACCTCGAAGCCCGAGACCCGTCGCGACGCCTCGTCCCAGACCGGGCGGCAGCCGAGCAGCCAGAGCACCTCGGCCAGGTCGTCGCCCTGGGTGCGCATCGCCGACGTCCCCCACACGGTCAGCCCGACCGAGCGCGGCCACTCCCCCGTCTCGGCCTTGTGCCGGGCCAGCAGCGAGTCGGCCAGCGCGACGCCGACGTCCCACGCGTTGCGGCTCGGGATCGCCTTCGGGTCGACCGCGTAGAAGTTGCGGCCGGTCGGCAGCACGTTGACCAGACCGCGCGTCGGCGAGCCCGACGGCCCGGCCTCGACGAAGCGGCCGTCCAGCGCGCGCAGTACGTTCGTCAGCTCGTCGCCGGTCCGTGCCAGCCGCGGCACGACCTCCTGACAGGCAAACGTCAGCGAAGCCTCGACAGCGGCCGACTGCCGGCCGAGCACCTCTCCGACGACCACCGGCACCTTGCCGGCGTCCCAGCTCAACGTCTCCAGCCCCAGCACCAGCTTGCGCGCCACAGCCTCCAGCAGGTCCACACCGTCAGCAGCACTCACCGCCGGCAGGTCAGCGAGCTCCGACAGCGCAGCAAGCTCAGCAGGCACCGCCCGGCCCGGGTCGGCGAGCAGAGCCGCCTCATCCACGCCGTACGTCGTACCGAGCGCAGCACGCAGCCCCGGTACGGCGCCGGCAGCACCGCCCCACATCTGCGAGGCCCGCAGCACAGCCAGCACCAGGTTGACCCGAGCCTCGCCAACGGGCCCACCGCCGAGCACGTGCAGCCCGTCGCGGATCTGGACGTCCTTGATCTCGCACAGGTAGCCGTCGAGGTGCAGGACGAACTCGTCGAACTCCTCGTCCTCCGGCTTCTCGCTGGTGTGCAGGTCGTGGTGCAGCTGCGCCGCCTGGATCAGCGTCCAGATCTGCGCCCGCAGCGTCGGCACCTTCTCCGGGTCGAGCGCCTGCACCGTGGCGTACTCGTCCAGCAGGTACTCCAGCTTGGCCATGTCGCCGTACGTCTCCGCCCGGGCCATCGGCGGCACCAGGTGGTCGACGACGACCGCGTGCCCGCGGCGCTTGGCCTGCGTGCCCTCACCCGGGTCGTTGACGATGAACGGGTACACCAGCGGCAGGTTGCCCAGTACGGCGTCCGGCGCGCAGTCCGCCGCCATACCGATCCCCTTGCCCGGCAGCCACTCCAGCGTCCCGTGCTTGCCCAGGTGAACCACCGCATGCGCACCGAAGCCGCCCTCGGCGACCGGTGCCTCCAGCCAGCGGTACGCCGCCAGGTAGTGGTGCGACGGCGCCATGTCCGGGTCGTGGTAGATCGCCACCGGGTTCTCACCGAAGCCACGGGGCGGCTGGATCATCAGTACGACGTTGCCGAAGCGCAGCGCGGCCAGCGCGATCGCCGGCTCGTCGCCGGTCATGTCGACGTACAGGGAGCCGGGCGCCTCCCCCCAGGCCTCGGTCATCGCGTCCCGCAGCGTCTCCGGCACCCGGCCGAACCACTGCTGGTACGTCGTCAGCGGGATCTTGGCGACGGCACCGGAGAGCTGTTCGTCAGTCAGCCAGTCCACGTCGTGCCCGCCTGCGGCGATCAGCCGGTGGATCAGCCCGTCGGCGCCCTCAGCACCCTGCAGCTCGTCCAGGTCGAGGTCCGGGCCCAGGTCGTAGCCCGCCTCCTTCAGCTGGCCGAGTAGGACCACCGCTGACGCCGGCGTGTCCAGACCGACCGCGTTGCCGATCCGGGCGTGCTTGGTCGGGTACGACGACAGCACCAGCGCGAGCTTCTTCTCGGCCGGCGGGACGTGCCGCAGCCGGGCGTGCGCGACGGCGATGCCGGCCAGCCGCTCGCAGCGCTCCGGGTCGGGTCGGTAGCTGGCGATGCCTTCGGCGTCGTACGCCTTGAAGGAGAAGGGGATCGTGATGATGCGCCCGTCGAACTCCGGGATCGCGACCTGGGTCGCGGCGTCCAGCGGGCTGATCGCGGCGTCGGACTCCAGCCACTGCTCGCGGGTCGAGGTCAGCGCGAGCCCCTGGATCAGCGGGATGTCCAGCGAGGCCAGCGCGCCCGCGTCCCACGCGTCGTCGGAGCCGCCGGCGCTGGCGTTCGCCGCGACCGTGCCACCGGCAGCAAGCAGTGTGGTGACCAGCACGTCGCAGCTGCGCAGCAGGTTGAACAGCTCCGCGTTGTCAGCGCTGGAGGGGTCCAGCCCGCGCAGCGTGCCGCAGTAGACCGGCAGCGGCTGCGCACCGGCCGCGTCGACGGCGTCAGCGAGCGCGTCGACGAAGGCGGTGTTGCCGGAGATCTCGTGGGCGCGGTAGTAGACGATGCCGACCACCGGGCGCCCGTCCAGCTCCGCGGAACGACCAGCTCGTACGCCGTACGCCGGGAGGCTCTTCGGCGGGTCGAACGCGTCGCCGGTGAGCAGGATGGTGTCGCGGAGGAAGCCGGCCAGGTTGAGCAGGTTCTCCGAGCCGCCCTCGCGCAGGTAGGCCAGCGCCTCGGTGACCGCGCCGGCCGGGACCGTCGACAGCGACATCAGCTCGGCGTCGGGCGCGGCCTCACCACTGAGCACCACCACCGGCAGCCCGGAGGCGATGACGGCGTCGAGACCCTCCTCCCAGGCGCGGCGACCGCCGAGCAGGCGGACCACGACGACCTCGACGCCGTCGAGCAGGGTGGACAGTTCGGCGACCTCGACACGCGCCGGGTTCGCCACCTTCCAGCCCGCCTGAGCCTGCGAGGCGGCCAGCAGGTCGGTGTCGGCGGTGGAGAGCAGCAACAGGTTCGCGGGCATGCGCGTCCGGTCCTTCCTCGGGGTGTCCACGCCCCGGGTGGGCAGTTCGACGGCTGCAGTTCCTGACTCCCACGCGCAGCGTGGTCACAGTGGCGGGACCGCCCCGGACTCGCACCGGGTTCCTGCAGACGACCGTCGATGACCCCCAGACTCTAGCCGACCCGGTCGCATCGGCCGCGCATCTGTTTCAAGCACCACACGCGGTTGACCGTCCCGCGCGGCTCGGGTAGGCACGCCGGCAGCACCAGGTCGGACCCGGCGGTGATCACGCACTGGAACACGATCGCCGGCCGGACGATGTTCACCGAGAACGCGACGCCGATCCCCGCGTCGGCGCTGTACTACGGGTTCGTGTCCCTTGCCGTGTACGACGCGGTGGTGGCGATCGAGGGCGGCCGGCCGTACCTGCGGCAGCCGGCGGTGCACGGCCGCGCGTCGTCGGAGGCCGCGGCGGCGACCGCGGCGTACGAGGTGCTGCGGTACTACTTCCCGACGTCGGCCGGGAACCTCGCGACGGATCATGCCGCGTCGCTGGCTGCTGTGCCGGACGGGCGGGCGAAGACCGCCGGGATCGCGGTGGGGCAGCGCGCGGCCGAGCGGCTGATCGCCGATCGGCAGGACGACGGGCGGGGTGCGGCGGTCACGTTCACCAAACCGCCGGGCGTCGGGGTCTGGCGGCCGACGCCGGACGCGTTCGCGCCGATGGCCGTGCCGTGGCTCGGGTTCGTGCGCCCGCTGGCGCTGCGGTCGCCCACGCAGCTGCGGCTGCCGGGGCCGGATCCGGTGCGGTCCAAGGCGTACGCGCGGGACTTCGCCGAGGTGAAGGCGATGGGCGCGGCGACCGGCTCTCGGCGTACGGCGTCGGAGACCGAGACGGCGCTGTTCTTCAACTACAACTCGGTGCTGCAGTACCAGGAGACGCTCAACAGCGAGCTGCGCCAGCGCGGCTGGGGTCTGGCTCGGACCGCCAGGGCCTTCGCTCTACTCGGTGCCGGTACGGCGGACTCGCTGATCGCGTGCTGGCGGGCCAAGTACGACTACGGGTTCTGGCGGCCGATCACCGCGATCACGCTCGCCGGGGAGGACGGCAACCGGGCGACCCGGCCGGACCCGGCCTGGACACCACTTGTGCAGACACCGCCGTACCCGGACTACGTGAGCGGGCACGCCTGTGTGACCGGCGCCGCGACCGAGACGTATGGGCATCTGTTCGGCAAGCACTCGATCGACGTCAACGTGTTCTCCGGCGTCACGATGACGACGCGGCACTACCGGACCACCGCGGCGCTCGACGCCGACGCGATGGACGCGCGGATCTGGCTGGGTCTGCACTTCCGCCGCGCCATGATCGACGGCAACCGCTTGGGGCACTACGCCGCCGCGTGGACGATCGCCCACGAGCTGCGGCGCTGACTTCCCGCCGCCGGGACGGGCGGCCCGGCGGCGGCCAGTTCGTGTCAGCTAGTGGGCTGAGTAGTGCGCAGCCAGGAGGTCCTGGCCCCAGTCGTTGTTGGTGTCTCGCCAGACCGAGTGGATGTGGTTGGCGTCCGACTGGGTGTTGTCGTACTCCGCGAGGAAGGTGGGGCCTGCGATGGAGTAGTAGTGGCCGCTGCCCGGCTGTAGCGCGCCGGCCCAGGCGAAGGTGAGGCGGTCGAGGCCCTGGGTGCGCAGGTTGGCCCAGGCCTGCTCGGCGACGGGCTGGGAGGCTCGGCCGACGTACTGGTCGAGGAGGCGGGTGAAGAGCTCCTGCTGGGAGTCGGTGAGGTCGCCGTACGGCAGGCCTCGGTGCAGGAGGGACGGGTCGGCCACTGGGTCGTGGCGGGTGAGGATGTCGTCGGGTGCCTCGGTGGAGACGACCGCTACCTCCTGCTGGCCCGCGTCGAGCGCATGGAGGAGCTGGAAGCCCAGGTCGTGCTCAGCCGCCAGGAAGCGGCGGCCGGCGTACGGGCCCTGGCGGACCTCGGCCGGGTTGGAGCCGATGAAGTTGGGGACGAAGGAGACCTGGTCGCCGACCAATGTCACGTGCAGCGCCAGGTGGTGGCCGTTGAGGCGCCAGCCCCACGGCTCCGTGCCGGACGGGTCGCCGAGGATGCGGAGGAAGTAGCGCTCCCCCACTACCGTGCCCTGCCAGCCGCCGGTCGCTCCGACGTCCGGGAGCTCGCGCAGGATGATCTCCGCGGCCATGGTCGCCAGTGCGTCACCCACACCGCGCTCGCTGCACGCCAGAGCGAGCAGTTGGTGCACGTACTGCTCCTGCGCGGCAGTCAGCTCGGTCAGCTGCAGGCCGGGCCGGTCCCCCGGCAGGTACGTCCAGTCGCGATGGTCAGGTGTGTCGAACGGCGCCGTCGCCTTCGCACGCTGCTCGGGCGTCAGCGCCGCCAGCAGCTCGACAGCGGTCTTGCGGGTCTGCTCTACAACCATGCGGAACGCTCCCCATCCTTAGGTTCGTAGTGCGTCCACTGCTCGAACGGCCGATCCAGCTTGTACCGGAAGTTCGGCTGCCGCAGCAGGACGCGCGTCTCGGCGTTGCCCGGGTTGCGCAGCGTCTCGAAGAACTTCACCGACCAGTGGAACCAGCGCATGCAGAACAACCGCATCGTCAGCCCGTGCGACACCAGCAGCACGTTCCGCGGCGCGTCCGGCTGCTCGAAGTCGCGGTGCATGGTCTCCAGGAAGCTCGACACCCGGTCGTACACGTCCGAGCCCGACTCACCGTGGGTGAACCGGTAGAAGAAGTGCCCGTAGGAGTCGCGCAGCTTCTCCTGCCGCTCGATGTCCTCGGTGTCCTGGAAGTTCGCCCAGTCCTGCTCCCGCAGCCGCGGCTCCTCGCGGGCGATCCCGATCAGGTCGTCGAGGCCGAGCGAGTCGAGGGTCTGCAGGGCCCGCAGGTACGGCGAGACGTAGACGCGGACCGGCTCGCCCTCGAACAGCGTGCGCAACTGCTTGCCTGCTTCGGCCGCTTGCTCGTGCCCGTGCGGGGTGAGCGGGACGGAGTGGTCGGGGAGGGTCTCGTAGATCGACTTGTCCAGGTTCGCGACGGACTCGCCGTGGCGGATCAGCGCGATCCGCAGGGGGCGCTGGCTGAGGTGCATCATGCGCTCCGTCCCGTACGCCGGGCGCCGGCTGCGCCCAGCTCTCGGCTGCGCTCGATCTGGTGCGCGGTGACCGCCACGAGCGCGGCGACCGCGGCCGCGCCGTACGAGACCCGGCGTGCGAGCACGGCCGTCCGGCGTACGTCGTTCACTCCCGGGCGCAGCCCGTCGCCGAGCGTGCCGCGGTCCTCGATCTCCTCGCCGTACGTGTTGCTCCCGCCGAGCCGCAGGTCGAGCGCGCCGGCGAACGACGCCTCCACCGGGCCGGCGTTCGGACTCGGATGCTTCGCGGCGTCGCGCCGCCAGATCCGCCAGACCTCACGCGGCCGACCGGAGGCCAGCGCGGTCAGCCCAGCGCAAACGCGCGCGGGCAGCAGGTTGACCAGATCGTCGAACCGCGCCGAAGCCCAGCCGAAGTTCCGGTAGCGAGCCGACCGGTAGCCGACCATCGCATCGAGCGTGTTCGCCGCCCGGTACCCGATCAGACCGGGCACCCCGAGCAACCCGCCCCACACCAGCGGCGCCACCGTCGCGTCACTCGTGTTCTCGGCGATCGACTCCACGGTCGCGCGCGCCAGCTCATCAGCGTCGAGGCCCGTCGCATCGCGACTGCACAAATGGCTGAGTCGATCGCGCGCCGCCGGAAGGTTCTTGGCCTCCAGCAGCCCCGACATCACCGACGCCTCCCGCTCCAGGCTGCGCCCGCCGAGCACGGCCCAGGTCGCGGCCGCGGTCACCAGCGTCCGCGCGACCGGCCGGTCCTTGGTCAGCCGCTCGACGGCTACGCCCGCGGCGGTGACCGAGCCGACCAGCAGCGTCGCGTACGCCGTACCGGCTGCTCGGGTGTCGGCGTACGTCGCGCCCTCCAGCCGGGAGGCCGCCCGGCCGAAGCCGGCGACCGGGTGGAAGCGGCGCGGGTCGCCGAGGAAGCGGTCGGCGGCGAAGCCGAGGATCAGGCCGAGTGCTCTGGACACGGAAGCAGTCTGCCAGGCGGCCCGCCGTCGCAAGCCCGCTACATCAGATCTGTTCGAGATGTGGAAAAGTAACCACCATGGGAATTGCTGACCTGCTGCGCGGAGTGGAGGGCGACGGCGCGTTCGGTGTCTGGCTCGGCCGGACGGACGGCACGCCCGTGTTCACGCACGCGGCGGAGCGGACGCACTACTCCGCGAGCACGATGAAGCTACCGGTCGCGATGGCGATGCTGCGGAAGGTCGACGCCGGGGAGCTGTCGCTGGATCAGCCGGTGCTCGTGCACAACGACTTCGCGTCGGCGGGCGAGGGACGGTTCGGTGTGAACCGCGCGGAGGACGAGGCGCCGGCGACGTGGGAGAAGCTCGGGGCGGAGGTGACGCTCGGGTGGCTGGCGCGGGAGATGATCACGCGGTCCAGCAACCTGGCGACGGACCTGGTGCTGGAGCTGGTCGGCGCGGAGGCCGCGAACGCGGTGCTCGCGGAGTACGCCGCCGGCGCGGAGCGTGCGGCCGGCGGGGGGACGGAGCCGGCGAACACGAGTGTGATCCGGCGTGGGATCGACGACTCTCCTGCGCAGCAGGCCGGGATCAGCAACTTGATGAGCCCCGCCGGGCTGGCCGGCGCACTTGTTGCTACCGGCAATGACTCGAGTGCCTCAGGTCAGTACCTGCGCGACCTGCTGGCCGCCAACGAGTGGAACGGCGAGATCCCCGCGGGCGTCCCCGCCGGCACTCGCGTCGAGCACAAGAACGGCTGGGATCTCCGGATCCGCCACGACGGCGGCATCGTCCGGCCGAACGACGCGGAGCCGTTCGTGCTGGTGGTGTGCACCACCTCCGAGCTCCCCGACCACGACGCGCAGCAGCTGATCGCAGCGATCGCGGCGATCGCCTGGGAGCACCGGCACAACCTGGAGGAGGTCAGCTGATGAAGATCTCCACCCACCTCATCTCGGCGAAGCTCCACACCCCGTTCGTCACGGCGCTCCGGACCGCGACCCACGCCGAGTCGCTGCTCGTCTCGATCACCGACGGCGAGCACACCGGCTGGGGCGAGGCGCCGCAGGTCTGGAAGGTGACCGGCGAATCGCTCGCCGGCGCGCAGGCCTGCGTCGAAGGCCCGATCACCACCGCGCTCGACGGCCTCGGCCCCGACGACCTCACCGAGGCGCTCCGCCGACTGCAAGGCGCCGCCCAGGCGAACTTCGGCGCGAAAGCTGCCGTCGACATCGCGTTGCACGACCTCGCCGCGCGCCGCGTCGGCCGGACGCTGCAGGGCTTCCTCGGCTCGACGGCGACGACCGTGCGGACCGATGTGACGCTCTCCGCGGGCGATCCCGAGGCGCTCGTGCGGGCCGCGACCGACCGCGTGCGCGACGGGTTCGACGTACTGAAGGTGAAGGTCGGGACCGGTGACGCGGCCGCCGACTTCGAGCGGGTGCGCCGAGTCCGCGAGGCTGTCGGCGACGGGCCGCAGATCCGGCTCGACGCGAACCAGGGCTGGAACCGCCGCGACGCCGTCACCGCGATCCGCGCGCTGGAGGACGCGGGCTGCGCGATCGAGCTCGTCGAGCAGCCTGTCGCCGCGGCGGATCTGGAGGGGATGGCCTGGATCACGGACCGGGTCAGCACGCCGATCCTGGCCGACGAGAGCGTGTACGGCGTACGCGATCTGGTGAACGTGATCCGGCACGGCGCCGCCGACCTGGTCAACGTGAAGCTCGCGAAGTGCGGCGGCCTCGGGCCGGCCCGCACGCTGCTCGAACTGGCTCGCGAGCACGGGCTCGGCGCGATCGTCGGCTCGATGATGGAGAGCCATGTCGGCGTCGGCGCGGCCGCGGCGCTCGTCGCGGCGTACCCGACGACGGCCGTCAACGACCTCGACGCGGCCTGGTGGCTCGAGCAGTCACCGGTCGGCGGCGGGATCAGCTACGAAGGGTCCACCATCCACCTGCCCTCGAATCCTGGGCTCGGCGTGACAGGCTTGATCGTATGAAGGTAGTAGCCGCCAAGGTCCCGGTCAGCACCGTCTGGACCTCCCCCGAAGCACCGCGCTCGATCGACGCCCCGGCGATCGCCGCCGCGCCGGACGTCGCCGCGTGGGCGAAGTCGATGGACACCGAGACCCGCCTGGGTCTGCACGGACGCACGCTCACCCAGCTCCTGTACGGCGAACCGGTGATCGTCCGCTCGGAACGCGACGGCTGGTCAGAAATCGTGGCGCCGTGGCAGCCTTCGTCGCAGGACGATCTGGGCTACCCGGGCTGGGTGCCGTCGGCGCACTTGGGTGAACTCCCGGGATCGGCCACGGCCCCGGTCGCCGTCACCGTCCCGGTCACACTGCTGACCGCCGAGCCCGGCTCGGCCGGCGCTGGCTCTGCCGGCAGCGGCCCCCTGGCCGAGCTGTCTTTCGGCACTGTCCTCTCCTCCATCGACCACACCGACAGCTTCACCCGAGTAGCACTCGCCGACGGCTCCTCCGGCTGGCTCTCCGACGAGGCCCTCCGCGCGGTCGACATCCCCGCCACCCCCGAGGACCGACTCCGCCTCGGCGCCCTCTTCCTCGGGCTCGAGTACCTCTGGGGCGGCACCTCGGCGTACGGCCTGGACTGCTCCGGCCTCATCCACGCCGTCAGCCGCGTCCTCGGCCAGCGCATCCCCCGCGACGCCCACGACCAGGCCGACGCGCTCGAGTCCGTCCCGATCGACGAGGCCCAGCCCGGCGACCTGTACTTCTTCGCCCGCCCCGGGAAGCAGGTCCACCACGTCGGTTTTGTCTCCCCGGAAGGCATGCTGCACGCCTCCGAAACCGGCAAGCGCCTGGAGAACGAAGCCCTCCTGCCTGAACGCCGGGCAACTCTCGTCTCCGCCGCCCGGCTGTAGAACAACAAAGAGGCCCCCACCAAACAGGTGGGGGCCTCTTGCTACGTCAGCTCACGGCTTCTTCGAGTCCGTCTCGTGCGGCTCCGGCTCCGACAGTCCGTCGATCTCCGCCTTCGTCTGCGGGTCGACCTCGTCCTGCGGCCGCGCCGTCGACTCGTCCAGCTCGCCACCAGCGGTCTCACCGGCAGGAGCAGCCTCGCCGTTCGCAGCCTCGGCAGCCGCGATCTTGCGCGACTTCCACAGGCTCAGGACCGTGGTGATGCCCAGAGTCACGATGATGAAGCCCAGCGACACCGAGATCGGGATCTCCGGCGCCCACTTGATGTGCTCGCCGCCGTTGATGAACGGCAGCTCGTTCTCGTGCATCGCGTGGAAGACCAGCTTCACACCGATGAACGCGAGCACCACCGACAGGCCGATCGACAGGTAGATCAGGCGCTTCAGCAGGTCACCGAGCAGGAAGTACAGCTGCCGCAGACCCATCAGCGCGAACACGTTCGCGGTGAAAACCAGGAACGGCTCCTGGGTCAGGCCGTAGATCGCGGGGATCGAGTCCAGCGCGAACAGCAGGTCCGTCGTACCGAGGGCGACGATGACGATCGCCATCGGCGTGACGAGCCGCTTGCCGTTCTTGATCACGGTCAGCTTGACGCCGTTGTACTCGTCGGTCGCGTTCAGCCGCTTGCGGGCGAACCGGATGACCGCGTTCTCCTTGTAGTCGTCGTCATCGTTCTCGCCCTGCATCGCCAGGTGCACCGCGGTGTAGACCAGGAACGCGCCGAACAGGTAGAAGACCCAGGAGAACTGGTTGATCGCGGCCGCGCCGACGGCGATGAAGATGCCGCGGAAGAACAGCGCCAGGATGATGCCGATCAGCAGCGCGGTCTGCTGGTACTTCCTGGGCACCTGGAACCTGGACATGATGATCAGGAAGATGAACAGGTTGTCGACGCTGAGGCTGTACTCCGTCAGCCACCCGGCGAAGAACTCCCCGGCGTACTGACCGCCGGAGAAGGCCCAGACCCCGAGCCCGAACACGATCGCCAGCCCGACGTAGAACGCGATCGCGGTCGCGGACTCCTTGGTCGTGGGTTCGTGCGGCCGCCGGCCGATGATGAAGACGTCGAACGCCAGCAGGGCGAGCAGGACCCCGACCGTGATGTACCAGACGTAATCGTGGACGTGCACAGGCAACCTCCGGAGCGCAAGCGAAAGTGGACTCCGAAGGTCTCTTCCGCCTGGCTCGAATCCTCGGGCCTGGCCGGCGGTACCGGGCGTGGAGACGAACTCCCTGACCGTGATGACGATACCGCCGCGAAGGAATACTCCCCTTCAACTGCCCCCATTCTGGCGGGTCGATGTCCGAGTTTCCAAATCGGCGTCCCGGTACCCGGATGTCGAGATGATCACGCTGCGCGCGGGGAACAACTTCACTGCGTGATCAGGTTTGTGTCGGTGGACGTCTGCTCTTCGGCAGCTTGCTCACCACGATCGCGTACGACGTGTCGACCAGCTCGAGGATCTCCTCGTCCGGCACGGCGCCGCCGAGGCGGACCGTGTTCCAGCCCGAGCGCCCGATGTAGGGCATCACGGTGACGTCGTCGGGGTAGGTCCCGATCAGCTCGTCGGCCTCGTCGCGGTTCGCGCCGCACTTCATCCCGACCGTGTCCGCGCCGAGGAACGCGAAGATCTTCTCGCTCACCTTGGCGACCACGTCGCCCTCCCACGGCTCGTCCTGCCAGGCGCCGGGCTTGCCCAGACAGTGCTCGAGCACCTCGTCCGCGCCGAGTCTCGCCATCGCGCGCTCCCCTGCTGTCGGTGGTCTCACCGCAGCGTAAACCCGGCCGCGGCGCGGGTGGGCTCGCCTAGGCTTTCGGCCATGACTTCCGTTGTGGTCGCCGCGGTTCAGGCCGGCTCCACTCTGTTCGACACGCCCGCGACTTTGGTCAAGGCCGAGCGGTACGTGCGCGAGGCGGCGTCGGCGGGCGCGCGGCTCGTCGTACTGCCGGAGGCGTTCCTCGGTGGCTACCCGAAGGGGCTCGACTTCGGGGTGACGGTCGGTTCGCGGTCGCCCGCTGGTCGCGACGTGTTTCGCCGCTACCGCGAGGCGGCCGTCGACGTCCCCGGACCGGAGACCGCGCGGCTCGCTGAGCTGTCGGCCGAGCTCGGGATCCACATCGTCGCCGGCGTCATCGAGCGCGACGGCGGGACGCTGTACTGCACCGCGCTGTTCTTCGACCCGCTCAGCGGACTGGTCGCGAAGCACCGCAAGCTGATGCCGACCGCGGCCGAACGCTTCCTGTGGGGTCAGGGCGACGGCTCGACACTGCCTGCCGTCGGTACGCCGTACGGCGTACTCGGTGCGGCGATCTGCTGGGAGAACTACATGCCGCTGCTCCGGCAGACCATGTACTCCAAGGGCGTCGAGATCTGGTGCGCCCCCACCGTCGACGACCGCGACCAGTGGCAGGCGACGATGCGCCACGTCGCCCTCGAAGGCCGCTGCTTCGTGATCAGCGCCAACCAGTACCTCACCCGCGCGGACCTCCCCGACGACGTCCACCCCGTCCAGGGCGACGACCCTTCGACCGTCCTGATCGACGGCGGCAGCGTCATCGTCTCTCCCCTCGGCGACGTCCTCGCCGGCCCCCTCCGCGGCACCGAAGGCGTCCTCCTCGCCGAACTCGACCTGGCCGACCTCGACCGCGCCCACTTCGACTTCGACGCCGCCGGCCACTACTCGCGCCCCGACATCTTCACCCTGCACGTCGACGAGTCCCCGCACCACACCACCACCCCGAAGGCCCCGCGATGAGCCCCCTGCACTTCCGCCAAGCCCGCCCCGAAGACGCCACCCAAGTCGCCGAGCTCCACGCCGACAGCTGGCGAACCCACTACCGAGGCGCCTACGCCGACACCTACCTAGACGGCAACATCCTCCCCGAACGCCAAGCAGTCTGGACCACCCGCCTCACCACCGAAGCCGCCTCGCCTGTCAGCGCCACCACCCTCGCCGTACAGGACAACCACCTCGTCGGCTTCGTCCACGTCCAGTTCAACACCGACCCCCACTGGGGCAGCCTCGTCGACAACCTCCACGTCCGCACCACCCGACACCGCTCAGGCCTCGGCACCCAACTCCTCTCCCACGCCGCCCAATCAGTCCTCCACCAGGCCGCGAGCCCCGCCCTCTACCTCTGGGTCCTAGAACAGAACACCCCAGCCCAACACTTCTACGAAGCCCGCGGCGCCACTCGCTCCGGCACGGCCCCCGTCCCACCGCCGGGCGGCGACTCCTCACGCCTCACCGGCTCTCCCAAGTGCCTGAGAATGACCTGGCCCGACGCGGCGTCACTGATCACCCGCTAGCTGGAGCTCTCCCCAGTCCGAACAAGCCCCGCGGCAGGGTGCGGACACGGCAGGTGACCCGCACGTCCCCTCGCGACGGACGGAGCCGCCTGACCGGACGACGAGCGTGCGGCGCCTGGCGTCGGGGCACGCGGCACGCTCCACGGCCCGGGCACGCGGCACACGGCCCGGGGCACCCGGCACCGGCACCGGCACCGGTGGTGTTACTTACTCGCGCGCCCAGGAAGCACTCCGCGCATCCGCCGAAGCCACCGGCGTTCCGGCCGCGGAAAGCCAAGCAGGCAAGGGATCGCTGCGCTAAGACCCGCAGTCGGTCGGTGCGGTCGGCTCACCCGGCACGCGGCACGCGGCACGCGGCACGCGGCACGCGGCACGCGGCAGTCTCCCCACCCACCGGCCGGCGTTCAAGCAGCGGCCTCCACCCGCCCGGTCCGGCGCGGTCACCTCGCTCGAGCAGCAGTGCCGTCCGTGCTTGGCCCGACGGGGCCGACACCCACCACTGACCAACCTCCGCAAACCGTCGCCTTCAACGGCGTGTCGCGGCGTGTCGCGTCGCAATCCGCTGCTTGGTCGGTGGTGCACGTCGACCAGCCACCAAATGCCGCCCCCGAGCCCCACCGCCGGCGCCCCGGCGATTTCCCCGTCCCTGAAGTCGAGCGTCACCAGCGCACCGAGCAGACAGCCTGACGCCTGACGCCTGCCGGTGCCGTCGGCGAACGCAGGCGGATGTGCGCCGGGATCATTCGCGGGCGGCTTCGGCAGGCCAGGAAGCCGAGCGTCGAGTTGACCCGCCGGTGCGCACGACGCGGGGTTGCAGGCGGAGTGGCATGTGTTGTCGGGGTGCAGGCCGGGCCCCGATCGGGCCGGGTCTGCGATGCCTCGCCGCGCGAGGCGGTTTGTCTCAGGCCGGCACCTGAGCGGGTACTGCGGCGAACGCCTCGCTGGAGGCAACCGGGCGCCGGCTGAACGTGGATCTGTTCGGGGCGCGTGGATCCGCGCGGGTGGGCATGAATCTGCCCGGGACGCGTGGATCTGCTCGGTCGCGTGGATCCGCGCGGTTGGGCATGGATCTGCTCGGGTAGCCAGCCGGGCTCGCGCTGGTAGCTCGCTGGCGCGAGTAGCCCGGGCCGCGATCGTCTGGCTCAAGCAGCCGAGCTCCCGCTTGGCAGCAGCGGCTCGCTCCAACAGGCGTACGCCGAACTGCCTCGCGGAGGCAGGCGAGAGCGCCCGATGCAAGCGCGGAGCGGGAGCGGCATTGCTCCTGCAGAGCCGTCAGCCGGCAGCGGGCAGCGGGCAGCGGATGTGATTACCCGGCAACGCGGCGTACGGCGTCCTCGCCGGAGGCAACCGGTGCCGGCTGAGCGTGGATCTGCTCGGGTCGCGTAGATCCGCGCGCGGCATGGATCTGCTCGGGCGGGCATGGACCTCGGGTCGGCATGGATCTGCTCGGGTGGGCATGGATCTGTTCGGGTATTTAGCCGGGCTGGCACAGGTAGCTCGCTGGCACGAGTAGCTCAGCCGCGATCGGCTGGCTCGAACAGCCGTGCTTGCGCTTGTCAGCAGGAGCGGGGGCGCGGAACAGGTGGCGTGCTGGTCTGCGGGAGTGACCGCTTCTCCGGATCGCCGTGCGCTCGGGGGACACCGGTTGCTCGCCCGGTGCCCCGGCTCTCGCTCCCGGCGTACCGGAGGGTCCAGCTTGAGGCGGTAGGCCCGGTGGTGTGGTGGTCTTGCAGGTGTTGCCCGGCGCCGCCGGCGCGCCATGGGCTCGGACGACACCAGCGGCTCCCGCGGAGCTGGTTCGCAGAAGAGCGGCGTTGTTCGCGCGAGGCAACTCGGTCGGCGCCACTGGGGCGCCGCGCCGGGCAGGGGCGCGGGAACTCAACCCTCCCGGCCGTGGATGGGCCGGGCACTTGGCGTCCCGCCGGAGAAGCGCGAGAGGTTGGAGCCAGCGCCGGGGAAACGGCCGGCGGGAGCTGCTTCGGACCTACAACGCGGCCGGCGGGAGCTGCTTCGGACCTACAACGCGGCTGGCGAGAGCTGCTTCGGACCTACAACGCGGCTGGCGAGAGCTGCTTCGGACCTACAACGCGGCTGGCGAGAGCTGCTTCGGGTCTGTAGGCGGGTAACCGGGGAGCCGCCTCTGGTCTGCTGGGCGGATGGCAGCAATTGCCTGGTCTGCTGGGCGGGTGGCGGGAACCGCCTCTGGTCGGCGGCGGCCCGGCTGGCGGAAGCTGTCGCTCCCGCCGGCCGGGGCCGCGCCTTGCCTACTTCGCGCCCGCGTTGACCATCTGGCGGAGTTCCTTCTTCAGCTCTGAGATCTCATCGCGGTAGCGCGCCGCTACCTCGAACTGGAGTTCGGCCGCAGCAGTGTGCATCTGGTCGGTGAGTTGCTGGATGAGGTCGGCGAGGTCCGACGATGGGAGGCCGCCGGCCAGTTCCTTGGCCTTTTCGCCGGCCTTCTTGCCGCCGCCGGGGACGGGGGCTTTGCCTCGGGACTGGGTTCGGCCGTTGCCTAGCAGCTCGGCGGTGTCGGCGTCCTCGCGGGCGAGCATGTCGGTGATGTCGGCGATCTTCTTGCGCAGGGGTTGCGGGTCGACGCCGTGTTCGGTGTTGTAGGCGACCTGTTTGGCGCGGCGGCGGTTGGTTTCGTCGATGGCTTGTTCCATCGACGGGGTGATCTTGTCGGCGTACATGAAGACGGCGCCGGAGACGTTTCTCGCGGCTCGGCCGATGGTCTGGATGAGGGAGCGACCGGAGCGGAGGAAGCCTTCCTTGTCGGCGTCGAGGATCGCGACCAGGGAGACCTCGGGGAGGTCGAGGCCCTCGCGGAGCAGGTTGATGCCGACGAGGACGTCGTACTCGCCCATCCGGAGCTCGCGGAGGAGCTCGACGCGGCGCAGGGTGTCGACCTCGCTGTGCAGGTACCTGGTCCGGATGCCCATCTCGAGCAGGTAGTCGGTGAGGTCCTCGGACATCTTCTTGGTCAGGGTGGTGACCAGGACGCGTTCGTTGCGTTCGACGCGGATCCGGATCTCGTGGATCAGGTCGTCGATCTGGCCCTTGGTCGGCTTGACGATCACCTCGGGGTCGATCAGGCCGGTCGGGCGGATGATCTGCTCGACGAAGCCGTCGGACTTGTCCTGCTCGTACTGGCCGGGGGTCGCGGACAGGTAGACGGTCTGGCCGATCCGCTCCAGGAACTCCTCCCAGCGCAGCGGGCGGTTGTCCATCGCCGAGGGCAGGCGGAAGCCGTGCTCGACGAGGGTGCGCTTGCGGGACATGTCGCCCTCGTACATCCCGCCGATCTGCGGGACGGTGACGTGCGACTCGTCGATGACCAGCAGGAAGTCCTCGGGGAAGTAGTCGAGCAGACAGTGCGGCGCCGTGCCGGCCTCGCGGCCGTCGGTGTGGCGCGAGTAGTTCTCGATACCCGAGCACGTTCCGATCTGGCGCATCATCTCGATGTCGTACGTCGTGCGCATCCGCAGCCGCTGCGCCTCCAGCAGCTGCCCGCCGCGCTCCAGCTCGGCCAGCCGGTCGGCCAGCTCCGCCTCGATCGAGGTGATCGCGCGCTCCATCTTCTCCGGGGCGGTGACGTAGTGCGTCGCGGCACCGATGTAGAGCTCGGTCTCCTCGCTGAGCACCTCGCCGGTGACCGGGTGCAGCGTCATCAGCCGCTCGATCTCGTCGCCGAAGAACTCCACCCGGACGGCGAGCTCCTGGTACACCGGGAACACCTCGAGCGTGTCGCCGCGGACCCGGAACGTGCCGCGGGTGCCGGCCAGGTCGTTGCGCGCGTACTGCACACCGACCAGTTTGCGGAGCAGCCCGTCCCGGTCGGTCTCGTCGCCGACCTTCACGTGGATCATCCGGTTCAGGTACTCGTCCGCCGAACCGAGACCGTAGATGCAGGACACCGTCGCGACCACGATCACGTCGCGCCGGGTCAGCAGCGACCAGGTCGCGGAGTGCCGCAGCCGCTCGACCTCCTCGTTGATCGAGGAGTCCTTCTCGATGTAGGTGTCGGTCTGCGGGACGTACGCCTCGGGCTGGTAGTAGTCGTAGTACGAGACGAAGTACTCGACCGCGTTCTCCGGGAAGAACTGGCGCAGCTCGTTCGCGAACTGGGCGGCCAGCGTCTTGTTCGGCTGCAGGATCAGCATCGGGCGCTGGACCCGCTCGGCCAGCCAGGCCATCGTCGCGGTCTTGCCCGTACCGGTGGCGCCGAGCAGGACGACGTCCTGCTCGCCGGCGTTGATCCGGCGCTCGAGCTCGTCGATCGCGGCCGGCTGGTCACCCGCCGGGTCGAAGTCGGACACCACCTGCAGCGGCGCGACCATACGCTGGAGATCCGAGACCTGTCTCATGCCCTCCACCGTACGGGCACCCGCCGACAGTTTTCGAACACGCGCTCCCGTACGCCGTACGGGAAGCCCTCAGAAGGACCGGACCAGGGTCCCGTTCATGTTCAGGATCTCCTGCTTGCGCTTCGGCCAGACCTCGCGCTGCAGGGCCGCGTCGGTGGCCGTGGTCTGCCCGGTGTGGTCCTCGAAGGCCTGCACGAACCCGGAGAACACGACCGGCTTCTTGCCCTTGACCGGCACCACCGCGGAGTAGTTGGTCGCGTAGCAGAGCTTGAGCGCCTTGTTCGGGCAGGGCCGGAAGCTGCCCTTGCCGATCACCACGTGGTCGAGGTTGTTGGACTCGACGTCGACCAGGTGCTCGGCGAACTGCTTGGCGCCCATCAACTTGGTCTGCCGGATCCAGAAGTAGCCGTCGATCGCGCCCGGCCGGCCCGGCTCGGGCAGCAGGTAGCTGTGCCCGGAGCGGGTGGTGTCCGGGTCCTTGACCCAGCCCTTGGCCGGCGTGAACCAGACTCCCCCGCCGATCTCGACGCCCTTGTCGTACGGGCCCTTGGTGATCTGGGTCTCGGTCGGCGACGGCGCCGGCGGCGTGTACATCGTGCCGACCGGAGCAGGCGTCAGCGTCTCACCGGCAACCGGCGCTGCCGGGCTGTCCTTCTTGCCGGACGTGACCAGCAGCACAGCACCAGTAGCGATCAGTACGACGGCCAGCACCGCGCCGACGATCACGATCCACTGGGTCCTGCGGTTCTTCCGGCCACCCGGCCGGTAGTGCGCCGGGTACCCAGGCCCCGGCCCCCAGCCGCCCTGCTGCTGCGGCGGCTGGACCGGCTGCTGGTACTGGTTCTGGGGAGGTCCGTACTGCTGACTCATCAGGGCCTCTCGCACTGGTTGGGCGGGGTGATCACAGGCTGTCGATGACCGACTGCTTCATCGGGGCCGCCTCGGACTCGGCCTTCGCGGCGTACGTCGTACTGGTGCGGAAGTCGAGCGCCGTCACGACCCCGTCCTTGCGCCGGTACACCTCGACCGACCCCTGGACCTTGCCCTTGCCGGGGACCGTGGAGCTGTAGCTGATCGCGGCGCACTCCACCAAGACGTCCTTCGGGCACGGCAGGTTCCGTACGGCGCCCAGCTGGGTGGTCTCGTTCTCGGTCTCGCCCTCGACGATGCCCAGCAGGTAGGTCTGCGCGGAGACGTTCAGCTTCTGCCGCACCCACAGGAACGCCAGCGGCTCGCGGTTCGGCGCGTAGGTGACCAGCTGCTTGCCCTGCGTCTCCGTGGTGAGCAGACTCCAGCCGTTGGCCGGGACGATCGAGACCCCGTGGTCGACGGCGATCGCGTTCGCCGGCGGCGTGTACGTCGACGCCGGCGGTGTCGTCACGGTCGGAGTCGGCGGCTTGGCCTTGTCGTCACCACCGGTCAGTACGACGAGCGCCACCGCCACCAGCAGCACCACGGCCAGGCCACCGGCGATCGGCAGCAGCAGCGGCGGGACCGGCGGCTTCTTCTTGACCGGCTCCGGGCGCCGCAGCGACGGCGGGCCGACCTTGTCGCCCCAGGCGGAGCTGGTCTCGGTCGCGCCGCTGGCAGCAGCCTTGTCGCCGCCCCAGCCACCAGCGGTCGGCGTACCGGAGCTGGAAGAACCAGTGGTCGGCGTACCCGTCGCTGAGAGGTCAGGTTTCGTCGGCTGGTCAGTGCTCGCCCGGCCCCACCCGCCGTTGGCAGGAGGAGCCGGCGTGCCCTGGTCCGTCCACGGCGAAGGGCGTGGCGGGACCTCCAGCGACCACGGCGACGGCGGCAGCTCCTCCTCGGGAGCTGCCCCCTCAGCCGGGTCCGGGTCGGTCTTGCGGACCCAGGGGTTGTCGGCCGGGCCCTTGTCGCGCTTGTTGCTCACTGGCTCGCAACCACCGACCGGAACATGGCGGTGGTGTCCACCTTCAGCGTCTCGGCCTTGTCCTGCCGGCCGTACACCTGGACGATCGTCATGATCCCGTCGTTGCGCTCGATCACCCCGACGAAGCCCATCACGCCGAAGCTGCCGCCCTGACCGGTCGCGGTCGACTGGAACGCCTGCGTCGAGACCTGCTTGACCGGCGAGTTGTCCCCGGCGGCCGGCGAGTCCTTCTCCACCGGCTTGACCTTGAAGCCGGTCGGCCGCGCCTTCTTCTCGCTGGCGATCAGCACCGGCAGCACGGTGTCGGCGGTGTCGTTGCCCGCCTTGAGCGTCTGCACCATGAAGTAGCCCTCCCCCTGCTTGAGCAGGTAGACGCCCTTGAAGCCCTCGAGCGTCTTGCGAAGGTACCCCGAGGCCGGATCGACGAAGACACCCTCCCCGACCTCGATGCCCTTGTCGGTGCCCTGGGTCGGCTGACCGGTCGGCTGCGGGTCAGGTCCCGGCTGCACGTTGTTGTCGTCGCTGCGGCCGAAGACCAGCGCCAGCACGACACCGATCACCACCACGACAGCGAGCGCGCCACCGGCGAGCAGCAGGATCTTCTTGCTGCCCTGGCCGCCGCGGGAGCCCTGCTGGAACTGCGGGCCCGGTCCCCACTGCTGCTGTTGCGGCGGGTAGGGCTGCTGGTACTGCGGCGGCGGGCCCTGCTGGTACTGCGGCTGGCCCTGGTAGGGCTGCTGGCCTTGGTACTGCGGCGGCGGGCCTTGCTGGTACGGCGGCTGGTGTGGCGGCTGTCCCTGGTACGGCGGCCGCTGCTGCTGAGGCGGAGGCCCCTGCTGGTACGGCGGCTGCTGAGGAGGCTGCCCCTGGTACGGCGGCTGCCCTTGCGGCGGCCCCTGGTACGGCGGCTGCTGCGGCGGCTGCCCCTGGTACGGCGGCTGCCCCTGGTACGGCTGCTGCGGCGGCCGGCCCTGGTACGGCGGTTGCTGGTTGCTCATGCGACGACCCCTCGCTCCGACTTGGGCACCGACCGCACCGCGTTCCCGCAGGCGGAGCAGAAGTCCGAGTGCGGCAGCAGCGGCATCTCGCACCGGGTGCAGAACGCCTGCTCACCGGACGCGTGGTTGGACCCACCGCGAGCGGCCGCCTCGAGCGCTGCCTCCAGCAGCCCCTTGTGCAGCACGGTGCGGACCAGCACGATCAGCGCGCCGAGCAGCAGCAGGCCCCAGATCACCCCGAGCACCGCTCCGATCCAGGAGCCCTGTCCACCGACGAACCCGAGCAGGTACACCCCGCCCTGGAACAGCGCGTTCACCGCGATCGCCTGCACCACACCGAACACCCAGCGCGGCGTGAACCCGTCGTACCCCTCGCCGAGCCCGGAGAACTCGGCCACGGCCAGCCCGGCCGCGGAGCCGTAGATCAGCGGCTTCACGAAGCCCTGCAGCACCACGATCGAGATCCACGTGCCGGCACCCGAGCCCGGACCGGCGAAGCCGCCGCTGATCCAGCCCCAGTGCAGCACCAGCGTCTCGAAGCAGGCGAACCCGACACCGGCGACCACCCCGAAGGTGAAGCCGTCCATCAGGTCGTCGTACCGGGGACGTGAGGCCAGGTAGAGCGGCCCGGCCTGCTGGATCAGCACCGACACGACCGGTACGAGCAGCAGCAGGATGAGCAGGTCACGGCCGGCCGGACCGGCGTCGTTGCTGCCGATGGTGTCCAGCGACAGCCCGATCTGGTCCGACCAGAGCCAGGTGAACACCGCAGCCAGTACGCCGGTCAGCAGGAACGCAGCCACGACCACGGGGATCGGCTCGTCCTCCCACAGGTTCACGTCGTACAGGTAGAGCACGTAGACGATCGGGATCGCGAACGCGGCCACCATGATCGCCACCGGCAGTGCGCCGAGCGCGGCGGTCACCACGGTCAGCAGCAGGGCGATGCCGAGCGCCACCTTGTAGGTGTACGGCTGCTGGCCGGAGCCCTGCGGCATGATCGTCGACACCAGCTTGAACGAGGCCACCGGCTCGTCCGGCCTGGCGGCGTACGCGTTCTTGCGCCCCGGGTCCGCCGACCGCAGTCCGCTGCCACAGTGGTGGCAGAACTGCGAGACGTCGGGGACCTCGGAGCCGCAGCGGGGACACTCCACGCTCTCTCCCTAGCTAGGACCTGCGGGACCGGCGTGATTCTCGTACAGGCCGGCCGGAAATCATCATTTCCCGCGCAGGGGTCACGCTTTCGTGTCCGATCCGTGGCCGGTCAGCTGCTCCCAGACCTCGTCGAGGCGCCGGTCCAGGTCGTCCAGGCTGCCCGCGTTGTCGATCACCACGTCCGCGGCCGCAAGGCGGTCCTCCCGCGAGGCCTGCGACGCGATCCGGCGCCGCGCCTCGTCCTCGGCCATCCCACGCTGCGTGGTCAGCCGCTCGACCTGCACCTCGACCGGTACGTCGACCACGAGCACCAGGTCGAACTTGTCCGCCTGCCCGGTCTCGACCAGCAGCGGGATGTCGTGCACCACCACCGCGTCGTCGGGCGCTGCCCGCTCGATCTCGGCCGCCCGCGCGCGGACGCGCGGGTGGATGACCGCCTCCAGCGTGCGCCGGGCCGCCTCGTCGCCGAAGACGATCTTGCCGACCGCCGGCCGGTCCAGCTCGCCGTCGGCGGTCAGTACGCCGTCGCCGAACGCCGCGACCACCTCGGCCAGGCCGTCGGTGCCGCGCGCGACCACCTCGCGGGCGAGCACGTCGGAGTCGATCACGACCGCGCCCCGCTCCCCCAGCCGCCGCGAGACCGAGCTCTTGCCCGATCCGATTCCCCCGGTCAACCCGACTCTCAGCACGCCAGCACCCTACCGACCCGCGATCGCGGGTGGTCGCCCCCGGTGTCCCCGAGAATGGGCGGGAGGACACAGGAGGACCGACGACGTGGAGATCCGGCTGCTGGGGCCGTTCGAGGCGCTGCGCGACGGCGAACCGGTTCCTGGGCTGACCGGTCGCGTGCGGGCGCTGCTGGCGGTGCTGGCGCTGGCTGCGCCGGAGTCGGTCTCTGTGGCTGCGATCGGCCAGCGACTGTGGGGTGAAGACCCGCCTGCGAACCTGCGGGCGAGTGTGCACACCACCGTGGCGCGGCTACGGACGCTGCTTGCGCCCGACGTACAGGTGGACACCACTGCTGGTGGCTACGCGCTGCGGATCGATCCGGAGCGGGTGGACGTGCTCCGCTTCGCTCGGTTGCTCGAGGACGAGCAACTGGTGGGTGCGCTCGAGTTGTGGCGTGGCGAGCCGTTCGGTGGTGTCCGGTCGGACTGGTTGGAGCGGGAGCAGGCTCCGCGTCTCACCGAGGCGTACCTGTCGGCGACTGAGCGGTGGGTGGATCTGGAGCTTGCTGCTGGTCGGCACGACGGCGTGCTGCCGCTGCTTCGTGAGCTGACCGCCAAGCATCCACTGCGCGAGTCGCTGTGGTTGCGCCTGCTTACTGCGCTGAGCCGCTCGGGTCGTCCTGCTGAGGCGCTCACCCTGTACGACGAGCTGCGGCGCCGCTTGGCCGAGGAGCTGGGTGTCGACCCGGCGGCCGAGCTGCGCGGGCTGCATGCGGAGCTGCTGGCGGCGACCGAGCCCACGCGTCCGGCACCCTCCGTGAGCCGCTCGGCACCGCCTCGCCAGCTACCACCCGGTCCAGCCCGCTTCATCGGCCGCGCCTCCGCGCTCGACCGGCTCGACTCGCTCAGCCCGACCAGCGACGCGCTGACCATCCTCGCGATCACCGGTCAGGGCGGAGTCGGCAAGACCTCGCTCGCGCTGCACTGGGCACACCGGATCGCCGACCGCTTCCCCGACGGTCAGCTGTACCTCAACCTCGAGGGCTACAGCCCTGGCGATCCGATGGACCCCGACACCGCGCTCGACATCCTCCTGCGCGGCCTCGGCGTTTCCGGACCCCAGGTCCCCGACCGCGGCCCCGCACGAACAGCGATGCTCCGGACCGTGCTCGCCGATCGCCGCGTCCTGCTGGTCCTCGACAACGCGCGAGACGCCGAGCAGGTGCGCCCGCTCCTCCCTGGGCCGGGCGGCCTCGTACTGATCACCAGCCGCAGCCAGCTGCGGTCGCTAGCTGCCCGCGAAGGCGCCCACCGGGTAGCGATCGACCGCTTCGGATCCGACGACGCTGCGGCGTACCTGACCGCTACCTTCGAGCCGCACGACGTAGAGGCGACCAGCGCTGAGATCAGCGAGCTGTCGGAGCTGTGCGGGCAGCTGCCACTTGCGCTGGCGATTGCTGCCGAGCGGGTCACCCGAGAGCCGGCCGCCGGCGTACAGGCGCTCATCACCGAGCTACGCAATCACCCGGACCGGCTGCGAGTGCTGGACGTCGCCGAAGACGACGACGGCGCACTGCGGGTTGTCTTCGACTGGTCCTACCAGGTGCTCCCAGTCGACCAGGCGCGAGTGTTCCGGTTGCTGGGGTCGCAGCCTGCGCAGGACATCTCGCTGGGGGCTGCTGCGGCGCTGGCCGCGCGGCCGGAGCGAGAGACGGCCGACTGGTTGGACGGGTTGGTCGGCGCACATCTGGTCGAGCAGCAGGGTGACAGGTACCAGCTGCACGACCTGTTGCGGCTCTACTCCAACACGTTGGCCCAGCAGGACTCCGCTGAACGAGAGGCGGGCCGCGCCCGGCTCTTCGACTGGTACGCGCACTCAGCGTTGAACGGCAAGATGATGCTGGAGCGCGCCGAGCCGCTGCTCGACTTCGGCGTACCGGAAGCCGGTGTGACGCCGTTGAGCTTCCAGGACACGCCCGCGGCGGCGGACTGGTTCCATACCGAGCGGCACGGGCTGGTGGCAGCCGTGCACGACGCCGTACGACACGGGCACGACCGGGCGGCGTACCGGATCGCCTTCGCGCTCTGGCCGTACCTGGTCTACCTGCGAGCGCTCGACGAGCTCTTCGAGCTGCAGCGGGTCGGGCTGGAGGCGGCCCGTCGGACCGGCGAGGTCGCGGCGGAAGCCGCGCTGGCCCAGGGGCTCGGGATGGCCTACATCCAGCGGAACGACCACCAGCAGAGTTCCGAGCACCTCAGCCGCGCTCTCAAGCTCTTCGACTCGATCGGCCATCTGCGCGGCACCGCCGGTGTCCTCACCGATCTCGGCCGGCTGTTCCGCTACACCGGCGACCTGGCGGCGAGCACCAAGCACCACCTGCGGGCGATCAACGCCCTCGACCCGGACCGGGACCAGGTCGAGGTCGCCCGCAACCTCGCCAACCTCGCCGAGACCTACCTGGCCGACGGCCGCCCCGAGGAAGCCGCCGAGGCCGCCGAGCGCGCGGTGCGCCTGAACCGCGCCTCCGGCGAACGCCGCGCCGAATCCTTCGCCCTCAACACGCTGGCCGGCGCCCAGCTCTCCCGCGGAGACCACAGCACCGCCGTACGCCACTACCAGGAGTCCCTGGCGATCAGCCAGGCCCTCTCCGACCGCTGGGCCGAAGCCCGGGCCGAAGCCAACCTCGGCGACGCCTACCAGCAGTCCGCCGACCTCCCCCAGGCCCGAACCCACTGGCGTCGCTCCCTGACCATCCTCACCGAAGCCGACCTCCCCGGCACCCCCACCCTCAACCGCGAAACCCTCCAGGCCCTCCTGACCGACTGAACGACCACAACCGATCGACCTTCGCCGCCGACTCGTCGGCCGCGCGGTACCGGCGAACGCTCAAGGCGTCAGCTTGCCGACGCGGATGGCCAGCAGGTTTGCAAGAACAACCACCACGAAGATCAAACCAAGCACCGGATGACCGAGGTCCCACAGCGCCAAGCCCGCCAGACCGAAGACCGCTGTCTTCACCACAGCACGCACAACCGGCGTAGTCCGCGTAGCCGTCGGCGCTGCGAACAGACCCCACAGCAGCCCCGCCAGAACCGGCAGCCCGATCGCCAGGATCAGCCGGCCGGCGAGATCATCCGCCGTCCGCCACCCCCACCAAGCGAAGATCCCCAACGCCACCAGCTCGGCCAGGAAGGCCATGAGCAGGTTCCCCCACCGCCACAGTTCGCGCACGGCTCAGGGTAAAGGCGAGACCCCCGCACCCAGTACGGGGGTGCGGGGGTCTCGGGTCCTGCTAGGAAGTGCTCAGCCCTGGCCGGTCAGCTTCTCGCGAAGCGCCTGCAGGGCCTCGTCGGAAGCGAGCGCGCCCTCGACGGGAGCGTCGTCCTTCGGGGCCGCCGCGGACGAGTACGTGGAGGCCTCGCCGGCCTCGACGTCGGCCGTCTTGGCGTCCTCGATCTGCTTCTTGTGGGCCTCCCAGCGCGCGTGGGCCTCGGCGTACTGCCGCTCCCACTCCTCACGCTGCTTGTCGAAGCCCTCGAGCCACTCGCCCGTCTCGGGGTCGAAGCCGTCGGGGTAGACGTAGTTGCCCTGCTCGTCGTACGTCGCCGCCATGCCGTACAGCGTGGGGTCGAAGTCGTCGGAGACCGGGTCGAGACCCTCGTTGGCCTGCTTCAGCGACAGCGAGATCCGGCGACGCTCTAGGTCGATGTCGATGATCTTGACCATCGTGTCGTCGTTGACCTGGACGACCTGCTCCGGGATCTCGACGTGACGCTCGGCGAGCTCGGAGATGTGCACCAGACCCTCGATGCCCTCCTCGACGCGGACGAACGCACCGAACGGCACCAGCTTGGTGACCTTGCCGGGCACGATCTGGCCCATCTGGTGGGTCCGGGCGAACTGCTGCCACGGGTCTTCCTGGGTCGCCTTCAGCGACAGCGAGACGCGCTCGCGGTCCATGTCGACGTCCAGCACCTCGACGGTGACCTCCTGGCCGACCTCGACGACCTCGGTCGGGTGGTCGATGTGCTTCCAGGACAGCTCCGAGACGTGCACCAGACCGTCGACGCCGCCGAGGTCCACGAACGCACCGAAGTTGACGATCGAGGAGACGACACCCTTGCGGATCTGGCCCTTCTGCAGCTGGGTGAGGAAGTTCATCCGCACCTCGGACTGCGTCTGCTCCAGCCACGCACGACGCGACAGGACCACGTTGTTGCGGTTCTTGTCGAGCTCGATGATCTTGGCCTCGATCTCCTGGCCGACGTACGGCTGGAGGTCGCGGACCCGGCGCATCTCGACCAGGGAGGCGGGCAGGAAGCCGCGCAGGCCGATGTCCAGGATGAGGCCACCCTTGACGACCTCGATGACGGTACCGGTGACGACGCCGTCCTCTTCCTTGATCTTCTCGATCGTGCCCCAGGCCTTCTCGTACTGGGCGCGCTTCTTCGAGAGGATCAGGCGGCCTTCCTTGTCCTCCTTCTGGAGAACCAGGGCCTCGACGTGGTCGCCGACGTTGACGACCTCGTTCGGGTCGACGTCGTGCTTGATCGACAGCTCGCGGGACGGGATCACGCCTTCGGTCTTGTAACCGATGTCGAGGAGAACCTCGTCCCGGTCGACCTTGACGATGGTGCCCTCAACGATGTCGCCGTCGTTGAAGTACTTGATGGTCTGATCGATCGCCGCGAGGAAGTCTTCCTCCGACCCGATGTCGTTGACCGCTACCTGCGGGGTGGTGCGCACTGCGGGGTCGAGAGGTGCCTCGATGCTGGCCGTCATGTGGTGGGTTGCTCCGTGGGCTGATGGTGTCGTGCGGCTGCGTCACGGGCCGTTGGATCGCACCAAACCGCTGGAAAGCTCTGAGAGGACAGATTCACCACCGACTGCTGCGAGCACGAGCCTGCTCCGTCCGAGGTCGCGCGGGCCCATAGCGCATCTCACAGAATAGTGGTAGCGGCACGGGCAGCACAACCCGGGGCACCCGGTGGTCACCGGCCGCCCGCCGAGGTCACCCGACGTCCTGCTGTTCTCAATGTACGGCGTCCGGTTCGGCCCGGCCTGCCGCCAGGTCGCCCGTGTCGCCCATCCGGGTGATCAGGCCGTGCGCGGCGGTCGCGACGGGATTCTGGCCGGTCCGCGCGGCGAGGTCGATCAGCGCCCACAGGTCGGCTGCCCGGCAGCGCTCGACCAGTCGGTCGCCCAGGTCCAGCCCGCTCCCCCGCACGACCCGCAGCACCGCCCGCTCGAGCACCGGGTCGGCACCGAACCGCAGCAGGTTGCCGAGATCCCCGTACGGCGTACCGCTGTGCGCGAACTCCCAGTCGATCAGCCCGGTGATCGTGGCCGTCGCCGGGTCGACCAGCAGGTTCTTCGGGTTGAAGTCGCTGTGGACCAGGCAGAAGCGGTCGACGCCGGTGTCGGCCAGGTCCTCGGCCGCGTCCACGACCGACCGCAGCCCGCTGACCTGGTCGCGGGTCAGGCCGAGGTCGTCGACGTGCTTGTTCAGCCACTGGTCGAGGCCGCCGACCCCGAAGGACTCGATCGCCAGCCCGCTGCCGACGAACTCCCCGAAGGAGAGGAACGGCATCCCGCTCAGCCGAACCAGCAGCTCGCCCAGCTGCTCGCCGACGCGCTCGCGCTGCTGATCATCGGCCGCCTCCAAGAAGACAGCAAGATTCTCACCGGGCAGCCGCTCGGTCAGCACGAACGTCGGGTTGCCGTCCACCTGATCGACCTGTGCGTCCAGCACCCGCGGCACCGGCAGCAACCCCCGCACCAGCCGCAGCAGCGCCGCGTCGACGGCCGCCCGTCCCGGGCGCTTCGCGTAGAGCTTGAGCACGGCCTCCTCGCCGGCCGCGCTGACGGCGAACGTCTCCCCGCCGTACCCGCCGGTCAACGGAACAGCGCTGGCCGCGATCGCCTCGAATCCATCCACCCACCCGATCCTGCCAGCACCGAGGGACATCCCCGGTGCCGACAGGACTACCGTTCTCAGACCTTCGCCGGCACACCCATCGCCGCGAGCACGCTCGGCACCGCGTTCCGCAGCCCAGCCGCGTTCGGGTGCAGCGGCACCAGCCCGTTCGTCGTCGGACTCGGGATCAGCCCTTCGATCCACCGCGTCCCCGCCGACTTGCACATGTCGTGCCCGACGCTCGGCCCGGCCAGGTCGACGTACGTCGCACCGTGCGCTGCAGCCTGCTCGGCCATCCGCGTGTTCAGCCGCGTCAGCGCCGACTGCAGGTAGTCCGCGTCCGCGCCCCACACCGGCACGACCGGCCAGCAGCCACCCTTCTTGATCCCGGTCGGGTAGCCGACCATCAGGATCTTCGCCTGCGGAGCCCGGGCCCGGATCTGCTCGATCACCGTCCCGTACGTCGGCGCGAAGGCGTCGATCTTCTGCGCGAGCCGGTCCACGCCGCCCGCGGTGTTGGTCGCCTTGCACGACTTCCCGAGCGGCTGCGGCAGCAGGTTCACGCAGGAGACCGCGAGCCCGACCAGCCCGATGTCGTTGCCGCCGATCCCGACCGTGACGACGGTGGTGTCCGCGCTCAGCGCGTCGTACTGCGGGGCCGCCGTACCGGCGATGATCCCCGGCTGCGGGTTCGCGAAGTGCGCGGTGGTGGCGGCGCCGCAGGTGACGTCGCGGAATTTCGCGGGCCGGACCTGCTGGGCGACCAGCGACGCGTAGTTGACCGCGGACCGGGCGCAGGTGAGCACCTCCTTGGCCGGGAGCACCAGCGACCCGGCGGCGAACGAGTCGCCCATCGCGACGTAGACCATCGGCGGCGCGGCGACGGCCGGAGCCGTCACCGACCCCGCGACGACCAGCCCTACCGCGGCTGTCGCCGCGACCATCCGTACCACCCGTACTGATCTGATCTGCATGCCGCTGCCCTTCGACGTTAAGTGACTGGCCGGTAACAGTTCGCATCAGCATGAACAACGCTCACCTTTTCGGCAAGACCTCAGGCCGCTGGACCTCATTTCGCTACTGCGGTAGCGTAATGATCATGGCCCGACCGAGAGACACCACGATCGACGCCAAGGTGCTCGCCGCCGCGGCCGAGGAGCTGCGCACCGGCGGGTACGACGGCCTGTCGATCGACCGCGTCGCCGAGCGGGCCGGCGTCGCCAAGACGACGCTGTACCGGCGCTGGCCGTCGAAGGCCGAGCTCGTCGTCGCGCTGATCGCCACGCTGCGCGCCGACGTCCCGTTCGAGCCGACCGACGACCCCCGGCGCGACCTGACCGAGCTGGTCACCGCGATCGCGGCCAACCTCGCGGCCACTCCCCCGAGCCTGGTCGCCGACCTGGCGGCGGCCGCCGCGCGGGACCCGCGGGTCGGCGACAGCGTCCGCGCGCTCTGGGCCGACCGGCACGGCGCCGTCACCGCGGTCGTCGCCAAGGCGCAGGAGGCCGGGCTGGTGCTCGACCACGTCGCGCCCGGCGTACTGGTCGATCAGCTGGCCGGCCCGCTCTACTACCGGCTCCTCGTCACCGGCGAGCCGCTCACGCCCGACTACGCGCGGACGCTGGTCACCAGCGTCCTCGGACCTGAGGAGTCCTGATGAAACGCCGTCTGCTGATCGGTCTCGGTGCGGTCGTCGTACTGCTGGCCGGGTACACCGTCTTCACCATCGTCCGCCCGACCGTGCTGCACACCGAGGTGGAGATCGACGCGTCGCCCGACCAGGTCTGGAAGGCGCTGACCGACCGCGCGAACTACCCGGCCTGGAACCCGTTCATCGTCTCCTCGACCGGCGACCTGACGGTCGGCGCGACGATCACCAACGTGCTGCGCGACACCAACGGCCAGGAGACGACGTTCACGCCCGAACTGCTCGCCGTCGAGCCCGGCCGCGAGCTGCGCTGGATCGGCAGGATCGGCTTCGGCGGGATCTTCGACGGCGAGCACACGTTCCGGATCGAGCCGCTCCCCGGCGGCCGCAGCAAGCTGATCCAGGAGGAGACGTTCCGCGGCGCGGCCGTGCCGTTCACCACCGGCATGCTCCGCGACACCATCGAGCCCCAGTTCCACGCGATGAACGCGGCGATCGCTGAACAAGCCCAACAAACGAGTTGAAGTTGCCGTAGCGGCAACCTCTAGCGTCGTGGGCATGGACGGAACGACCTGGTCGATCGCCGAGGTGGCGAAAGCGTCGGGAGTGACCGCGCGGACGCTGCGGCACTACCACGCGATCGGGTTGCTGGAACCGGTGCGCACCGCACCCGACGGACGCCGGTACTACGGCGACGCCGAGCTCCTCAGGCTGCAGCAGATCCTGCTGCTGCGTGATCTCGGGCTCGGCCTCGACGCCGTCGGCGAGGTGCTCGCGCACCGGACCACCGGCGACACGATCGAGGCGCTCGGCCGGCACAAGGAGTGGCTGCTGCGTGAGCAGCTGCGGCTCGGGCGGCTGGTGCGGACCGTCGAGGCAACGATCGAGAACATCAGGAACGGAGGAACGATGGCACCCGACAAGGTGTTCGAGGGGTTCGAGCACAACCCGTACGAGGCGGAGGCGCGGGAGCGCTGGGGCGACGAGGTCGTCGACGAGGCCTACCGCAAGATGCAGTCCTGGACCCCGGCCGAGGCGGAGCAGGCGAAGAACGGGTACGTGCGCGTGCACGAGCAGCTCGCTGTACTGAAGGCGGACGGTGCACAGGTCGGTGAGCAGCGCGTGCAGGACGTCGTACGGGAGCACTTCGCGGTGACCAGCCTGTTCTGGTCGCCGACCGCGGAGGCGTACCGCGGGCTCGGACAGATGTACGTCGACGACGAGCGCTTCCGGCGCACCATCGGGTCCGGCGACGACTCACTGGTGAAGTACCTGCGGGACGCGATGGAGGTCTACGCCGCCGCCAATCTCTAGATAGGGTGACCGCGTGGTCGAGCCGCAGCGTATCGAGTTGACCGAGGCGCAGACCTCGAAGGCCAGCCGGACTTACTGGGACTCGGCCGCGGGCGAGTATCTCGAGGAGCACGGTGCGTTCCTCGGCGACGACCGGTTCATCTGGTGTCCCGAGGGTGTCGACGAGGCCGACGCGCAGCTGCTCGGCAGCGTTCGCGGGAAGCGTGTCCTGGAGATCGGCTGCGGTGCCGCGCAGTGCGCGCGCTGGCTCACCGAGCAGGGCGCGAAGGCCGTGGCCTTCGACATCTCGGTCGAGCAGCTGCTGATCGGCAAGGAGCTCGACCGCAAGACCGGTACGACGGCGCGCACGGTCGCCGCCGACGCGACGGCGATCCCGTTCGCCGACGCGACCTTCGACATCGCCTGCTCGGCGTTCGGCGCGCTCCCGTTCGTCGCCGACGCCGAGCAGGCGCTGCGCGAGATCGCGCGGACGCTGAAACCCGAAGGCCTGCTGGTCTTCTCGGTCACGCACCCGATCCGCTGGAGCATGCCCGACGACCCGACGCCGGCCGGGCTGCGGATCACCCAGTCGTACTTCGACCGGACGCCGTACGTCGAGGTCGACGAGCACGGCGTCGCGGTCTACGCCGAGCACCACCGCACGACCGGCGACTGGATCCGCGCGATCACCGGCGCCGGCCTGGTCCTCGACGACCTGCTCGAACCGGAATGGCCGGCGAGCAACGACCAGGTCTGGGGCGGCTGGGGACCAGACCGCGGGCGCCTCATCCCGGGCACCGCGATCTGGTCCGCCCACAAGCCTTAGGCGGCCCGGCGTCCGCGCGGCCGCAGCGACAGGAAGCCCGCGAGCCCGAGCAGCAGGAGCCCGAGGACCAGCGACAGCAGCGGCACCCAGAAGCCGATCAGGTGCAGCTGCGACGCCTTCTCGGCGTACCCGCCCTCGGACTTGCCGTCGACCGTCGCGCCCTCGACGTTCTTCTTCACCGTCGCCTCGTCGTACCCGATCGTCGCGTCGGTGGCGGTGATCTTGACCTCGCCGTTGTAGTCGATCGTGGCGAGCTGCTTCTCCTCGCCCTTGATGATCGCGCCGGTGACCGGCTCGATCCACAGGGTCCGGGTGTTCTGGTACATCCGCTGCACCTCGACCGACGGCTGGCCCTTCTCGCCGACCAGCGCGCCCGGGACCTTCAGCGCCGGCTTCACCGGCACCTGCGAGCGAGGGATCTCCTGGACGAACTTGTAGACCTTCAGCCCGAGCAGCTCGGTCTCACCCTTGAACTCGATCGGGAACGCCTGCCGCAGCGTGCTGTCCCAGAACTTGTAGGTCTTCTTCTCGGTCCCGAACGGGAACTTCAGCACCAGCCCCTCGTGCCCCTTGAAGACCTCGTCGCCCGGCCGCTTGCGGTCCTCGGCCTTCAGCGTCGTGGTGATGTACTCGCCGCTGTTGTCGGTGGCCCGGTCGGGGTTCCAGCGGATCGCCTCGCCGGTGTGCGCGTCCAGCACCACCCGCTCCTGCACGAAGCTCAGCGGCGCCTTGTCGTCGCGCTTGGCGTCGTCCTCGCTGGGGAACGCGTAGGCCGGGTCGTCGTCGGTGACCACCGCGGTGTCGAAGACGACCACGTCGCGCTTCAGCGCCTTGCCGATCTTCTCGGCCGCGACCACGTCACCGCGCACGGTCCGGGTCGAGGTGAGCGGCAGCCGCGTCTCCTGCTGGGTCGCCACCACGAACACGGTGCCGTCCTCGACGGTCTTCGACGTGGTGTGCGCGACCTGGTCCGGCGGCGCGACGGCCAGCGTCGGATAGGCGTAGAACTTGGCCATCACGGCCACCCCGACGAAGAAGATCCCCAGTGCCAGCAGCACCGTCCGACTGCGATTCCCCACAACAACCCCTCCCGGTCTCGTCCGCGGGACGCTACCAGCGAGTAGCGTTCTTGAACAGAGGCAGTCGCGGTCGTCCTACGCTGACATATAGTCCGGCTCCATGAGGGGGATCCCGGGCGCGCTCCTGCGCCGCCGCAACGCGCCCGAGACAGCCGTTCTGCGAGCCGCGATCATCGGCGTCGCGGCGGTCCAGGCGGTCGTGCTCGGCCTGCTCGCGCGCCGCGGGTACTGGATGAGCGACGACGTCGAGTTCCTGGTCCAGGGCGGCCGTGGCTTCGCGCCGGGCGAGCTGCTGACGCCGGTGAACGACCACATCGCGCCCGGCCTGCGGTTCGTCTACGCGACCTTCGCCCAGCTCGCGCCGTTCAGCTGGGACTTCACCGTGGTGACCCGGGTTGTCCTGCAAGCGTTGGCGATCACGCTGCTCGGCCTGCTGCTGCTCCGCCTGCTCGGCTCCAGCTGGTGGGTCCTGACCGGGACGGTCATGTACGCGCTGACATCGCTCAGCATGCCATCGTTCATGTCCCTGTCGAGCGGCGTCAACAACCTCCCGGCGCACGTCTGCGGCCTGCTGCTCCTCCATGCCACCGTCGACTGGTACGCCGGCCACCGCCGCCGCGCCGTTGCCTACGGCCCCCTTTCGCTGCTGATCTCGCTGGCCTGCTGGGAGAAATCCGCCCTCATCCTGGTCGCCGCACTGGCCCTCGCGCTCTACTTGCGCGAGGTCCCGCTCCGCGCCTGGCTCCGCTTGACCTGGCCGTACGCCGCCGCACTGACCACCCCACTCGTTGCCTTCGGCATCCTGTACGCCGCCAACGGCAGCCCGTCGACCGGCCACCTGCCGCCCTTCGGCACCCTCGTCGACCTGGCCGGCAAGTCGTTCGCCGTACCGCTCGGAGCGCTGGCCGGCGGTCCCTGGACCTGGACCAAGGTCTCCGGAGCCTTCGGCCTCGCCAACGCCCCGGCTGCCGCGGTGATCCTCGGAGCCCTCGTCGCGGCCGCGCTGCTCGTGACTGCCTGGCGCCGCGACCGGCGAGCCCTGCTGCTGTGGGCTTCGGTCGGCGTCTACACCCTCGTCACCCTGTTCCTGGTCAGCTACGGCCGCTTCGCCCTTTTCGGCAGCGCCTTCACGGTCCACTACCACTACTGGTCGGACCTCTCGATCCCGCTGACCCTCGCCGTCGTCCTGACCGCGCGCTCCATCCGCTTCCCGCAGCCGGTCGCCGCCGGCCTGGTCGTCGCGTGGAGCGCCGCCGCCGTCGTCTCCCTGGCGAGCTTCGCGCAGTACTGGGACGACAACCCGTCCCGCCCGTACTTCCAGACGCTGCGCGCCGAGCTGGAGACCGCCGGCTCGTCGGTCAACCTCTGGGACACCCGGCTGCCCGGCTCGGTCTCGATCGCGCTCGTCGAGGACCCGCGTGTCTCCCCCGTGCTGCGTACCGCCGGCATCCCGTTCCAGCTCCAAGCGCCGAGCAGCGAACCGCGGATGATCGACGACACCGGCCGGATCCGCCCGGCGCACCTCAGCACCTGGGCCACCGCGGAGATCCCGCCCAAGTCCAAGGGCCAGTTCTGCGCGGTCCTGCTCCAGGGCGCGCGCGAGGTGACCCTGCCCCTGAAGGCGACCACCACCGAGCGACCAGCGGCCAACTGGTTCGCTAAGGTCAGCTACTTGAGCACCACGGAGAGCGCAGTCGAGGTCGAGCTGATCGGCTCCGACGGCCGGACCACCGTCGTACCGGCGACCGCCGGCAGCTGGCCCGCCGCCGGTCTGGCGAACGCCTACCTCGGCCCCGCCGGCACACCGACCGACCTGGCTGCCGTCCGGATCCGGACCACCGACCCGAAGACCAACCTCTGCATCGCCGACGTCGCGATCGGGCTGCCGCAGGTGAACGAATGACACGGACGCAGGTGTGCGAATGAGACGGATGCGCTTCCCCGCGCTCGACGGCCTGCGGGCGTTCGGCGCGCTGGCCGTCCTGACCACGCACGTCGGCTTCCAGAGCGGCGACGCGTTGCAGGGCCCGTTCGCCGGTCTGCTGTCGCGCCTCGACATCGGCGTGGCGATCTTCTTCGTGATCTCCGGCTTCCTGCTCTACCGCCCGTACGTCGTCGCCTGGTTCGGCGAGCCCGAGCCGCCGCTGACCCTGCCGTACCTGCGCAACCGGGCGCTGCGGATCCTGCCCGCGCTCTGGGTCGCGGTGATCCTCGCCGCGTTGCTGGTGCCCCGGCAGGACGGCGTCAGCTGGGCGACGTACCTGCGGCACGCCACGCTGACCCAGATCTACGTCGACTCCCCCGCTGCCGGTGGCCTGACGCAGATGTGGAGCCTGGCGACCGAGGGAGCGTTCTACCTGTTGCTGCCGTTCCTGGCCCGGCTGCTGATCAGTTACGAGCGTCCGACCCGCCAGGCCGTACGGCGTCGCCTGGTCGTGCTGACCTGCTTCACCCTGCTCGGCCCGGTCTGGATGGCGGCGATCAACGCCACCGGTCACCCGATCGCCGGGCTCTGGCTGCCCGGTCACCTCGGCTGGTTCGCCGTCGGCATGGGCTTCGCGCTCTGGCAGGTCGCGCGCAGCAGCGGTCGGCTGGGCAGCTCCGCACTCGACACCCTGGCGACGATCCCCGGCACGATCTGGGCGGTCGCGGCCGTCCTGCTGCTGATCGCGGCGACGCCGATCGCCGGCCCGTTCAACCTGAACTCCCCCAGCCCCGGCCAGGCGTTCGTGAAGAACCTGCTCTACACCGTGATCGCCGCCTGTGTGGTCTTCCCGGCGATCATGCCGTCCACCCGGACCGCGAAGATCCTCGGCGGCCGCATCGGCCACGTCGCGGGCGACATCTCGTACGGCGTCTTCTGCTACCACCTGATCGTGCTCAGCCTGGTCGAGCAGCTCTTCGGCTTCGCACCGTTCGAGGGGCACTTCGCGCTGCTCTTCTGGCCGACGCTGGTCGTCTCCATCGGCGTCGCTGCCGCCAGCTACTACCTGATGGAACGGCCGATCATGCGGCTCGGTCGCCGCGACCGCTCCTACGACGTCTCGCCGGTGGGCCTCGACAGCACGGCCAACGCGACAGCGAGCAGCACTGACCCCTGGACGACACCGGACGTCAGCCCCGCGTCCCCGTCCGGCCAGGGCTGAGCAGCGGCGATCGCCGTACCCAGCAGGACCGCTGCGACGACCGCACCGATCAGTGCGATCCGGAGACCGTCCAGGAACCACGCCAGCGCCGCGGCAACGACTGTGACGGCCAGGCCGATCCAGCCGGCCATGAAGACACCCGCAACGACCACCAGCCCCGAGGCAACCCAGGCGTTGAGCCTGCGGGCCTCACGCAGCCGGTGGCCGGAGTGCCGCGACCGGCGACGCGAGAAGACCGCCAGCCCGGCGACCAGCACCAGCGCGACCAGTCCGACCAGCAGGCCGGCCCGGTAGTCGCGGTCGGGGGTGAAGCGCGCGGTGACCTGCTGCTCGGGCCCTGCCGGGAGCAGCCAGCCCTGCTGCCAGCCGCCGACGCGGATCGGGACCAGCTTGCGGCCAGTACCGTCGTACGCCGCCCAGCCGGTGCTGAAGTTCTGCGCGACGGTCAGTACCGAGTCCTCGGTGGCCAGCGGCGCTTCCAGCGTCAGCTCGGACGGGCTGGGCCGCCAGACGTTGACGCCCTGCGCCGGGGCGTTCTCCGGCTTCACCGCGTCGGTCCTGGTGAGCGCCAGCTCGGTCGGCGTGAAGTCCTTGCTGGCAACGACATCCAGCGTGTGGCGACCACCCTGCAGCGGCAGCGACGGCTGCTGGCAGAGCGTGTACTTCACCGGCCGCCGCTGCAGCACGTCGCGCATCGTCGCGGTGAGCTTGGTCGCCGCCGGAATGCCGTCGACCAGGACGGTGGGGCCGAACCCGCACACCGCGCCGGTCACCGCGTCCTGGTCGATCGCCTTGCGCAGGTCGTTGGCGCCGAGGACGCGCAGCTCGGCCACCCCGACCGGCAGGCGCCGGGACAGCCCGGTCGCGGAGTCGACGTCGACGAGGTCCTGCGTCCCGGTGAACGCGAGCTCGACCGTGCGTACGTACTTGAACCGGTCGGGGAACGTCACGAACCCCTCGGGCGTCACCTTCAGCGTGGTCGGCGTACCGCCGTCGAAGCGGACCTGCACCTCGCTCGGCCGGGCCGCCGCGAGGTACGGGTCGCTGAGGAACTGCATGCCCTGCAACTTGCGGGCCCCCGGCAACTTCAGCGTCAGCGTCGGGTGCTCGTCGCCCGGCGCGGCCACCCAGCCGGTGCCGAGGTCCTGGTCCACCACGGCGCCTGGCCGTCCCTCCGGCGCGGTCACGGCTCGCGAGGACGCCGTCGCGGTGATCCCACCCGGCACGTCGAGCAGCCGCTCCAGCGAGGCACCGTCGCGCGGCAACGCCGTCCCCTGCACCGTGTACGACGCCGCCTCCGGCAGGTCGATGCTGCGGTACAGCCCGGTCGGCTCCTCGGAGTCCTTCGCGACGCCCTGCCGGCACAGCGGGCGGATGCCGACGTGCAGGCAGGCCGAGCGGCCCAGCTGCTCGTTGCGGAAGACCAGTGCGTCCGGCTGCTTGTCGAGTCCGCCCGGCACCTCGAGCCGGCTGACCGGGGTCAGCCCGGGCAGCGAGACCTCGGAGATCGCGACACCGTTCGGGTTCTTGCCGTCGGTCACGCCGACACTCAGCCGCAGCCGCTGGGTGAACCCGTCGGGCGCTTGCACCGGTTGCGGCTTGTCCGTGCCCTCGACCACGGTCGACAGCGAACCCGCGTCCGTCTCGACCGTCAGTGTGCGGACCGGGTCGGTGGTCGGCGCCTGCAGCGAGAACTGCACCTTCAGGTCGGACACCTTGCGCGGCGCGGTGAAGTCGAGCTCCAGCCACTCGCCGCTGCCGCGCCCGAACGTGCCGGAGATCCAGCGCGTCGACGGATCGCCGTCGACCGCGGCGAACGGCCCGTTGCCCGGCCCGGTCCGCAGCGTCGCGTCCGCGTCGGCCGCGGAGGAGGAGGCCCGGACGTCGGCCACACCACCCGCCCACACCCGGGTGGTCGACGGCGACGGCGGGTCGAGCAGGTAGTCGAGAGTACGGCGGCCCATCCGGCCCGGGTCGCTGGCGGTCATCACCGGCGAGTAGTTCTCGGCCGGGCGTCCCACGGACACCTCACGCCGTTGCAGGCCGTCGGTCTGGACCAGCGGCAGGTTCAGCCCGCCCGTGTCGGTGCTGAGCACCGCCTCGCGGTTGCCGCCCAGCGCGGTGAGCACCGACGGCACGTCCTCCGGCCCACCCCGTACGGCGACCAGCTGCGACTGCGGGACCAGTCGGGCCGGGCTGACGTCGTCGCCGACGTCGTAGATCTCCACGCTCGGGTAGGGCAGCCGGGTCCGCTCGTCCAGGGTCAGCGTCGGCGACTCGATCGAGCTGCCGGTCGGCGGGCCGAAGTACGCGGTCCGCGCGATGCCGGCCTCGGCCAGGCTCTCGTGCACAGCGACCGTGGGACTCACCTGCGCGTCGTACCGGAGGTCGTTACGGACGACGACGTACCGGACGCCGGCGCGAACCAGCGCCTGCTGCAGAGTGCGGTCACCAACGCCGGAGCCGAGTCTGCGTTCCACCTCGTCCAGCCAGCGTGTCGTACCGGCCGAGCCGAGCGGTACGGCGTCGCGGACCGCCATCGGCCGCTTCAGCAACGCCTGGAACGGCTCGTCCTTCGTGGACCCCCAGGTGAAGTCGGCGAACGACGCAGCCGGTACGACGAGCACGCTGCCGCTCGTCTGCTGGCTGTCGAGCCAGGACGCAGCCTCACGCCAGTGCGCGGGGATCGCCTCGTAGCTCTCGTCCCTGGGGAGCTGAGCGAAGATCGCCGGCGTCGCCACGGACAGGACCAGGCAGGCGGCGAGTGCTGGGACCAGCCGACGCTGTACGCCGCGCGCAGTCGCCCAGCTGGTCAGCCTGGTCAACGCGTGCGCAGCGGCGAGTGCGAGCGGCAGGCGGACCACCAGCTCGAACTTGTGGGTGTTGCGCAGCGCTGCGAGCGGTCCGTCGAGCAGGTCCTGCACCGGGCCGGACAGCGGCGAACTGTGATGTCCCAGCGTCAGCAGGAGCAGACCGGCGACGACTGAGAGCTGCAGGAAGCCTCGGTTCTTCAGCGAGCCCATCGCCAGACCAGCCAAGCCCAGCAGCGCGACAGCGGCCGTCGCCATGATCAGCGCCGGCTGCGTGACGAACAGCCAGCCCGCGGGCCAGCTCGGACCGCCTCCTGTCGCCAGGAAGTTCAGCCACTGCGACGTCCCGCGGAACGACTCGAAGATGCTGGCGGTGTTGGTGGTCGTCGCCGCGTTCTCGATCCAGTCCAGGAACGGCGGGCTGTACTTGCCGAGCAGCAGCAACGGCACGAGCCACCAGAACGACACCGCGACGATGCAGCCGAACCAGCCCGCGGCGATCTTCAGCGTCGACCGGTCCAGCCGCCGGGTCAGCAGCCAGAGCGCCGGGAGAACCAGCGTCGCACCGGTCGCGACAGCGTTCACTCCCCCGACCAGCCCGAAGGCCACGGCCGACCAGCCGACCCGCCACCAGCCGGAGCGGGCTCTGGGCGTCACCAGCGGCAGCAGCACCCAGGGAGCCATCGCCAGCGGCCACACCTCGATCGACGTGATCGCTACCTCGCCGAGCATCCGGGGGCTCAGCGCGTAGAGCAGCGCGACGGTGAAGCGAGCCCAGGGCGCGCCGTACCCGAGAGCGCCGGCGAGCTTCCAGACGCCGAGGAACGCCGTACAGAGGACCAGCGCCCACCAGGCTCGTTGGATCGCCCAGCTGGGAACGTTGACCAGGTCCAGCAGCCAGTGGAACGGGCCCATCGGCAGCAGGTAGCCGTACGCCTGGTTCTGCAGCTGGCCGAACGCGCCCTGCGGGTCCCACAGGTGCAGCGCCCGCGCCAGGAACGCGCCCGGGTTCGCCGTCAGGTCGAGCTTGGTGTCCGGCACGATCTTGCCCGGCGCCTGGTGGAAGGCGAGCGCGACCAGCAGCAGGCAGCCCAGCAACAGCCGTGCTCGCCAGACCACCTGCTCGGGGCTGCCTGCCCTCAACCGCTTGAGTGGTCCGCGCAACAACCCACTCATAGGCGCCGAAGCACCAGGACTAGGTTCCAGGTCACGACCTCGCGCACACCCGGCACCGCCAGTACGCCGTACGCCCAGCGCGGGTGGTACCGCGGCACGGTGGCCACCAGTTCGGCCTCCGCGCACTGCCGGGCCCAGCGCAGTCCGCCGGCCACGGTGATCGGGAAGAGCGACTCCCCGAACCGGTTCTTCGGCGGATGCCCCTTCTGCTTCTCGTACCGGCGGGCAGCGCGGTCGCCACCGAGGTAGTGCCAGGGCGCCGTCTCGTGGCCGCCATGCGGACCCCACCAGCCGGTGTAGGACAGGAAGACCGTGCCGCCGGGCTTGGTGACCCGGACCATCTCGTCGGCCATCAGCCACGGGTCCGGGACGTGCTCCAGCACGTTCGAGGAGAAGCAGATGTCGACCTGCTGGTCGCCGACCGGCAGCGCCATCCCGCTGCCGAGCACTGTGCCCGGCGAGGGCTCGCCGCGGCCGCTGAGCTCACCCAGGTCCGAGTCGATCGCGTAGTAGCGCGCGCCGGCCGCGCGGAAGGCGTCGGCGAAGTAGCCCGGGCCGCCACCGACGTCGAGCATCCGCGCCCCGCGCAGATCGGCGTACGACGACAGCTGGCCGACCGAGTCCGCGGCGAGCGTTCCGTAGAAGGTGTCCGGGTCGCTCTGCTCGACCCCGAAGGCCCGGAACAACCGCAGCGCGCGGCGCACGTCCGGCGTCCACCCGGCGGTGGTGACGGAGTCCGGAATCGATGCGCGCACAGGCGGGACGATAACCGATCTCGCGACCTCTGGCGGACATCGTTACTGCCTGGTAACCTCGCGCCCCATTACCCGGGGGTAAGTTCGTCGAGGGTGGGGGTTGTGGAGTGCGTGCACAGAGCGTGCTGTTGCTGAACTGGCGGGACACCACGAATCCGGAGGGCGGGGGCTCCGAACGGTACGTGGAGGAAGTGGCAAGAGGCCTTGCTGCACTGGGCTGGCGGGTCACCGTGCTGTGCGCGGCCTACCCCGGCAGCCCGCGTGAGGCCAGGCGGCACGACGTCCGGTACGTGTACCGGGGCAGCAAGGTCACCGTGTACCTCCGGGGGCTGCTGCACACCGTGCTGCGCGGCCCGGACCGCGTGGTGGACGTGCAGAACGGGTTGCCATTCTTTACCCGCCTCGTACGTCGTACCGGGGTGGTCGTCCTGGTGCACCACGTGCACGAGGAGCAGTGGCAGGTGGTCTACCCCGGTTGGCGCGGCCGCTTCGGGTGGTGGCTGGAGTCACGGGTTGCGCCGAAGCTCTACCGGGACTGCAGGTACGTCACGGTGTCCTCGGCGTCGCGGGACGAACTGGTTGCCCTCGGCGTCGACCGGCAACGGGTGGACGTCGTGCACAACGGCACCGACCCGGCGCCGGACCGACAGGTCGAGCAGGCCGCCGTACCGACAGTGGTGTGCGTCGGACGGATCGTTCCGCACAAGCAGGTCGAGCACGCCGTCGACGCGATCGCCGCAGCGCGCACTGTGCTGCCGGACGCGCGACTGGTTGTCGTGGGCTCCGGCTGGTGGGAGGACTCACTGCGCGAGTACGTCGCCTCGCTGGGGCTGCAGGACGCGGTGGAGTTTCGCGGCCACGTCAGCGAGGCCGACAAGCACGCGGCGTACGACGAAGCGTGGGTGCAGGCCCTGCCGAGCCTGAAGGAAGGCTGGGGGCTGGTGGTCGGCGAGGCCGCCGGTCACGGCGTACCGACTGTTGCCTACCGCAGTGCGGGCGGTCCGACCGAGTCGGTGCGGGACGGGGTGTCAGGAGTGCTGGTGGACGACTCCGCGGAGTTCAGCGCGACGATCACCGCGCTGCTGCTGGACGAGAGCCGGCGGCGGGCCCTGGCGGCCGGTGCGCTGGCCAGTGCGGGCAGCTACACCTGGGCCGCCACGGCGACCGCGTTCGACCGGGTCCTGACCGGACGGCCGGCTCTCGAACCGCAGCGGTCCTACTTGTTCCCGTAGGCCACGATCGGCACGTCGGCCTGGCCCTGAGCCGCCTCGGGGCCGGGCTTGGCCGGGTCTTCCTGCACGGACTGGACCACCCCGATGACCGCGGCCGACGCGATCCCCGCCCCCGCGAGCACCGCGATGACAGCACCGATCAAAGCTCCCATGAAACGTGTCCCCTCCTCGAAGTAAACCGAAGAGTAACAACGAGGCGCCTCGTCGGCTAGAGCTTGGATCGGACGCGTTGAAGGGCCGGTAGCGCGCTCAGCAGAGTGACCACCAGTACGGCGGCCGCGGCGATCCACGCCGTGGCGACGAGCACGACCCGCCAGGCCGGGAGGTGCTGCTCCCGGGGCGTCCCGTCGAGACGGAACACGCTGACCGTCGGAGCGGTGTACTCCTCGGTCAGCCGCGGGATCAGCTGCCGCGGCTGCGGCCCGCCGGCCTCCCGGTCGACCACGATCCACCCGATCCCCTGCCGCAGCAGCTCCGGCGACGGATCGGCACCGGTCCGTACGGCGGTCCGCAGCGCGCTGGCGACCGCCGCCGCCCGCGGGTCCTCCCCGGCCAGCCGGTTGCCGCCGACGATCAGCTCGTCGGGGACCACCGCGGGCTTGTCGAAGTAGCGCGGCATCGGGTCGAGTACCGGACGGTGGCCGTTCCAGCTCGGGGCCCGGTAGGACTCGAACGGCCAGGGCATCAGGTCACCGGTCTGCGAGTCGGCACCGAGCACCAGGCGAGCCTGCTCCCAGTCAGCCGGGTACTGCGAGAGGCGGAAGCCTCCACCGACCAGCTGCGGCAGCGCGGCCAGCGGCATCAGCGCAGCCGTCGCCCCGACCAGCCAGGGCAGCGGCGCGACCCGCAGCAACGCCGCGACCGCAGCACCGAAGCCGATCGCCTGCAGCAGCGCCAGCGGCCCCAGGTACCGCTGGCCGTCCCGGAACAGCCCAGCGCCGGGCAGATGCGCAACCACCCAGGAGAACGGCTCGGCCGCCACGACCCCGGCCATCGCGATCACCAGCACAACACCCGCCGCCACGACCAGTGCCGCCGCGAGCCTTTCAAGTCGGCACCACAGAACAACACCGACGCAAGCGATCAGCAGCATGGCGAAAGCCACCACCAGCGGCACCAGGTCGCCCCGCCGCGAGGGGACCACGTTGGCGTTCCACACCCCGCCCAGCGTGAGCAGCGTCGGCACCACTCCCCCGTAGCCCTCGTCACGCGCAGCAAAGGCCAGCACCGACGCCGGGTCGGTCGTTGCGACCGACGTACGAGCCAGCCCGGCGACGATCCACGGCAGGTTGAGCACGACCGCAGCGACCAGTGGGCCCGGCCTGCGCCCGTTCGGCCAGAGCAGGATGAGCCCGGCGACCAGCAGCCCGACGATTCCGCCCGACGCCGTCAGCGCGCAGAGCGCTGAGGCCAGCAGGAACCCGACCCAGCCTTCGCCTCGCCGAAGGCGCAGAGCCGACCGGACCAGCCACGGCAGCGCGGCGTACCCGAGCAGGAGCGCCCAGGCGCCGAGGCGGAACCGCTCGGCGACGTACGGGTTCCAGACGAACAGTGTGGTCGCGACCGCGCCGGCCAGTGGTCCACCGAGGCGCAGCTCCCGCCAGAGCGCCGTCATCCCGAGACCGGCCAGCAGCGGGACCGCGACGAGGACCAGTTTGTTCAGCACCTGGCCGCCGGTCAGCTCGTCCAGCACGGCGACCACGACGTCCGAGGGAACTGCGCGCGGTAAGGCAGTTGTGACACCGAAGAGGTCACGCCGTAGCGTGAGGTCCGGCACGAACACCAGGTCGTAGCCGACCACGTACCCCGGAGCGAGCAGCGGAGCGGTGATCAGCACAGTGAGCAGTACCGGCCAGGCCCACGGCAGTGCCCGGGCCAGCCGGCTGGTTCCCCCCTCCACGACCGCCTCCTCGCAGTACTCTCTTCCAGCGCAACCTACCGACCCACCAGCAGAACAGAAGCCGCATGACCTCTGAGACGACTCCCGATCAGCAGCCGGCCGCTCCCAAGCTGGCCTTCCTCCGCAGCGCCACGGTGGTCGCCGTCGGTATGGCCATCATGAACGTGGCCGCCTACGGTTTTACCCTGATCGCGGTGCACCGGCTGATCCCCGAGCAGTTCGGCGCCGTCACCGCCCTGCTCGGACTGCTGCTGATCGGCAACGTCGCCTCCCTGGGTCTGCAGGCCTCCGGCGCCCGCCGGATCGCCACCCACACCGGTCCCGGCGAGGCCGCGCTGGCCGACAGCATGCTGAAGGCCGGCCGCCGGGCCGCCCTCGGCCTGACCGCCGTCTGCCTGGTGGCGACGCCGCTGATCATGTGGTTGCTGCACATCGACTCGATCATCGCCGCTGTGATGGTCGCACCGACACTGGGTTTTCTGACCGTGATGGGATCCCAGCTCGGCGTCCTCCAGGGCGGCCAGAACTGGACCGAGCTGGCGGCCGTCTACACCTCCACCGGCGTGGGCCGGTTGGTCTTCGGCGGCGGCGCGCTGTTCGTGCACCCGAGCGTCACCTCGGCGATGATCGGCCTCGCGCTCGGCGCCGCCGTACCGGCGTTGCTCGGCACGTTCCTGCTCCGCGGCTCGACCGGCGGGACGATCGAGCAGGTCAAGGAGGTGCTGCGCGAGACCGTGCACGGCACCCACACACTGCTCGCCTTCTTCGTGATCGCGAACGCCGACGTGCTGCTCGCCCGCGGTCTGCTCGACTCCAAGGACAGCGGGTACTACGCGGCCGGCGTGATCGTCGCGAAGGCGTGCCTGTTCCTGCCGCAGTTCGTGATCGTGATCGTCTTCCCGTCGCTCGCGACGAGCCCCGGCGACACCCAGCGCCTGCGCCGAGCCATCCAGGCCGTCGCCGCCCTCGGTGTCTGTACGGTGCTGGGCGCGCTGGTGCTCCCCGACCTGGTCGTGAAGATCGTCGGCGGCCCCGACTACGCGCCGGTCGGCCCGATCGCGTGGCTGTTCGCGCTCGCTGGTTCGTCGTACGCCGTGCTGCAGCTGGTCGTCTACGCCGCCATCGCCCAGCAGGAGAAGCGCGCCGCCCTGCTGATCTGGATCGGCCTGGCCAGCCTCGCCATCGCCACCCTGATCATCCTCGGCGCCGACATCGCCACCGGCATGACCGGCGTCAAGGTCCTGGTCGCCATGACCAGCACCTGCGCGCTGGCCCTCTCGATCGCCCTCGCCACCGGTCTGCACCGCCAGAGCAGCACCGCCGAGTAATTCACCCGCGCGATCCGCATCCGGCAGCTAGCCTCGCCGGATGCGGATCTGCGTCCTCACGGTCAACCACGGCACCACGCCGTACGCCGAACTCCTGCTCGCGTCGCTCCAGCACCACCACGGCCACGAGGACCTGGACGTCGTCGTCCTCGACAACGCTTCCACCGACCTGAGCCGCCTGGATCGCTTCCCCACGGTCGAGGTCGTCCAGACCGGCTACACGACCACGCGCACCCTCACCACCCACGGCGAGATCCTCCGCGACGCGGTGCTCGCCCGGCCGGCGTACGACGCCTTCCTGTTCGTCGACTGCGACGTCTGCTTCGTCGCCGACGGGACCATCGACGCGCTGGCGACCGAGCTCGCGGCTGATCCGGAGGCGTTCGCCGTGCAGGCGCGTTGGCTCACCCACGACGGCGGCGAGTTGCCGGCGTCGGGTGAGGACTCGCACCCGACCTCGTACATCCGCGAATCGGTTCGGCGCTCGCCCGACGACGAGTGGTCCGACCCGGCCGAGTACTCCGTCGAGATGCGGCTGACCGATCGGGTGCATCCGTTCTGTGCGCTGATCCGCAACGACGCCGCGTTCCGCCGTACGGTCGAGCATCTCGGGCTGTCGCCCGCGGTGGTGCAGGCCGAGCGCGGCGGCAAGTGGTGGGACACGCTCGGCCTGCTCACGCAGGTGATGAAGACGCACGGGAAGCACTGGGTGTTGTCGGAGCAGGGCGTCGTCCACTTCGGGAACGTCAGCTGGAGCTCCGACTGGGCGATCGAGAAGGCGGCCGCCCGGGATCGGCTGCTGGTTGCCTACTCACCACAGGCTGGACTTGGCGAAGCGGCGGGCGAGGGTGTTGGCGAGGACGAGCAGGACCAGGCCGACGAGTGAGCGGAACAGGCCGATCGCGGCGGCGTAGCTGAACTGCGGGATCTGGGAGACGAAGCCGAGTTTGTACACGTAGGTGTCGATCACCTCCGAGGTCTGCAGGTTCAGCGGGTTCTGCAGCAGCAGGACCTTCTCGAAGCCGACCGACATGATCGAGCCGATGTTCAGGATCAGCAGGATGACCGCGACCGGGCGGATCGCCGGCAGGTCGACGTGCCAGACCCGGCGCAGCCTCGAGGCGCCGTCGACGATGGCGGCCTCGTGCTGCTCGGGTGAGACGGCGGTCAGCGCGGCCAGGTAGATGATCGCGGAGAAGCCCATCGTCTGCCACGCGGCCGACCACACGTACAGGTGCCGGAACCAGTCGGGATTGCTGAGCACCTCGACCGGCCCGATGCCGAGCAGGCCGAGGAACTGGTTCACCACGCCGGTGTTCGGGTCGACCAGGACGACGATCAGCCCGACCACCACGACGGTCGAGATGAAGTGCGGCGCGTAGGTGATCATCTGCACCGAGCGCCGGTACCAGCGCCGCCGGGCGAGATTGAGGCCGAGGGCAAGGATGATCGGCAGCGGGAACGTCACCAGCAGCTCGTAGCCGTGCAGCACCAGCGTGTTCTTGATCAGCCGCCAGAACTGGTACGACTCCGCGAACCGCTCGAAGTGTTTGAACCCGACCCAGCGGCTGCCGAGGATCCCGTCGATGACGTTGTAGTCCTTGAACGCGATGATCGCGCCGTACATCGGCCAGTAGGCGAAGATCCCCAGCCAGATCAGCGGCAGTGCGAGCATCGCGTAGAGCTGCCAGTTCTTCTTCATCCGCGCACCCAGGCTGGTCGGGTGCTTGCGGGACGGCGTACCGGCCACCGGTGTGGCGGTCGCAGGGCGCTCAACAGTCTGCGTGGCCATGGCTTCAGCCCTTCAAAGAGCCGACCATGGCCCCCTTGACGAAGTGCTTCTGCACAAAGGGGTAGACCAGCAGGGGTGGGATGGTGGCGATCACGATCAGCGAGAACTTCAGCTGCTCCTGGAGCTCCTTCATCCGCAGCAGCTCGGCGACGTCGCGGACCTGCGACGGGTCGACGTTGCTCTGGACAAGGATCTGGCGCAGCACCAGCTGCAGCGGGAACAGGTGCTCGCTGGTCAGGTAGATCAGCGCGTTGAACCACGAGTTCCACTGCGCGACGGCGTAGAAGAGCAGGTTGACCGCGATGATCGGTTTGCTCAGCGGCAGCACCACCCGCCAGAAGAACCCGATGTCGCTGCACCCGTCGACGCGCGCCGACTCGGCCAGCTCCTCGGGGATCGTGGTCTGGAAGTAGGTGCGGGTGATGATCACGTTCCAGACCGCCATCGCGGTCGGCAGGATCATCGCCCACCGGGTGTCGAGCAGCCCGGTCCGGTCGACGACCAGGTAGTTCGGGATCAGCCCGCCGTTGAACATCATCGTGAACAGGAACAGCCCGAGGATCAGCCCCTTGCCGGGCAGGTCCCGGCGCGACAGCGGGTACGCCGCCAGCAGCGTCAGCACGGTCGCGAGCAGCGCGCCGCCGATCGCGTAGACGACCGAGTTGCCGAAGCCGCGGACGATGCCGTCGTAGTCGAAGATCGACCGGAACGACTCCAGGCTGAGCCCGACCGGCCACAGCCAGACCTCGCCGGACTGGACGTTCTTCGGCTCGCTGAACGCCGCGCTCAGCACGTAGACCAGCGGGTAGAGCACCGCGAGCGAGAACAGCCCGAGCGCGGTGTAGTTGCAGATCAGCACGATCCGGTCGGCGCGGGTCTCCTTCACCGCGGCCGGCAGGTAGTCGTCGGACTCGCGTTCCGGTGCGGCCTGGGTCGTCGTCATCGCCCTCACCCCTGGAAGCTCTCGTAGGCGGCCTGCTGGATGTCGAGGTACGGGCGCAGCCCGATCTTGTCGAGCCGGCCCAGGTAGTCGTTCCACTGGCCGTCGTCGGCCGGGTCGGCCTTGCCGGTGACGAAACGCGCCATCGTCTGCACCACCTCGCCGCTCAGGTCGAGCAGCAGCGACGCGTCGAGCGCGGCCTGGTCACCCTCCAGCGCGACCGGCGGGAACTGCTGCTCGATCGGTTCGGCGTACGGGAAGTAGCGGTCCCGGGTCTGCTCGTACAGCGGCTTCTCGAACGTCGGCTTGGTCGGGTCGACGCGCTCGGACAGCCGGAAGTCGCCGGAGCGGTAGTTGGGGTTGCGCTGCGCCCAGGTGTCCTTGGTCTTGTCCGGCGCCCAGGTCCCGGAGATGCCGAACAGCGCCTGCTTGCCGCTGATCGCCTTGTCGCCGCGCTTGGCGAAGCTCCAGCTGCCCGGGCCGGCGTACGCCGCCATCATCACCTCGAGGTCGAGCTGGAAGTCGGCCCACTTCACCAGCAGGTCGGGCCGGCGGCACTTACGGGTGATCACCAGCCGCGGGTCGAAGCCGGTGTAGTGGTCCCAGTTCGCGACCCGGAACCCGTCGGGGCCCTCCAGCGGCGCCAGCGCCTCGTAGTCGTGCCAGCGGGCGTTCGGGTCCTCGACGTCGACGTCCATCGCGGTGCCCCAGTAGTTGCCCTGGAAGACGCCGAGCAGCGAGCCGTCCTTGTTCGTGCCGGCCCGCTGCAGCTGCTCGGCGGTCATGCTGAACGCGTCGCGGTTGAGCAGGCCCTCGGCGTACAGGGTGCGCAGGTACTTGAGGCCCTCGCGCCAGCCGTCCTGCGCGTACGCCGTCTTGACCTTGCCGCCGTCGACCACCAGCCAGGGCGAGGCCGGGTTGTAGAGGAACGCGTTCATCACGAACTTGTCGACGGTGACCTGGTTGGTGCCGTCCTCCTTGTAGCCGACGAACGGCAGGGTCCGTCCGCGGCCGGCCGGGTCGGCCTGCTTGAACGCCCGCAGGACCTCGCGGAACTCCTCGGTGGTCTTCGGCATCGCCAGGCCGACCTGCTTGAGCCAGCGGGTGTTGATCCAGGTCCGCGACTTGCTCGCCCGGCAGTGGTAGCAGTCGTTGAAGGAGGGGTAGGTGTAGACGCCGTCGTCCGGGGAGGTGGACAGCTTCTTGGCCAGCGGGTAGTCGCTGAACATCTGCTGCAGGTTCGGGGCGTACTTCTCGGTGTACTTCGTCTGGTCGACGAACAGGTTCTGCGCGCCGTACAGGTAGAGCTGCGACGGGCTGAACTTCACGCCCATGAAGGCGTCCGGGATGTCACCGGCCGCGATCATCGCGTTCACCTTGATCATCACGTCCTCGTCGGCGCCGGCCACCTGGCGGAACTCGATGGTGATGCCGGTGCGCTGCTCCAGCCACTTGGTGAACTTGTTGCTCGACCAGTCGCCGACGGTCAGGTCCTGCGGGACCACCACGACGAACTTGGTCGGCTCGGTGACGATCGGGCCGAGCTTGCGGGCCACCGGCCCGACGTAGCCGTCCGGGTACGGGATGCCGCCGGTCTTCGCGCCGGGCGTGACCGGCGGAGCCGCGAGACTCTCCGGGCTCGCCCCGACCGCCTCGTCCGGACCGCAGCCGCTGAGCAGACCGCTGGTGGTCGCCGCGGTCAGCCCGACCGCACCGGCGACGAAGCTGCGCCGCCGGATCGGTACTGCCGGCTGCTTCGAACGAGTGCTCCCGCCTGTCCTCACTGCTGGTTGCATGCCGCCTCCCAGTCGGAGCCACCGAGGACTCCATGAGATATCCGATAGGATCCAGGATTCTTTGGCAGGTGAGGATGGCACAGATCGGTAGGACCCGGAAGGGCTCGGTGTCACCGTCCGTGGATTCGGGGTCAACTGGCGGTGATTTCCAATGAAACGTTCACCACCTGCACTGAACCGTTTCACTTTCTTGCGGCAAGTAACCGTGCCCTGAGTAGGGTCGAGCCATGACGACGCCGAAGTTCATCCTCGCGCTGCGCGAGAAGATCGGTCACGATCTGTTGTGGATGCCCGGGATCACCGCGGTCGTGCTCGACGACGCCGACCGGATCCTGCTGGTCCGCCGCACCGACAACGGCCGCTGGTCCCTCCCGGCCGGCATCCTCGAGCCCGGCGAGCAGCCCGCCGAGGCGATCGTCCGCGAGATCCACGAGGAGACCGCCGTTCACACCGTCGTCGACCGCCTGGTCCGCATCGAGTCGCTCCCCCCGACGGCGTACCCGAACGGCGACCAGGTCCAGTACCTCGACCTCTGCTTCCACTGCCACCCGGTGGGCGGCGAGGCCCGCGTCAACGACGACGAGTCGCTGGAGGTCGCCTGGTTCCCGTTGACCGACCACCCCGAGCTGCATCCCCGCGAAGAGCTCTGCATCGCCGCGGCGCTGGCGAACGACCCGTCCCCGGTCCTCGTGACAGGGGCGACCTGAAGGGCGCCGTGGCCGGGGCCGACGTGTTCATCGGGGTGTCCGCGCCGACCAGCTAGACGAGCCTGCGCCGCAGCGGCGAGGCAGCCGGCCAGGCGATGTCGTCGATCGCGAGCCACGGTGCGACTGACACCGCCGCGGGAGTCAGCCCGGTGAACGACTTGACCTCGCGGTGCAGGTGCGACTGATCGACGTAGCCGCTCTCGACAGCGACGCCGGCGGCGGCGTGACCTGCCGCGAGAAGGCGGGCAGCGTGGTCGAACCGCACGAGCCGGGCGGCACGTTTGGGCGTGATCCCGAGCTGACCTTGGAAGCGAGCGGACAGCCGCTTCCGGCTCCAGCCGACCTCGTCCGCGAGGCCCTCGACCCGCGTCTGTCCCCGGCTGGCGCGCGTCTGCCGCCAGGCGAAGGCGACCTCCGGAGCAACTGCTCGCCGGCTGTCCAGGCGCCGGCCGAGGAGGTCCGCCGCGATCGTGAACCGTTCGTCCCACGACGCGGCGGCGCGCAGCCTGTCCTCGGTTCTCTCGGCGTCGCGGCCCCAGACCTCTTCGAAGGGCACCACGGCCCCGGTGAGCTCGGTCGCCGTACCGAGCACGACAGCCGCGGCGGCGGGCTCCAGCCGGATCTGGAGGCACTCGCCGATCCGGCCGCCGGCCCGGAGAGCACCGGGAACGAGCCCGATCACAGCACTCCTCCGGATCTCCCGACCATCGCCTCGATGGACGAGGCCCTCGCCGTCGCTCAGGTCGATCAGCAACGTGACGGACGGATGCGCGACCATCGCGATGTCCACGGACTCCGGGCCACGGTGACTGAACCCGGCCATGCTGACCCCTGGCAGCCGATCCGGCGAGCGCGGGACGGCGACGTCCACCAGAGACCAGTCGAAGGACGCCGCAGTCGACAGCATGTGAGCAGCCTAGACGTCGTCGGCGGCGCGAGGAGAGCGCTCTGTAGCGACCGGCTCTCCCCGCTCGGCTGCCGCGAAATCGAGCAGCAACTCGCCGGTCGCCTCCGGCGCTTCGAGCATGGGCAGGTGCCCGACGCCGGGCAGTTGCACGACCCGCGCGCCCGGCACCGCGTCGTACTGATGCACCGACGACGGATCCCACCGCGGGTCGTTGGCGCCGAAGACCGCCAGTACAGGCAGGCCGAGGGCCGCGAGACGCGCGGGCACACTCCGCTCGGCGACGTACTCCGTGTTCCGGCGCAGCACCGTCCTGAACGTCCGGTACGACGTACCCCGCAACTCGGCGACCAGGTCGTCCGGGACCTCCACCGGACGAGCAGCCGTCGCCCCGATCCCCTTGCGGATCATCGCGTCCGAACGCCTCGCCCAGAGCAGCGGGCCGAACGGTGGACCCAGCAGCACCCGAAGGACGAGCGGCTGCGGGAGGAGCGCGTCGAGACTCGGACCGGTGCTGACCAACGCGATCGACCGCACCAGGTCGGGGCGCTGCTCGGCCAGTGCCGTGGCGACATAACCGCCACTGGAGTGTCCGACCACGGTGACGGGCCCGAGACCGAGGTGATCCAGGTGCACCGCCACCTGCATCGCCTGCTCGGGTACGCCGTACGACGCCGCGGGCGGCGACTGGCCGCAGCCCGGCAGATCGACCCGGAGCACGTGATGACGCCCGGCGAGTGCCGGCACCATCGGACTCCAGGTACCGCCCGAGGCCCCCGATCCGTGGATCAGCAACAGCGGCGGCGCCTGCCGAGGACCGTCGTGGACCACATGGATTCCGGGGAGCTGCGCATCGTCGTCGTACTGGTTCATACGAGCGATGATGCGCGAGCCGCCGGCCATCGGTCTTGGACAAATGTCGTCGCCGAGTGGGCGGACTCGCGACGTCTAGTTCTTCGTCCGAAGGGCCTGCTGGAGGGTCTTCGACCAGCGCTCGGAGCTGGTGGGCTCCCGCGCGATCCGGTCGGCGATCCGGCGGCGGATCGGCGGGGTGCGGCCGCGCTCGACCAGGCGGGTGGCTTCGGCGAGGGCGAACCGGGCCTTGGCCGATCGCGGCGGGACCGCCACGTCGGGGTCGTTCCAGCGGGTCCGGCGGAAGGAGCGTGCGGTCTTCGCCTGGGTGTTGCCGAAGTAGCTCCAGACCCGCCCGTCCAGCGACACGTTCCGGATCGCCGACGCCGGCAACTCGCCGGTCCACGCCGCGGACTGCTGCCAGCGCCAGGTCTTCGGGCTGGTCTTGTCCCGCCAGGTGATCCCGACGAAGTGCAACTGCCGCCGGATCACGTCCCACTGGGCGCGGTCGTCGTCGATCCACTCGCGCAGTACGGCGTACAGGTTGCCGAACGTCGACCCCTCGTAGACCAGGTCGACGAAAACCGTCGGCCGTCCGCGCATCAGGTCGGCGGGCGCGAGCCCCGCGGCGGCGAGGTTGGTCCGCAGCTGCCGAAGCTCGGCGGGGTCGAACGCCTGCCCGTCGTAGCCGTAGAGCGACAACGGCAACGGATGCAGGCGATCCTGCCAGACGGTCCCGGCGAGAGCGCCGCTCAGCAGGTCGTACAAGCTGTCGACCGAACGCCCGACGAAGTACAGGTCTCCCCCGGCCGAGTGCGCGAGCACGCGACCTGCGCAGTCGATCAGCTCGTCCAGGAAGAGCAGGTTCGGCTCCTCGACGCCGTCGAGCAGAGAGCCCAGCTGGTCCGGCCGCACCAGATCCCACCGGAACGGCCGAGTCGCCTCTTCCCCCGGCCGCGGAGGTACGACGCTCGGCGGCGCCACGCCTCCCGGCGGCAGCACCCCGCCCGGTCCGGACGCGGTCCCGCCCGGTCCCGACGCAGCCCCGCCCGATCCCGACGCAGCCCCGCCCGATCCCGACGCGACCCCGCCCGGGTCCGGCGCAGCCCCGCCCGGGTCCGGCGCGGCAGCGTCCGGGTCCCCGCCCCGAGGACTCGCAGGCGGGGATCCGGCGTCGCTCATCGACTCAGTGCGCCGCTTCGTGCCACGTACGCCCCACGCCGACCGACACGTCCAGCGGGACCGCCATCTCGACCGCGGCGCCCATGTTCTCCCGGACCAGCGCTTCCAGGGTCTCGCGTTCGCCCGGGGCGATCTCGAAGACCAGTTCGTCGTGGACCTGCAGCAGCATCCGGGACTTCAGGCTCGACGAGCGCAGGGCGGTGTCGACCTTCAGCATCGCCATCTTGATCACGTCGGCGGCCGAGCCCTGGATGGGGGCGTTGAGGGCCATCCGCTCGGCCATCTCGCGGCGCTGGCGGTTGTCGCTGGTCAGGTCGGGCAGGTAGCGGCGGCGGCCGAGGATGGTCTCGGTGTAGCCGCTCTTGCCGGCCTCGAGCACGATGCTGCGCAGGTAGTCCCGCACCCCACCGAAGCGCTCGAAGTACTCGTCCATCAGGCCCTTGGCCTCGTCGACGCCGATCTTCAGCTGCTGACTCAACCCGTACGCCGACAGCCCGTAGGCCAGCCCGTAGTTCATCGCCTTGATCTTGGCCCGCTGCTCCTGCGTCACCTCGGCGGCCTCGACCGAGAACACCCGCGCGGCGGTCACCGAGTGGAAGTCCTCGCCGGAGTTGAACGCCGAGATCAGCCCCTCGTCCTCCGACACGTGCGCCATGATCCGCATCTCGATCTGGCTGTAGTCGGCCGACATCAGCGCCTCGAACCCGTCGCCGACGACGAACGCCTCGCGGATCCGCCGGCCCTCCTCGGTGCGGATCGGGATGTTCTGCAGGTTCGGGTCGGTCGAGCTGAGCCGCCCGGTCGCCGCGATCGTCTGGTTGAACGTGGTGTGGATCCGCGCGTCCTTGGGGCTGATCGTCTTCAGCAGCCCCTCGACGGTCTGCCGCAGCCGGGTCGCGTCGCGGTGCGCCAGCAGGTAGGCCAGGAACGGGTGCTCGGTCTTCTCGAACAGCGACTGCAGCGAGTCCGCGTCGGTGGTGTACCCGGTCTTGGTGCGCTTGGTCTTCGGCATCTGCAGCTCGTCGAACAGCACCACCTGCAGCTGCTTGGGCGACCCGAGGTTGATCTCCTTCCCGATCACCTCGTACGCCGACGCCGCCGCGTCCCGCACCCCGGTCGCGAACCGCTCCTCGAGCTGCTCCAGGTACGCGCGGTCGACCGCGATCCCGTCCCGCTCCATCGCCGCGATGACATCGATCAGCGGCAGCTCGACATCGGCCAGCAGCGCCGTACCGGCCTGCTTCTCCAGCTCCGCGTCCAGCGTGTCGGCCAGATCGGCGATCGCCCGCGCGCGCAGCATCGTCGCGTCGGCGGCCGGGCCGCCCTCGACGTCGTCGAAGCTGAGCTGCCCGTTGTCGGCCTCCTCGGTGCGCAGCTCGCGCTTGAGGTACCGCACGGTCAGGTCGGACAGGTCGTACGACCGCTGGTCCGGACGCGCCAGGTAAGCACTCAGCTGGGTGTCGGAGGTCAGCCCCGCCAGCGTCCAGCCGCGCTCGAGGAAACCGAGCAGCGGGCCCTTCGCGTCGTGCAGCGCCTTCGGCTGCGCCGCGTCGGCGAGCCAGGCCTGCCAGGCCGCGTCGTCGTCCGGCGTCAGCGCCGCCGGGTCGAACCAGGCGGCAGCACCCGAGGAGGTCGCCAGCGCGAGCCCGGTGATCTCACCGGTCCCCCGGCCCCACGAGCCCTGCACGGCAACGCCCGTCCGCGCACCGGTCGACACGTGCTCCTTGATCCAGGCCGCGACCTCGCCCGGCTTCAGCTGGGTGCCCTCGAGGTCGAAGCCCTCCTCGATGGTCTCCTCGACCTGCTCGTGCTCGGCCACCAGCCGCTCGCGCAGCACCCGGAACTCCAGGCTGTCGAACAGCGTGTGCACCTTGTCGCGGTCCCACGGGTGCCGGACCAGGTCGTCGACGGCGACGTCCAGCGACAGGTCGCGGACCAGCTCGTTGATCTGCCGGTTCCGGATCACGTCGGACAGGTGCTCGCGCAGCGACTCGCCGGCCTTGCCCTTGATCTCGTTGACCCGGTCGATCACGTCGTTCAGCGAGCCGAACTGGTTCAGCCACTTCGCCGCGGTCTTGTCACCGACTCCCGGTACGCCGGGCAGGTTGTCGCTCTTCTCGCCGACCAGCGCGGCCAGGTCGGGGTACAGCCGCGGCGGGATGCCGTACTTCGCCTCGACCGCGGCCGGGTCCATCCGGGCGATCTCGGAGACGCCGCGCTTGGGGTACAGCACAGTGATGTTGTCGTTGATCAGCTGGAAGGAGTCCCGGTCGCCGGAGCTGATCAGCACCTCGAAGCCCTGCTCGTCGGCCTGCGTGGCCAGCGTCGCGATGATGTCGTCGGCCTCCCAGCCGTCGATCTCCGTCGTCGGGATCCGGAGCGCCTCCAGCACCTCCTTGACCAGCGAGACCTGCCCCTTGAACTCGTCCGGCGACTTCGAGCGGCCGGCCTTGTACTCGGTGTACTGCTCGGAGCGGAAGGTCTTGCGGGACACGTCGAAGGCGACGCAGATGTGCGTCGGCTGCTCGTCGCGCAGCATGTTGATCAGCATCGAGGTGAACCCGTACACCGCGTTGGTGTGCTGACCCGTGGTGGTGGAGAAGTTCTCCACCGGCAGCGCGAAGAACGCCCGGTACGCGAGCGAGTGCCCGTCCAGCAGCAGGATCCGCGGCCGGGGCGAGTCGCCCGTCACGGGGTCCTTGGTCATCGTCGGGGTGTCTGTTTCTGGAGCCACGTACCGACTCTAGTGGTTGCCGCCGACAGTTCTGTCACAACCGCGAAGTAGTCTGCGCGAATGAGCGATCAGAGCACCGCGCTACCCCCGGGAATGGACGTCGAGGGCACCCTGCTCAGCACGATGGGCATCACCGTCACCGAGGCCTCGCCCGAGCGGGTGGCCGCGACGATGCCGGTCAAGGGCAACACCCAGCCGTACGGGCTGCTGCACGGCGGCGCGTCCTGCGTGCTGGCCGAGAGCCTCGGCTCGATCGGCTCGGCGATGCACGCCGCCCAGTACGGCAAGGTCGCGGTCGGCGTCGACATCAACGCCACCCACCACCGGGCCGTCCGCGAGGGTGTCGTCACCGGTGTCGCGACGCCGGTCTACCTGGGCCGCACCACCACGACGTACGAGATCGTCGTCTCCGACGACCGCGGCAAGCGGGTCTGTACGGCGCGGATCACGTGCCAGCTGATCCAGGCTCCGCCGGAACGGTGACGTCTGGTTCAGGCTGCGTCTGAAGGGTGAGCTCGGGGTGCCGGCCGAGCTGGGCGCGGCGGGCGATCACCGACCGGCGTGACGACAGCATCGCCAGCAGGTTCGGCGCGTGGTCGGCGGCGAGCCTGCGCCGTACGGCGTGCGTCCCGGCGAACCGCAGCACAGCGGCCTGGCTCAGCCCGAGCCGGGCCAGGAACCGGTTCGCCTCGCGGGCGATCGACGGCGCGACGACACCGAGGTACGGGCAGCTCTCGTGCTCGGCCCAGGCCGCGGCCTCGGCGACCAGCGCCTTGCCCAGCCCGTGCCGCCGGGCGTGGTCGGTGACGTGCAGGTACTCCACCGTCATCGTGTCCTCGGGGTGCAGCGGGCTGATCGGCGTACGGCGGAGGTAGACCATCGCGCTGACCCGGCCGTCCAGCTCACCGACGACGAGCCGGCCTGCCGGGTCGCTGTCGAGCCGGGCGATCGACGCGCGGACCGACTCCGGCGTCGGGGTCGGCAGCACCCGCTGGTGCCCGGTGCCGGTCGACATCTCGCCCCACAGCGTCACCAGGGCAGCGGCATCGTCGGGGCGTGCGTCGCGCACCTCGATGGCAGCTGCCACGTCGGCCTCCTGGTCTTGATCCACCCCCGAGGTGAACAGGACTGGGCGGATACGCTCGTCCCCGCGCAACAGTAGGGCTTCGGCGGTCGGTTGCAAAGCGACGCGACCACCCCCACACCGGCTGTGATCGCCGGCGATCGGAGAGCACGCTTGTTCATCGGAATCGGCACCGTCGTGAACGTCGCGACGGTCCTCGTCGGCTCGGTCCTCGGCGTCCTGATCGGGCACCGGCTGCCCGGCCGGACCAGGGACCTGGTCACCGACGCCCTCGGCCTGGTCACGCTGCTGATCGCCGTCACGTCAGCACTCACGGTCGGCGACGCCGCGCTCAGCGACGCGGTCGGCGACAGCGCCCCGGTGCTGATCGTGCTCGGCGCGATGCTGATCGGCGGGATCGCCGGATCGCTGCTGCGGATCGAGGAGCGGCTGGAGGGCTTCGGCAGTTGGCTGCAGCACCGGTTCAGCCGCGGCGAGGGCGAGAGTACGTTCGTCGAGGGCTTCGTGACGTCGTCGATGGTGTTCTGCGTCGGCCCGCTGACCTTCCTGGGGGCGCTGTCCGACGGTCTGGGCCGCGGCGCCGACCAGCTGTTCCTGAAGGCGGTGCTGGACGGTTTCGCGTCGATCGCCTTCGCCGCCTCGCTCGGCTGGGGTGTCGCGGCGTCCGCGCTCGTCGTACTGGTCATCCAGGGGCTCATGACGGCCGTGGGCGCCCTGCTGGGCGACGTACTGCCCGAGGCGCACGTGACGGCTCTCGGCGCCACCGGCGGCCTGCTGCTGATCGGTGTGGCGCTCCGGCTGCTCAAGATCAAGCAGGTCGCCGTGGCCGACCTGCTGCCGGCGCTGATCGTCGCGCCGCTGCTGGTCCAGCTGCTGGTTGTCGTCCGCAACTGATCGGTTGCTGACAGCAAAGAGCCCCGGCTCGGTGAACCGGGGCTCCTCGTCGTACGGGGTGGGTCAGTCCTCGCCGAGGTACGCCTTGCGGACGTCGTCGTTGACCAGCAGCTCGCGGCCGGTGCCCTGGACGACGATCTTGCCGACCTCGAGGACGTAGCCGAAGTCGGCGCGCTTCAGCGCCGCCTGCGCGTTCTGCTCGACCAGCAGGATCGTCGTGCCCTGCTTCTGCAACTCGGTGACGGTCGTCATGATCCGCTTCATCATGATCGGCGACAGGCCCATCGAGGGCTCGTCCAGCATCAGCAGCTTGGGCCGGCTCATCATCGCCCGACCCATCGCCAGCATCTGCTGCTCACCGCCGGAGAACGTCCCGGCCGGCTGCTTGCGCCGCTCCCCCAGGATCGGGAACAGCTCGTACGCCGCGTCCAGGTCGGACCGGACCGCCGCCGCGTCGTTGCGGGTGAACGCCCCGAGCATCAGGTTCTCCTCGACCGACAGCCGGGGGAAGATCCGCCGGCCCTCGGGCGAGTGCGCCAGGCCCATCGTGACGATGTCGTGCGCCGGGACGTCGTCGATCCGCTGACCCTGGAACAGGATCTGGCCCGACGTCGGGCGCAGCAGCCCCGAGATGGTCCGCAGCGTGGTCGTCTTGCCGGCACCGTTGGTGCCGATCAGCGACACCACCTGGCCCTGCTCGACGGAGAAGCTGATCTTCTTCACCGCGACGATCTTGCCGTAGGCGACCTCGAGGTCGCGGACCTCCAGCATCGCGGTCATCGGCCCTCCTCCTCAGCTGCGGGCGGAACGTCCTGAGGCCGGGTCTCGGCCGCCGGTACGTCGTCCTCGTCGTCGTCCTCGCCGGTCCCGATGTAGGCCTCGATCACCCGCGGGTCCGACTGCACCTCCCCCGGCGAACCCTCGATCAGGGTCTCGCCGCGGACCAGGCAGAGCACCCGGTCGCAGAGGTTGAAGATGAACCGCATGTCGTGCTCGATCACCACCACCGACAGGCCCGAGTCGCGGATCTTGAAGATCAGCTCCATCGCCTGCCGGGTCTCCTGCGGGTTCATGCCCGCCGTCGGCTCGTCCAGCAGGATGAGCTTCGGGTCGGTGGCCAGCGCGCGGGCGATCTCGAGCCGGCGCTGGTCGCCGTACGGCATGTTGCGGGCCAGGTGCTCGCCGGACTTGCCGAGCCCGACGAACTCCAGCAGCTCCTGCGCGCGGGCGCGGGTGGCCGCCTCCTCGCGCCGGAACTTCGGGCCGCGCAGCACCGAGGTGAGCGCGCCCGAGCTGGTCCGGCAGTAGCGCCCGACCATCACGTTCTCCAGCGCCGTCATGTTCGCGAACAGCCGGATGTTCTGGAACGTCCGCGCCATCCCGGCCCGGACCACGGCCCGCGGCTTCGGCGGCAGCGCCGTCCCCTCGAACCGGACCTGGCCGCTGGTCGGCTTGTACAGCCCGGTCAGGCAGTTGAAGAACGTCGTCTTGCCGGCCCCGTTCGGGCCGATCAGACCGACGATCTCGCCCTCGCGGACGGTCAGGTTGACGTCGTTGACCGCCAGCAGACCACCGAACCGCATGGTCACCCCGGAGGCCTCCAGCACCGGCCGGCCGGTGCTCGGCGCGCTCGGCGCCGGTTCCGTGACGGTCATTTCGCCTCCTCGACCAGTTCGTGCTCGACCGCTTCGGCCAGCTCCTCGTCCTCTTCGTGGAACTCCAGCTGGCGGCGTCTGCTCGCGACCAGGCCCTCGGGCCGGAACCGCATCATGATCACCAGCAGCAGACCGAACAGCAGCAGCCGGTACTCCGAGAAGAACCGCAGCTTCTCCGGCAGCAGCTTCAGGATCGTCGCCCCGAGCAGCACACCGGCGATGGTGCCCATACCGCCGAGCACGATCGCCGCGAGCAGGAACGCCGACTCCAGGAAGATGTACTGCCCCGGTGAGACCGCGACGTCCTGGTGCGCCTTCACAGTTCCGGCCAGACCGGCCAGGAAGGCACCGATCGCGAACGCCAGCAGCTTGAGGCCGAAGACGTTCACGCCCATCGCCTCGGCGGCCTTCTCGTCCTCGCGGATCGCCACCCAGCCGCGCCCGATCCGGCTGTCGTTGAGCCGCGAGAAGACCAGGATGATGAAGCCGATCAGGATCAGCAGCAGGAAGTAGTAGTTCGAGAACCGGCCGAGCTCCAGCCCCAGCACCGTGTGCGGCTTGCCGAAGTCGAAGCTGCCCAGCTGCAGGTCCGGGATGCCCGGGATGCCGTTCGGGCCGTTGGTCAGCAGCGGACCGTTGTTGCCGTCCAGGTTGAACATCGCCAGCCGGAAGATCTCGCCGAAGCCCAGCGTCACGATCGCCAGGTAGTCGCCGGAGACCCGCAGCGTCGGCGAACCAATGATCAGGCCGAGCACCGCCGAGACGCAGCCACCGAGCAGGACCACGACGATGAACGGCGGGTTCCAGTCGATGGTCGCGAACGCCGACTCCGACAGCATCGCGGCGACGTACGCGCCGGAGCCGAGGAAGGCGATGTAGCCGAGGTCCAGCAGACCGGCCAGACCGACCACGATGTTCAGGCCCATCGCGGTGGCCGCGAAGATCAGCACCTGGGTCGCGATCGACATGTTCGCGTCCGACCCGTTCTGGGTGAACGGGAAGAAGAACGCCACCGCGAACGACGCCAGCGTCAGCACCTTCTTGTGCCGCTGCCCGACGTGCCCGATCCAGGTCATCACGCCGGTCCGGAACAGCATCGCCACCACGGCGGCGATGAAGACCAGACAGAGCACGAAGTTCCAGACGTCACGCAGACCGAGCGCGTACGCCGCACCGAACAGCACCGCGGCCATCAGGACCGCGATCGACAGGATCTCGAACCAGCCCGGCAGCCGGGCCTCGCCGAGGTCGCGCAGCTCGCGGACCGGGATCATCCGGGACGAGACCAGCAGCGCGATCGAGCCGGCCAGCGACACGTAGCCGCCCGGGTTGACGTTGATCAGCCCGTCGGACTCGACCGAGATCGCCACGATCACCAGCACCATGAACAGTGCCGTGGTCAGGCCGAGCGCGCGCAGCCCGAGGGTCGCGTCGAGCCAGTGCCCGAGCCGGGTGGTCAGCGGGCCCTTCACCGCGAGCAGCAGGATCAGCGCGAGCACCGCGAGGATGATCGCCAGGATCTGCAGCGCACCGGGGTAGAAGTTGATCGAGAGGTCGCCCAGGATCGAGCCGTCGTAGCTCCAGGACAGGAACGACCCGATGATCAGCAGCGCCACACCGGCGACACCGAGCGGCCAGGCCGCGGCCGGCAGGGCCGGCGGCGCCGCGAGGGTTTTCGTCGACTCACTCATGCGCGATCCACCACCCTTGCTCCGAGCAGGCCTTGCGGCCGGAACACCAGGACCAGGATCAGGATGACGAACGCCCAGACGTCCTTCCAGGAGCTACCACCGAACTGACCCGGGATGTACTGCGTGGCCAGCGACTCGACCACGCCGAGCAGCAGCCCACCCAGGACCGCGCCCTGGATGTTGCCGATGCCGCCGAGCACGGCGGCGGTGAACGCCTTCAGGCCCGCCAGGAAGCCCATCCGGTAGTCGATCAGGCTGTTCTGGACACCCTGGGCCAGACCGGCCACGGCGGCCAGGACCGCACCGAGCGCGAACGCCACGACGATGATCCGGTCGACGTTGATGCCCATCAGCCGCGCGGTGTCCGGGTCCTGCGAGACCGCCTGCATGCCGCGGCCCAGCTTGGTCCGGTTGATGAAGTACCACAGCAGCGCGGTGCAGACGACCAGCAGCAGCACGGTGAAGATCGCCGCCCGCTGGATGGTCACCCCGCCGACCTCGATCGCGGTCCCGGAGACCACGTCGATCGAGGGGAAGGTGGTGCGCTGCTTGCCGGTCGGCCAGTCGACGTGCTTGATCAGCTCCTGGTACACCAGCCAGAACAGCTCCAGGACCAGCGCGCCGGCCACGGCCGACTGCCAGATCGCGTCGCGCAGGGCGGTGGCCCGCTCGGTCGTCGCGCCGAACCGCGCCACCAGCAGGCCGACCGCCGTACCGACGGCGGCGCTGACCAGGAAGAACACGATGCTCAGCAGCGGGTTGTAGTCCGGCTGGACGACCCGCAGGACGATCCACGCGGCCAGCGCCCCCGCACCCGAGCCGAGCAGCGGCGCACGGTCGCGCCACTTGGTCACCGGGTGGTTCAGGTTCACCTTGGTCCGGCGGCTACCGACCCAGTACGCCGCACCGACGGCCAGCAGGGCGAACACCGGCACGGTCCAGACCGGACGGTCGTAGAACAGCCGGATGAACTCCTGCAGGAACACCGAGATGCCGATCGCGGTGATCAGCGGTGCCAGCCGCGGCGCGTTCCGCAGGGGACGGTACGCGACACGTTCCATGGCCACCGCCGTACCGACCGAGGCCAGGATGGCACCGACCAGCATCACCGGCAGGATCCACACACTGGTGTGTCCCTCGAAGAACAACAGGTACGTCGTCAGCGCGCCGAAGCCGCCGATCATGAACACCTCGCCGTGGGCGAAGTTGATCAGCTGCACGATGCCGTAGACGACGGTGTACCCGACCGCGATCAGGGCGTACAGCGATCCGAGACTCAGCCCGATCACGAGCTGCTGGAAGAACTGGTCCACGTCGACCTCCCAACTCATTTCCGACATGCCACGGGGGTGGGACCGCGTCCCACCCCCGCGTCATGAGGTCGACCTACTTGGTTTCGAAGTCCTTGGTCTGGACCGCGGTGAACTTGCCGGCCTTGACCTCGTAGACGGTCAGGACCTTGGAGGTGGTGTCGCCGAACTCGTCGAAGGCGACCTTGCCGGTGACGCCGTCGAAGGAGACCTTGCCGAGCTCCTCGACGGTCTTCGGCCGGGCGGCCTCGACGCTGTCGGCGTCCTTCAGCGAGACCTTGAGCGCGGCGATGATCGCGTTCGCGGCGTCGTAGGAGTAACCGCCGTAGGCGGCGTACGGGTCGGCGAACTTCGCGGCCTCGTAGTCGGCGACGAACTTCTTGGCCGACGGCAGCGAGTCGACCGGGGCGCCGACCGAGGTGGCCAGGTCACCCTGGGCGGCGGTGCCGGCCAGCTTGACGAACTCCGGGTCGTAGATGCCGTCGCCACCGAGCAGCGGGATGTTCAGGCCGGCGGCCTTCATCTGCTTGGACAGCGGGCCGGCCTGCGGGTACTGACCGCCGTAGTACAGCGCCTGCGGAGCCGACGGCTTGACGGCGGAGACGACGGCCTGGAAGTTGGTCTCGTCCTCGTTGATCGTCTCGGCCGCGACGACCTGGCCACCGAGCTTCTTGAACTCCTCGGTGAAGGTGCCGACCAGGCCCTGGCCGTAGGCGCGCTTGTCGTGGATCGTCGCGACCTTGGTGATCTTGGCGGTCTCGTACAGGTAGCGCGCGGCGAACGGACCCTGGACGGCGTCCGTGGTGCAGGTGCGGAAGTAGGTGGCGTAGGGCCGCTTCGGGTCCTTCTGCCACTCCGCACCCTTGGTCAGGCCCGGGCCGGTGTTGGCCGGCGAGACCTGGACGATGTTCTTCGGCGCCAGGATCGGCTGGACCTGCTGGCTCACGTCGGTGTTCAGCGTGCCGACCACGCCGATCACGTCGGGGTCCGACGAGACCGCGGTGGCGGCGTTCTTGCCGACGTCGGCCTTGCCCTCGTCGTCCTGCGGGGAGACCTCGAGCGTCCAGCCCGGGATCGCGTTGGACTCGTTGGCCTGCTTGACGGCCAGCTCGACCGAGTGCTGGATACCCAGACCAAGCGCCGACAGGTCGCCCGACAGCGGCGCGATCACGCCGATCTTGGCGGTCTTCTTCGCATCGCCGGAGCCCCCGCCACCGTTGTCGTCACTGCGTGAACCGCAGGCAGTCAGGGCCAACGACGCAACGATCAGCGACGCGCCGACCCGTACTACGGAACGCTGGTGCACTGTTCCTCCCATGTCTGGATAGCCCGAGTGGATCCCCGGACCCCCGCGATTCCCGCGAGCACCCGCAGGTTAGACCCCGCTGAGCAGTCAAGGCGAACGTGACCCAGCGTGTGTTGTGAGGTCGTTACCGCTGTAAGCATCGTCCCGATCGGTAGGCACTGGCTTTGCGGGACGCGATCACTCAATGTGATCGCAGGTCGCACCCAGAGCCACATTGACAACCAATGGGTGCCACCGGTATCCAGACGGTCACCACGCTGTGTGACGGCCGTCTCGTTCCTCGGACGGGGCCGTCGTTTCCGCCACGCCAGGACGGGTGGCGGAACCGCGCTTTTCGTGGCACGGCTCCGCCGGTTTGCCGGGTCCTACTTGGCCGGACCGAAGTCCTTGGTCTGCTGCGCGACCCAGCGGCCGCCGGCCACCTTGTTCATGGTCAGCACCCGGGTGGTGGTGTCACCGAACTCGTCGAAGCCGACGTGACCGGTGACGCCCTCGAAGGAGCTCTTGCCGATCGCGTCCACGGTCGCCTGCCGGGCCGACTCGACACTGTCGGCGGTCTTCAGCGTGGACTTCAGCGCGTCGATGATCGCGTTCGCGGCGTCGTACGCCGTACCGCCGTACGGGGACATCGGGTCCTTGAAACCGGCCTTGGCGTAGTCGGCCACGAACTGCTTGGCCGAGGGCAGCTTCTCGACCGGGGCGCCGATCGAGGTGGCCAGGTCGTTGCTGCTGGCCGGGCCGGCCAGCTTGATGTACTGCGCGTCGAACAGACCGTCGCCGCCGACCACCGGGACCTTCAGCCCGGCCGCCTTCGCCTGCCGCGAGAACGGGCCCCCGACGCCGTACTCGGTGCCGATGTAGACCGCCTGCGGGTCGTCCTGCTTCACCTTCGAGATCACCGACTGGAAGTCGACGTCGTCCGGGTTCACCGTCTGCGCCGCGACCACCTGACCGCCGAGCTTGGTGAACTCGTCGGTGAAGGTGGCGACCAGGCCCTCGCCGTACGCCTTCTTGTCGCTGATCGTCGCGACCTTGGTGATGTGCCGGGTCCGGAACAGGTACTGCGCCGCGAACGGGCCCTGGACCGCGTCGGTCGTGCAGGTGCGGAAGTAGGTGTCGTACTGGCGCTTCGGCGCGGTCTGCCACTTCGGGCCCATCGACAGCGCCGGGCCGGTGTTGCCCGGCGAGACCTGCGCGATGTGCTGCGCGGCGAAGACCGACTGCATCTGCTGGCTGACGCCGGTGTTGTACGGGCCGACCACGGCGGCCAGGTCCGGGTCCGAGGCGAACTTGGTCGCCACGTTCTTGCCGACGTCCGGCTGGGCCTGGTCGTCCTCGGCGTCGACCTCGATCCGCCAGCCCGGGATCGCGTGCGCGTCGTTGGCCTGCCGCACCGCGAGCTGCACCGAGTTCCGGATGCCGAGCCCGAACGCCGAGATCTCCCCGGTGATCGGCCCGACCATCCCGATCTTCACCACCTTGTCCGCCGCCGCGGAGCCGTTCGCCGTACCGTTGCTGCGGGCTCCGCAGGCGGTCACCGCCAACGTTGCCGTCAGCAACAACCCGCCGAGTTTGAGCACCGACCGCTGGTTCACTGTTCCTCCCTGGATCTGCGTGATCCAGGACGACCGGACCCCTCACGTGATGACGCGAGCACTTCGCAGACTAGGCAGCAGAACAGGTGCGCAGCACGCTCGGCAGCCGCTCCCGACGGGTTCTTGCCAAGTTGGTTGCCCAGAGCAAACCAACCGGCACGGGAGGTGGTTCGGAGCGCGGGTTTCGGGTTGATGTGTCCTTGGTTTTCAGGAGCCGGGTTCGTCGGCTTTCAGGAGCCGGCTTCGTCGACGACGAGCTCGGCGACCTGGCGCATCGAGACCCGCTTGTCCATCGCGGTCTTCTGGATCCACCGGAACGAGTCCGGCTCGGACAGCCCGAACTTCGTCTGCAGCACCGACTTGGCCCGGTCGACGAGCTTGCGCGTCTCCAGCCGCTCCGACAGGTCGGCGACCTCACGCTCCAGCTCCGCCAGCTCGACGTACCGGCTGGCCGCGATCTCGATCGCCGGCAACAGGTCGGCCTTGGAGAACGGCTTCACCAGGTACGCCATCGCCCCCGCGTCCCGCGCCCGCTCGACCAGCTCCCGCTGCGAGAACGCCGTCAGCATCAGCACCGGAGCGATCCGCTCCCCCGCGATCTTCTCCGCCGCACTGAGCCCGTCCAGCTTCGGCATCTTCACGTCCAGGATCACCAGATCCGGCCGGTGCTCGACCGCCAGCCGAATCGCCTCCTCGCCGTCGCCCGCCTGCCCGACGACGTCGTACCCCTCCTCAGCCAGCATCTCGGCCAGGTCCATCCGGATCAGAGCCTCGTCCTCGGCGATCACCACACGCTTAGCAGTCACACCGGACACCATATCGACCTCGCGCTCAGCGCTTCGGACCGACGAACCGATCCAGCACCTCGCCCCCTTCCCGCCGGCTCACCGCGACCACGTTCGACCGCGGTCGCCGCCAGGGAACACCGACCTGATCCAGCGCGTCGGTGAGGATCGACCGGATGTCCGCGGACTCGTTGTGGAACATGTACCGGATGTACTCGTAGCGCCGCTCGCCGCCGCCGGCCAGCCGCTTGGTGGTCCAGTTCACGAACCGGCACCCGTCGGAGTGGAACAACCCGCGCAGCAGCAACTCCGGCTCCCGCCGGACGAGCTCCTGCTGCCACTCGTGCAGCACGATCCGCCGCAGATGCTTCCGCCCGGGCCCGTGCTGCGGGAACAGGCACGGCCAGTGCTTCCACCGAGCCTCGATCCGGACCGCAGCCGACCCACCCCGCAGACACGGACCGGCAGTCGGCTTGACCCGCCGGATCGTGGCCGCGATCTCCTGATTCAGCTCCGGGTACTTCTGGTCGTTCGCGATCTGCAAGGTGTAGACCCCACGCCGCGCCGCGACGATGTGCCCGTCCCCGAGGTACCACCCCAGGAGCAACACGTACGCCACCTCGTCCAGCGCGGCCCCGTCGCACCGCGGGCAAGGCGTACAGGGTCCATCGGTGCGGACCCGTCCCTCGAGCTGGTACCGCCGTCGCCAGGTTCGGATCGTTCGCAACGCTACGCCGTGAAGCTCGGCGTTCACGCGATCAGGGACGCCGTCGTCAGACATCCACAACGCCGACTCGACCGTCTGCCGTGACCTGACCCGACCCATGCCAGATCATCCGACCTGCCGCCGACAATTTTCGGATCGAGCGCCTGGGTAAGCTACGATCGTCGAGCGCAAATCGCCCTGGTAGCCCAATCGGCAGAGGCCGTGCTCTCAAACAGCATCCAGTGTGGGTTCGAGTCCCACCCAGGGCACCTCACCATCTGGATCTGTCGATCCCAGCTGCGAGGCTTCACTCGTGTACGACGCTCGCACCCGGCGGTCCGCGCTGGACTCACTCGCTGCGGGCGCGACTCTGAGTTCGGTCAGCCGCCGGTTGTCGGTCAGTCGCAGCACGATTCGTGCGTGGCGGGACGAACCCGCGCCTTCGGTCGATCCCACTGCTTGTCCGCGATGCACGGACTCAGCGCTTGCGGCCGGCGAGTACTCGAAGTTGCTTGGTTTCTATCTGGGTGACGGCTGCCTGTCCGAGCACCGGAAGGCGGTCTTCGCTCTCCGGATCGCGTGCGACGATGCCTACTCCGGCGTCATCGCCGAGGCAGCGGAAGTCATCACCGCGGTGAACGCCAGCCGGCCGGTCCACCGAGTCCAAGCGCCCGGTTGCACTCATCTTGTGTCGTACTGGAAGCACTGGCCCTGCTTGTTTCCTCAGCACGGCGCGGGCCGCAAACACCTTCGCAAGATCCAGCTGCTCGACTGGCAGCGCGAGATCGTTGCCTACCACCCCGAACCGTTCGTCCGCGGTCTGTTCCTCTCGGACGGCTGCCGGGTGAACAACTGGACGACCAGCAACGGCCGCCGGTACGACTACACCCGCCACCTGTTCTCCAACGAGTCCACCGACATACTGCGCCTGTGCCAATGGGCCCTGGACCTGCTCGATATCCCCTGGCGAATGCCCCGCCCGAACGCGCTCTCGGTAGCGCGCCGGGAGGCCGTAGCGGCACTCGACCGGATCGTCGGTCCGAAGACCTGAAATGGAACTGGGGGGGGGGGGTCCGCGGGGGGTGGGGACCACCGCGGCGGGTGTTTTTTTTTTTTTTTTTTTTTTTCCTCCGGCTGCGGGATGCCCCTGGCTTTGTTGGCCCCGCGAG
>NZ_JBVJNV010000006.1:0-66288 GCF_055583505.1 Kribbella sp. NPDC104740 | reverse complement strand
CCCCAAACCCTCGCGGGGGGACGCCAGGGGGGGCCGGAGGGACCTGAGACGGGGGTGTGGGTCAAAAGACTGGAACGGAACTGGCGGCGGTCCCCCCCCCCCCCCCCCCGCAGCAACCACAGAGTCGAATCTTCTTGTTGTTCTTGCTACTCCCGGTACGCCGGAGCGACCCCGCTGATCGCGTCGCCCATGCGGTGGACGCGCAGCGCGTTGGTGGAGCCCGGGATGCTGGGCGGGGAACCGGCGACGATGACGACCAGGTCGCCCTTCTGGAGCTTGCCGAGCTCCAGCAGGCGCTGGTCGACCTGGCGGACCATCTCGTCGGTGTGGTCGACGGTCGGGACGATGTGGGTCTCGATGCCCCAGACGACCGACAACCAGGCGCTCACCGACGGGACGGGAGTGAACGCGAGGACCGGGATCTCGGTGCGGTAGCGGGCCAGGCGGAGCGCGGTGTCGCCGGACTGGGTGAAGGCGACCAGGTACTTCGCCTCCAGGGCCTCGGCGACATCCGCCGCGGCCTTGGCGATCACGCCGCCCTTGGTGCGGGGTTCCCAGTCGATCTCGGCGACGCGGCCGAGGCCGTGGTCCTCGGTGGACTCCACGATCCGGGCCATCGTCTTGACGGTCTCGATCGGGAAGCGGCCGACGCTGGTCTCGCCGGACAGCATCACCGCGTCGGCGCCGTCCAGGACGGCGTTGGCGACGTCGGAGGCCTCGGCCCGGGTCGGGCGCGGGGCGGAGATCATCGACTCCAGCATCTGGGTGGCGACGATCACCGGCTTCGCGTTCAGCCGGGCCTGGTCGATGATCAGCTTCTGGACCAGCGGGACCTCCTCCAGCGGGAGCTCCACGCCGAGGTCGCCGCGGGCGACCATGAAGCCGTCGAAGGCCTCGATGATCTCGTCCAGGTTGGCGACCGCCTGCGGCTTCTCGATCTTGGCCACGACCGGGATCTTGTGGCCTTCCTCGGCCATGATCTTGTGCACGATCTGGATGTCGGAGGCGCGCTGCACGAACGACATCGCGATCATGTCGGCCGGCAGGTGCAGGGCCCAGCGCAGGTCCTCGACGTCCTTCTCCGACATCGCCGGGACGCTGACGGTGGCGCCGGGAAGGTTGATGCCCTTGTTGTTGGAGACCGGCCCGCCGACGGTGACGCGGCAGATCACGTCGGTCTCGGTGACCTCCTCGGCGACCAGCGCGACCCGGCCGTCGTCGATCAGCAGCGGGTCACCGGGCTTGACGTCGCCGGGCAGCCCGTCGTACGTCGTACCGCAGATGGTGACGTCACCGGGGACCTCACGGGTGGTGATGGTGAAGCGCTCGCCGTAGGTCAGCGTGACCTTGCCTTCGGCGAACTCCGCCAGCCGGATCTTCGGGCCCTGCAGGTCGACGAGGATGCCGACGTTTTTGCCGGTCTCCTCCGCTGCAGCGCGAATCCGGTGGTAGATGCGCTCGTGCTCGGCGTGGGCGCCGTGGCTCAGGTTCAGCCGAGCGACGTCCATACCTGCTTGGACGAGTTCCAGGATGCGCTCCGGGGCGGCCGTAGCCGGGCCGAGCGTACAAACGATCTTTGCGCGACGCACGTCACAAAACCCTACTCCTACAAGACCACTGGCCCGGTGGTCCGCCCCCGGTTACCGGCCGGTCACCGCGTGGCCGAGCGAGGAGTTCACCTCGCGGACTCACTCCGGCAACGGCCGGTACGTCCCCACGGTCACTTCGCCGGTCAGCTCGGCGGTGACGGTCTGCAGCCCGGTCGGCTGCCCGTCGGCGTACGTGATCAGGGTGACCTCGCCGGGCCGCCTGAGCGTGTAGCCGAGCGCGAACGCGTACGCCGCTCCCCCGGTCGTCCCGTTCGTGTACGTCGTGACCGACCGCCCCTCGACGGTCTTCGTGTCCGGCCCGACCTGCCGGTGCAGGTGTCCCGACACCAGCAGCGACGCGCAGCCGCGGGCCGCGGTCTCCTGGTACGACGCCGGGTCGTGCACCACCATCGTCGAGATCGGCTCGTCCTCGGACTGCGCGCAGGCGATGTCGGCGAGCCGCGTCGACTGCTCGCCGGTGGTCTCGTCGCCGGGCGTGTCGGCGCTGCCGAGCCCGGTCCGGGTGGGGTCGCTGTCGCCGAGGAACCGGATCCCCTCGACCTCGACCGGTTTGCTGTCCAGCACGGTGAACTTGTTGCGCCGCATCGTCTCCTCGACGAACCCGCCGCCGTCGTGGTTGCCGGCGACGGCGACCACCTTGAGGTCCTTGAAGTGCTGGGCCAGCGAGTTGATGCTGAACGCCTCCCACTGCTGCCCCGACGAGGTGTCGTCACCGGCGTCGATCAGCACCTTCGCCCCGGCCACCTTGGCGACCTCGGCGGCGAACGGGTCCATCCCGATGTTGTCGTGCCGGTCGGAGACCAGCAGCGCGACGGTCTCGCCTTCACCGGCCGCCCGGATCCGGCCGCCGACCCGCCCGACCCGGTCCTTCAGCTGCCCGTAGAACTCGGTGGAGCGCTCGTAGGTCTCGAACGCCGTACGGATGACGCCGACGCCGCCGTCGGTGGAGAAACCGGACGCGACCTCGACGTTCTTCAGCCGGTCGTCGAACGACACCTCCGGCAGCAGCTCCCCCAGCGGCCGCCACGCGGTCGGCGGCGCCTGCGCCTGCCGCATCTGCGCCGGCCCGATCACCGACGCGACCGTCACCAGCATCGCGACCAGTACGACGACCGCCCGGTGCCGCACCCGTCGTTCGCCGCGGTGCACGTGCGCGAACAGCTCGCGCCGCCGCACCGGTCCCAGCATCGCCCACAACGTCGCGACGATCACCGTCACCAGCAGCCCGGACCCGGCGCCCGCGACCGCGTTGTCGACCGCCATCTGCTGGACGACCTCGCGGATCCGGGCGATCTCACCGTCGGGCTGGGAGGCGATCAGCGCGTCGCGCTGGAGCAGGTCGTTCAGGTTGGCCGCGTCGGTCTCCTGGACGTCGAGGTTGACGCCGAGGTCGAGCGGCAGGTTCATGTCCAGCCGGAGCCGGGGCAGGATCGCGCCGAGGTCGATGGTGGCGTGCGAGTCGAAGGTCGGCGAGACCTGCGCGGTGTGCGCGCCGACGGTGACCCGCTCGGAGTCGTTGGCGAAGCCGAGCAGGCCGACCACCGACGAGACGACGAACCAGAGCAGGACGAGGATCGCCCACGGCACCGCCTTGCGGAGCCGCGTCCGGGTGATCAGTCGTCGAGGCACGACCACCAACTTAGGGGCCGGAGTCAAACCCCCGCTTGACCGGGCGCGGCGTTTCGGTGAAAGGCCGTGCCCGGCCGGCGGAGGTCAGACCACCAGCGGGCGGGCCGTCGGCGGGATCGGGGTCGGCAGCGTCGACGACCCGGTCAGGAACGCGTCCACGCCGTTGGCCGCCGAGCGGCCCTCGGCGATCGCCCAGACGATCAGCGACTGGCCGCGGCCGGCGTCGCCGCAGGCGAAGACGCCGTCGACCGAGGTCTGGTAGGTCTTGTCCCGCTTGACGTTGCCGCGCTCGTCGAGCTCGACGCCGAGCTGCTCGAGGAAGCCTTCCTTCTCCGGCCCGAGGAAGCCCATCGCCAGCAGCACCAGCTGCGCCGGGATGGTCCGCTCGCTGCCCTCGACGGGGGTGAACTTCCCGTCCACCAGCTCGACCTCGACCAGGTCCAGCCCGGCCACCTGACCGTTGTCATCGGCCACGAACTTGTTGGTCGAGACGGCGTACACCCGGTCGCCGCCCTCCTCGTGCGCGGAGGCGACCCGGTAGATCATCGGGTACGTCGGCCACGGGTGCGCGTCCGGCCGCTCGTCGGACGGGCGCGGCATGATCTCCAGCTGGGTGACGCTGCGCGCCCCCTGCCGGTGCGCCGTCCCGAGGCAGTCGGCTCCGGTGTCACCGCCACCGATGATCACGACATCCTTGTCGGTGGCAACGATCTGGTCCTCGACGGTCTCGCCGAGCGCGACCCGGTTGGCCTGCGGCAGGTACTCCATCGCCTGGTGGATGCCGCCGAACTCCCGGCCGGGCACCGGCAGGTCGCGGGCCGCGGTGGCGCCGGTCGCGACCACGACCGCGTCGTACCGTTGCTTGAGCTGGGTCCCGGTGACGTCCACGCCGACGTTGACGCCGGAGCGGAAGACCGTGCCCTCCTCCTTCATCTGCTGGATCCGGCGCTCGACCTGGGCCTTCTCCATCTTGAACTCGGGGATGCCGAAGCGGAGCAGCCCGCCCGGCGCCGAGGCCCGCTCGTAGACCGCGACGGTGTGCCCGGCGCGGGTGAGCTGCTGGGCGACCGACAGGCCGGCCGGGCCGGACCCGACGACCGCGATCGTCTTGCCGGTCAGCCACTCCGGCGGCTGCGGCCGGACGTCACCGGACTCCCAGGCCTTGTCGACGATCGCGACCTCGACGTTCTTGATCGTCACCGGGTCCTGGTTGATGCCGAGCACGCACGAGGTCTCGCACGGCGCCGGGCAGAGCCGGCCGGTGAACTCCGGGAAGTTGTTGGTCGCGTGCAGCCGCTCGATCGCGCCGGTCCAGTCGTCGCGCCAGACCAGGTCGTTCCACTCCGGGATCAGGTTGCCCAGAGGGCAGCCGGAGTGGCAGAACGGGATGCCGCAGTCCATGCAGCGGCCGGCCTGCTTGCCGATGATCGGCAGCAGCGCCTTGCCGGGGCCACCGGGGTAGACCTCGTTCCAGTCCTGCTTGCGCTCCTCGACCGGACGGCGTTCGGCCACCTCGCGCGGGGTGGTCAGGAATCCCTTCGGGTCAGCCATCAGATGGCCTCCATCATCGCTCGCGTGGTGGCGTCCTCGTCCAGCCCGTCGCGCTCGGCGGCCGCCTTGGCCGCCAGCACCCGGGCGTAGTCGCGGGGCATCACCGTGGTGAACCTGGCCTCGGCGGCGGTCCAGTCCGCGAGCAGCTTGGCCGCCCGCTCCGAACCGGTCTCCTCGTGGTGACGGCGGACCAGGTCCTGCAACAGTTCGGACTCGGTGTCGGTGAGCGGGAGCAGGTCGACCAGCTCCGGGTTCACCAGCGCGGGGTCCAGGTCGAGCACGTGGGCCACGCCGCCCGACATGCCCGCCGCGAAGTTCCGGCCGGTGGCGCCGATCACGACGACCCGGCCACCGGTCATGTACTCGCAGGCGTGGTCGCCGACCGCTTCGACGACCGCGGTGGCACCGGAGTTGCGGACGCAGAACCGTTGCCCCGCGCCACCGTTGATGAACAGCTCACCGGACGTCGCGCCGTACGCGATGACGTTGCCGGCGATGATCTGCGTCGCCGCGTCGAAGCGCGCGTTGCGGTCCGGACGGATCACCACCCGGCCACCGGACAGGCCCTTGCCGACGTAGTCGTTGGCGTCGCCCTCCAGCCGCAGCGTCACGCCCTTCGGCACGAACGCCGCGAACGAGTTGCCGGCCGACCCGGTGAAGGTGAGGTCGACGGTGCCGTCGGGCAGTCCGGCCGCGCGGTACTTCTTGGTGATCTCGTGGCCGAGCATCGTGCCGACCGTCCGGTTCACGTTCCGGATCGGGAGCTGGGCCCGGACCGGTTCGCCGTTCTCGATCGCCGGCGCGCAGATCCGGATCAGCTCGTTGTCGAGCGCCTTGTCCAGGCCGTGGTCCTGGAGCACGGTCTGGTGCAGCGCCGCGCCCTCGGGCAGCGCGGGCACGTGCAGGATCGGCGACAGGTCGAGCCCGTCGGCCTTCCAGTGGTCGACCGCGCGCTTGATGTCCAGCACCTCGGCGTGGCCGATCGCCTCGTCCAGGGTGCGGAAGCCGAGCTCGGCCAGGTACTCGCGGACCTCCTCGGCGATGAACTCGAAGAAGTTCACCACGAACTCCGGCTTGCCGGCGTACCGCTCGCGCAGGACCGGGTTCTGGGTGGCGACGCCGACCGGGCAGGTGTCCAGGTGGCAGACCCGCATCATGATGCAGCCCGACACCACCAGCGGCGCGGTCGCGAAACCGTACTCCTCGGCCCCGAGCAGCGCCGCGACGACGACGTCCCGGCCGGTCTTGAGCTGACCGTCGGTCTGGACGACGATCCGGTCCCGCAGCCCGTTCAGCAGCAGGGTCTGCTGGGTCTCGGCCAGGCCGAGCTCCCAGGGTCCGCCCGCGTGCTTCAGCGAGGTCAGCGGCGCCGCACCGGTGCCTCCGTCGTGACCTGAGATCAGTACGACGTCCGCGTGCGCCTTGCTGACACCGGCGGCGATCGTGCCGACACCGACCTCGGAGACCAGCTTCACGTGCACCCGTGCCGACGGGTTCGCGTTCTTCAGGTCGTGGATCAGCTGCGCCAGGTCCTCGATCGAGTAGATGTCGTGGTGCGGCGGCGGCGAGATCAGGCCGACGCCCGGCGTCGAGTGCCGGGTCCCGGCGACCCACGGGTAGACCTTGTGGCCGGGCAGCTGACCGCCCTCGCCGGGCTTCGCGCCCTGCGCCATCTTGATCTGGATGTCGTCGGAGTTCGTCAGGTACTCCGCGGTGACGCCGAAACGGCCGGACGCGACCTGCTTGATCGAGCTGCGCAGCTCCGGGTTGTGCAGGCGCTCGGAGTCCTCGCCGCCCTCACCGGTGTTCGACTTGCCGCCGAGGCGGTTCATCGCGATCGCCAGCGTGGTGTGCGCCTCGGCGCTGATCGAGCCGTAGCTCATCGCGCCGGTGCTGAACCGCTTGACGATCTCCGCCACCGGCTCGACCTCGTCGATCGAGATCGGGTCGCGGCCGGAAGCGAAGCCGAACAACCCGCGCAGCGTCATCAGCCGCTCGGACTGCTCGTCGACCCGGCTCGTGTACTGCTTGAAGATGTCGTACCGGCCGGTCCGCGTCGAGTGCTGCAGACGGAACACGGTCTCCGGGTCGAACAGGTGCGGCTCGCCCTCGCGGCGCCACTGGTACTCGCCGCCGATCTCGAGCTTGCGGTGCGCCGGCAGGACCCCGCTGGCCGGGTAGGCCCGCAGGTGCCGCCGGTGGACCTCCTCGGCGACGACGTCCAGCCCGATGCCGCCGAGCTTGCTCGCCGTACCGGTGAAGTAGGTGTCCACCAGGTCCGGGGCCAGGCCGGAGGCCTCGAAGATCTGCGCCCCCGTGTACGACGCGACGGTGCTGACGCCCATCTTGGACATCACCTTGAGCACGCCCTTGCCGAGCGACTTCACCACGTTGCGGACCGCCTGCTCGGGCTCGACCCCGGGCAGGTAGGTGCCGCGCCGGGCCAGGTCCTCGGCCGACTCCAGCGCCAGGTACGGGTTGATCGCCGCCGCGCCGTAGCCCATCAGGACCGCGACGTGGTGCACCTCGCGGACGTCACCGGCCTCGACGACCAGACCGACCTGGGTGCGGGTCTTCTCCCGGACCAGGTGGTGGTGCACCGCGGAGGTGAGCAGCAGCGACGGGATCGGCGCCTTCTCGGCGTTGGAGTGCCGGTCGGACAGCACCAGGATCCGGGCGCCGTCGGCGATCGCCGCGGACGCCTCGGCGCACAGCTCGTCGAGCCGCCGCTTCAGCGCGTCGCCGCCGCCCTCGACGTCGTACACGCCGCGCAGGACCGTGGTCGCCAGGCCCGGCATGTCGCCGTCCAGGTTGATGTGCCGGATCTTGGCCAGCTCGTCGTTGGTGATCACCGGGAACGGGATCACCACCTGACGGCAGGACGCCGGACCCGGGTCGAGCAGGTTCGACTCCGGGCCGAGGCTCGACGACAGCGAGGTCACCAGCTCCTCGCGGATCGCGTCCAGCGGCGGGTTCGTCACCTGGGCGAACAGCTGCACGAAGTAGTCGAACAGCAGCCGCGGCCGGTCGCTCAGCACGGCGATCGGGGTGTCGGTACCCATCGAGCCGATCGGCTCCGCGCCGGTCTTGGCCATCGGGGTGAGCAGGACGCGCAGCTCCTCCTCGGTGTACCCGAAGACCTGCTGGCGGCGCGTCACCGACGCGTGGCTGTGGACGACGTGCTCGCGCTCGTGCAGGTCCTCGAACCGGATCAGGCCGGCGTGCAGCCACTCGTCGTACGGGTTCTCGTCGGCCAGCGCGGACTTGACCTCCGCGTCGGTGACGATCCGGTGCGCCTCGACGTCGACCAGGAAGATCCGGCCCGGCTCCAGCCGGCCCTTCTGGGTGACGGTGGCCGGGTCGATGTCCAGGACGCCGGCCTCGGAGGCCAGCACGACCAGGCCGTCCTCGGTGACCCAGTACCGCGAGGGGCGCAGGCCGTTGCGGTCCAGGACCGCGCCGACCTTCGTGCCGTCGGAGAAGACGACCGAGGCGGGACCGTCCCAGGGCTCCATCAGCGTGGAGTGGAACTCGTAGAACGCGCGCCGCTTCGGGTCCATCGTGGCGGCGTTCTCCCACGCCTCCGGGATCATCATCAGCATCGCGTGCGGCAGCGAGCGGCCGCCCAGGTGCAGCAGCTCCAGGACCTCGTCGAAGGACGCGGAGTCCGAGGCGCCCGGCGTACAGATCGGGTAGAGCTGCTCCAGGTCGCCCGGGATCAGGTCGCTGGCCAGCAGGGCCTCGCGGGCGCGCATCCAGTTCCGGTTGCCCTGGACGGTGTTGATCTCACCGTTGTGGGCGATGTACCGGTACGGGTGGGCCAGCGGCCAGGACGGGAACGTGTTGGTGGAGAACCGGCTGTGCACGACGCCGATCGCCGAGGCGAGGTCCGGGTCGGTCAGCTCGGGGAAGAACTTGTCCAGCTGGTCGGTGGTCAGCATCCCCTTGTAGGTGATGGTCCGCCCCGACAGCGACGGGAAGTACGTCGCGGTCTCGCGCTCGGCGCGCTTGCGCAGCCGGAACGCCATCCGCTCCAGGGCCAGACCCAGCACCCGGCCGGCCTTCGACGCGACGAACAGCTGCCGGAACACCGGCATCACCGAGCGCGCGGTGTTTCCGAGCAGGTCCGGCGTGGTCGGGACGTCGCGCCAGCCGAGGACGATCAGGTTCTCCTCGTCGGCCAGCTCCTCGATCCGGGCCACCGCCTTGGCGGCGTCGTCCGGGTCCTGCGGCAGGAACGCGATGCCGGTCGCGTAGGCGCGCGCGACGGGCAGGTCGAAGTCGCAGACCTTGCGGTAGTACGCGTCCGGGACCTGGATCAGGATGCCGGCACCGTCACCGGAGTCGGGCTCGGCGCCGGAGGCGCCACGATGCTCGAGGTTCCGCAGGGCGGCCAAAGCCTTCGCCACGATGTCGTGGCTCGGTTCACCGGTCAGAGTGGCGACGAAGGCGACACCGCACGCGTCGTGCTCGTGCTTGCCGTCGTACAAACCCTCAGCGGGCCTCTGCCGGTCAAAGAAGGGGGGGCTACCAAACATTCAGGGGCTCCCGTCGTCCTACGGTCAACAACTGGCCGCGGGACAACACTGGCCCAAGCCGGGAGTCCCGAGACTACATGATGACGCCCGCCAAATGGACAGCCGTTCCACGGCCGGACGCCCTTTCACTGTTGAGTGTCACGCACTGTAAGCAAGCGCTCACTCTGGTCCCATCTTCCCAGCCGGTGGCGGCCGGGACCACCCGAAATCAGGTGAACATCCGGCGCAGGTTCGGCCAGAGTGGTGCGCTGTGTGGACTCCTCTGACCAGTGGCACCGGGCAGCACAACGGAGGCGTCTGGCGGACGCCGGACGGTTTGGTGGTCAAACGCCTCCTCCGCGGGCCTGAGACGCCCCGCCACCACGCGTACTGGCGCCGCCAGGCCCTGGTGGCCGAGTCCGGGCTGGTACGGCGTACGCCGGGCTTGCGGGCGCCTGAGCTGCTCCGGGTCGAGGAGGACCCCGACGGCCTGCTCCTGTGGACCCAATGGGTCGAGCCGGAACCCCACGACGACCTCGCGCTCGCCGCCGCCCTCGGCCGGTTCGCCACCGCCGATCTGCCCGAGCCGCTCTGGGGCGCTCGTGACGTGCTGCGCGTTCGCCTGGAGACCGTCGCGGCCCGCGGCGGCTGGTCCGCGCTCGACGGTGCGGGCCTGGACGACTCGTTGCTCACGGCCCTCAATCACCTCTGGAGCCGCCGCAGGCAAGCCCTCACCGAGCTCGCCGCGCTCCCCCACGTGCCCACCCACGGTGACGCGCATCCGATCAACCTGATCGGGCGCGACGGTGACGACGTGATCGCGATCGACTGGGAGCAGTTCGGCTTCGCGCCGCTCGGCTTCGATCTCGGGTACCTGCTGCTCGCGTCGTCACACTCGGTGGACGAGCTCGTCGACGCCTTCGGGAATCCGGAGGTACGGCGTGGCACCGTCCTGGTCGCCGCGCTGACCGCGGCCTCGCGAGCAGCTTGGGCACTCGGCCAGCCGGACCCGGATGAGCACCTGCGGCGGCTGCGGGAGCTGACCGACGTGGTCGACGAGGCGGCCGGTTAGCGCTGCGCGGCGCCGGCCGGAGTACTGGACGGTCAGCCCAGCCCCGGGCCGACCAGGGTCCCCACGAAGTACGTGAGCGCCGCCGCGGCGCCGCCGAGGAGGAGTTGGCGGAGGCCGGAGTACCACCAGGAGCGGGTGGTGACGCGGCTGACGATCGCGCCGCAGGCGAAGAGGGCGGTGAGAGACATGACCAGCGCGGGGATCACGTTGGAGGCGCCGAGCAGGTACGGCAGGAGCGGGATGAGGGCGCCGACCGCGAAGCAGACGAACGACGACGCGGCGGCGACCACCGGAGACGGGAGGTCGTTGGGGTCGAGGCCGAGCTCCTCGCGGACGTGCTCTTCGAGGGCCTGCTCGGGGTTGGCGTGGAACTGCTTGGCGACCTGGTCGGCGAGCTCGGGGTCGAGGCCCTTGGCGCGGTAGGTCTCGGCGAGCTCGACCTCCTCGTCGCCGGGGTGGCGCTGGATCTCCAGCCGCTCGACCTCGATCTCCGCGCGGGCCAGCTCACGCTGCGAGGCGACCGAGGTGTACTCCCCCGCGGCCATCGAGAACGCTCCGGCGGCCAGACCCGCGAGCCCGGCGAGCACGATGAAGTGCGAACCGGACTCGGTGCCGCCGTCCATGCCGGCGATCAGCGCGAAGTTGCTGACCAGCCCGTCCATCGCCCCGAAGACGGCCGGCCGCAACCACCCACCGGTCACGTCCCGGTGGGTGTGGTCCCCGGAGTGCTCCGCAGAAACAGCAGAGCCTTCGTCAGTCACGTGACCCGTCGGCGGGCGGGGTGGTGGCCTCGACCTTGGGCTGTTCCTCGGAAGAGTCCTTCTCGGCCGGTACTTCGGCAGAGTCCTCAGACGGCTTGTCCGAGGCCTCCGCCGGTTCGCCGTTCTCCGGGGCCGGCTCGACAGTCCGGATGTCCTCCTGGCCCGGGTGCCGGCGAGCGCTGATCACGAAGAAGATCACCGCGGCGGCGAAGACGATGATCGACGTCCACACGTTCAGGCGCAGGCCCAGCACGTGGTCGGCGGTGTCGATGCGCAGGGCTTCGATCCAGCCGCGGCCGAGCGTGTAGCCGGCGACGTACAGGGCGAAGGCGCGGCCGTGGCCGAGCTTGAAGCGGCGGTCGGCGACGATGACCAGCGCGACCACGCCGAGGTTCCACAGGGCTTCGTACAGGAACGTCGGGTGGAAGGTCGCGAACTGCTCGAAGCCGGCGACGCGGTGCTGCGGGTCGATCTCCAGGCCGAACCAGTGCGTGGTCGGCCGCCCGTACAGCTCCTGGTTCCAGTAGTTGCCGAAGCGGCCGAGCACCTGGGCCAGCGCGATGCCCGGCGCCATCGCGTCCGCGACGGCCAGGAACGGCACCTTGTGCCGGCGGCAGGCGATCCAGGCGCCGAGCGCGCCGAACGCGATCGCGCCCCAGATGCCGAGGCCGCCGTGCCAGATCTTCAGCGCCTCGACCGGGTCGCCGTCCTTGCCGAAGTACCGGTTCCAGTCGGTGACGACGTGGTAGATCCGCGCCCCGACCAGGCCGAACGGCACCGCCCACATGATGATGTCGGCGAGCACCTCGGCCGAGCCGCCGCGGGCGACCCAGCGCTTGCGGCCGAGCCAGTAGCCGACGAAGATGCCGGCCAGGATGCACAGCGCGTACGCGCGCAGCGGCAGTCCGAAGAGGTGCCAGACACCCTGGCTGGGACTGGGGATGAAAGCCGGCACGATCACGGCGGTGAGCTGACTAGACATGGCAAGCACGAACGCTACCCGCCCGGCCCCACCGCGACCACCAACCCGCGGTCACGATGGGGACTCGGAGTGCGACCGGGATCAGCCCTTCGCTTCGGTGACGGCGGCGGTGATGCCTTCCGGCGTCAGCGCGTCGGCCGGCAGGACCTTGTCGTTCACGAAGACCGTCGGCGTGCCCTCGACCTTGCGGCCGTCGGCGGCCTGGCCGACCGACTGCAGCCAGCCGGCGTAGGTGTTGCCCTTCACCGCGGCCTCGAACTTGGCGTCGTCGACCTTGAGCTGCTTGCCGAGCTCGATCAACTGCTCCTCGGTCCACGACTTCGCGAAGTCGGCGTACAGCTCGTTGGCGTAGCTGCGGGCCTTGCCCTCGGCGGCGGCGGCCGCGAAGGCGTTGGCCAGCCGCGGCGAGTTGTCCGGGTTGACGAACATCATCGGCCAGTAGGTCAGCGTCGCGGTGCCGTCGTCGACCAGCTTGTCGATCGCGTCACCGGACTCGTCCTCGAAGTCCTTGCAGTGCGGGCAGCGGAAGTCCAGGTAGACGTCGATGTTGACCTTGGCGCTCGCCTGGCCGACCTTCACGCCCTGGCCGTTGGTGCCGGGACCGGTGATCACGGCCGGCTCCGCCCCGCCGTCGCTGCTGACCGAGACGCCGGAGTTGCTGCGCCAGTACTGGACCCCGACGCCGGCGCCGAGCGCGAGGACCAGGATCACCACCACGACGACGCCGGGCCCGATCCGGCGCTTCTTGCTCTCCAGCAGCGGGTTCACCGGGGTTTTGCTCTTGCTCACGACGCCGTGGCTCCTGTCGGTACGTGGGGATCGGATTCGAGGGCGAACTTGCTGAGCGGCCGGACGAACAGCCAGACCGCGAGGATCAGCAGGCCGGTGTCGCGCAGGATCTCCTGCAGGTACTTCGTCTGACCGGCCGCGACCTGACCGCCGCCGCCGAAGCAGCCGCAGTCGATCGAGAGGCCGCGGGCCCAGGCGGAGGAGACCGCGGCGATGAACACCACCATGAACACCCCGGCGGCCACTCCGGCCGGCCGGGTCCCGAAGCCGACGATCAGCAGCAGGCCGATCGCCATCTCGAGGAACGGCAGACCCCACCCCACCGGGGTCACCAGTGCGTCCGGCAACAACTCGTAGGCCCGGACGGCCTGCGCGGCCATCGCCGGGTCGGCGACCTTGAGGGCACCGGCCACCAGCATCACGACGCCGAGCGCGAGCCGGGCCGCCGTCGACACCCAGGGCATCCAGGCCCGCGGGCTCACCGGTTGTCCTCCACCAGCTTGCCGAAGTCGTGCGCCATGTCACCGATCGCGGCGTTGTCCAGCCACAGCACGGTGGCCTTCTCGTCCTTGCCGAAACCGAGCACCTGGGCGCCGTGCCCGACCTCGTACCCGCCCGACGGCAGCTTCTTCATGCCCTCCACCGGTACGCCGACCGCCTTCGCGATCTCCTTGATCGAGGTCAGCGTCCCGGTCAGCCCGACGAACGACGGGTCGAACCGGTCCAGGTACTTGCGGATCACCGGCCCGGTGTCGCGGGCCGGGTCGGTGGTGACGAACAGCATCTGGACGTCGTTGCGGACCGGCTCGTCGAGCTTGGTCAGCGCCGAGGCGACGTCGGCCATCACCGTCGAGCAGACGTCCGGGCAGTTGGTGTAGCCGAAGAAGACCAGCGTGACCGGTTTGCGGGTCGACGTCCGCAGGTTGAACTCGTTGCCCGCGGTGTCGGTCAGCGACTTGGCCGGCAGCGCGTACGGCCGGTCCAGCACCGCCCCGCGCAACCCGTTCGGGTCGCCGGAAGCGGTGCGGATCACTGCCCCACCGGGGTTGTCGGCCTGCTGCTTGTTCCCGCTGCTGCACCCGGCGAGGGCGAGCAGAGTCACCGCGGCGAAGAAGACGGCCGCGTTCCTGGTTCGACTCACGGGCGTTCTAACGAGCGGCGGGAGCCGTGGGTTCCCGCCGGACGCCTTCGGACAGACTTTCGGTCAGCGCCCGGACGTCGGCCGCACTGTTGCCCGCGGCCTTGACCAGCGCGGACCCGACGATCACCGCGTCCGCGAAGGTGGCGACCTCGGCGGCCTGGTCGGCGTCGGAGACGCCGAGCCCGACCCCGACCGGGAGCTGCGTGGTGGCCTTGGTCCGGGCGACCAGCGGCGCGGCCAGGTCGGAGGCCTGGTCGCGGGTGCCGGTGACACCCATCACAGCGGTCGCGTAGACGAAGCCGCGGCAGTTCGCCGTGGTCATCGCGATCCGGGCGTCGCTCGACGACGGCGAGACCAGGAACACCTTGTCCAGGTCGTGCTTGTCGGCGGCGGCGATCCACTCCGCGCCCTCGTCGGGGACCAGGTCGGGCGTGATCAGCCCGGCCCCGCCGGCGGCGGCGAAGTCGGCGGCGAACCGGTCGACGCCGTACCGCTCGATCGGGTTCCAGTAGGTCATGATCAGCACCGGCACGTCGGAGTACGCCGCCACCTGCTCGATCGTGGTCAGCACGTCGCGGATCCGCAGGCCGCCGGCCAGCGCGATCTCGGCGGCGCGCTGGATGGTCGGGCCGTCCATCACCGGGTCGCTGTACGGCAGGCCGATCTCGAGCACGTCGGCGCCGCCGTCGACCATCGCCTTGATCGCGTCGACACCGCCTTGCAGCGTCGGGTAGCCGGCCGGGAGGTACCCGACCAGCGCGGCCCGCCCGGCGTCGTTCGCGGCCCGGACCGCCCGCCCGGCGTTGCCCAGGGCAACCAGTTCCTCGCTCATGCCTGGGCCTGGCCCTTCTCGATCAGGCCGAACCACTCGCCGGCCGTGTCCATGTCCTTGTCGCCGCGGCCGGACAGGTTCACCAGCAGCACGGCCTCCGGGCCGAGCTCCTTGGCGATCTCCAGCGCGCCGGCGATCGCGTGCGCCGACTCGATCGCCGGGATGATGCCCTCGGTCCGGGCCAGCAGCTTCAGCGCGTCCATCGCGGCCGCGTCGGTCACCGGCCGGTACGCCGCCCGCCCGGTCTCGGCCAGCCACGCGTGCTCCGGGCCGACGCCCGGGTAGTCCAGCCCCGCGGAGATCGAGTGCGACTCGATGGTCTGGCCGTCCTCGTCCTGCAGCAGGTACGACCGCGCACCGTGCAGGACGCCGACCTGACCCGCGGTGATGGTCGCGGCGTGCCGGCCGGTCTCGTACCCGTCGCCGCCGGCCTCGATCCCGTACAGCTTCACGTCGGTGTCCGGCACGAACGCGGCGAACAGGCCGATCGCGTTCGAACCGCCGCCGACACAGGCGATCGCCGCGTCGGGCAGCCGCCCGAGCAGCTCCAGCGACTGGGCCCGCGCCTCGTCGCCGATCCCGCGGACGAAGTCACGCACCATCGCCGGGAACGGGTGGCCGCCGGCCGCCGTACCGAGCAGGTAGTGGGTGTTGTCGACGCTGGCGACCCAGTCGCGCAGGGCCTCGTTGATCGCGTCCTTGAGCGTCCGGGAGCCCGTCGTCACCGGGATCACCTCGGCGCCGAGCAGCTTCATCCGGGCCACGTTCAGCGCCTGGCGCTCGGTGTCGACCTCGCCCATGTAGACCACGCACTCGAGGTCCAGGTACGCGCAGGCGGTCGCCGTCGCGACACCGTGCTGGCCGGCGCCGGTCTCGGCGATCACGCGGGTCTTGCCCATCCGCTTGGTCAGCAGCGCCTGGCCGAGCACGTTGCGGACCTTGTGGGCGCCGGTGTGGTTGAGGTCCTCGCGCTTGAGCAGCATCCGGGCGCCGGCCACGTCGGACAGCCGGGTCGCGTCGTACAGCAGGCTGGGGGTGCCGGCGTACTCGCGCAGCATCCGCTCGAACTCGTCGGTGAAGGCCTTGTCGGCCATCGCCTCCTGCCAGGCCACGGTCAGCTCGTCCAGCGGGCCGATCAGGGCCTCCGGCATGAACCGGCCGCCGAAGCGGCCGAAGTGCCCGAGCTGGTCGGGGAGCACAGCAGTCATTTCCTTCGCCTTCCGACCCCGGCGCGGCCCGGGTCCGGAAACGGTCGCGGGCCCGGCCGAAGCCGAGCCCGCGGACAGTTCAGGACCCCTGACCAGGCAGGAGTTCTCCGTCTCAGTGACGCTGCTGGATGGCGGGGTGCGATCCGGCAGCGACCAGATCGGCGACCGAGCTGCGGGGATCGCTGCCGGTCACCAGGGTTTCACCGACGAGGACGACATCGGCCCCGGCGCGCGCGAACTCGATTACATCACGCGGGCCGCGGACACCGGACTCCGCCACCCGGACCAGGTTGGCCGGAATGCCGGGCGCGACCCGGGCGAAGGTGTCGCGGTCGATCTCGAGGGTCTTCAGGTTGCGGTTGTTCACGCCGATCAGCTGGGCCCCGGCGTCGACGGCGCGCCGGGTCTCCTCCTCGTCGTGCACCTCGACCAGCGGGCACAGGCCGATCGACTGGGCCCGCTCGATCAGCGAGACCAGCGCCTCCTGCTCCAGCGCCGCCACGATCAGCAGCACCATGTCCGCACCGGCCGCGCGGGCCTCCCACAGCTGGTAGGAGGACACCACGAAGTCCTTGCGCAGCACCGGTACGTCGACCTGGCCGCGGACCGCGCGCAGGTCGTCGAGGCTGCCGTTGAAGCGCCGCTTCTCGGTCAGCACCGAGATCGCCGCCGCGCCGCCCTGCTCGTACTCCCCGGCCAGCGCGGCCGGGTCGGTGATCTCGGCCAGCTCGCCCTTGGACGGGCTGGAGCGCTTCACCTCGGCGATCACCGCGATCCCGTCGCCGCGGAAGATCGGCATCGGGTCCTTGGCGTCGGGCATCCGCTGCGCCTCGAGCTTGAGGTCGTCCAGGCTGACCAGCGCCTGGCGCTCCGCGAGGTCCTCCCGAACCCCGGCGAGGATGTCGTCAAGCACAGTCATGTCGTGGTCCGTCCGTCAGTGGTGGTCGCTGGACTTGGCACCGAAGCCGAGCAACTGCATCACCTTGCCGACCAGGCCGCCGGCCACGGCGATCGCGGCGGAGATCCAGAACAGCACCCAGTTCGGTCCCATCACCATCGCGATGGCGCCCAGCGTGAACCCGACCAGCACGATCACCACGGCGGTCCAGGCCGCCGGGGTGCTGCCGTGCAGGCCGCCCGCGTGGCCGTCCTCGCTCTCGTACGTCGCCGGTACTTCCGTGCTGGTTTTTTCCGTCACCTGCGCCCACTCCCTGTCGTCGTCCCGTCCTATTGTGGCGGTACCCCGCCGCGATCAGATCGTCGGGTCCTCACCCGCGTCGATCGCCTTCCACTGATCCGCTGGCGCGGCGGCCGGATCACGCTCGTATCGCCGGGTCGGACGGCGCCACCGGTGCGCGGTCAGGACCCCGGTCAGCCCCGCGACGATCAACGCCACTCCCCCGGCCAGCGCCAGCCAGGGCGCCGGGCCGGTGGTCAGCCCGACGTGGTCGGTGACCGCCTGGCTCAGCTCGGGCCGCAGCCGGCCCAGTTCGGTCGTGCTCGGCCGCACCCGCAGCGCGACCAGGACCGCGGCCACGCCCATCAGCAGCACCAGGGCCGACAGGATGCGGCGGACCGCCGTACCGGCGAGTTTGACGACGACCACGGCGACGACGGCCGCCAGGCCGAGCGTCAGCGGTGCGCGCGTCACGGCGTACCCGTTGAAGTCGACGGTCGGGCGGCCGCTGCCGGGGTCCGCCGTCGACCAGGTCAGGTACGCCGACAGCGCCAGCAGCGCCAGCCCGACGAGGGCGGACAGGTCGACGACTCGTTGCGGGTTGCGCATCAGACCTCGGTGAACGTTCCGGCGACCGTGATCGCGTTGAGAACGGCCGCGGCCTTGGTGCGGCACTCGGCATCCTCGGCGGCCGGGTCGGAGTCGGCGACGATACCGGCGCCGGCCTGGACGTAGGCCGTCGAGCCGCGCAGGACGGCGGTCCGGATCGCGATCGCGGTGTCGACGTCACCGGCGAAGTCCAGGTAGCCGACCACACCGCCGTACACCCCGCGGCGCGTCACCTCGAGCTTGTCGATGATCTGCATCGCCCGCGGTTTGGGGGCCCCGGACAACGTTCCGGCCGGGAACGCGGCGGTCAGCGCGTCGAACGCGGTCTTGCCGGCCGCGAGCCGCCCGGTCACCGTCGACTCCAGGTGCATCACGTGGCTGTACCGGCGAACGTCCATGAAGTCGACCACCTCGACCGTGCCCGGCGCGCAGACCCGGCCGACGTCGTTGCGGCCGAGGTCGACCAGCATCAGGTGCTCGGCGCGCTCCTTGGCGTCGGCGAGCAGCTCCTCCTCCAGCGCGTGGTCCTCCTCCGGCGTCGCGCCGCGGCGGCGGGTGCCGGCGATCGGGTGCAGGATCACCTTGTTGTCGGTGACCTTGACCAGCGCCTCCGGGCTGGAGCCGACGATGTCGAACCCGTCGAGCCGGACCAGGTACATGTACGGGCTCGGGTTGGACCGGCGGAGCACCCGGTAGATGTCGAGCGCGCTCGCGGTGGTGTCCAGCTCGAAGCGCTGCGAGACGACGATCTGGAACGCCTCGCCGGCCCGGATCTCCTCCTTGGCGTGCTCGACGGCCTCCCGGTACTCCGCGCTGGAGCGCTGCCGGCGCGGGTCGGCCTCGACTTTCCGGTCGGCCCGGACGACGTACGACGGCGTCGGCTGCGCCAGGTCGCGCTCCATCGCGTCGAGCCGGCGGACGGCGTCGGCGTACGACTCGTCGACGCGCTCGTCGGAGTCGTCCCAGTTCACCGCGTTGGCGATCAGCCAGATCTCGCCGGTCTCGTGGTCGAGCGCGGCCAGGTCGGTGGCGAACAGGAACGTCAGCTCGGGCAGGCCCAGGTCGTCGACCGTTGTGTCCGGCAACTTCTCCAGCCGGCGGACGGCGTCGTACCCGAGGAAGCCGACCATGCCGCCGGTCAGCGGAGGTAGGTCGGGCAGCCGCGGGGTGTGCAGGATCTCGAGCGTCTCCCGCAGCGCCTGCAGCGGGTCACCGGTCTGCGGCAGACCGACCGGCGGGTTGCCCGTCCAGATCGCCTCGCCGTTGCGCTCGGTCAGCGTCGCGGCGCTGCGAACGCCGATGAACGAGTACCGCGCCCAGACACCGCCGTTCTCCGCCGACTCCAGCAGGAACGTGCCCTCGCGCTCGGCCGCGAGCTTGCCGTAGACGCCGATCGGCGTCTCGGCATCGGCCAGCAACCGGCGGGTGACCGGGATGACCCGGCGGTCCTTGGCGTACTCGCGGAAGGTCTCGAGCTCCGGGCTGTTCGCCGTCATCGGGTCTCCCGGCCGTACGAGGAGTGAACGAAGGTCATGGGGCCTCCCGGTCTGGACTGAGGAGGGAGGGAGCGCAGCGACCGACCGACGAGGGAAGACCGGGAGACAAAGCCCCATGACCCGCCGAGCGAAGCGAGGCCAATCATGCCGTGACCTCGATCTCGCCGTGCTCGAAGCAGCTGCGGGTGCCGGTGTGGCAGGCCGGGCCTTCCTGGTCGACCAGGACCAGCAGGGTGTCGGCGTCGCAGTCGACGAGGATCTGCTTCACGTGCTGGCGATGACCGCTGGTCTCGCCCTTGACCCAGTACTCCTGACGGCTGCGCGACCAGAACGTGCTCCGCCCGGTCGCGGCGGTCCGGCGGACGGCTTCGGCGTTCATCCAGCCGACCATCAGCACCTCGCGGGTGTCGTACTGCTGCACCACCGCCGGGATCAGCCCGGCCGCGTCGAAGGTCAGCTCCTCGATACTCACCGGCCCATTGTCCCTCAGCCCCGGTCGCCTCCTGACCAGCAGGTCAGGACTGGACCCCGAGTCCGGCCTGACAGGCGCGCGCGAGGCTGACAGGATGGCGGGATGACGACGAGTGTGGCGCGGGTGCAGACGCTGTTGCAGGACCATCCGCTGATCGACGGGCACAACGACCTGCCGATCGCCTTCTACGAGTTGTGCGGCTACGACCTGGACGCCTACGACCTGAGCGTCTCGGTACCGAAGCTGAACACGGACCTCCCGCGGCTGCGGGTCGGCCAGGTCGGCGCCCAGTTCTGGTCGCTGTGGGTCCCGCAGGACGACGACGCCGTACGCCGGACGTTCGAGCAGATCGACTTCGTGCACCGTCTCGTCGAGCGGTTCCCCGAGTCGATGGCGCTCACCCCGACCGCGCACGAGGTCGAGGCCGCGTTCAAGGAGCGCCGGATCGCGTCGCTGATGGGCATGGAGGGCGGCCACTCGATCGGTGAGTCGCTCGGCGTACTGCGGGTGATGCGCGCGCTCGGCGTCCGGTACATGACGCTCACCCACAACAACAACGTCTCCTGGGCCGACTCCGCGACCGACGAGCCGGTGCTCGGCGGGCTGAGCGCGTTCGGCGAGGAGGTCGTCGCCGAGATGAACCGGATCGGCATGCTCGTCGACCTGTCGCACGTGTCCGCCGACACGATGCGGCACGCGCTGCGGGTCACGTCGGCGCCGGTGATCTTCAGCCACTCGTCGGCGCGCGCGATCTGCGACGTTCCGCGCAACGTGCCCGACGACGTCCTCACGACGCTGGCCGGCAACGAGGGTGTCTGCATGGTCACCTTCGTGCCGTACTTCGTCTCGCAGCCGTTCGTCGACTGGGCCGACCAGGCCCGCGAGATCGCGACCGAGCACGACCTCGACCCGCTTCGCCCCGCCGACCAGAAGAAGCTCCGCGACCTGTACGACGTACCGCGGCCGAAGGTGACGCTGGAGGACGTGGTCGCGCACGTCGAGCACGTCCGCGAGGTGGCCGGCATCGACCACATCGGGCTCGGCGGCGACTACGACGGCTGCCCGCAGTTCCCGGTGGAGCTGCCGGACGTGGCGTCGTACCCGACGCTGTTCTACGCACTCGCCGACCGCGGCTGGTCCGACAGCGACCTGGTGAAGCTTGCCGGGGGCAACATTCTGCGGGTGCTCCGGGCCGCCGACGAGGTGTCGGGCTAGCTCGGGCGGTACTGGTCTCGGCGTACTTCCAGAGGTGTGAATCCCGCGCTCACGTAAGTTGCCACAGCTCCTTCGTTGAAGCAGGGCGTGATGACCTGCGCTCTGGAAGCACCAAGCTCACGCAGCGCTGCTGCGGCCGCGAGCGTCATCGCGCGGCCGTAGCCGTGCCCGCGATGGAGCCGGTGCACACCGAGCGGCTCGATCAGCCCCGGGCGGCCCTTGCCCGCCGACCAGACGGTGACAGCCGCCACCGGCTCGCCGGCGCCGTCGCGCCCGATCAGGCACCGCGCCCGCGCGTACGGCGTACCGTCGGCCATCGCCTGCCACCGCTCGTCGCTGAACGTCGACCCGTCGAACGAGGCCCGCTGCACCGCAACCCTCACCGCGGCGGTCTCCGGGGTGACCAGCTCGACTTGCAGTCCACCGTCTTCGACTGGCTCGCTCAACTCCCGCTCCAGCGGCTGCCACGGGTCGTCCAGCTCCCACTCGGCGCTGAACAACAAATCCCGCACCCGGCTGTCGGTCGGCGTCTCCAGGTAGACCTTCCCCGCCACCAACACCCCGCGCGCCGGATCAGCCACGTCCTCCGCGATCCGCCGCGCCAGCTCGTCATCCTGCTGCGCTGCCGGTGCGATGGCCACCCGCAGCAGATCGGCCTCGTCGAGCATGCCGACGGCAAGGATCTCCCCGTCCCGCGCCCACGTCCGCACCGCCGCCGCGGTCTGCTCGGGGCCGTACCGCCAGAACCACCCGAGATCCCCCGGATGCAACTGCACCGCCCCACCGTCCACCTGCCACTCGGCCAACCGCGCCGCCACCATCTCCAGCCCACCCACCACCGGAGTCGCCAACTCGATACCCATCCCCTGATCCCACACCACCAGCGCCGAAAACGCACACCGGGCCACCCCACGCCAGCGGACCACCCTCATCACCTTGCACATCTTTCAAGTGCCGGCCACCGATCGAGGGCCGGCACTTGAAAGATGTGGAGGTGACGAACTGGAGATGTTTGTGGTTTTCCCGATCGGGCACGGGGCGGGCTCACCGTGTTGATCGACAACGAGGAGTAGTTGTGCTGACCTTGACGGAGAACGCGACTCTGGTCATCAAGTCCATCACCGGCGTCGACGGCGCGCCGGAGGGTGCCGGCGTGCGGATCTCCCAGGAGAACCCGACCGACCCCTCCCTGGCGGTGACGACGACCGAGGGCCCGCAGCAGGGCGACCAGGTGGTCGAGGAGAGCGGCGCGCGGGTGTTCCTGGAGGAGAACGCGGCCAGCACGCTGGACGACAAGATCCTGGACGCCGCGGTGGACGACAAGGGTGGGGTCGAGTTCCTGCTCGTCCCGCAGCCCGGCGCCGGGCAGCAGAACGGCGCGGCTCCGACGCCGTCGTAACAACTGAAGCCGGGCGTGCTGCCTCAACAGCACGCCCCGAGTGACCGACGTGGCGGGCCGGAGCCCTTTTCCTCCCTTCTCCGGCCCGCCTCGTCGTGCAAAGACGAGAGGAAGCGGCCCGCCAAGGTGAGTTTCAGCCTGCGGAGCGCTGGGCGATCCAGCTGCTGTGCAAGCGCGAGTACACGCCACCCTGGCCGACAAGCTCGGCATGCGGACCCCGCTCGACCACACGGCCCTGATCGAACACCAGTACTTCGTCCGCCGCCTCCGCCGTCGACAACCGGTGCGCGATCGTCACCGACGTCCGCCCGGCCATCAGCCGCTCCAGCGCCGCGTTGACCCGCACCTCCGTCCCCGGGTCCACCGCCGATGTCGCCTCGTCGAGGACCAGCAGATCCGGGTCGGCGATGTTCGCCCGCACGAGCGCCACCAGCTGCCGCTCCCCCGCCGACAGCGACTCGCCGCGCTGCCCGACCGGCGAAGCGAGCCCGTCGGGCAGCGACTCCAGCCAGTCCGTCAGCCCCAGCGACTCGAACGCCGCCAGCAGCTCGGCGTCCGTCACCTCCGGCCGCCCGAACCGCACGTTCTCCGCCAGCGACGAGTCGAACAGGTACCCGTCCTGCGGCACCATCACCACGCGCTCCCGCAGCGAGCTGAACGCGATCGTCCGCGCGTCCGCGCCGTCCAGCAGCACGGCACCCGACGTCGGATCCATCAACCGCGTCAGCAGCTTCGCGAACGTCGTCTTGCCCGACCCGGTCTCCCCCACGACCGCGACCCGCCGGTGCGGTTCGAGCCGTACGTCGACGTCGCGCAGGACCAACTCCCCTTCCGGGTAAGCGAAGTTCACGTCCGCGAACTCGACCGTGATCGGCCCCCGCCCCTGCGTCACGCCGTCCTCGCCCGGGTCCACGACGTCAGCCGGCGTCGCGATCACGCCGAGCACCCGCCGCCATCCCGCGAACGCACTCTGCGCGTCGGTCAGCACCTGCGTCGCGATCTGCACCGGGTCGGAGAACAGCGCGACCAGGAACATGAACGCCAGGATCTCGCCGAGCGTCGCCTGACCGTCGACACCGAGCAGCACCCCCGCGGTCAGCACACCGGCGTTGGCCAGACCGGCGGCCAGACCACCGATCGAGAACGTGATCCCGGTGATCGCCTGCGCCCGCGTCGCCGTCTTCCGGTAGTCCTCGATCGACGCATCGATCCGCTGTTGGGTCCGGCGCTCGATCGCGTACGCCCGGACGACCTGCGCGCCGACGACCGGCTCCGCGATCGCCGACAGCATCTCGCCGACCTTCGCCCGCACCACGCCGTACGCCGCCGACATCAACCGCTGCAGCGACTTCAGGCTCGCGAACAGCGGGATGAAGCAGATCAGCACCACCAGCGCGAGCTGCCACGAGTACACGAACATGACCACGGTCGCGAGCAGCATCTGCCCGATGCTGACCAGGAAGATGAACCCGCCGAACTGCAGGAACTGCGACACCGTGTCGACGTCGGAGGTCACGCGACTGACCAGCGCACCGCGCCGCTCGGTCGACTGGGTCAGCACCGGCAGGTCGTGCACGTGCCGGAAGGCCTTGATCCGCATCGTGGCCAGGCCGCTCTCGGAGTTGATCGCGAGCCGCACGGTGGTCAGGTACGACGCGAACGCCGTGACCAGGATCCCGCCCGCACAGGCGACGCACATCCAGGCCACGAACGACATGTCCGGCCCGCCCGGCCCGGACAGCCCCTTGTCGATGGTCTGCTGCACCGCGATCGGTACGACGATCCGCCCGGCCGTCATGGTCAGCGCGAGCAGCCCGGTGATCCACCATCCGCGGGCCAGCTCCGGCGAGACCCGGATGCCCTGTCGCAGGGTGTCGAGCCCTCCGGCGTTGTCCCCGGCATCGAGCCGGGTCGCCTCCGCGGCACTCACGCGCTTGCTCCTTCGCTGTCCAGATCGTCCAGTTCGGCGGCCAGCTCGGCCTCTTCCTCACGCCGCGCGGCGTCCTTCTCGTACGCGTCGACCAGATCCCGGTACTCCGGGGACTTCTCCTGCAGCTCCAGGTGCGTGCCCTGCGCCGCGATCCGCCCGTCGTCGAGGAACAGCACCTCGTCGGCCAGCGAGATCGTCGCCTTCCGGTACGCGATCACCAGCACGGTGGTGTCCGACCGCCCACCCTGTACGGCGCTGCGCAGGCCGGCCAGGATCCGGGCCTCGACCTGCGGGTCGACCGCGCTGGTCGCGTCGTCGAGGATCAGCAGCCGGGGCCGCCGGACCAGCGCCCGGGCGAGCGCGATCCGCTGCCGCTGACCGCCGGACAACGTCGTACCGCGCTCGCCGACCTTGGTGTCGAGCCCGTCGGGCAGCGACCGGATGAACCCGTCGCCCTGCGCGATCCGCAGCGCGTCCCAGATGTCGTCGTCGGTGAAGTCGCCGCCGAGCGTGATGTTGCCGCGGACCGAGTCGTCGAACAGGAACGCGGTCTGCGCGACCAGCGCGACCGACCCGGCCAACTCGTCGCGGGCCAGCGTCCGCAGGTCGACGCCGTCGATCCGGACCGCGCCCTGCTCGGGGTCGACCAGCCGGGTCAGCATCGTGGTCAGCGTGGACTTGCCGGCGCCGGTCGGACCGACCACGGCGACCGTCCGGCCGGGCTCGATGGTGAAGTCGACGCCGGACAGCACGTCACGCTCGGGCAGGTACCCGAAGTGGAGGTCCTGGACGTCGAGCCGGGCCGCGGCGATCGAGGTGAGCTTCTGGTCGCCGTACTCCATGCCGCCCTCGGCGGTGAGCACGCGCTGGACGCGGTCCCAGCCGACGACCGAGCGCGGCAGCTCGCCGAGCACCCAGCCGAGCGCCCGGATCGGGAAGCCGATCAGCGTGAACAAGAACGCAACCTGGACCACGTCACCGGCGTCCGCCGCACCGGACTTCACCCGGCCGACCCCGACCAGCAGGACGAGCAGGACGCCGATCCGCGGCAGCCCTTCGATCACCGGATCGAACGCCCCGCGGGCCCGGTTCACCGCGATGTTGGCGTCGCGCAGCTCGTTGGTCGGGCCGGTGAAGCGCTCGGTCTCGGCGGCCTCGCGGCCCAGCGTCTTGACCACCAGCGCACCGTCGAACGACTCGTGGGCGACCTCGGAGACATCAGCGCGCAGCTCCTGCGCGCGGGTCGCGAGCGGCTGCAGGACCCGCTGGAAGATCACGTTGGCGACGAAGACGAGCGGGAAGACCAGACAGCCGACCAGCGCCAGCCAGACGTCGGCGGCGAACATCGCGGCGGTCGCGAAGGCGAGCATCGCGATCACGCCGACCGCCATCGGCAGCGGGGCGATCGGGTACCAGGTCGACTCGACGTCGGCGTTCGCGTTCGACAGCAGCTGGCCGGTCGGGTGCTTGTGGTGCCACTCCAGCGGGAGCTTCAGGTACTGCCGGGTGACCCGGCGCCGGTACGTCGCCTGCAGGCGGAACTGCATCACGCCGGCGCCGACCCGGCGGCCGACCACACCGATCGCGCGCAGGACCGCGATCCCGAGGAACAGCGAGACCAGCGACGCCAGCGCGCCGAAGGTGGTGTCCCCGCGCTCGAGCGCCGGGCGGATCACGTGGTCGGTGGCCCAGCCGAGCGCCCAGCCGTCGGCGACCGTCATCGCGCCGTACAGCATGCTGGCCGCGACCGAGAGCGCGAAGACCCAGGGCTCCTCGGCGATCGCGACACGCAGGACCGCGAACCCGCGCCGGGTCACGCTCCCCTTGGTGGGGACTTTCGGCAACGGCACGGGGCATCCTTCACGACGGCACTGTCAGGTGTGTAGGCAGCCAGTGAGACTGACAACGAATGACATTCTGCCATTGGGCACCGACAACTACGATCGAGTTGTGACCGACTACAGCCAGGTGGAACGACTCGCTCTGTGTGACCTCTTCGACCAGGTGGGGCCGGACCAGCCGACCCTGTGCGAGGGGTGGTCGACCCATGACCTGGCGGCGCACCTGTGGGTGCGCGAGTCCGACCCGGTGGCCGGGCCGGGGATCATGATCCCGGCGCTGGCCGACACCACCGAGCGGCGGATGACCGGGGCGAAGACGCGCTGGACCTTCACCGAGCTGGTCGACCGGGTCCGCAACGGGCCTCCGACGGTGTCGATCTTCAACCTGCCGGTGCTCGGCCCCCAGCTGAACGTGACCGAGTACTTCGTGCACCACGAGGACGTCCGCCGCGCGGTCGCCGACTTCCAGGTCCGGGCGCTGCCGGACGACCAGCAGGCCGGGCTGTGGAAGATGGCCAGCCTGCGGGCCCGCTCGATGCTGCGCAAGGCGAGCAGCGGCGTGGTGCTGCGGACGCCGGACGGCCGTGAGGCGGTCGCGAAGAAGCCGACCGCCGCCGGGTCGGTGACGATCACCGGCGAGCCGGCCGAGCTGGTGCTGTTCTGCTTCGGCCGTCAGTCGGTCGCGCAGGTCGACCTCGACGGCGACCCGGAGCTCACCGCCCAGCTGCAGAACCAGTCATTCGGCGTCTGAGATCGTCGCCTTCTTCTTCCGGTACCGCTGCACCAGGCTGCTGACCACCGTGGTCAGCAGCACCAGCACGATCGCCGCCACGACGCCTTGCCAGGGCTTGTCGAACAGCGCGTACCCGAGCAGCCCGATGGCCATGTAGACCGCCGCCCACAGCGACGACGCGGCCAGGTCGACCACTGCGAACCGGTGCCACCGGTACCCGGCCAGCCCGGCCGCGAGCAGCACCGGCACCCGCCCGCCGGGGATCAGCCGCGAGGTCAGCAGCACGCTGATCTCGTGGTTGGCCAGCCGGTCGCGGAGCGCGTCGAGCGACGCGTTGTCGCGCAGCCAGCCGATCCGCTTCGCGAGCCGCTCGCCGCCGGCGCGGCACCCGGCGTACACGATGAGGTCGCCGAGATAGGCGCCACCGGCCCCGGCGATCAGTACGCCGACCAGGCCGATCGGGTTGTTGTGCGAGGCGAGCACCGCCCCGGCCGACACCGCCGCACCGGTCGGCAGCACCGGGAGCACCGCGCCGAGCAGCACGGCACCGGCCAGCACGATCAGGTACCAGAGGTCGAAATGCGCGTCACCGCTCACGGCCGCACCACCTCCGTCGACTCCCCCGGCACCAGAACCTCCACCTTCACTCCCGCGTCCACCGCCGCCATCTCCGCCTTGAACCGGTCGCCCGGCGGCAGGAACAGCTCCGGCTTCAGCCAGTCGCAGCCGATCGGCCAGAACGTCCCGAAATGTACCGGTACGGCGTACCGCGCACCGACCCGCCGAACCGCTTCCGCGGCCCGAACCGGATCGAGGTGCCCTTCGCCGAGCGACGGCCCCCAGCCACCGACCGGGATCAGCGCCAGGTCGACCGGGCCGACCTCGGCGGTCAGGTCGTCGTACAGGTCGGTGTCGCCGGCGAACCAGACGCTCGGCGAGCTCTCGACGCGGAAGCCGAGCGCCTGGGCCCGGTACTGCGACCAGGGCAGCCGGCGGCTGTCGTGGTCGGCGGTGACCGCGGTGATGTCCAGCCCGCCGATCCGCACCTGGTTGCCCGGGGCAACCTCGATGCAGCGGTCGGAGTACGCCTTGCCGGCCTCGGCGTGGATCAGCCGGGCGGCGCCGCGCGGGACGACCAGCGCGGCGTCCGGCGAGACCAGCGGCAGCGAGGTCAGGTGCAGGTGGTCGGCGTGCAGGTGCGAGATCAGCACCGCGTCGCAGTCCCCCGCGTCCGGCAGCGGCAGCGGGCCGCGCCGGCGGCGCAGGTGCGCGATCCGGGCGGTCAGGACGGGGTCGGTGAGCAGCTTGGTGCCGCGGTCCTCGATGGTGGTGGTGGCGTGCCCCCACCAGGTGATTCGCACGCCTCAGGCCTCCACACTCGCGTCGCTGTCCACCGTGACGCCCTGACCCACGCGCCCGTCGCCGGACTCCGTGCGCTCCAGCTCGTCGTCGTCGACCGTCTCCGTGCCCGGCCGCTTGCGCTGGCCGAGCTGCTCCAGCCAGCTGATCAGCAGCGCGTGCACCGCATCGGAGCCGACCGGTGGCTCGTCGACGACCCAGCGCCGCGGGTGCACGAGCACCGCCTCGGTCTGCCAGCCGCCGATCCCGCCGTGGCAGCCGACCAGCTCCTCGAACGCCGCCACCTCGTGGGTGTACTCGTCGAGCCGGCTGACCACCACGAGGTCGCCGTTGTGCGGCATCTCGGCCTGCCGCAGCAGCGACGACGCGGCCAACGGCCCGTACGCCGCCAGCGGGTCCTCGCCCTCGACCCGGCCGGTCCGCAGCACGTGCACCCCGGCCCGGCCGATCGCGACCGGCCCCTCGGCCAGCGAGTCGATCACCACGAACCCGATCCCGGGATGTGTCGCCAGCCCGGGCACGAGCCGCGGGTGCAGCAGCTCGATCTCCTCCAGCGGAACCCGACCCGGCGTCGTCGCCAGGTAGATCAGCGCCAGGTTGCCCGAGGCGGTGACCACCATCTGCTCGTCGGCCGCGACCGGCGGCTCGCAGTCGGCCGGCCCGAGCTCGACCTCGCCGCGCGGAGCCTTCCCGTGCAGCGCCTTGCGGGTCACCGACCCGGCGACGCTGCGGCGCAGGCTCAGCTCGGTCAGGAACGCGTTCACCGGTCCCCAGCCCTCGGACCGGCCGGTCGCCGCGACCGGCTCCTTGGTGGTGTCGACCAGGTCGTCGACCACCTGGGTCAGCGTCCGTCCGTACCGCTGCAGGAAGGTCGAGCCCTGGCTCTGGCCGTGGTCGGACAGCACCACGATCTCGTACGAGTGCGGCAGCGTGTCGATGATCCGCTGCAGCGCGCCGAGCACCCGGTCCAGGCCCTCGAGGGTCTGCAGCGACTCCGGGCGGGTCGGGCCGGCGTGGTGCGCGACCTCGTCGTAGTCGACGAAGTCGCAGTAGATCACCGGGGTGCCCTTGACCAGCTCGTCGGTGATCAGCGAAACGTTCAGGTCGCGCAGCAGCACGTTCGAGACCGCCCGCAGGAAGATGTACGAACCGCCGCGGTTGACCCGCGGGACCAGCTTGCGCATCCGCTGCCGGCGCGCCTGGTGCAGCTCCTTGATCATCTCGCCGACGCTGAGCACCAGGCCGCGGGTGACGCCCTGCGGGCTGCTGAAGAACCGGACGTAGCCGCGGGCGCGGGCGCTGGGCAGCGCGGCCCGGCTGAAGACGAGCACCGAGTTCGGGGCGTCGCCGGACCAGTTGTTGCTGATGCTGACGCCGCCGTCGGCGAGCAGGCCGCGGCCGGTCGACATCCGGGCCTCGATCTCGGCGGCGTCGCGGGACCGGTTGGTGACCATCACCCGGCCGGTCTCCTTCTCGTACCAGCGGAACGCCGGGATCTGCCCGGAACCGCCGTGCAGGATGCCGGCCTGGCTGGCCGGAGTGGTCGCCGGTACGCCGGTGTGCCAGCCGAGCATCGAGTGGCTGCCGTCGCGGATCCAGCCGCCCAGGTGCGGCAGGTTGCCCGACATCACCATCCAGTTCAGCAGCGGCGCGGCCAGGCCGTCGATCTGGACGATCAGCAGCCCGGTCTTCGGCGCGGGCTGCAGCCGGCGGGCCTTGCGGCGGACGCCGCGCATCACCTCCGACACGTACGCGTCGTCGCTGCCGGCGTACGCGACCCAGCCGACGAAGGCGCTGACCGACGACATCACGATCGAGACCAGCAGCGGCGCCTCGACGCCGCCGTGCAGATTGACGCCCGGGTCGAGCGTGACGCCGACGTACACGACGCCGAACTGGGACAGCAGGCCGCCGATCAGGACGCCGACCGAGCCGATCAGGATCGCCAGGCCGGCCAGCAGCCAGCGCATCAGCAGCCCGATCACGGCCAGCAGCACGACCAGGCGGAAGACCGGCAGCGGACCGTCGCTGCTGATCTGCGGCAGCGTCCAGAAGGTGATGACGAGCGACACCAGCGACGCCAGGCCGCCCAGCAGCATCGCCTGCAGGCCACGCGTGGTCCGGCGGACGTCGAGCCAGACCGGACGCCGGCGCCGGTCGCCGGAGACCTGCTCAGGTGGTTTGGCCAACCTTCCGACTCCCCGTTCGAGTAGTTCACTACTGGAACGAGACTACGAGGCCGCCCCGCACACCCGTCCACTGCGCCACGCAACGGACGGGTGCTTCCCGGGTCGACCCTGAGCCGGCGACGGGGTGAACCCTCACTGGAGCTCGAAGTAGTCCACCTCCGCGTACGAGTTGCCCTTGGTCAGCCGGATGGTGTTCCAGCCCGCGTTCAGCGTCACGCCGACCGAGCTCTGGCGCCAGTTGTCCCAGCCGGCGGCCGGGTAGCTGACCGAGCCCTGGCTGTTGCCGTTGACAACGACACCGTGGCTGGCGGTGCTGCCGGTGCCGTTCGCGTAGCCGACCCACAGCGTGTAGCTGCCGGCTCGCGGTGCGTAGAACGTGTTCTCCACCCAGGAGTCCGCGAAGTCGATGTACGCCGCGACGGCGCCCTGCGACGCGCCGGCGGCGCCGGTGCGGACCCGGCAGTTGTTCAGCGTGCCGCGCTCGGCCTCGGTGCGGACCCGGCTGCCGCGGACGACCGGGAAGTCGCCGGCCCAGCCGAGGTCGGCGACGTACAGGTGCCGGGCGCCGTTGACCCAGCCGTGCAGGAAGACCTTGTCGTTGACGAAGTCGGCGCCACCGGGGCCGCAGACGTGGTTGTCGAAGCTCGCGCTCGTCATCAGTGGCCGGTAAGCCGTGGTCCACGGGCCGTTGAGGGTGGGCGCGACGGCGTACGAGGTGAGGTACTCGCAGCCGGTGTAGCTGCCGCCGGAGTAGAAGAGGACAAACTGGCTGCCGCGCTGGACCAGGTCGGGGGCCTCGATGACACCGCCGGAGGAGATCAGCGCGGTGTTGCCGCCGGTGAGGGCGGTGCCGTTGTTCGTCGTACGGGTGAGCCAGAGGGTGGAGTTGACCCCGATGGCGTTGCCGTCGTTCTTCCAGAGCAGGTAGCGGGTGCCGTCGTTGGCGACGAACGTGTTGGCGTCGATGGCGCCGCCGAGGTTGAGCGGGCAGATCAGCGGCTGATTGCCTACCGGGGTGAACGGGCCGAGCGGTGAACTGGCCGTGGCGGCGCCGATGCACTGGCGGCCGGAGGACTTGTGCCAGGCGGTGTAGGTGAGGGTGAAGCTGCCGTCCGGGTTCGGGTGGACGTCGGGAGCCCAGGTGCGGCCGGACTGGGCCCAGGCCGCGGACGGGCCGCCGGGCATCGCGTCGCCGCGGATCGTCCAGGGGCCGTTCGCGCTCGGGGCGGAGGCGGCCGGGACGTGACCGCGGCCGTTGTTGGTGGAGTAGGCGTACCAGGTGCTGCCGACCTGGACGACGTCCGGGTCGGGGAAGTCCTCGTTGATCACGGGGGCCGGGAAGACGGCCGCGGTGGTTCTCTGCTCGGCGGCTGTGGCCGGGGTGGTGCTGACCGGGCTCAGCGCTGCTGCGAGCGCGGTCAAGCCGGCCAGCGCGGTCAGGAGACGTCTGCGCATCATGTGCTCCTCAGGTGGGGCGGTACCTGCGAGGGCTACTTTTCCATCGATTCACCTGGATGACGAGAGGTCACCTCTGGACCCGGCGGAGTTGGCGGTGTTGACTCCGCTTAGTTGGTTTCCGCCTGAGGGGTTGGAGTTCTCGTGAAGTTCTTACCAAAGGTGTCCCCGCGGGGTGCCGTCGCCGTCGCCGCGGCCGTCGCGGCGACCGCCGGACTGGTGGCACAGACGGCCGGTTCGGCCGGCCAGGGCGCCACGGCGTCCGGGACGCAGGTCGCCGCGACCGGGCTCACCCAGCAGCTCGACACGCTGCTCGCCGACGCGCGCTTCCAGGGGTCGCAGGTCGGGCTGGTGGTGCGCGACGCGACCACCGGCGAGACGCTGTACGACCGCAACGGCTCGACCCGGCTGCTGCCCGCGTCGAACACGAAGCTGTTCTCGTCCACGGCCGCGATGCACACGCTCGGGCCGTCGTACCGGTTCCACACCGACGTGCTCGCGACCGCGCCGGTGCGCGGCGGCAAGCTGCGCGGCGACCTGTACCTGAAGGGCTACGGCGACCCGACGGCGCTGGAGTCGGACTACGTCGCGCTGGCCAAGCAGGTCGCGAAGTCCGGCGTACGGCGGATCGACGGCGACCTGGTCGCCGACGACACGTACTTCGACCACGTCCGCCTCGGCGACAGCTGGGCCTGGGACGACGAGCCGTTCTACTACAACGCGCAGATCTCGGCGCTGACGCTCGCGCCGAACACCGACTACGACTCGGGGACGGCGATCGTCGAGAGCCGGCCGGGATCGAAGGTGGGCGCGCCGGTCGGGTTGAAGCTCGTGCCGGCGAACGGCGTGATCAAGCTGGTCAGCACAGCGAAGACCGGAGCCGCGGGGTCGGACAACACGCTCACCATCGAGCGCGATCACGGGACGAACGTCGTACGGGTCTCCGGGTCGGTGCCTGCCGACGAGTCGGTCGGGCAGGAGTGGGTGACTGTTTGGGAGCCGGAGGTCTATGCGGCTGATGTGTTCCGGCGGGCGCTCGCCTCGTACGGCGTGCGGGTGGACGGCCGGATCAAGGTCGGCGCTACTCCGGCCGCAGGCTCGCGCCGGCTGGCGCGGGACGAGTCGATGACGGTCGGCGAGCTGATGAATCCGTTCCTGAAGCTGTCGAACAACATGCACGCCGAGACGCTGGTGAAGGCGATGGGCGCTGTGGCCGAAGCGTCCGGGAGTTGGTCGGCCGGGCTCGGCGTCGTCACGGACTACGCGTCGAGCGTCGGGGTCGACACCTCGACGATCCGGCTCTCGGACGGCTCGGGGCTCTCGCGGAAGGTCAACGTCACGGCTGACAGCGTGACCGACTTGCTGATCGCCGCGCAGAAGGAGCCGTGGTACCAGCAGTGGTACGACGCGCTGCCGATCGCGGGCAACTCTGATCGATTTGTCGGTGGGACGCTGCGGTCGCGGATGGCCGGGACGCCGGCCGCCAACAACCTGCACGGGAAGACCGGGTCGCTGACGGGCGTGACCGCGTTGTCGGGCTACGTCACGGACGCCGACGGGCGGAAACTGGTGTTCTCGATGATCAGCAACAACTACCTGACGACGCCGCGACCGGTCGAGGACGCGGTGGGTGTGACGCTGGCGTCGTGGTCGGAGGCGAATCCCCCGGCGGCGGTCGCGCCGTCGACCCTCCGCACGGCGTCGGGTGACGACGCGTGTGGGGAGTGGACGAAGGCCTGCTGATCCACCTCTGCGCGACCGCCTCGGGGTGACCCGAGGCGGTCGCGCGGCGCGCGGCGCGCGGCGCGCGGCGCGCGGCGCGCGGCGCGCGGCGGGCGGCGCGCGGCGGGCGGCGGGCGATCAGATGCTCAACCGATCTGCCGCTCCCAGATGTCCGTGATCACCGTCGGCCGCATCCCGACGCCGAGGTACAGGCCGACCGCCGGCGTCGGGTTCGAGCTGTCCACGTGCAGCATCGTCCCGCTCAACCCGGCCGCCTGGTCCCGCGCGAACTGCTCCCGCAGCAGGTACTTCGCGATCCCCCGCCCGCGCCCCGACTCCAGCACACCGAGCCGCCCGATGTAGTTGCAGTCGTAGCTGCTCACGAACTCCCCGTTGCACTCCCGCATCCCGACCGCCACACCGTCCAGCTCGGCGATCGTCATCTGCGACCAGTCGAAGGTCGAGCGCGACTCGTGCGAGGCCAGCCACTCGTCGTACGGGCGTGGTCCCGAACTCGGCTGCGTCGCGAAGGCGTCGACGATCAACCCGTGCACGACCCGCCGCGTCGCGTCGTCGTACGCGCCGACCCGCAGCTTCACCCCGGTCGGCGGCTCGGGCATCACCACCGGCGCAGTGTGATCGATCCGCATCAGCTGCACCGAGGTCTCCCGCGCGAACCCGCGCTCGACCAGCAGCCCCTCGAACACCTCGTCCTCCCGAAGCTGCCCGACATGCAGCTCCGACACCGGCCACCCGGCTGCGCGCGCCAGCTCGATCCCCCGAGCCGACGCGGTGTCGAGCAACCACGCCGCCACCGCCACGTCCGCCGCGAACACGTCCAGACCGACGTACGGCCGCGCGCCGGTCAGCACAGCCGTCGCACTCCCCACCAGCTGATCACCGTCGAACACCAGCCAGCTCCCCGTCGCCAGCTCCATCGACGGATCCTGCAGGTAGTCCGCGACGTTCTCCAGACTGTGCTTCGGAAACCCGAGCAGCCCCGAGGTGTACGCCCCCATCTGCGCGGTGATCACCTCGGCGTCCCCGAGCTCGGCAGGACGGACGGTCAGCCCAGCGGGCAACGCAGCAGTCATCCCCACATGCTCGGCACCACCACCGAGCCTGTCCAACCGATTAACAGCTCGTCGCCGTCCGTGCCCGCCGCCTGCCCTTTCCTTGTTGAGTTTACAAGCGGACCACCGCAGCACCGGGTGGTTGTCCACAGGACCCGAACGCAGGCGTTGGGCGTTCGGGGGCGACGGCCTCGCCGGGGCGGTCGCGGTCCGTCCCGGCGAGGGCGTCAGTTCAGCAGCACCCGGTCGCCGGTGGTGCCGGCGATGATGCGGCGCGTTCCGATCGCGGTCCGTAGGTCGAGCTGGACGCGGACCGGGCCGGTCTGGGCCTTCAGGCACTCTCCGCCGCTCGGCTCGTCGGGCGCCACCACGTAGCGGTACGCCGCGATCCGGGCCGTGGTCGCGTCCTGATCGAGGATGCGGACCATCGTGTGCGGGTTGCACCCCTCCCCGGGCCAGCCGGCCCGGGGTGCCTCGACCACCAGTACCGAAGGGGAACCGGGCACCGGCCGCACAGCCGTCACCGGGATCTCCTTCTGCAGCAGCATCAGGGTGTTGCCGAACTTGAACTTGGCCGGCGGCGGCCCGTCGTCCAGTACGCCGAGTGTCGGCGTACTGGCCGGGGCGGACGGCTCGGCGCCGCGCTGGACGTCCTGGGTGACGACCGTGGCGACCGTCGCGACTGCCACCACAGTCGCGACGGCCAGCAGGTTGCGCTGCCGCTTGCGCCGGCGGGCTCCCCGCTCCACGCCGGTGAAGGGCGGGGCCTGCTCGGGAGTCTGCTCGTCGACGTACTCGACCAGCAGCTCGGTCCTCAGCTCAGCCATGGGGCACCTCCTCCTGGACGGCGAGCAGCGGGGCCAGGGCCTGCCGGGCCCTGGCCAGCCGGGACTTCACGGTGCCCGGCGGGACCTGCAGTTCGTCGGCGATCTGGTCGACCGGAAGATCCATCACGTGGTGCAGCACCACCACCGCGCGCTGCGCGGGTGGGATCCTGGCCAGCGCCGCCGCCACGTCGAGCGCGTCCCCGTCCGGTTCACGGACCTCTCCTGTTCTGCCGAGCAACTTGGCGGAGGCCTTCTGCGCGACCTGCTGGCGACGCAGCCGGCTGATCAGCGTCCGGACGGCGACCGCCCGCACCCACGCCTCCGGGTCGTCGTAGCGGCGGATGCTGTCCCAGCGGCCGAGCAGTTTCACGTAGGCGTCCTGCGCGACCTCCTCTGCGTCCGCGCGGGAGCCGCCGATCGACACCAGGACACCGATCAGCCGCGGCCAGGTCCGGGCGTAGAGCGCCGCGACCTCCGCGTTCGGATCGGTTTCGGTGTGCCTCACACCGCTAACACGCGCTGCCACCGGACCAGGTTCCATCCTTTTTCGGACTCTTGCACCACCGAGATGTGAGAGATTACTCTCGAAACATGTCTCTCAGAAATCCGTACGGCGACTTCGAGGTCACCGACCCACAGGCGATGCGGGCTCTGGCGCACCCCGTCCGACTGGCCGCGCTCAGCTACCTGCAACGCCACGGCCCGGCGACCGCGACCCAGCTGTCGGAGCACGTCGGCGCCTCGCCGTCGGTGACGAGCTGGCACCTGCGGCACCTGGCCGGCTTCGGCCTGGTCACCGACGGGCCTCCCCCGGACGGCACCGCCGACAAGCGGCAGCGCTGGTGGCAGGCGGTCGCGCGCGGCTTTCGGTACGAGATGCCGGACACCCCCGAGGGCACCGAGGCCGGCCGGTTACTGCGCGCCGAGATGATGAACCAGGCGCTGGAGTCCGCCCAGCAGTGGCTGGCCGAGACCGAACCGTCCCTCGACCCGGAGTGGACCCGCGCGGTCGGCTCGTCGAACACGCTGCTGTTCGTCACGCAGGACGAGCTCGAGAGTCTGGAGAACGCGATCCAGGACCTGCTCGCGCCGTTCGTGCTGCGCGGCCCGGACGGCGCCCCCGCCGCGGCCCGCCCGGTCCGGCACCTCCGCATGTCGTTGCCCGAAGCAACTGAGTGAGGCTCTGATGAGGAAGTTGTCCGCCACCAGCCTGCTCCGCGACCGGCAGTTCCGGACGCTCTGGTCGGCGCAGGCCGTCTCCGAGTTCGGCGACCGGGTCAGCGAGCTCGCGCTGCCGCTGATCGCGGTCACGCTGCTCGACGCGAGCGCCTTCGAGACCGGGTTGCTGACCGCCGCGGTCTGGCTGCCGAACCTGCTGTCGCTGTTCATCGGGACCTGGGTCGACCAGCACCGCGACAAGCGGCCGCTGATGATCGCGGCCGACCTGACCCGGACCGTCGTGCTGCTGACGCTGCCGGCGGCGTACTGGATGGACATGCTGACGCTCGTCCAGCTGTACGCGATCGCGATCCTGGCCGGTACGGCGCACGTCGTGTTCAACACCGCCAACGCCGCGTTCTTCGTCCGGGTGGTGCCGCGGCCGCAGTTCCTGGAGGCGAACAGCAAGCTCTCGGCGACGCGGTCGTTCTCGTTCATGGCCGGGCCTGCGGTCGGTGGTGTGCTCGTGCAGTGGCTGACCGCGCCGGTGGCGATCGTCGTCGACGCGTGCTCGTTCCTGTTCTCGGCCGTGCAGGTGTCGCGGCTGAAGGTGGAGCCGGGGGCCGCGGACGAGACGAGCGAGTCGCTGTGGCGGCGGGCGCGGGAAGGCATGGGCTACCTGATGCGGCACCCGTACCTGCGCCGCAGCCTGGGGTGCGCGACGACCGTGAACTTCTTCAACATGATCGGGATGGCGCTGCTCGTACTGTTCGCCAGCCGGAACCTCGGGCTGTCCGCGGGAGTGATCGGTGTCGCGTTCGGCATCGGGGCGACGGGCGGTCTGGTGGGCGCGATCGCTGCGGCGCCGCTGACGCGGATGCTGGGCGCGGGGCGGTTGATCGCGATCAGCGCGGTGGTCTTCCCGGCGTCGATCGGCATCCTCGCGCTCGGTGGCGGCCCGGTGTGGGCCCGCGCGACCGCGCTGGCGGTCGCCGAGTTCGTCGGTTCGTTCGCGGTGATGTGCTTCGACGTCCCGCTGAACTCGCTGCAGGCCGCGGTGATGCACGACCACATGCGCAGCCGGGTGGTCGGCGCGTTCGCGAGCATCAACTACGGCGTACGGCCGCTGGGTGCCGTCATCGGTGGCCTGCTCGGCACCTGGATCGGCGTACGCGGGACGCTGCTGATCTCCGCGGCCGGTGGAGCGCTGTCGGTGCTCTGGCTGCTCCGCTCCCCGATCATCAGCACGAAGAGCCTGGACGACCTGCAGCCACCAGAAGGAGTTCTGGTGGCTGCAGGTGAGGTCCGTACGACGAACTAGTCGAGCTCGATCGGCTCCTCGATCTTCGCGACGGTGGTCCGCAGCGGGACCTCCTTGATGAACAGGACCGCGATCAGGCTGACCAGCGCGCACGCGGCGGCGATCAGGAAGATCCGACCGGTCGCGTCGCCGTACGACTGACGGACGAGCTCGGCCAGCTGCGGGGGCAGGTGGTTGACGTCGAGCAGGCTGGTGCCGCCGCCGTCCTGGAGCTTGCCGGCCGCGGCGGCTCCGCCGGGACCGCGCAGGACGCCCTCGATCAGCAGGTCCTTGACCCGGGTCGCGAGGACCGCGCCGAGGACCGAGACGCCGACCGCGCCGCCGAGGCTGCGGAAGAACGCGACCGACGCGCTCGACGCGCCGATCTGCGAGACGTCGACGGTGTTCTGCACCGCGAGCACCAGGTTCTGCATCATCATGCCCATCCCGACGCCCATCGACAGCATGCCGAGTCCGACGTACCAGTACGGGCTGGTGTGGTCGATGGTGCCGAGGATGACCAGGCCGATCACCAGCAGGATGCCGCCGGCGATCAGGTACCGCTTCCACTTGCCGAAGCGGGTGATCATCTGGCCCGAACCCACCGAGCCGATGAACGAGCCGAGCATCATCGGGATCGTCAGCAGGCCGGCCTCGGTCGGGCTGTAGCCGCGGGCGATCTGGAAGTACTGGCCGAGGAACAGCGCCGAGCCGAACATCGCGACACCGACCGACAGGCTGGCCACGATCGCCAGCGCTGTGGTCCGCTCCCGGACGACCTTCAGCGGGACCAGCGGCTCGGCCGCGCGGTTCTCGACGACGACCGCCAGTACGCCGAACAGGACCGTGCCGCCGACGAACAGCGCCGACTGCCAGGAGACCCAGGCGAAGTCGTGCCCGGCGAAGGTGACCCAGATCAGCGGCAGGCTCGCGGCCGCGCTGATCAGGACGGCACCCAGGTAGTCCATCCGCACGCGGCGCTTCACGACCGGCAGGTGCAGGTACTTCTGCAGCACCACCAGGCTGACCACGGCGAGCGGGACGCACACGTAGAAGCACCAGCGCCAGCCGAGCCAGCTGGTGTCGACGATGACGCCACCGATGAGCGGGCCGCTGACGGTCGCGACCGCCATCACGGCGCCCATGTAGCCGGAGTACCGGCCGCGGGAGCGGGGCGGGATCGCCGCGCCGATGATCGCCTGCGCGAGCGCCATCAGGCCGCCCATCGCGAGGCCCTGCAGGACGCGGGCGCCGATCAGGAACGGCACGTTGTGGGCCATCCCGGCCAGCGCGGAGCCGACCACGAACAGCGAGATCGCCAGCTGGACGAGCAGCTTCTTGCTCATCAGGTCGGACAGCTTGCCCCAGATCGGGGTGGACACGGTGGTGGCGAGCAGGCTCGCGGTCAGGACCCAGGTGTACTGCGTCTGGCTGCCCTGGAGGTCGGCGATGATCGTCGGCAGGGCGTTGCTGACGATCGTCGAGCTGAGCATCGCCGTGAACAGCGCGGCGAGCAGCCCGACCAGGATCTCGAGGATCTCGCGGTGGGTGAGTTCCGGCGCGGCAGGGGCCGGCCGGGTCTCGGTGACAGTCATCTCTCTCCAGTCGAAGTGGTGGGACGCCTCACGGACGTGGCAGCCTCGGTGACAGCGCCGGCGACTCTGCGCAAGGTCTCGGCGGCGGCTGCCATGTCGTCGTCGTTCCAGTCGGCCAGCGCGGATCGCAGGTGCCGGGTGTAGCTGGCGTACAGGGCCTCCAGGCGCTCACGGCCGGTCGGCGAGAGCGCGACCAGGGAGACCCTGGCGTCGGCAGGATCGGGCCGGCGGCTCACCAGGCCGTCGGACTCCAGGGCGGTCAGCTGACGGCTCACCACGGAGGCGTCGACGCCGAGCTTCCCGGCGATCTCTCCCCCACGCTGCTCGCCGTCCTTGGCCAGGACCTTCAGCACACTGGCGTCGGCCCGCCGCAGCCCGGTGTCGGGCCACAGGTGCCGGTGCTCGATACACCGCACGGCGCGAATCAGGGAACTGACCCCTTCGAGCACATCCTGCGCCGGCGTGTCCCGTTCGACCCCCGGGACGGAGGGTTGCTGGGCTAGTTGCATAACCCAACTATATACCTGGATAGTTGGTTTCCACAACCATTTGTGTGTTCTGCGGTGGATCGGTGACTGAGGGTGACCTCGGCTAGCTCAGGTCGGTGTTGAGGCGGCCGAGCAGACGGGCCAGGTCGGTCAGGTCGTCGCTGTCCCAGCGGTCCAGGATGGCGCGGAACTCGGCCTGGCGCTGAGCGCGCATCGCGTCGTACCGCTCGGCTCCGGCGGTGGTCATCCGGAGCAGGCGGGCGCGACCGTCGTCGGGATCGCCGATCCGCTCGATCAGGCCGAGCGACTCGAGCTGGCTGAGGCCGCGGCTGACGGTCGACTTGTCGAGGCCGAGCGCCTGGGCGACGTCGGAGGCCCGTACGCCGGCGCCGCCCGCGGCGGTACCGAGGTCGATCTGGGAGATCAGGGCGTAGCCGGCGGCGTCCATTTCCGGGTGCACACGACGGGCAAGCAGCATCTGAGCCGAACGGGCCCGGCGCAGCAGGATGGAAAGTTCCTGTTCGACGTCAGCGATGAGTTCCGGAGGTCTTCCGGTGGAACGACCTGCTGTGGGACCGGCCTTCGGCTCGGGGCGCTGGGCGACCATCTCGTTCACCGGACCACGATGCCGGCGTCGCGGAGGGCCTTCTTCACGTCGGCGATCCGGAAGTCGCCGAAGTGGAACACGCTCGCGGCGAGCAGCGCGTCGGCGCCCGCCTCCACCGCGGGCGGGAAGTGCTCGGGCGCGCCCGCTCCCCCGCTGGCGATCAGCGGTACGTCGACGACCGCGCGCACGGCCCGGATCAGCTCCAGGTCGAACCCCTGTTTGGTGCCGTCGGCATCCATCGAGTTGAGCAGGATCTCGCCCGCGCCGAGCTCGGCGCCCTTACGCGCCCACTCGATCGCGTCCAGCCCGGCCGGCTTCCGCCCGCCGTGCGTCGTCACCTCGAACCCGCTCGGCTGCTCCGCCGACCGCCGTACGTCGAGCGACAGCACCAGCACCTGGTTCCCGAACCGGTGCGCGATCTCCTCGATCACCGCCGGCCGGTGGATCGCGCCGGTGTTGATCCCGACCTTGTCCGCGCCGGCCCGCAACAGCCGGTCCACGTCCGCGGCCTCACGCACGCCGCCACCGACGGTGAGCGGGATGAACACCTGCTCGGCCGTCCGCCCGACCACGTCGTACGTCGTCTCCCGCGACCCCGAGGACGCGGTGATGTCCAGAAACGTCAGCTCGTCGGCGCTCTCGGCGTCGTACAACTTGGCCATCTCGACCGGATCCCCGGCGTCGCGCAGGTTCACGAAGTTGACACCCTTGACCACCCGCCCGGCATCGACGTCCAGACAGGGAATCACACGCACGGCAAGGCTCACGGGGACAAGGCTAGGGCATCGGCCCCAACGACGAGAGCCGCAGGCAACAGCCTGCGGCTCTCGGTGCACGAAGGACTACTTCCAGGCGCGGCGGTTGACCGGGGTCTACTTCCTGGCCTTCTCGACCACCCCTCGCGAGATGATCAACCCGAGTCAACCCTTACCGCCAGGTTGGCCGCTGCGTGTTCGGCTACTTCCAGGCGCGGCGCTTGCTGGTCGGCGGCTTGATCGGGGTCGTGGACTCCCACACCCGGCGCCAGCGAGCAGCGTCCGGGCCCGACTGCGACGGCGACGCACCGGTGGCGACCCGGCGGCGGGCCTCGTACCAGGTCGTCGACTCCTCGTCGAGCAGGGCCGAGACCGCGGCGGAGATCTTCGGGGCGAACTCGCGGGCGCTCTCGCCCTCGGCCGGGCGCAGCGGGTCGCCGTACCGGACGGCGACGGTCGGGCGGCCGGGGACCGGCCAGCCGCGGCCGCGGGGCATCGCGGCGAACGAGCCCTTGATGCCGACCGGGATGATCGGCACGTTGTGCTCGACCGCCAGGTACGCCGCACCCATCCGGAAGCGCTCCATCCAGCCATCGGGCGAACGCGTGCCCTCGGGGAAGACGACCACGTTCCAGCCGTCCGCGAGCAGGTCGCCGGGGGTCGCGCTGAGCTTGCCGCCGCGGCGCTCGATCGGGAACGTGTTGAACACGATCGCCGACGCGGTCGCCCGCCACCAGGTGTCGAAGAAGTAGTCCGCGGCCGCCGCGACCGCCGTCTTGCGGCGCATCGCGTCGGGCAGCGTGCAGAGCACCAGCGGGGTGTCCAGGTGCGACGAGTGGTTGGCCACGATCAGCGCCGGGCCGTCCAGCTTGCGCAGCGAGTCCAGGCCGCTGACCTGCGGGTTCACCTCGAACCGCAGGACCGAGTTCAGCGCGCCCTTCTGCAGCACCTCACGGACCGCGATCGCGGCCGGCGTCCGGGCCCACTTGGTCGGGAAGACCGAGGTCTCCTTGGGGATCACGTACGGCTCGGCCGAGCGCGGGACCTGCGTACGCCGGCCCCACCGCCAGCCGCGCGCGACCTGCTTGACGTCGCGCGCGGTGTCGCGGCCGAACCGGACCAGGTTCGTCCCCATCAGCGAACGTCCGCGAGCAGGTGCGGCGGGTTGTGCAGGTAGGTGATCGACGGCGACCGGCCGACCGAGTGGCTGACCATCTCCAGCGCGTCCTGCAGCGTCGAGGCTGACCGGAAGCCCATCCGCTCGACGGTCTTGCGGTTCGCGCCGACCCAGACGATGTCGCCGCAGTGGTCCAGGGCGTGGCTGATCCAGTACCACATGTAGAACGGGTGCACGCCGTGGTAGGCGTACGACGTCCGGTACAGGTGGATGTACCACGGGTCCTCGGCGTACTGCTTCTCGAACTTCGCCTCGATGGTGGCCGGGTCGGTCGACTCCGACAGCACCTCCTCGAAGAAGTCCACGTACGACGGGTGGTGCAGCTGGCTGAACTCGTAGTCGACCGGGTGGTACAGGATCACCGCGCCGTCCTTGCGGACGATCGGGTTGCCCCGGTAGGAGTTGAAGTAGTAGCCCAGCCCCATGCAGGCGGCCAGGATCGGGTTCATCACCGAGTTCACGTTGTACGGGCCGACGAACGGCACGCCCATGATCGCGACGTCGGACTGGCCCTGCACCTCGACCATGTGCTGCTTGTGCACGTTCTCGATGGTCTTGTCGTGCACCGGCTCGATCTTGCCGGCGTGGATCCCGGTCAGCCCGTAGTTGGCCCGGACGTCGGTGAAGATCTTGCGCCGGGCCTTGGCCGGGGCCAGCGCCAGCCCGCGCTTGGCGCCGAGCATCGCGGCCTGGTCCTTGATCGACCACTCCCACTCGCGCTTCTGCAGGAACTCCAGCGGCCCGCCGAAGATGTCGTTGTTCAGCGTGGTCTCGATCTGGAAGACCTTCACGTGCTCGGTGAGGATCTCGCCCATCCGCCAGGCCGAGTGGTGCATCTTGGAGGCCTTGTGGTCCATGAAGGACCGCGAGTGGATCATCGTGTGGCTGTTGTGGTGGTGCTTCAGCGACTTGTACGACGCCAGCCCGATCGACGTCGACTTGTGGCCGCCGTCCATCGCCACCAGGTTCACGTTCACGTAGACCAGCAGGTCGGACTCGGCCGCCCGCTTGGAGATCTCGACGTCCTCGCCGTGCCGGGTCTGGCCCAGGTGGGTCAGGTTCTCGGTGTCCTCGGCGTCGAAGTTGTACAGCTTGCCGTCGGGGAAGAAGGAGCGGAAGACCCGCTCGCCGACGATCTCGCGCAGCTCGTTCGGGGTCAGCCGGCGGTGCAGCGCGTTGGCCGAGATCAGCTCGACGTCGTCGACGCCGGCGTCGGCGGCCATCGTCAGCACGGCCTCGATGATGCGCTGCCGGATGTCCGGCTTCTTCATCGGCGGCAGCGGCAGCGAGATGTCGTCGAACGCGATCGTCAGCCGCATCCCGGCGCGCAGCAGCTCCGGCAGCGGCTCGGACTCCAGCGGGTGCAGCAGCGCGTTCTGGATCGCCTCCTCGACGTCCCGTACCGGCGGCAGCGCCTCCGGCGGGTACACCACCCGGGTGCCGAGCGGGAACCGCTCCAGCAGGAAGCCCTCGCCGTTGTGCACGAGCAGCGGCGGCGTCCGGTCGTCCACCTCGAGTACAAACCCTGGCCGGGACATGTCAGAACCTCTCTCGTCGTACGGTCGTCAACGGCCCCATCAGGAAGCCCTCACATCGAATGCGACCTTCACGGTGCCCAGCCGGCCGGCCGACTGTGCGTGGTCCAGCGCTTCGCGCCAGCGGTACAGCGGGTAACGCGCCCCGACGACGCCGTCGAGCGGCGCCTTCGCGGCCAGCTCCAGCGCGGTCTCGAACGCGGGCCGGTCGTTCGGCTCGCCGAGCGCGGACGCGTAGGTCCCGGTCAGCTCGAGCTCGCGGAACCAGACCGGCGACAGGTCGGCGCCGGTGGACGGCATCCCGGCCAGGACCACCCGGCCGCCGGCCTTGGTGACCCGCAGCACGGTGTCGATCGAGTCCTTGCTGCCGACCGCGTCGACGGCGATGTCGACGCCGCCGAGCAGGAACTCCTTGGCGTTCAGCTCCGGCTTCAGCCGGAACGCGCCGGTCGCGCGCCGGACGCCGCGGAAGACCTCGTCGGGCGCGACCACGTCGCTGGCGCCGAACGCCTTGGCCAGCTCGCGCTGCTTGGCGTGCTTGGCCACGACCGTGATCCGGCCGGCCTGGGTCAGCTCGCGCAGCGCGAGCGTCGCGAACAGCCCGACCGCTCCGGCGCCGCTGACCAGCACCGACTGGCCCGGCTCGACCTTGGCGCGCAGCGCGGTGTGCACCGCACCCGCCAGCGGCTCGGTCAGGACGGCGCGCTCGTCGGAGATGCCGTCCGGTACGGCGTACAGCTGGCTGCGGTGGGCGACCATCACGTTGCCCCAGCCGCCACCGGTGTCCTGGCAGAAGCCGGTCTGCAGCCCAGGCGCGACGTGGCCGACGGTGATCCGGTCGCAGCGGTTGGTGCGGCCGGTCACGCAGCTCTCGCACGGCTCGACGCCGCGGGCGGCGCAGGTCAGCACCGAGTCCATCACCACGCGGGTGCCCTTGGGCAGGTCCTCGCAGTCCTCGAGCAGCTCGCCGACGACCTCGTGGCCGGGCACGAACGGCATCGACACCAGCGCCGAGAAGTACAGCTTGGTGTGGCCGGTGACCATGCCGAGGTCGGAGCCGCAGATCCCGGACAGGATCGGCCGGATCCGCGCCCAGCCGTCCCGGTCGGCCTTCGGCTCGTTGATCGTGACGAGCCGCAGCGGCGCGGCCGGGCCGGTGAGCACACCGGGGATCCGGCTGCCGACCGCCTTGGCGGCCAGGAACTTGGCCGGTGAGCGGTACATCTCCAGGGCCAGCATCATCGGGCGTTCACTCCCGGGATCTCCAGACGCGAGGAAGTGGTGGGGGTCTTCCAGTCCACGATCTGCCAGCGCGCGGCCCGGGCGGCCCGGAACAGCGACACGTCCGGCGAGACCGCGACCGGGTTGCCGACCGCGGCCAGCATCGGCAGGTCCGAGTGACTGTCGGCGTAGGCGTAGGACTTGGACAGGTCGATGTTCGTGCCGCGGGCACGGCGCTTGATCCAGGCCGCCCGGGACTCGCCGACCAGCGGCGGGCCGGACAGGTACCCGGTGCAGCGGCCGCGGTCGTCGACGGCCAGCTCGGCCGCGACGATCTCGTCGAACAGCGGCTCCAGCGGCCGGGTCAGCGGCCGGATCGCGCCGGTGATCAGGATCGTCTTGTGCCCGGCCGCGCGGTGCTCGCGGATCCGGCGTACGGCGTCACCGCTGAGCCGCTCCAGCACGTGCTCGGCGAGCACCTCGTCGACGATCTGGTTCAGCTGGTCGAGGTCCGCGCCCTCGTAGCGGCGGTAGATGGTGCGCAGGAAGGTGCCGCGGTCCTTGCGCTCGGCCGAGATCAGCTTCGGCAGCTTGCGCAGCATCGCGCCGATCTCGCCGACCCGCTGGTGGCTGTCCAGCTCGGGCAGCCGCATCCACAGGTAGGTCTCGATCACGTTCGAGGACAGCAGCGTGCCGTCCATGTCGAAGGCCGCGATGATCTCGGCGTCCTCCGACGGCTGCACCTTCTTGAGCACGCCGGCGTTCTCGGCCAGCGCCTTGTTGCGCTTCTTCCGGACGACGTCCAGCCGGCGCATCGACTCCGTCACGCTCGGGCAGTGCAGCTCCTGCAGGTAGTACTGCCAGTCGACGACGGCGGTGTCGCAGGCGAACTTCTCCCGGTCGTCACCCTCGAGCGCGTTGTGCAGCGCGAGCACGTTGTCGTCGACGAACTGCAGCTCGGCCTGCGCGTACTCGGCGTACAGGTCCATGTAGCGGCGCAGGAAGTCGAGGCGGCGCTTCTGCACGTCCAGCTCGCGGGCGTACTTGCGGACCCGCTCGCTGCGCGGAGCCGTGGTGATGATCCGGTCGGCGATCTTGTGCGCCTTCTCGCCGTAGCGCAGCATCGACTCGACCGAGTCGCCGCCGGGGAACTTCCAGACCGGCAGCCGGACCGCGCCGCGCTCGCCCAGGTCGAACGGGTGCTTGGAGAAGTACTCGCGGACCCCGGCGTACAGCTGCTCGAAGGTCAGCGGGTTCCGGGCGCCGGAACCGATGTGGTAGTACTCCGGCTTGCTCAGCTCGGGCTCGCGGGCCATCACCGCGCAGATCGCGCCGACGACGTGGTCGACCGGGATGATCTCGATCACCGAGTCCGGCGACGCCGGGAACTCCGGCAGCTCGCCGCGGCCGTAGGCCAGGATCAGCGGCTCGGCCATCTTGAAGCCCTCGATCCAGCCCGGGTGCGGGCTCTGCACCGCGGACTCGATGATGGCCGGCCGGACGATCGAGGTCGGCAGCTTGGCCGCGAACTCCTCGACGACGCGCTCGCCGAGCGCCTTGGTGAAGGTGTAGCAGTCGGTCCAGCCGAGGCTGCGGGCCCGCTCGGTGCCGGTCTCGACCAGCTTCTTCGCGACCCACTCGTTGCGGCGGCGCTCGGTGTCGGCGGCCGCGGTCAGGTGACCGGCCCGCCGGTGCAGCTTCTCCGACTCCTTGCGGAACTTGGCCAGCATCGCCGCCGAGCGGGACATCCCCTCGACGCGGGACTTCATCGCCATCCCGGCCTCGGCCTCGGTGCGCCAGTCGACGTTGTGCTCGACCGGGGCCTCCGGGATCGCGCCGCGGCGGCGACCGGCGGTGTACGCCGTGGAGATGTGCACGTAGTGGATCGAGTGGCCGTCGACGGCGCGGCTCTCGTCGATCCGCTCCAGCAGGCTCTTGGTGCCGAGCACGTTGGTGGTGAACGCCTCGTGGATCGGCGGGTCGAAGCTGACGTCGCCCGCGCAGTGCACGACGATGTCGAGATCGGTCGGGAGCTCCGGGACGTCGGACAGGTCGCCCTCGACGACCTGCACCCGGGCCGCGGACAGCGCCTCGGCGTCGGCGTACGGGGTGCCCTCGCCGTAGAACGGCTTGAAGATGTCCTTGCGGAGCAGCTGCGCCATCCGGTCGGTGCCCTTGAGGGAACCCTTCGGGCGGATGATCGCGACCACCGTCGTGCCCGGCAGCTCACCGATGATCCGGTGCAGCAGGGCCTCACCGACGAAGCCGGTCACGCCCGTGACCAGTACCTTCTTGCCGTCCAGCTTGTCGGCAAGCCTCACTTGTCGCCTCCACGGGTGAGTTCGAGTGCCTCGGTCAGGGTGAACGCGCCGGCGTACAGGGCCTTGCCGACGATGACGCCCTCGACGCCGTCCTTGACCAGCGTGCTGAGGGCCTTGAGGTCGTCCAGGCTGGAGACGCCGCCGGAGGCGACGATCGGCTTGTCGGTGCGGGCGCACAGGTCGCGGTAGAGGTCCAGGTTCGGGCCCTGGAGCATGCCGTCCTTGGTCACGTCGGTGACCACGTAGCGCTCGCAGCCGGCCTTCTCCAGGCGGTCGAGCACCTCGTAGAGGTCGCCGCCCTCCTTGGTCCAGCCCCGCGCGGCCAGCGTCCGGCCGCGGACGTCCAGGCCGATCGCGACCCGGTCGCCGTACTGCGCGATGATCCGGTCGCACCACTCCGGGTCCTCCAGCGCGGCGGTGCCGATGTTGACCCGGCGCGCGCCGGTCGCGAGAGCGGCCTCAAGCGAGGCGTCGTCGCGGATCCCGCCGGACAGCTCCACCTGGACGTCGAGCTGGGCGGTGACCTCGGCGAGCAGCTCACGGTTGCTGCCGCGACCGAACGCGGCGTCGAGATCGACCAGGTGGATCCAGTCGGCCCCGGCCTCCTGCCAGGCCATCGCGGCGGCCAGCGGGTCGCCGTACGAGGTCTCGCTGCCGGCCGCACCCTGCACCAGCCGAACCGCCTGCCCGTCCGCCACGTCGACGGCAGGCAGCAGCACCAGGTTCTCAGACATGGCCCACACCCTAGATGCCCAAGGTTCGTGGAACGTAACCAGATGCCCCGCTGAGTCGTTGGGATCCGATCTGTCTCAGCAATACCAGTACGGCGTGTGGTCTGCCTCGTAGCATCGGTGCCATGGTGAGCCTCGCGGACCTCGAAACCGATCCGCACCCGCTGCTCGCGGCCGTCCGGCCGGTGGGCTGGGTGGACGCGCTGGGCGGGTGGGTGGTGAGCAGCCGGGAGCTCGCGGTGCGGGTGCTGCGGGATCCTGCTGTGTTCACGGTCGACGATCCGAGGTTCTCGACGGCGCAGGTGGTGGGAGCGTCGATGCTGTCGCTGGACGGGGCGGCGCACTCGGCGCACCGGGCGCCTTTCGAGCACGCGTTCGGGCTGGCGGAGACTCGGTCGCGGTTCACCGAGCCTGTCTCGTCGACTGTTTCGGAGCTGATCTCGGCCATCGCTGCCGACGGCGCCGCGGATTTACGGCGTACTCTCGCCGGTCCGTTGTCGGTGGCCGTCGTGGCGTACTCGCTCGGGCTGCCACCGGCCTCGGCCGACACGGTGCTGGGCTGGTACGAGGCGATCTCGGACTCGGTGACGGGAGTCGCTGCCGGGCGGCCGGTGACCGCGGCGGGGGCCGAGGCGTTCGGGCGGCTGCACGCGCATGTTGCCTCGGGCATCGAATCCTCTGCGGACGCGTTGGTCGCGGAGGCCGCGGCTGCCGGGCTCGGGGTGGACGAGGTGGTGGCGAACGCGGCGGTGCTGATGTTCGGCGGAATCGAGACGACCGAGGGGATGATCACGAATTGCCTGTGGCACCTGCTGACGTCTCCGTCGCAGCTCCAACTCGTCCTCGCAGATCCCTCGCTGCTCGCCAATGCTCTCGAAGAGTCCTTGCGGTTGGAGCCCGCCGCCGCGGTAGTCGATCGCTACGCGACCGAGGACGTCTCACTGGCAGGCCAGTCCATCCGCCGAGGTGACCTCGTCACCGTCTCCCTCGCTGGAGCAGGTCGCGACCCTGCCGTCTTCGCCTTCCCCGACACCTTCGACGTACGGCGCCCGAACGCCCGCCGCCACCTGGCCTGGGCCAGCGGGCCGCACATCTGCCTCGGGATGCATCTGGCTCGCCTCGAAGCACTCACCGCCCTGCGAGCGGCCCTTGCGCTACCGGGGCTACGGCTCGCTCCATCCTCGCCTCCCCCACGCGGCCTCGTCTTCCGCAAACCATCGGCCGTCAAGGTGCACTGGGACGTCTAGTGCTCCTGGTGCCAGTACGACGCGGTCGCCGAGGTCTGCTTGCGGATCACGTCCGGCGCCGGCTCGGCGGGCCAGAGCTGCAGCAGGTACCGGTCGACGACCGGCTCGTCGTCGCAGACCACGTCGACCTCCTTGCCCTTGTCCATGTCGGTCGCGCAGTACCGCGCCCGGTAGCTGACGACGGGTAGCTCGGTCTTCACGAACGGCCCGGAGTCGAGCCCGTGCAGCGTCAGCGTCGTACCGGCGGGCTCGAAGGAGACCTCGACGATCTCCTCCCACCGGTCGTCGAGCTCCGGCTCGGCGTCCAGCCGCTCGACCCGCAGCCCGACCTCGCCGGTGTGCAGCCCGGTGGTGAGCAGCAACCGGCCCGGCTCGGCGGCACCGCACAGCCCGTTGACCTGACCCCGGCGCGAGTCGTCGAAGTCGGGCCAGTCCACCCCACCGGTCATCAGGTAGATCTGGCCGAAGGTCAGTCCCATCCGGCCGTCGAAGATCGTCGTCATGCCGCGACCCTAGGTCCGCCGGCGGATTTCGAGTGCAGGATCTGCACGAACGGGCAGATCAGCCCTGACGCCTGAGCACCATCAGGGACGCGCCGACCACCGGCGTCGGTTGCTCCGGGTCGGCCTCGGCGTCCCGCCGGAACTCCGCGAACCCGGCCTCGATCTCGTCCGCCGGCAGGTGCTCGAACGTCGACAGCGCGCGTGCGTTGATCCGCTCGTACAGGGTCTGGAGACTCCGCGGCCGCTCTGCCTCGATCACGCGCAGCTCGTCCTCGGGGATCAGTTGTGCTGCGACGGCCATGCGCCGGGTTTCCTCGACCGTCCGGTACATGGCCGCGTCGACGGCGCGCGCCGACGGGAAGTACCGGTACCAGAGCAGCTCCGGCATCCGATCGGCGAACTGGCTGCGCAGCAACACCACTCCCCCGGGCTTGAGCACCCGGTGCAACTCGTGCAACGCCTGCTGCTGATCTCCGAAGTGGTGAAAGGAAAGAAACAGCAACGCCACGTCGATCGCGCCGTCCGGCAGCGGGATCGCCTCAGCCGCCCCGTCGAGGTAGGTGACGTTGGGATGCTCCGGCGCCTGCTCCCGCATCCTCGCCGACGGCTCCACCCCGTACGCCGGCCCGCCGAACGTGTCCGCCAGCGCCGGCGTGAACCGCCCGATCCCGGACCCGAGATCCAGCACGGTCAGCGGCCTGTGCCGCGGCGCGACCTCGGCGTACGCCCGCATCCAGCCGTCGATCGTCTCCTGATCGACGGCGCGGCCCGCGGCGTACACCTTGTGCAGCCGCTCGTCGTAGTCGACCACGCTCTCAGTCCTTCCAGGCCTGGTGCCAGTACTTCGCCATCTCCGAGGTCTGCTGCACGATCACATCCGGCTCGGCCTTCCCGGGCCAGAACTGCAGCAGATACCGATCGAGCGGCGGCTCGTCGTCTCCCACGGTGTCGGCATCCGCCGCCGCATCCATCCCGCTCGCGCAGTACCGCACGCGATAGTCCCCACCCGGCAACTCGAGCAGATGCACCGCCTCCCCCGCCCACTCCACCAGCGCGACCTCGTCCTCCACCGGCCGGAACGAGACCTCCACGACTTCTTCCCAGCTGCTGTCCACCGGCGGTCGGTCGTCGTGCAGCTCGACGGTGAAGCTGGTGTGCCCGAAGTGCAGCCCGGTGGTCAGGAACAACGTCCCCGGCAGCGCCGCCCCGCAGAGCCCGTTGACCTGCCCGTGGTTGGACTCGGCGGGATCACTGGCGAACGTCCCACCCGACATCACGTACAGCTGGAAGTAGGAGACCCGCACCGGGCCGTCGTACAGGACCTTCATCCCCGAGACGCTAGACCATCCGGGGTCAGCACGACGGTCGCCCCGGAGTCCGCGGCCACCTGCACCAATCTGAGCGTGGCCAGCGCCGGGTGATCGTCGAGCACCTTCGCCGAGTTGGCCAGCGACCGCAACGCCGCGGCTTCACCCCGAGCCCGCTCCAGAGCAGCCCGCCCGCGCTGGCGTTCCAGCGCGGTCTCGGCCAGTGCGGTCCGGAGCTCACCCACCACCCCGAGATCCCGAACCGCGACCTCCAGCACGGTGATCCCGAGCTCGGTCGCCGCTGCTCTCAGGTTGCTGCTCGCCTGCCCGAGCGCTGCCGCAACAGCCGCGCGCCCTTCGGGCCGAAGCAACTCGTCCATCTCCCGGTGACCGATCGCGTCCCTGACCTCCAGCTGGAGCGCCACGTGCAGCAGGTCCTCCGGGTTCTCGGCCTTCTCCACGAACGCCCGGGCATCGGCGACCCTCCACCGGGCGACCGCCGTCACCCGGACGGTCACACCGTCGGCGGTGAAGATCTCCTGACCGGACACGGCCAGCTGCCGGATCCGCAGGTCGACGCGTTCACGCCGCGTCCGGCGGGCCTGGCGTACGGCGTACCGTCCGGGCTCGAGCTGGGACTCGAACACGCCGTCGCGGTACACCAGCACCTGCTCGTGCGCCTGCACGGTGATCTTCGCCATCGCCGCTCTCCGTCGTCCTCGCGTGGGCTGCCCCGGGACGCACCCCGATCTCCGGCGGAGGCTCCAGCTCGTCACGAGCAGCCGGGCCCGCAAAGCCGGCGACCGGGACCCGTGCGACCCCGGGACAAACCACTGATCCGCTCCACCCGCGGGGTGAAGACTGCAGAACCACCGCACCGGGTACGACACGCAGGACGACCCCGGAAACCTCCGGGCCCACTGCTGATCCGGCCGTGCCCGCCCAGTGTGGGGCCGACCGGGGGCCAACAGCAACCGAATTGGCTCGCGCTCCGGGTCCGCCGTACCTTGCCTCAGGCAATCAACTTCTCAGCCGAAGATGTCGTACGCCAGCCGCAGGATCAGCGCGCTGACCACGACCAGGAAGATCACCCGGACGAACTTGCTCCCCTTCGCGACCGCCGTCCGGGCACCCAGCAGTCCGCCGACCATGTTCGCGGCGCCCATCGTCAGCCCGAGCCCCCACAGCGGCGCGCCGTGCGCGGCGAACACGGCGATCGCGCCGAGGTTCGTGGCGACGTTCGCGATCTTCGCCTTCGCGCTCGCCTGCAGGAAGTTGTAGCCGAGCAGTCCGACCAGCGCGAAGATCAGGAACGACCCGGTCCCCGGCCCGACCGCGCCGTCGTAGAACCCGATCAGCAACCCGACCGCGCCGGCGGCGACGTAGTGGTTGCGCCCGTCCCACCGCAGCGCGGTCCGGGCGCCGAGCGACGGCTTCAGCGCGGTGTAGATCGCGACGCCGATCAGCAGCACCAGCACGATCGGCTTGAACCAGCTCATCGGGATCTTCGTCGCCACCAGCGCCCCCGCGGCCGCGCCGAGTCCGGCGAGGATCGTCAGCGGCAGCACGGTCCGCTTGTCCGGGCGCACCTTGACGCCGAACGTGACCGCGCTGGTCGCCGTACCGCAGAGCGAGGAGATCTTGTTGGTCGACAGGATCTGCGCCGGCGAGGCGTTCGGCAACCCGAGCAGCATCGCGGGCAGCTGGATCAGGCCGCCGCCCCCGACGACCGCATCGATCCACCCCGCCGAGAAGGCCGCGACCACCAGGAACACCACGGTCCACAGCGAAATGTCAGGCACAGCTCCCCATGATCAGGTAAGGACGTAGTACCGATAAACCCTTACCGGCCCCGACGTGACCGACCCCACTCGCGCGGTTCCCGTGCGACAGTCGGATCAGAGAGAGGGGTTGCCCACATGAGCTCATCGATCCTCCCGCCCGAAGACGAGCACCTGGCCACCGGCTGGGAACCCGACCTTCCCGCCGCCGACTCACTGGTCCGCCAGGCCGTCCTCGCCCACGCCTCCTGGGCGATCGCGGCCGCCCGCCGCGCCGGCCGCCCCTGGTACGACGACGCCACGTGGTCCGGCGGAATCCTCGGCGACCGCGGCCCGATCACCAACTGGATCATCCCGAAACAACCCGTCCCCGCCCAGGACGTCGTCACCGCCGTCGACCGCGAACTCCCCCGCGACGTCCCATACCTCTTCGTCAGCCCGTGGCCCACCCCCGACCTCACGCCGTACGGGCTTGCGCTGGCCGGCCACCCACCGCTGATGATGCACCTCCCCAACACCCCCACCACCCCACCGGCCACCACCCTCGACATCCGCCAGGTCACCACTCCCCAGGAGCTAGCCGACGCCGAACAGGTCCTCATCAACGGCTATCCCCTCCCCGAACTCCAGCCCTACCACTCCGGCGACCTCTACTCCCCCACGTTCCTCGCCGACGACACCACCGCCTGGGTCGCCTACGACGGCTCAACCCCCGTCGCCACCTCGGTAGCCCACCACGCCCACCACACAACGGTCGTCGAGAACGTAGCCGTCCTCCCCGACTCCCGAGGCCAAGGCGCCGGCGCCGCCGTCACCTGGGCCGCCACCACTCACCACCCCACCCACCCCGCCACCCTGATCGCCAGCGACGCGGGCCAGCCGATCTACCAGCGCCTCGACTACTACCGGTTGGAACGCTGGACGGTTTGGGTCCGCCCCTGACTCCCCACTCCGGCCCCACGGACCCAGCGCTCTCCCATCTCGGGCCCCCGCACCCAGCCGGCCCCGCATCCGCCCACCTCCACACCCACACATGTTGGGACGTTCACGGTGCGCCCCCCGAAGGGCAACTTCGGGGGTGTGGGACAACGCGCTCAACGGCTGGCGCGCCAGCGACCTAGCCGACACCAGCGCAGCCGAGCAGGTGAAGGCCGATCTCGACCTTCAGTTCGACGCTCACGGCCCCCACCCGGCTGCCGACGTGCAGCTGGCCGAACCCGCACAAACGGTGGAGTACCGCGAGCTAGGCGAACTCGACGCCTGGATCCGCGAAGGCGGCCAATTACTCGGCTGAGTCCGCGGCCGCGACGGCCAGGTCGCCTGGATGCCCGCCGGCGATCTTCGCCCCGTCGACCAGGAGAACCTATGAACGTGAGCTTCGGGATGAACTACTCGGCGGGCCCGGCGAGTGGCAGCGCTTCTACGAGAAAGATTTCCTTGAGCGGATCCGCGCCGCCCAAAACATGGATCGCACCGGCCCGGTCGGCGACCCCGCTGCCTGGGCCTTCGGGTATCAGCGCACCACCGCCGGCGATTGGCAGTGGATGGGCAGAAATTGCCACAGCCTGGCGTCCGCCGCCTAACGACGATGTGAAACGTCGGAGACCGCCAAACCGATACAGCGGTGGGGAGGGGTCGATGGGGACATGTCAGGTTGCGCAGCGCTTGATCGTGCTGCTGCGAATCGTCGAGTGCGCGCCAGCACCATACGGCGTCGGCCCAGCCGTCGACGACGCTGTACTCGATGCCTGGTTCGGCATCCGTTCCGGCATGCTGCCGATCGACCGGTATGGCGATGAGCAAATCGACGCAACTAGTTCAAGCGTGATTCCAACCGCTGGTCATCGGTTGGATGAGTACGGAAGTATCACCGCGTGAGCGACGATAGAGAGATGGCGGCTCAGCCTGCTGCCGACGGGGAGGGCAGTGCTCCGACCCAACTCAGTCACCGCGGCCGAATCTTTGCTGCGGTCTTTGGCGGAGGTGTCTCTGCCGTCGGCATCGCGGGAGTGTTCGTCCCCGAGACCAACAGCGGTGGCGCGCCTGTTCTGCTCGTCTTGGGATCGGTTTTGTTTACCTTGCGATCTCTGGCCAGAAGCTCGTTCGCCTGAAGATCGGAGACAACGAGGCTGAGCTCGTCGGCAGAGCATTCGCTGAGGTTGCCGAGTCGGTCCTGTCGAACTCGGAGGTGCCTGGGGCCATCAAAGGCGAGGTCGCCGAAGCACTGGAACAGGTCGTCCGGAACTTCCCGCAAAGGCACGCCGAGCTGTATCGGGCCCCTCAACGATCGGTTAGGCACAGGTCGGTACCACGCAGCCGTCGGCCGGGCTCTTCAACAGGTGTTCCCGGAAGAGTTCATCGGCGACTTGGCCATTGGCGAGTCGGACATCATGCTGTCGACGCAGGGCCGGCTGCTTGCCTCAGGCCGATGTTTAGCGGGCACGGCTCCTTCTCGAGGTCGGAGATCAACGACTTCGTTGTAAAAACATCTACCTTCGCGAGAGCTGCGGTCGGAGGGCTCGTCGTGGTGAACACCTTGCCGATCGGTCTAGGGTGGCAGCACGATGCGTGGCCGCCGCACACCGTCCTTCAAAGTGGCGACCTGCTATTCATGCTCGTTGTGTGGAGTGGCCCTTCCGACGATGACGATCTCCGCAACGCAGATGGCGCGCTGCTCGGCGACTCACCTGTAGACCCCAGCGGCAAGTAGGTCTCTGCCGTAACAGGCGCCGCGGCTCGAGAGGCTTACAGGTTCATGCTCGAAGGCTCCGACACACGTCTCTGGTGGGTCAGCCCCGTCGGCATCGTGCCCTACCTAATCCCGCTGCCGGCGGATCACTAGGCCTCGGTCCATTGGGCATCTGCCGCGCGTGCCGCTAGGCCCTGAACGCAGTGCTGGCCGAACCTGAGCCGTATCGATTCGCCGGGAGGATCATCAGGCCTTACCGATCAGCTAGGGCCCTAGCGCTGGATCGACGCCAGTTCTTGCCCTGCAGCTCGAACGTAAACTCCGCGGTCGCCAGCAACTTCTCGCGCAGCTCTGATTCGCCCATCGCGTCTTCCATCCACGGTGCGTCTGGGTGCTCCAGCGACACGTGGTAACTGCGATTGCCCACCCTCGCGGACTGTGGTTCGGCGCTGAGTTCCATGATCGGCCGAAACAGGAATTGCCCGACGTCGGTCACGTGGATCCGCACGTTGGAGATCGGGTGGGTCGACAAGTTGCAGACTTTGATCTTGAAGACGTGGTACCTGTCGTTGGACTTCACCATCGCACCTGAGATCTCGACCTTCTCGGCTTCGCTCCGCTGACTCTGGAGCGCTTCGTTTCGCGAGTCGGCCCATTCGTCGCGCTCAGCTCGGAACGTGCGCGCAGCGATCAGCACCGCAGCGATCGTGCCCAACCGCACCGACCCCACGTACCGAACGCTTCGATGACGTCTGGGCTCATCGAGCAACGGGCCTTGCCCAAGCATGCCGTTGTAGCGATGTCGATCCAGCCACCGGCGGCTGCGCCAATAATTAGGCCGCCTGAGCCTGCGGCGGCGAATGCCTGGTACTCGCTGAGGTTGCGAAGCCTGTCCGGCTGGTGAGGCTTCGGACCCTGCTTGGTCCTCTCTTGATAACCACAGGTCCTATCATCGCGGTACCACTGCTGGCGGCATGCCAGCGAGGCGCCCTCCAACGCTACTGTCGTTGGTTAGCCGGCACTCGCCAACTCGAGCGCGTGACCTCTAGGCCGCATCAGTCGGGGGGTGTGCCGATCCGCTATCTAACAGGCAATAGTCATCATCGACCATGGGAGCCGACAGCCCTGTCCTGGGCAGCTCGCAGATGATCCAAGCCGGGTCGGCAGCGACGTTGATCAAAGATGAGGGTTCCTGATGACAGGGGTCGCGTGCTAACCTACATAGGTAGCGATATATGTAGCTCATCACGGAGGTTGCGATGCTCGGTCCCAAGGTTCCGAGGCTGCGGCGCCGATCGAGCCAACCCTCCGCGCCCCAGATGATTGACCTAAAGACCTTGTCGTCTCCAGAACGAGCCGATTGGCGGGGAGAGCGTGATGCGGCCGTCAAGGAAGCGATTGCGGCGCTTGCAATGACTCCGCCGGCGGACTTGGAACCAGTCTGGTACGCAAACTCGGACTACGCAGACGCCGTCCTGTTCGGCGGCCGGAAACTGACGCTGTGGCGAAGAACGAGTCAGGCCCTCGCACTCCGTGTGATCGACGGCGCAGCAAGGATGCTGCCGTCGTCAGAGCGAGCTGAACTGCACGAGGAGCGGCTGGGAGAGCTCGCCGCGATCGCCGACAAAAGGCATGCCAAGGGGCCTCTGGAGGCCTTGGAGACCCTCCGCTATGCCCTGGGTCAACGCAGCACCGCCGTGTTCATCCGCGATACCCGCGGCCAGGGCTGGCGGCCGTCTGCTCTGACTTCTGAGAGTGTGCTCTACCTGGTCACAATGGGGCCCTTCGTGATACTGCCTCTTTGTATCCTCGGTGTGAGCATGATCGATCCCTCTGTGAATGGACCGTTCGTTGCGTGCCTCCTGCTGACCTTCGCTGTGGTGGCATGCCTGACCAGGCAACTCTTTCGTATAGCGCGACGCAGTGTCGCTCACGAAGTGGCCGTTGCTCATCGAGTGGATGGCAACTTTGAGTACGACCACCTGAAGAGCATCACCGGGTCGATCTCGCGCCTGCTAGGCGCCGCGGCGGTCTTCTCGGGCCTCCTGGTTGAGCTGGGCTATATCGGCGTGGTGAGAGGCCACGAGTCGCTCGCAAGTCTGGTGACCGGCAATGCGGGGCTGTTGTACGGCAGCAGTGAGACGGCGAACCTAATCGCCAACCTTGTCGCGCTGACAGGCTTCGGCGCGATCGCGATGTATACGCGAAGGCTTCACCGAGTCGTAGTAATGATGGGCGAAGTGAGACAGCTGTCCACGAGCGTCAGAAGAACCTGAGCTCATGGCACACGAAAGCTGTCCCGTCCATCGCAAGTCGATATATGTAGAGGAGCAGTGTTCATGAAGGTCACCAACGCACTTGAGAAGGTGCTTCGGATCCTCGCCAACGACCCTCAGGGCAAGCACTGGGGATACGACCTGATGCAGGCTGCTGGCTTGAAGAGTGGCACCCTCTACCCGATGCTTTCCCGGCTACAGGACGAGGGATACGTCACGTCGGAGTGGGAAGAACCCGCCGACGATCGCGGTGGACCCCGCCGGAAGTACTACCTCCTGACCGAGACCGGCGAGAAGTTTTGCCGAGTCACGTTGGGTGCCATCGATGCAAAGGCCGCGCTCAACGAGTTTGCTCGGCCGAGGGTCGACCCCGCCATGCGATGGCGTGACCAGACCTCCTAATCGTGCTGACGCAGGATGCTCGTTTAGGGTCAGCGCTCCGCCGTGCCGCCCTCGGTTCAGCGAGGCACGTCATTCGATGGAACTGTCGCGTACTGCGAGAGTTGCCGGCGGGCCGTCGTGCCGACGTTCAGGAGGAACTGCTGGCCGAATTGGAGGGCGTGGCTGCAGCCAACCCAACGAGCTGGCGCTCGATCCACGAGCCACTCTCGTTCGCCCATGGGCAGCGCAAAACCTGCAGGATCCAACGGGATGTCGCCAATGCGCGTCTAGGCAGCCACCCGGCGAGAAGCTATCAACGCTCGTCTCTGGGGATGACCGCAGCGACCATCATCCTCGCTCCGATATACGTCGCCACAGCAGGCACGATCGCGGTATGGTTCGCGATGGCTCTCGTAGTCGCCGGTCTGGGACTGCACGTTCCTAACGCTGGTCTCGCGGCGGACCACACGCTCTTCGTGGCTGAAGATCACTCGCTCAGTACAGCGGTGGCTTTCGCTTACGCGATGATTGCGTCTCCCGCCGCCATCCTCAGCGCCCTCCTAGGGCGCTGGGTGCTGTCAGCCGCACGCAGGGCTGCTGTCGCGCGACCACCGTTTATCAACAAGACATACCTCGCCGCGGCCCTATCGCAGTGGATGTATTCAGCATTAGCGGGTTTGGTTCTCCTCCGCACACTCGCTGCGGCTACAGCAGCTGTTCGAGATGGCTCCGGCATGAGCGGGTTGCTCTTCGACTACGGCCTGAAACGATGGGTGCCCCTGGCCGGCTGCTTTCTCATCGCAGCTCTCTACGCCTGGACGGTTCGCCGCGATGTCGCGCTCGTAAAAATCTACAGGCTGCCGGTGCCAGCCAAGCAAACAACGAAATGAGGGTTCGCGCAGTCTGAACTTGGCTCGGGATAGGTGGCTAGCTAGCTCGCGAGGATCTAGCCGCGGTGCATGCTACCTACCTAAGTCATTGTTGTTACTCCGAATCGGGTGGCGTCGGTAAGACGACCACCACTGTGTTGATCGCCATTAGTGCCGCCGCACGGGCTTTAGGACGCTGCTGATTGACCTTGACCCCCTCGCCACGCCGTCACCAAGTGGGTCAACGTCTCCCCAAGGAAACTGACCTCGATGTGGCGTGATCTCTGCGGATGTGGACCCGCGCGGCTGGGCGGGTCAGCTCGCCGTTCTGTCCGACCCCGAGAAGCGGCATCCGAACCTCGACCTACTGCCAGCCAACAGCGGCCAGCGCGAGCTGGATGCCAGCAACGTCGCCCAACTCGCCGTATCGCTCGACAAAGCGGAGCCGTACCGGATCGTGATCGTCGACTTCCCGGTAGGCCCGGCGGCTTCCTGATCTTGAACGCAGCCAAGCAAAGTGCTGACAGGTAGGTAGCGTAGAGAGCGGCTCTCCTGCTCGCGGAGGGCATCTTCTGATGACCAGGCTCTCAGGATCTCACTGTTGCAGAAATGATGGCCACGACCAGAGTCGCTGCGCTCGTGACGACGAGCGCCCTACGTGGCCAGCCGGTTTGGTGGTTTCGCGTGGCGGCAGCTGCTTGCAGTGACTCAAGTTTCTCGACGCGCCACCGCGCGGCCCCGCAGCTGCTTTGGTGAAGCCGTGACTCTCCCCTGGATGAATGCCTGGTCCTCCGATGCAGTGTGGCGGAAGATGCCGCCGCACGGGGGTGAATGCGTTAGCTAGATTCTGTTCCGTATCGGCGCGTTGTCGTGAGCATCCGGTCGATAGCCGCCGCCCGCGAGGCGATCGCCGCCGAGCTCGTGCGAGGCACTTCGCCGAGCTCGGAAGGCGGGGTGGAGAGAGGCCTTTCCCGGTCCTCTGGCTCCGGTCCTCGTCCGCGAATGACTGCGCGGTTCATTATTAGACAGATGACCGCGCTGAGGGGCGCCGTCATCAGGGCACGCGTTGTCACGATCAGGACCAGGGCGGGCCGGTCAACCGCCTCTACTCGGGGTAGAAGCTTGGAGGAAGCGAAGTTTCTTGCCACGCCGCTGCGCGGCTTCGCTGCAGTTGTCGTCATTGCTTAGACCCCTGATGCGTAGCCCGAATGCAAGCTTCCGCGGGCTCATTGGCGGATCTGGTACCCGTCACCCAGAGTGGAGGCTTCACGCACCCGGCGTGCCGCCAGCGCGGTGGGCTCGACCTCTAAGCGGCGATCATGGCGGGTGACAGCATTGCGCTGAGCCTCGACGCGGGCAGGAGACACCCCCGCAGCCCAGCAGGTCGGCGACCTGGCGCTGTAGGACCTCGTCACGACGATGCCGCGGCTCCAGGAAGAGGGCTTCAGGGACATCGACGGGCGCTGCCTGCTTGTCGTTGACGAGTTCTCCGCCCTCGGCGGTTCAGGACTACTGAACTGCTATGCCTGCGCTTGCAGCGCCGGCGTGATCACCGTTCTGGCGATCCAGTCGACCGCCGACTTCCGCGCGCTCTCCGACGAGTTCGAGCGTCGGTGCGGATCAACGGTGTTGGTTCTTACCGGCAGACGAACGAGGACGCCGACGAGTGAGCGCGGGCGATCGGCACTGTCCAGGGTTACCAGGAGTCGCTGAGGTCATCGGGACGCGGACGCGCTGGGCACGACCACCGCACCTGCGGGGTCGGCAGCCTGCGGGTGGTGGACAAGTTCATCATCCACCCGAACGAGCTGAAGAACCTCGGACAGGGCGAAGCGGTGATCCTGGCCGGATGGCCTCAGGCCACCGAGCGCGGCGGCCAGGCCGCCCGGACTCCAGGGCTGCCACCAGTGCCGCCGCCGGTGCGGCTGCCACGGGCGCCGGTGGCAGCCACTCCCCCCGCCGCAGGTCGTCGAAGCAGACCGCGACGAGCAGTGAATCTACGGGCCAAGGAGTAGGCGAACAGCAGCGACCGGGGTGGCCGAGCCGCAGAGCGGACGGCACCCCGGTCGGGTGGAGGGAGGCGTTGTTCTCCAGGATCAACGCCTCTTGATGAGGGTGTGGGCCAGCGCGAGGGTGCCGCCGAAGGCTCCTCCGCCGAATAGGACAGCGGCAGCCCAATGACTGCCACTCAGGTAGGACAGGATGCCGGCGAGAAGGCCGACGATCAGCGCGAGCAGCAACAGGACCATCAGCCGCAGGTCGATGGCGCCGTTGTCCTCGCCGTTGTTCCCGTTCCCGCTGCCGTCAGATCCGGCAGGGGTGTTGGGGGTGGTGGTGTTTGCCACGAGGACCTCCTAGAAGAGCAACTACCTATGTAGAGTAGCAGGATTATGCCTACATATCAAATGCCCTCGGAGCCGCAGCGACAGATCAGTCCTCGGTCGCCCAGGACAACGTCGCGACCTTGCGGACCTCGGCGATCTCGCACCGCATCCGCCATGGCAACGCGACCGCGAGCGCCATGGCGACGGTCATCGAGATGTTCGCGATGAGCGACATCGAGTGGTCCGGGTAGATCGCGGTGGGCCCGAAGAAGTAGTCCAGTGCGGAGGCGTCCCCGCGAGCCGCGAGGAGCCCGAGTGTGCACTCGATCAAGACGGCGAAGCCGAAGGTGGCGGTGTAGGTGGCCACCTGCAGCAAGGTGGCAACCCGGAGGACGGTGGCGTAGATGCCCTTGGAGCCGGCGATGCCGCGGGCGAGTTCCAGGGAGACGTCCCAGCACACCGCCGCGCCGATCAGGCCCACACCGGCGGCGATGACGTAGCTGCGATCTCCGTTCCCGGAGAAGATGCTGACCGCGAAGCCGGCGCCAGCGATCATGAAGAAGACCAGTGCGGGGAGCAGGAGAAGCGCCCCGATGGAGCCCACGAAGTCCGCGCGGCCCATTCGCTGCCCGAGTGCGACATCGTGGCGGATCTGACAATCCTTGCGCGTGCCTCTGGCGAAGCTGACGCGAGCCCGCACCGCTTTCGGGCCCCGGGGGTTGGCCAGGCCGATGTACCAGAGCTCGTGCAGCCACTCCTGTCGAGCTTCTACCCGCTTCTCCTTCGGGAGCAGCCGACAGCCGAACCACACGATGAGGACCGCAATGCGGTGGGCGGCAGAAGCCGCGAACGAAACTCCCGGCGGACCTGGCGAAACGCGCCGGTGTGGATCCTGGTGGCCCGCCATCTCACCCTCCCGCAGCAGATACCTGACATTGCGGCTACTTATGTAGACCATACAGGAGTATGGCGGGCTCTTTGACGTCGGTGGCAGTACCACTTAGCAAGTGGTACTGAGGCGGGTCACAGCGTACTGATGTGGGTGAGGAACATGATCCGTCAGTCTGCTCCTCGTACCGTAGTTGCCCGCCTGCCTACGTGCCCGCAGCCACATCGGACGATGATGTCGCTACTGGGCGCGTTGTGAGGAGGGACGTCTGCCAAGTCGCGGTGAAGGTGTACGGGTTGGAGCAGAGGAGTGCATCGCGTCCCGCCAGAGGGCCGCCACGTCAGTGTCGGTGCTCACGACACCCGCCCTGCCGGCGCCCCCAAGATCCTGTGGACCGCCGCGAGCCGCGCGGCTGGCGAACCCCGGCTGGTTCACGCCGCTCCCGATGCGGTGAACGACCTGACTGAATTCGGCGAACAGCTACGAACGGCGCACGGTTGCGGCAGCTGACACCACACTGCCACCGAAGTGGTCGGCGCACTCGGGCGGGGATCCGCGCGACCGCCGACTCACCGACCGATCCCGTTGACGCAAGTCTCGTCGATCCTGACGCTGCTCAGCTACTGCACACACCGGACAGCTGCCAGCCTGCTCACGTCGGGTGCGGCGTGGTTGACGAGACTGGCAATCACCGGGCCCTGGCGTCGTAGTTCCGCCCCCGCCCGCGGTCTCGGGCTGCACCCTCGAACGGCAGTAGCTACAAGCTCCCGGCCGAGAGGTGGTTGCAGGGCGGCGAGCCACTGTCTCCACTCGTCGTCGTAGATTCTCCGGAATCGAAATCTGCGGCAACTTGGTGGCGCGATGGTGAACTGGGTGCAGCCGAGGTTGCGACTTGGGCGTGGGCTAGGTGGCGAGTTCGGCACGGGTCGGGGTGGCCAGTTGAGCTGTGGACGGACACCGACTCGGTGGCGCGGTGGTGAATTTGGGCGCCGGCCAGGTCGCGAGCTGAGCACGGGATCAGGTGGATCCGGGCGCGGGTCATATCGCGACTCGCACGTGGGGTGGCAGTTGGCACGGGCGAGAGCGCGACCTGGCGTGGATCAGGTAGTGAGTCGCGCGTGGATGGCGTCGAGCGGTTCGGCGGGGTCTGGGGTCCAGTCGGTGAGCGGCCGGTCCCCCTCGTGGCGTGGGATCAGGTGGAAGTGGAGGTGGAAGACTTCCTGGCCTGCCTCGGGGCCGTTGGCTTGGAGGAGGCTGACGGCGGGAGCTGGGAGGCGGGACTGGAGGAGTTGGGTGGTGTGGTGGAGGGCGGACGCCACCGCGGTGACGGCTTCGGGGGCGTTGGGGGCTGACAGGTCTGGGACGTGGAGGCGAGGGACGACGAGGGCGTGGCCCGGGCGGAGGGGGTGGATGTCGAGGAAGGCGACTGCGGTGGCGTCCTGGTGGAGGAAGCGGGCGGGGAGGGTGCCTTGGGTGATGGCGCAGAAGGTGCAGTTGTCGTTCATGGGTCGCCTCTTGGATGTGCGGAAGCCCCCCGCCGGGATGGCGAGGGGCTTCGGCGGAACAGCGGTTGACTAGCTGCGGACGGCGGCGACCAGGTGGGCGACGACCTCGGCGACCGGGACGTCGGTGCGGTTGCCGGAGCGGCGGTCCTTGACCTCGATGGTGCCTTCGGCGAGGCCCTTGCCGACGACGGCGATGGTGGGGACGCCGAGCAGTTCTGCGTCCTTGAACTTGACGCCGGGGCTGACCTTCTCGCGGTCGTCGTAGAGGACGGTGAGGCCCTGCGCCTCGAGCTCGGTGGCGATCTCGGCGGCCTTGGTGAAGACCTCGGCGTCTTTGCCGGTGGCGACCAGGTGGACGTCGGCGGGCGCGATCTCGCGGGGCCAGACCAGGCCGAGGTCGTCGTGGTTGCCTTCGGCGATCGCGGCGACGGCGCGGGTGACGCCGACGCCGTACGAGCCCATGGTGACCGTGACGAGCTTGCCGTTCTGGTCGAGGACCTTGAGGTCGAGCGCCTCGGCGTACTTCTGGCCGAGCTGGAAGATGTGGCCCATCTCGATACCGCGGGCGGTCGACAGCGCACCGGAGCCGTCCGGCGCGTCGTCGCCGTCGCGGACCTCGGCGGCCTGGATCGTGCCGTCGGCGGTGAAGTCGCGGCCGTGCACCAGGTTGATCACGTGGTACCCGGACTTGTCCGCACCCGTCACCCAGGCCGTGCCCTCGCCGACCCGCGGGTCGAGCAGGTACCGGATGCCGGACGCGTTCTCCTTGCCGAGCACGCCCGGACCGATGTACCCCTTGGCCAGCGCGGGGTTCTTCACGAAGTCGGCGTCCTCGAACGCGACCACCTCGGCCGGCTCGACCTGCGCGCCGAGGCGCTTCTCGTCGATCGCCCGGTCACCCGGTACGCCGATCGCCAGCGGCTCGCGCGTCCCGTCGGGGTGCACCAGCATCACCAGGACGTTCTTCAGTGTGTCGGCGGCCGTCCACTCGCGGCCGTCGGTGCGCGCGTGCTTCGCGTTCAGCGCGTCGACCAGCGTCTCGATGGTCGGCGTGTCCGGGGTGTCGACCACCTCGGACGCGGGCACGCCGGCGAAGTCGACCGGCGCGGCCTGCGGCACGACGACGGCCTCGACGTTGGCGGCGTACCCGCCCGGGGAACGCACGAAGGTGTCCTCGCCGTTCTCCGCGATCGCCAGGAACTCCTCCGACGCCGAGCCGCCCATCGCACCGGACATCGCCTGCACGATCACGTAGTCGAAGCCGAGCCGGTCGAAGATCGCGATGTAGGCCTTGCGGTGCAGCTCGTACGACGCCTGCAGGCCGGCCTGGTCGATGTCGAAGGAGTAGCTGTCCTTCATCACGAACTCACGCCCGCGCAGCACGCCGGCCCGCGGCCGCGCCTCGTCGCGGTACTTGTTCTGGATCTGGTAGATCGACAGCGGCAGGTCCTTGTACGACGAGTAGAGGTCCTTCACCACCAGGGTGAACATCTCCTCGTGGGTCGGCCCGAGCAGCATGTCGGCGCCCTTGCGGTCCTTCAGCCGGAACAGGTTCGGCCCGTACTCGGTCCAGCGGCCGGTCGCCTCGTAGGGCTCGCGGGGCAGCAGCGCCGGGAAGACCAGCTCCTGGGCACCGATCGCGTTCATCTCGTCGCGGACGATCTTCTCGACGTTGCGCAGCACCCGCAGGCCGAGCGGCAGCCAGGTGTAGATCCCGGGCGCGGTCCGGCGGATGTAGCCGGCGCGGACGAGCAGCTTGTGGCTCGGGACCTCCGCGTCCGCCGGGTCCTCGCGAAGGGTGCGGAGGAACAACGACGACATACGCAGAATCACGGGAATCTCCAGGCAAGAACCAGTAGGACAGAAACTTCGGACACCAAGGAGGATATCCGTCTCCGGGATTCCGTCCGACCAGTTATCCCCAACCCCACCACCAGCACCCGCCGTGGGGGGGGGGGGGGGGGGGGGGGGGGGGGGGGGGGGGGGGGGGGGGGGGGGGGGGGGGGGGGGGGGGGGGGGGGGGGGGGGGGGGGGGGGGGG